>NZ_VDLV01000012.1:113779-233622 GCF_013608025.1 Pseudomonas brassicacearum subsp. neoaurantiaca | reverse complement strand
TAACAACTTCAACCACTTGCGCTTTCGATCTCTCGTTAGCGGGAGGCGAATTCTACAGCGTTGTTCGCTGCTGTCAACACCTCTTTTTCACCGCTTTCGACCGAGAGGATCGAATCGCCGATAGAGCAAACAACACCGCCCTATCAACTCCTTCAACGCTTCGATGAACTGAAGCACCTGACCTATCGAAACCTACTTAACTCATTGAAAATCAAGGAGTTTTCCGTTTCGACTGCGCCGGAAGTGGGGCGAATTATAGACACCTGGAATCTGCCGTCAACCGTTATTTTCTCTTTCTCCATTTTTCTGGCCGAAACGGTACAAGCCCGTCTTATATATAGACTGCGTCGCGTGAAGTGCGCACTATATTGCTCAAAAACCACTTCTCCAGCCTTCGCAACGGATGAAACCTTGTAATGACCCCACCAAATCGCAGCCTGGCATCCTCTTTATACCCGGTTGCCCTGCTACTGATCGCCATGGCATCGATCCAGTCCGGCGCGTCACTCGCCAAGAGCATGTTCCCGGTAGTGGGTGCACAAGGCACCACGACGCTACGCCTCATTTTCGCCAGCATCATCATGCTGTTGTTGCTACGTCCATGGAGAGCCAAACTCACCGCCCAATCCTTGCGCACCGTAGTGATCTACGGAATGGCTCTGGGTGGCATGAATTTCCTCTTCTATATGTCACTGCGCACCGTTCCGCTGGGCATTGCCGTGGCACTGGAATTCACCGGCCCCCTGGCGGTCGCTATCTACGCGTCACGCCGGGCGATTGATTTTCTCTGGATCGCCCTGGCGGTGATTGGCTTGTTGCTGCTCATACCCTCCGGGGCCACCAGCACCGGCATCGACCTGATCGGTGCTGCCTATGCCCTGGGCGCCGGAATTTGTTGGGCGCTGTACATCCTGTTTGGCCAGAAAGCTGGAGCGGACAATGGCGTGCAGACCGCAGCTTTGGGGGTCATGATCGCCGCACTGTTTGTAGCCCCTATTGGCATCGTTCACGCTGGGGCCACACTACTGACACCAAGCCTGATTCCAATCGCCGTTGGTGTCGCCATCCTGTCCACCGCCCTGCCTTATACCTTGGAGATGATTGCCCTGACCCGCATTCCAGCCCGTACATTCGGGACGCTGATGAGTGTAGAGCCCGCGATCGGCGCGTTGTCAGGACTGATATTCCTTCATGAATACCTTTCATTGTCCCAATGGGCTGCCATTACCTGCATTATCCTCGCTTCGATCGGCGCAACGTTGACCATGGGGGAGACCGCAAAGCCGGCCATTGCAGCAGATTGAGCAGCTTTTCACGTAGCTCTGGTATTTACCGCGCATTTAGGCCATGTTTAGCGCCGTAACCTAATGGTCAGCATGGAATTTTTTCATATAAGGACGTCATGAACGCTTAAGACCAAAGCGAAAGCAGCCGCACGCAGGCAAAAGATCCGCGACGGCATAAGGACGGGAATGAAACGAATTCTGATACTGATCGCGGTACTTGCAATTGCTGGCTGCGCGGCAACATCGAAAACCGAAATCAAGCGTGGTAAGAAAGGCTTGCACATCAATTGTTCTGGCCTGACGTCATCCTGGGACCAATGTGCCGCCACCGCCGCGAACTCATGCGCCCCAAAAAACTACAAGGTCATCGCCAAGTCAGGCGATGCAGTCGAAGAGCCGGGTGATTATCCTTTCGGACTCAACCCAGCCGGGTACACCAGTCGCAGCATGATCGTGATCTGCAAATAGCGGCGGGTCAGTCAGATTGCCGCTCAGACAGCCGACGGCTGACTTCCTCATGACTGGATTTGAGAACATCACGCTGGACTTCCGGCGTGACGAGCATGCGGGCGACGACAAGCGCCCCAACGCATTGCGACAGGATCGCCCAGGCCAAGCTATCGCTTCCCAATACTTTTGCCCAACCGTCATGCAAACGACAGATCCACGTTTGCGCTGCCTCACGCACCTGCACATCCGAACGCGCAATCTCAGCGCCCAATACCGGCAAGGCACACCCCGCCTCCGGATGCTCGACATGGCTCATGCTCAGGTACTGCTTAAGACAGCGTTCCAACTTCACTGAGTCCATGACCTCGCCACTCAGGCGATCCAAGCTATGAGCCAGCTCGCGCTCGACGATAGTCTTGAAAAGCTCGTCCTTGGACGAAAAGTGACTATAAAACGCCCCGCCGCTCAACCCGATCGCCTTCATGAGGCCATCAACCCCTACCGTCGAAAAACCTGACGTCTTGGCCGATACGGCACTGCTGGCGAGCAGTTTCTCGCGAGTTTCCATTTTGTGATTGGCCGAATAACGCATTGTCTTGCCTCTTGATCATCACCTTGACGATGGCCGGATCTTAGCATAACGTCCGTTTAGTTAACGATCGTTTAGCAATGGAGCTAACCATGAATAATAAGAAGGTCGTACTGGTTGTAGGTGCCGGCGACGCCACGGGTGGCGCGATCGCCAAGCGTTTCGCCCGGGAAGGTTTCGTGGCTTGCGTTACGCGTCGAAGTGCCGACAAGCTTGAGCCATTGGTCGACGATATAAGGGCGCAAGGCGGGGAAGCTCATGGTTTTGCCTGTGACGCACGCAAGGAAGACGATGTAATCGCGCTGATTGAGCAGATCGAGAATCAGATCGGTCCGATCGAAGCCTTTGTGTTTAATATTGGCGCGAATGTGCCCTGCAGCATCCTTGAGGAAACCGCACGTAAATATTTCAAGATCTGGGAAATGGCCTGTTTCTCAGGTTTCCTCAATGCCCGGGAAGTGGCCAAGCGGATGGCCACGCGTCGCCGTGGGACGATCCTGTTTACCGGGGCTACGGCGGGGTTGCGCGGAGCATCCGGGTTCGCAGCATTTGCGGGAGCCAAACATGGCATTCGCGCGCTGGCCCAGAGTATGGCGCGCGAATTGGGACCAATGAATATTCATGTCGCCCACGTGGTGGTGGATGGAGCCATCGACACTGACTTCATCCGCGACAACTTCCCGGAAAAATACGCAACCAAGGATGAGAATGGCATCCTCGACCCTGAACACATTGCCGAAAATTATTGGTATCTGCATACCCAGCCCCGTGACGCCTGGACCTTCGAGCTGGACCTGCGTCCCTGGAGCGAACGCTGGTAAGCCCACCTCATGCTAATAAGAGAGCAATGCTCATGAACAAATCCGTGGAATTTTTCTTCGATCTCGGCAGCCCGACCACCTACCTGGCCTATACCCAGTTGCCCACGCTGTGTGCACAAGCTGACAGTGCGCTGGTTTACCGCCCCATGTTGCTCGGTGGCGTCTTCAAGGCAACGGGTAACGCATCCCCTGTTACCGTGCCCGCCAAAGGTCCCTATCTATTTCAGGACTTGAGTCGTTTCGCCAAGCGCTACGGTGTCGAATTCAAGCTCAACCCTTACTTCCCAATCAATACGCTGCTGCTGATGCGTGCCGTGACCGGCATGCAATTGCATCAACCTGACCGCTTCGAGCCTTTTATTGATTGCCTGTTCCGTGCGCTGTGGGTAAACGGGCGCAACCTCAACGATCCGGCAACCGTCGCGACGGTCTTGAAGGAAGGTGGTTTCGACCCTGAGTATGTACTCGCCCTGACGACCGATCAGTCGGTCAAGGAGCAGCTCAAAAGCACGACCGAAGAAGCTATTCGTAGGGGCGTGTTCGGTGCTCCGAGCATGTTTGTCGGCAGTGAACTGTTCTTTGGGCAGGATCGGCTGGACTTCGTCCGTGAAGCCCTGGCCTGATCCTTCGCGTCAGATGGCCGCCGTTCGGGTGTTCAACCATTGCAGCGCGTCGCCTTCCAGCAACGGGCTCAATCGACGCTGAACCTCGGCGTGATATGCATTGAACCAGTCTTTTTCATCCTGGGTCAGCAGCGACGACTCCAGGCAGCGGGTGTCGATCGGGCACAGCGTGAGCGTTTCGAATTCCAGGAACGCACCAAACTCGCTGCTGCCCGCCTCGCGATTGATGACGAGGTTCTCGATGCGCACGCCCCAGCGACCTGGACGATAAGTACCCGGTTCAATCGAGGTGATCATCCCTGGCTGCATCGCGGTCTGTGGCGCAGCGGCGGCCTGATAGGCAATGACCTGAGGTCCCTCGTGGACATTGAGAAAGTAACCGACCCCATGACCCGTGCCATGACCATAATCCACCTGCTCGGCCCAGATCGGCGCGCGGGCGATAGCGTCCAGCAAAGGCGACAGAATGCCTTGGGGGAACTTGGCCCGGGACAAGGCAATCACGCCCTTGAGCACTCGGGTGCAATCACGCTTCTGCTCCGACGTCGGCGTTCCGACCGGCACCATGCGGGTGATGTCCGTGGTCCCACCGAGATATTGGCCGCCCGAATCGATCAGCAGCAAGCCATCACCTTCGATAACGGCGTGCGCCTCTTCCGTGGCGTGGTAATGAGGCATTGCGCCATTGGCGTTGAATGCAGCGATGGTGTTGAAGCTCAAGGAAACAAAATCCGGCCGACGCTTTCGGGCTGCGGTGAGGTGCTCATCGATAGTCAGCTCGGTGATGCGCTCGCGTCCCCAGGCGCTTTCCAGCCAGGCAAAAAACTCACAGAGCGCCGCCCCGTCCTGCTCCATGGCCTTACGAATATGTTCGGCATCCGCCAAACTCTTGCGCGATTTTGCCAACGTCGTGGGGTTGAGTCCTTCGATCAACTTCACGCCGCTGCCAAGGTTGTCGAGCAAGCCGACCGTGACCCGCGCCGGGTCGATCTGCAGGCTCATGCCATTGGGCACTTCACGCAGCGCGGCGCCAGCCTCGCTGTAGTCCCGTAGCGTCACGCCATCCTCTTCGAGAACGGCGCGCAACGGTGCGTCGACCTTGTTCAAGGCGACGAAAAGCGTTGCTTGTTGCTGGCTGATCAAGGCAAAGGAAACGAACACCGGATTGAAGGACACATCCGCGCCACGCAGGTTGAACAGCCAGGCAATGTCATCGAGGGTGGCGATGAAATGCCAATCGGCGCCACGTTCCTTGAGGGATTCGCGAAGCTTCGCGAGCTTCTCGACACGACTTACCGTCGCTTGCGGTGGCAGGTGGGCGTAGACGGGTTGATCAGGCAGGCTTGGGCGATCGCTCCAAACCTTCTGCAACAGGTCGATGTCGGTACGCAGCTGTGCGCCGCGAGACTCAAGCTTGCTGCTCAGCGTTCGAGCCGATGCTACGGCCATCACCGCGCCGTCAACCGCAACCACGCTTCCCTCGGGCGTCTGTTCGCCGAGCCAATCCAGCGGGCCGGGCTGACCTGGAACAAGCTTGACCAGTTCGATACCGCTGCCCTCCAGCTCCTTGGTGGCCTGCTCCCAATAACGGCTATCAGCCCAAACCCCGGCAAAATCCGCAGTGACGATCAAGGTCCCAACCGAGCCATGGAAACCGGACAACCATTGGCGCCCTTGCCAGTAGCCCGGCAGGTACTCCGAGAGATGCGGGTCGGCCGACGGCACCAGCAATGCATGGATGCCCTCGTCGCTCATCAATTGGCGGATTCGAGCCAGGCGCTGGGGAACTTGTCCTGGGGTCAAAGGCTGGGTACTCATCATCACTCCTGCTAATCAGTTTTGTTGTTCGATGCCGAATAGTTCGGCTCAGGTGGGTGTCGCCCAGAATGCTGGCGCAGCGGCATAGGCCGCCTTGATCAACCGCACCGCCTCGTCGATGTCTTGTTCTTGAGTGAAACGTCCCAGGCTCAAGCGAATGGTGCGGCTTGCCGCTCGTTCGTCGTGCCCAAGGGCCAACAATACGTGGGAGGGTGCGTTATTCGCCGAGTTGCAGGCCGATGTGGCGGAAAAAGCAATCGAAGCGCCCAGCGCGGCCGGATTGAACTCGCCTTCGTTGAAGGTCAGGCTCAGCGTATGCGCGATGCGCTGGGTGGCACTGCCATTGATACATACGCCAGGCAATGCCAACAGCGGCTCAAGCAAACGATTGCGCAACCGAGCGATATGGGTGAGTTCTTCATCAAACGATTGCGCCGCCAGCTCGAACGCCGCGCCCATGGCTGCAATCTGATGGGTCGCCAGGGTACCGGAACGCAACCCACCTTCGTGGCCTCCGCCGTGGATCTGCGCCGACAGGCGCGGCCGCGCGCGGTCGCCGACATAAAGTGCACCGATGCCCTTGGGGCCATAGATTTTGTGCGCGGAAAAAGACATCAGGTCCACCGGCCACCGGGTCAGGTCGATACTCACTTTCCCGGCACCCTGGGCCGCGTCCATATGGAACAGCGCGCCATGCTCGCGAACGATCTCACCGATGGCAACGGCGTCGTTGACGGTGCCCAACTCGTTGTTCACCAGCATCAGCGACACCAGGAACGTATCTTCGCGAAGCGCCTCGCGAACAGCTTGCGGGCTGATCAGGCCATCGGCATCCGGCGCCAGCCAAGTCACCGCGACACCGCTCTCCTCCAATTGCTTGACGGTATCGAGCACCGCCTTGTGCTCGATCAGGCTGGTGATTACATGTCCTTCACCCGCGCCGCGCGCCTGGGCCACGCCCTTGAGTGCCAGGTTGTTGGATTCGGTAGCACCGGACGTCCAGACAATCTGTCCGGCTTGAGCCCCAACGAGTTGGGCCACTTGCCGGCGCGCCTGCTCCACGGCGCATCGCGCCTCCTGGCCGAAGGCATGGGAGCTGGAGGCCGGGTTGCCAAAGTTACCGTCGAAACCCAGGCATTGGACCATGACCTGGATGACCCGCTCATCCACCGGGGTGGTGGCGGCATAATCAAAATACAAAGGACGCTTATTCATAAGAAAACTCGCAGAGCCTGTTCCGGGATCGGGATGCCCTCGTTGGGTTCGAGACAAGCTTTACCTGATCAAGACCTTAAAGAAGTCGGACTTCATTTAAAAGTGCGTAGGAACGCTCCTGAAAACAACGAGCTTAGCAGGCATCGCATCGAAGCTCAGCCCTCAACTCATGCTTTCCACCAACAACGGATACAGCGATGCCACCAGCAGCAATGCCATGCCCCAGTTGAACAGGCGCAGCCATCGACGATCGCGCAGCAGGTTGCGCAACAGGCTGCCGCAGACCACCCACAGGCTGACGCTTGGCAGGTTGATCAGGGCGAACACTGCCGCGATCACCACCACATTGAAAAAATAGCCTTGCAGGGGTGTATAGGTGCTGATGGCACCGATGGCCATGATCCAGGCCTTGGGGTTGACCCATTGGAACGCCGCCGCGCCCCAATAACTGATCGGTTTGTTGTTGCCCGCTGCGCTGTCCGAGACAGGACCGGAATGCGCAATTTTCCATGCCAGGTACATCAGGTATGCCGCGCCGACATAACGCAACAGGGTGTAAAGCAGCGGATAAGCCTGGAACACCGCGCCCAGGCCTAGGCCCACCGCCAGCACCAGGGAAAAGAAGCCGCAAGTGATACCCAGCATATGAGGGATGGTACGGTTGAAACCGAAATTGACACCCGAGGCCAGCAACATCGTGTTGTTGGGGCCTGGCGTGATCGAGGTTACAAGGGCAAACAGGGCGAAGCCCAGCAGCAGGTCAAGCGAGAGGGTCATGGCAGGTCAATCCGTCGGGGCAGTCAGGTCATGACCCTACCCCACGTCCCGGCGCAAACCCATGGACAGTTAGGCAAAACTTCGAGCGGTACAGTCCCTCAGCTGGGTCGGCCAGGCAATTGAACGGTCCGTTCGGCATTCATTTCGCCACGCTCGTCATAGCCGACATTTTTCTGCGAAGGCCCGAGTAGTTCGGCTTTCTTGGCGTGATATTCCTCGAACGAAAGCCCCCGGCGATTCAACGCTTCGAGAGCCAGCTCACGGGTTTCCTCGGCTGTATACGGGCGCAGCTCCGGGGACGACGAGGCGCAACCGCTCAATACGGTGGCAGTCAACAGCAGCAAGACAGTAAGGATACGGTTCATGGCGGGTGTCCGATGTTCTGAAGTTGGGCGATGAACAAAGGCTACCCGCCGACGTGAAACCGCAGAAATCAACGCTTTTGATAGTGGGTATCGCCCTCTGGGATTGCCCGTTGCGCTGGGTTGGCCCACGGGCAATGCAGCGCACCGTCCAGGCTGCGCTCGATGTTGCGCAGCACCTGAAAAGAGCCGAACGTCTCGCCCAGCGCCTGGGCATTCCCTTGGCGGAGACTGGCGAAGCGCTAAAAAATCTGCCGCAGAATCGCGCCCCGACAGCGGCGGACTGGAAGACCTTGTCAGCGCAATGGAGCCGGAGTCTGGATGAGCGCATCAATCAACTGATCGCCCTGCGCGACCGGCTGAACGGCTGTATCGGCTGCGGTTGCCTGTCGATGGAACATTGCCCGTTGCGCAATCAAGGTGACGTGCTTGGCAAGCGAGGACCGGGGGCGCATTTGTTGGACGAGCCGTGAGACGTTCGTCGGGGCGTGAGCCCTCCCATGGGCGGCGTTCTATAGTGGTTGGGCGAAAATCGACGAAAGTCGTCCTCCCATAACAACAAGGAGAAACGTCATGGGCGTCAAAGCCATTCCTGATGGTTATCACAGCATTACGCCTTATCTGGGCATCCAGAAAGCCGCCGAAGCCATCGATTTCTACAAGAAAGCCTTCAACGCAACCGAGGTCATGAGCCTGAGCATGCCCGACGGCGGCATCGGCCATGCCGAACTGCGTATCGGCGATTGCCCGATCATGCTTGGTACGCCTTGCGACCAAGGCCCGCTGAGCAATCCGGATCGATCGCCGTCGGTAGGTCTGCATTTATATGTCAACGACGTGGACAGCGCATTCGCCCAGGCGATCGAGGCCGGAGGCACCGTGATTTCCGAGGTCAAGGATCAGTTTTACGGGGATCGCTCCGGCACCCTGAAAGATCCATACGGCCATCTGTGGTTCCTGGCAACGCGCAAGGAGGACCTGACTCAGGAACAGATCGAGCAGCGGGCCAGGGAAATGTTCCAACAAGGCTGATGCATTTTAGAAGACAGCGTTAACCCTGGCGAGGGGCCTTGCTCCCTCGCCGCAAAAAAAGCCCCTCATCGCAAACGCGAAACATTTTCTTTCATCTTCCCCTTCAGGATTTGAGCCGCTCGTTCGTCTTAATTAGATGCAGCAGGCCGCGTCGGCAAAAGCTACGGCCTGCTTTTCAGGGTTCTGGGTGTTACGAAGCCCGTGACACGGAACCTTTCATCGAATCAAGACGTTCAATCATGTCGAAGAAGTCTCGCTCCAAACTCTGGTTCCTGGTCCATAGCTGGCTGGCATTGCCCATTTGGTTTTTTGTACTCATCGTTTGTGTCACCGGTACCCTGGCCGTGGTCAGCCAGGAGATTGTCTGGCTAGTGAACCCTGAAATGCGCGCCAGCGAACCCTCGGACGATGCCCCGCTGCTCAGCTACGACCAGGTGATCGCCGCCATCAAGCAGGCCCAACCGCTGACCCAAGTGCAAAGCATCGTGCGTCCGGACGAATCGCATTTCGCCCTAGAGGCCAAGGTCACCTACCCCGACGGCCGCCCTGACACCGTCTACGTAAACCCCTATAGCGGCGTCATCCAGGGATCGGCCCCGGCGTTCAACTTCAGGGCGTTTACACGTGCACTGCATGGATGGTGGCTCGTGCCATTCACCAACGGTTACAGCTGGGGCTGGTACCTGGTGTCTTTCCTCGGTCTGCCGCTGCTCGCGTCCCTGGTGACCGGGCTGGTGGTCTACAAGCGTTTTTGGAAGGGTTTCCTGCGTCCGACCCTGCGCATCCGCCACGGCGCGCGTATTTTCTGGGGCGACTTTCATCGGCTCAGCGGCATCTGGTCGATCTGGTTCATTGCGGTCATTTCCATCACTGGCGTCTGGTTCCTGATCGAGGCCTCGCTCGCCGACAACGGGATTTCCATCTCCAGTGCACCGGTCGTCCCGGTAGTGGCCCGCGAAAGCGTTCCGCTCTCGACCGATGGCGTACCGCCGCCACAGCTGAGCCTGGATCGCGCCATCGAAATCGCCCAGCAGCGCATCCCAGGACTGGAGGCGAGCTTCGTCAGCCTGCCCTTCAACGCCTACAGCCATTTGGAAATCGGCGGTCGCGGCTGGTATCCGCTGATGTTCCAGACCGCGACTATCAATCCCTACAACGGTGACGTGGACGCCTCGCGCTTGTTGTCGGACCGTACGGCGCTGGAGTTCGTCACCGAATCGATGCGGCCCTTGCACACCGGGGATTTCGGCGGACTGTGGATCAAGCTCATCTGGTGCTTCTTTGGTCTGGTCCTGAGCCTGATGGTCCTCAGCGGCCTATTGATCTGGACCAAACGCACGGCCCTGGCGACCGCCAACGCCTTCAAGCGCAGCCAGAAACCCGCACGACAGGCCTTGGCCGCGCCTTTATTGCAGCCGTCCCCGTACCGTGACTCGCCGGAGGGCAACCTGTGACCCCGACCACCACGACGACATCACCCTCACGCCTGGGCCAGTTCTGGCACAAATGGCGTTTCCACCTCAACGTCTTGTTACTGTTGATTCCCCTGGGTTTCATGCCTAAGTATTTTTCAGAAGCAGCTCTGTTCCGAGGAGACGGGGGGCTTGGCGAGCGTGAAGTCGGCGAGGTCCAGGTCGGGCCGTGGAGCCTGCGCCTGGCGGAGTTTCGCAATGAAGCGCCTCGCACCCAGGGGCCCGCCGGTCCGATGAAACACTTCAACGCCGCCCTCTGCCAGCGCTGCATCAGCCAGGTCAAAGCCACCTACTTGCGAATCGGCAAGCCCCGCAGCCTGCGTGCCGCCGGGGTGATTTTCTTCGGCTCGCCGTATCGCATGGGCGCCTTTCTGCCAGTGCCGAAAAAGACCCAGCCAGACGCCGAGCTGTGGATCACCCTCGAAGGCTGGGACGGCTCGATGCATCAAGCCTCCATTCCCCTGAACCAGGCCTCCCCGGCCACCGTCGCCTGGCTGAAAACCCAAGGAGCCCAACCATGACCGTCCGCGCCTCCCTCAACCGCCTGGCGCTGCTGCTGTGTGCAGGCTTGAGCACCAGCGCTCTGGCCCACAACCCTATGTGCGAGTGCAAGGCCATCGACGCCGAACAGATCCAATGCACCGGCGGTTTTTCCGATGGCAGCGGCGCTCCCGGAGTGACGCTGGATGTAATTGGCTACGACGAAACCATCCTGGTTCCCGGCAAGCTCGGCGCCGACTCGAAGCTGACTTTCAAAAAGCCGAACGCTGAATTCTACGTACTCTTCGACGCCGGCCCCGGCCACGTGGTGGAAATCGACCAAGCCGACATCGAGGCCCCATGAGCGCTCCCATCACTCAGATCGTCCGCCCTGCCGGCGCGGGCCATGAAACCCTTTATGTCTTGCTGTTGTGTCTGATCATCGTGTTGGGGGCCGGGTCGGTGGTGGCCTGGCATGGCGAAACCCAGGAAGTCGCCCATCTGGAAAGCAACCAGTTGGACGCCCGCCGCGACCTCACCGCCGCCGAGCAAGGCATCTACGCTGACCTGCGGGTCACGCTGGACGAAATCCGCATCCTGCGCGAAAACGAGCAAGCCCTTCCCGCGCCGAAAGCGTTGGCGGATGAAGGCTTTGCCCCGTTCGCCCAGGACGCCAGTTCGGTCAGCCGCGGCGGGCACGCCTGGCAACTGCTGAGTGAACGAGCCTACTTCGGGGCGAGCGCCAACCTGCCCGTCTCGGGCTCCTTTCTGATGCGCATCAGCGAAACATCCGACGCGCCGCCGGACATTTGGCTCAACCGCAGCAATCCTCCAAGCGCCCCGACGGCATTGGACGACACCGCCTTGTCCGCCACAGGTTGGCAACAGATCGTCGCGCAGTTCGATGCCGGCGTAACCCGCCAGCATCGGCATTGACCCTACGCCCTCATCCGAGAGAAGACCGCTTGCCCATGCCTATCGCATCCCAACGCCGACCCCTGCTGCGCCTGCTGTTAATCGGCCTGCTGACCTGTCTGTTCACATCACAGGTGAGCGCCGATACAGCCAAGCGCCTGCGCATCGGCATTACCTTGCACCCCTATTACAGCTACGTAGCCAATATCGTCGGCGACAAGGCAGAAGTGGTGCCGCTGATCCCGGCCGGTTTCAACCCCCACGCCTACGAACCCAGGGCCGAAGACATCAAGCGCATCGGCGGCCTGGATGTGATCGTGCTCAACGGCGTCGGCCATGACGATTTTGCCGACCGTATGATCGCTGCCAGCGAAACGCCGAACGTGAAGGTCATCGAAGCCAACGAAAACGTGCCCTTGCTGGCCGCCACCGGCACCGCCGCCCGAGGCGCGGGCAAGGTGGTCAACCCGCACACCTTCCTGTCCATCAGCGCGTCCATTGCCCAGGTCAACAACATCGCCCGGGAGCTGGGCAAGCTCGACCCGGACAACGCCAAGACCTACACGCAAAACGCCCGGACCTACGGCAAGCGTCTGCGGCAAATGCGCGCCGACGCGCTCGCCAAGCTCACCCAGGCACCGAATGCCGAGCTGCGAGTCGCCACGGTCCACGCCGCCTATGACTATCTGTTGCGCGAATTCGGCCTGGAAGTGACCGCCGTGGTCGAGCCGGCCCATGGCATCGAGCCGAGCCCCAGCCAATTGAAGAAGACCATCGACCAACTGCGCGAACTGGACGTGAAGGTGATCTTCTCTGAGATGGATTTTCCTTCCACCTACGTCGACACCATCCAACGTGAATCGGGCGTAAAGCTGTACCCGCTTTCGCACATTTCCTACGGTGAATACAGCGCCGAGAAATACGAAAAGGAGATGACCGGCAACCTCGACACCGTGGTCCGGGCGATCCAGGAGTCCGGCGCATGACTGCTCAGGAAACTCTTATCCAGCAACAGACCGGCCCGTTGATCCATTTCGCTGACGTCAGCCTTGAGCTGGGGCGCACCACGATTCTCGACAATGTGGGCTTCCAGGTACAACCCGGCAGCATCCATGCATTGGTCGGCCCCAACGGCGGCGGCAAGAGTTCGCTGATCAAGACTTTGCTCGGGCAAATGCCGCACCAGGGACGCTTGAGCCTGCAATGGCCGGGCGAACCTGGGGTGATCGGCTACGTGCCCCAGGCATTGGAATTCGACCGGGGCCTGCCGATGACGGTCGATGATTTCATGGCGGCGATGTGTCAGCGGCGGCCCGCCTTTCTCGGCTTGAGCAAACATTACGCGGGGGCCATCGGCCAGGCCTTGGAGCGGGTCGGCATGCAGGACAAGCGCAAGCGACGCATGGGCGCGCTGTCCGGCGGCGAACGCCAGCGGGTGCTGTTGGCCCAAGGATTGATTCCTTCGCCGCAATTGCTGGTGCTGGACGAACCGATGTCAGCTCTCGACGAGGCCGGCATCCAGGTGTTCGAACGGTTGCTGCAGGACTGGCGCCAGGCCGGGATCACCGTGCTATGGATAGAACACGACCTGGAAGCCGTCGGTCGCCTGGCCGACCGTGTCACCGGCTTGAATCGCCGGGTACTGTTCGACGGCCCGCCCCGCCAGACCTTGACCCCGGAGCGACTGCTGACGCTGTTTTCCACCCATCCACGCACGAATGGGAGCGCGGCCTGATGAGTTATGAAGCTTTTCGCTTGATGGTCCAGGGCTGGGCGTCGGCCGGTTATTTGCCTGAGGCGTTGGCCTACGGCTTCGTGGTCAATGCGTTGCTGGCCGGGCTGTTGATCGGCCCGGTGCTGGGTGGCCTCGGCACGCTGGTGGTGGTCAAACGCTTTGCGTTTTTCTCCGAAGCGGTGGGCCATGCGGCGCTGACCGGCGTGGCCATCGGCATCCTGCTCGGCGAACCCTACACCGGGCCGTACGGCAGCCTGTTCGGCTATTGCCTGCTGTTCGGCATCCTGCTCAATTACCTGCGCAACCGCACCGGCCTGGCGCCGGACACCTTGATCGGCGTCTTCCTTTCGGTGTCCCTGGCCCTGGGCGCGAGCCTGCTGTTGATCCTGGCAGGCAAGATCAACGTGCACATTTTGGAGAACGTGCTGTTCGGCTCTGTGCTGACGGTGAACGGCAATGACCTGGTGGTGCTCGCTGTGGTCGGCTCGTTGGTGATGGCGCTGGCGTTGCCGCTGTACAACCGCATCATGCTCGCCAGCTTCAATCCGCAACTGGCAGCGGTGCGCGGGGTGGCAGTGAAGACGCTGGATTATTTGTTCGTGGTCCTGGTGACGTTGATCACCGTGGCGGCGGTGAAAGTCATCGGCGCCATTCTGGTGGGCGCATTGCTGGTCATCCCGGCAGCGGCGGCTCGCCTGCTCAGCCAATCGTTGAAAGGCTTTTTCTGGTGCTCGGTGCTGATCGCCACTGTCAGTACCTTGTGCGGGATCCTCGCGCCGATTGTGTTCGACCTGCCGATCCCGTCCGGTGCCGCGATCATTCTGGTAGCCGGCATCGCCTTCGCCCTGAGCGCCATCGCCCGCGGCGTCGTCCCCAGCCTCAAAGGGAATCTTGGATAAATGGTTTTTTCATTGCGACAACTGACCCTGGCCGTCGCGTTGTGCGGCGTGGCCGTCACCTCGTCATTCGCTGCTGAGAAGGTCCGTCTGCTGGCCTCGCTGCCGGTCACCTATGGATTGGGCGAGGCCTTGCTCAAGGGCACCGACGTCAGCCTGGCCCGGGCCGCTCCCGACAACCTGCCCGGCACTCGGCAGAGCGCCTATTTCAGTGGCCGAGGCGCCCCTGCCCTGAGCAAGCTCGCCGGCGAGTCCGACGCCGTGATCGGGCTGCGTTCGCTGTGGCCGGACGATCCGCTGTACCCCATGGCCCGACGCAGCAATATCCGTATCGTTGAAATCGACGCCGCGCGTCCGGTGGACGGTGCCCTGCCCGGCATCGCCATACAACCAGGCATGACCGACGGCCTGGCGAGCCAGCCGTGGATGGCCAGCCACAACCTGGGGCGGATGGCCGACGTGATCGCCGCCGACCTGGTGCGCCTGGCCCCGGCGGACAAAACGAAAATCGACGCCAACCTGGCGGCCATCAAGCAGCGCCTGCTCCAGCTCAGCGCCGACAGCGAAAAGCGTCTTGCCAGCGCCGATAACCTGAGCGTGGTCAGCCTGAGCGAGCATTTCGGTTATTTGATCAGCGGGCTCAACCTGGACGCCATCAGCACAGATACCCGGCCCGATACCGAATGGACAGCCGAAGCCCTCAAGCAGTTGAGTGCGACGTTGAGAGACAATGACGTGGCGCTGGTGCTGTACCACCGTGAACCCTCGGATTCGCTGAAGGCCGCGATTACCGAGGGCGGTAGTCGGCTGCTGGTGCTGAGCACCGATGACGCCGATCCGGTGGCGGAACTGGAAAGTAATGTGGGGCTGGTCGTCACCGCACTAACGAAAGGCTGACAGCCCCCTGTGGGCGAGCCTGCTCGCGAAGAGGCCTGCACATTCAGCATTGATGTCGACTAACACTCCGCCATCGCGAGCAAGCTCGCTCCCACATATTGATCTGTGATGGCGTGAGATTCTGGACCCACTGAAAATCCCTGTGGGAGCGAGCCTGCTCGCGAAAGCGCAGTCACATCCAACATCTATGTTGGTTGATACACCGCTTTCGCGAGCAGGCTCGCTCCCACAGTCTCTCACCTCAGTTCAAGACATCCCCCGGCACCCGCACGACCCCTTCCATCAACACCCGCGCGCTGCGGCTCATGATGGCTTTTTTCACCGTCCATTCGCCGTTGACCACGCTGGCCTCGGCGCCGACGCGCAGCGTGCCGGACGGGTGGCCGAAACGCACGGCGTTGCGCTCGACACCTCCAGCAGCCAGATTCACCAACGTGCCTGAAATCGCCGCGGCCGTGCCGATGGCGACGGCTGCCGTGCCCATCATGGCGTGATGGAGTTTGCCCATGGACAACGCCCGCACCAGCAAATCAACGTCGCCAGCCGCCACGGCTTTTCCGCTGGATGACACGTAATCCGCCGGCGGCGCGACAAACGCGACTTTGGGTGTGTGCTGGCGTTGGGCAGCTTCGTCCAGGTGCTTGATCAAGCCCATGCGCAAGGCACCGTAGGCGCGGATGGTTTCAAACATCGCCAGCGCCTTGGGATCGCCATTGATCGCGCCCTGCAACTCGGCGCCGGTGTAACCCACATCACGAGCATTGATGAAAATCGTCGGGATCCCCGCGTTGATCAGCGTCGCCTTCAAAGTGCCGACACCAGGCACCTCCAAGTCATCCACCAGATTGCCGGTAGGGAACATCGAGCCACCACCGCCCTCCTCCTCGGCCGCCGGATCCATGAACTCCAGCTGCACTTCAGCCGCCGGAAACGTCACGCCGTCGAGCTCGAAGTCGCCGGTTTCCTGCACCGCGCCATCGGTGATGGGCACATGGGCGATGATGGTCTTGCCGATGTTGGCCTGCCAGATCCGCACCACGGCCACGCCATCTTGCGGAATACGGTCGGACGCCACCAAACCACTACTGATGGCAAATGACCCCACCGCCGCCGACAGGTTGCCGCAGTTGCCGCTCCAATCCACGAACGGTTTATCGATGGACACCTGGCCGAACAGGTAATCGACGTCGTGATCGGCCCGAGTGCTCTTGGACAGAATCACGGTCTTGCTGGTGCTGGACGTTGCGCCGCCCATGCCATCGATCTGCTTCTCGTACGGGTCGGGACTGCCGATCACCCGCAGCAACAGGGCATCCCGGGCAGGGCCTGGGACGCGGGCAGCTTCGGGCAAGTCTTGCAGGCTGAAGAACACGCCTTTGCTGGTGCCGCCACGCATGTAGGTCGCGGGGATCTTGATTTGAGGCGAGTGAGCCATGCTCTAACTCCTGAAAAAATGGATGGCCAGAACACTGGCCACCCAAGCGATTTAAACGGCCACCGCCGATTCGAGGAAGTCCTGGGCAAAGCGTTGCAACACGCCCCCGGCTTCATAGATCGACACTTCTTCAGCGGTATCGAGGCGGCAGGTGACCGGCACCTCGACGCGCTCGCCATTCTTGCGAGTGATGACCAGGGTCAGCGTCGCCCGCGGGGTTCGCTCGCCGATCACGTCATAGACTTCGCTGCCGTCGATACCCAGGGTCTTGCGATCGGTGCCGGGCTTGAACTCCAGCGGCAACACGCCCATGCCCACCAGGTTGGTGCGGTGAATGCGCTCGAAGCCTTCAGCGGCGATCGCCTCGACACCCGCCAGGCGCACGCCCTTGGCCGCCCAGTCCCGCGATGAACCCTGGCCGTAATCGGCGCCGGCGATGATGATCAGTGGCTGCTTGCGCTCCATGTAGGTCTCGATGGCTTCCCACATGCGCATCACCTTGCCTTCCGGCTCGACCCGGGCCAGGGAGCCCTGCTTGACCTTGCCGTCCTCAACGACCATTTCGTTGAACAGTTTCGGGTTGGCGAAGGTGGCGCGTTGCGCGGTCAGGTGGTCGCCACGGTGGGTCGCGTAGGAGTTGAAGTCCTCTTCCGGCAGGCCCATTTTCGCCAGGTACTCGCCGGCGGCGCTGTCCAGCATGATGGCGTTGGATGGCGACAAGTGGTCGGTGGTGATGTTGTCCGGCAGTACCGCCAGCGGACGCATGCCCTTGAGCGGTCGCGCACCGGCCAATGCACCTTCCCAATACGGCGGGCGACGGATGTAGGTGCTTTGCGGGCGCCAGTCGTACAGCGGCGTGACTTTCGGGCCGGTGTCTTCCTGGATGGCGAACATCGGGATGTACACCTGGCGGAACTGCTCCGGCTTCACCGACGCCTTGACCACGGCTTCGATTTCTTCGTCGCTCGGCCAGATGTCCTTGAGGCGGATTTCCTGGCCATCCACCACACCCAGCACATCCTTCTCGATGTCGAAGCGGATGGTCCCGGCGATGGCATAAGCGACCACCAGCGGCGGCGACGCCAGGAACGCCTGCTTGGCGTACGGATGGATCCGCCCGTCGAAGTTGCGATTGCCCGACAGCACGGCGGTGGCGTACAGGTCGCGGTCGATGATTTCCTGTTGGATCACCGGGTCCAGCGCGCCGGACATGCCGTTACACGTGGTGCAGGCGAACGCGACAACGCCGAAGCCCAGCTTCTCGAGCTCGGACGTCAGGCCCGCTTCATCCAGGTACAGCGCCACGGTTTTCGAACCCGGCGCCAGGGACGACTTGACCCACGGCTTGCGGGCCAGGCCCAGGCGGTTGGCGTTGCGCGCCAGCAGGCCGGCGGCAATCACGTTGCGCGGATTGCTGGTGTTGGTGCAACTGGTGATCGCGGCGATGATCACCGCGCCGTCAGGCATTTGCCCCGGCACATCATCCCACTGGCCAGAGATGCCTTTGGCGGCCAGATCCGATACCGCGACGCGGGCGTGGGGGTTGCTCGGACCGGCCATGTTGCGCACCACCGAGGACAGGTCAAAGCTCAAGCCGCGCTCGTACTGCGCGCCCTTGAGGCTGTCGGCCCACAAGCCAGTGGTCTTGGCGTAGTTCTCGACCAACTGCACCTGCTGGTCTTCGCGGCCGGTGAGCTTCAGGTAATCGATGGTCTGCTGATCGATATGGAACATCGCCGCCGTGGCGCCGTATTCCGGGGCCATGTTGGAGATGGTGGCTCGGTCGCCCAAGGTCAGGGCACTGGCGCCTTCGCCGAAAAACTCCAGCCAGGCACCGACGACTTTCTGCTTGCGCAGGAACTCGGTCAGCGCCAGCACCATGTCGGTGGCGGTGATGCCCGGTTGCAGTTTGCCGGTCAGTTCGACGCCGACGATTTCCGGCAGGCGCATCCACGACGCGCGACCAAGCATGACGCTTTCGGCTTCCAGGCCACCGACACCGATGGCGATCACGCCCAGGGCATCGACATGCGGCGTGTGGCTGTCGGTGCCGACACAAGTGTCCGGGAAGGCCACGCCGTCCCGTTGCTGGATCACCGGCGACATCTTTTCCAGATTGATCTGGTGCATGATCCCGTTGCCCGGCGGAATCACATCGACGTTTTTGAAGGCCTTCTTGGTCCAGTTGATGAAGTGGAAACGGTCTTCGTTGCGGCGGTCTTCGATGGCGCGGTTCTTGGCAAATGCCTGGGGATCGAAACCGGCGCTTTCCACCGCCAGCGAGTGATCGACGATCAACTGGGTCGGCACCACCGGGTTGACTTGCGCCGGGTCGCCGCCCTGCAAGGCAATGGCGTCGCGCAAGCCGGCCAGGTCCACCAGGGCGGTCTGTCCGAGAATGTCATGGCACACAACGCGCGCCGGGAACCACGGGAAATCCAGGTCGCGCTTGCGCTCGATCAGTTGCAGCAGCGATTCACGCAACGTGGCCGGGTCGCAGCGGCGCACGAGGTTTTCCGCCAATACGCGAGAGGTGTACGGCAGGCCGTCATAGGCACCGGGGCGGATGGCCTCCACTGCGCCACGAACGTCGAAGTAATCCAGCGAAGTGCCAGGCAGCGGTTTGCGAAATTCTGTGTTCATCGTCAGGACTCGGGTCACGGTGGTTTCAGAGGGGGGTGGTGCCGGCCTTGAAGCCGCCCCGGCCACTGTGGGAGCGAGCTTGCTCGCGATAGCGGTGTATCCGTCGACATCGATATTGAATGTCAGTGCGCAATCGCGAGCAAGCTCGCTCCCACAGGGTTTTGGAGTTATCCAGTGCCTGCGGTTCCCCCTCAGCTCAGCGTCGTTCGATTGGCACGAACTTGCGCTGTTCGACGCCGGTGTATTCGGCGCTCGGTCGGATGATGCGGTTGTTGGCGCGTTGTTCGAACACGTGGGCGGCCCAGCCGGTCAGGCGCGAGCAGACGAAGATCGGCGTGAACAGCTTGGTCGGGATGCCCATGAAGTGGTACGCCGAGGCATGGTAGAAATCGGCGTTGGGGAACAGTTTCTTCTGCTCCCACATGGTCTTGTCGATGGCTTCGGAGACCGGGAACAGCACGGTGTCGCCCACTTCGTCGGCGAGTTTTTTCGACCAGCCCTTGATCACCTCGTTGCGCGGGTCGTTGTCCTTATAGATCGCGTGGCCGAATCCCATGATCTTGTCCTTCCGCGCCAGCATGCCAAGCGTGCCTTCGATGGCCTCTTGCGGCGAACTGAAGCGCTCGATCATTTCCATTGCTGCCTCGTTGGCGCCGCCATGCAACGGGCCGCGCAACGAGCCGATGGCGGCGGTAATGCACGAGAACAGGTCCGACAGCGTGGAGGCGCAGACGCGGGCGGTGAAGGTCGAGGCGTTGAATTCATGCTCGGCGTAGAGAATCAGCGACACGTTCATCACCTTGACGTGCAGCTCGCTCGGCTTCTTGCCGTGCAGCAGATGCAGGAAGTGGCCTCCGATGGACACTTCGTCGGTCACGCATTCGATGCGCTGGCCTTCGTGGCTGAAGCGATACCAGTAGCACATGATCGCCGGGAACGCGGCCAGCAGGCGATCGGTCTTGTCGTGCTGCTGGGAGAAATCCTGCTCGGGTTCCAGGTTGCCCAGGAACGAGCAACCGGTGCGCATCACGTCCATCGGGTGAGCGTCGGCGGGAATGCGCTCGAGCACTTCCTTCAAGGCTTGGGGCAGGTCGCGCAGTTGGCGCAGTTTATCGGTGTAGGCGTCCAGCTGGGCCTGGGTTGGCAGCTCGCCGTATAAAAGCAGGTAGGCCACTTCTTCAAACTGTGCGTCAGCCGCCAGGTCGCGAACGTCGTAGCCGCGATAGGTCAGGCCAGCGCCCGACTGGCCTACCGTGGACAATGCGGTTTGCCCGGCTACCTGGCCACGGAGCCCGGCGCCACTGAGTACTTTTGCTTCGGCCATTTGCTGTCTCCAGTTTCTTGAATTTATAGGGGAGTCGCGCCTTACTTCTTCGCCGCGAACAACGCATCGAGCTTCTGCTCGAAGGTGTGGTAGTCGATGCGATCGTAAAGCTCCATGCGGGTCTGCATGGTGTCGATGACATTCTGTTGCGTACCGTCGCGACGGATCGCGGTGTAGACGTTCTCGGCAGCTTTGTTCATGGCCCGGAACGCCGACAGCGGGTACAGCACCAGGGACACGTCGGCCCCGGCCAGTTGTTCGGTGGTGTACAGCGGGGTCGCGCCGAATTCGGTGATGTTGGCCAGGATCGGCGCTTTCACGCGGCTGGCGAACAGCTTGTACATCTCAAGCTCGGTAATGGCCTCGGGGAAAATCATGTCGGCACCGGCCTCGATGCATGCGGCGGCGCGATCCAGGGCCGACTCCAAACCTTCAACGGCCAGGGCATCGGTACGCGCCATGATCACGAAACTGTCATCGGTGCGGGCATCGACGGCGGCCTTGATGCGGTCGACCATTTCCTGCTGCGAGACGATTTCCTTGTTCGGACGGTGGCCGCAACGCTTGGCGCCGACCTGGTCCTCGATATGAATCGCCGCCGCGCCGAACTTGATCATCGACTTGACCGTGCGCGCCACATTGAAGGCCGAGGAACCGAAACCGGTGTCCACGTCCACCAGCAGCGGCAGGTCGCACACGTCGGTGATGCGGCGCACATCGGTCAGCACGTCATCCAGGCCGGTGATGCCCAGGTCCGGCACGCCGAGGGAGCCGGCCGCGACGCCGCCACCCGACAGGTAGATCGCCTTGAAACCGGCGCGTTTGGCCAGCAGCGCGTGGTTGGCATTGATGGCGCCGACCACTTGCAGCGGATGCTCGTTGGCGACCGCATCGCGAAAACGCTGGCCTGGCGTGCTCTTGCTGGAACTCATGACTCACCTCGTTCAGTGGCGGCGCTGTCCTGGAAATGACGCGCGATGTTGCGTTTGGAAGCGCCGATGTGCCGGCGCATCAATAATTCAGCCAGTTCACCGTCACGATCGGCGATGGCATCGAGAATCCGGTGATGCTCGGCAAAGGCCTGCCGCGGACGGTTGGGGGTGGTGGAAAACTGGATGCGGTACATGCGCACCAGTTGGTATAGCTCGCCGCAAAGCATCTGCGTCAGGGTGCGGTTGCCGCTGCCCTGGATGATCCGGTAATGAAAGTCGAAATCGCCTTCCTGCTGGTAATAGCCGACACCGGCCTGGAACGCCGCATCGCGTTCATGGGTTTCCAGGACATGACGCAGCTCGTCGATTTCCTCGATCGTCATGCGCTCGGCCGCCAAGCGACAAGCCATGCCCTCCAGGGACTCACGGATTTCGTAGAGCTCGAGCAACTCGGCGTGGCTGAGCGAAACCACTCGCGCGCCAACATGAGGAACGCGCACAAGCAGCCGCTGGCCTTCCAGGCGATGGATCGCCTCGCGCAGCGGCCCGCGGCTGATGCCGTAGGTCCGCGCCAGCTCGGGCTCGGAGATCTTGCTGCCTGGGGCGATTTCGCCTTTGACGATGGCGGCCTGGATACGCCGGAAGACGTTCTCGGACAGGGTCTCCGAATCGTCTTGAGCCATCAGCGGTGTTTCGAGCTGATCGAACATATTGTCGACACCTTGAATTTCAATAAGGCAAAAACTAACCAATAACCCGCCAACCGTCAAAAGAAAAATCAACATTGTCGACAATCGCCTAATAAGCGCCATCGCCATAACCGGGCGAATGGCGACGCGCAACACCCGGGCAGCGGTGGCGTCAGAAAACCACCGTGCTAGAATGCCGCGCGATTTGCCGCTCTCCTTTTATAGGGAAGGCTGCCCAGGGAGCTTGTGCAGCAATGCCAGGGCCTGAACCGATAAACGGAACGCTGCGCACCAGGATCTATGACACTCAAGCCCTTTTCTGCCGCTCTGTATTTCATGTGCCTGCCGGGGCTTGCCGTGGCGGGCGAAAAAACCGTGTACGGCCTCAACGAATACGCCGCGCTGCAGGGCATCGACCTGGAGGTTGCCGCCAAACTCGACACCGGCGCCAAGACTGCTTCCCTCAGTGCCCGCGACATCAAGCGCTTCAAGCGCAATGGTGAATCCTGGGTGCGTTTCTACCTGGCCATCGACGCTGCTCATTCGCACCCTATCGAACGCCCGCTGGCCCGTGTCAGCAAGATCAAGCGCCGCGCCGGTGACTACGACCCGGAAGAAGGCAAGAAGTACACGGCCCGGCCGGTCATCGAACTGGATATCTGCATGGGCTCGGCCCTGCGCAGCATCGAAGTGAACCTGACCGACCGCAGCGCCTTCCAATACCCGTTGCTGATCGGCTCCGAAGCGCTCAAGCGTTTCGATGCGCTGGTCGACCCCAGTCTCAAATACGCTGCCGGCAAACCCGCCTGCGCCAATGCCGCTCATACCGCAGAGTAATTCCAATGCGCTCCCTTACCCTCCATCTGAAAATGCTGATCGCCATCCTGGTGATACTGGGCCTGTCGGTGACGGCCTATCAGATTTTCGTGCTCGGCATCCCGGTCACCGAAGACGCCACCGACGACTTGTGGAACATCGACGCCAAGGTCGAATTCGTGCCCAACGCCAAGGATCCGGTGAAGATCCAGATGTTCGTGCCGCCCTTGAGCCGCGACTATGTGAGCCTCAACGAGAGTTTCATTTCCAATAACTACGGTGTGGCGGTGAACCGGGTTGACGGTAACCGCAAGGTGACGTGGTCGGCCCGTCGCGCCAAAGGCAACCAGACGCTGTATTACCGCCTGGTGCTGACCAAGCGCTACAGCGCTGAGAAAACCAAGATCAAGGGCCCGACGTTCCGCGACAGCATCGCCGTCGAAGGCCCGGAAAAACTCGCCGCCGAAGCCCTGCTAGCGCCGATCCGCCAGCATTCGGCCGACGTCGAGACGTTCATCAGCGAAGCGATCAAGCGGGTCAACAACCTCAACGACGACAACGTCAAGCTGCTGCTCGCCGGTGATCCGTCCTCAAGCAACAAGGCGCGGATCGTCGAACTGGTGCTGTCCATCGCCCACGTGCCGGTGGAAAAAGTCCACACCATCCGCCTGGTCGCCGACCAACCGCAAATGCCCGAGCTGTGGCTGCGCAGTTTTAACGGCACCGACTGGCTGTATTTCAACCCGGACACCGGCGAGCAGGGCCTGCCCACCGACCGCCTGTTGTGGTGGACCGGCGATGAAAACCTGATCACCGTCGATGGCGGCAAGAAAGCCACCGTTACCTTCAGCATGAACAACAGCGAAATGAACGCCATTCGCCTGGCCAAGCTGACGGACGAGAACACCGACGCCAACTTCCTCGAATACTCGCTCTACGGCCTGCCGCTGCAAACCCAGCAGACCTTCATGATCATGGTGATGATCCCGATCGGCGTGCTGGTGATCCTGGTGCTGCGCAACCTGATCGGCCTGCAGACCCTGGGCACCTTCACCCCGGTGCTGATCGCCCTGGCTTTCCGCGAAACCCAACTGGGCTTTGGCATCATCCTGTTCACCGTTATCACGGCGCTGGGCCTTTCGCTGCGATCCTATCTGGAACACTTGAAACTACAGATGCTGCCAAGGCTTTCGGTGGTGTTGACGTTCGTGGTGGTGCTGATTGCCGCCATCAGCCTGTTCAGCCATAAGCTGGGCCTGGAGCGCGGCTTGTCGGTGGCGCTGTTTCCGATGGTGATCCTCACCATGACCATCGAACGCCTGTCCATCACCTGGGAAGAACGCGGTGGCGGCCACGCAATGAAAGTCGCCATCGGCACCTTGTTCGCCGCGTCCCTGGCACACCTGATCATGAGCGTGCCGGAGTTGGTGTACTTCGTGTTCACTTTCCCGGCGATCCTGCTGATCCTGGTGGGCTTCATGCTGGCCATGGGTCGTTATCGCGGCTATCGCCTGACCGAGCTGGTTCGGTTCAAGGCCTTCCTCAAGGCTGACTCCTGATGTTCGGCTTCTGGAAGACCTGGAAGGCCCTGGAAGCCCGGGGCATCATGGGCATCAACCGGCGTAACGCCGACTACGTGCTCAAGTACAACAAGCGCAGCCTGTACCCCATCGTCGATGACAAGATCATCACCAAGGAACGGGCCATCGCCGCCGGCATTCATGTGCCGGAACTGTACGGGGTGATCTCCACCGAGAAGGAAATCGACAAGCTCGACGAGATCATTGGCGGACGCACCGACTTCGTGATCAAACCGGCCCAGGGTGCCGGCGGCGACGGCATCATCGTCATCGCCGACCGCTTCGAAGGTCGCTACCGCACCGTGTCCGGCAAGATCATCAGTCACGAGGAAATCGAGCACCATGTCTCCAGCATCCTCACTGGCTTGTACTCCTTGGGCGGGCACCGTGACCGGGCGCTGATCGAATACCGCGTGACGCCGGACCAGATCTTCAAGAGCATCAGCTACGAAGGCGTGCCGGACATCCGCATCATCGTGCTGATGGGTTATCCGGTGATGGCCATGCTGCGCTTGCCGACTCGTCAATCCGGCGGCAAGGCCAACCTGCACCAGGGTGCGATCGGCGTCGGCGTCGACCTTGCCACGGGCCTGACCCTGCGTGGCACCTGGCTGAACAACATCATCACCAAGCATCCCGACACCACGAACGCGGTGGACGGTGTGCAACTGCCCTATTGGGACGGTTTCATGAAGCTGGCCGCCGGTTGCTATGAATTGTGCGGACTGGGCTACATCGGCGTCGACATGGTGCTGGATCAGGAAAAAGGTCCATTGATCCTGGAACTGAACGCCCGGCCGGGGCTGAATATCCAGATCGCCAACGACTGCGGCCTGACCTTGCGTACCCACGCAGTAGAAGCCCACCTGGAAGAGCTCAAGGCCCGGGGCGTGACCGAAACCGTGGAAGAGCGCGTGGCGTTTGCCCAGGAGTTGTTTGGGCATATTCCGCCGGTTGAGGGTTGAAGCTGAGGATGAAAACCGAAGCTGAAGGTTGAACCCTGTGGCGAGGGAGCTTGCTCCCGCTGGGTTGCGCAGCAACCCCAAAGCCCAGCACCTCGGTGTATCAGAATGATCGCGCTCAACTGCCCAGGGGGCCGCTTCGCAGCCCAGCGGGAGCAAGCTCCCTCGCCACGGGCCTCATTGAAGCTTCAGACCTGTTCAATACCGACATCCCCCTAGGAGCAAATCCTACAGGGGATTACAATCGCTCCCCCGCCTGAACGGCTGACCCACCCCGCCCATGCCAACCTGCTCCGTACACCCATTGCCCTACCGCGCCAACCCCGCCGAGTATTTCGCGGCGATCCGCCATGCCCCCGGCAGCGTGCTGCTCGACAGTGGCCGACCGAGCGCCGAACGCGGACGCTACGACCTGCTCAGCGCCTGGCCATTGGAACAACTGGCGGTACGGCCTGACGAAACTGGCAGCGATTTCCTGCGACGTCTTCGGATGCATCTGACGCAACTCGGCCACGCGGAACTGCCGGCGACGGTGCAATTGCCCTTCGCCGGCGGCTTGATCGGCTACTTGAGCTACGACTTCGGCCGACACCTGGAAACGTTGCCGTCCTACGCCACGGATGACCTGCAACTGCCTGACGCACGCTTCGGCGTGTATGACTGGGCGTTGGTCACGGATCACCAGGCCACCACCAGCCAACTGGTCTTCCATCCCCATTGCGGCGAAAGTGAACGCCAACGACTGATCGAACTGTTCAGCCGGCCATCCGCAACACCCACCACCGCATTCAGTCTTGCAGGCCCGATGGCACCCGACCTCAGCGCCGACGCCTATCGACAGGCATTCGAACGCATCCAGGCGTATATCCAGGCCGGCGACTGTTACCAGGTCAACTTTGCCCAGCGCTTCCGCGCCCAATGCCATGGCGATGCCTGGACCGCCTACCAGGCGCTGCGCACGGCTTGCCCGACGCCGTTCTCAGGTTTCCAGAGCCTGCCGGAGGGTGGCGCGGTGTTGAGCCTGTCGCCGGAACGCTTCGTCAAGGTCAGCGAAGGCCACGTCGAAACCCGTCCGATCAAGGGCACCCGCCCCCGCGGAGCAACGCCCGACGGAGACGCCGCCCACGCCGCCGAGCTGCTGGCCAGCCCCAAGGACCGGGCGGAAAACCTGATGATCGTCGACCTGCTGCGCAACGACCTGGGCCGCACGTGCCGTGTCGGCTCGGTGCGAGTGCCAGAGCTGTTCAGCCTGGAAAGCTACCCGAACGTGCATCACCTGGTCAGCAGCGTGACCGGCGAGTTGGCGGAGGGTAAAGACGCCTTGGACTTGATCGCCGGCAGCTTTCCCGGCGGTTCGATCACCGGCGCGCCGAAAATCCGCGCCATGCAAATCATCGACGAACTCGAACCGACCCGACGCGGGCTGTATTGCGGCTCGTTGTTGTACCTGGACGTGCGCGGGGAAATGGACAGCTCCATCGCCATCCGCAGTCTGCTGGTCAAGGATGGGCAGGTGTGTTGCTGGGGCGGTGGCGGGATTGTCGCGGATTCGGATTGGGAGGCGGAGTATCAGGAGTCGATGACCAAGGTACGGGTGTTGCTCGATACCTTGCAGGACCTGTAAACAAATCCCAAACCAGACATAACACCTTGTGGGAGCGAGCTTGCTCGCGATTGCATTGGGTCAGCCACCCTTGAGCCGACTGATCCACCGCCATCGCGAGCAAGCTCGCTCCCACAGGGTGTGTATTTACAGGTTCAGGGGACGGTTCGAGGCCTTGATGAATTCCTGCTTCAACTCGGCAAACGTGTGCACCGCCGGGAATTGCGGGAATTCGCGGATCACGTTTTCAGGCGCATGGAACAGGATCCCGGCGTCGGCTTCGCCCAGCATCGTGGTGTCGTTGTAGGAATCCCCCGCTGCAATCACCCGGTAATACAGACTCTTGAAGGCCAGGACCGACTGGCGCTTCGGATCTTTCTGACGCAACTGGTAGCCGGTCACTCGTCCGCCGTCATCGGTGATCAAACGATGGCAAAGCAATGTCGGGAAGCCCAACTGGCGCATCAATGGCTGGGAAAATTCGTAGAACGTGTCGGACAGAATCACCACCTGGAACCGCTCACGCAGCCAGTCGACGAATTCGATGGCGCCGTCCAGCGGCTTGAGGGTGGCGATGACTTCCTGGATGTCGGTGAGCTTTAGGCCGTGTTCATCAAGGATGCGCAACCGTTGCTTCATCAGCACGTCGTAGTCGGGGATGTCCCGAGTGGTTGCCCTGAGGGATTCAATCCCGGTTTTTTCAGCGAAGGCGATCCAGATCTCCGGGACCAGCACACCTTCCAGGTCGAGACAGGCAATTTCCACAAGACACTCCCATTTTTTCTGATGTTTATCGGTTGAGCGAACAAAAGGCCTGCCGACTCTAGCCATTCGTCGAAGCCCGCGCAACGCACAGGGACGCGCCAGCCCCGGCAGCTTTTGTTACCATCAGCCCATATAGAGCGCCCAGCGCCACCGACCTGTAGGAAACCGCCCTGATGAGCCCATCGTTCGACGTCGTGGAACTCGCCACGACCTATGCCAACAAGTCCCCCCAGGACATTCTCAAGCTGGCCTTCGCCGAGTTCGGCGATGACCTGTGGATATCCTTCAGTGGCGCCGAAGACGTGGTGCTGGTGGACATGGCCTGGAAACTGAACAAAAACGTCAAAGTGTTCAGCCTCGACACCGGTCGCCTGCATCCGGAAACCTATCGTTTCATCGATCAGGTGCGCGAGCACTACAAGATCGACATCGAGCTGGTCTCGCCCGACCATACGAAGCTGGACCCTTTCGTGAAGGAAAAAGGCCTGTTCAGCTTCTACAAGGACGGTCATGGCGAGTGCTGCGGCATCCGCAAGATCGAGCCGTTGCGGCGCAAACTGACCGACGTTCGCGCCTGGGCCACCGGCCAGCGCCGCGACCAGAGCCCTGGTACCCGCAGCCAGGTGGCGGTATTGGAAATCGACACGGCGTTCTCGACGCCGGAGCGCACGCTGTACAAATTCAATCCGTTGTCGCAAATGACCAGCGAAGAAGTCTGGGGTTATATCCGCATGCTCGAGCTGCCTTATAACAGCCTGCACGAGCGCGGTTTTATCAGCATCGGCTGCGAGCCCTGTACCCGCCCGGTGTTACCGAACCAGCACGAGCGCGAAGGTCGTTGGTGGTGGGAAGAAGCTACGCAGAAAGAATGCGGGCTGCATGCCGGAAATATCATCGCCAAGTCCAAGACCGTTTAAGCGATCGACGAACTCTGTACACAAAAATGTCACCCTAGGTGGCATTTTTTGTGTGCACTTGATTCATGCCCGCCCCTAAAAGTTACACATTCGATCCCACCTAACCCGTCCTACCCTCCCGCTGGCGTCCGCCGAATAAAAAAATACCTGTTTAATCGGTCAATTTTTTATGGCCGAATTTCAGCTAGTTATTAAACAATCATAACGAAACGAAATTTCCGGCCAATCCGATAGACCCGTAAGTGGCATAAATCTGGCTTTAGTCGACAAGTGTTTTGTATACAACATTCATAAAACATACACACACTTTCGATCCGCAAGCCTGAAGCGCCCTATCCCGTACAGGCTGCAGATGCCCCATAACCAATGATGCTCGCCCCGCCGCGACGAAGATCTGCCGAGCCTCGCGCTCATGCATAGTCACCGTGGCCCGAGAATCAGGAGCCTGCCGGAATGCGTACAAGTCTTTCCAACAACATTGCGCTGGATCTGCCCTCCCCAACCGCTGCCTTCGATGAACAAACCGCAGCCCCCCTCACCTTGAGCCCAAGGCTGCACAACAAGGACCTTGCGCCGACCAAGGCCGAAGGTCGGCGCTGGGGCCGCTACAGCATCTTTGCCCTGTGGACCAACGACGTACACAACATCGCCAATTATTCATTCGCCATCGGCCTTTATGCCTTGGGCCTGGGCGGTTGGCAGATATTGCTGTCGCTGGGGATCGGCGCGGCGCTGGTGTATGGCTTCATGAACCTGTCCGGCTACATGGGACAAAAGACCGGAGTGCCTTTTCCTGTCATTAGCCGGATCAGTTTCGGCATTCACGGCGCGCAGATTCCTGCGTTGATCAGGGCGGTCATCGCCATTGCCTGGTTCGGTATCCAGACGTACTTGGCGTCCGTGGTGTTCCGCGTACTGTTGACCGCCATCCACCCAGGCTTTGCCGAATACGACCACAACTCGATTCTCGGGCTGTCGAGCCTGGGCTGGGTGTGTTTCGTGGCGATCTGGTTCGTGCAACTGATGATCCTCGCCTATGGGATGGAAACGGTTCGCCGCTACGAAGGCTTCGCCGGGCCGGTCATTCTGGTGACAGTCGCGGCCCTCGCCGGTTGGATGTACTTGCAGGCCGATGCAACCATCGCCTGGTCGATCCGCGAACCCCTGACGGGCGGCGAGATGTGGCGCAACATATTCGCCGGTGGCGCGCTGTGGCTGGCGATCTACGGCACGCTGATCCTCAACTTCTGCGACTTCGCCCGCTCTTCGCCGTGCCGCCGGACCATCGTCGTGGGAAATTTCTGGGGCCTGCCGGTGAATATCCTGGTGTTTGCCGCCATCACCATACTGCTCTGCGGCGCGCAGTTCCAGATCAACGGCCAAATCATCGAAAGCCCGACCCAGGTCATTGCCTCGATCCCCAACACCTTCTTCCTGGTGCTCGGCTGCCTGGCGTTCCTGATCGTCACCGTGGCGGTAAACATCATGGCCAACTTCGTCGCCCCGGCGTTCGTGCTCAGCAACCTGGCGCCCAAATACCTGACCTTCCGCCGCGCCGGGCTGATCAGTGCCGCCATCGCCGTATTGATCCTGCCGTGGAACCTCTATAACAGCCCGCTGGTAATCGTGTATTTCCTGTCCGGCCTCGGCGCCCTGCTCGGACCGCTGTATGGCGTGATCATGGTCGACTACTGGCTTCTGCGAAAAGGCCGCATCAACGTGCCACAACTGTACAGCGAGGACCCAAACGGTGCGTATTTCTACAGCAACGGGGTCAATTTGCGTGCGGTGACGGCGTTCATTCCGGCGGCGCTGATTGCGATTATCCTGGCGCTGGTGCCCGGTTTCGACAGTGTTTCACCGTTTTCCTGGCTGATTGGCGCTTCGATTGCAGGGCTGTTGTACCTGATCATTGCCAAGCGCGAGACCTATTACGAAGACGTCAGCGGCGAGTCCATCGCTGTGGATAACGTCAGCCATTAACCCAGGGGAAGCGGCCCGGTCGGTGCGGGTCGCCTGGTATTTCATTTAAAAGAAGGACAGCTCATGCGAATTCTAGTGGTCAACGTCAACACGACCGAGTCCATCACCCAGGCCATCGCCCGACAAGCCCAAGCGGTCGCCGCGCCGGGTACCGAGATCATCGGGCTCACGCCGCATTTCGGTGCCGACTCCATCGAAGGCAACTTTGAAAGCTACCTGGCGGCCATTGCGGTCATGGACCGGGTGATGTCCTACGACCAGCCGTTCGATGCGGTGATCCAGGCCGGATACGGCGAACATGGCCGTGAAGGCCTGCAGGAGTTGCTGAACGTGCCGGTGGTAGACATCACCGATGCGGGCGCCAGCACCGCGATGTTCCTGGGCCATGCCTACTCGGTGGTCACGACGCTGGACCGCACCGTGCCGCTGATCGAAGACCGGCTCAAGCTGTCCGGTCTGTTCGATCGCTGCGCCTCGGTGCGGGCCAGCGGCCTGGCGGTATTGGAGCTTGAGCAGGACCCGCAACGGGCGGTCGAAGCCATCGTGCAGCAAGCCGAACTGGCGGTCAGCCAGGACAAGGCCGAAGTGATCTGCCTGGGCTGCGGCGGCATGGCTGGGCTCGATGAGCAGATCCGCCAGCGCACCGGCGTGCCGGTGGTCGATGGCGTGACGGCGGCGGTTACCATTGCCGAATCGCTGGTGCGACTGGGGCTGTCGACGTCCAAGGTGCGGACTAATGCGACGCCTCGGCCGAAGAACATCGTTGGCTGGCCGGGGCGGTTTGGGCGGTAAGTGCACGGATCCAGACCGCATCGAACCCATCGCGAGCAAGCTCGCTCCCACAGTGGATTGTCGTGGTCACAAAATATGTGCTCGCTACAAACCGTGTGGGAGCGAGCTTGCTCGCGATGGGCCGCGCTTCGGTCAAGAGCCCAACTCAAACCGCACTGAACCGCTTGGCCAACCCCTGTTCGGCAAACCGCTCGATGATGAAATCCACGAACGCCCGGGTCTTGCCCGGCAGTAATTTGTGCTCGGCGTAGTAAATGGAGATGTTGCCATCATCGACATACCAGTCCGGCAGCACTCGCTGCAGCGCGCCGCTGTCCAGGTACGCCACGGCAAACGGCATGCTCACCAAGGCGATGCCCAGCCCTTGGGCTGCAGTGATGCAAGCGGCTTCGGAGTCACTCATTGTCATTTGCGCCTTGAGGGTCAACGGGCTGTGTTCCCGGTTGCGGCTGGTCAGTTGCCATGAACGGACCCGCCCAGTCTGCGGCGAGCGGATCAGAATGCCGTGATGTGGCGCCAGGTCTTGCGGCTCAAAGATGGCGGAGTGACTCTGCAGATACGCTTGGGATGCAACCAACACCCGATGAGCCACCGTCAACTTGCGCGCCACCACGCCTTGGGGCAGCTCGAAACCGCCGCCAATGGCCGCGTCGAAGCCTTGGCCGATCAGGTCAACCTGGCGATTATCGAAATGCCAGTCCGGATTGATTGCCGGGTACCGTCCCAGGAATTCCCCCAGCAACGGCACGACGAACAAGCGCCCGAACGCCGTGCCCATGCTCACCTTCAGCGTGCCGGCTGGCTGCCCCCCGGCGCTGGCGAGGTTGGCAACGGCGTTCTGGATCGTATTGAAACTGCTGCCCACTTCCCGCAGGAACAACTGCCCGGCCTCGGTCAAGGTCAGGCTGCGGGTGCTGCGCTGGAACAATCGCACGCCCAGGCGCGCCTCAAGCTTGGCCACGCTCTTGCCCACCGCCGCGGGTGTCAGGCTCAGGCGTCGCGCAGCCTCGGCGAAGCTGCCGACCTCGGCGCTGCGAACAAAACATTCGATACTGCTGAAACTCTCCATGGCGCCCACTATAAACTTTTGGTTTACACAGACTATATCAACGAAGGTCTACCCAGCCGATAGCCTAGTCTTGATACTCGCCCCATCAACCGCGGCATTTCGCCCCGGCACCTTTGGAGAAATACATGAGTACTCAAGCACTGAACGGTAAAGTCGCCTTGATCCAAGGCGGTTCCCGCGGCATCGGCGCCGCCATCGTCAAACGCCTCGCCGCAGAAGGCGCTGCTGTAGCGTTTACTTACGTCAGCTCCGGCGCAAAATCCGAAGAACTGCAGAACAGCATCACCGCAGCCGGCGGCAAAGCTTTGGCAATCAAGGCCGACAGCGCTGATGCCGACGCCGTCCGTAACGCCGTCACCGCCACCGTCGAGGCTTTTGGCCGGCTGGACATCCTGGTCAACAATGCTGGCGTGCTGGCCATGGGGCCACTGGAAGAATTCAAACTCGAAGATTTCGACCAGACCCTGGCGATCAACGTGCGCAGCGTGTTCGTTGCCACCCAGGCCGCCGCGCGGCACATGACCGAGGGCGGTCGGGTCATCAACATCGGTAGCACCAACGCCGACCGCATGCCCTTCGCCGGCGGCGCCGCGTACGCCATGAGTAAATCTGCGCTGGTGGGGCTGACCAAAGGCCTGGCCCGTGACCTCGGCCCGCGCGGCATCACCGTCAACAACGTGCAGCCCGGCCCGGTGGACACCGACATGAACCCGGCCGACAGCGACTTCGCCTCCAGCCTGATGGACCTCATGGCAGTCGGTCGTTACGGCACGGTGGAAGAAATTGCCAGCTTCGTCGCATATCTGGCAGGCCCGGAAGCGGCGTACATCACCGGGGCCAGCCTGACCATCGACGGTGGTTTTGGCGCCTGACGTCAACTCGTAAAAAAGCCGGTCAGGGCTGAACCTTGACCGGCTTTTTCCATTATGTCGAAGCAGTTGTCATGCCCATTCCAATTCCGGCAAACCGCACAGGCTCGGCTGGAACATTCTCAAGGAGCGAATGATCCCGTCGGCGTGGGCGTATTTTTCGTCCGCCATGGCCGAGTCCGGAATGGCGATGGCGGTCATGCCAGCGGCTTTCGCAGCAGTCACGCCGAATGGTGAATCTTCGAATACCAGGCAGTCGCGGGGCTCGACACCCAGGCGCCGGGCGGCGGTGAGGAAGATATCCGGCGCCGGTTTCGCCGCGCCGACTTCAGGATCATCTGCCGTCACGATGCAATCGAACAGTGCAAACCAGTCCCGGTGCAATGTAGTTTTCAACGCGAAGGTAGGACTCGACGAACTGGTTCCCACCGCAATCGGAATGTTGTGGGCCTTCAGATGCCGCACCAACTCCTCCGCGCCAGGCATCCCCATGGCGTGGGGAAAACGCTCGCGCATCAGCGGTTCGCGGATGAACAGGAATTCTTGCGGGGTGATCGGCAACTCCAGCGCCTGGACGACGTAATTGGCCAGGTCCGTGGCCCCACGCCCGATGATGTTCTGCTTGACGCTCCAATCGAACGTGCGCCCGTAGCGCTCGGCGATAATGGAGGTCACCTCGGTGTAGATGCCCTCGGTATCGAGCAACAAGCCATCCATGTCGAAAATCACAGCCTTGATCGGGCCAAACTTTTTCAGTGGTGCATTCATCGCATCTGATCCGTTATCAACACAACATTCCAGGGATGGCTCAGGTGCGGCCAGCGTAGCGTGTTCGCCTTAAAGGATTCAGCAGAATAGCGAAGGAGGCTTGGAACCGGCAATGGGAAATCCATGGAAGGGTTTTGTGGCGAGGGAGCTTGCTCCCGCTCGGTTGCGCAGTGACCGTAAGATCGTGGGGCTGCTTCGCACCCCAGCGGGAGCAAGCTCCCTCGCCACAAAAGCGGAATCGGTTTGGATGACGATGCAGCGGTTATTGACTCGAGCTGCCGGAGCCGCTCGACCCCGAGCTGCTGCCGCTGCCACTGGTACCGGTTCCACCTCCACTGGAAAAACCGCCGCCCATCGAACTGCCACCGCTGGTGGAGCCGCTTCCGGTGCCCGGGCTGGTGCTGCTGCCGCTGGCATCGCCGCCATTTCCTCCACTCACCGAACCTGGCGGCAGTGCATTGCCACTGGCATCGGTGGTGGACCCGGCGTCCATCTGGGTCGAAGGCGGCATGCCTCCCTTGTCGACCGGCGCGCTGTCCGAGGACTGTGCGAAAGCCGCCCCTGCGCTGGCCGAAAGAATCCCGGCCAGCGCCAGGGCCGTCACGTTTGTCTTCATCATGGCAAGTCTCCTTTTCAAGATAACTACCTGATGTCTGGCAATCATGGCGCGCCGATGGTGCCGCAAAATCGACGGACGGGGGTGAGGGTCAGCTTGGCTTGCCGGACGCATCGTCGCCCGCGATATCCGGGTCGTCCGGCGTCGCCTCGACGTCCTGATCGTCGCTTGGGACTTGCTCGACGCCGCTATCGTCATCGGGTGGTCGCTGATCGCGACTCAGCGAATCGGTGGGCGAAGGCAGCGGGTATTCCGGGGTTTCATCGTCGTCGGGAACAGGCGAATCAGCTGACATGATGGCCTCCTGGTGATGCCGTTTCAGGAACAAGCGCGATTACTTGTAGGACTCGTCCTCAAGCTCTACGTCTTCATCATCTTCGATCAAGGGAACCTGGGCGTCGTCCATCAGCGAGCCGGGGTCTTCATTGCCCGGGTCGTTGACACCCGGATCGTTGATGAAGGGCACGCCCGAGGGGCCTTTTTCTTCCTTGCCTTCGGTTTCCGGCGTCATGGCATACCTCGCAATCGCAAGTGGGTGTATGAATTCGAGGAGGTGGAGCGGCAAACGTTCCGGGGAAATGCCCAATAAGAACAAACCCGGCACAAGGCCGGGTTTGTTCATGCATGCATGAGTTTAGCGATGCTTTCTCTTGTGCTTATGCTTCTTGCCGCCCGAATGACCATCACCATCATTGGACAGATTGCTACCCAAGGCACCACCCGCCGCCCCGCCAATACCGGCACCGATGGTGGAGCCAGTCGAACCGCCCAAGCGGTTGCCAACGATCGAACCACCGGCCGAACCCAGCCCGCCACCAATGGCCGCTTCCGTACGGCTGCCCTTGCGAGCCCCCACCGCACTGCCGGCGGCGCCACCCACACCGGCGCCAATCGCAGCGCCGGTGCTGCCGCCCATCTGCTGGCCGACCACATTACCCAAGACACCGCCAAGACCACCGCCGACCGCAGCGGTACCGTCGCCAGCGGCCATTGCGCCCTGAGCAACCACAAGCCCAAGCACCAAGGTGGACAAAGTCAAACGCATGATAAGAACCTCAAGAATGCCGCATCGGGAAAGATAGGGTCGGTGCGCGCGGGCGCGAGTGTACGCCAAAGCGCGTCAGCCTTGACGGTTGGACCACAAACGCAACGGTTGTTTTATGACAGGCAAAAAAAAGCCCGCTGGGGAAACGGGCAGGTACTGCTTTCTAACGGATGAGCTCAGGGTACGTAGCCGAGTGTGAAAGAAACGTGAAAGCGATTGTCTGTAGGAAAAAGATTAAAAATATTTACAAAACTCGCCTGTTCCCTAGTCGTTCCAAAAAAAAAGCCCCATTCGATGACGGGGCTGCGCTTGCTTTATTTCCTGATCGGAATCCTGGGTAGAAACTTGGCTTTTTCCCCTCGCTGCACTTTGGATACCTTCGTCTTGATGGACTTGATTGGCTCGTCACCAAAGTCCGATCGATAAGCCGCCTGACCACACTGCAAACCTTCGTTGATCGGGTACGCGGCTCCGTTCTCCTCGCTGTACGGTGCTCCCATCGTCTTTCCCCTTTTTGTCGAGACCAATACCGGCAACAACCGATTGCCTGAAAATATTGGCCTTCACGATAGTGAGACTAGCTGGTCATCAACGGACCGCTCATTCACCAAACCCTTGCCCGACGAATGGAAGCCACTGTTTCAAAAAGGAAACACTCACTCTACGCCTAACATTGTCCGACTCAACGCCCGGGAAACCTGATCGGCCGAGTACGGTTTGGAAAGAAACTCGAAACCCTCGTGCCCACTGTGGGCCAGCTCCTCGCTGTACCCCGAAGTCAGCACCACCGGCAGGTCCGGGCGACGCTGGCGCAGTTCCCGAGCCAGGGCGAGACCACTGATGCCCGGCATGACCACATCGGAAAATATCGCGTCGAAGGCCATCGCATCGAGGCCGACCATTTCCAATGCCTCTTCGGCGTTCGTTGCCCAGGCTGTTTCATAGCCAAGGTCTTGAAGGATCTGGTTGGCAAAACGCCCGACTTCCAGATTGTCTTCCACGACCAGAACCCGGCGCTTGCCCTGCTCCAAGACCAGTGAGGGGATCTCTTCCTTTATCGGCTCATGCCTTGCCTCGTGCTCGACCTCCGGAAGGTACAGGGTGAAGACCGTTCCCTCGCCAAGCACGGTCGAAACGTCTACGTTGCCGCCCGATTGCTTGGCGAAGCCAAACACCTGGGACAGTCCCAAGCCTGTTCCCTTCCCCACCTCCTTGGTGGTGAAGAACGGCTCGAAGATATGCTCAAGGTTCTGCGGCGAGATACCTGTGCCGGTGTCCTCCAAGGCGATGGCTGCGAAGGGCTGTCCTGCTCCGGCATGGCCGCGGATCGGCGGCATGCCATCGCCGCACGTGAGCCGAAGCCACAGCGTGCCCTGACCATTCATCGCATCCCGGGCGTTGAGGGCCATGTTGATCAGCGCTGTTTCAAACTGGCTCAGGTCGGCACGGATGTAACAAGGCCGCTCGCCCAACTCGACGATGACCTGGATCCGCGCCCCCGTAACGGTTTGCAGCATGTCGCCCAGGCTCTGCACCTGCTTGCCGACATCGATGACTTCCGGTTTCAACGGCTGGCGCCGGGCAAACGCAAGCAACTGGCTGGTCAGCTTGGAAGCCCGTTCCACGGTTTCGGAGACAGCCGTCATGTAGCGTTGGCGACGTTCGTCAGACAGGTTGGGCAAGCGCAGGAAGTCCACCGAAGAACGGATGATGGTCAGCAGGTTGTTGAAATCGTGGGCCACCCCGCCGGTCAGCTGTCCGATGGCTTCGAGCTTCTGCGATTGGCGCAGCGCCGCTTCGGTCTGTTTGAGCCGTGTGGTGCGTTCCTCGACGCGTTGTTCCAGCGTCGAATTCAATTCAGCCAGCGCTGCCAGGCCTTCACGCACCGCGGCGTCGGCTCGGGCACGCTCGATGTGGGCCCAGCATCGCTCCCTGACTTCAATCAGCAAGGCCAGCTCGTTCGAAGTCCAGGTCCTGGGGGTTTTATCGTGGATGGCCATCAGGGCGGTCAGACGTCCGTCTTTGATCAACGGGACGCAAATGGTGGCCGCGATACCGATGGACTGGAACGCCGCCGCTTCCTCCGGCGCCAGCTCCGCCAGGTTGTCGTTGATCACCAAAGGCTTGCCGGCCCGCAGGTTGTTGACCGCCAGCCGACCGAAATCCGCCAACCGGTAATGCCCAACGATACTGGGCGACCCGGCCCTGGCCCAATCGCCGCGGATCGTGAAGCCGTCCTCGTCCTCGTCCATGTCCGCATAGGCGCAGTTGGACAGGTTGAGATGCGCCGCGAGGATCCGCGCAGTGGTCGCCATGATGGCTTGCGGATCGGTGGCATTCGCCACGGCGCTGCCGATGGCATCGAGCACGGCCAGGCGTTGGGTCATGAGCACCGTGGAAGTGGTCTCGGTAACCGTATCGAGCATGCCCACGACCTTGCCGAACTGATCCCGAATGGGGCTGTAGCAAAACGTGAAATATGCCGGCTCCGGGCCGCCGCCCCGCTCGATGATCAAGGGGAAATTCTCGATATAAGTCGCTTGCCCTTCGAAAGCCGCCTGTACGATTGGACCGATATCGCTCCAGACCTCCCGCCAGACCTCATTGAATGGCCGCCCCAACGCCTCGGGCTTGCTTCCGAGAATGGGCAGGAACGCATCGTTGTACAACGTGATCAAGTCCGGCCCCCACACGATCGCCTGGGGAAAATGCGAGGCCATGCTCAGCGCCACCGTCGTCTTCAGCACATCGGGCCATTGTTCAGGCAGCCCCAGCGGGGTGCCTTCCCAATCATGGCGTCGCACCCGTTCAGCCATTTCTCCATAGCTCTGGAGCCAATCTGTCATGCGTTCGATCCTTCAGCCGCCAAAAACAATGGAGGGGGAACGCTTGTGACCTCAAGCCAACGCGTATTATCCCGAGCTTAGATGTAATTCACGATTGAGATTAGGGAAGTGCCAGGCCGCCTATGAGCGGCAAAGGTAAAAATGGGCGGAAGGACTGCGGCGACTTTCTAAGCGGCGTTGGAAATAGCCCTGATGTAGCTGAAGGTCATACGCAGTCGTGGCGAGGGAGCTTGCTCCCGCTGGGCTGCGTAGCGGCCCCTTTTGTGAGCGCTTCGCACTCAAGCGGGAGCAAGCTCCCTCGCCACAGGGTTCAGCGTTTTTCTGATGGGAATAGCATTCCGGCAGGTCCTGCGCTGGCCTGCAGACTAACCTTCCAAAATGCCCATGCAAGGACGTTCAGAAAACCATGCCCGACCGCAAACAACTCCAGCGAGATGGCTACGCCCTGCTCCGTCGGGCGATTCCGACGGATTGGCTAGCTGACCTTCGCGCCGTGTTCGATGCAGGCGTGAGGCCGTCGGAGCAATGGCCAGTGCCGCGTGACAGGGATTGGCGCTATTCGATGCTGGACGATGACCCGAAGATCCAGGCTGTTTGTCGCCTCCCCCCGCTATTGGCCGCGGCGGGCGAGCTGATCGGCGAGCGGTTCTTCCTTTCACAAGTGGAAGGACGCGAGCCCGTTGCCGCTGGCGGTCACCAGCAACTGCACCGAGACTTGTCGGCCCAACGGCCAGGCGACATCGCAATCGCCCTGGCCTTCTTCGACGATTACGGCCCCGAGAACGGCGCGACACGGATTGTCCCTCGCAGCCATCGCGCCGAAACGGGAGAACCGCCCTTCGACTTCCACGACGAGTCACGCTCTATTCAGCTTTGCGGCCGTGCCGGTGACATCCTGGTATTCGATGTCGATCTGGTGCACGCGGGCAGCCTGAACCTGACCGGCAAACGCCGACGCTCCATTCTGATCAGCTATTTCTCAGAGGCGTTATACGTGTCACACCTGGAAACCGTGGGGCTGCGCAACATTCGGATGGACACCCGCGATCGATTCGAACCAGGCTTCAAATCAGCCGATCCACAACCCTCGCATTCCACAACGCCCGATATTGCTCCCGCCAACCCGGACTGCCCTTGTCCAGCCACTCCAATGTCGCCTCGACAGTGTCAGGGCTGATCATGAAGTGATTGATATGCTCCTCGATCCGCTCTTGCGAGAGAAACAGCGAGTCCAGGTAGCCATTGAAAGAATCGGCCAGCACCACGTACTCATCACCTTGCTGACGGCGCCCGGTCCAGGCAGGTAAGCCCGCCACCATCGCCGCCACGTCCTGGCGCCCTTCCCGCAAATCCAGCAACAAGATACTCGCGCCGCCGTCGCGACCGATCGGCAGCAATCCCGTGGCGGGGAAGCCGGGCTGAGTGCGCAGTTGCTCCAGTTCAAAGGGGTTGGACTCATACTTCTCATCCGGATCCAGCCCGTACAGCGAAAAGCTGAGCAATTCCTCATCGCCATTGGCCAACCTGGCCAGCACGTCATACTCCAGGTAGGCGCCGTTGCAGGTCTTGAGAAACTGGCGATAGTCGTCCGGCAAACGGGCGCCCAGGCTGGCTTCCAGATCAGCGATGGCCCGGTCAGTGGCGCCTTCGCGGGTGTCTTCGAGGATTAATCCACGGTAGTCAGTCATTCAATATCTCGCAGTGGTGTTGGGGCCGCGCCATCAGTCGCCTTCAACGCGGGCAGGCACTTGCGAGCAGTCTCGACGAAGGGCGTGACAATCAGGCTATATACCGTCAGGTAACGCTGATGGTCCTGTTCTCCCGTGCCGAAACGCAAGCGCTCGGGCTGCGAGCGGGTGACATAGAGCGTGCCGAACATCCAGTCCCACAGCGACAGATTGATGCCGAAATTGCGGTTGAAATGACGAGGGGCATCGCTATGGTGAATCTGGTGCTGGGCCGGGCTGTTCAGCACATGTTCCAGCACGGGTCCAAAAGACAGCCAGACATGGGTGTGACGCAGATTCGCCGCCAGGCTATTGAAGATGAACACCAGGTACGTCACGCCAAACAGCGTATAGCGGCTGATCTCACCGCCACAGACGTACAGGAAACCGCCCGCGAAGAGGCCCAGGCAGGCGACGACGCCAAGCTTCTCGACGATCTTCTCCACAAAGTGCACCCGACTCGCCGTGGCCGGCACTAGCACGGGCGCCGAATGATGCACCTTATGAAACGCCCAGAGCCAGCGCGAGTGAAACGCCCGGTGCACCCAGTAATGGGAGAAATCCTTCACGAGGAACACCCCTAGCCCATAGGCCAAGGCGAGCCCAAGATTCTCGCCCAATCGCGGACGCGCGCCCCACAGATTGCTGAAAAAAGCCGCGTAGTCCCCGGAGCGCAGGATGTACGGATCGACCAGGTGGACAATAGGCAGCACCAGGGCAATCTTGAGAATCGCCCGGACAAAGTAGTAGCGATAATCCAGCAGCGCCGAACGGTGCAGATTCACCCGGCTGCCACCGATGAATTGCCAGAACGAACGGGCATCGGTCAGGCCGCGGCGCTTTCTGTAACGGAACAGCCCATAGGCGACAGAATAGGAAGCGCAGAGAAACAGAATTCCGAATCGGCCGTTCAGATTGAAGATGCCGAGGAACTGCTGGGAGATGGGTGCGAACACCCATGCGCTCAGGTAGTGATAGACAAAGGAGAACGCGTCCACGAATGCCAGCCTGTGTCGAAGGAGCGGTATTGTAAATCAGTCGCGTTGGGGCGGGCTTGGTTTTCAAGTATTTTAATAGGGGCGCCAAACCAGATCGATTTAAAAAGGACGAATATGACATTGACGGTCGAATGTTTGGTCAGGATCGCCATGACCAATCCCATCAACGCACACATCACCGCGCGCTTGCCTTCGCTCGGTTTGAACCAATGCATGCTCACCGCAGGCTGCCTGTTCCAGGCCGTCTGGAACCACCAATCGCAGCGGCCGACGGATTGGGGCGTCAAGGACTACGATATTTTTTACTTCGACCCAGACTTGTCTTGGGAAGCCGAGAATGAAGTGATCAACGCCGCGCAGCAGCTCTTCCGTGATCTGGGTGCCAACATCGAGGTCAAGAATCAGGCTCGCGTCCACCTTTGGTACGGCCAGCGGTTTGGCAAACCTTATCCTCAGCTTCAGTCGGCCAAGGATGGCGTTGATCGCTATCTGGTTACGGGTACGTGTATCGGACTGGACGCCGAAACAGGCGAAGTTTATGCGCCTTACGGCCTGGACGACGTGGAACAGGGCATTCTTCGTATCAACCCAAAGAACCCGCAGCCAGATTTGTTCGATGAGAAGGCGAAGAGTTATCAGGCTCGCTGGCCATGGCTCAGGATTATAGAGAGCGGCTGCGAATCCCCATAATCCCGTGGCGAGGGAGCTTGCTCCCGCTGGGTGGCGAAGCCGCCCAAAGGTTCTTTCAGAAAAAACGGCATCAAGGGTCTACGACGGCTACGCCGCCGAGCGGGAGCAAGCTCCCTCGCCACGGAGCGTGTATCTATCAAGACTATGTATGTACCTTGCTGCCGCCTTCGCGAGCAGGCTAGCTCCCACAGGAGATCGGCGGCGGACAGCCGCTCCGTGGAATTCAATCTTGACTCATCGTCCCCGAAAAACTCGCCTCCACCGGCCCGATAAGAAACACCGCGCCCACGCCGTCCCATTGCACCGTCACACTTCCGCCATCACATTCGACCTCGACGGTGTTGTCCAATAAACCACGACGAATTCCGTTAACAACCGCACCACACGAGCAAGAACCCGAACCCAGCGCGATACCGGCACCACGCTCCCAAATGCGCAATCGAATGTGCTTGCGATCAATGACCTGGACGAAATGAACGTTGGTCTTGAGCGGAAATAGCGCATTGGTTTCGATGGCCGGTCCAATCATTGCGATGTCAACGCTAGCCAGGTCATCGACAAAAAACGTGCAATGCGGATTGCCCATGTTGCAAGCGGCTGGGCTGCCGGCAAGTGGCAAGGCAGCAGTGTCCAGTTCTTGTGCCAAGGGAATGTCCGACCAACCCAAAAGTGGCACGCCCATGTCGACGGAAATGTCGCCGGTCGAGGTTCGTTCGCAAGTCAGCAGGCCCCGGTTAGTCCGCAGCACCAGCGAAGTAATATTCGCTTCGCGCATGAGCAGGTCCGCCGCTCCCCGCGTCGCGCTGCCGCAAACATCCAGCGCGGAGCCATCCGCGTTCCAGAACATCACCCGCGCAGCGGCATCGTCGCAATCGAGCAGTACCGCGAGTTGGTTGAAACCAACACCGCGGTTGCGGTCGCCCATTCGCTGGGCCAGAGCACCTGTCACCGGACTGGCCGAATTTCGCGAGTCGACAATAACGAAGTCATCACCGTTGGCGTGCATTTTGTGGAAGTTCAGCGGCATGAATTGATCCTGATATGGGAACTGATAAAAAGGCACTCGGAGCAACCTGGGCTCATTCGGGTAAAACCGGGTGCACCTTTGACGCAGCTTTTTTCCCAGACCACTCCTCACGCGTCATCTCCCAAACCTCCTTGAGCAACGACCCACAAACAAAATCCCCCTGCTGCGTCCCGATCATGCGCATCCCCTCGCGCTCCGAAATTCTGCGCGAAGCCAGGTTGCCCACCGCCTTCGGCACTCGCATGACCGGACGTTCCAGCGCTTCGAACCAATAGGCATTGATCGCCTCGCAAGCCTCGCGCATGTACCCCTTTCCCTGCCATTGCGGCGCCAGCCAGAAACCTCGGTTGTTGCCAGGCTGGTCGTACAGGCTGATGCTGCCGATGCATTGCGCGGGATCTTCGGTAATACGGATCATCCAGTGCCATTCGCGTCCGGCAGCGATAGCAGGAAGCGCATGGTCACGCACGTAGGTCAGCGCGCCGTCATCCGGGTAAGGCCAGGGCACGCGACTGTCCAGGTAGCGGACCACTTCCCAATGTGGGAATAGCCGTTGAATCGCCGGTGCGTCTGCCAGTTCAAGGGGCGTGAGAATGAGGCGGCGGGTTTGGAACGTGGGGATGGGGTCCAAGGTGAATTCCTTTTCTAACGTTATGACGTCCTCTGAGCGGATGCTGCCAGCGTAGGTCCGATAAACCAAGCTGCACATCCAGCCACGGCGAACGCCAATCACATCGTTTCGCGGCCTACACTGGATACGCTCAGTATCATGAACCATATAAGGACATCGCCTTGCGACAAATTGCCCTCAGCGATAGAAAACTCCGAGGTATTCCCCGCCGTCTCCGCGCGCTGGAGCGCTGGGCCGCGAAATTTGACGGCCAGTTCTACCCTCACGTCCATAAAAACGAGCGCTACGCGCATTGGAAAATCCCAGTCATCAGTTCACTTGTTCAAGGTCCGCAAGCACAGATCGAAGTGCAGGCCTTCTGTATTCAACAGTTGCTGGAAGCAGCCGAGCATCTTTCCCGTGCGGCGGATCGCAGCCAAGGCTATTACCGCATCGCCTGCCTGCTGGTTTGGCCCTGGGTCCACCAAAGTGAAGTTACAGTGTTCTACGACCGTGATTACTACTTGAGCTTCCTGGGACAGCACAACTCCCTTGCGCCATTGCGCTTGAGCGACAGACTTGCCTTGGATGTGCCCGAATACTTCATCGAGAATGGACACGATGTAACCCAGAGCGACGATGAAGTCGACGTTCATTGGTGGTGCATCGGAGAGCCTGCCTGACAATGAAGACACGCTCAAACCTCATCGCCGGTTTGGCCCTCGCGATTGTCGCGACACTGAGCTGGGCGTTGAACTTCATCGCGCCCTACGTCACTGGCGCCTACACCATTTATGACCTGATGATCGTACGGTTCTTGATCGCCGGTGTCTTGGGCCTGGGTGTGGTGGTGCTCTATCGGGCCCAGCTTCGGCGCCTGCGCCGTAACCAGGTGCTTCTGGCCGCGAGCCTGGGCGTGTTCGGCTATCTCGGTTATAGCGCGTGCATCGCCGCCGGTGTCATTTTCGGTGGGCCGGTGCTGACCCCGGCCTTTATTGGAATGGTGCCGGTGTTGCTGGCGTTGCTGGGCAACGCCACGGCGAAAACCCTCCAGTGGCGCAAACTGGCGATCCCACTGTTTTTCTTGACGGTCGGACTTCTACTGTCGAATCTCGGCGCTCTCCATCAACCCGTTTCAGGTGATGGGACATGGCTGCTGGGTTTGTTGTTTTCAATCGGTGCAGTGGTCTTGTGGCTCGCATTCAGCTGGTTGAATCAACGCGCCTTGCTGAAACTGCCACCCCACGCGTCAGGCGCATGGACCGGCCTCATGATGGCCGGTGCGGGAGTAGGAACCTTGTGCTTGTTACCGACTGTGCAAGCGTTGGACCTGCTCAAACTGCCCAGCCTGGGTTTTAGCGTACCCGTGGCGGGACCTTTATATCTCTGGGGTTTCGTGATCGCGCTGATGTCATCGGTCATCGGTGCCTGGGCTTGGAACGCCGCGTCCCGGCGCCTGCCGATGGTGCTTTCCGGGCAATTGATCGCCTTGGAGTCGCTGTTCGCGACCCTACTGGGCTTGTGGTTTCATCATCGGCTGCCGACGCTCCTGGAGGCGTCAGGTCTTGCTGCCGTGCTTGTCGGGGTGGTCATGGCGGTGCGTATCATCCTGACGACACAGGGCTCCACAACCGTCCCTGCCCCTTGATCAGCAGGTAATTGCCCTACCCCTTGTCCGGCCCTTTGGCTGCCTTCGTGCGGCCCTTCGAGGTCACGGTTTTGTATTCACCGGCACCGGCCTCCTCCACTGAATAGGCGGGCAACGCGTTCTCGTGCAAGACGTAATAACCTGGGGTTTTATTGATAGATAAAGGGACAGTTTCGATATGAGCCGCCAGCTTTCCCGAGGTCACCGATAGAAAAGCTCCCGGCTCCATCCCAAACCGTTCTGCCAGCGCGTAAGCCATCTTGTGACTGATAGGCCGATCGCCATTGAGCACTTTGGACACCGCTGTTTTGTCACCGATTTCAGGAAGGTCTGAACCGGTGAGCCCGAGCGTCTCCATCAGGTCTTTGATCAGTTGCACAGGCGTACAGGTCGCCTCAAAAGCAGCATTCGATTCGCGAAACTGGGCGGAGTCGCGCTGGTAAGCCAGGATTTCGTCCTCAAGCTCAACGAGAATTCTCTCCTCGACCTTGCTGAGTTCGCGTCCGTCGGTGAGCTCATCTAGCAAGTCCGTCGCGCGTTCATAGTCGGCGCGGGTCTTGATGCCATGCACGAACTCACCGCGCAGGCGATCCAGTACGGCGTGCAGTTCGCCAAGCGTCGCGATCAGGGTTTGAAAATCGTTCCGGGCTGCGCTCATCGTCTTGTCCCTTTATTTCTTGCATACCAACTGTTGGCAACGTCGTAACCGGCATGCGTGTAGATGTGTTTGACGTAGAACTTCTGCCGGGCATAGTTGACGCCGCCGATCACCCTGAGATTATTGCCGCCGACGTCGATCACCACCCAGTTCATTGCGGCCCTGGGCTTGAACAGGTCGACGCCGTGGGTACCGAAAATCTTTTGCAGGTCAGCGAACGCCTTGGGGCGTGCCATCCTTAAAATGCGCAGGCAACGATCAAGACCGGCCTTGTCGTTCGGGTACAAAATCGCAGCGTCGTCAAAACGTGATGGTGTGAGTATATCCATGGGCGTCCTTGTCTTTGGGCCGATGGTACTCTGGTTGTGCTTTTTCACAACTCCGATTTATTGGCGATGGCGGACTCAATGCTGTGACAAATAGGCGATCTGGCCGGCAGCATTGGGGTCAGTGGGTTGCTGTCCACACATCCCGAGACAAATCCACGGGCCCTGCCGACCCAACCCGCCAGAAAACCTGGCAATTAGCTCCTCTGAAGGGACATCCCTTTCACCCCGTCACACACCCCTGCGGCACTCTTCCCGCAAAACTGTCCACCAGGCTCGCGACCACCATCGCCCCCATCCGCGTGCGAGTCTGCAACGTCGCACTTGCGCGATGGGGTTGCAGCACCACCTGTTCATTGCCGAACAATGCCTCAGGCGCGTGCGGTTCGTCGGCAAACACATCCAGCGCCGCACCGGCGATGTCTCCCGCAGCCAGCGCTGCCACCAGGTCGGCCTCGTCGACCAACTTCCCGCGCGCAACGTTGATCAGGTAACCGCCCTTGCCCAAGGCACGCAGCACCTCGGCGTCAATGATGGCTTCAGCCTTGTCGGCGGCTGCGGCGAGGATCATGGCGTCGCTGTCGCGGGCCAGTTGTTTCAAGTCAGCCACGAAGGTGTGGTTCACGTCACCCATGGGGCGCAGGTCGGTGTAGCTGATCGGGCAGCCGAACGCGGCGGCTCGGGTTGCCACGGCGCGACCGACCCGGCCCATGCCGACAATGCCGATGCGCATGCCGGACACCTGCCGCGCCAACGGCAGCGGGGCCAGTGGCGTCGGGCTCTGGGGCCACTGGCCGGAGCGCACGTAGCGGTCACCGGTGCACACCCCGCGACACACGGCAATCAATAAACCAATGGCCAGGTCGGCGACGTCTTCGGTCAGCGCACCAATGGTGGCCGTCACGCGGATTCCGCGATCCCGGGCGTAGGCCAGGTCCACCGCATCAGTGCCCACGCCGTTGACCGCAACGATTTCCAGGCTGGGCAGTTGCGCCATGAGCGCCTGGCTGATACCCGTATGCCCACCGGTGATCACGCCGCGAATGTTGCCACCGTGCTCGCGCAAGTAAGCTTGTTTGTCGGCCTGTTCGAAATAGCGTCGGACGGTGAACAGCTCGTTGAGCCGGGAGTTTATTTCGGGAATCAGGATCGGGCTGAGTTGCAAGACTTCTGGCTTCATATAGACCTCGTGACGGAATGGAAGGCGGGCTCAACCGCGACCGGCAAACGGCATGGCGGTGGCCATGACGGTCATGTTCAGGACGTTGGCCGACAGCGGCAGGCCGGCCATGTAGCGCACGGCATCCGCCACATGCTTGACGTCCACCATGGGCTCCACCGCGATGCTGCCGTTGGCCTGGCGTACGCCCCTGGTCATGCGCTCGGACATTTCGGTGAGGGCGTTGCCGATATCGATCTGGCTGCAGGCGATGTTGTACTCGCGCCCGTCCAAGGCCAGGGATTTGGTCAGGCCCAGCACCGCATGTTTGCTCGCGGTGTAGGCGCTGCTGAACGGTCGTGGGGTGTGCGCCGAAATCGAACCGTTGTTGATGATGCGTCCGCCCTGTGGTTGCTGTCGGCGCATCAGGCCGAAGGCGCCACGGGCACACAGGAAAACGCCGTTGAGGTTGGTATCGATCACGTTTCGCCACTGCTCGAACGTCAGTTCATCCAGCGGCACGGCGGGGGCGTTGACCCCGGCGTTATTGAAGATGACGTCCAGGCGTCCGTAGACCTCTTCGACGGTGGCGAACAGCGCATCGACGCTGGCCGGATCCCGCACGTCAGTCGGTACCGCCAGCGCTTCGCGCCCCTCGGTTGCCGCCAGGTCGACCAACGCCTGCAACGGTTCCGCGCGGCGTCCCGCCAGGACCAGGGTGTACCCGTCCTGCAACAACCCCAAGGCCACGGCGCGGCCGATCCCGCTACCGGCGCCGGTCACCAGGGCAACTTTCAAAGTGTTCGACATGTCGTGTATTCCTTTTAAAAAATCGGTACGGCGAGGCCGGGTTCAGGGGCGCGGGCCGACGCGCATTTCCAACTGCCCGACGCCATCGATGCCGGCGTTGATCACGTCGCCTGGATGCAACACATCAACACCGGACGGGCTGCCCGTCATGATCAGGTCGCCGGCCCGCAGCGCCACCGATTGGGAAATCCTGCTGATCATTTCACTGACCGACCATATCTGGTTGTCGAGGCTGTCACGCTGGCGTTCCTGGCCGTTCACGCTCAACCAGAGTTCGCCATCCGGGTGCCCTGCCTTGGAGACCGGCACGATGGCGGTCATCGGCGCAGCCCCATCGAATACCTTGGCACCTTCCCAGGGCAGGCCGTCGCGCTTGGCCGCCAACTGGACGTCGCGCCGCGTCAGGTCAAGCCCGGCCGCGTACCCCCAGACATACGCCAATGCCTGGCTCTCCGGAATATTCGCACCGCCCTCGCCAATGGCGACGACCAATTCGATTTCATGGACGAATGCCTCCGTCATCGTCGGAAAAGGCACCTCCCCGACCGCATCGATGACACAACTGGAAGGCTTCATGAAAAACACCGGAGGCAGGCGGTTCTGGCCGCCTTGGGTGTCTGGCCACGGATAATTTCGACCGACACAAAACACCCGGCCAACGGGAAAGCGCTGAGGGGTGCCGATCACCGGCAGGGATACGGGCAGGTCAGGGGTAAAGACGTATTCGGGCATGTTCATCCTGTTGAAAGTCCTGTTGGAAGCATCAGCGTACGGCGGCATTTCCCGAGAAAGTTGGACGAATGCCGCCTCGTATTGGAGAAAAACAGTTATTTCCTGTGCTCAGCGCGCCTTCAATTCGATGCGATACAAACGGCCGAGCAGCAAGGAATAAGACAAGGTGCCGACCAGCGCCACGCCACCGATGAACCAGAAGGCCAAGGCAAACGAGCCGGTCTTGTGGACGATCGCGCCGATCACGATAGGCGTGACGATCCCGCCGATGTTGGCGGCCAGGCTGGTTATCCCGCCGGTCAGCCCGATCAGTTCCTTGGGCGCGACTTCCGACACGGCCGCCCACGAGGAAGACGCGATCCCTTGGGCGAAAAAGGCGACGGTCAATACCGCAATGCAAATCACGTTCGAGTCGGTGAAATTCACCAGGACGATGGACATGCCCAGCATCGATCCGACCACCAGCGGCAACTTGCGGGCAAACGACAACGAATAGCCGCGGCGGATCAACAAGTCGGAAATGATCCCGGCCAGCAGGATGCCCACCGTCGCGCCCACGAACGGCAGCACGGCGAAGATTCCGGCCTTGATCATGGTCAATTGGCGTTCCTCGATCAGATACGTCGGGAACCAGGTCAGGAAAAAGTACAGCGCCGAAGTGCTGGCGAACTTGCCGATGCAAATCGCCCAGACCTGACGGTAGCTGAACAGCTCGACGATCTGCCGCCAGTTGAACCGGGTGCGCTCCTGGCTGCTCTTGACCAGCCCTCCCCCGGCTTCGATGTACTTGAGTTCTTCTTTGCTGACCTTTTTGCAGTTCATCGGGTCGCGGTACAGGTACAACCAGGCGATGCCAAAGACGATGCCGAGCGCACCGGTGCTGTAGAAAACGTGCCGCCAATCGTAGGTCGTCGCCAGCCAGAGCAGCGCACCGGTAAACAGCGCCGTCCCCAAGTATTGGCCACAAACATAGATGCTACTGGCCAGCCCCCTTTCCCGCGCCGGAAACCACACCGTGACCGCCCGGCTGTTTGCAGGAAATGCCGGTGCCTCCATCGCACCAACAGCCAGGCGTAAGCCGAACAGCGAAGCAAACCCCGTGGCAAAACCCTGGCATACGGTGACGGTTGACCAACTGATCAGCGACACCCCGTAGGTAAACCGGGAACCGAAGCGATCGGCGATGAAACCGGCGGGTACCAGGGCCAGCGCGTAAGTCCAGGCAAACGCGGAAAAGACCAGGCCCATCTGGATCTTGTCGAGACCCAGGTCCTTGGCCAGGAATGGCGCGGCAATCGAAATGTTTACCCGGTCGATGTAGTTGATGATCGTTGCAATCAACAGCAACGACAGCATGAACCAGCGCCGCCGCGACGGCAGTCGCTCGGACACCACGGCATCCCGGGCGCCGGCAATACCCGGCGGCGCAGTGGTCTGGGAGGTGTGTGAATTCGACATGAGGGGACCTCGTTATTGTTAGAAGGGTCGAGATATTTGCGGACAGCCGAAGCCATTGCCCTCGAAATTCGGGGCAGGACAATCACAAGTTGATGAGGGCTCGGTCAGCCGTTGTCAGGCGTTCGCAGACGTCAGGCGATAGCGTTGACCAGGAGGGTCAGGGAGCAGCGGAAGGACATTCATGATGTGCGCACCTTGGGTTGTTTTTGGATAGGTCGGGTTGCGTTGCCCCAACAGTGGTCGTACAACAATCCGAAATCAACCGCGGCTTTAGATCGTTTTTTCCTTCCAAAACAAGGTTGGACAAACCTGTCCAAAAAAATCGGCAAATACAGCGACGGCCAACGGTGTTTTATATGACGTGTAATTACTTGTTTTTTAAGTAAAAAAAAACAAATATTACGCCCGCATCGATTTTGGACAGCCTCTCCAATCGCCATCCTCTACAAAAATCACCCTTCTCTGATGTCATCGTATAACCACTTGTAAACCTGCCGCCCCGTTGGTCACAATCCCGTCATCAAGCGCTTGTCGAGGATTCCAAGGCGATGTCATTACCGAACCGAGTCCCCACCTACGTCATGCAACAACGCAGCGAATTGACGGACTTCTATATCCGCGACAAGAGAGGACGACGCGCCGAAACCAGCCCGCACCGCCACGAATATTTCCAGATTCAGATCAACCTTGGCGGCGACACCGTGCAACACATCGGCAACGTCCAACGACCGTTCCCACGCAACACCCTGGCCTTCATCCTGCCCCACCGGGTGCATGTGATTCCGCACCCGGCGGACAGCAATTTCGTGGTGATCAATTTTTCCCAGACCTTCCTGCTGCCACATTTGCAATGCGACCCGATGGACCTGGAAGAAGTCTCGATTCTGCTGGCGCCTGAACTGTCACCGTTCCGCTTCCAGGAACACCTGGACTTTGTCCTGAGCGACGAGGATTTCGCCAAGATACGTGCGTTGATCGAACAGATGCGCGCCCTGGACGAGAACCGTCAGTTCGGCACTCGTGAAATGCTCAAGGGCTTGCTGCTGCAACTGATCGGCGGCGTCTGCGCCTTGTATGCCGAGCCGCTCAAGCGCTTGGCCGAAGAGAACGCCGCCGAAGTCAGCCGACGCGATGCGCTGGGCAGGATGTCCGAATACTTGCGCAAGAACATAGCCGACCCCGACCTGAACCTGATCAAAGTGGCGGCGGCGACTTACCTGTCGCCGACGTACCTGACCCACTGGCTGCGCAAGGAAATCGGCAAGACCTTCACCGAGCTGGTACTTGAACGCCGGATGCATGCGGCGCGCAACTACTTGCTCAACGGAACGCGGCCAGTGGGCGAAGTGGCGAGGTTGTGTGGATTCGCCGACGAGGCTTACTTCTCCAGGCGTTTTCGCCAGATACACGGACAACCGCCGGGGCAGTTCAGGCGGCAGCAGTTGAATCCGGACAGTCCGCAGTTGCCGTTGAATACCTGAACCGCAGCGTCATGTTTCGGGCGGATCACTGGTGTGCGGGTTCTACGCGTCGCATGAGATCATCCAGCACGTAGGTGTCCAAGGACGCCGTTACTTCAGTGACTTGGCCATTCTTGAACGTCATGTGCCACAGATAGGTATTGTTGTAGGGTTTCTGATCCAGCGCCGTGGCTCTTCCGTGCCAAAGAACAACCACGACGTCATCCTCGGCAATAATGCTTTGCACCGTGGGGACAATCGGCGTTGCCAATCGCGCAGTGATTGACCGCACGACTTGGGTCAACTCGGCCTTGCTGGCGTACACACCGGAAACGGGGCTTGTCCCCGCCACGGTCCATCTGGCATCGGGCGCCAACAGATCGAACACCGTGCCTTTGCCCCGCTGCCAATTTGTGAATGCCTCGCGCACCAGCGTCGCATTGGTTTGCTGGGTTGAAGTTGGCGACGCTCCAGCGATCGATGTCGAAAGTGCTAGGCAGATGGCGATGGCATGAAGATGTAAGACTGAACTCATCGATAGTTTCATGATGTCTCTCGCAGCAATGCTATGGATTAAGGCTCTTTAAAAAGAACCTTAACGATATGCGCGCAGAAACCTTTGCTTAATACTGCTCGACGCTTGCCTGTTGCTATTCGAGCCTGGTCTTATCCATTCAGGACGTCTTCATAGAACGCAAGCGCAGCCACGTTCTTATCCTTCGCTTCCAACATGATGTCGAAGCGGTCCAGAAACCTGAGGCCCCCTCCGGCCCAACCCGCATGGCACCCGTTTCTGTCTGTTGCGCAGCACCGAACGGCGTTTCTCCGATACGCTGCTCAGGCAAAGAAAGTCCAAGGCCTACAGACAAATACCCAGCAACACCCAGCTCCAGCGCAGAGGCTACATCACCTTGCGCCTTTGCCTACAACTAAGCCAGAATCCGCCCGCTTGTGCGCCTTGGTCCATATCGGTAGCTTGGTTCCCGTCACTGCTCATCAGTGATCGGGTTTAGCGACCCGAATCGGTATGGATGCAACAGCACTCGTTATTTCGTTGCGGATGTAATGTCTGTAATCGCTGCAATGGCGGCTGTTCGCGGGAGACCTTCGGGTCTGCCGGGCTCCTGTACCCCCGGTTCGCTAACCTGCGTCCAGCCGCCACCCTTACTTGCTTAGCGACAAGTCATGGTGGCCCAATCAGGTCAGGAGATTCACCATGTTCAAGGTCACACCCAATCCTCCGGAATCGGACCCCTCCTCTTCCTACTCAAGCCTCGACCCGGAGAAATTCCACGAAGCCACTGAGCGGGCGCTTGATTATTATTTGAAGCCGCAACAGGCCAAGCCCAAGGAAGAACCACCAGCGGATCAGCTATTCACCGTCGTCGAGAGCATCGACGCTGAAAGTCTGCTCGCCAACCTCAGCGAAAACCTGGCCTCCGCCAATGCCATGATCAGTGACCTGGCATTCGATCTTGAAGGTTCTCGCCGACATGTTGCGATGGGCATTCAGCAAGTCATTGAAGTGAGTGAACTGCTGGCGAATCGTGCGCTGGCTATCGTCGATCCGCGGTAGCAAGGGGCCGTGACCGAAAGGGCTGGCCGGCGCTTGTAGCCTCCCCTGCCTAAAGACCGTCGGCTCGCCCAATCGGTGCAAGCGCGGCAGCCTGTGCAGTGTCATTTCAAACACTGCGCAGGCACCCCATGCCCTTTTTTAGACACCAAAAACCACAAACCCCCGACTTTCTCTAGGAAAATCAGGGGTTTGTGTTTGTAGAATGTGGCGGTGAAGGAGAGATTCGAACTCTCGATACAGTTTCCTGTATACACACTTTCCAGGCGTGCTCCTTAAGCCACTCGGACACTTCACCGTGTCTCGGCAAACTGTTCAGTCTGTCGAGGCGCGCTAATGTAGTCGAAAGCCTTTGCGATGGCAAAGGTTTTTTTTCAGAATTTTCATGCGGTTAAGGCTGGCCGGTGTTTCAAACCGGCTGAGGGATGGCAAACCGGCCAAACTCTGGCCTGGTCTGTGGGCCGCGCCACGGGAACAGGCGCGGCCCTCGGGGCGAGCCGGGGTGTTTATAGAAGGCAGGGCTGACCGGTGAGTCAGTCACGGCGCTTTACCTGGCCTGCGACGGTGGGTAACGTCTGCTCCACTCTCTTACAAGGAATAGCGTCATGAGCGACCTGATTGCCTACCATCTCGAAGACGGTATCGCGACCCTGACCTTGAACAACGGCAAGGTCAATGCCATTTCGCCTGATGTGATCGTCGCGTTCAATGCCGCGCTGGATCAGGCAGTGGCCGATCACGCGGTGGTGATCATCACCGGGCAGCCGGGGATCCTGTCGGGCGGTTACGATTTGAAAGTGATGACCGCAGGTCCCAAGGAAGCGGTGAGCCTGGTGGCGTCCGGCTCGACTCTGGCCCGCCGCCTGTTGTCGCACCCCTTCCCTGTCGTCGTCGCGTGCCCGGGGCATGCCGTGGCCAAGGGTGCGTTCCTGTTGTTGTCGGCGGATTACCGCATTGGTGTCGAGGGGCCGTTCACCATTGGCCTGAACGAAGTGCAGATCGGCATGACCATGCACCACGCCGGTATCGAGCTGGCCCGCGATCGCTTGCGCAAGTCGGCGTTCCACCGTTCGGTGATCAATGGCGAGATGTTTAACCCGCAGAGCGCCGTAGACGCGGGTTTCCTCGATAAAGTGGTCTCGACTGATGAGTTGCAAAGTGCTGCGTTGGAAGCCGCGCGTCAGTTGAAGAAAATCAACATGACTGCCCACAAGAACACCAAGCTCAAGGTTCGCAAGGCGTTGCTGGATGCATTGGATAGCGCGATTCTGCTGGATCAGGAACACATGGGCTGAGGCTTGGTTTGGGTCGCAACGCGGTTCCCTGAAGAAAAACGCTCCCGCTGGACTGCGCAACAGGCCCGGTTTTTGTGAGTGCTTCGCACTCAAGCGGGAGCAAGCTCCCTCGCCACGGGTGAAGCGGATCCTTTTCCAACCCAACGTGGCCCTGACCCAGCGACCGCTCTAACCCGCTTCCTACGCGCCGTTTCGAAACAAACGCTTAAACATCGCCTATCTCCTACCTCTATAGGGGCAATTGCCGAAAACAGTGCACATCCGTACACTGCGCCACCTTTTGTCCCGACGGGGCTTGTTGATGCTGTTTACGTTGCGTATGTGTTTGATGGGCCTGCATTTTGTCCTGGCGGGGGTGTTGGGTGTGATTCTTGGCCTGTGCCGGCCATTCAACCCTGACAACAGCCGTTTATGCGCCCGGCTGTATGCGCTGCCTGCCATGTGGTTCCTGCGTCTGCGGGTCAAGGCCGAGGTCGACACGCTGGTGAACAAATCCCAGAGCTGCGTGATCATCGCCAATCATCAATCCAACTACGATCTGTTCATGTTCGGTAACGTGGTGCCGCGCCGCACGGTGTGCATTGGCAAGAAAAGCCTGAAATGGGTGCCGCTGTTCGGTCAGTTGTTCTGGCTGGCGGGCAATGTGTTGATTGACCGCGGCAATGCGATCAAGGCGCGCAAATCGATGCTCACCACCACCCACACGCTGCAGCATGAAGACACTTCTATTTGGGTGTTCCCGGAAGGCACCCGCAACCTGGGCGAAGCGTTGCTGCCGTTCAAGAAAGGCGCGTTTCAGATGGCGATTGCCGCTGGGGTGCCGATTATCCCTGTGTGTGTCAGCACTTATATCAAGCACATGCGCCTCAATCGCTGGCGCAGTGGTGACATTCTCATACGCTCGCTGCCGGCGATTCCTACAACGGGCCTGAGCATGGATGACATGCCCCGCCTCATCGCCCAATGCCGCGAGCAGATGCAAGCGTGTATCGAGACGATGGACAGGCAGTTGCAGGCTGCATGAAAAGAAAACCCGCCCCTACGGCGGGTTTTCTTTTTGCCGCGAACTCAGCGAATTTCACTGACTCTCAAGCACCACGGCGCGCTAAGCTGGACGCTGCCTGTCACTGCCAATTTCCAAGAAGAAGTGAACCATCATCATGGGTAGAGTCGTTGCTGCTGCGGTTTACAGCGCCGGTAAAAAAATCACCAATATTACCCTCGACGAAGGCAGCGCCTGGGCTGCGAAACCAGGACATTTCGTGTGGATCGGCCTCGAAGAGCCAAGTACCCAGGAACTGACCAACCTGCAACGCCAGTTCAACCTGCACGAACTGGCGATCGAAGACGCCATGGAGAAGCACAGCCGCCCGAAGCTGGAGACCTTTGGCGATGCGCTGTTCATTGTCACGTACTCGCCGGTGCGCAAGGACGGTAAGCTGCAGTTCATCGAAACCCATATCTTCGCCGGCAAGGGCTACATCATCACCGCCCGCAACGGTCACTCGGCGTCCTACGCCCATGTCCGGCAGCGCTGTGAGGCACGTCCAATTCTGCTGGAGCATGGCGAGGATTTCGTGCTCTACGCCATCCTTGATTTCGTCATCGAAAACTACCTGCCGGTGGGCGAAGCCATTCATGCCGAGATCGATGAACTGGAGCGCAACGTGCTCTGCAGCGCCCTGAACGAGCGCGACATCCAGAACCTCCACAGCCTGCGCCGCGACGTGCTGCGCCTGCGTCGCTACGCGGCGCCGATGGTGGAGATCAGCGAAGAGCTGCAGCGTCTGGACTTTCCGTTCATCGACAAGAACATGGGCCCGTATTTCCGCGACGTGCAGATCCACGTCACGCGGCAGATGGAAGACTTGGCGACCCTGGCGGACATCGCCAGCCAGACCATCGAAGTCGGCGTGTTGCTCGAAGCCTCGCGCCAGAGCGTGGTACAGCGCAAGTTTGCGGCATGGGCGGCTATCCTGGCGTTTCCCACCGCAGTGGCCGGGATCTATGGGATGAACTTCCAGAACATGCCGGAACTGGGCTGGCATTACGGGTATTTCGCCGTGCTCGGGTTTATTGCAGTGGGATGTACGGCGTTGTGGGGGAGTTTCAAGCGGTCGGGGTGGTTGTAGGCGTTTTCCAGTGGGATTTGCGTGACCTTCATCGCGAGCAAGCTCGCTCCCACACTTGGTCAATCATCAAGTGTGGGAGCGACCTGACGATCAGCCCTGAGCGGCTTCGGCCTGCGGTTTGTGAGCAACAAAACGCATCATCCATTCAGCGACCGTCGTGCCGTGGTGTTCCTGGTCGAGGCTTGCCACGCCCTGGCTGTAGATCTTCTCGCCGAGGTGCTGCTGGCGGATCTCCAGCAAGGCCCGGGAATAATCATGGATGAATTCCGGGTGGCCCTGGAAGCACAGGACCTGATCGTTGATGTGATAGGCCGCGAACGGGCAGAAATCGCTCGAGGCGATGACCGTGGCATTTTCCGGCAGCTCGGTGACTTGGTCCTGATGGCTGATCAACAGGGTCAACTCTTCCATCACCGGGCTCATCCAAGGCGCCTTGGCCGCGAGCTTGTAGCGATGTGTGCCCACACCCCAACCCTGACTGGCCCGTTCGGTCTTGCCACCCAGCAACAGCGCCAACAGTTGATGACCAAAGCAGACGCCCAACAGCTTGTCGCCACGCTGGTAACGGTCCATGAGATAGGTCTTGAGGGTCTGGATCCACGGATCGGCGCCGAAGGAATCGGCCTTGCTGCCAGTCACCAGGTACGCGTCGAACTGTTCGTCATCGCTGGGGTATTGCCCCTCCATCACGTTGTAGACGATGAAGTCAGCTGCGATGGGCTGTTGCGAGAACAGGCGCTGGAACATCTGCCCGTAACCCTGATATTGATCGACCAGTTCCGGACGCAGGATATCGGTTTCCAGTATGCAGATGCGTAGCGACATAAAAAATACCTGACACGATGATGGGAATATTGCACACCCCAGAGCCTGCCTTGAAACACCGTCCCAAGGCAAGCCCCTCGCCGTCAGAACCGCACGTGCCTGGCGGCTTTTTCCAGCAACAAGGCCGGCGGTGAGAAACGTTCGCCGTATTGTTCGGCCAAGTATTGGCTGCGGGCGACAAACGCCGACAAGCCGTACTGGTTGATGAACTGCAACGCGCCTCCCGTCCAGGACGCGAATCCGATGCCAAAGACCGAGCCGATATTGGCCTCTGCCGTCGAAGTGACGACGCCTTCCTCCACGCAACGCACGGTTTCCAGGGCCTGGATGAACAACAGCCGATCACGGATATCCTGAGCCGGAATCTGCCCTGCGGAGTTCTCGAAACGCGCCTTGAGCCCCGGCCAGAGGTGCTTTTGCCCTTGGGCTGGATATTCATAGAAACCGGCCCCGCCCGCCTTGCCCGGTCGCTTATATTCGAGCAGCAGGTCAATCACGGCGAATGCAGGATGCTCCGTCGGCGCTTTCCCTTCCGCTTGTAAGTCGTGAGCGGTTTGCTTGCGGATATGGCTCATCAGGCTGAGGGAAACTTCGTCTGATACCGCCAAAGGACCGACCGGCATACCAGCCTTGCGCGCCTCGGTTTCGATCATCGGCGCACTCACGCCTTCGCCGAGCATGGCGATGCCTTCATTGATGAAGGTGCCGAAAACCCGCGACGTGAAAAAGCCACGACTGTCGTTGACGACAATGGGCGTCTTGTCGATTTGCCGGACAAAATCGAAACCTCGGGCAAGGGTTTCATCGCTGGTATGAACCCCCCGGATGATTTCCACCAGGGGCATCTTTTCAACCGGGCTGAAGAAATGCAGGCCGATGAACTTGCTTTCGTCTGATACGGCCTTGGCCAGGCCGGTGATGGGCAGCGTTGACGTATTCGACGCGATCACTGCATCAGGCCCCGCCACCGCTTGGGCTGCGGCAGTGACCTTGGCCTTCAGGGCACGGTCCTCGAAGACCGCCTCGATGATCAGATCGCAACCGGCCAGGTCGGCATCGTCGTCGGTAGGGTGAATTCGTGCCAACGTGGCGTCACGCTGATCAGCCGTGAGTTGCCCGCGAGCGAATTTCTTGTCCAGCAGCGCCGCGCAACGAGCCTTGGCTTTTTGCGCTGTGGCCAGGTCGATGTCCTTGAGCACCACGTCGATGCCCGCCGCCGCACTGACATGGGCGATACCCGCGCCCATCATTCCGGCGCCGAGCACCGCGACTTTTCTTGTCAGAAAAGGCGCAAGACCGTGTGGGCGCGAACCGCCGGCCTTGATCTCGTTGAGTTGAAACCAGAAGGTGCCTATCAGGTTCTTCGCCACCTGACCGGTCACCAACTCGGTGAAATAACGGGTTTCGATCAGATGGGCCGCGTCAAACGTCACCTGCGCCCCTTCCACTGCGGCGCAGAGAATTTTCTCCGGGGCCGGCAGGCAACCCTGGGTCTTGCTGCGCAGGATCGAAGGCGCGATGGCCAGCGTCTGGGTGACGGCAGGATCGGACGGTGTCCCGCCCGGAATCCGATAGCCCTTGGTATCCCAAGGTTGCGCCACGCTCGGATTGGCCAGGATCCAGGCCCGGGCCTTGGCGAGCAGGTCGTCGCGATCCGCCGCCAGTTCATCGATCAAGCCGGCCTGCAGTGCTTGTTGCGGTCGAATCCGCTTGCCTTCGAGCAGATACGGCAGTGCCTTTTCCAAACCGAGCAAGCGCACCATCCGCACCACACCGCCGCCGCCCGGCAACAGGCCAAGGGTCACTTCCGGCAGGCCGATCAGCACCGACGGGTGATCCAGCGCCACGCGGTGGTGACAGGCGAGGCAGATTTCCCAACCACCGCCCAGGGCTGCACCGTTGATGGCAGCCACCACCGGCTTGCCGAGGGTTTCCAGCGCGCGCAGTTGCGCCTTGAGGCCCAGCACCGTCTCGTAGAAGGCCTTGGCCTGCGACTGTTCGACTTGAATCAGCTCGTTCAGGTCGCCACCGGCAAAAAAGGTCTGCTTGGCCGACGTAATGATTACGCCTGCGATCAAATCTTTCTCGACGGTGAGGCGCGCAACGCAGGCCGCCATTGCCTCGCGGTACAGCGCGTTCATGGTGTTGGCGCTCTGGCCCGGCATGTCCAGGGTCAGGACGACGATCCGGTCCGGACCGGTTTCGTAACGAATGGCATCGGTCATGAAAAAATGCTCCTTGAAGTCCAGGCTCAGAGGCGCTCGATGATGGTGGCGATGCCCATGCCGCCGCCGACGCACAGCGTCGCCAGGCCATAGCGCAGGCGACGCGCCTCCAGCTCATCCAGCAGCGTGCCGAGGATGGCGCACCCGGTGGCGCCCAGCGGATGGCCCATGGCGATGGAGCCGCCGTTGACGTTGACCTTGGCGGGGTCGATGGCCATGTCCGTGATGAATTTGAGCACCACCGAGGCGAAGGCTTCGTTGACCTCGAACAGGTCAATGTCCTCAACCCGCAGCCCGGCTTTCGCCAAGGCCTTGCGGGTGGCCGGGGCCGGACCGGTGAGCATGATGGTCGGCTCGGTGCTGATGACCGCGGTGGCGACAATCCGCGCCCGGGGTTGCAGGCCCAGTTCGCGTCCCTTGGCCTGGGAACCGATGAGCATCAGCGCCGCGCCGTCGACGATGCCCGAGCTGTTGCCTGGCGTGTGCACATGATGAATCCGCTCGACGTGGCTGTAGACGCGCAACGCTGTCGCGTCGAAGCCCATCAGGCCCATCGCCTCGAAACTCGGCCGGAGTTTGCCCAAGCCTTCCAGCGTCGAGTCGGCGCGGATGAACTCGTCATGGTCCAGCAGCACGATGCCGTTCTGGTCCCGCACCGCCACCAGGGATTTATCGAACGAACCGTTATCCCGCGCCCGCGCGGCTTTTTGCTGGGACTGCAACGCAAAGGCGTCGATGTCCTCGCGACTGAAACCTTCGAGGGTAGCGATCAGGTCGGCGCCGATGCCCTGGGGAACGAAATGGCCGTGCAGGTTGGACTGCGGGTCCAACGCCCAGGCGCCGCCGTCACTGCCCATCGGCACTCGCGACATGGACTCGACGCCGCCAGCCACCACCAGGTCTTCGAAACCGGAGCGCACTTTCATCGCGGCCAGGTTCACCGCTTCCAGGCCCGAGGCGCAAAAGCGGTTGAGCTGCACGCCGGGCACGCTGACATCCCAATCGGCCACTAGCGCGGCGGTCTTGGCGATGTCGGCGCCTTGCTCACCTGTCGGCGTCACGCAGCCGAGCACGATGTCGTCCACATGGCCTGTGTCCAGGCTCATGCGCTGGCGCAACGCGGTCAACAGGCCACTGACCAGATTTACCGGCTTGACGGTGTACAGAGCGCCGTCGGGTTTTCCCTTGCCACGAGGCGTGCGTAATGCGTCAAAAATCAAAGCTTCGGTCATGACATCCTCGAACCGCCATTTGGGACAAAACAACACCTGCAACCATAAGCCCAGCGGCGCTGGATTCAATGACCCCAGCGCTCAACGACGTTGACAGCCACGCTCAGACGAACGGTAGCGTGCTATCGGGTTAACCGATTCAGGTAAGCAAGCTGTCTAGCAAGAGGGCCGGCAGGAAGGTGGCAATAAGCCTCATGCCTTTTTTATAGCTAGCAATAAGAAACTCATACGAATTAGATCTAAGCCAAGTCGGCTGCGGCCCCTAATGTAAAGCTTGTACAAGAAAAGTCGTCGGGTTTTGCCGGGGCGCTTGTCAGACAGGAAGTGCAACGCCAGCCGTCATGGAGTTATGCAGGCTGGCCTCAGGAAATAACAAAAAAGGCGGGTCAGCCATGTTCAAACATTCGAAAGTTCGCCAAGCCGGACTCATTCTCTTCGCCACCACACTGCTGTTGATCTTGCCGAACATTACCAAGGTCATCGGCTGACAGGCGCATGGTGTCCACACCATTCATGAGTTGCATCATCCACGCCGGTAAGCGAACGCTGTTCCAGCGACGGTGGTTGTGCCACCCTTTGCGCTTCTCTCTCGACATGGAAGGCGACTCATTTGAAAGTCCTCATCGTGATGGGGGCGCTGCTGCTCAGCTCGCCCCTTTATGCCGCACAGCTGGTGTTGGAGCTGGGCGCGAATACGCGTACGTGGCAAACCGAAGCGCTGCTCAAGCATCCTGAAGCCCGTACGGTACAAATTGCCGAAGATGTCTCCTACAAGAAGCCGATGAGTTATCGCGCCGTGCCGCTGGCCGCGCTGTTGACCGGTGTCCAAGCGAACGATCATCTGCAGGCCGTGGCGCTGGATGGCTTTGCCGCCGAACTGCCCGCCGCACCGTTGCTCAACAAGAGCGGCGCCAGGGCGTGGCTGGCAATCGAAGACCCGGCCAAGCCATGGCCGCCGCTCGGGGACGGGAAGAAAAGCGCCGGACCGTTCTATCTGGTCTGGACTGATCCCCAATCCGGCCATATCAGCCCTGAACAATGGCCGTACGCGGTGGCAAGCATCAAGCGCTTGTCGGCGGTGGCCGATCGCTTCCCTGCCCTGCTGCCGTCGCCGGCCCTGGCCAAGGATGATCCGGTGAACAAAGGGTTCGAACTGTTTCAGAAAAACTGCCTGGCCTGCCACCGCCTCAACGGTGCGGGGGATGCGCAGTTCGGTCCGGACCTGAACATCCCTTTCAACCCCACGGAATATTTCTCGGGGGATTTCCTCAAGCGCTACATCCGTGACCCGCAGGGCATGCGTCATTGGCCCCAGGGAAAAATGCCCGGGTTCTCGGCGACGGTGTTGCCGGATTCGGAACTGGACCTGCTGGTGGGGTATTTGAAGCATATGGCGGGGCGTAAGCAGCCGTTGAACAAATAGGTCTGCTTTTCTGGCTGAGGCAATCCCGCTGACCCTTGTACGAGCTGCCGAGCGAAGCGAGGCTGCGATCTTTTGATCCTTGGCGTGGGCAGAAGATCGCAGCCTCGCTTCGCTCGGCAGCTCCTACACAACGGGGGCAAGCTCCCTCGTCACAAAAAACTGGATCAATTACTGCTGGTGCACCGTAATCACCGGGGCCGGCGTCACCAATACCTTGGCGTGCATCTGTTCAAACCCGCCGCCACGGCGCATGCCACGCACCGGGCAGGCGTCCAGGTAATCCAGGCCTACCGCCAATTTCAAGTGTCGCTCCGGACGGGCCAGTTGGTTGGTCACGTCGAAGCTGTACCAGGCATCATCGAGCCATGCTTCGGCCCAGGCATGGCTCGCCAGGTGTTCGCTGTCTTCATTGAACAGATAACCCGACACATAACGCGCCGGCACGCCCAGGCTGCGGGCGCACGCCAGGAAGGCATGGGCATGGTCCTGGCAAACCCCGCTGCGACCGGCAAACGCCTGGGCCGCGCTGGTCTCCACTTCGGTTGAGCCCGGTGTGTAGGCCATGTGCTGGTTGAGCCCATGCATCAGATCAATCAGCGCCACACGATCGCGACGCTGCTTGCATTGCGCCTGGGCGAAGGCGCGAAGGGCTTCGTCCGCTTCGGTGAGCCGGGTGAAACGCAGGAAGGGCAACGCCGACTGGCTTTCGTGCTCGGCTTCGCGCGTCGGGTCGATATCCACCTGGCCACGGGCACCGATGATGATGGTTTCGTGGGGCTCGTCCAATGTCAGTACATGAAGGATATTGCCGAACGGATCGAGCTGCGACCGCACCGGCCGGGGCAGGTCCAGCTGCCAGCTCAGCACATGCTGGCGTTCGCTGTCGTGCGGCGTCAGGCGCAGGTATTGGATGCTCGCGCGAACCTGGTCTTCATAGTGGTAGGCCGTTTCGTGGCTGATCGAGAGTCTCATATGACCTCCAGGTAGGAACTGTGAATGGCATTGCCCAGTTCACGAACCAGTGGGATGAATTCGGTGAGCCAGGCGTGCAGCCCACCGTCGAGGATTTCATTGATGCCGGTATAGCGCAGGCGTGCGTCCATCTCCGCCGCCAGGCGTTGGGCCTGCCGACCGTTGCTGCCGGGCAGGCTGGCGAGGATCTGGTCGATCTCTTCGGAGCAGGCATGCAAGGAGCGCGGGACGTCGGCGCGCAACAGCAGCAGTTCAGCCACGTGCCGGGCGCCGGGAGCGTCGCGGTAGATTTCGGTGTAGGCCTCGAAGGAAGACAACGCTCGTAGCAACGCGCTCCATTGATAATAGGCATGGGCCGTGCCGTCGCTGACGGCATGGGCCTGGTCGCCGGCCATTTCGTAGCGGGCGTCGAGCAGGCGCAGGGTGTTGTCGGCCCTTTCGATGAACGTTCCCAGGCGTATGAACCTGAACGCATCGTTGCGCATGATCGTGCCGTAGGTGGCGCCGCGAAACAGGTGGGACCGCTCCTTGATCCATTCGCAGAATCGGCTCATGCCGTAGCGACCCAGGCCTTGCTCGGCGATCTGGCGAATTTCCAGCCAGGTGGCGTTCACGTTTTCCCACATGTCGGCGGTAATTCGGCCACGCACCGCATGGGCACTGGCACGTGCGGAACCCAGGCAACTGTAGATACTGGCGGGGTTGGCCGACTCCAGGGCAAAGAAGTGCAACAGGCGCTCGGCGTGCAGATCGCCATGCCTGTCACGGTAGTCATCCAGCGTGCCGGTAATGAGCAACGGCATGGCCAATTCATGCAAGCCGTCGCCGCGGCCATCCTGGGGCATCAATGACAGCGAATAACTGATGTCGAGCATCCGCGCGAGGTTTTCCGCGCGCTCCAGATAACGCGACATCCAATACAAGTCCGAGGCGGTCCTGCTTAACATGGCAGCTCCTTCATTCCTCGACCACCCAAGTGTCCTTGGTGCCTCCGCCCTGTGATGAATTCACCACCAGGGAACCTTCGCGCAGCGCCACGCGGGTCAGGCCACCCGGCACTACACGGGTTTCGCGCCCTGCCAGGACAAACGGGCGCAAATCGATATGACGTGGTGCAATGCCGTTTTCGACAAAGGTCGGGCACGTCGACAACGACAACGTCGGTTGAGCGATGTAGGCGTGCGGCTTGGCCTTGATCCGCTCGCGGAACGCGTCGATCTGCGCCGTCGTCGAGGCCGGTCCCACCAGCATGCCGTAACCGCCAGAGCCCTGGGTTTCCTTGACCACCAGATCCGGAAGATTCGCCAGCACATAGGAAAGTTCAGCGGGGTTGCGACACTGCCAGGTCGGGACGTTGTTCAGGATCGGTTCCTCGTCCAGGTAGAAACGGATCATGTCGGTGACAAACGGATACACCGATTTGTCATCCGCCACACCCGTGCCGATGGCGTTGGCCAACACCACATTGCCCGAACGGTAGGAGGACAGCAGCCCCGGCACGCCGAGCATCGACTGCGGATTGAAGGCCAGCGGATCGAGGAAGGCGTCATCGAGACGACGGTAGATCACGTCCACCGCTTTCGGCCCGTCCGTGGTGCGCATGAAGACCTTGTCGTCACGTACGAACAGATCCGCGCCCTCCACCAGCTCGACGCCCATCTCACGGGCGAGAAAGGCGTGTTCGAAGAATGCACTGTTGAAACGCCCGGGCGTCAGGACCACGACGCTTGGGTCGTCCAAGTGACTGGCGCTTTTCAACGTATCGAGCAGCAAGTTCGGGTAATGGTCAATCGGTGCGATGCGTTGCGCGGCGAACAGTTCGGGGAACAGGCGCATCATCATCTTGCGGTCTTCGAGCATGTAGCTGACGCCACTGGGTGTACGCAGGTTGTCCTCGAGCACGTAGTACGTGCCGTCACCATCGCGCACCAGGTCGACGCCGCAAATGTGGGCATAGACATCGCCATGCAGATCCAGCCCCTGCATCGCCAATTGATATTGATCGTTCGCCAGCACCTGTTCGGCCGGAATGATGCCGGCCCGGATGATCCGCTGTTCGTGATAGAGGTCGGCCAGGAACATGTTCAGCGCCTTGACCCGCTGGATACATCCACGTTCGACCATTCGCCATTCACTGGCGGGAATGCTTCGCGGAATGGTATCAAAAGGGATCAGGCGCTCCGTTCCCTGCTCATCGCCGTAAAGCGTGAACGTGATGCCGGCGCGATGAAACAACAGGTCAGCCTCGCGTCGCCGCTGTGCCAGGAGCTCGTCGGGCGTTTCGGCCAACCACCGGGCGAACGCTCGATAATGTGGGCGGACCTGGCCGCCGGCATCGTACATTTCATCAAAACCAGTGCGGATCATGCCGTACTCCTTGTCACCCTGGCTCAGGCGTCGCAAGGCCCGTGCCAGCGGCATAAACGCTTTATGATCAACAGCTTGGTTTATCCCTCGACAGGCCGGGCACCCTTGTGGTGCAGCCGATCTCCCTGTCCGGCTTGCGTCGCTTCATTGCGACGCAGGACATCGCTCTCCCTGAGCATAGTCAAGATAGAGAGGCGACAGTGATGAATCAGCGGACGTGCCAGACATGAAAACGGCCGACACAAAGGTCAGCCGTTGCTGTGACGCACAAGGAAAATGTCAGGCCTGCAGGCGCCGGATCTCCTGCTTGACGCCCCAACCTTCGATGATGCCACCCAGGGGCTCCACCACGGCTTCGAAGTTCAGCTCGAAGTCGCCGATGTCATCATAGGTGGCGTACATCACCCGGCTCAGTTCCAACGACCAGGCTCCGTCTTCCCGAGCACTGATCTGCGCGTTCAACGATTCGCCGCGAAAATGACCTGCCGCCCTGCGCGCCCGCTCCTCGTCGGGGAAAATGGCGTAGAACTCGATGGGATGGAACCGGGAAAAATCGAAACCGCCCTCTTTCATGCGGCGCAGCACGCTGGTGCTGATGTCTTCTTGATAGGCTGTGCTCATGAAACGTCCTCCTCAGACCGATGGATAGACTTTCCGTCTTCCCGTGCGAGCAACCTGCGGTTACAAGCAGTACGGCATCAACTGACCGTCGGGACACAAGCATGTAGCTGACAAGACCGGACCTTGGCGATCCTTTCGCTGATCTCGATTGCAGAGTAGCTTCAAGTCATCGCAACTGCCAAGCGGGACCAGACAAGGATTTTCATGAAATCGGTTTAATGCTGATGATTTCAATGCTGTTTTGGGATTTGAGACTTTTGAGCGTAGGGTCTTCGGTGCGACCTTCCAGGTCGTTGAGGTCAAGCTTGGCGGGGACTGGCAACAGCTTCTGCCGGATCAACTGGGCAGCCTGCTCCATGGTGGGCTCCTGGTCGTAATCGAACTGCTCGGCGATGGCTTCGCCGTGATCGTCAACGAAAGTGATTTCCCACTTTTGCATCGGTGTCTCCTTGATCAATTCATGGCAGGGCTTGCCTTCATCTCGACATTGACGGCGAAACAATCGTTCCGCTGAGGCGCAGATGGCGCAGATGAAAAAACCGCCTCGGAGGCGGTTTCTTCATAGACTGTAGCCGTTATTTTTCGGCGCGTTCTTTCAACGCTTTCAGCGTGTTGAACGGCGCGTCAACCACGAACTTGTTAGCCAGCCAGGACGGTACGTCACCGCCCGGCTCGGTGTGGACCTGGTAGGTCACTTCGATCCGGTCCGCACCCTTGGGGGTGAATGTCCAGAAGCCGTCGACTTGTGCCACACGTACAAAGCCCTTCTCTTCCGGCGCGTAAGTCGGTACGCCCTTGAGCTTGCGAGTCAGGCTGCCATCGGCACCTTCCTCGGAGGTGACTTCCAATACGGAATCACGGGACGTAACCGGCCACGGCGTATTGAACTGCGTGTAGGTCCAGCTCTTGTTGCCTTCATGCTTGAGCAGTTTCTGGCTCTTGCATTCATGGATCCAGGCGCAGGCGCCAGGCACGTCTTCCTGCAGGGCTCGCAATTTGGCCATGGTGGTCTTCATGACGGTCACGCCACGGTAGGCCTTGTATTTGGAACCGGCCACTTCACTGAGGGACACCTGGATACCGTCCTTGTCCTTGACGACCTCCCAGTCCTCTGCCTGGGCGGTAGCCGTTGCCAAAAACACGGTCAAACCACACAACACAGCCATACGATGCAGCGAACCCATAGGTTGTTTTCCTTATTGTCCAAGTTCGTTCATGTCAGTTTTGACGATTGCCCCGCTACGCTGCCGTGACCTGCTCCCACCATCCGATCAACCGAATGGCTTCGTCGCTGCTGCTGCCGCAGACCTCGATGTCGGCTTCAAACGCCGAGCACACCGCAGGGCGTTCCGGTCGGCCGAAGATCTGGCAAAGATTATCGACCGACAACTGTACGCAACGTTCTCCCGCCGGCTTGCCCTGTGGCATGCCTGGGATGGGTGAGCTGATGGAAGGGGCGATGCAACAGGCGCCACAGCCTTCACGGCATTTCATGACGACAAATACCTCACGACAGGTAATGGTTGGTAACAGCCACAGAGTAACGGCTAAAACAGGTGTTTTAAATTACCGTCCCCGTGTTTTTTCGCAGAAGGCGCGATGACTGGGCAGTCAGCGACGAACAGCAGGACTGCGCCCGGCTTACTGCTTGAATTCGAACTCCAGCGCGGCGCCTTCCACCTCGTTGCGCTCCTGATTGCGCAGCGGCAACTGCATCTCGTTGCTCAACAGGCGGCCGTTGAGCTGGAACGGCCCGGGCTTGTCCCCGAACATCGCCGGCAGCAGTGGCTCGCGCTTGGGTAACAGCACCTTGCCCGGAGGTTGCAGCTCTTCGACCATGCCATGGGGCAGGCTCAGGTCCAGCTTGGCCGGAGGCAGTGGCGTCTTGGCGACTTCGTGGGCGGATTTGCTCTTTGAGGCGATCGGCGCGCGTTTTTTCTGTGCCGGCGCTGCCTTCTTGGCGGGAGCCTTCTTGATCGCTGCGTTTTTTTTCGGCGTTTCCTTGGCAGCGCTGGCTGCCGGCTTCTCCTGCGCTGAAGCCGCCACGGCGACGCCTCCCATGTGCAGGACACTCAACAGGCCGATCAAAACCCAGACAGCAGGAATATTGGTTTTCATAAATACAACGGCACTTACGGCAGAGACCTTAATGCTGGCCTGATAATGCGGCGCTGACAAGCACATCGAAGCGACACGCGGGGTTGCTACAGATATCCGTTGGCGGTCTCCTGGCATAACTGCTTGGCCAACAGCCCCAGCGTCATCAGGGCCCGCTCCGCCTCACGGTTCCAGGGTGTGCCGCAGTTCAGACGAATGCAGTGGTTGAACTGTTCGGTATTACTGAAGATCAACCCCGGCGCAATACTGATGCCTTGCTGCAACGCCTGTACATGCAACTCCTGGGTATTGACCCGCCCCGGCAGGCTGACCCACAGGATGAAGCCACCGGTAGGACGGCTCATTTGCGTGCCTTCCGGGAAATATTGCTGGACCGCCAGTTGGAATGCGCTGAGGTTCTTGCGGTACTCCTGACGGATGTAGCGCAAGTGCCGATCATAGCCGCCATTCTCCAGATACGCCGCGATGCCCATCTGCGTGACGCTGCAGGCCGAATGAGTACTGAACGTCTGGAGCCGCTGGATTTCCTGCTGGAACTTGCCAGCAATCATCCAACCGATGCGTACCCCTGGGGACAAGGTCTTGGAAAAACTCGAACAGTAGATCACCCGGTCCAATCGATCATAGGCTTTCAGCGCCTTGGTACGGCCCTGTTCGAACATCAATTCACCATAGATGTCGTCCTCGACGATCTGGATATCGAAGTCCGACGCCAGGCGCAGCAGTTGCTTTTGCCGCTCCTCCGGCATGGTGCCGCCAAGGGGGTTGCTCAGGCGCGTGGTCAATACCAACGCCTTGATCGACCATTGGTTGGCCGCCAACTGCAGGGCCTCGAGGCTCATGCCGGTGACCGGGTCGCTGGGAATCTCGATGACCTTGAGGCCCAGCAGATCCGCCAGTTGCAGCAAACCGTAATAGGTCGGCGACTCCGCAGCGATCAGGTCCCCTGGCCGGGTCAGCACGCGCAAGGACATTTGCAGCGCATCCACGCAACCGTGAGTGATCACCACTTCGGAAGGGTCCACCACGACACCGGCGTCACGCATGCGAATCGCCACCTGGCGGCGCAACGGCTCGAAACCGGGGCTGAACATGTAGCTGAACGCCCGCGGGCTGTGGAAACGCGTGACCTTGGCCAGTTGCTGATGCAGCGCCCGAACAGGCAGGTAATCGACGCTGGGCACCGCTGCGCCCAGTGGAAACACCCCTTCGCGGCGCGACTCGACCAGTACCTGCTGGATAATGCTGCTGCGCGTCACCAGCCCGGGGCGCTCGACCCGGGCGATATCCGGCGTCGGCGCGGTCAGGGCTGGCGTCTGGTGCACGTAATAGCCCGATTGCGGCCGCGCGCGAATCAAGCCCTGGTCTTCAAGATTGGCGTACGCCTGCAGCACGGTGGCGTGGCTGACGTTGAGCTGCGAGCTCATCTTGCGCACCGAAGGCACACGTTCACCGGGTTGATACACACCGCGCCGGATGTCTTCGGCCAGCTGTTGAGCAATACGTTGATAGAGCAGGAGGTTGGTCATGACGCAGCACTCGATTTCACGGGCATTTTATTCTTGTCGGAAACTTTACCGGAACAGTTTAGAAGTGTACTGGGACAGTTGCCAGATTACCCGACAGTACAGTGCAGTGACAGCCCAACTGTACTCACTTACCGTGAATCACCAGCCAATAAAAAACCCGGCGCCTTTAAGGGGCCGGGTTTTCCAGTGACGCAGCCCTCAGCGGGCGGCGCCGAGCTGGCCTTTATCGTCGGAGAAGACGATTTCAACGCGTCGGTTCTGTGCCCGGCCGCGCTCGGTTGCATTGACGTCTACCGGGTACTGATCGCCGTAGCCTTCGACCTGGATGCGCTTCTCGTCGATGCCCAGGTCCACCAGCACGTCGGCCACGGCCTGCGCGCGGTCACGGGACAACTTGAGATTCTCCTGCTTGCCGCCGGTGCTGTCGGTGTAGCCTTCGATACGCACCACGCGCTTGGGATTGAGCTGCAGAAATTGCACGATCTTGAGCGCCACGCGATTGGCCGAGTTCTTCAACTCTGCCTCGCCGGTATCGAACAGAACGTCACCAAGGGTCATCACCAAGCCCCGGTCAGTCTGGGTGGTGGCCATCGCCAGGATCTGTTCTTCCAGCAACTTGCCCTGCTGCTGGACGCTCTGCAGCTTGGATTCGCGCAAGGCCAGCTGCAGGCGCTGACGTTCCAGCTCGAGTTTCAACGCACGCTCCTCGTTGAGCACCTGGTTGCTATGTTCGCGAGCGATCTGGCTGTAGCGTTGGCTCAGGTAGGCGTAATGCTGCACGTCCTCGCCACTGCCCCAATAAGTGGACAAGCGATCGGCACGGGCCAGGGATTCACCGGCACGGATGACGTCCTTGGGCGCGGCACGCAACACGTTGGAATCTTCCTTGACCTTCTGGAAATCGGCGCTGGCCTGCTCCAGTGCCGCTTCGCTGCGCTGGCCAGCGCAGCCGTACAGACTGGCCAGTCCTGCGAGAACCAAACCGCCGAATATGTGGGAGTACTTCATTGGGCATCCTCCCTCAGCTGTTTGCGCAAGCGCTTGATGCGCGTATCGAGCACGTTCAGTTGCTCCTGGCTCTTGAGAGTCAGCACCTTCGCTTCGGCCAGGCGTGCATCCAGTTCGGCCTGTTCGGCCCGCATGCGTGCCTTCTTGTAGGATTCGTCGGTCATGTTGCCTTTGGCGCGGGCAAACTTTTCCTCGGCGAGTTTCAATTCAGGCACTTCATCGGCGGTGGCGCCTACTGCGTGGGCTTGCTCGATGGCTTGCTCAGTCAAGCGGATCTGTTCATTCGGCGCCGGATCGGCTGCACAACCCGCCAGAGCCAGAACGGCCAGGGCAGCGAAAAGAGGTCGAATAGTCACTAATGTTCCCTACTGTTTTGGGGCACTGACAGTTGGTTGCAACTGTGTTCGCCAACGCTCCAGATTGCGCTGCAACACAGCCTCTGCCAGGCCGGACGCGGCCAATTCTGTCATCTTTTGCGCCAGCTGTCCGCGTAACCATGGGTCGTTGCAGGCGGAGTTATGGGAAACCGCGAGGAACAGGCCCGGCTTGTCCATCGGTTGCGGCGCAGCTTGCAGGTCATTCGCCATTCCCAAGGTCTGCGCCATCGCCAGGCCTGAGTAGCGCCCAGCCAGTACATATTCCACTTCGCCCAGGAGCAATTTCTGAAAGGCCTGGGTCAGGTTGGGCGTACGGGTCAGGGTTAGATTCTGCTCAGCGAAGACGCCAAATCCCTGTGTCATTCGGGCCTTTTCCGACAAGGCGCCGGGATGCCCATGAAGGTCCTCCGGTCGCTCGACAACCAGTGTCGAATCCTTGCGGGTCCACACTAGGTAGTCATTCTCCAGCAGGGGCGGATGCACGTAATCCAGCACTTCGAGGCCAGTCGTGGTCAACGGGGCGTCGGTGAGCAGGTCCATGCGTCCGCTGCGCACTTCGTCCAGCGCCTGGGCGCGCTTGCCGGCGTAAAGAATTTCAATCTTGATGCCCAGCGCTTTCGCCACTTGCTCCAGCAGATCGGCGCCAGCGCCGATCAAATGCTTGGGATCCTGGGGGTCTTGCCATAGATACGGCGGCGCATCGGGGCTGCCGGTGGCGATCAGGCGCTCGCATTTGCCAGCGGCGACCGACAGGCCTGGCGCGCACCCCAGCGCCAACAGCAACGACCAGCCAGCCAATCGGCGAAGATCCATCGCACCACACTCCCGTCCGCAGAAATAAAAAGCCCGGCCAAAGGGCCGGGCTCTTTATAAGTGAAGACGCTGGATTAGACCAGCTTCTCCAGCTCAGGTACGGCTTCGAACAAGTCCGCAACCAGGCCGTAGTCGGCCACCTGGAAGATCGGCGCTTCTTCGTCCTTGTTGATCGCAACGATCACTTTGGAGTCTTTCATGCCAGCCAAGTGCTGGATCGCGCCGGAGATACCGACGGCGATGTACAGCTGTGGCGCAACGATCTTGCCGGTCTGGCCGACCTGCATGTCGTTGGGCACGAAGCCTGCGTCCACCGCCGCGCGGGATGCGCCAACGGCAGCGCCCAGCTTGTCGGCGAGGGCGTACAGGTGCTTGAAGTTGTCACCGTTCTGCATGCCGCGGCCGCCGGAAACGACGATCTTGGCAGCGGTCAGCTCAGGACGGTCCGACTTGGCCAGTTCTTCGTTGACGAAGCTGGAGATGCCGGCGTCGTGGGCAGCGCCTACGGCTTCAACGGCAGCCGAGCCACCTTCGGCGGCAACCGGGTCGAAACCGGTGGCGCGTACGGTGATGACTTTGACCGAGGCAGTCGATTGCACGGTGGCAATGGCGTTGCCGGCGTAGATCGGACGCTTGAAGGTGTCGGCGCTTTCGACCGAGATGATTTCGGATATCTGGTCGACGTCCAGAGCAGCGGCGACGCGTGGCAGGATGTTCTTGCCGTTGGAAGTCGCGGCAGCCAGGATGTGGCTGTAGCCCTTGCCCAGCTCGGCCACGAGCGGCGCGACGTTTTCCGGCAACTGGTGCGCGTAGGCGGCGTTGTCGGCGTTCAGGACTTTGCTGACGCCCGCGATTTTCGCAGCGGCTTCGGCAACGGCGCCAGCGCCCTGCCCGGCCACCAGGACGTGGACATCGCCACCGATTTTGGCAGCGGCAGCAACGGTGTTCAGCGTGGCTGGAGCCAGCGCTTTGTTATCGTGTTCGGCGATTACCAAGATAGTCATTTTTAGATTACCTTCGCTTCGTTTTTCAGTTTCTCGACCAGTTCAGCCACCGACTTGACCTTGATGCCCGCGCTGCGTGCAGCCGGCGCTTCGACTTTCAGGGTCTTGTTGGTGGAGGCGGTGGAAACGCCCAAAGCGTCAGGAGTCAGCACTTCAAGCGGCTTCTTCTTGGCTTTCATGATGTTTGGCAGGGACGCGTAGCGCGGCTCGTTCAAACGCAGGTCAGTGGTGACGATGGCCGGCAGTTTCAGGGAAACCGTCTGTGCGCCGCCGTCGATTTCGCGGGTCACGGCAACGCTGTCGCCCGACACTTCGACTTTCGAAGCGAAGGTGCCCTGGCCGTAGCCGCTCAATGCAGCGAGCATCTGGCCGGTCTGGTTGTTGTCGCTGTCGATGGCCTGCTTGCCGAGGATGACCAGCTGTGGCTGTTCCTTGTCGACAACGGCTTTCAGCAGTTTGGCAACGGCCAAGGAAGTCAGGTCTTCGGCGGACTCGACGAGGATGGCACGATCGGCACCCAGCGCCAGCGCAGTACGCAGTTGCTCCTGGGCGGTGGTCGGGCCGATGGAAACGACGACGATCTCAGTCGCCACGCCTTTCTCTTTCAGGCGTACGGCTTCTTCTACGGCGATTTCGCAGAAAGGGTTCATCGACATCTTGACGTTGGCGAGGTCGACGCCGGAGTTGTCCGCCTTGACGCGAACCTTGACGTTATAGTCGACCACTCGTTTGACAGCTACAAGAACCTTCATGGATTCCTCGTTACTCTCCGGTGAAAAGAAAGTCGCCCGGGCGAACCTGGCGGTTGATGATCATGGGCGCAAGGGCACCTCTAAAAACGCCGGCATGAACCACACATGACCTTGCTCACGGGAGTGAAGACCATTCGTCAGTGATGACCGATGAGTCATTCATTATCGCGGCGTGTAAACTGCGCGTCCAAACCTCGCAATTCGTCACTTTGTGCTGCCTTCGCCCTGTCTTTAGAGGTGCTCTTGAAACCAACAGTCAGCCTACGGCGAGCGCAAAACCGCCCGTATCTTGACCGGAACACCTATTCCGGTCAATACGGCAAAATGGCCAGTCATAAGCCGTACGTCAGTGATTTATCTGGGCTGCGGCGTTTTCAAACAAACGTTTGTATTGGACCCTGAGAGTGGTGTAGATATAATGCGCCGCTTAGAGAGAGAGCCGCGTCTCATCCATTGTCGCTTTCGTCGCTTCGCGAAGGAAACAACGGATGCAACGCCAAACCTCCAATTAGAAAAACTGTGAGCCTTGAGTAGGAGATAGCCTGTGGAACGCGAATACATGGAATTCGACGTGGTCATCGTCGGTGCCGGCCCCGCTGGCCTGTCTGCCGCCTGCCGACTGAAACAGAAGGCCGCCGAAGCCGGTAAGGAAATCAGCGTCTGCGTGGTCGAAAAAGGTTCCGAAGTCGGTGCGCATATCCTCTCCGGCGCGGTGTTCGAGCCCCGCGCCCTGAACGAATTGTTCCCGGACTGGAAAGAACTCGGTGCGCCATTGAACACGCCGGTCGTGCGCGATGACATTTATGTCCTGAGGAACGCCGAGGCCGGGAGCAAAATCCCTGACTTCTTTGTGCCCAAGACCATGCACAACGAAGGCAACTATATTATTTCCCTTGGCAACCTGTGCCGCTGGCTGGCCCAGCAGGCCGAGAACCTGGGCGTGGAAATCTACCCAGGCTTCGCCGCCCAGGAAGCGCTGTTCGATGAGAACGGCGTGGTTCGCGGAATCATTACCGGCGACCTGGGTGTCGATCGCGAAGGCCACCCAAAGGAAGGCCTCTACACCCCTGGCATGGAATTGCGTGGCAAATACACGCTGTTCGCCGAAGGCTGCCGTGGCCACATCGGCAAGCAATTGATCAAGCGCTTCAACCTGGACAGCGAGGCCGACACCCAGCACTACGGCATCGGCCTGAAGGAAATCTGGGAAATCGATCCGGCCAAGCATCAACCAGGCCTGGTAGTACACACCGCTGGCTGGCCGCTGGACATCATGGGCACCGAGAACACTGGCGGCTCTTTCCTTTATCACTTGGAAAACAATCAGGTGGTGGTCGGCCTGATCGTTGACTTGTCCTACAGCAACACGTTCCTGTCGCCGTTCGACGAATTCCAGCGCCTCAAGCATCACCCGGTTCTCAAGCAGTACCTCGAAGGCGGCAAGCGCGTCAGTTACGGCGCACGCGCAATCGCCAAGGGCGGCTTGAACTCGCTGCCGAAAATGGTCTTCAAGGGCGGCGCGCTGATCGGTTGCGATCTCGGCACCCTGAACTTCGCCAAGATCAAGGGCAGCCACACCGCGATGAAATCCGGCATGCTCGCCGCCGAAGCCGTGGCCGATCGCCTGTTCGCCGAGTCCGAAGGCGGTGATGAACTGACTGCCTATGTCGACAGTTTCAAGAACAGCTGGCTGTATGAAGAACTGTTCGCCAGCCGCAACTTCGGTGCAGCAATCCACAAGTACGGCGCGATCGTCGGCGGCGGTTTCAACTGGCTCGACCAGAATATCTTCGGCGGCAAGATTCCATTCACCCTGCGTGACACCAAGCCGGATTACGCTTGCCTGAAACCGGCGGCCGAATGCAAGAAGATCGACTACCCGAAACCGGACGGCAAGATCAGCTTCGACAAGCTCAGCTCGGTATTCATCTCCGGTACCAACCACGAAGAAGAACAGCCTTGCCACCTGAAGCTGACCGACCCGAGCATCCCGATCAGCAAGAATCTGCCGCTGTACGACGAACCGGCCCAGCGCTACTGCCCAGCCGGCGTATACGAAGTGATTACCAAGGAAGACGGCGAGAAGCGCTTCCAGATCAATGCCCAGAACTGCGTTCATTGCAAGACCTGTGACATCAAGGACCCTGCACAGAACATCACCTGGGTCACGCCGGAAGGCGCCGGCGGGCCGACTTACCCGAACATGTAAGCTGACACGCTGAACATCGAGGCTCCCGTTATGGGGGCCTTTTTGTTGCCTGCAATCTAACAGACACCGCAAACCAATGTGGGAGCGAGCTTGCTCGCGATAGAGATTGTTCATTCAACAAAAATGTCGACTGATACACCGCCATCGCGAGCAAGCTCGCTCCCACAAGGGATCTTCAGAGGCTCAGGCGACGCGCTCTTCTCCAGGATTACGCTCGAAGTAACGCTTGTACTCCCGGCTGAACTGCGACGGGCTCTGATATCCCACCTGATGCGCGACCTGCGCCACGCCCATGCCCTCGATCAGCAGCAGCCGCTGGGCCTTGAGCAAGCGCAACCGCTTGAGATACTGCACCGGTGACAACAATGTGCTGCGCTTGAAATGCTCATGAAAGGTCGAGGCGCTCATGTTCGCGCAACTGGCCAGCGTCTCGACGTTCAGCGGCTCGGTGAAATGCGCGTGCAAATGGCTCAGGGCCACGGCAATCCGCGCGAACTGCCCTTGCTGCTCCACCAGCGCCCGCAACACATCGGCCTGGGGCCCGCGCAACGCGACGAAGAGCAATTCCCGCAGCCGCACCTGGCCCATGACCTGGCACTCCAGTGGATCGTGCAAGCAGCGCAACAACCGCTCGACAGCCCCACGCATGGCGTCGTCGAGCACCGCGCTGGTCATCGATTCCGGTGTCTGCGGCGGCAGATTCCGACCGGGCATCAACCCCATGGCCAGTACAAGTTCCCCCAGCATCGCCCGATCGATCGCAACGGAAACGCCAAGCAGCGGAGCATTGGGCATGGCGTAGGTTTCGCATTCGAACGGCACCGGCAGCGCCTGGATCAGATAATGCCCGGCGCCATATTCCAGCGTGCGAGGTCCCAGGTAGGCCAGTTTGCTTCCCTGGGCAATGATCACCAGGCTCGGCTCGTAGAGCTGCGGGCCACGAGCGACGTCCTGGCTGGCGCGAAGGGCCTGCACGCCGGGCAGTCGCGTAGGGACGAAACCGTCACGGGTCGCCAAGGGTTCTATCAGTGAGACCAGCGTGGCGTTCGCATCGAGATGACGAGTCAACAACATAGGTGAAAACTTCACGAAAAAAGGGATGAAACCATCATCGCAGGTCTTGCGTCACAAGAAATCAAATCCTGGCCAACGCCGGAGGATTAGGCATGACAGGCGTAGGAATCGCCATCGCCGCCTGTCGCCAGGACTCCCAGAATGGAACCCCTCACCGTTCACTGCTAAGCGAGGTCCATCATGTACACAGCCATCGGATATGCCGCCCAATCGGCCACCACTCCCCTCGCCCCGATGAAGTTCGAGCGTCGCAGCCCGCGCGCCGACGACGTGGCGATCGAAATCCTCTACTGCGGCGTCTGTCACTCCGACATCCACCAGGCCCGCAATGAATGGGGCATCGCCGTTTACCCGCTGATGCCCGGCCATGAAATCATCGGAAAAGTCACCGCCGTCGGTGCGAATGTCACCCGTCACAAAGTCGGCGATCTGGTAGGCGTGGGCTGCATGGTCGATTCCTGCCGCGAGTGCGAAGCTTGCCGGTCCGATCTTGAGCAATACTGCCTGGAAGGCATGACCCAGACCTACGCCAGCCCGGACCGCATAAGTGGCGGCCACACCATGGGCGGCTATTCCGACAGCATCGTGGTCAGCGAGCATTTTGTGCTGCGCATCCCGGCAGCACTCGACCCGGCCAGTGCCGCACCGCTGCTCTGCGCCGGCATCACCACCTATTCGCCGCTCAAGCACTACGGCGTGAAGGCCGGTGACAAGGTCGGCGTGCTGGGCATGGGCGGCCTGGGCCACATGGGCATCAAGTTCGCCAAGGCCATGGGCGCGGAAGTGACGCTGTTCACCCGCTCGGCGAGCAAGGCGGAAGAAGCCCGTCGCCAAGGCGCGGACCATGTGATCGTATCCACCGACGCCGAACAGATGGCCGCCGCGGCAGGACGTTTCCACTTCCTGCTGGACACCATTCCGGTGCAGCACGACCTCAACCCCTACCTCGACACGCTGCGTTTCGACGGTGTGCATATCATCGTGGGCCTGGTCGAGCCCGTTGACCCACCGGTACACGCGGCAAAACTGATATTGGGTCGCCGCGTCCTGGCCGGCTCGCTGATCGGCGGCGTCGCAGAAACCCAGGAAGTGCTGGATTTCTGTGCTGAACACAACATCAGCTGCGACATTGAAATGCTCGACATCCGCCAGATCAACGAGGCCTACAGCCGCATGATCGCCGGGGACGTGAAGTACCGCTTTGTCATCGACATGGCGACACTCAAGGCCTGACGCTCGTCAGACCTTGGCGCCCAGTTCCGCCGACAGCCGGGCTGTGACCCCTTTGACCAGGGGAATCAGCTCGGCCATCTTTTCCAGCGGCATGTACGGCACGGTGCTGGCGATGCTGATACCGGCGACGATGCGCTTGCCGGCATCACGAATCGGCGCCGCCACACAGCGGATCGACGGTTCGTTGTCCTCCAGGTCGAAGGCATAGCCCCCCGCCACATACTCCACCATCCGTTGCTGGAACTGCTCCCAGGATTGCTCTTGATGCTGGGGCCAGAACTGATTCTTCCCACTGGCAGGCAAGCTGATTTCGTACAGCCGCTTCCATTGTTCCTGGGAGTCATCGAGCATCAGCGCCTTGCCGATCCCGGTCCGCGCCAACGGCATGCGATGACCCACCCGTGAACGCATCTCCGGGCCGTTACGCCCAGGATTCTTCAGCAGGTACAGGACTTCGTCGCCCTCGCGAATCGCCAAGTGCACGGTGTCCCCGGTCAACGCGGACAGCTCGTCCAGGTACGGCCCCGCCAGGCTCACCAGGGGCAATTCTTCCCGGGCCTGGAAACCCAACTCGATCAACTTCGGCCCCAACAGGTAGCCCACTTGCGGCACCACGCGCAGGTAACGTTCGTCCACCAGGCAACTGGCCAGGCGATGGGTGGTGCTGCGGGTGGTGCCGATCAGCCGGGCGATTTCCTTCAAGTCGCGGGCGCCACTGGCAACCGCCTGGACCACGCCCAGGCCGCGCAGCAATGTCTGCGTGCCGGTAGGAGCGGCATCCTTGATGATTTTTGGATCGTCTTGCTGCATGGCCGGCCTTCAACAGTGAGCGGGGAACGGGCGGCATTATGGTCGCCCGTCTCGTAGGACTACAACTCGATGCGCTCGACTTTCCCGACCAGCAGGATGTAGGACAACGCGCCCATCAAGGCCAGTACGGCGATGTAGGTAATGGCCGGGGCGAACGAATCACCGCTGGCGAGGAAGCCAATGACGATAGGCGTGGCAATGGCCGCAAGGTTACCGATGAGATTGAACACCCCGCCGGTCAAACCGAGCAATCTTGCCGGTGCCAGGGTCGACACCAACGACCAGGTGATCGAAGCCAGGCCATTGCCAAAGAATGCCAGGGCCAGGAACGCGATCACCAGCGGTGTCGACTCGACGAAGTTGGCGCCGATGATCGAGGTGGAAATCAACAGCCCGCCAATGATCGGCAACTTGCGCGCGAACCCCACCGTGGCGCCGCGACGGATCAGCCAATCGGAGAAGAACCCCGAACAGAGCACGCCGACGAACGCAGCAAGGAACGGCAACGACGCCAGCAAGCCGGACTTGATGAAGTCCATGCCGCGATATTTCACCAGGTAGGTCGGGAACCACGTCAGGAAAAACCACAGCGTGGAGTTGAGGCAGAACTGCCCCAGGTAGATGCCCCACAACTTGCGTTGGGTCAGGACGATGCCGAGGTCGCTCCAGCTGAATTTGGCCTTGGCCTTGGCGGTCTCGGCCTGGATATCCACCAGCCCGCCGCCCTCGCGGATCAGTTCGATTTCAGCGGCGTTGGCGCCTTTGAAGTCCCGTGGCTCGCGATACACCGCGTACCAGATAACCGCCCAGAGAATGCCCACCGCACCTGTGGCGACAAACACCATGTGCCAACCAAACGCGTGTTGCAGCCACGCCAGAACCGGAGTCAGGAATGCCAGGCCGACGAACTGGCCGGAGGTATAGAAACCAATGGCCGTGGCCCGCTCGCGCTCGGGAAACCAAGTCGTCACCACGCGGCTGTTAATCGGATAAGCCGGTGCTTCCAGGGCACCTACGGCCATGCGCAGCACGAACAAGGCGATGAAACTGGCAGCGAAACCGAGCATCACCGTGGCCGCCGACCACAGCAACAACGCCACGCTATACAGGATGCGCGGCGGCACTCGGTCCACCAGCCAGCCACCGGGGATCTGCATGGCGGCGTAGGTCCAGCCGAACGCCGAGAAAATCAGCCCGACGTGGATCGGGTCGATACCCAGGTCGGTGGTTAGCGCCGGGGCGGCGATAGAGAGGTTGCTGCGGTCCAGGTAGTTGATCACCACGGTGATGAACAGCAGGACCATGATGAAAAAACGCTTGCGGCTGGGCGTCACCAACGACGCCTGCGCGCTTAGGGTGTGCGCTTGCATGTGAGGTGCCTCTTTTTATGTTTATTGAGGAAACGGGCGCATCGAGGATGATCTCCCTGCTTGCGGAGATCCAATTGTGGGAGCGAGCTTGCTCGCGATGACGGTGTGTCAGTTGGCGCATGTGTGACTGATGCATTGCCATCGCGAGCAAGCTCGCTCCCACAGGGTCAGGCGTGACTCACCACTCGGCAAAACTGCCATCGGCATGGCGCCAGATCGGGTTGCGCCAGCGGTGGCCGATGGCCGCGCGCTCGATGACGTATTCCTCGTTGATCTCGATGCCCAGGCCAGGACCGTTCGGGATTTTCACGAAGCCTTTGTCGTAGTCGAACACCTGCGGGTCCTTGATGTAGTCCAGCAGGTCGTTGCTCTCGTTGTAGTGAATACCCAGGCTCTGTTCCTGGATAAACGCGTTGTAGCAAGCCGCGTCCAGTTGCAGGCACGCCGCCAGGGCGATCGGGCCCAGCGGGCAGTGCAGCGCCAGCGCCACGTCATAGGCTTCGGCCATGTTGGCGATCTTGCGGGTTTCGGTGATGCCGCCGGCGTGGGACGCATCCGGCTGGATGATGTCGACGTAGCCTTCGCTGAGCACCCGCTTGAAATCCCAGCGCGAGAACAACCGCTCGCCCAAGGCAATCGGGGTGCTGGTCAGCGGCGCCAATTCCTTGAGAGCTTCGTAGTTTTCGCTGAGCACCGGCTCTTCGATGAACATCAGCTTATAGGGGTCGAGCTCCTTCATCAGCACCTTGGCCATCGGCTTGTGCACGCGACCGTGGAAGTCCACGCCAATGCCGACGTTCGGCCCGACTGCATCGCGCACCGCCGCGACGTTGGCCAGGGCCAGGTCGATTTTTTCAAACGTGTCGAGAAACTGCAGTTCTTCGGTGCCGTTCATCTTCACTGCGGTGAAGCCCCGCCCTACCGCCTCTTTCGCTGCCCGGGCGGTGTCCGCCGGGCGGTCGCCGCCAATCCAGGAGTAGACACGGATCTTGTCGCGCACCTGGCCGCCCAGCAAATCGCTGACCGACACGCCCAGAGCCTTGCCTTTGATGTCCCACAACGCCTGGTCGATACCAGCCAGGGCGCTCATGTGCACAGCGCCGCCACGGTAGAAGCCGCCGCGATAGAGCACGGTCCAGATGTCTTCGATGTTGCGTGGGTCTTTGCCGATCAGGTAGTCGGACAATTCCTCAACGGCAGCCGCCACCGTATGGGCACGGCCTTCCACCACGGGTTCGCCCCAGCCGGTCACGCCCTCGTCGGTCTCGACCTTGAGGAAGCACCAGCGCGGCGGAACGATAAACGTGGTCAGTTTGGTGATTTTCATCTTCTTGTCTCTCTTGTCAGATGCAGCGCGCGGGGCGCTGGAAAAGTCTTCAGTTCAAGGCATTCCATGCGGCCACATAGGCCTTGGCGCGCTCCGCCACTTCATCCGCTGTCAGGCCCGGCTTGAACAACCCGGAACCGAGGCCGAAACCCTTGACGCCGGCCTCGAGGAACACCGCCATGTTGTCCGGCGTAATCCCGCCCACCGGCACCAGCACCGTCCCGGCCGGCAGCACCGCGAGCCAGGCCTTGACCACCGCCGGGCCCATTTGCTCGGCGGGAAACATCTTCAGCACATGGGCACCTTCGGCCAACGCGGCAAACGCTTCCGTGGGCGTGGCGACGCCAGGCGACAAGTACAAACCCGCCGCCTTCGCCGCCCGCAGCACCTTCGGATCGCTGTGGGGCATGACGATGACTTGGCCGCCAGCGGCCTTGACCTGCTCCACTTGTTCCGGCGTGAGCACGGTACCGGCACCGATCAGGCAATCGGCGGGCAAGGTACTACGCAGGATGCGGATACTTTCGTACGGTTCGGGGGAATTGAGCGGCACTTCGATGACGCGAAATCCCGCGTCATAAAGGACTGTGCCGATGGCGGCCGCTTCCTCGGGACGCAGTCCGCGCAGAATCGCGATCAGCCCGTTGTGCGCCAGCGCTTGTGTGAGCATGTCAGGTCTCCAGTCAGGTTTAACGCGATGCGGTGGTTTCGAGCAGGCCGGCCGCCACGGCCAGTTGCCACAAACCACGCTCGGTGGCCTGTTCGGCCAGGGTCACCCGGGCGAAACCGCAGGCGTCGAGGGCCCGCTGGTAACGGGCGCAAAGTTGAGAGTTGCCGATCAGCACCACGGTCGGCAGGTGAACGCTGTTGCGCCGATGACGCTGCACGGCGGCCAGGGCCGTCAGCTCGTGGCCGATCAGGACGCCCGACAGGTAATCGGCCTGGGCGCTCGCGCCGAGCTCGCCGGTCAAGCCCAGGCTGCGGGCGCTGAACACCGTGGACAACGGGCCGGTCTGGCCATCCGCCGACAACGCCACCTGCACGCCGCGATCGAACGCCACGCCGTCGAACGCCGCGCCACGCTGCTGGGTGCGGCCGAGAATGCTGTGGTCACTGAGCACGGCGAAGATCTCGCCGGTCATGAAGGTGTCGAAATGGACGATGCAGCCGTCGGTCACTTCCACCCATTTCGAATGACTGCCCGGCAACCCGATCAGCACCGCTTCGTTCGGCAGGCTGTGCAACGCACCGAGCACCTGGGTTTCTTCGCCGCGCATCACATTGGGCAGGCGGGAACGTTGGATCACCCCTGGCACGATGTGAACATCGACACCACGAAGGCTCCGAACGACTTGTAGGGAATGTCCGAGATTCGCGACGTTTGCCGGCGTGTCGCAGTAGGGCGCTTCCCGCCAACCTTGGGCGCTGCCCACCATGCCGCAGGCAATGACGGGCAAGCCTGGCTGCGCATCCAGCCAATCGCCGCAGGCTTCATCAAAGGCCAGCTCAAAACCATCGGTGCAGACCTGGCCCGCCACGGTTCGCGGCCCGGACGGCAACTGCATGATCCCCGACGACAGCGAACGCTGTTCGAGCACCTCGCCTCCAGCGGCAAGTTTGTAAGCCCGTAATGAGGTGGTCCCCCAATCGAGCGCGATCAATTGCGCCTGCATCCGCTTCACCTGTTTTGTTTATTTGGCAGTGAGTGAGGCGGACTATAAACCCGGGCGCAGGAAAATCTCAATATATAAATATCACTCCCATATATTGGGATTTCAGCCATAACGGCAAAACCATCGCCATCCCGCCAAGACCCTGCTACGTTTTCTGACCGGACGCCAAACAACTCAGGGAAATAAGTGATGGGACAAACGCTGAAAATCCTCGGTCGCACTTCCTCGATCAACGTCAGAAAAGTCCTGTGGACTTGCCAGGAACTGGACATCGCCTACGAGCGCGAAGACTGGGGCATCGGCTTTGCGTCGACCCATGATCCGGCGTTCCTGGCACTCAACCCCAACGCCCAGGTGCCGGTGATCATTGATGAAAACGGCGTGCTCTGGGAGTCGAACACCATTTGCCGCTACCTCGTAGGTAAGCATCGGCGTGAAGATCTGCTACCCGTCGAACCTGCCGCACGAGCGCGTGTAGAGCAGTGGATGGATTGGCAAGCCACCGAGCTCAACCCGTCGTGGGGCGATGCGTTTTACGGACTGGTGCGCAAGCACCCGGATTTCCAGGACCCACGACTCATCGCCGCCGGCGTCAAACGCTGGAACGACAAGATGGGCTTGCTGGAACAACAACTGAACCACACCGGCGCTTACGTAGCCGGCGCGGACTTTTCCCTCGCGGACGTGCTCCTCGGCCTGTCCGCCCATCGCTGGCGCCAGACGCCCATGGAGCGTCCGGATTACCCGGCGGTGGCCGCTTATTGCAAGCGGCTCGAACAGCGGCCGGGGTTTGCCGAGTACGCGTCCGACGCGTACTCATGAACCTCAGTTGCCGTTAGCGAAGTCCCGCAGCACCTTGCCATCCATTCGATAGCGCACCCACTCTTCCTGCGGTTGCGCGCCGAGGGACTTGTAGAACTCGATGGCCGGGGTGTTCCAGTCCAGTACGCTCCACTCGAAGCGACCGCAATCGTTGTCGCAGGCGATCTTCGCCAGATGCCGCAACAGCGTCTTGCCCGCCCCGCCACCACGCTGTTCAGGCGTGATGTACAAGTCTTCGAGGTACAGGCAGTTGCTGCCCAGCCAGGTGGAATAGCTGAAGAAAAACACCGCGAAACCGATCGGCACGCCATCACGCAAGCAGATCAAGCCGTGGGCGGTCGCGCCTTCGCTGAACAGGCTGCGCTCGATGTCCGCAACGCTGGCGATGACTTCGTGGCGGGCTTTTTCGTAATCGGCAAGCTCGGTGATGAACGCAAGGATTTGAGGCGCATCGCTGGGTTGCGCGGGACGGATCTCGATCGACATGAACGGGCCTTGTAGCCAATTGAAAGCGCCATACTAAGCCGCCCGGCGGCGCTCGTCACATCTTCTGCTGACAAACTTGCACAGCGCCGTTCGTCGCCCCTCAGGCACCAACCCCGCTCCAGCGCGGCCAAAAATCTGGCAAGCATTCCAAAAAATGGAGGCGACACCATGATCAACTCAAGGCTGACTGCATTTACCTTCGCCGCAATGCTGTCCTCGGCGGCATTCGCGGCCACGACCTCAGGCACCGGACCAACCGACCCGGTCCAGGCACCGAACTCGCCCGCCACCCAAGGCTTGCCCAAATTGAACACCGACGGCACCGGCGGCGGTAGCCTGAACAATGGCCAGCCACCTGCGACGGGCACCGATCCACGGGTCCAAGGCAACGACACGGGTCGTCAGGGTGGCATGAACACTCCCGACTCCACCGCCCCGGACAACGCCGAGACTGGCGTGGGTTCAAAAACCACCACCGGAGGCTCGGGCTCTGAAGGTGGCGCCGCCAGCCAGTAGGCTCTACTGGACACTGAGGAGGAGACATCCCATGCCTCGTGGAAGCAAAGAGAAATACACCGACAAGCAAAAGCGCAAGGCCGAGCACATCGAAGAGAGCTATGAGCAGAAAGGTGTGTCGGAAGGCGAGGCCGAGGCTCGAGCCTGGGCCACCGTCAACAAGCAGTCCGGCGGCGGCGAACGCTCCGGCGGCTCCGGCAAGAAAAAACCGGCCGAGGCGAAACAGTCCGACCGCAAGGAATCAGCCCGCCGCGCCGCCAAGACCCGCGAAGGTCATCCGCGCACCAGCAAAGCCTCCCATGAGGCCCAGACCGTGGACAGCCTGATGAAGGAAGCCCGGGCGAAAAACATTCCCGGGCGGTCAAAGATGCGCAAGCAGGAGCTGGTCGAGGCGTTGCGCAAGGCTGGGTGATGGTTGACGTCTGTGAGGACGTCTTCGCGAGCAGGCTCGCTCCCACAGGGTCTGTGATGCACCTCAGGACTTGTGGCCGGCACAAAAACCAGTGGGAGCGAGCTTGCTCGCGAAAGCGGTGGGTCAGCTAAGACAGTATTGAATGTGCCAACGCCATCGCGAGCAAGCTCGCTCCCACACTGGCTCTGCGCTGCGCCGAGGTTCTGAGCCCAGCACAAAAACTGTGGGAGCGAGCCTGCTCGCGAAAGCGGTGGATCAGCTCAGGAAGTATTGAATGTGCCAACGCCATCGCGAGCAAGCTCGCTCCCACAGGGTTTGTGATGCACCTCAGGACTTATGGCCGGCACAAAAACCTGTGGGAGCGAGCTTGCTCGCGAAAGCGGTAGATCAGTCACCAACGATCTTCAACGCTGTTTCAACCGGTCAATCACCACCGCCAGCAGCAAGATCGAGCCGCGGATGACGTACTGGTAGAACGTGTCGATGTTTTTCAGGTTCATCGCGTTTTCGATGATCGCCAGGATCAGCACGCCGGCGATGACATGGCGGATCATGCCGATGCCGCCGCTCAACGAAACCCCACCCAGCACGCAGGCCGAGATCACCGTCAGCTCGAAGCCTTGGCCGATCATCGGTTGGCCCGAAGTCATGCGCGACGCCAGGATCACGCCCGCCAGCGCACCAATAACACCGTGTACGGCGAAGATGATGATCTTGGTGCGATCAACGTTCACCCCTGCCAACAACGCAGCTTCCTGGTTGCCACCGATGGCCATGGTGTTGCGCCCGTAGGTGGTGTAGTTCAGCAACCAGCCGAAGAACAGGAAGCAGGCAATGGTGATCAGGATCGGCACCGGCACGCCAAACAACTGGCCGTTGCCGAAGACGAAGAAAGATTCCTCGGAGACACCGACCGCTTTACCGTTGGCAAAGATATAGGCCAGGCCACGAACGATCTGCATGGTCGCCAGTGTGGTAATCAGCGCATTGACCCGCAGTTTCGCGATCACGATGCCGTTGATCAGGCCAACGATCAGCCCCATCACCAGCGCCGCGCTGACCCCGAGGAAAACGCTGTCGGTGTCGCGCATCACCACCGCCGCGACCACACCGGCACAGGCAATCACCGAACCGACCGATAAGTCGAAGTGCCCGGACGCCAGGCAATACAACATCGTGCAAGCCGCGATGCCAGTGGTGGAAATCGCCAGGCCCAGGCCGCGCATGTTCAGCGGTGACAGGAAATTGTCGATCATCAGGGTGCAGAGCACGAAGATACCGATGGCCGCCAGCAACATGACCCAGTCGTCGAGGAAGCGGCGCAGGTCCAGGGGTTTGCGTGCCGTTGGCAGTGCATTGTTTTGAATGGTCATGATTTACCTCTCAGTTCGCCGCGTCGGCAACGCGTTGGCGCGGCAGCGCCAGTTGCAGCAGGTTGGATTCGTTGGCCTGGTCACGCGGCAGCTCGCCACGCATGGCCCCTTCGCAGAGCACCAGGATTCGGTCGGAAATGCCCATCACTTCCATCAGGTCGCTGGACACCACAATCACCGCGATGCCGTCGGCCGCCAGGTTGTGGATAATCTGGTAGATCTCGGCCTTGGCACCGATGTCGATACCACGGGTCGGCTCGTCCAGCAGCAGGACTTTCATCGGCATCGACAGCCAGCGACCCAGAATCGCCTTCTGCTGGTTGCCGCCGGACAGGTACATGATTTTCTGGCTCGCCGCCGGAGTCTTCACTTTCAGCGACTTGATCTGCTTGTCGGCATTGCCCCGCTCCCAGTCCCCACGCAACAGGCAACCCAGCGCGGAATGAGCCGGACGGGCGCTGATGTTGATGTTTTCGCCCACGCTGCCCAACGGGATGATGCCTTCTTTCTTGCGGTCTTCCGGGCAGAGCAGCACGCCAGCGCCGATGGCATCACGGGGTGAACGCAGCTTCAGCTCCTTGCCGTGCAGCACCAGGCTGCCCTCGCTCTGGCGCTCCAGGCCACTGAGCAAGCGCAGCAGCTCCGTGCGACCGGCGCCGACCAGCCCGAACAGGCCGAGAATCTCGCCCTTGTGCACCTGGAAACTCACCGGTTCGCGCAAGCCCGGCCCGAGCAGGCCTTTTACCTGCAACGCGACATCGCCGCGCTCCCGAGGGCGGTAGTCATAAATGTCCTCGATATCGCGACCGACCATGCAGGTGACCAATTGATCATGGGTGAGCTCGCTCATGTTCTCGAAGGTGCGGACATAACGACCATCCTTGAAGACCGTCACCGCATTACAGATGCGGAACACCTCTTCCATGCGGTGGCTGACGTACAGCACCACTTTGCCCTCGTCCCGCAGGCGGGCGATGATCGCCATCAACCGGTCGATTTCCCGGGCCGACAGGCTGCTGGTCGGCTCGTCGAAGGCGATGACGTGGGCGCCACGGGACAAGGCCTTGGCGATTTCCACCAGTTGGCGCTGGCCAAGGGACAGGCGACCGACTTTTTCCTGTGGGTCAATTTCGTCCGCCAGGCCTTTGAGCAGCGTCAACGCCTGCTGGCGCAGCACGCCGCGATTGACCAGGCCGAAACGCGCCGGCAAGTGACCGAGGAACAGGTTCTCCGCGACGGTCATTTCCGGCACCAGGTGCAATTCCTGGTGAATCACCGCGACACCGCTGGCGATGCTGTCGGCAGTGCCTTTGAAGGCCATCGTCTGCTCGCCGATCTGCAAGTCACCGCTGCTCGGAATGTAGGCGCCTCCGAGAATCTTGAGCAAGGTGGACTTGCCCGCGCCGTTCTCGCCCATCAAGGCATGCACCTGCCCCGGATGCGCGACGAAACTGATATTGGCCAGCGCCTGCACGCCGGGAAAGGATTTACCGATCCCATTGAATCGCAAGCTGCCGCCGATGTTATGTTGCCGTGTCGCTGTTTGCGCTTGCATAACCACCTCGAACTTACAGAGATCAAGCGACCCGGTCACGCCTGTGACCAGGGCCGCTTTTGAATCAATCGGCCATCAGTTCCACAGGCCGATCTTTTCCAGCTCCTGCTTGAAGTTCTCCCGGGTGATCAGCGTCACCTCGTCCATGGCGGTGTACTTCGGCGGCTCCTTGCCGGTGGTGATCCACTCGTACATCATTTCGGCGGTCTTGTAGCCTTCGATGTGCGGGCTTGGCAGCATCGAACCGAAGAAGCCGCTTTTCGGTTTCTTCAGCTCACCGATGGCATCGGTGCCGTTGATGCCGATGCCGATCACATTGTCTGCCTTGAAGCCGGCGGCTTCGGTGGCGCGCACGCCGCCCAGCACGGTGTTGTCGTTCATGCCGCCGATGATCAGGTTTTTCGCAGCGCTTGGCAGCTTCACCAACGCCGAGTTGGTGGAGTCCATGCTGCCCGGCACGTCGAGGGTCTTGAGCGCCGTGAACAGGATATGGTCTTCCGGCATCCCGGCTTTTTTCAGGGCATCGACCGAACCGTCAGTGCGCTTCTTGCCAGTGTCCAGCTCGTTGAAGGTGTTGACTACAGCGTAGGTTTCCTTCCAGTCCCAGTTGCGTTTTTTCGCTTCAGCGGCCATCGCCGCGCCTTGCTTCTGGCCGACCTCGAACGCCGCCATGCCCAGGTAAGGCACGTCTTCCATGAACTTGCCCTTGGAATCGACAAAACGGTCGTCGACGGCAATTACCTTGAGATCATTGAGTTTGGCCTTGGCCATGATGGCCGGGCCGAGGGACACGTCTGGCGGGCAGATCACGAAGCCCTTGGCACCGTTGGCGGCGAGGCTGTCGATGGCCGAGAGGGTTTTCTCACCGTCAGGCACGGCGATCTTGATCAATTGGAAGCCTTTGTCCTTGGCCGCCTTCTCGGCGAACGCCCACTCGGTCTGGAACCAAGGTTCCTCTGCCTGTTTGACCAGGAAACCGATTTTTACCGGATCGGCCGCGAGCAAGTGGCTGCTGAGGCTGACCGCGGTCACCGCCAGGGCGGCGCGACACAGGGAACGGATCCCACGACGATGTTTCATAGCTGACTCCTTGTTTTTTTTATTGAAAGCCAAACGTCCAGGGGTCTGCTCCACGTAGGTGGAAATGCGCAGGCTGGTCGCTCAAATCGTGTTACTGCACAGCATAGGTCTAAATAGTCATATCGTATGATGATTGGATTACAGGCGAAGTTTCCTACCGCAATCCAAGAATGTTCAGTCGTGGTACATGACCGAACGTCCACCATCGATGGTGATGCATGAGGCATTGATAAACGGTGCTTCGTCACTGGCCAGGAACACAGCCGTCATTGCCACTTCGATCGGCTGCCCGATGCGCCGTGGCGGGTGCAGATCCAGCGCGCGCTGGCGTTCGGCATGGGGATCGGCGAAGCCGTTCCAGTAATCGATGTTCAGCTGAGTCTCGATGTAGCCCGGCGCAATGGCATTCACGCGCACACCCTTGGGCGCGTACTCGATGCCCAGGGCACGGGTCAGGCCCAGCAGCCCATGCTTGGCGACGGGATACGGGAAACAGCCCGGAATGATGTGGGACGAATGGGTCGAGGCAATGTTGATGATGCTGCCCACGCCCTGCTCGATCATTTGCGGCAATACCGCCTTGCAACCGTACCAGGCGCCATCCAGGTCGATGGCGAAGCAGCGACGCCAATCCTCTTCGGTCATTTCCAGCGGATCGCGGAACACATTGACACCAGCGCAGTTCACCAGCACATCGATGCGGCCGTGCAGTTCAATAGCCCGGCGGGCCATGGCGTGCAGATCCTGCTGGTTCGAAACGTCGACCTTAAGCGCCTGGACATCGGCGCCTTGTCCACGCCAATGGACAGCGACGGCTTCGACCTTTTCCGCCTGGATATCGCTGATCACCAGTCGCGCCTGTTGCGACGCGAATGCGGCCACGATTGCCTCGCCGATGCCTTGGGCCGCACCGGTCAGTAACACGACTTTGTCTTTCAGTCGCTGGCCTTTTGGAGGCTCGGCCACGGGCGGCAAACGCAGCATGTCAGCCATGGATCATGGCTCCTGCAAGCAGGCACGACAAAAACCGGACATCCATGGATGGCCGGCCAGACAGAGCCTGAACGAGGAATTGCTCGCGGACGTCGCCGGGGCGTCCGAGAAAAGATCGATGCATCGCTTCACCTGTTTTGTTTTTTTAGTGTGAGTGCGTATTGCTGATGGAGCCGACTATAAACCCGACCGCCAAATAATCTCAATATATATATTTACATCCCATATTTTGGGATTTAACCAGCGAACCGCGTACAAGCCACGCCCGGCACATCGACGCGCATCGACAACACCGCACCGTCCAGCGGATGACCGAGCGGACTGGCCGCACTGGTGATGTACAGCGTCTTGAGATCTTCTCCTCCGAATACACAACTGGTCGGGCGACTGACCGGCAATTCGATCACTCGATCGACGTGGCCGTCCGGATGCAAGCGCAGCAGGCAGCTGCCGTCCCAGCGAGCGTTCCAGACATAGCCCCGCGCATCCATGGCCGAACCGTCCGGGCCGCCACGGGAATGGGGCCCGAACCAGACTTCAGCCGGCGCCAGCTTGCCATCGGGATAAATGAAATGGCGGTACAGCGTGCCGTCCAGGCTTTCGCCGAAATACACCGTCGTGCCATCGGGGCTCCACAGCAGCGTGTTGGGAATGCCCAGGCCGCGCAGCAACGGCATCACACGGCCATCGGTTCCGACACGGAACAGGCCGCCGGAACGGCGCTCGACAGGCAGGTCTTCGCCATTCTCGCCAATATTGTTCTGCATGGTACCGAGCCAGAGCTGGCCCAACGCGTCGCAGCGGGCTTCGTTGGCGCGATTACCTGGCTGCGGATCGGCCATGCACAGCAGCTTCAGGCGCGGCTCCAACCCTGGCGAATCGAGATCCAAGCGATAGACGCCGCTGCTCAGCGTGACCAAGGCGTCGCCGCTCTGGGTCGGGATAAACGCCGAGACGTGTTCGGGCATCTGCCAGATCTGTACGTTCGCGCCAATCAGCCGCAGCGCCTGCTTGCCGGCGATGTCGACCCAATACAGTGCCTGAGTCGGCTCATCCCAGAATGGCCCCTCGCCCAGCTTCGCGCGGTGTTCCGTCAAGGCCGTCCACTTCATTGAATCCTCCTGTTCCCGGGTTTCCCGGCGTTATCTGTCCGACCGGCCATGACATTTGGGTAAAAGCGCTTGATGGCCAGGTCTGCGTTATCGATCAAAGTCATGCAGGCCCAGACGCCGCGCGTCGCGTCCCGGGCGGCGATCGCCTCGGCAATGTCCTTGTGGATCGGCAAGGTGCGGCGCAGTTCGTCCGGGTCGGCCGCCGACACCTCGAACGAAACCGCCAGCAGCGCGCCCAGGGCCGGGACCATTTGCTCGATGAATTGATTGTGGCTGGCGGCGAGGATGCATTCATGGAAGAACTGGTCGGCGCGGTTGTAATCCGCGCCGCTGTCCACCGCCCGCTCCAAGGCATGATAGGCCACGCGGATCGCCTGCACCTGCTCGGCCGTCGCCCGTTCGCAGGCCCAGCGGACGGCCATGGGTTCGATGGTGCGTCGTAGGTCCAACAGGTCATCGACGAAGTTTTCCGGCAGCCCGCTGCGTGACAGCCAGCCGACCACTTGCGGATCAAACAGATTCCAGCGGCGCACCGGCAGCACTCGCGTGCCGACCTTCGGCCCGACTTCCAGCATGCCTTTGGCGACCAGGGTCTTGATGGCCTCGCGAATGACCGTGCGGCTGACGCCCAGTTGCTCGCCCAGGTCTGCTTCGACCTTGATGGTTTGCCCAGGCTTGACCTGGCCGGCGGCGATCCAGCCCCCCAGCCAATCGACGGTCGATGCGTGAAAACTGCTGGACATGAATACCCCGTGGGCGTTTTTTGTTAGGCGCCCACGCTAATCATCATATGATTGGGTGTCAATTTGAATTTTGCCTAACCACTTTGGGAGCGGGCTTGCTCGCGATTGTGGTGGGTCAGCTGAAGCAGATATTGGATGGGCCGGCGCCTTCGCGAGCAAGCTCGCTCCCACATCGGATGTGTTGATACACAGATTTTGTGAACGCCCAGAACCCATGTGGGAGCGAGCCTGCTCGCGAAAGCGGCGCCTCGGTGCTCAGAGGGTCAGGGTTCGAGGCCGATGGGGAAAAACTCGCCACCACTCCAGACGCCCAACCAACGCTGCCCATCGATCTCGCGGCTGACCGCCAGCTCCACCAGTTGATAGAACACGTTGCGATGGATCAAGGCTTCGAGGTTGCTGCGCACATGCACGTAGGGCGCCGGTTCCTGGGTCTGGGGATCGATCACCACGCGCATCGGATGTTCCGGGCCGGCTTCGGTGGATTCCTCGACATTGGTGGTGAAGCGCAACAACTGCCCTTCTCCCTGCCCTTCGACTTCCAAGGTCACGGCCACGAACGGCGCGTCATCGACCTTGATGCCAACTTTTTCCACAGGAGTAATCAGGAAGTAATCATCGCCGTCGCGGCGGATAATGGTGGAGAACAGCTTGACCATCGGCTTGCGTCCGATGGGCGTGCCCAGGTAATACCAGGTGCCGTCCCGGGCGATACGCATGTCGATGTCGCCGCAGAAGTCAGGGTTCCACAAGTGGACCGGCGGCAGGCCTTTGGTCTTGGGGATCTGCCCCAGCAGGTCATTGGCTTTTTGCGGTCCGCTCATGGTGTCTCCTTCTGTTTATTCGTCGCTCATCCCCAGCAGGCTGCGGGCGTACTCACGCAACGGCGTGGCGATGAGGTCTTGTGGCTGCTTGTCGTGCAACGTCAGCAAACCGCCACGGCTCTTGATGCGTGCAGTATCAATCAAATACTGGGTGCTGGTCTCGATCAACATGATTTGAATCACGCTGGTGTCGACGCCCAGGCGATCCACGGCCTCTTCATCCAACCATTCGTCGGTGTTGCCGATGCGGTTGTCGGCCTTGGCGAAGCGGGTGTAAAGCAAGTAATGGGCACCGGCGGCCCGCGCTTCGCCCATCGCCTGGTCGAGACCTTCCGGGACTCGGGCGCGACGAACCATCGGGAAATATTCGATGAAACCGTTGAAGGCTTCTTCTGCCACGACGTTAGGCCGCGGATAGGCGCTGCCTGGCGGAGCGAAAGCGCCCTGGGCGATGTAGATAAAGGAGTCCGGCTGGATGCGCAGGTTGTTCACACGGCGACTGTCGCTATGGTCCAGCAGACCGGCGTCGCTCATGTGATAACGAACGCCCTCCCCCATGTCGCTGACATTCATGCAGCCACCAAGCGTCAAAACGGTCAGCAGCAAAAACAGGCTACGCATCCTATCCTCCAAAAACCGGTGACGGAAAACCGGCGAATGGCCGTGGGATGCAGCTTTTGCGCCAGCTTGATGGGGGGATGGTTCGTTATTCCTGTGGCGAGGGGATTTATCCCCACTGGGTGCGAAGCGCCCCCAAAGGATAGAAATGTTCGACCCGATTCTCCGAGGCGATAGTTCCGAAGGTTGCTACGCAACCCAGCGGGGATAAATCCCCTCGCCACAGCAGCCTTTTCAACCACCGATGATTTTCATGATGGTCGCACCGCCGGAGAACGCCACTTCCTGCTTGTCTCCCAATGCCTTGACCAGCAGACGCTGGAGCGCCGGCAAGGCTTGGTGGCGAGGCTTGTCCAGCAGATCGCCGACGAAGTGACGGTTACTCGACGACAGGCAGCCGTGCAGCCAGCCCGTTGAAGACAACCGCAGTCGCGAACAGGTACGGCAAAACGGCACGCTTTCGTTGGCGATCACGCCAAAGTGCCCCAAGCCCGGAATCTCATAACGCACCGCCGTGGCATCCACCGGCGCATCGGCTTGCAGATATTCGTATTGCTCGCCAATCAGGCTCAGCAGTTGCTGGAGACTGACGAACTGTTGCAGGAACGCGTTGGAATCGCTGGCCAGATGGCCCATGCGCATCAACTCGATGAAGCGCAGTTCATAGCCACGTTCCAGGCAGTACTGGAGCAATGGCATCACCTGATCGAGGTTTTGCCCGCGCAACGGCACCATGTTGACCTTGATCTTCATCCCGGCGGCCCGTGCCTGCTCCATGCCGTCGAGCACGGTCGCCAGGTCGCCGCCACGGGCGATGCTGCGAAACGCTGCGGGGTCCAAAGTGTCGAGGGAAACGTTGATTCGTCGGATGCCGGCATTTACCAGCAGAGGAAGCTTCTTCGCCAGCAATTGGCCGTTGGTGGTCAGGCTGATGTCATCCAGCCCCATCTGCCCCACCGCCATCATGAAGGTCTCCAGCTTGGGGCTGACCAGCGGCTCGCCGCCAGTAATGCGCAACCGCTCGATGCCGGCGGCCTCGATCAGATAAGCCACGCCTCGCGCCATGGCCTCGGCCGACAGTTCATCCTGCGCAGCCACCAGCCGCTTGCCATCAGGCACGCAGTAGGTACAGGCGTAATTGCAGGCTGAAGTCAGGCTGATCCGCAAATTGCGAAAACGCCTGCCTTGACGGTCAACGATCATGGATCACTCCGGCGAAAGAAGAATCGGGCCCGCGAAAATTGACCTAGAAATCAAGTTTTCGCAAGACCCAAGCCTGAGTATATTCCTGGGGCACTGCGCCATGTAAGCGGACATGGCGCAATCAGGTAGCTGAATGCCTCAACTGCTCGGGGCTTCCGGGTCGCGCTTGCGCTTGTTGCCCATGCGCACACCGATATCCATCAGGAACTGGAAGAAACCTTCCTGATCTTCGAGCACGTTGCTCCAGAACGGCGAGTGATACAGCGCCACCGCGCCATGCACCAGCGCCCAGGCAGCGCAGTAGTGGAAATAAGGCGGCACGTCTTCGAGCTTGCCTTCGCTGATCCGGCCTTTGATCAACAGGGTCAGGCGATCGAAGTTCGACGCGCGGATCTTGTGCAGCTCCTCGACCATCTCTGGCACTTGGTTGCCCTTGACCACCTTCTCTTCCAAGCGATCGAACAGGCGGTAACGCTGCGGATCGCACATACGGAACTCGAAGTAGGCACGGGACAGGGCTTCCTTGTCCTTGTCGACATCGGCCGAATGCAGGAGCTCGTTCAAATCGCGCTCGTAATCGAGCATCAGGCGCAGGTAGATCTCGGCCTTGGATTTGAAGTGTTTATAGATCGTGCCTTTGCCGATACCCACGGCATCCGCAATCATCTCGACGGTGACGCTGTCTTCGCCCTGGTCGAGGAACAACTTGAGCGCGGTGTCGAGAATTTCCTGCTCGCGGCGACGAAACTCACGGACCTTACGGGGTTCTTTGTGCATAAGAAAAAGGTCTGAAGGGTCAAAATTCGAAGCCGGGTATTATGCCTAACTTACGCAAAAATGCACGGATCATCCGTTCTGGGCCGCAGATCTCAACAAAACCGCGCAACTCCGGCTCCTCCGTTTCAGCTCGTGCCATATCGCCGCGCGGGCGTCAGGCAGTGAGAACCTATCCGAAGCGAACGTATTCCAAATTTGTTTAAAAACCAACCCGATGAAACTGGACGCACTGCCATAGTGATCAATACTTGAACTGTCGGCGCGACATCTCCCCCAAGTGACGTGCCGATAAAGGTGCCAACGGACCGCGTGCCTTTGTTTTACTCCTAATGGTCTTAACCCGGATTCACCCCCCAGAACCCGGGTTTTTTTTGCCTCGGTTTCAGGCCATCGGCGAACGGACGCGCGCCAATGGGAACAGCCGCTTGAAGTTTTCGGTGGTTTGTTCCGCGAACCGGCCATAGGATTCGCCCCGCAACATCGCCAGGAATTCCGCCACTTCCCGCACGTATTGCGGAAGGTTTGGCTTACCGCGATACGGGATCGGCGCCAGGTAAGGCGAGTCGGTCTCGACCAAGAGGCGATCGGCCGGCACCTTGCTGGCAACGTCGCGCAAGGCGTCGGCATTACGGAACGTGACGATACCGGACAAGGAAATGTAATAACCCATGTCCAGCGCAGCCTTGGCCATGTCCCAATCTTCAGTGAAGCAATGCAACACACCGGCCTGGGGCAACGCCGCGTCGCGCAACAGGGCCAAGGTATCGGCCCGGGCCCCACGGGTGTGGATAATCACCGGTTTGCCGGTCTGTCTTGCGGCTTCAAGATGCAAGCGGAACGACGCCTGCTGTACCTCGGCGGCCTCCGGCTCGTAGTGATAATCGAGACCGGTTTCGCCGATGGCGACGACCCGAGGATGGTCGAGTTCATGCAGCAGCCAATCCAGGGCGGGCGAAGCGTCCGGTTGTACGTCCAACGGGTGGATGCCGACCGAACAATCGACATCCTCGTAACGTTCGGCCAGTACCTTGACGTCGGCGGCGTTGTCGGCGCTGACGCCGATGCACAGGAAATGTCCGACGCCCCGCTGGCGCGCGGCATCCAGCGCGGCGTCCAGGGAACCACCGTGGGCGGCAAGGTCGAGGCGATCGAGGTGGCAATGAGAGTCTACGAGCATAAGGGGCCAGGCTACATCGTATGGGTAGGACGGTCGGACTTGAGCGATCCGGCCAGGTGGGTTTCGATCTGATTGCGCGCCGAGTTGTCGCCGTCGTTGAACTGCACGCCAACGCCGGCGGCCCGGTTGCCCTGGGCGCCTTTGGGGGTTATCCAGATGACCTTGCCGGCGACCGGGATCTTCTCCGGTTCGTCCATCAGGCTCAACAGCATGAACACCTCGTCGCCCAGGCGATAATTCTTGTTGGTGGGAATGAACAGGCCGCCGTTCTTGATAAACGGCATGTAGGCCGCGTAAAGCACGGATTTGTCCTTGATGGTCAGGGACAGGATGCCGTTGCGTGGCCCGGGACTGACAGGTTCGTTCATGCTGATCTCCGCTGCGATTGAGCTGAGTCTAGTGTCTCTGTCAGTTACGACCAGGCAAACTCGCCCATTGCACCAACAGCGCCTCCAGCAACAACACGCGATTGAGGTTCGCCTTGCTCAGCACCTTCTGACGTTGGGCAAGAATCCAGTCCTGAATGTTCAAGATTTTGTCCTGGCTGCTTTTTTGCGCCAGGTACTGGATCACCTTGCGCATATCGGGCAATCCGAGACCGGCTTCGTCCTCGGTGAGCTGATAACGCAGGATCAGGCTCGACCAGTCGCAGAACCAGTCGAACAACAGCAACAAGGGAATGGCGTTCCACCCCTCGGCCAGTTGTGTCGGCGATTGCTGCTGCTTGAGCAGCTTCTTCACACCGTCCACAACCAGCGCCCGCTGCTCACGCACGCCCTGGGCCTGGAGGCTGACCGCCGCCAGCGGTGAACCGGCGGCCAGGGTCAGCAGTTCGACGCGTTCTTCGTCGGAGCTGTCAGGCAAGGCCTTGCCCAGCCATTGCAGGCTCATTGCCTCGCTGGGTAGCGGACAGGCCTGCTGAACGCAACGGCTCTTGATGGTCGGCAGCAATCGGCTTGGCTGATGGCTGACCAGCAACAGCACGGTATCGCCGGAAGGCTCTTCAAGGCTCTTGAGCAAGGCGTTGGCGGCGTTGATGTTCATCGACTCCACCGGCTCGATCAGCACCACTTTGCGCCCACCCATCTGCGAGGTCTGGACCACAAAGCTGACCAGGTCACGAACCTGGTCGACCTTGATCGCCTTGTCCGCCTCTTCCGGCTCCAGCACGTAATTGTCAGGATGACTACCGGCCCTGAGCAGCAAGCAGGACTTGCATTCACCGCAGGCATTCGAGGCCGTCGGGGCCTGGCACAGCAGGCTGGCCATCAGGCGTTCGGCCAGCGCTCGCTTGCCAATGCCGCCCGGGCCATGCAACAGGTAGGCATGGGCGTGCTGGGCACGGCCCGCCAGTTGTTGCCAAAGGCCGTCCTGCCAAGGATAAGCTTCAGCCACGGGCACGCTCCAGCAAGCGCGGCAACAAACCCTCCAGCGATTGCTGGACCTGCGTCAACGGCTGAGCGGCATCGATCAACAGATAACGCGCCGGATCGGCCTTGGCGCGCCCCAGGAAGGCATTGCGCACGGTGTTGAAGAAAGCCTGCCCTTCGAGCTCGAAGCGGTCCAACCGGCCGCGAGCGCTTGCCCGTGCCAGGCCGATTTCCACCGGCAGGTCGAAAACCAGGGTCAGGTCGGGACGCAGGTCACCCTGGACAAAGGTTTCCAGCGTCGTGATGCGTTCTAGGGACAAGCCACGCCCGCCGCCCTGATAGGCGTAAGTCGAATCGGTAAAGCGGTCGCACAACACGACAGCGCCGCGAGCCAGCGCCGGGCGAATCACCTCGGCCAGATGCTGTGCCCGGGCGGCAAACACCAGCAACAGTTCGGTATCGGGATTCATGACCTCATCGGCAGGCGCCAGCAGCACCTCGCGAATCCGCTCGGCCAGCGGCGTGCCGCCCGGCTCGCGGGTCAGTACCACCTCGATACCGGCTGCGCGCAGGCGCTCGGCGAGGTACTCGCGATTGGTGCTCTTGCCGGCGCCTTCGGGGCCTTCCAATGTGATAAACAAGCCAGTCACAGACGATCCTCAATCAAAGTCATTGCGGGCTCGGTGGCTCGCTTGCATTCGGTTCGGGGGCAGGCTCTTGCGGCGGCACCTGAGGCACGGCTTCCGGCGCCGTATCCGGTGACGCTGCGGGAATCGGTGCCGAATTTTCCGTGGCCGCCGGGGCCGGACTGGAGCGGTAATCGGCACGGCGCTTGAGCTGGAATTCGCGCACTGCGTTGTTGTGCGTCTCCAGGTCATCGGAAAAGACATGGCTGCCATCGCCACGAGCAACGAAGTAAAGGCTGTTGCCGTCGGCCGGGTTCAAGGCCGCGTGGATCGCTTCGCGCCCTACCATTGCAATCGGTGTCGGTGGCAAACCTGGGATCAGGTAAGTGTTATAGGGATTTTCTTCTTTCAGATGGGCACGGGTGAGCTTGCCGGTGTAGCGCTCGCCCAGGCCATAGATCACGGTCGGATCAGTCTGCAGCAGCATGCCCAGGCGCAGGCGACGCACGAACACACCCGCGATCTGGCCACGTTCCTGGGGCACCCCGGTTTCCTTTTCAATCAGGGAGGCCATGATCAGGGCCTGATAGGGTTGGTTGTACGGGACGTCGGCGGCACGCTGTGCCCACTCCTTGGCAAGCACGTCGTCCAGCCGATCGTAGGCTTTCTTCAACAGATCGGCATCGGTGGTGCCCCGCACGAAGCGGTAGGTATCCGGAAAGAACCGGCCTTCAGGAAAGACGCCTGAATGACCAAGGCGATCCATGACCTGGCTGTCACTCAGGCCGGCGAGGGTCTGCTGGAGTTTTTCGTCCTTGGCCAGTGCGGCGCGCACCTGACGGAAATTCCAGCCCTCCACCAGCGTCACGCTGTACTGCACCACATCTCCGCGCTTCCAGACGCCGATCAAGGCGTCCATGGTCATGCCCGGCACCATCCGATATTCACCGGAGTGCAATGGCTGGTCGGCAAGATTGAAGCGCCAATAGATACGCAGCCAGAAGGCGTCCTTGATCAGGCCGTCGGCTTCGAGGCGCTTCAGGGTTCCGGTGGGGGTGGTCCCGTTGGGTACGTCCAACAACTCTTCCTGGGTGATGTTCAGCGGCTGTTGCAGCGCCGAATGAATCTTCCAGGCCGAAGCGCCCAACAACAGCCCTGCCAGAACCAGTCCGGTTTCCAGCAGCAGCAAGAATTTACGTCTCACGAATCAAGCATCCAATAGCGCACGGGCAAGGGTCTGCAGTTTACGGGTGAGTGGGCCAGCCGACCAGCGTGCCGAACCGCATCCGAGTACCGGCCACACGCCATATACGCTGTTGCAGACAAAGACCTCATCGGCCTGGTGCAACTGTTCGAGGCTGATGTCCATGATTTGCGTAGCGATACCTTGGGTATCAGCTTGAAACAACAATTCTGCGCGCATCACCCCGGCGACACCACAACGGCTCAGATCCGCTGTAGACAAAACGCCATCGCGCACCAGGAACAGATTGCTGAACACGCCTTCGATCACCCGCCCGGACGCGTCCTGCATCAAGCCGTCGGCATACCGCGAATCAGTCCACTCGGCACGGGCCAGCACCTGTTCCAGGCGATTGAGATGCTTGAGACCGGCAAGCAAAGGCTGCTCGGACAAGCGCACTGAACAGGGAAACAGAAGGACGCCTTGCTCGGCATGGGCAGCGGGATAAGCAACAGGAGCGCTGCCTTGCAGGATGCGTCGGGCGGCGGCCGAGGGATCGGCGCCATAACCACGCTGACTGTCGCCACGGGTCACGATCAGTTTCATCACGCCGTCACCCTGACGCCGGGCGTAAGCGCTCAGCTCGGCGCTCACTACCGTCATGTCGACCCTGAGCGCCAATCGCTGGCAGCCTGTTTCCAGGCGCTGCAAATGGCGCTCCAGCAAGAGTGGCATGCCATTGCGCACGGCAATGGTCTCGAACAACCCATCGCCATAAGCCAGGCCGCGATCTTTCAGCGACAGCATGTCAGCCGGTTGACCGTCGACCCAGCTCTCCATCAACCTGCGAACCGGCGGAACACCAGCGAGCCGTTGGTCCCGCCAAAGCCGAAGGAGTTGGACAACACCACGTCGATGTCCATGCCACGGGCCGTATGTGGCACGAAGTCCAAGTCACACCCTTCGTCCGGCTCATCGAGGTTGATGGTCGGCGGCGCCGTCTGGCTGTTGATCGCCAAGACGCTGAAAATCGCTTCCACTGCCCCTGCCGCACCCAACAGGTGACCGGTCATGGACTTGGTGGAGCTGACCGCCAGCTTGTAGGCATGTTCGCCAAACACCGTCTTGATCGCCTGGGCTTCGGCCAAGTCACCCGCCGAAGTCGAAGTGCCATGGGCGTTGATGTATTGCACTTGATCGCCGTTGATTTTCGCGTCACGCAAGGCATTGGCGATGCAACGGGCGGCACCGGCGCCATCGGCCGGAGGCGACGTCATGTGGTACGCATCGCCACTGGTGCCAAAACCGATCAGCTCGGCATAGATGGTCGCACCGCGGGCCTTGGCGTGTTCCAGCTCTTCGAGCACCAGTGCACCGGCGCCGTCGGACAACACGAAGCCGTCGCGGCCCTTGTCCCATGGCCGGCTCGCGCGGGCAGGCTCATCGTTGCGGGTCGACAGCGCACGGGATGCGCCGAAACCGCCCATACCGAGGCCGCAAGCGGCCATTTCGGCGCCGCCTGCAATCATCACGTCGGCTTCGTCGTACATGATGTTGCGCGCGGCCATACCGATGCAGTGGGTGCCGGTGGTGCACGCCGTGGCAATGGCGTAGTTAGGCCCCTGTGCACCCAGGTGGATGGACAGGAAACCGGAAATCATATTGATGATCGAGCCCGGCACGAAGAACGGAGAAATCCGTCGCGGCCCCGAATCGTGCAGCGTACGGCTGGTTTCTTCGATATTGGTCAAGCCGCCAATACCCGAGCCCATGGCCACGCCGATGCGTTCGCGGTTGGCATCGGTCACTTCCAGCCCGGCGTTGCGCACCGCCTGGAACCCGGCTGCCAAGCCGTATTGAATGAATAGGTCAAGCTTGCGAGCTTCCTTGACCGACAGGTATTCCTCGACATTGAAGCCTTTTACCGAGCCGCCAAAACGGGTGGAATAGGCAGAAAGGTCGGTGTGTTCGATCAGACCAATGCCACTACGGCCAGCCAGAATGCCCTGCCAACTGCTTGGCACATCCGTGCCCAGTGGCGACAACATACCCATACCGGTGACTACGACGCGTCTACGCGACACAGCACTCTCCTTTTTCAAATGACGACTTTGCATCAGGCCTAAAGAAAAAACCGCACGCCGTGATGGCAGTGCGGTTTTTCCATGACAGCTAGCGACGACTAAAAACGATTACGCCTGGTGGCTGGTAACGTAGTCGATAGCAGCTTGTACAGTAGTGATCTTTTCAGCTTCTTCGTCAGGAATCTCGGTCTCGAATTCCTCTTCCAGAGCCATCACCAGCTCAACAGTGTCAAGGGAGTCGGCACCCAGGTCTTCAACGAAGGAAGCGGTGTTCACAACTTCTTCTTCTTTAACGCCCAGTTGCTCGGCAACGATTTTCTTGACGCGCTCTTCGATGGTGCTCATACCTTGTTTTCACTCCTAATGGACAAATTCAGGCAGCTGGCCGGTGGGTAAGTGTATAGAAAGACTTTTCGGTTTTTCAACCGAAAGCTTCACTCCTCGAACCCGGGGGCCCGCCGCCTATAAATAGATTGCAGCTTTATAACGGATTTTAGACAGCTCGTATGACATTTTTTGAAGCAATCCGTCACATTTAACTCATGTACATCCCGCCGTTCACCGGGATTGTAGCCCCAGTCACGTATGCCGCACCGTCCGAAGCAAGAAAAGCGACCACAGACGCGATTTCTTGAGCTTGCCCCAGACGACCCAGCGGAATCTGGGTCAACAAGGCTTCACGCTGTGCTTCCGGCAGTTCACGGGTCATGTCGGTGTCGATGAAACCCGGTGCAACCGAGTTTACCGTAATCGAGCGCGAACCGACTTCTCGTGCCAGCGCACGGCTGAAACCTTCCAGACCGGCTTTCGCCGCAGCATAGTTTACTTGGCCTGCGTTGCCCATGGCACCCACAACCGAGCCGATACTGATAATTCGGCCCCAACGTGCCTTGGTCATACCGCGCAAGACGCCCTTGGACAGCCGGTACAGGCTGTTCAGGTTGGTGTCGACCACGTCGAACCACTCGTCATCTTTCATGCGCATCATCAGGTTATCGCGGGTGATGCCAGCATTATTAACCAGGATTGCCGGCGCACCGAACTGTTCCTGGATGCTTGCCAACACGGCGGCAACGGATTCGTCGCTGGTCACGTTGAGCTCAAGCCCGGTGCCCTGGATGCCGTTTTCCTTCAAGGTCGCGGCGATACGCTCGGCGCCCGAAGCGGACGTCGCGGTGCCGACAACGATGGCGCCTTGACGACCCAGTTCCAGGGCGATGGCCTGGCCGATGCCGCGGCTTGCACCGGTCACCAGTGCAACTTTACCTTGCAGACTCATGCAAGCTTCTCCTGTTCAGGCTTGCGCTGCGCGAGCGGCAGCGAAAGCGTCTGGGGTGTTGAGATTGGAAGTGGACACGCCTTCGGCGCAGCGCTTGTTCAGGCCGGCCAGCACCTTGCCAGGGCCGCATTCGACCAGTTCGGTCGCGCCCTTGGCGGCCAGCGTCTGCACCGACTCAACCCAGCGAACCGGCTTGTAGAGCTGCTCCAGCAAATCGCGCTTGAGCGTCTCGAGATCCGGCGCCACGTTGGCGCTGACGTTCTGCACCACAGGAATCTGCGGAGCCTGCCAGTCGATGGCGGCAATGGACTCGGCAAAGCGCTCGGCGGCCGGACGCATCAGCTCGCAATGCGAAGGCACGCTGACCGGCAATGGCATGGCGCGCTTGGCGCCACGAGCCTTGCAGCCTTCGATGGCGCGCTCCACGGCGGCCTTGGCCCCGGCGATAACCACCTGGCCCGGCGAGTTGAAGTTGACCGCGCTGACCACGTCGCCTTGCGCCGCTTCAGCACAGGCAGCCAACACATCGGCATCTTCCAGGCCGAGGATCGCGGCCATGCCGCCCTGCCCGGCCGGAACGGCTTCTTGCATCAACTGGCCACGACGCTCCACCAGTTTCACCGCATCAGCCAGGCTCAGGCTGCCAGCGGCCACGAGGGCGCTGTATTCACCCAGACTGTGACCGGCGACGAATGCCGGGCGCGCGCCGCCTTCAGCCAGCCACAGGCGCCACAAGGCAATCGAGGCGGTGAGGATGGCCGGTTGGGTTTTATCGGTTTGATTGAGTTGCTCTTCCGGCCCTTGCTGGGTCAGTGCCCACAAGTCGTAGCCGAGCGCGTCGGATGCTTCTTTGAATGTTTCGAGGATCAGCGGGTATTGCGCGCCCAGCTCGGCCAGCATGCCGAGGGACTGCGAGCCCTGTCCTGGAAAGACGAATGCGAGGGAAGCAGACATGAAAACAAAGCCCCTAATGATCTTGTCGTCAAAAATTGACGCCCCTGGGGGCGCTAGGAAACTGACAGTTGGATGGCGGCTTGAACCGACCGGTCACATTTAAGCATTGTCAGACGAAAACGCCTAAGTTAACAAATCTTCGAGACGGCCGTGCAGGCGTTCCGGCAGGTTTTCCTGCACTTCAATCACCGCCCGGTTGATCGCACTTTGAAATCCCTGCACGCCCGCTGAACCATGGCTCTTGATGACGATGCCTTGCAGTCCGAGGAAACTCGCACCGTTGTGCCGCGCCGGCGCCAGGTCTGCCTGCAGCCGCCGCATCAATGGCAGCGCCAGGGCACCTACCATCCGCGAAGCCAGGCTTTGCTTGAACAATGTCTCGATGCGCTGACCGATCATGGTCGCCAGCCCCTCGCTGGACTTGAGCAGGATATTGCCAACGAAACCATCACAGACCACCACATCGGCCTCGCCTCGATAGAGGCCATCGCCTTCGACGAATCCGATGTAATGGATGCCCCGCGCATTTTGCAACAAGGTCGCCGCCAGCTTGACCTGCTGGTTCCCCTTGATGTCTTCGGTGCCAATGTTCAGCAGCGCAACGCGAGGTCGCGCGATACCGAGGGTTTGCGCGGCAACCGAGCCCATCACAGCGAATTGCAGAAGGTGCTCGGCACTGCAATCGACGTTGGCGCCCAAATCGAGCAGTTGGCAGAACCCGCTCTGGGTCGGGATCGCCGCGACCATTGCCGGACGATCAATCCCCGGCAATGTCTTCAGCACATAACGGGACAGCGCCATCAGCGCCCCGGTATTGCCCGCACTGACACAGGCCTGGACCTTACCGTCGCGCAGCAGTTCAAGGGCTACCCGCATCGACGCGTCGGGTTTGCCGCGCAGGGCCTGCGCCGGCTTCTCGTCCATGGTGATGACTTCGGAAGCTGGCACAATTGTCAGGCGCGCACGATCGACAGCCGATTGGCCGTTGAGCAATTCTTCAAGGAGAGAGGGTTGACCGACGAGGGTCAGATGCAGCGAGGGTGTAGCATTCAGACAAGCAAGGCTGGCCTGAACAATGCTGCGGGGACCGAAGTCCCCGCCCATTGCGTCAATCGCGATGACTTGAGCGGACAAGTGATTACTCGTCGGCGCCCTTGTCGATCACTTTACGGCCACGGTATACGCCTTCTGGCGATACGTGGTGACGCAGGTGAACTTCACCAGTGGTTTTTTCTACAGACAGGGTGCTAGCCTCGAGAGCGTCGTGCGAACGGCGCATGTCACGGGCGGAGCGGGATTTTTTGTTCTGCTGAACAGCCATAATTGATTAACTCCTAAACGTTTGGGTCACGCTTTAACTGCGCCAATACACTGAACGGGTTGGACCGCGTTACCTCGTCCTCGCTCGGTTCGGGCTCATCTGCTCCCGCCGGCTGCTGGCATTCTTCCGGATGATGAGCAGGCACAATGGGCAAGGCGAGCAGAAGCTCCTCCTCGATCAGTGACTGCAGATCCAATGGATCTTCGCCCAGTTCCAGCACGTCATAACCTTTCGGCAACGACTGGGTATTCGCACCCTCCTTCACCACGGCGTAACTGCATTCGCTGTGGATCGGCAGGGTGACCAGCTCAAGACAACGCTGGCAAATCATTTTGACTTCAGTGTCGATAAAGCTGTGGATTACCACAGATTTACGTTCATCTCGCTCAAAAACGAATTTGGCCTGGACCGTCCCGACATCGTCGGAAAGCGGGTCGCAGAGTCTCTTCAAATCGGCCAGCAGCAGTTCACCTTGAAGGGTGGTGCCACGGTCAGCCAATTTGCGCGGGTCAACGTGAGGTGGAATCGGGTCATTCAACATAGGCGCAGCATTATAGGGATGCACCGGGCCATGTCAAAGGAAATTCAGCCCTGTCCGTCACTTGCGCGCCTGGCTAGAATCCTCCCCTGCCCATCGGAGAGCGCCATGCTGCCTTTATTACTCGCCTCAAGCTCGGTTTATCGCCGGGAACTGCTCGCCCGCCTGGGGCTGCCATTCGTCTGCAGCTCGCCAGACATCGACGAAAGCCGCTACCCCGACGAAGCTGCGGTCGACCTGGTAAAGCGCCTGGCCCGGGAAAAGGCCCTGGCATTGGCCGACAGACACCCAGCACACCTGATCATCGGCTCGGACCAGGTCGCCGTGCTCGGCGAGCGCATCCTGGGCAAGCCCCACACGTTCGAGAATGCCTGCGAGCAGCTAATGGCCGCCAGCGGCGCCAAAGTAACCTTCCTGACCGGCCTGGCGCTGCTTAACAGCCAGACAGGCCGATGCCAGGTCGACTGCGTTCCGTTCACCGTGAATATGCGGACGCTGGATCCGGCTCGCGTGGAGCGCTACCTGCGCACCGAACAGCCATACGACTGCGCGGGCAGCTTCAAGGCCGAGGGCCTCGGTGTGAGCCTGTTCCAGAGCACTGAAGGCCCGGACGCCACGAGCCTGATTGGCCTGCCGCTGATTCGTCTTGTGGATATGTTGCTGGCTGAGGGCGTTGACATTCCCTGAAACCTAGGCAACCCATTTGTGGCGAGGGGATTTATCCCCGCTGGGCTGCGCAGCAGCCCCCTCAATCGCTCTGATGCACCGAGGCATCAACCTTCAGGGTCGCTCCGTGCCCCAACGGGGATAAATCCCCTCGCCACAGTAGCCCCGCCAACCAGAGCGCAAGGAACCTAGCGCAACGCCGGCCCTTGGAAGCCCATCCACATCGCCAAATGCTCGGCAATGCTAGCCCCCAACTTCTTCGAGAAGCGGTCAAACGGCGACTCTTCGATGGTGAAATCCACCAGATCCTTCTGACCGATCACATCCCGCGCCACGGAGCTGGCACTGCCCAGGCCATCGATCAAGCCCAGGGGCAAGGCCTGCTCGCCAGACCAGACCAGCCCGGAAAACAGCTCCGGGTGCTCTTTGTCCTTCAAACGGTCGCCCCGCCCTTTCTTGACGCTGGCAATGAACTGATTGTGGGTGGTGTCCAGCACGCCTTGCCAGAAGGCGGTTTCCTCAGGCTTTTGTGGCTGGAACGGATCAAGAAACGACTTGTGCTCACCGGAGGTATAAACCCGACGCTCCACACCAAGCTTTTCCATGGTCCCGACAAATCCATAACCGGCCGCTGTCACGCCAATGGAGCCGACCAGGCTGGCCTTGTCGGCATAGATCTGGTCCGCCGCACTGGCAATGTAATAGGCGCCTGATGCGCCGAGATCGGCGATCACCGCATAGACCTTGATGTCCGGATGCAAGCCGCGCAACCGAACAATCTCGTCATAGACATAACCCGACTGCACTGGACTGCCGCCCGGGCTGTTGATGCGCAGCACCACGCCCTTGACCTTTGGGTCCTCGAACGCTGCCCGCAGGCTGCCGACGATGTTGTCCGCACTCGCAGACTCCTTGTCGGCGATCATGCCTTCGATGTCGATCAACGCGGTGTAAGCCGAGCCGCTGACGGCGTTCTTTTCGATGCTCATCAGCGGCGTGAAGAGCATGAGCGCGCCAAAGAGATAAACGAAGGTCAGTAATTTGAAGAAAATACCCCAGCGGCGTGAGCGACGCTGCTCTTGCACACTGGCAAGCAGGGTCTTCTCCAACAGCTTCCAGCTTTTCTCGTCACCGCTTTCGGCGCTTGCCTTGGCCGGGGCCTTCCATTCGTCCGTCATGCATGCCTCTCCATCAAAACTTAATCGGCACGCCGGCTCAACCAGGCGTGCAATTCAGGAAAGCGGTCAATCGCCAGGCACGGCTCGAAGGCCTTCAACGCCTCGATCGTCTGCGCGCCGTAGCTGACAGCCACCGACCCCATGCCAGCATTGCTGGCCATCTGCAGGTCAAACGACGAGTCGCCGACCATCAGCGCCTGTCCAGGCGACACATCGCAATGGGCGAGGATCTGCTCAAGCATTAATGGATGTGGCTTGCTTGCGGTTTCATCCGCAGCGCGGGTGATATCGAAATAATCTTCCCAGCCATGAGCCTTCAACACCCGATCCAACCCACGCCTGGCCTTGCCGGTCGCGACTGCCAGGTGATACCCCTCTTCGCGCAAGGCGTCGAGCGTTTCCACCACGCCATCAAACAACGGCGAAGGCTCGGCTTCCAGGGCAATGTAATGGTCGGCATAATGCTGGCGAAAAACGATCAGCTCACCGTCGTCGATTTCCGGATAAAGGCTGCGAATCGCCTCCGGCAAGCCGAGACCGATGATGCCTTTTACCGCCAGATCATCGCGCCGGGGAAACCCCGTACGATCCGACGCAACGTGCATCGCGTCCACGATCCGACCGATGGAGTTCGCCAGAGTGCCGTCCCAATCGAATATCAGCAGCTTGTAGTCAGGATGCACTCAACCGCTCCACGGTTTTGGCCCACATATCATCGACGGGAGCCTGCAATTTCAGCTCGCCGCCATCGGGCAGCGGCACGGTCAACATGTAGGCATGCAGAAACAGGCGCTTGCCACCCAAGTCGCGGATTTCCTTGGTGAAATCGTCATCGCCGTATTTGCTGTCGCCGGCGATGCAGTGTCCGGCATGCAGCGTGTGGACGCGGATCTGGTGGGTGCGGCCGGTGACCGGCTTGGCCTCGACCATGGTGGCAAAGTCGCCGAAGCGCCGAAGCACCTTGAATATGGTCAGCGCCTCCTTGCCTTCCTCGTTGACCTCCACCATGCGCTCGCCTGAACGCAGGTTGCTCTTGAGCAACGGTGCACGGACTTGCTTGACGGAGGTATCCCAACGCCCACGTACCAGCGCCATGTAGCGCTTGTCGACACCATCGCCACGCAATTGCTCGTGCAGGTGACGCAACATGCTGCGCTTCTTGGCGATCATCAGCAGACCGGAAGTATCGCGGTCGAGGCGATGAACCAGCTCCAATTCCTTGGTATCTGGACGCAACTGACGAAAGGCTTCGATCACGCCGAAATTCAGGCCGCTGCCACCATGGACCGCAATGCCTGCGGGCTTGTTGACCACGATCAGGGCTTTGTCTTCATAGATAATCGAGGCTTCAAGGCGCTGCAGCAGCCCCTGGGCCAGGGGCACCGGCTCATCGCGCTCGGGCACGCGAACCGGCGGCACGCGCACGATGTCACCAGCCTGGAGCTTGTACTCGGGCTTGATCCGACCTTTGTTCACCCGCACTTCGCCTTTGCGCAAAATGCGGTAGATCAAGGTCTTGGGCACGCCTTTGAGCCGGGCTAGCAAGAAATTATCGATTCGTTGGCCGGCATATTCCGGCGAGACCTCAAGCAGTTGAACGCCAGGGGTCGAAGGGGCAGTAGTCGTCATGGCGGCGATCATAACAATTTTTTATGGAATTGAAGCACTTAATCATTGCTGCTATAGTCGCGAACGCCGCCAAAAGCGGCTGGACAGCGGACTAGCGGTCAAAAACCGGCCCTGACCAACGCAATTCACGAGGACGAGAGGCCGTCCTACGGGGTTCTTGCTACGTAACGGCAGAGTTTGCAGGTGTAACGAGCGCAGGTGACATGAGGCCTGAAATACGCCGCAAAGCAGAGTTCTGACTCGCCTTGCGTGCCACATTCACGGCCAGTTCACAAAGTGCAGTCACCCGGAAACGACCCCGAGCGAGAGCTTCGGAAACAACGCCTAAATTAGCCATGATGCGTGACCTCCCCTTTCGGAGCTCACGGTAAATGCCAACCCGCTGCGGATTCTGCGCGCGGCAGCACCCGAATTATCAGGGATACGTGTAGGGTGGAGATGTACAACCGTCGGACTGTGTAGCACTAGGCTTATATTTAGACGCTTCATCTCGTCCACAGGCGCCGGTTGATTCCTCCTCCTGACTGAGTGCTTGAGTACCAGCAAGCAGGACGCGTCCGTCGCGACTTCGCCGCCATTGGGTCGAACTCGCTGGACACTGGAATGGCACTGCCATCTCCAGGACGCACCTGACACCGACCGTGAGAAGTCGTGTGTGCCGAACGCCGTTTCCGGCAGCCCGGAAACCGACGGTACTACATGAAAAGAATGCTGATTAACGCAACTCAACCCGAAGAGTTGCGTGTTGCACTGGTAGACGGCCAGCGCCTCTACGACCTGGATATCGAATCCGGTGCACGCGAGCAGAAGAAGGCCAACATCTATAAAGGCCGGATTACTCGCATCGAACCAAGCCTTGAGGCTGCCTTTGTCGATTTCGGCTCCGAGCGCCACGGCTTCCTGCCCCTCAAAGAAATCTCCCGCGAATACTTCAAGAAGGCCCCCGAAGGCCGCGTCAACATCAAGGACGTCCTGAGCGAAGGCCAGGAAGTCATTGTCCAGGTCGAGAAAGAAGAACGTGGCAACAAGGGCGCCGCCCTGACCACCTTCATCAGCCTCGCCGGCCGTTACCTGGTCCTGATGCCGAACAACCCGCGTGCTGGCGGCATTTCCCGTCGCATCGAAGGCGAAGAGCGCAACGAACTGCGTGAAGCCCTCAACGGCCTGGTCGCACCCGCCGACATGGGCCTGATCGTTCGCACTGCCGGCCTGGGCCGCAGCAGCGAAGAAATGCAGTGGGACCTCGACTACCTGCTGCAACTGTGGACCGCCATCAAAGAAGCTTCGCTGGATCGCTCCGCGCCGTTCCTGATCTACCAGGAAAGCAACGTGATCATCCGCGCCATCCGCGACTACCTGCGCCAGGACATCGGCGAAGTGCTGATCGACAGCGTCGAAGCCCAGGACGAAGCCCTGACCTTCATCCGCCAGGTGATGCCGCAGTACGCCAGCAAGATCAAGCTCTACGAAGACAGCGTTCCGCTGTTCAACCGCTTCCAGATCGAAAGCCAGATCGAGACCGCTTTCCAGCGCGTCGTCGAGCTGCCGTCCGGCGGTTCCATCGTCATCGATCCGACCGAAGCCCTGGTGTCCATCGACATCAATTCGGCACGCGCCACCAAAGGCAGCGACATCGAAGAAACCGCTTTGCAGACCAACCTTGAAGCCGCCGAGGAAATCGCTCGTCAGTTGCGCCTGCGTGATATCGGCGGCCTGATTGTCATCGACTTCATCGACATGACCCCGGCCAAGAACCAGCGCGCCGTGGAAGAAAAGGTCCGTGAGTGCCTGGAGGCCGACCGCGCCCGCGTACAGGTCGGTCGCATCTCGCGCTTCGGCCTGCTGGAAATGTCCCGTCAACGCCTGCGTCCGTCCCTGGGCGAAAGCAGCGGCATCGTTTGCCCGCGTTGCAACGGCACCGGCATCATCCGTGATGTTGAATCGCTGTCCCTGGCGATCCTGCGCCTGATCGAAGAAGAAGCCCTGAAAGACCGCACCGCCGAAGTCCGTGCCCAGGTGCCGATCCCGGTGGCCGCGTTCCTGCTCAACGAAAAACGCAACTCGATCACCAAGATCGAACTGCGTACCCGTGCCCGCATCGTCATCCTGCCGAACGATCACCTCGAGACGCCGCACTTCGAAGTGCAGCGCCTGCGCGATGACAGCCCTGAAGCCCACACCAACCAGTCCAGCTACGAAATCGCTGCTGCCGCTGCCGAAGTGGAAGACGTGCAGCCGGCTGCCGCCACTCGCACCCTGGTTCGCCAGGAAGCAGCGGTCAAGACCGCTCCGGCCCGCGCCAACGCTCCGGTTCCGACCGAAGTGGCCGCTCCGGTCGCGACCCCGGTCGCAGCACCAGAGCCAAGCCTGTTCAAAGGCCTGGTGAAGTCCCTGGTCAGCCTGTTCGCCACCAAGGAAGAGCCTGCCGCCCCGGCCGTCGTCGCCAAGCCGGCCGCTACCGAGCGCCCTGCCCGCAACGAAGAGCGCCGCAACGGTCGCCAGCAAACCCGCAACCGCAACGGTCGTCGCGACGAAGAGCGCAAGCCCCGCGAAGAACGTGCACCGCGTGAAGAGCGCGCGCCACGTGAGCCGCGCGAAGAACGCCAGCCTCGCGAAGTCCGCGAAGAAGCGCCAGCCGTAGCCCGCGAAGAGCGAGCACCGCGTCCGCCGCGTGAAGAGCGTCAGCCTCGTGCGCCGCGTGAAGATCGCAAGCCGCGTGGCGAGCGTGAAGAACGTGTTCGCGAACTGCGCGAGCCACTGGATGCCGCCCCGGCCGCCGCTGTAGCCGCTGCCGCCACTGCTGAAGAGCGTCCGGCTCGCCAGCCTCGCGAAGAACGCGCACCGCGTCCTCCACGTGAAGAACGCCAGCCTCGCGCCGAGCAGGCCGCCGCCGCTGCCAGCGAAGAAGAACTGCTGAACGCCGAAGAGCAAGTACAGGAAGATGGCCAGGATATCGCCGAAGGCGATCGTCCACGTCGTCGCTCCCGTGGCCAGCGTCGTCGCAGCAACCGTCGTGAGCGTCAGCGCGATGCCAACGGCAACGTGATCGAAGGCTCGGAAGAATCCGAGTCCTCCGAAAACGCCGAAGCGCCAAGCGCTGCCGACCTGGCTGCCGGCCTGGCCGTCACCGCGGCCGTTGCCAGCAGTGCGATCAGCGCTCCGGCCGAAGCCCAGGCAAACGAGCAGGCTGAACGCGCCACCGCTGCGGTGGAAGACGCGCCAGTTGAAGCCCCTGTCGTCGAATCCACTGCCCCGGTAGAAGTCACCGCTTCGCCAGAAGTGGAACTTGCGCCGGCACGTGAAGCCCAGCCTGAAGCTGAAGTCGCCGCCGAGCCAACGCCGGTCGCTGAAGCCTCCGTCGTCGCTGCCGAACCGGTTGTCGAGGCACCGGCAGAGGAAAAGGCTCCAGAGCCTGCCCGCGAGGAGCAGACTGCATTCAACTGGACCGCAGAGCCAGCCGCACCAGCACCTGTTGTCGAGCCTGAGCCAACGCCAGAGCTCGTAAAAGCGGTCGAGCCAGAAATGGTCGAACCCGCTCCAGTGGTCGAAGCACCGGTGGCTGTCGAAGCGCCTGCCCCCGCGCAAGAGCCTGCACCTGCCAGCGCCCTGACCGCGAATGGCCGCGCCCCGAACGATCCACGTGAAGTGCGTCGCCGCAAGCGTGAAGCCGAGCGCCTGCAGAAGGAAGCCGAACAAGCTGCCGCTGCCGCCGCTCAAGCGCCTGCTGCCGAACCGGCTCCAGTCGTGGAAGAAGTCGTCGAGGCAGCCCCTGCCCCGGCCGCTGAAACCCCAGCCGAACCAGCAGCCCCGGCGTTCGACGAGCCCCAGCACACCGCTGAAGAAGTCGAAGTTGCTCCGCGCCACACTGAAGCCCTGGAAAAAGAGCACGAGCCTAAACCTCACGCCTGATTCCACCGCCCAGTAAAAAGCCCCGCCTGGTCATGCCAGGCGGGGCTTTTTTATGCCTTCGGACTTATCCACAAGAGCTGCGCCCTTGCACAAGATTTATAGCCACTGAAAATCCAATGTGGGAGCGAGCCTGCTCGCGAAGGCGGCGACGCAGTCACTTCATCGCAAGCTGACACACCGCTATCGCGAGCAGGCTCGCTCCCACATCAGGAGATGTGCTACCGACACAGAATCACTGTTCATCAATAAGATTTATTTAAAGGCCAGCGCCTCAGGCACATCCACATCCCATGTGACGCCTAGATCATCCACCGGGACTTCGGCCACCTGCGCCCCGGCAAAAAGCACCTTGGCACCACGATCGCCTGTCAGCCCCATCAGTTTCGGTCCAAACCCACGACCAAATCCCACCGGATGCCCGTACTCACCCGCCAGGACCGGAACACTGATGCCATCCTCGCGTATCCCCGCCGCCACCCGCTCGATGCTGGACGGCAAGATAAAAGGCATATCGCCCAAAACAATCAGCCATCCATCAAGGTCCGGGCAGGCCTGGACGCCCGCAGCAATGCTGTCGCCCAACCCGGTCGAGTCCAGTTCGACAAAGTCGCACCCGTAAGCCTGGGCTATCCGAACGGCTTGCGGCCGCCCCTTGCTCGCCACCAGCACGCGTTTTCCCAGTGACGCAGGCAGGTTGACCAGTACATGTTCGATCACCGACCGGACGGCGCCATCACGCCCCGTGCAGTCGGCCAGCAACTTATCCTTGTCCGCACCGGCCACCTGACGGAAACGACTGCCCGATCCCGCTGCCAGGATAATCACGCCTATCGATTTTCCCATACGCCCTCCTCGCCCACGGCCTACAGCGATTTTTTTTGCCGCAGCTCCACGCCATTCTTGATGGCCACGATTTCAGCCAGCAGCGACAAGGCGATTTCCGCCGGGGTGTGGCTGCCGATGTGCAAGCCGATCGGCCCGTGCAGGCGTCCGATCGCCTCTGCGGACAAGCCTAGCTGAGCCAGGTTATCCCGCCGCTTCTGGCTGTTGACCCGCGAGCCCAGGGCACCAACGTAGAAAGCCTTGGAGTCCAGGGCGGTGAGCAGCGCCATGTCATCCAAACGTGGATCGTGGGTCAAGGCTACGATGGCTGTGCGCTCGTCAGTCTGGATGCTCAGCACGGCCTCGTCGGGCATGCCCGAGACAAAGCGGCCATGTTGCTCTTCCCAACCGTAGACGAACTCCTTGCGCGGATCACAGATCAACACCTCGAAATCCAGCAAGCGAGCCATTTCCGCCACGTAGCGGGACAGCTGCCCGGCGCCGATCAACAAAAGCCGCCAACGAGGGCCATAAATGGCGCGCAGCACCTGCCCATCGAACACCAGGGCGTCAGTTTTGCTCGCCGGAGCCAGAGTCACGCGACCAGTTGCAATCGTCAGCTCACGGGCGACGATCTCATGGGCCTCGCAACGCTCCAGCAACTCGGCAACCCAGTGAGGATCGCCCACCCGTTCCTCCGTCAGGCGCAAGGTGCCGCCACACGGCAGGCCGAAGCGCGCCGCCTCCTCGCGGGTGACGCCGTAGGTGATGAGTTGCACCGGCGGACCGTCCGCCGGAATGCGCCCGTCGTGCAGTCGGGCGATCAGGTCATCCTCGACACAGCCGCCCGACACCGACCCGATCACCACGCCATCCTCGCGCAGGGCCAACATGGCCCCCGGAGGCCTTGGCGCGGTACCCCAGGTCTGGACCACAGTGAACAACACCACCCGCTGGCCGGCGCAACGCCATTCCAGCACGCTGCGCAATACGTTCAGGTCAACGCTGTCCATCAGGCTTTGGCCTGTTGCCAGCCTTGCAGCTGATAACGCACGGGCAGATCACGGATACGCTTGCCGGTGGCGGCGAAGATCGCGTTGCACAGGGCTGGTGCAATAGGTGGCACGCCCGGCTCGCCGACACCGCCCAACGGCACCTCACCCGGCGGAGTGACCATGTGCACCGCGACTTCCTTCGGAGCCAGGGACATGCGCGCGACTTCGTACATGTGGAAATTATCCTGCTGGACCTTGCCGTCCTTGAAACTGATCTCCCCGACCATCGCGTTACCCAGGCCCATGACGCAGGCGCCTTCGAACTGCGAGCGGATGCGCTCAGGGTTGATCTGCGGGCCACAATCCACGGCGATGTCCGCCTTGTGCACGATTACCGTGCCGTCGTCCTTGACCTCGACTTCGAGCGCCGCCGCCACGTAAGTGACGAAGCTGTAATGCACCGCCAATCCCAATCCTCGTCCCTTGGGTAGCACACGCCCCCAACCGGCAGCCTTCGCGGCGGTTTCCAGCACGGTGCGGATTCGCGCCGTATCGATGGGATAGAGCTCGGGGGATTCACGGTAGTTAGTGTCATTGAGGCTGTTCGGATCGATCTTGCGGTCCGGGCCGAGCAGTTTGAGGTGATACTTCAGCGGATCCTGGCCGGCCTTGTGCGCCAATTCGTCGATGAAGCTCTGGATAGCGAACCCATGGGGAATATTCGACACCGAGCGGTACCAGCCAACCCGCGTGTGGGCCACCGCCTCGGGATTTTCCAGGCGCATGTTAGGAATGGCGTAGGCCATGTTCGTCACGCCCATCCCCACTTCGAACGGCGCTTGGTGGATCGCGCCCGGCGCGAACAGCGCGGTGATTGTCGGGGCCACGGTGCGGTGCAGCCAACCGGAGGGCAGCCCGTCCTGGTTCAGGCTGGCCTTCAGGTATTCGGCCGAGACGGTGTGGAAGTACGAATGATGAATGTCGTCCTCCCGGGTCCATTGCACCCGTACTGCCTGGCCGGGAAACTCCTTGGCCAGCACGGCCGCTTCGACGACAAAGTCGGGTTTTGCCTTGCGCCCGAAACCGCCGCCCAACAACGTGATGTTGACCGTGACCTTCTCGAAAGGAATGCCCAGGCGCTCGGCCACGCGTTCACGGGTGACCTGCGGGTCCTGGCTCGGCGCCCAGGCTTCGCATTGGCCGTCCTCGAACCGGGCGACGGCGACCATCGGTTCCATGGGCGACTGGGACAGGTGCGGCAGGTAGTACGAAGCCTCCAACGTCGAATCGGCCTTGGCCAGCGCGGCGTCGAGGTCGCCGGTGCTGCGCAGGACTTTTCCCGGCTTGCGAGCGGCGGCTTCCAGTTCCTTGCGGTAGGCAATGGAGTCGTAACCGGCATTCGGGCCATCGTCCCATTGGATTTTCAGTGCTTCGCGGCCCTTGATCGCCGCCCAGGTGTTCTTCGCCACCACGGCGACGCCGCCCAGCGGCTGGAATTCGGAGGGCAACGGACGCCCCTCGATCTGCACCACTTTGACCACGCCCGATACTTTCAGCGCTGCACTGCTGTCGACGGACTTGACCTTGCCGCCATAGACCGGCGGGCGCGCCACGACGGCATAGAGCATGCCGTCGAAATGCACGTCGGCGCCGAACACCGCGCGACCGTTGACGATGTCCGCACCGTCGATGGCGCGGCTCGCTTCCTTGCCGATATAGCGAAACTCCGAGGGCTGCTTGAGACGCAGGCTGTCACGCCCCGGCACTGGCAAGGCACTGGCGGCGGCAGCCAATTCGCCATAACCCAACTCTCGACCTGAAGGCTGATGCACCACTTTGTGCAGTTGCGCGTGGCATTCGCCAACCGGCACCTTCCACTGGGCGGCGGCGGCCAGTTCGAGCATGGTCCGGGCGGCGGCACCGCAGCGACGCATCGGCTCGTACCAGTGGCGCATGCTGCGCGAACCGTCAGTGTCCTGGTTGCCAAAACGCGCCTCGTCCGCCGGTGCTTGCCGAACCTTGACGAGCGCCCAGTCGGCATCCAGTTCGTCGGCCACCACCATGCTCAGGCTGGTGCGTACGCCCTGGCCCATTTCCGAACGGTTGCAGATCACGGTCACGCTACCGTCGGCGGCAATGCTTACGTAAATCTTGGGGTCATCGACCGCGCCATGGGGCATCCCCTCAGCGCCATATTTCTTCTCTTCGGCGAAGGCATCCGGCACCCCCCAGGTGGCCGCCAGCACCAGCACGCCGGTGGCGCTGGCGCCCTTGAGGAAACTCCGACGGCTGAGGTTGCTCAGCACGAAATCATTGGGCAGACGGCTCATGCCTTGGCCTCCTTCAAGTGGCTGGAAGCCTGGCGGATCGCAGTCTTGATCCGGTTGTACGTGCCGCAGCGGCAAATGTTGCCAGCCATGGCTTCTTCGATCTGCTCGTCGCTGGGGTTGGGATTGGTCTTGAGCAACGCCGTGGCAGACATGATTTGCCCGCCCTGGCAATAACCGCACTGTGCCACGGCGGTATCCAGCCAGGCCTTCTGGACCACTTGCCCGACCGGGTCGACATGAAGCGCGTCGATGGTGCTGATGTCCTGGCCTTTCACCGAGCCGATCGGCGTGATGCAACTGCGCGCCGGAGCGCCGTCGATATGAATGGTGCACGCGCCGCACAAGCCCATGCCGCAGCCGAACTTGGTGCCGTTGTAGCCGGCCACGTCTCGGATCGCCCATAGCAGCGGCATGTCCTCGGTCACATCCAGTGTGTGGTCTTTTCCATTGAGTTTCAGGGTAATCATGGGCACGCCCGCATCGTTATCGAGTTATGGGGGGCGAGCCATCTGCCGTTGGGTTATCGGTTCGATATCGCAGACTGGCTCAGGCTAATCGGGCTCTCTTGTGCACACACGAGCAAGCGTCTGCGCCGGGCCTTTTGGATGCGAGTGATCGCATCGTCAGCCAATTAAATTAACCCAGGAACAGGCAAAACGCCCTGCACAATCCTGCACGAATGAATTTCGGCAGAACACCCAGAGCGTTTTACCAAGCTCGATCCTGCCCTTCCTGAATTGGAAAAATCACGGCCAGTACGTCCGTCATCCACTGATTTCTGCAAGAAATCGGCTCCCCTGTAGGCAACTTCCTAAGGAATAGGAACGCGCCTTTATAGGACGCTTCTGAATTTTCAGAACGGGCGGTTTGCCTATGGTATCTGCCCTTCGCCGTGAGCCAATCTGGTCCCCTCGACAACAAAAAACCACGCGCCATGAGCGTGGTTTTCCAGGGGCATCCATGACTAACCCACTCCCGACC
>NZ_VDLV01000012.1:0-113769 GCF_013608025.1 Pseudomonas brassicacearum subsp. neoaurantiaca | reverse complement strand
CCTGTGTTTCATCTGATGCACCGTGGTGACAGGTACATCTTTGGGGATGCTGCTCAACCCAGCGGGAGCAAGCTCCCTCGCCACAAAAGCGATCCGGACAAATCCCGGATCAGCGCTTGTCGCGGCGCTTCTTGTCGGCCTTCTTGTGGTGCGACATCAAGCGGCGCTTCTTGTTGACCTGGCGGTCGGTGAGCGTGTTCTTGTTGCCTTCGTACGGGTTCTCGCCGCCCTTGAACTCGATGCGGATCGGGGTGCCGACCAACTTCAGGACGCGACGATAAGTGTTCTCCAGATAGCGAACGTACGACTTGGGCACTTTCTCGATCTGGTTGCCGTGGATCACAATGATCGGCGGGTTGGCGCCACCCAAGTGGGCGTAGCGCAGCTTGATCCGACGGTTGTTGACCATCGGTGGCGCGTGCTCGCCAACGGCATCTTCGAGAATCTGGGTCAGGCGGTTGGTCGGCCAGCGGGTGACCGCCGACTTGAACGAGTTCTGCACCGAGGCGTAGAGGTTGCCCACGCCCGTGCCGTGCAGGGCCGAGATGAAGTGGATGTCGGCGAAGTCGACGAAGAACAGCCGGCGCTGCAATTCGACCTTCACGTAATCCCGTTCGCTCGGCGTCATGCCGTCCCACTTGTTGATCGCGATGACCAACGCACGACCGGCTTCCAAGGCAAAGCCCAGCAGGTTCAGGTCGTGATCGACCACGCCTTCACGGGCGTCCATCACGAAGATCACCACGTTGGCGTCTTTGATCGCCTGCAGGGTTTTGACCACGGAGAACTTTTCAACTTCCTCGTGGATCTTGCCGCGCTTGCGCACACCGGCGGTGTCGATCAGCGTGTACTTCTCTTCGTTACGCTCGAAGGGAATGTAGATGCTGTCGCGGGTGGTGCCGGGCTGGTCGTAGACGATCACCCGATCTTCGCCGAGCATGCGGTTGACCAACGTCGACTTGCCGACATTCGGACGGCCGATGATCGCAATCTTGATCCCGTCCTTTTCGCTCGGGCCCGGAATGCGCTTGGCTTCCTCGCCTTCGGCAACGACTTCTTCCTCGCCTTCTTCCGGCTCGTCTTCGTCGTCTTTCGGGAAACTCTCCAGAGCGATTTCCAGCATCTGGGTGATGCCACGGCCGTGGGCGCCGGCGATCGGGATTGCCTGGCCCATGCCCAACGGTGCGAACTCGGCGCGGGCCATGTCCGGGTCGATGTTGTCGACCTTGTTGGCGACCACGTAGGAACGCTTGTTACGTTTGCGCAAATGCTCGGCGATCATCTGGTCGGCGGCGGTAAAACCGGCCTTGGCGTCTACCAGGAACAGCACCACATCGGCTTCTTCGATGGCGAGCAGCGACTGCTCGGCCATTTTTTCGTCCATGCCGTGTTCATCACCGGAGATGCCGCCGGTGTCGACCAGAATATAGGTACGCCCTTGCCACTTGGCCTCACCGTATTGGCGATCACGGGTCAGACCGGACAAGTCGCCGACGATGGCGTCGCGAGTCCTGGTCAGGCGGTTGAACAAGGTGGACTTGCCGACGTTCGGTCGGCCCACCAGGGCGATTACGGGAACCATGCGGCTCTCCACTTCGTTATTTCAGAAAATACAAAAGCCGCTGCGAGGCAGCGGCTGGTGCTCGGGGGCCACCTTGTGGGAGCGAGCCTGCTCGCGAAAGCAGTGGGTCAGTCGACATACAGGCCGCTGATCCATCGCATTCGCGAGCAGGCTCGCTCCTACAAAACTGGAGCCGCTTGGGGGATTAGCCCCAAGCATAGTCTTACTTGATGGTCAGGGCTTCCAGTTTGCCGCTGTTGCCATACACATAAATCATGCTGCCCACCACCAGCGGACGGGCACGCAGGCCGTCGCTGTCGATGCGCTCACGGCCGACGAAACGACCGTCCACCTGGCTGAGCAGATGCAGGTAACCTTCCAGGTCACCGACTGCAACGTAGCTGGAGAACACTTCCGGGGCCGACAGTTGACGACGGGCCAGGGAATCGTTGCTCCACAACGCGGTGGTGGAACGCTCATCGACGCCCTCGACCGTGCCCGAGGACAGGCTCACATAGACGCTGCCAAAACCTTGGGCGACACCGGCGTAGCTGGACGCATCGCGCTGCCACAGCACGCGACCGCTTTCCAGGTCCAGTGCCGCGACGCGACCCTGGTAGCTGGCGACATACAGCGTACCGCCGGACAGCAGCAAGCCGCCGTCGATGTCGACCACACGTTCCAGTTCCGAACGACCTTGCGGGATCGCTACACGCTGTTCCCAGACCGGCACGCCGTTGGAAATGTCCAGGGCCACGACTTTACCGGTCGACAAGCCAGCTACCGCGAGGCGGTTGGTGACGATCGGCGCGCTGGTGCCGCGCAGGGTCAGTACCGCCGGAGTGCTGTCATACAACCAGCGCTGGTTGCCGGTGGCGGCATCCAGGCCGATCAGGCGGTCATCCTGGGTCTGGACCACGACCACGTCGCCGTTGGTGGCGGGCGGTGCGAGGACTTCACTGGTTACGCGCGCGCGCCATTTTTCTTCACCGCTGCTCGCGTCCAGGGCGACGATCTCACCCTTGAGCGTGCCGATCATGACCAGCCCGTAACCCACGCCAACGGCGCCGGACACAGGCAGCTCGAGATCTTTCTTCCACTTCACGTCGCCGTTCATGCGATCCATGGCCATGACGACGCCGGTGACGTCACCGGCATAAATGGTGTCGCCGTCGATGGCCGGCACCAGCATGTTGTAGGTTTCACCCTGGCCGTCGCCGATGGAGCGGCTCCATTGCTTCTGCAGCACGACTTCTTCTTTGAAATCGGTCAGTTCGGCCGGAGGCAGTTCTTTCTTGCTGTTGCTGCTGCAACCCGCGGCCAGAATGGCCAGGGCCAGCAATGCTGCATGTTTCCAACGGATCACGTCACGCATCCCCTTTGGCCAGGTCGTCCAGCTTGATTTGCAGGCCACCGACCGCCGCTTCATCCGACAGCGCAGCCTTGGCTTTTTGGTAGGCCGCATGGGCCTCATCGGCACGGCCCAGCTGTACCAGCAGGTCGCCCTTGAGTTCTTCGCGAGTGGCCAGGAATGCCTTGTCGGCATCGCCGTCGAGCAGCTTCAAGGCGTCTTCGGTCTTGTTCTGTGCCGCCAGCACCTGCGCCAGGCGCTGACGCGCCACTTCGCCCAGGGTTGGGTTGGCCGGTTTGTCGACGATCGCCTTCAGCTCGGTGGCTGCGTCGTCCAGCTTGCCGCTGTCCACCGCGACCTTGGCCACGAACAGACTGCCGTACTGGGCGTAGGCGGTGCCGCCGAACTCTTTGTTGAGCTTGCCGGCCAGGTCCGCCACGCGGGCCGCGTCAGGCTTGCCGTCCGGGGTCAGGGTGGTTTCCAGCAATTGCTGGTAGAGCATCGAGGCGCCTTGCGACTGGTTGCTCTGGTATTTCTGGTAGGCCTGCCAGCCGAACACGATGACCAGCGCCAACAGGCCGCCAGTGACCAGCGGCTTGCCGTTGCGCGTCCACCAGTCCTTCAAATCCGCCAGCTGTTCATCTTCGGTACTCGACACCCCAATACTCCTTAATCGCTAAATCGGCTGTTTGACAGCTTCAACCCTGCACGACGCAGGTGGCCAGGTGTGCAGCAAGCGCATCCCAGGCAATACTTTGTTGTTCGCCCTGGCCACGCAGGGGTTTGAAACCTACCACTTGTTGGGCCAGTTCGTCGTCACCGAGGATCAATGCGTACAGCGCACCGCTCTTGTCGGCCTTCTTGAATTGGCTCTTGAAGCTGCCGGCGCCGGCATTGATCTGCAGGCGCAGGTTGGGCAACTGATCGCGGATCCGCTCGCTCAACGACAGGGCGGCCAGCTCGGCAGCCTCGCCGAAGGCGCACAGGTAGACGTCGACCTGGCGGGACAGCTCTTCAGGCACCTTGTCCAGCGCTTCAAGCATCAGCACCAGGCGCTCGATGCCCATGGCAAAGCCCACGCCTGGGGTCGGCTTGCCGCCCATCTGCTCTACCAGCCCGTCATAGCGACCACCGGCACACACGGTGCCCTGGGCGCCGAGCTTGTCAGTGACCCACTCGAAGACGGTCTTGCTGTAATAATCCAGGCCGCGAACCAACTTTGGGTTGATCACGTAAGGGATGCCCACGGCGTCCAGGCGAGCCTTCAGCCCTTCGAAGTGCGCACGGGACTCGTCGTCGAGGTAGTCGGCCATTTTCGGCGCGTCCACCAGGATCGCCTGGGTTTCCGGATTCTTGGTGTCGAGCACGCGCAACGGGTTGGTCTTCATGCGGCGCTGGCTGTCTTCGTCCAGCTTGTCCACGTGCGCGGAGAGAAACTCTACCAACGCTTCGCGGTAGCGACCGCGGGATTCACTGGTGCCCAGGCTGTTGAGCTCGAGCTTGACCGCATCACGCAGTCCCAACTCGCCCCACAGGCGCCAGGTCATGACGATCAGCTCGGCGTCGATGTCCGGCCCCTCGAGGTTGAACACTTCGAGACCAATCTGGTGGAACTGGCGATAACGGCCTTTCTGCGGACGTTCGTGACGGAACATCGGGCCGACGTACCAGAGTTTCTGCACCTGGCCGCCGCCGGTGATGCCGTGCTCGAGCACCGCACGTACACAAGCCGCCGTGCCTTCCGGGCGCAGGGTCAGGGAATCGCCGTTGCGGTCGTCGAAGGTGTACATCTCTTTTTCTACGATGTCGGTCACTTCACCGATGGAGCGCTTGAACAGCTCGGTGAACTCGACGATCGGCATGCGGATCTGCCGATAACCGTAGTTATCCAGCAAACGCGCCACGGTGCCCTCGAAATAGCGCCACAGGGGCGTCTGCTCGGGCAGGATGTCGTTCATGCCACGAATGGCTTGCAGAGGCTTGCTCACATGTATTCCTTAATCTTGCGACTTAACCGCGCGCGATGACCGCTGCGTCGGCTTCGACCTTTTCGGCCGCTTTCTGGCGGATCAGCCGTTCCAACTCATCCACCAGATTGTCATTCGTCAGTTTCTGCGACGGCTTGCCGTCGATGTAAATCAGGTTCGGTGTACCGCCAGTCAGGCCGATATGGGCCTCCTTGGCTTCGCCCGGCCCGTTGACCACGCAACCGATCACCGCGACATCCAGCGGCACCAGCAGGTCTTCAAGGCGCCCTTCCAGCTCGTTCATGGTCTTGACCACATCGAAGTTCTGCCGCGAGCAGCTCGGGCAGGCGATGAAGTTGATGCCACGGGAACGCAGGTGCAGGGACTTGAGAATGTCGTAGCCGACTTTCACTTCCTCGACCGGGTCAGCCGCCAACGAGATGCGGATGGTATCGCCAATCCCTTCGGCGAGCAGCATACCGAGGCCGACGGCGGATTTCACCGTACCCGAACGCAACCCACCGGCTTCGGTGATGCCCAGGTGCAAGGGCTGGACAATTTCCTTGGCCAGCAGGCGGTAGGCTTCGACGGCCATGAACACGTCGGACGCCTTCACGCTGACCTTGAAGTCCTGGAAATTCAGGCGTTCGAGGTGCTCCACATGGCGCAGGGCCGACTCCACCAGCGCGGCCGGGGTCGGTTCGCCGTATTTCTTCTGCAGGTCTTTTTCCAGGGAACCGGCGTTCACCCCGATGCGGATCGGAATGCCGCGGTCGCGTGCGGCATCCACCACGGCACGCACGCGGTCTTCACGACCGATGTTGCCCGGGTTGATGCGCAGGCAATCGACACCCAGCTCGGCCACGCGCAGGGCGATGCGGTAGTCGAAATGAATGTCGGCCACCAACGGGACCTTGACCAGTCGCTTGATCTTGCCGAACGCCTCGGCGGCGTCCATGTCCGGCACGGAGACGCGCACGATGTCGACGCCAGCGGCTTCCAGGCGGTTGATCTGCGCGACCGTGGCGGCCACGTCATTGGTGTCGCTGTTGGTCATGCTCTGCACAGCGATTGGCGCATCGCCGCCCACGGGCACGTTACCGACCCAGATTTTCCGGGATTCGCGACGCTTGATTGGAGATTCGCCGTGCATGACTTATTGACCCAACTTCAGGCGAGCGGTCTCGCCACTGGTGAACGGAGCGATGTCGACCGGCTGGCCGTTGTAGCTGACCTGCGCGCCACGGGCATAACCCAGGCGTACGGCAAACGGTGGCTTGCCGTTGACAGACGCGCTGTCGCCCTTGCGCTTGAGGCCACTGAACAAGACTTTGCCGTTGCCATCGGTGATCTGCGTCCAGCAATCGGCGGTGAACTGGATCTGTACCTGGCCGTCACCCGCTGCTGGGGCCGCTGGGGCAGCCGGAGCCGACACGGTGGGTGCCGGCGCGGCAGGAGTTGGAGCAGCAGGTGTTACCGGAGTGCTACCAGTGTGGGCTGGGTTCGCAGGAACTGCCGGAGTGCTACCGGCATGGGCCGGAGCCGTTGGCGCGGCAGGTGCAGGAGCAGGCACCGGCACGGCTGGCACCGCAGGCTCGCTGCCAGCAGCGGTATCGTCCTCGGCACCATCCTGGCCCTGAGGCAACGCCAGTGCGGTTTCGCCTTCAGCCTGGCCTTCGGCAACAGCCTGGTCTTCCGGCTCGTCCAGAGGATGGATCTGGGTGGTGCCGTCGGCGCCTTCGACTTCGACGTGCTCCGTGTTCATCGCAACCGGTTCCTTGGTACGCAAGGACGCCTGGTCTTGCCACCAGACAAAACCGCCACCGATCACCGCGATCAGCAGCAACAGGCTAACGATGCGCAGAATGGTGTGGGAAACACGCACGGGCTCTTCGATACGGCCCAGGCTGTGTACATTGCTGCCCTGGGCGTCGGAACCGGTGAATTGATCGAACTGCTGGACCAGAACGGTCTGGTCCATGCCCAGCAATTTGGCATAGGCGCGGATGTAGCCCCGGGCGAAGGTATGCCCTGGCAATTTGTCGAACGCGCCGGCTTCCAGATTGCTCAGGGAAGTCACGGTGAGATTGAGCTTGTGGGCCACTTCGGCCAGCGACCAACCATTGCTTTCGCGGGCTTGACGCAGGGTCTCACCGGGATTTACGCGAGTCGCTGCTACAACTTCGGGATGCGCCGCTTTCATCATTGCTCCGACAGGTATTGCTGATATTCCGGCGTACCGGGATAGAGTCTTTTAAGTTGCAGGCCGTAACTTGCAGCCTTGTCGCGATCTTCAAACACATGTGCCAGGCGAACGCCGAGCAATAGACTACGTGCATTTTGTTCGCTGAGCAGGCTAAAACGCTCGTAATAGTCACGCGCGGGCACATAATGCCTGTCTTCGTAAGACAACTCAGCCATTTCCAGCAGTGCACGCGGTTGTTGGCGGTTGAGCCGCAGCGCCTTCTCAAGCTGCTGGCGAGCCAGGTCGCGCTGGCCGAGCTTCGCGGCCGTCATGCCGAGGTTCTCGAAAACCCGCGAACGCTCGGGATAAAGGGTATCGGCGGCCGCTTGCTCGAAGCGTTCGTAGGCTTCCTTGTAACGGGCCTGCTCGTAGAGAAAACTGCCATAGTTGTTCAGGATACGAGCATCTTGCGGCCGGGCCGACAGCGCCTTGCGAAAATGCTCGTCAGCCAGGTCCGATTCAAGCTCGGCCTGGAACACCAGCGCCAACGCCGCATTGGCATCCGCGTCGGAGCTATCCAGTTCCAGGGCTTTCTTGAGTGGCACCTTGGCCCGCTCGGTCATGCCCTGCTGCAGATAGCCGATGCCCAGTTGCACATAGGCCTGGCGGGCTTCGTCGCGCCCTTTGCTGGTCTTCATCGGGTTGTAGTCACCCGACAGGACACAACCGGAACAAAGACCGGCCAGCAGCAAAACGAGCGCGAAGCGCAGGGACATAGAGTTCCTCTCTTAGTGGCTGTTCGCAGCGTTCTGCACTGCATCGTCGGCGGCGTTCAATTCGCGCACGGCAATGTAGCGTTCGCTGCGACGGGTGCGATCCAGCACCTGTCCTACCAATTGGCCACACGCAGCGTCGATGTCTTCGCCGCGGGTGGTGCGCACGGTGACGTTGAAGCCAGCGTGGTGAAGCTGATCCTGGAAGCGACGAATCGCGTTGTTGCTCGGACGCTCGTAACCGGAATGCGGGAACGGGTTGAACGGGATCAGGTTGATCTTGCACGGGATGTTCTTGAGCAGCTCGATCATCTCGACCGCGTGTTCAACCTTGTCGTTCACATCCTTGAGCAAGGTGTACTCGATGGTCAGCACGCGCTTTTCGCCCAGGGACGACATGTAGCGCTGGCACGACTCGAGCAGCATCTTAAGCGGATATTTCTTGTTGATCGGCACCAATTGGTTACGCAATGCGTCATTGGGTGCGTGCAGCGACAACGCCAGGGAGACGTCGATGTGCTTGGCCAGCTCATCGATCATCGGCACCACGCCGGAGGTGGACAGGGTCACGCGGCGTTTGGAAATGCCGTAGCCCAGGTCATCCATCATCAGGTGCATGGCCGAGACGACATTGTCGAAGTTCAGCAGCGGCTCACCCATGCCCATCATCACCACGTTGGTGATGGCACGGTCGACGGTTGCCGGGACGCTGCCAAAGGATTTGTTGGCAATCCACACCTGGCCGATCACTTCGGCGGCGGTGAGGTTGCTATTGAAGCCTTGCTTGCCGGTGGAGCAGAAACTGCAGTCCAGGGCACAGCCTGCCTGGGACGAAACGCACAAGGTGCCACGTTTGCCCTGGGGAATGTAGACGGTCTCGACGCAGCTGCCGGACGCCACGCGCACCACCCACTTACGAGTGCCGTCGCTGGAAATGTCCTGGCTGACCACTTCGGGGCCGCGAATCTCGGCAACAGCCTTGAGCTTTTCGCGCAGGGCCTTGCCGACATTCGTCATGGCGTCGAAGTCGTCGACGCCAAAGTGGTGAATCCATTTCATCACTTGGCCGGCACGGAAACGCTTCTCCCCGATCGAGTCGAAGAATTTCTCCATTTCCGGCTGGGTCAGGCCCAACAGGTTGGTTTTGCCGTTCGATGTAGTCATGGATTCACCTTCACTCAAAAGCCTGGGCTTAGCGAGTGGTTACTTCAGTAGCGGAGAAAAAGTAAGCGATTTCGCGAGCAGCGGCGGCTTCGGAGTCCGAACCGTGGACGGCGTTGGCGTCGATGGATTCAGCGAAGTCAGCACGGATGGTGCCAGGAGCAGCTTCTTTAGGGTTGGTAGCGCCCATCAGCTCACGGTTGCGAGCGATGGCGTTTTCGCCTTCCAGCACCTGAACGACAACCGGACCGGAGGTCATGAAGGCAACCAGCTCACCGAAGAAGCCGCGCTCGCTGTGCTCAGCGTAGAAGCCTTCGGCTTCGGCTTTGGACAGTTGCTTCATTTTCGAAGCTACAACGCGCAGGCCAGCGTCTTCGAAGCGGGTAACGATCTTGCCGATCACGTTTTTAGCAACGGCGTCAGGCTTGATGATGGAGAAAGTACGTTGAACAGCCATGGTGTAACTCCAGAAACGGTAATTTGCGAAAAATTAAACCCGCGAATTATACGCGGGTTCAGGGGTATTGCCTAACCTGCCAGGTCGATCAGTCGATTTCTTCGATCCAGAGCGTCTGGACCGCTTCCAAGACCTTCTCGCCAACACGGCCAGAGGTATTGTCGAAACCGGGTAATTCCATGATCCAGCGCTGCAGATCGACAAAATTCACGGTCAACGGATCCACGTCCGGCTTGGCTTCGGCCAGTTCTTCTGCGATGCGTTGTACATCATTCCAACCATAGCTCATGACAGTGTCACCATCAGTGCGGCGCTTCGGCCGCATGGTTAAGCGAATATTTCGGAATTTCGACGGTCAGGTCTTCGGTGCCGACGATAGCTTGGCAACCCAGGCGCGATTGCGCTTCCAGGCCCCAGGCCCGATCGAGGAAATCTTCCTCCAGTTCGTCTGCTTCTTCCAGCGAGTCGAACCCTTCACGAATGACGCAATGGCAGGTCGTGCAAGCGCAGACGCCGCCACAGGCACTTTCCATCTCGATATGGTGCTCATGGGCCAGCTCGAGAATGGAAATCCCGGGCTCAGCCTCCACGACCATGCCCTCCGGACAGAACTTCTCGTGGGGCAGAAAAATCACCTGCGGCATCAGTTATTCCTCGATTTCATTCAGGTTGCGCCCCGCCAGGGCGGCTTTCACCGTCGAGTCCAGGCGGCGGGCAGCAAAGGCATCGGTGACGTGCGACAGACGCTTGGTCTGCTGCTCGATGGCATAACCATCCGTGCCCTTGATCAATTCGGAGAGTTCTTGCATCTGCATTTCGATAACCATGCGCTCTTCGGCGTCGAGCAAACGGTCGCCATCGGCTTCTAGGGCGGCCTGCACGGCTTCGATCAGGCGCTGGCCGTCAACCTGCTGCTCGCGCAGCACACGGGCGACCTTGTCGTCACTGGCGTGCTGGAACGAGTCTTTGAGCATCTTGGCGATTTCACCGTCGGTCAGGCCATAGGAAGGCTTGACCTGGATACTCGCTTCCACGCCCGAACCCAGTTCGCGAGCGGAAACGTTGAGCAGACCGTCGGCATCGACCTGGAAGGTCACGCGGATCTTCGCCGCACCGGCGACCATGGCCGGGATGCCACGCAGTTCGAACCGAGCCAGGGAACGGCAGTCGCTGATCAATTCACGCTCGCCTTGCAGCACGTGGATCATCATGGCCGACTGGCCGTCTTTATAAGTCGTGAAATCCTGGGCGCGGGCAACGGGGATGGTGGTGTTGCGCGGAATCACCTTCTCCATCAGGCCGCCCATGGTTTCCAGCCCCAGGGACAACGGAATCACGTCGAGCAACAGCAGTTCGCCGCCGTCGCGCTTGTTGCCGGCCAGGCTATCGGCCTGGATCGCGGCGCCGATGGCGACGACTTGATCCGGGTCGATTTCGGTCAACGGCTGGCGGCCAAAGGCTTCGGCAACGGCTTCGCGAACCCGAGGCACGCGGGTCGAACCACCGACCATGACCACGGCCTTGACGTCTTCGAGCTCTACGCCGGAATCACGCACGGCGCGGCGGCAGGCCTTGAGGCTGCGGGCGACCATGGGTTCGACCAGCGCGTTGAAGGCTTCACGGGTCAGGGTGGCGTTCCAATCGCCATAAGCGACTTCAACAGAGGCGGCGTCGGTCAAGGTTTCCTTGGCGGCGCAGGCGGTTTGCAGCAGATGGCGCTGGGCACCCGGATCGAGGTCGGCGGAGAGACCCGCCTGCTCGATGATCCAGCCGGCGATGGCATGGTCGAAATCATCGCCGCCCAGGGCGCTGTCGCCGCCGGTAGCGAGGACTTCAAAGACACCGCCAGTCAGGCGCAGGATGGAAATATCGAACGTACCGCCGCCCAGGTCGTAGATGGCGACCAGGCCTTCGGCGTGCTGGTCCAGGCCGTAGGCAACGGCAGCGGCAGTCGGCTCGTTGAGCAGGCGCAGCACGTTGAGACCGGCGAGCTTGGCAGCGTCCTTGGTGGCCTGGCGCTGGGCGTCATCGAAATATGCAGGGACGGTGATCACCGCGCCCACCAGTTCACCGCCCAACGCCGCTTCGGCACGTTGGCGCAGGACCTTGAGGATGTCGGCGGAAACCTCGACCGGGCTTTTCGGGCCCTGCACGGTTTCGATGAACGGCATGTGGGATTCGCCGCCAACGAAGCGGTACGGCAGCTGGTCGCCCAATTGCTTGACGTCGGACAGACCACGACCCATCAAGCGCTTGACCGAGACAATGGTATTCAGGGGATCGGTGGCGGCGGCCAGCTTGGCCGACTCGCCCACTTCGACGCGGTCGGCGTGGTAACGCACGGCGGACGGCAGGATCACCCGCCCCTGCTCGTCGGCCAACGGTTCGGAAAGACCGCTGCGCAAGGCAGCGACCAGGGAATTGGTGGTACCCAAGTCGATCCCGACAGCCAGGCGACGCTGGTGCGGTTGTGGACTTTGGCCGGGTTCGGCGATCTGCAGTAGGGCCATCGTAATCAGGACTTATCTGTAATCAGGCGTGCGACCGGAGCGGCACTGGGTTAATCGTCGAGGCGCTCTTCTAGCTGGCGCACTTCGTGGGTGAGCTTGTCGAGGAACTGCATGCGCCGCATCAGGCGTTCGGCCTGTTCGCGTTGCGCTGCATCGTTCCAGCAGGCTGCGAAGCTTTCGTTGAGCGTGTGCTGGGCATCTTTCAAGCGCCGCTTGAATACCGCGACACCAGCCAGGTCGGCACTGTCCTGCAGGTCTTCAAGCTCCTCGCGCCATTGCATCTGCTGCAACAGGAACTCGGGATCGTGCACCGTGACTTCCAGGGGCAGCTCATGACCGCTGATGGCGAGCAAATAGCGCGCGCGCTTGGCCGGGTTCTTGAGCGTCTGGTAAGCCTCGTTGAGGTTCGCCGACTGCTCGAGCGCCCGCCGCTGCTCAGCCTCGGAGGCATCGGCAAAGCGGTCGGGATGGACACCACGGGCCAATTCCAGATAACGCGCGGACAACTGATCGAGGTCCAGCTGGAAAGCAGGCTGCAACTGGAACAACGCAAAATGACAAGGAGTACCCACGAGCAGCCTCAGATGTTGAAGCTTTCGCCGCAGCCACATTCACCGCGCACGTTGGGATTGTTGAACTTGAAGCCTTCGTTCAACCCTTCCTTGACGAAATCCAGCTCGGTGCCGTCCAGGTACGTCAGGCTCTTCGGGTCGATGATCACTTTCTGACCATGACTTTCGAACACCTGGTCGTCTTCACCGACTTCGTCGACGAATTCCAGTACATAGGCGAGGCCGGAACAGCCCGTGGTGCGAACACCCAGGCGGATACCCTCGCCCTTGCCGCGCCCTGCAAGGGAACGCTGCACATGCTTAGCTGCCGCTTCTGTCATCTGGATAGCCATGGAAACTCCTTACCGTAACGCGGATCAGATCAAGCCTTTCTTCTGCTTGTAGTCGCGAACGGCGGCCTTGATGGCGTCTTCAGCGAGTACCGAGCAGTGGATTTTCACTGGCGGCAAGGCCAGTTCTTCGGCCAGCTGGGTGTTCTTGATGGTTTCGGCTTCGTCGAGGGTCTTGCCCTTCATCCACTCGGTGGCCAGGGAGCTGGACGCGATGGCGGAACCGCAGCCGTAGGTCTTGAACTTGGCATCTTCGATGATGCCTTGCTCGTTGACCTTGATCTGCAGGCGCATCACGTCGCCGCACGCCGGGGCGCCGACCATGCCGGTGCCGACGTCAGGATCCTGCGCGTCCATCTTGCCGACGTTGCGCGGGTTCTCGTAGTGGTCGATGACCTTTTCGCTATATGCCATTTGCTTCAATCCTCATCAGTGGAGCCGCTCTGGTGGCGACTTCTCAGTGCGCCGCCCATTCGATTTTCGAAATGTCGACGCCGTCTTTGTACATATCCCACAGCGGCGACAGAGCGCGCAGCTTGGTCACGGCCTCGCAGACTTTCTGCGCGGCGTAATCGATTTCTTCTTCGGTGGTGAAACGGCCGAAGGTGAAGCGGATGGAGCTGTGGGCCAGTTCGTCGTTGCGGCCCAGGGCGCGCAGTACGTACGAAGGCTCCAGCGAAGCCGAGGTGCACGCCGAACCGGACGACACGGCCAGATCCTTGAGCGCCATGATCAGCGACTCGCCTTCAACGTAGTTGAAGCTCAGGTTCAGGTTGTGTGGGACGCGGGCGGTCATGCTGCCGTTGACGTACAGCTCTTCCAGGTGCTCGACCTGCTTGAAGAAACGGTCGCTCAAGGCCTTAATGCGCACGTTCTCGGCCGCCATGTCTTCCTTGGCGACGCGGAAGGCTTCACCCATGCCGACGATCTGGTGGGTCGCCAGGGTACCGGAACGCATGCCACGCTCGTGACCGCCGCCGTGCATGGTCGCTTCGAGACGAACACGCGGCTTGCGGCTGACGTACAGGGCGCCGATGCCTTTAGGGCCGTAGGTCTTGTGGGCGGAGAACGACATCAGGTCGACTTTCAGCTTGGACAGGTCGATGTCGACCTTGCCAGTGGATTGCGCCGCGTCGACGTGGAACAGGACGCCCTTGGAACGGGTCAGTTCGCCGATGGCTGCGATGTCGTTGACGGTGCCGATTTCGTTGTTCACGTGCATGATCGAGACCAGGATGGTGTCGTCGCGCAGGGCGGCTTCGACCATGGCCGGGGTGATCAGGCCGTCTTCACCGGGCTCGATGTAGGTGACTTCGAAGCCTTCACGCTCCAGTTGGCGCGTGGTGTCCAGGACAGCCTTGTGCTCGATCTTGGAGGTGATCAGGTGCTTGCCCTTGGTGTGGTAGAAATGCGCGACACCCTTGATTGCCAGGTTGTCGGACTCGGTGGCACCGGAGGTCCAGACGATTTCACGCGGGTCGGCGTTGACCAGGTCGGCGACTTGGCGACGGGCGTTTTCCACCGACTCCTCGGCCTTCCAGCCGAAGACGTGGGAGCGGGACGCCGGGTTACCGAAGTTTCCGTCGACCAGCAGGCATTCACTCATCTTTTGCGCGACACGCGGATCAACCGGGGTGGTCGCAGAGTAATCAAGGTAAATCGGCAATTTCATGGACTCTCTCCTAAATCAGGCTGGCTGGCGTTCCGCGTGCTCTGCGGCAGTCATTCGACGGCGGACGCTTCGATCTTGTCCAGGTGCGGCGCCTTGCCATTGCAACGGCGCTGGTCCTGACGCTGGGCTACTTCTTGCACCTCACGGCGAGTCACAAGGTCGGCCAAGCTGATACCACTCAGAAATTCGTGAATCTGCAGGCTCAAGTCGCACCACAGATGATGGGTCAGGCAAGTATCGCCGCCATGGCAATCGCCCAGCCCCTGGCATTTGGTCGCATCGACCGATTCGTTCACGGCATCGATCACCTGGGCGACCTGGATGCCTTGCATCTCGCGCGACAGCTGGTAGCCGCCACCGGGGCCGCGAACGCTGGAGACCAGGTTGCTGCGGCGCAGCTTGGCGAACAGCTGTTCGAGGTAAGACAGGGAAATGCCTTGGCGCTCGGAGATATCGGCGAGGGACACCGGCCCGTGCTGCGCATGCAATGCCAGATCCAGCATTGCGGTCACGGCGTATCGGCCTTTTGTAGTCAGTCGCATGGACAATTACCACGGAGTTCGGAATGGGGGCGAGTATGCAATTCCCGAGTATTTAAGTCAAGTATAAGACCTAGTACTTTACTCGGATTTACCCGCAAAAGAGCGCGCGAATGATAGCAAAGGTAGGCGGCTAACGACCAGCGATACCGCGTTATCGTTCATCGCGAGCAAGCTCGCTCCCACAGGGCTCTCTGGCGAGCACATAACTCATGTACGACGCAAATCCCATGTGGGAGCGAGCTTGCTCGCGATGAGGCCAGCAGGGTTTCAGCTGGCCTGGGTCTCATCCTTGTCCTTCACACACGCGAAATCCTCTTCGCGCAGTTCAGGCAGGTCCTTGGCACAATAATTACTCCCCAGCTCCTTCAGGGCGCCGCACATCCCCTCCAGGCGCCCATCCACGGCTTGCAGGTGGTCGAGCAACTGGTTGATCGCCCGAGCGACCGGGTCGGGCATGTCTTCGCCGACACCGTAGGCGTCGAAGCCGATCTTCTCGGCCATGGCCTTGCGACGGGCGTCCTGCTCGTCATCGGACTTGACGATGATCCGCCCCGGAATGCCCACCACGGTCGCGCCGGGCGGCACGGCCTTGGTCACCACCGCGTTGGAGCCGACCTTCGCCCCCGCCCCGACCGTGAACGGCCCGAGCACCTTGGCACCGGCACCCACGACAACACCGTCTTCCAGCGTCGGGTGACGCTTGCCTTTGTTCCAGCTGGTGCCGCCGAGGGTCACGCCCTGGTACAGCGTCACGTCATCGCCAATCTCGGCGGTCTCGCCAATGACGATGCCCATGCCGTGGTCGATGAAGAACCGGCGACCGACCTTGGCGCCCGGGTGGATTTCGATCCCGGTCAGCCAGCGCCCAAAGTTCGAGACCAGCCGCGCCAGCCATTTCCAACCCATGTTCCACAAGGCGCCGGACAGGCGATGGATCCAGATGGCGTGCATGCCCGGGTAGCAGGTCAGCACTTCAAAGGCATTGCGCGCCGCCGGGTCACGATGAAAGACGCTCTGGATATCTTCACGCAAACGTTCGAACATTTTATTCCTTCCGCTTAATCAGCTCGCCACGGGCCGCTTTCTGGGTTTCCGTGAGGATGCCGCGCAATATATTCATTTCCGCCCGGCTTACCGAGCTTCGTCCGTACAACCGACGCAGGCGCGCCATCAAGTGCCGAGGCTTGTCCGGGTCGAGGAATTCGATGTCCACCAGGGTCTGCTCCAGGTGTTCATAGAATCGCTCCAGTTCGTCCATGGTCGCCAGTGTCTCACTGCGCGGCGACGTCGCCTCGTATTTTTCCAGTTTGCTGGGCTGACCTTCGGCTTGCAGCCAGGCCATGCGCACTTCATAACTCAACACCTGCACCGCCGCCCCGAGGTTCAGCGAGCTGAAGCCGGGGTCGGAAGGGATATGCACGTGGAAATGACATCGCTGCAGCTCTTCATTGGTGAGGCCGGAATCTTCACGGCCAAACACCAAGGCGATCTGCGCGCCCTGCCCGGCTTCCTCGATCACTTTGGTGCCGCACTCGCGGGGATCGAGCAGCGGCCAGGGGATACGGCGGTCGCGGGCACTGGTGCCGAGCACCAGGTTGCAACCCACCAAGGCGTCTTCCAGCGTGGCGACAACCTCGGCATTGGCCAGGATGTCATTGGCACCGGACGCCCGGGCATCGGCTTCATGATGGGGAAACGAGCGAGGCTCGACCAGCACCAGCCGCGACAGGCCCATGTTCTTCATGGCCCGCGCAGCTCCGCCGATGTTACCCGGATGGCTGGTATTGACCAGGACGACACGAATGTTCTGCAACAAGGGAGGCGCTCTCGAACACTTAAAAGGGAGCAAATCTTACCTAAGCACCTACCGTTAAGCTATGAAAGCGAACACCAACCTTCTCCTGAGAAAAAGTTCTGATAGAATGCGCGGCTTTCTTTAACAACCTTAGGTGACACATCCATGCAGCCCATGCTGAATATCGCGCTGCGCGCCGCCCGCAGCGCCAGTGAACTGATCTTCCGCTCCATCGAGCGCCTGGATACCATCAAGGTCGATGAAAAAGACGCCAAGGACTACGTGTCCGAGGTGGATCGCGCCGCCGAACAGAAAATCGTCGACGCCCTGCGCAAGGCTTACCCGAACCACTCCATCCTCGGTGAAGAGACTGGCATGCACGCCGGTACCGGCATCGAAGGCGAAGAGTACCTGTGGATCATCGATCCGCTGGACGGCACCACCAACTTCCTGCGTGGCATTCCACACTTCGCTGTCAGCATCGCCTGCAAGTACCGTGGTCGCCTGGAACACGCCGTCGTGCTGGACCCGGTTCGCCAGGAAGAATTCACCGCCAGCCGTGGCCGTGGCGCCCAACTGAACGGTCGTCGCCTGCGCGTCAGCGGCCGCACCAGCCTCGACGGCGCCCTGCTGGGTACCGGTTTCCCGTTCCGTGACGACCAGATGGACAACCTGGACAACTACCTGGGCATGTTCCGCGCCCTGGTCGGCCAGACCGCGGGCATCCGCCGCGCCGGTGCTGCAAGCCTGGACCTGGCTTATGTCGCTGCCGGTCGTTTCGATGCGTTCTGGGAATCGGGCCTGTCCGAGTGGGACATGGCTGCGGGTGCCCTGCTGATCCAGGAAGCTGGCGGCTTGGTGAGCGACTTCACCGGTGGCCACGATTTCCTTGAGAAAGGCCACATCGTTGCTGGCAACACCAAATGCTTCAAGGCAGTGTTGACGGCTATCCAGCCGCACCTGCCGGCTTCGCTGAAGCGCTAAGCAGCTCGGCTACAGAAAAAGCACCTTTAGGGGTGCTTTTTTTATGCCTGTTGAAATCACTCAGTTCAGATGTGAACACTCCGTGGCGAGGGAGCTTGCTCCCGCTCGGTTGCGCAGCGACCGCAAGATTTTGGGCCTGCTGCGCAGCCCAGCGGGAGCAAGCTCCCTCGCCACAGTCGATTACTTTCTTGAATATTGATACAAGCTGACCCGTCGCTTTCGCGAGCAGGCTCGCTCCCACCGGGGATTGGTGGTGGAGCGTGGAAATGCGCGCGTAAAAAAAGCACCCCGAAGGGTGCTTTTTTTATAGCGGTTGGATCACTGGGCCGGTTCGTTCTGGCCAAGGATCAGTTGGCCTTCCTTGCTCACCGGGATCTGGTTGCCCGGGTCGCGGTCCATGCGGACTTTGCCTTCCTTGCCATCGAGCATGTAGCGAACGTCGTAGCCTACAACCTTGTCGCTGATGTCATTGACCGTGTTGCAACGAGTCTGGGTGGTGGTGTAGGTGTCGCGTTCCTGCATGCCTTCCTGGATCTTGTTACCGGCATAACCACCACCGGCCGCGCCGGCCACGGTGGCGATTTTCTTGCCGGTGCCGCCGCCGATCTGGTTGCCCAACAGGCCACCGGCCACAGCGCCGAGCACGGTGCCGGCGATCTGGTGCTGGTCCTGGACTGGCTTCTGCCGAGTCACGGTGACGTCCTTGCACACTTCACGCGGAGTCTTGATCTGGGTCTTGACCGGTTCCACGGCCAATACTTGCGCATACTCAGGGCCACTTTTTACCAAGCTGTAGGTGGCGACCGCACCACCGGCTGTTACACCGACAGCACCCAATACCGCACCAACCAGCATCGATTTGTTCACTTGAACCTCCTGACCATCACAAGCGGAATAATCCGCGCTTCTCCCAGCCTTGGAGCATAAAAAAAGGCGCGAGTTCAACTCGCGCCTTTTCAGCGGTGACGGACGGAAAACCGAGCCTTACGGGCGGTCGTCCACCTCGGTCTCTACAGCAGCTGGAGGAATCAGGTCCTCGCTGTTCAGATTCAGCCAGATCAACACCACGTTGGCGATGTAGATCGACGAGTAGGTACCCGCCAGCACGCCAATGAACAGTGCGATGGAGAAACCGAACAGGTTGTCGCCACCGAAGAACAGCAGCGCGGCAATCGCCAGCAATGTGGAGATCGATGTCGCCATGGTCCGCAGCAGGGTCTGGGTGGTCGAGATGTTGATGTTCTCGATCAGCGACGCCCTGCGCAGCACACGGAAGTTTTCACGCACCCGGTCGAACACCACGATGGTGTCGTTGAGCGAGTAACCGATGATCGCCAGCACCGCCGCCAGTACCGTCAGGTCGAAGGTGATCTGGAAGAACGACAGGATGCCCACGGTCACGATCACGTCGTGGATCAGCGAGACAATCGCGCCCACCGCGAACTTCCACTGAAAGCGGAAAGCCAGGTAGATCAGGATGCCGCCAAGCGCCATCAGCATGCCGAGGCCGCCCTGGTCGCGCAGCTCTTCACCCACCTGCGGGCCGACGAACTCGACGCGCTTGACCTGCGCCGGGTTGTCGCCGCCAGCCTTCTGCAAGGCCTCGGCCACCTGGTGACCCAACTGCGGGTCTTCACCCGGCATGCGCACCAGCAGGTCAGTCGTCGCACCAAAGCTCTGCACGATGGCATCGCTGTAGCCCGAAGTTGCCAGTTGCTCACGCACCTTGGTGACGTCGGCCGGACGCTCGTAGGTCAGCTCGATGAGCGTACCGCCGGTGAAGTCCAGGCCGTAGTTCAGGCCCTTGGTGGCCCAGCTGAACAACGCGAGGGCCGTAAGGAACAATGTGACGCCGAACGCAATGTTGCGAACGCCCATGAAGTTGATTGTACGTAACATGGCAGCCCCTTAAATCCACAACTTCTTGAAGTCACGACCGCCAAAGATCAGGTTGACCATTGCGCGGGTCACCATGATGGCTGTGAACATCGAGGTAAAGATCCCGAGGGACATGGTCACTGCGAAGCCCTTGACCGGGCCGGTGCCCATGGCGAAGAGAATCCCGCCGACCAGCAACGTGGTCAGGTTGGCGTCGAGGATCGCGGTGAATGCCCGGCCGAAGCCTTCGTTGATTGCCCGCTGGATCGACATGCCCGCGGCGATCTCTTCACGTATCCGCGAGAAGATCAGCACGTTGGCGTCCACCGCCATACCCATGGTCAACACGATACCGGCGATACCCGGCAGGGTCAGGGTGGCGCCGAGCAACGACATCAAGGCCAGCAGCATCACCATGTTCACCGCCAGCGCGACGGTGGCGATGATGCCGAAGAAGCGGTAGATGGCGATGATGAACAGCGACACGAACAGCATGCCCCACAGGGAAGCGTTGATGCCCTTGGTGATGTTGTCGGCACCCAGGCTCGGGCCGATGGTGCGTTCTTCAGCGAAGTACATCGGCGCGGCCAGGCCACCGGCACGCAGCAGCAGGGCCAGTTCCGAGGATTCGCCTTGGCCGTTCAGGCCGGTGATGCGGAACTGGCTGCCCAGTGGCGACTGGATGGTCGCCAGGCTGATGATCTTCTTCTCTTCCTTGAAAGTCTGGACCGGTACGTCTTTCTCGACGCCGTTGACCACTTGCTTGGTGTAGGTGGTGGTCGGCTTCTGCTCGATGAAGATCACCGCCATGCTGCGACCGACGTTGCTGCGCGTGGCGCGGTTCATCAGTTCGCCGCCGTGGCCGTCCAGGCGGATGTTCACCTGCGGACGACCTTGCTCATCAAAGCCGGCCTTGGCGTCAGTCACCTGGTCGCCAGTGATGATCAGGCCGCGCTCGATCTGCGCCGCCGGGCGATTGCCCTCGCGGAACTCGAAGCTCTCGGAAGTCGCCTTGGACGCACCCGGCTCAGCGGCCAGGCGGAATTCCAGGTTGGCAGTCTTGCCGAGGATACGCTTGGCTTCAGCGGTGTCCTGCACGCCCGGCAGCTCAACCACGATGCGGTTGGCGCCCTGGCGCTGCACGATCGGCTCGGCCACACCCAGTTCGTTGACGCGGTTACGTACCGTGGTCAAGTTCTGCTTGATGGAGTATTCGCGGATTTCCGCCAGCTTGGCCGGGGTCATCGCCAGACGCAGCACCGGTTGGCCATTGAGGTCGGCCGGCACAACGTCGAAATCGTTGAAGTTCTTGCGGATCAGCGCACGGGCCTGCTCGCGAGTGTCTTCATCGCTGAAGCCCAGCTGAATGGCAGCGTCGAGTGGCGGCAGACTGCGATAACGCACGCGCTCTTTGCGCAACAGGCTCTTGACGTCGCCTTCGTAGACTTTCATGCGCGCATCAAGGGCTTTTTCCATGTCCACTTCCAGCAGGAAATGCACACCACCGGACAAGTCCAGGCCCAGCTTCATTGGGTGGGCGCCGAGTTTACGCAGCCATTGCGGGGTGGTCTGGGCCAGGTTCAGGGCTACAACGTAATCGTCGCCCAACGCCTTGCGCACCACGTCCTTGGCTGGCAGCTGGTCTTCAGCCTTGACCAGTCGCAACAGGCCGCCCTTGCCGTTTTCGGCGATGGACGCAGCCTTGACTTCGATGTTGGACGCCTTGAGCGCAGCGCTCGCGCGGTCCAGATCGGCCTGGGTGACCTGCAGCGCAGTGCTTGCGCCACTGACCTGAATGGCCGGGTCATCCGGGTAAAGATTGGGAGCGGAATAAATCAGACCGACCGCCAGCACCGCCAGGATCAGTAGGTATTTCCACAGAGGGTATTTGTTCAGCATCACGCCGCCCGCTTATGACGCGGGGCGCCTTGCGCGCCCCGTCGATTGAATTGAAGTTGTTACTTAGATCGCTTTCAGCGTGCCTTTTGGCAGCGTGGCCGCGATAGCGCCCTTCTGGAACTTCATTTCAACAGTGTCGGACACTTCCAGTACCACGAAGTCATCGGCCACTTTGGTGATCTTGCCAGCGATGCCGCCGGTGGTGACCACTTCGTCACCCTTGGCCAGGCTGCTGAGCAGGTTCTTCTGCTCTTTGGCGCGCTTGGCCTGTGGACGCCAGATCATCAGGTAGAAGATGACCAGGAAGCCGACCAGGAAAATCCACTCGAAACCACCGCCCATAGGGCCGGCAGCAGCAGGTGCAGCGGCATCAGCCATGGCGTTAGAGATAAAAAAGCTCATTTAGCACTCCAGTTGCAAGTATTGAATCTTAGGATCGGAAAACTCAGTCCAAAGGCGGAACAGGCAACCCGCGCTTGGCATAGAAGGCCTCGACAAAGGCGGCCAATGTACCCTGTTGGATAGCCTCGCGCAAACCAGCCATAAGCACCTGATAATGGCGCAAATTGTGGATGGTATTGAGCATACTGCCGAGCATTTCGCCGCACTTGTCCAAATGATGCAGATAAGCGCGGGAGAAGTTCTGGCAGGTGTAGCAATCGCACGTCGGATCGAGCGGCGAATCATCATGGCGATGGAACGCGTTACGGATCTTCAGCACACCGGTGTCGATGAACAGATGCCCATTGCGGGCATTACGGGTTGGCATCACGCAATCGAACATGTCCACCCCGCGGCGCACACCCTCAACCAGATCTTCCGGTTTGCCAACGCCCATAAGGTAACGAGGTTTGTCAGCGGGCATTTCGCCCGGCAGGTAATCGAGCACCTTGATCATCTCGTGCTTCGGTTCGCCCACCGACAGGCCGCCAATCGCCAGGCCGTCGAAGCCGATCTTGTCCAGGCCTTCCAGCGAGCGCATGCGCAGGTCGCGGTGCATGCCGCCCTGCACGATGCCGAACAGCGCAGCGGTGTTGTCGCCGTGGGCATTCTTCGAACGCTGGGCCCAGCGCAACGACAGCTCCATCGAGACCCGCGCCACGTCTTCATCGGCCGGGTACGGCGTGCATTCATCGAAGATCATCACGATGTCCGAGCCCAGGTCGCGCTGCACCTGCATCGACTCTTCGGGGCCCATGAACACCTTGGAACCGTCCACCGGAGAGGCGAAGGTCACGCCCTCCTCCTTGATCTTGCGCATCGCGCCGAGGCTGAACACCTGGAAGCCGCCGGAGTCCGTCAGAATCGGGCCTTTCCATTGCATGAAATCGTGCAGGTCACCGTGGGCCTTGATGACTTCCATGCCCGGGCGCAGCCACAGGTGGAACGTGTTGCCTAGGATGATCTCCGCGCCAATCGCCTCGATGTCACGCGGCAACATGCCCTTGACCGTGCCGTAGGTGCCCACCGGCATGAACGCAGGGGTTTCCACGGTTCCGCGGGGGAAGGTCAGGCGTCCGCGACGAGCCTTGCCATCGGTGGCAAGCAACTCGAAGGACATGCGACAGGTGCGACTCATACGGTTTCCTCGGGCCCGCGTGGCGCGGGGTTACGGGTGATGAACATCGCATCACCGTAGCTGAAAAAGCGGTACCCATGCTCGACGGCGGCCTTGTAGGCGGCCATGGCTTCGGGATAACCGGCGAACGCCGAAACCAGCATCAACAGCGTGGATTCGGGCAAATGAAAGTTAGTGACCAGGGCATCGACCACATGAAACGGCCGGCCCGGGTAGATAAAGATGTCGGTGTCGCCACTGAACGGCTTGAGCACGCCATCGCGCGCGGCGCTTTCCAGGGAACGCACGCTGGTGGTCCCCACCGCCACTACTCGACCGCCGCGCGCACGACAGGCCGCCACGGCATCTACCACGTCCTGGCTGACTTCCAGCCATTCGCTGTGCATGTGGTGGTCTTCGATGCGATCCACGCGCACCGGCTGGAACGTCCCCGCGCCGACGTGCAGCGTCACGAACGCCGTCTCCACGCCCTTGGCGGCAATCGCCTCCAGCAATGGCTGATCAAAATGCAGCCCCGCCGTCGGCGCCGCCACCGCCCCCAGACGCTCGGCGTACACGGTCTGATAACGCTCGCGGTCCGAACCTTCGTCCGGGCGGTCTATATAAGGAGGCAACGGCATGTGCCCGACACGGTCGAGCAGCGGCAACACCTCTTCGGCAAACGCCAGCTCGAACAACGCATCATGCCGGGCCACCATCCGCGCCTCACCGCCGCCGTCGATCAAGATCGACGAACCCGGCTTGGGCGACTTGCTCGACCGCACATGGGCCAGCACGCGATGGCTGTCCAGCACCCGCTCCACCAGAATCTCCAGCTTGCCGCCGGAGGCCTTCTGGCCGAACAAACGCGCGGGAATCACTCGGGTATTGTTGAACACCATCAAATCGCCCGGGCGCAAATGCTCGAGCAAATCAGTGAATTGACGGTGAGCCATGGCACCGCTGACCCCGTCCAGGGTCAACAGTCGACTGGCGCGACGCTCGGCCAGAGGGTGGCGAGCGATCAGCGAATCCGGGAGTTCGAAGGTAAAGTCAGCAACACGCATGATGGGGTTCGTCTAGCAGGGCCGGAAAGTCTAGCGGAAATATTAAAAATTCACCATGAAACGTGATTGACCAACGGTAGGCACCTCTCTATACTTCGCCGCCATTGAGCCCTGATGGCGGAATTGGTAGACGCGGCGGATTCAAAATCCGTTTTCGAAAGGAGTGGGAGTTCGAGTCTCCCTCGGGGCACCATCTTAAAGAAAGACCTTGAAATTCAAGGTCTTTTTTTTCGCCTGCAGAAAAGTGGTTTGCCCATGATCAACACCACCAGCCCCGCTTTTGTGGCGAGGGGATTTATCCCCGCTGGGCCGCGAAGCAGCCCCCAAATACCAACCAAGTGGCGAGAAAGAACCCACGGCAAGAAACAACCGGTACCAGGGTGAAGAACCCGTGGCGAGGGAGCTTGCTCCCGCTTGAGCGCAAAGCGCTCACAAAAAAGCCACACCACACACCGATACTCCGACTAGCACCCACCAAGCCATAAACCCTCAACCCAACACACCCTACCCTCCTCACCCAGTCACAAAGGATTTCACCCCATGGAATTGCTGCTGGAAACGGTCGCTCTTTACTCCCTCAAGCTGGCTTATGAGACGGAAGGCCACAGCCCGATTCTGCGGGATGATCCGTTGATGGGCAGTTGCGACCGTGAGGTTTTTGGGTTGTTGGTGCGTAGGGAAGATATTCAGAGTATTCAGGCGAAAGTGCAGCGTTGCCTGGACTTGGCACTAGAGGCAATTGGGGGCAGGAATACGATTTTGGGGCGGGAACTGGGGCGGTTGGCGACTGAATTTGAAGCTATCCAGACGATGGAAGAGCTTCAGGGTCCGCTACTCAAGCTTAGGGGTTACCTGAAAGATATCCAGTGAACCTGTGGGGCGTTGGGGGAAAAATCAGTTACTTCTCCCACATAATGCGCGCCTAGCGCAACCGAACATATTGGAGAAGAACGCTTTGCTGAAATGGATCTCTGCACTGTTTGATAGAAGCAAAGACTACGACACTCTGGGTGAGTTAGTGATGGAGAACCGACGCTGGCGCATGTTCGCCAAGGTCGGGTTCACGATACTGACGTTGATGCCCATACTCACTTACTGCTCATGGATAGCCCCTCGCTTTGAGGACTCGGGCGTTACCAATCCCGCAGTGCTTGAGGTGATCAATAGCGAGGAGTATCAGCAGGCAACCCAGGAGATTTTTGCTCTGCTCGACCTTTATAACCGGGGGGAGATCGGCCTGGATTCGCTACGTGGTTTACAGGGCGTTCACCGAATTGGCGGGGTGATGGTCACGTTTAATCTGAAACTGGTACCACGAGACGAGCCTAGGCAGGGAGGAGGCAGTAAATACAAGCTTGATGGCCAGTACAAAGTTACAGTGGCTATAGGCTATCTGGTTTTGTTTCTGACCATCGAATTGCTTCTGATCGGGGTAGCAACCTGCGCGATTTTCCAAGGACCACCAAAAGCGCAACGCAGGCTTGAAGAACAGATATTGCAAGATCACTTCTCCCTCGATATGCCTGTACTACCCGCAACCGTAGAGCAAGCCGATCAGGTCGTCGAGCGCATGCTGCTGCGTTTTCATCGTTTTGCGAAAGATCTGGAACACCGCCCACGCGGCCGAAAGGGAATTCAGCTCGACGATGAATACGACGTCCAATTCTTGGTCAATGCATTGCTAAGATTGCAGTTCGACAATGTAAAGCCTGAAGAGCCGTCCCCGAGCATGGCAGCAGGCGCCACCCGCGCAGACTTCCTCCTCCCTGAACATGGGCTCTTTCTGGAGCTCAAGATGACGCGCGATGGTATGACTGCAAGATCGCTAGCCGACGAGCTTATTCTGGATATCGCACGCTATCGGGGCCATCCCGGATGCCATGCAATCATTTTCTTCGTTTACGACCTCCGCGGCCTTGTTAAAAACCCTGCAGCATTGCAAACGGAGTTATCGGAAATTGCAGGCGAGTTACCTGTAAGCCTGATCGTTTCGCCTAGCCATTAGTACACAGGTATGACGTCACCGCTCGCTCAAGCATGTCCACCAGTTCAGGATCCATGAAGCGATAATCATCGGGAATATCCAGAACATGCAGCCGTTTGTGCTCAAGCAGCCGAGCGTACTCTGCTCGTAGCCGATGCTCGTGCTTGCGCTCCATTACAAAAATGACATCGGCCCAACGGATATCCGCTGGGCCGACTGGTTTGCGTGCATTGGGGCTGGTGCCCGCCGAACGCGCCCCGAAACCAGGACGCCGACGCCAGATCGCCTCCCCGGTAGGGCTACGCCATTGGTTACGACTGCAAACGAACAGGAGATTGGTCACTCTTTATCCAACAGTTGGCGAGTCGTGCGAATGGGATAACTCATACCGAGCTGACGCGCCCGGTGTAGCTTATCGGCACGGGTATAGATCAGCTTCCAATTCTTTTCTGGCTTGGAGTCCTGCGGACTAATCGCTTCGCGTCCACCGTGTTTGCGGGACTGCGCGCGTCTCCAGCTACGGGTTCTTTTCATGGTCATTTCCTCGTGAGTACCGGGTTCAGCAGCCGCGGTAATACGAGTTGGAGAAATGGTAAGCGTGAATTGGGGTTGTGGCTAGTGTGGGCGCTGTTGGATAGCTGCGGTTGGAGGTCCGTATTGGCTATCGATTCGGGATGCAAACGCAAAAAGAAAGGACCGATTGCTCCCGGCCAAGGCTAAAGTTAATAAATCCGTCCCCTTTTCTCTCCTGCGCGTCTCCAGCTGTGGGTTCTTCCATGGTTGTTTCTTCGCGAGTACCGGTTCAGCAGCCGCGGTAATACGAGGTGGTGGGATGGTAAGCGTGAATTGGGTTGTGGCTAGTGTGGGTGGGGGTGGATAGCTGTAGTTGGACGGTCCGTAACGGCTGTCGTTTCGGGATAAAATAAGGGGAGGGTGTCGACCATTGCTAGCAAAGCAAAAGAAAATAAATCCGTTCCCTTTTCGTGTATGCGAAACGCAGGATTTGTGATATTAGTCCAGCACCAATAGCTAATCCAAAAAACTTCCATAAATTCTAGCGGCGAGGTAATGAGGGTGGCTCAAGGAAGCGATGCAACCAATGTACCTGTTATATCCGTTCTAAACATGAAGGGCGGGGTGGGGAAAACCACTATCAGCGCTCATCTATTTAGACACATGGTGGATGTTTTAAAGAAATCTATTCTGATTATAGATTTCGACCCGCAATTCAACTTAACTCAAACCTTGATGACTCAGGCACAATATCAAGGATACCAAAAAAACAATAAAACTGTTTTTTCCGTAATGGAACCCCCATCCACCCCTACGCTATTCACAATTGCAAAAAACTTAGGACCTCCACCTTCGACAGACGAAGTAATGAAGCAATTGTTAATTTGGACTGAGAGCAAGAAAACGGCACTAGGACTTGTGCCTGGTGATTTCAGGATGACCAAATACACTTTAGTTGACGATCCAAAATCTTTAATACCCGTCCAGAAAAGATTTCTAGAATTCGTGGAGGCCGCCAAAAAGGAATATGACTTAATCGTTATAGATTGCAACCCTAGCAGCTCCTTCATGAGTCTTTGTGCGCTAACGGCATCAAGCCACTTATTAATTCCGGTCCGATCAGACCTATATTCCATGCTAGGCCTGGAGCTACTGGACGAATTTGTAAACGGGCTTCCCGCCATTATTACCAAACCCAAGCAGATTGTTTTAATAAACGGGGGACCAGGAAACTCAATGAGCACTGAGTTTGAAAGCACCTTGCGCGCCAACTCAAAATTCGGCCCTGCAACACTCCCTACCATTTTAAAATCATCTAGCTTATTGAGCGCCAAGGAAGGAAGAGTTGGATGTGCAACAGATAAGAAATTACCTCATGTAAACGCCCTTAAGCGAAATCTTACAAAGATCGCGCACGAGCTAAAAATACCTCTAGGGTGGGAATTATGAACTCCGACATAAAAAGACTTTTTATGCTTCTTGCAGCGGCTGGATTTGATCGATACGGAGCTGAAGACATAATTCAGACCATAAAGAACTCCGACACAAAAAAAATGCTATCAGAATTTGACAGAGCCAATAAAGCTTTGACGGGAGAAACTAAAGAAAAGGTTTTCATTAAAAAAAATCAGGATGAATATTACAAAGACCATAGCGTTGCGGAGAAAATACAAAAATTACTTATAACAGAGTCTAGCCTTACTGTAAAACAAGGCTTTATTGCATTCGAGCACATGCTTAGGGAGGCATACCCTAATAGAACAGTACCTACGCCAAATCCTAAAAATGGTTTTACGGCTTGGATTCGAATGCTGAGCAGAGACTTCAGCGACTCGGAACTATTGCATGTTGCGAGCCGACTCAGAAACCAAATAGTGCACGGACTAAACGACAAGGACGACTGGACCTTAAAGGAGTAAAGGAATGCCAGCCAAAAAACAACTAGCGGATCTTTTAACTTCGGCTAGGCAATTCTCAGATGCAAGTGGCGTTTTTGTGATCTCTGAAATTGATCGCCAGTCAAAATTATTTCTAGACTGGGTACCATATCTCAATAGTCTAAAAACCGGCGTAGCCGATGAGTTACTTGATGGAGCAGTTTCGTCTCTTAGAGAGGTGGCGGCCTGTTCTGGTTTAGGGTTGGTTAGACCAGCTTTGCTAGCGATGCGCACAGAAATTGATCTAATACTAAGCTGGCTCTACTTCAAAGATCATAGCGTGGAGTGGGAGTTTGTAAATAATACCGGGGACGGCTTTAAGCTAAAAAAAGAAATCTTGGATTACTTGGCCAAATATTGTGGCGAGTTTGGCTCCAGATATGGAATATTGAAAGACACCATGACTCGCACTGAAGTAGATCCATATAGACTTTTATCCGCTCACATCCACTCTCAAAGTTTAAGCACCCTACCAATGATCAATGAGCTTAAGGATGTTGTGAGGGGAGCTGATTTTGTAGATGACCTACCAAAGCTCGCTCACGAAGTAGATGAATACATTAGTGACACACTGTTTTCACTCCTCGCATCCGGCTGGACACAAATCCCTCCAACTTTGATAAAGTCTCTAGAGTCACGATTCAAATCGAAAGCTCAAAAGAAAACATTCTTTCATGGCAAGTGAGTTTTTTACCGTGGCGTCACGACAATATAGGAAAAAAGGGGACGGTTTTATTGAAAAAGGTCTTGTTAAACAAGACCTTTTCCATGTCAGCGGCAGTTTAGCTGCTACCTCACCTCAACAATATCCAAAGCCCGATTCGCCAATAGCTCGCTCACTTCAATAACCTGCAAAATTCCCAACGCAACCCGCCTTCGCGAGCCATCCAGATCGAACGCAAGATCACTGATCATGGCATTCGCCGAAGCAAGGTTCTCAGTGAGATTCGCCAGCAAACACTCAGAATCCACACCCGGATCAATCCGAAAAATGGAATCGGTCTTGTCAGACTTTTCGCTCTTAGGCTTGGGTTTGGGCTTCAGGTAATAATCCAACGCCCGCGTGGCAGCGTCATCAATTTTCTTGTTACGCGCAGACTGAGCACGAGACACGTGTTCGTCGGTAACTGGGGGATTCGGTGTAATTTTGACCATGGTCCTAGCTCTCTTTTGGTTGAGGCTACGACCCGTTCGCGACTAAACGATTGGGAGGCAGCTGTACGCAGGTTAGTCGACCGACGAGCTAAGAAATCGGCGCGCCCGGAGGCGCCCTGCGCACAGCCACCATCGAGTGCAGGATTGGTATACCTGACTGACGGACGCTTGAGCGACTTAGCTACGGCGGGCGACTAAACCCGATCACTGATGAGCAGTGACAGGTCCCAAACTACCGACGCGGCCCAAGGCGCACAAGCCGGCGGATTCTGGCGTAGTTGTAGGCAAAGGCGCAAGGCGATGTGGCTTATGGGCGGAGGTCGCTCGATGCCTGACAGACTCGGCCTACGTTATCCATTTTCAGCCGGGTATCCGAGCCTCGAATCAAGGCTTCTTAGGCAGCTCAGTTACCTGACGATGGGTCGTCACGATGAAGGGTCTGCCCTGCAAGTCCATTTGCTCCAAGACAATCTTGTTCTTCTCAACCTCCTTGATGCGCGCCTGTCCGGATCCCCCATCGGGAAAGAAATCGCTGAGGTTGGGCATGCTGGGGCCGATAAATCGCGCCACCGTCAACGGCGAAATATCTTCGCCGTCAACCGTGTAGGTCTTGGGAAATGTCTTCATCTGTTGCAGCGTGAACGACAGGTTTTCGCTGTCTGCGCTCCAGGTCCCGGCGCCATTGGCGCTGTATTCGAGCCTGTAAGGTTTCGAGGGCTCTGTTCCTACCAACGCGACAACGCCGCTGACGTTGTAATGGTTGTTGGCGAAGTATTCGATCATGCCCTTGAACTCGAACTGGACGCCTCCGGCATTGGGATAGCTGAACTCTTCGTTCCAACGGCCAATGAAATGACTTTTGTAGTAGTCAGCCCGCATTTCGGCCAACCAGGATGAAATGCTGGGGAATCCGGCTAGTAAGCCAACAACAGCCACGATCGCGGCCCAGCTTTTTAGCGAGTACTGCTTGAGTGTCGAGACAGCGGTCATCCATAACTCCTGATCCATGAGGAGGCGTGCAGCACTCCGGTTCCGTCTGAGCTGTTATTGCTTCAGGTCTTCTATCAGCTTGCCTACGTCCAGGTCTGGGTTTGTTTGGGGTAAGCAATTCACTACAAAAAAGAGGTCTCGTTGCCAAGACCTCTCTTGTACCGACGCCGAGCGCCTCGGCTATCTTACTTCAACAATATCCAACGCCCGATTCGCCAACAGTTCACTCACCTCAATCACTTGCAAAATCCCCAACGCAACCTGCCTTCGCGAGCCATCCAGATCGAACGCCAAATCGCTGATCATGGCATTCGCCGAAGCCAGGTTCTCACTGAGGTTCGCAAGCAAACATTCAGAATCCACAGCCGGGTCAATCCGAAAAATGGAGTCGGTCTTGTCTGGCTTTTCGTCCTTAGGCTTGGGCTTCAGGTAGTAATCCAACGCCCGCGTGGCAGCGTCGTCGATTTTCTTGTTGCGGGCAGATTGAGCACGGGAGACGTGTTCGTCGGTAACGGGAGGGTTCGGTGTAATTTTGACCATGGTCTTAACTCTCTATTGAGGCCACGACCCGTTCGCTGCTAAACGAATTGGGAGGCAGCTGTACGCAGGTTAGCAGACCGACGAGTTAAGAAATCGGCGCGCCCGAGGGCGCCCTGCGCACAGCCACCATCAAGTGCAGGGATGGGGATTCCTGACTGATGACGCGTTGTGCGACTTAACTCGGCGAGCTGCTAAACCCGATCACTGATGAGCAGTGACCGAACCCAAACTACCGACGTAACCCAAGGCGCACAAGCCGGCGGATTCTGGCGTAGTTGTAGGCAAAGGCGCAAGGCGCTGTGGGCTGGCGGGGCTTTGTGCCGGTGTCTGTCGGGCTTTGCTTACAGGGCTTCATTTGGCTGGCGTGAGCGGTTGGCCGATGGATGAAGAGGGGCTGCTGCGCAGCCCAGCGGGAGCAAGCTCCCTCGCCACGGGGGTCGGTGTTTACTCAACAGGGCAGCGTAGGAATAAATGGATCTGTCCCTTTTGGACAGTGTCTGTCGGGCGTTACTGACAGGGCTTCATTTGGCTGGCGTGAGCGGTTGGCCGGTGGAGGAAGAGGGGCTGCTGCGCAGCCCAGCGGGAGCAAGCTCCCTCGCCACGGGGGTTCAGCGTTTACTCAACTGAGCAGCGTGGTAATAAATGGATCTGTCCTCTTTCGGACATGGGGCGGGTTTCGTTCTGTGAGGTTGGGTCCGCTTGAATACTCGCTGACTGACGCACCGCTATCGCGAGCAAGCTCGCTCCCACAATGAGAGCGTTGTGAATGGATTCATTGGACATCCGGTTATCCCGTGGCGAGGGAGCTTGCTCCCGCTGGGCTGCGCAGCAGCCCCAATCAGCCAGTGGCCGGGTCTGGGTCGTCGGCGGGGATTGTCGTTCGATATCCAGCACTCAAATGCCTGTTGGCAACCTCACCGGCTTGCTCCAGCGCCAACCGATGCAAGGTGACAGCGGCCAGTTCCAAACCATCACTCCAACGCACATCAAAGCCCCATTCGCCCGCTTGGGCAGTGCCGAACGAGGACGGATCGACCAAGGGTTTCAGCACCGGGAATTGTCGGATATGTGCCTGCAGGTCTACGTCATAGCGCTTGCCGTTGGCAAACTCCGCTTGCAACGCACGTTGGCCCGGGACAGGCTTCACGCTGTTGATTCTGGCTTCGCAGGTCATGGGCAATGTCTCCGATTCTGTTCATTCCACACGCTTTGCGGGTCGGCCTTGTGATTCGTTGCCAAGGCTACACCCAAAATCTTCCCCATCCATCCCCTCCCGCAAAGCCCCCATCCGCTCCAGCAAAGTCCCCGCCCGCTCCGCACCCCGATAATCCCCCGCTTCACCCACCCCAAGCGCTACAACCGAGCACCGCGTACCTCCCATGAACCTACGCACCTTCATTCGCCGCTACTGCCTCAATTCCAGGCTTGCCACGAATGCACTCACCCGCCTGCACAAATCACTCTCCTCCCTGGCCACCTACCTGGCCCAGCAAGGCTTCGATTCCAACATATGGCCCGCCACTCGCGACGAAGCCGAGTTGGACCGTCACCTCAACAGCCTGTGCCCAGAGCTGGCGACTTCGGTGTTCAGCCACGCCCGCGAAGGCATCATCCTCGTCGATCCATACGGCCGGGTCATTGCCGTGAACGAGGCCTTCACCCGCCTGACTGGTTACGGGCAGGACGAGCTACAAGGCCGCGACTTGAACGCCCATCGCATGGTCCGTCGCCTCACCGCGTTTTACGCACCGATGAAAAACGCGCTGGATTTCCACGGCCACTGGTCCGGCGAAATCCAAAGCAATCACAAGGACGGCCGGGAGATGACGTCGCGGATCAGCGTCAGTGCCGTGCATGATCGTCACGGCAATGTGCAGCACTACGTGGCGCTGCTCGGCGATATGACGCAGATGAAGCAGCGTTTGCAGTTGCTGGAGCGGGATGCGCGGTATGACGCGCTCACGCAGTTGCCCAATCGGTTGTTGTTGGCCGAGCGGATGCGTCAGGCGTTGGGCAAGGCGCGTATTTATCAGCAGAAAGTGGCGATCGCGTTTATTGACCTGGATGGGTTCAAGGCGCTGAACGACAGTTATGGCCATGACTGGGGAGATCGGGTGTTGCAGATTGTCGCGGCGCGGATCAATGCGACGTTGCGTGAGGGCGATACGTTTGCGCGGCTCGGGGGTGATGAATTTGTCGCCGGGCTGGTGGGTTTGCACGCCGAGGAGGACAGCGAGCCTTTGCTGAAGCGGATGCTGGCGGCGGCGAATGCGCCGATTGTGATTGGCGCGCAGAAAGTAGAGATTGCGGCGAGTATCGGGGTAGCGTTTTACCCTGAGCATGGGCATGAGATCGATGGGTTGATCAGCAAGGCGGATCAGGCCATGTACCTGTCGAAGAAGGCTGGCGGTAATCGTCTGGCGTTTTGTCCGACGCGGTTTATTTCGCTCAATAACGAAGCCTGACGGTGGTGCCGACGGTGCGTTCGCTGCCGGTCATGACGCCATAGTCGCCGGCGCCGAGCAGTGAGTAGACGGCGGTGATGTAGTTGCGGTCGAAGACGTTGCGCACCCAGCCTTCGACTTCCCAGGCGCGGTCCTGGCTGCGCAGGCCCAGGCGCAGGTTGGTGAGGCCGTAGCTCGGTTGATAACTGCCTTCGCCACCTTCGAGGGTGCCGGAGTAGCCGGTGCGGAAGCTGTAGTCGACGCCGCTGTAGGCTTCCAGACCGTAGGGCAACGGGTGGGTGTGGTCGAGGCCGCTGCTGAGGTTCCATTCCGGCGCGTTGTAGAGGCGCTCGCCGCTGAGGTCGCAGGTCCATTGGCCCGACGCCGGTGGGCACGGGGCGTTGGGGAAGCTGCGGTAGCGGGCATCGCTCCAGGCCACGCCCAGGCGCCCGGTGAGTTGCGTGGTGAGTTGCCAGGCGGAATCGAGCTCGATGCCGCGCAGGCGGACTTTGCCGACGTTGATCAGGTTGTCCCGCAGCGGTGGCGCGAACACCGAGGTCGGCGGGCTGTAGGTGAGCGCTTGGTAGTCGTCGACGTCGGTCTGGTAGACGGCGAGATCGAGCAAGGCGCGCTGATCCCAAAAGCGGTTTTTCATGCCGACTTCCAGGGATGTGGCGCGTTCCGGCTCGAAGGTCGGCGCGGTGAATGGGCCGATCACGTCGAAGTTGATGCCACCGGCCTTGTAGCCTCGCAACCAACTGACGTAGCCCATCACCGCATCGCTGAAGCGGTAGCTGGCGCTGAGCAGGCCGGAAACGTTGTCTTCTTTTATCGAGTCTTCGCGGTAGTACGCTCGGCCGAGGGCGATGTCGCGCAGCAATTGCCCGCCGGCCTGAAACACCGGGGGCAAACCGGTCAGCGGGGCGAGGTTGCTGACGTCGCGGGAGATCCAGCCGTCCTTGCGCTCCTGGCTGTAGCGCAGGCCGCCGGTGAGTTCCAGTGGGTCGATCGGGCGCCAGGAGAGTTGACCGAAAATCGCGCGGCTGTCGCCCTTCTGCTCGCCGTCGTAACGTTGCCGGGCGCTGTCCAATAACAGGGCCGGCACCTGGCTCGGGTCGGTGATGTTGATGCCCAGTTTCTTCAGTTGCTCCAGTTGGTCGCCGACGAACCAGGGCGCGGCGTCCTTGCCGAATTCCGCGTCGATCTGGCGGTCGAGCTGCTGGCGCAGGTAGTAGAGGCCGGCAACGTAATCGACGGACGAACCGGCCGTGCCGGACAGGCGCCATTCCTGGCTGAACTGCCGATGGCCCAACTCGGTTTCGGATTGGGCCACCGCCAGCGCGGTGCTGTCGCCGTCGCGGCTGGCGCGGTAGTCCCAGTCGCGGTAGGCGGTGATGCTGGTGAAGCGCATCGCCTCGTCGAGGTCCCAGTTCAATTCCAATGACACGCCGTTTTGCAGGGTTCGCGGATGGCCCGGTGCGTCGATGCGCGACTCGCGTTTGTACGGGTCGGGCTCGGTCAATGGATAGCCAAGGAACTTGGCGCGCTTGCGGGTTTGTTCGCTGTAGTGATTGGGCAGCAGGACGTTGCCGGCCTCGTTTTGCTCGGCGTAGTCGGCGATCAGGCGAGCGCTGAAATCGCTGTTCGGCGTCCATAGCAATTGTCCACGCTGGCCTTGGCTGTCGGCATCGCCGAGGCGGCTGCCGTCTTGCAGGTTTTCCACGGCGCCGTCGGAGGCGCTGTCGAACACATTGAGTCGTCCGGCGAGCACGTCATCCTTCAACGGTCCGGAAATCGTCCCGCGATATTCCCGCAACCCGCGCTCGCCGTAGCTGGCTTCGAGGTTGGCCTCGGGCTGGAACGTCGGTTGCCTGGTAATGATGTTCAGCGCGCCGGCGGTGGTGTTTTTGCCGAACAAGGTGCCTTGCGGCCCGCGCAGGACTTCGATGCGCTCGATGTCCATCAACTCGGTGAAGGCCATGCCCTGGCGCGCCTGGTAAACGCCGTCGACGTAGGTGCCGACGCTGCCTTCCAAGCCATCGTTGTAGGCGGTCGCGCCGAAGCCGCGCAGGCCGAAACCGGCATAACGGGCGTCGTGGCCGGAGACCACCAGGCCGGGCACGCGTTGTTGGATGCCTTGCAGCCGGTGCAGGCCGGCTTCGTCCAGTTGATCGCCGTAGAGGACGTTGATCGGGATCGGCACGTCTTGCGGGTCTTCCTCGCGGCGGCGGGCGGTGACGGTGGTTTCGTCGAGCGTGAGGTTGGAGGCCTCTTGTTCGGCATGGACCGACGCCCAAGGCAACGCGGCGAAGCTGCCCAGCAACAGCAGCCGATAACCCCAACCCGACATGCTATCGCTCCCGAGCCATCGCGGGACGCACCGTGTCCGGGCAGGCCAGTGTCTTGAGCTGCGCCAGCAATTCACGGCTGTCGGCGGGCTTGAGCAATACCGCGTCGAAGGTCAGGTCCGTTGGATAGTCCTGCGGCCGGCGTGGCGGCACTGCCGAATACAACATCACCGGCAGATCCCGCCAGCGCTCGCGCACCTGTCGCAGCAGTGCCCAGCCGTCCATGCCGGGCATCATCTGGTCGGTGATAAGCAGGTCGATTGGTTGCCCGGCGATGCAGGCCAAGGCGTCTTCGCCGTTCGCCGCCATGCTCACGTCGAAACCGTAGCCGGCCAGCAGGTCGTAGAGCCATTCGCTGTTCTGCTCGACGTCGTCCACCAGCAGTACGTGTTTGCCCTGGCCATCCAAGGGCGTGACGTTGTTATCGACGAGGCCGATTTCGAGGTCGTGTTCTTTGGCGCATTTGAGTTGCAGGCAAAAACTGAAGTGGCTGCCCTGCCCCGTGGCCTGGGGTTCGAGGTGGCTGTCCATGCGTTCCAGCAGCTGGGTGACGATGGACAGGCCCAGCCCGCTGCCTTCGTAGCGTTGCGCGTTGCGGCCGCGGCGGAACGGTTGCAGCAGTTGTTCGAATTCATGCGGGTCGATGCCGATGCCGGTGTCGATCACGCTGAAGCGCAGCTCCACGGTTTCAGGGGTTGCGCCGGGACATGCGCTCACTTCAAAACGGATCTGGCCATTGCGGGTGAATTTCGCCGCGTTTGCCAAGAGGTTCATGAGCACCTGTCGAAGGCGTTTGAAATCAGCCTCCACCAGCGCCGGCAGGTCATCCGCAAAAACGGCTTCAAAGGTGTTGCCCTGGCGGGCGGCGAGAAACCCCGCCTCGTCGGCGATCTCTTGGAGGAAACCGTACAGGTAGCCCGGCGCGAGGGTGAGTTGCATCTGCTCAAACTCGCCACGGGAGAACTCCAGCATCTCGTCGATCAATTCCAGTTGCTGACGGGCGTTGCGCTCGATGGTGGCTTGATAGTCGCAGTTCGGCCCGGCGTGCAGCAGGCGCGCGTAATCGATGATGCGCACCAGCGGCGAGCGCAAGTCGTGGCTGATCCGCGCCATCAACGCACTGCGCGCCTCGAGGGATTCGCGCAACTGCGAAGTGCGCAGCGCCACGGTGCTTTCCAGGCGTTCCTGCTCGGCCTGGCGTTGTTGTTCGAGGGTGGACAGGGCGTGCTTCTCGCGGTTGCGGCTGCGGGCGACTTCCATGATCAAGGTGCACACCAGCAACACCACGCCCGCCAGCGTGGACGACAGGCTGTATTTGCTTTGCGGCGATTGCCAGGGCAATTGTTCTTGCGGAAAAAACATCCGCATCAGCAGTTGCCCAAGCAATAGCGCCGGCACCAGCCAGGCCATCCAGCTGTAGGCCAGCCGCGCGCGCCAAGCCATGAACAGCGTAGCGACCAACGCGACGTAGAAACTGAACAAGGAAACCTGGACGATTTGCGCGCCCTGGACCGGGTCGATTTTCAGCCACCAGAGTCGGCCGGCGACACAGCCCAACAGCGGCACCCAATAGCTCCAGCCAATGATTTTGGGCAGCCGGGAAACCTGCAACAGCACGCGGAAATAGGCCAGGAATAGCACAAACGAAAACGCGCTGGCGCAGGTCAGCAACTCGCGCGTCCATCCCAGCGCGCTGGGCCAGTAGATGAGGTAGCCGTTGAGGATGCAGGTCAGCAGGATGTAGCTGAGAACCGCGCCGGCGTTCACCGTCAGCAGTCGCGAACGCAGGATCCAGCCGACAATGAGGCCGAACGGCACGACCAGCAGGACGATGCCGAGGGTGAGGCCGTCGCTCAGGTAAGTCTGTTGCTGGCTGCGCAGCAGGGCGGGTTCGGACCACAGTTCCGGCTCCAGCAGCATCTGGAAGTTGCTCGCCACTCGGACGAACACCGTGGCGCTCTCCCCCGCCGCCAGCACGACCGGGAACGCCGGTTGGCGCGCTGCCGGCTGGGGCCATTCGGCCAGGGGATAGGCCGCTCCGCCACGGGCATCCTGCCCCGGTTGGTAGACGCGGAGGTCTTCCAGGCGCGGCGCGCCGATCACCAACAGGCGTGAGCACGCCACGGTGCCCGAATTGGTGAGCTGGAATTTCAGCCAGAAGGCGGAGCGGCTGTAGCCCTGCGTCGGCCAGTTTGGGGTTGGCGTGTTGAAACTCGTCTCGGGCAATCGAGAAATCTGTTCCAGGCTGAGGCTGGCTTGGGTGTCTTCGAAAATCTGCGCTGCGGGCATCAGGTCCACGTGATCCGCCCGACAGATATCCACAGGCGCCGCGTGCACCAGACCTGTGGATAACAACGCCAGCGTCAGCAACAAAAACTGTAGAAGTCGCATCAGGCGCGCCCGGCCGACTCGGTTTCAGTGATGCCCAAGGCTTGCTGGCGAAACTGACTGGGCGTCATGCCGATTCGCTGGCGGAAGGCCGTGGTGAAATTGCAGGCGTTGCGAAAGCCCACCAGTTCGGCGACGTCCTGCACGCTCATGGCGCTTTCGGCGAGCAGATCCTGGCCGCGCCGCAGTCGCGCGTCGCGAATGTAGGCGAACACCGTCAGGCCCAGGTGCTCACGGAAGATCCGCGAGAGGCGTTTCTCATGGGTGCCGACTTTTTGCGCCAACTGGACCAGGGAAGGCATGTCATCAAGGTGTTCTTCGATCAATCGCATCGTGGCGCGCAGGACGATTTCATCGCCTCCCGGCTCCGGTTCGGCCGGGCTGGCTTGAGCGGTGGGCGGCGCGCGCCAGGTCAATTGCAGGTGGATCTTGATCCGCGCCAGCACTTCTTCGGGCGCGCAGGATTTGGGAATGTAATCGACGCCACCGACGGTCAAGCCTTCAAGGCGTTCAATCGAACTGTTGGCCGACGATAGGAAGAGAATGGGCGTCTGCCGGGTCGCCGGCGCCTCGCGCAGAAGCCTGCACAGACTGAAACCGTTCATGTACGGCATGTGCACGTCCAGCACGATCAAGTCCGGGCGCAGGGCCAATGCCCGCTGATAACCCTGATGCGCATCGCTGGCCAGGGAAATGCGCCAGGGCTGCTGTTTCAGCAAGATGATGGTTGCGCGGATGTCCTCTGGAACGTCGTCGATCAGCAGAATATGCGGCTCGGACGACGCCGCCGCGCCCCCAGCCATAGCCGCTCGCCCTTCGAATCGTCCGTCGTCCATTCGCCAGGTTCCCTTCTCGTGCTTTTGCCAATCGTGGATCGGTAAAAATCGTTACACCAATAGCGGCAGCTCGGGCGAAGACTTGAAGGCGACGAATTGTCCATGGTCGTCCCATCGCGGGCGACCTATGCTGAAGCAGTTCCACTTCGACAGGCAAATCATGATGATCCAATGCAAACGCGCCTATGAAACAGCCAGCGCCGAAGATGGCGTGCGGGTGCTGGTCGACCGGTTGTGGCCGCGCAATTGCCGCAAGAATGCGCTAATGATTGCTGAGTGGCTGCCAGAAGTTGGACCGTCCCATGAACTGCGCAAGGCGTTCAAGGCGGGAGCGGTTTCGTTCGCCGAGTTCAGCGTGGCCTACCGGCGGGAGCTGGCGGCGCGGCCGGAGCATTGGTGGAAACTGGTGGATGTCGCGCGAGGTGGGACGTTGACCTTGGTGTATGCGGCAAAATCCACGGCTGAGAACAACGCGGTGGTATTGGCGCAGTGGTTGGAGGATGAAGTGGAGAAGCGGACCGAGGGGAGTTCGCCGGTTTGTTATCTGGATGAGTTCCAAGAGCTTTGAAAAGCGCTTGCTGTCACCCGTGGCGAGGGAGCTTGCTCCCGCTCGGCTGCGCAGCAGTCGTAAAACCTGTCGACTGTTTTTTCTTGATGTACCGGGTTGAACGGTTTGGGGCCGCTGCGCAGCCCAGCGGGAGCAAGCTCCCTCGCCACGGTGGGCGTTAATGAATCGGTTACGTTGTCGACGCGAATTTGAATCCTGGAATGGGGTATAAGAAAAGCCCGCATGACCGCGTGTAAAGGACTGGAACGTGAGCGCAATACAATCATGGCTGGATAGGCTGAAGAAGAGACAGACACCCGAACTCTCTTGGCCCGATTACCGGCAGAACGAAGCGCTGGAAGCGCTCGCGCAGGCAGGGACCAACGCAACGTGGGCAGAGCTCAGCAGCCACTACAACGGTTTCGTCCGGGAAATCGCCGTAAGGGAACTGTGCCGGCATCCCTCGCCTGAAGCGTTGGTCGCGTTGATAGAACGGCTGAATGATTGGGTTCCGCAAATTCGCGATTTAGCCGCCGCCGGCCTGGAGCATTACCTTTCGCCCGAGCACATCCAGGCGTTGTTGTTCGCAGTGGAGCCGCTCTTGGCTTTGGCCGCGCGTCGTCGAGCAGATCACGGCAAGACCCTGCAAACCGCTCGTGCTGTTTTGCAGTTGCCTGCTATCCGAGACACAGTCCGTGCGAATTTCCTGACGCGACAGGGTAAAGCTGCCCGCTATCTTTTCGAACTTTTGCTCGAGAATGATCCTGCCCCGGAAGCACTGCTACGCAGCGCCCTTGCCCATCGTGAAGTGACTGTAAAGTTGATGGCCGTTTCTGCCTGTCAGCAAATGCCGGGCGCCCATGCTCGGCTTTTGCTGCTTGAAGCCCTGTCTCAGCCCGGTGCCAAGTTTCGCGTTTGCGTGTTGCGCGCGCTGCTTCCCCTTCTGGATGATCCACGGCCTGTGATATTTGAGGCCTTGCTTGATGCATCGCCCTCCATCCGTAGCCTGGCGCGCTGGGCTGCACCAAACAGCAATGTCGATTCGGTGACGATCCTGGCTGACCGACTGAAGCAGGCTATCCCCATCAAAAAGCGGGACTGGCTTGGTGTGCTTGGCCTTGCTGCGGAGCTCGGCATCGAGCTGGAACCGCAGTGGCAAAAAGAAGCGATGCGTTCCTCCTATCCCACGGTGAGGCATGCCGCTGTCAGCACGCTGTCCGATAGCCTGCTGCCGGAACTGCTCAGGGCCCTGGATGACCCGTCGGACAAGGTTTTTGCCGCAGCAATCGTGCGCTTGAACAAACAACCCTGGTCTTCAGTGAAAGCTGGGGTAGACGCCAAGTTGGATCGAGATTGGCATGACCTTTCGATTAAGCGCCGAAGCGCGATTTTCCAGTTGCGACCGCTATGGCAGCAGGCTGCGTACCTGTTGGCTCGACTGGACACAGAACCTGCGGTGCAGGCCTTTTGGCTTCGTCAATTGAACCTATGGTGCGATCGTCAATATCAGATGGTCGATCCGGTCACGCCCAAAGCCGAGCGAGCAGCGCTTGCAGAGCAACTCCGAGCGTTGGCCACGCAGGGTCTTATAGATCGCAACAGCGTTGCACGCGTTGTTTAGCCATGAACAGTTGACCGGGCGACGCAAACTCAATCACGAGGAAGAGAGCCGTAATGCAATCGCAATTTGATCCGCTGGTTCATATCGATTGGAAAACACCGGGCAGCGACTTGCTCGGGCTGTTGCAGCATTACTATCCCGACGTCGGTGTGTTTGCCGGCCCAGGGTTCGAGGCGCTGTTGGATGAGCTGTTCAATGAGATGCCCGAGGTTTGCTTCGAGGCGCTGGCGGCGGTGTTGGCGGGTCAGGGTTATGACCTGTGGAACCTGGACGCCGGCGGCGATGATTATCGGCCGGTGGTTTTCCCCTCGGATCAGCGCGAGGCGTTTGCCAGGCATTGGCAAAGCGCGCGTGGCGAGCCGAGGTTCACGCCGATATTGATCGAGCCGCCCAAACCTGCGGCCGTCGAGCGCAAACCGGCCAAACCCAAGCGCAGCAAGTTGAAGTGGTTGCAGGAAGTCCATGACTATCCCGGCGCCACGTATGTGCATGAATACAACTACCGCAACGGTTGGGCCGCGATCACCGAGCAGGACGAAGACCAATGGCTGTGCTTCCTGATCGATTACAACCAATGGCCACCCACCGAGCAGGACATGCTCGAACATCGCACCGATGGCGTGGACGGCGCGGATTTGCAGCTCATCGATGCCGACGCAGAGCGCAGCCTGTGGAAACGTCAGGTCGTGCGCGGCGATTACAGCGCGGACGACCGTTATCAATATGAAATTCGTCGAGGCGATGAGGTCGAGGCGTTCGGGCCTGCCGGGGTGCAGTGGTCGGAATTCGAGCAACCCAGCGTGGTGGTGGGCTCGGAGATATTCGAACGCCAGCGCATTTACGAGCCCGAGCATTTGACGCGGATCTGGCGGATCACGGCGGACCGCAGCGAGGTGATTTTCGAGGACTCGGATGAGCTGACGATCCTGCCGGTCGGCCCGGGCCGCTTGTTGTTCATGCAGCACAACGGCAAGCGTTGCTGGGTCTGGGACCAAGCCGCGAAACAGGCAGTCGTCGCCCAGCCGATGCCCGCCGAGGCCTATAAGCTGCGGGCGGCGACGGCGTATTTGGGCGGCGACGAGATTCTGTTATTCAGCGAAGGCGCGCGGCAGAACGTCGAGCATTCGGGTTATCAGGAGACGGTGTTGTTGGCGTGGCGCTTCAATTTCGTCACCGGCGCTAAATCGAAGGCGACGCTGGACGGTTTCGGCAGCGAGCTGCGTCAGGACACACGCCTGCTCGTCACCCAGCCCAAGCAAGTCATCACGTTGCGCACGTTTCATGGGCAACTTCATGTATCCCGCGGGCATGGGGATTGGTGGGTGTGGGGTTACCGCGCCAACACCTTTGGTACGCAGACGCTGGCGTGGTTTTGGAATCAACGCAGCAATGAGGTGGTGAAGCTGTCGACCAAGGATATCCCGCGCATCAAGCCGGAAATTCGTTACGTGGCGGCGCAGGATCGGTATCTGGCGTTCGAGGCGGATTTTGTGGCGCGGTTGCCGGAGTTTGGCGAGATCGTTGCGGCCAAGGGGAGTGAGGTTTTGGTTTTTGAATGAAGTGGTTTGCCCCACCGCAATCCTTCGAACGCATCAGCTTTTGTGGCGAGGGAGCTTGCTCCCGCTCGGCTGCGCAGCAGTCGCAAAACCTGCCGACGCCGTCTCTCCTGGTGCACCGCGGTGAATGGGTTTGGGGCCGCTTCGCAGCCCAGCGGGAGCAAGCTCCCTCGCCACAGGGGCAGCGGTGTCCTTGAGGGCTCAAACGCGCAGCACCCCACGAAACCCACGCGCCGCGTAATACGACTGCACACCATTGTGATAGATGAACACCCGACCATAACGATAGTCACCAAAAATCGCCCCATCGAGCGCACGAAGTTCTGCAGGTGTCGCCAGCCAACTGGACGTCTTGGCATCAAACTCACCGAGTGTCTGCAGGGCTCGGTATTGCTCCTCGGTCAACAGGGCAATCCCCATCTCATCGGCCATTTCAATCGCACTGCCTTTGGGCTTGTTCTCCTTGCGTGCGTCCAGGGCCGCGCGGTCGTAGCAGAGGCTTCGGCGACCGGTGGGGCTTTCCTTGGCGCAATCGAAGAAGGTGATAGTGCCGGTCTTTGGGTCGAGGCCGATAACATCCGGCTCACCGCCGGTGGCTTCCATGGCTTGGAGGGACTTCAGGGCCTTGGGGTTGGCTTCGAGCCGGGACTGGACGTCGGCCCAGGGGATGTCTCGGTGGCGGTTCGGGTTTTGTTCGAAGCGGGTTTTCAGGGTTTGGATGAGGCTTTCTTGTTCTTGTTTTTTCATGGTGTGGGTGTCCGTGGGTGATCGGTTGCTGATTCCGCGTTTGGTTCAGGGCTACCTAGGATAGACGGACGGCAGATTTTCCACTGACTTGGCCGCTTTTTTTGTGGGAGCGAGCAAGCTCGCTCCCACAGGGGTGAGGCCGGCTTAGCTGTTTGTCAGGCACTGAACTGCTTGATCCAATCAAGGCCTGCCACGGTAGAGCCGGTGGGACGGTATTCACAGCCGATCCACCCTTGGTAGCCACGCTGCTCCAGGTCTGCGAACAAAGCCGCAAAATCCATGCTCCCCGTCCCCGGTTCATGACGCCCCGGGCAGTCGGCAATTTGCACATGGACGGTTCGGTCATAAAAGCGAGCCAGGATATCCGCCGCATCCCCGGTTAGCCGTTGGGCATGGTAAAGATCAAGGATCAGCCCGACACTCGGGAAAGTTTCCAGCACCTGTTGCGCCTTGCTGAAGTCGGACATGTAATAGTCCGGCATCTCCTGCACACAGATGACCTCGATCAGCGGCCGCAAGCCCTGGTCTTCGAGGTATTTGACGGCGTACTCCAGGTTGCGCCCATAGATAAGTGCGGCGTCTTCCTGCGTCGTAACACCCGACATGATGTGGACATCGGAACACGCCAGCGCCTTTGCATAACGCGCAGCCTGGAGCAAGCCGCTGCGAAACGCCTCGTCCTTGCCCTGCAAGGCCGCGATGCCTTTGGTCACGCCAGCAGGTGCGGCGAATTGGATCAACGGCAGGTTGTGTTGAGCCAGATGATCAGCCAAGAGACTGGCGTCGAACTCATAGGGGGAAGGGAATTCCACAGCACGGAAACCCGCCATAGCGGCGGCTTCGATGCGTTGCAGAAATGGCACTTCATTGAACTGAAAACCGAGATGAGCGTTGAACTTGAGCATTGGGTAAATCATCCATCCTGGGGAAAAACGAAAGCATCCGTTTGGAACAACTTGCGCAGCGCCAGCACCGCGCTGTCAGGCGTGGTCAGCACTGGTAGACCGGAGCGGGCCTGGGCCTGCCCAGCGGCACGCATCATTGAAAACTGGGCGAAGCAGATCAGGTCGCAGCCCTCGACCCGGGCGGCCATATCCGCGATGGCGGCATCGTGAGCCTCTTGGTTGCCGTCATTCAGCGCCTGCAATGCGCCCGGAACGAAATAAGGCACCACCTCCACCGCGCGACCGTTGAGCGCTGCCGCTTGTTTGAACTCGGGCATCATCGACGTAATGGTGGGCTCGAACGTCGCGAGCACGGCAATGCGCGATGCCTGTTTCAGTGCCTGTTCGATCATCGCTTCGTTCGGCTTGAGCACCGGGATGGTCACCTCGGGTTTAACCAGGTCGATGGCATCGCCAAACGCCGAGCAGGTAAACAGAATGGCATCCGCTGCGCTTTGTACGGCGTAGTGGGACAACGTCAGGAAACGCGTCTTCATGTTCGCGCTCAACTCGCCTTCCTGCACCCGGTCCTGGGGCAACGAGTCTTCGAGCAGATTGACGATCCGCGCCTGCGGCCAATGCTGGGCAAAAGCCGCCGTGACGGGCTCGATCGCCAAGGGGGTGGCGTGGATCATAAAGATACGTGGAGCCTTAATGCTTATGCCATTCTCCAAATCATGTTTTTTGCACGGTATCAGAAGCCCGGATAGCGTGTGGAATTCCTGTGGCAATAAACAATGCGGCACTGAGCACATGAGGCCTGTATGAAGAACTTCACGATTCAACGTATCGACCACATTGTCCTGCGCGTAAAAGACCTCGAGCGCAGCCTCGCTTTTTATACGTCGGTGCTCGGTTGCGAGCTCAGGAAACGTCGGGACGATCTTGGCATGCTGCATCTGGGTACGTACTGGTATTTCGATGATTGATTTGGTGGCTGTCGACGGGCCTCTCGGTTGCCAGGGTGGGCCGGCGGCGGGTAAACAGGGACATAATGTTGGTCACCTCTGCCTGCGTATCGAGCCGTTTGATGAACCCGCCCTGCTTGCGTATTTGGCTTCAGCCGGCCTGGAGGTTGAGAAAGCGCAGATGTGCTATGGCGCGGAGGGCAAGGGTTGGTCGATTTACTGCTTCGATCCGGATGGCAACCAGATCGAGTTGAAGGGGCCTGTACTGGAGCCTTGAGCTTCGACTGGCGGCTGCGGCCCCTGTGGGGGCTTGCTCGCGATGGCGGTCTGTCTGAAGCGGTGATGTTGACTGTGCCGCCGTCTTCGCGAGCAAGCTCGCTCCCACAGGGGGCAGTGGTGGAAGTTATTGCGCCGTCAGCTCCACCACACCCCGGACCCGCTGCTGCATGTTGATCAAATGCAACCGCATCGAAGCCCGCGCTGCTTCCCCGTCATGTCGCGCCAACGCGGCGTAGATCTGCTCGCGCTCACGCATCACCAACGCTCGGTTTTCCTCCGTCACCGCCGGTCCGGCCTGTTGCACGACGGCGATCAATGTATTGCCGACATGGGCCATGGCATCGATGAAGAAATTGTTGCCGGTGCATTGGGCGATCTGCAGATGAAATTCAAAATCGGCCCGGGAGCTTTCGTCATCCGATGGGTCAATTGCATTCGCCGCATCGAGCGCTTCACGCATGGCCAGCAGCTGCTCCGGCGTAGCCCGTTGCGCGGCGATGCCGGCGGCTTCCACTTCCAGGCTCAGGCGCAGTTCGATGACGGCCAGTGCATCGTAGGCGCCGCCCTTGACGTGTTTGCTGCCCTGGAAATCCCCCGGTCGGGCGGTGTCGACCACGAAGGTGCCGATGCCATGGCGCGTCTCGACCAAACCTTCGGCCTGAAGCCGGGACATGGCTTCACGCACTACGGTGCGACTGACGCCGCGCTCCTTGATGATCACCTGTTCGGTCGGCAACTTGCTGCCCGCGGGCAGCTCGCCGGCGAGTATCTGCTGCGTCAGGTCGACCACCAGTTGCTGAGTCATGCTCAGGCGTCGATCGGTTGTGACACGCTCCATTGCACCTATCCATCAAGCCAGACGATCGCGGCATTATAGCCGCGACCTTGCGCCAAAACTCACTATAATGCCCGCTGATCACACTAGAGCACGCCGATGACGGATCAAGCGTTATCTCCATTGAACAAGCCGCGCCGCCTCGCCGAAACACTGGTCGACCGTTTTGCCCAGCGCATGCGTGACGGCATCCTGAAATGCGGCGAAAAGCTCCCCACCGAAGTGCACATCATGGAAGCCGAAGGCGTCAGCCGTTCGGTGGTGCGCGAAGCGTTGTCGCGTTTGCAGGCCGCAGGGCTGGTGGAGACGCGCCATGGCGTCGGCACTTTTGTGCTGGACATGCCGGCGCCGGAAGGTTTTACCCTCGGGCCGGCGACGATTGCCACGTTGTCCGACGTGCTCAATTTGCTGGAGTTTCGCCTGAGCCTGGAAGTACAGGCCGCCGGCATGGCCGCCGAACGCGCCACGCCCGAAGCCCTGGCCGAACTGGCCCAGGCGCTGGACGCGTTGTTACAAGGGCCTGAGAAATCCGGCACCACGATCAATGCCGATTTCCAGTTCCACCTGAAGATCGCCAAGGCGGCCGGCAATTACTACCTGATCGACATCATGAAGCACCTGGGCACGAAGCTGATCCCGCGTACCCGGATGAACTCCGCCTATTCGGGACAAAGTGATCGCAGTGCCTACCTGCAGGGGATCAATGCCGAACATCAGCAGATTTTCGATGCCATCGCCAGTCGCAACGTCGACGCGGCGCGGGCGGCCATGTACCTGCACTTGAGCAACAGCCGCATGCGCCTGTGTGAAACCCAACAACGCCAGGCGTTCTACAACGAGTAACCCCCGCAGTTTTGTGGCTGCAGTGACCACAGCATTTGTATCCTCCACCGCCCCCTGTGGGAGCGAGCTTGCTCGCGAAGGCGGCGGCACATCCAATATCATCGGCACAGGCAGACCGCTATCGCGAGCAAGCTCGCTCCCACAGTTTTATTCAGTGTTGACTACCTCTCCCACAACTCAGAAAAAGTTGTACTGAATGCCCACCCGCAACCGCAGTTGCCGATCGCTGTCCACCGAGTTGACCTTGATATCACCGACTTCGAAAAACGGTGCCCAACGCTTATCCCACTTGTACTTGACCACGGCATTCTGCTCATAGTCATCGGTGCCGCCGTTGTAGCGGATGTAATCGGCGTCGAAATAAGTCAGTTGATATTCATACGCCCACGGCCCTTGATCCGCGTAGTTGATGTAGACGTCGTAGCGATGGATCGTCTGGTCGTCCTGGGCATTGTCCGGCACGTCGCGATCGACCTTGTCGCGGTCGAGCTTGGATGAATCGTAACGGTAGCGACCGGCGATGCTCAGTTCCTTGGTGATCTTATAGCCCAGGCGCATGCCCATCTTGTAGGTGGTGGATTCCTCATCGCTTTCCATCGCGAACGAAGGCGTCAGCGTCCAGCGATCGTCGATCTTGTGCTGGTAGTTGACGGTAAATTCATGGCCGCTGCCGACGGTGTTGTCGAAGGCGACGTCTTCCCGGTCACCGGCGGTCTTGTATTTGAGTTCGCCTTCCAGGCCCACACCGTTATCCAGCCTGATGCCGAACTTTGCGCGGTCGGCGTGCATGCGGGTCTTCTCTGCGTATTGATGGCGAACGTTTATATAACCGGTATCGGCCTGGGCGAAAACCGAAGTGAACAATGAAGCGATCGACAAAACGACGAGGGTCTTTTTCATGTTTTTTATTCTTGTTGGTTGAAATCGTTAGTTGGGTTAACGCCAAATCGCAGGCGAGCGCGTTTGCGCATTGAAACGTGCGGTTCAACGAGTTCTGCGGTTTAAAACAGCTACAGCGGTTTGGTTACTTCAGACGGCGATAGGTATTCGTTGTATGTCGCGGCTGGCTTGCACCAGCAAACGGGTGTAGTCGTGGGTGGCGCCATCGCTTGCCAATAGATGACTGTCTAGGGTTTCCACCACCCTGCCCTGCTGCATCACCGCCAGCCGATCGCACAGATGTGCAACGACGGCCAGGTCGTGGGTAACCATCAAATAAGTCAGCCCTTCCTGGCGGCGCAGTTCGGCCAACAGATTGAGGATTTCCGCCTGCACCGAGACGTCGAGCGCCGAGGTCGGCTCGTCCAGCAGCAACACCCGAGGGCGCAGGATCAGCGCCCGGGCAATCGCCACGCGCTGGCGCTGGCCGCCGGACAATTGATGCGGATAACGAAAGCGAAAGCTGTCATTCAAGCCGACCTTGCGCAGGATCTCGCTGACCTTTTGCCCACGCCCATCGATGCCATGAATGCGCAGTGGCTCCTGCAAAGCGGCGTCGATGGTGTAGCGCGGATGCAGCGAGGCGTACGGGTCCTGGAAGACCATTTGCACGGTGCGGTAGTGGTCCAGCGGCAGCTTGCGCGTCACCGCCCGACCGGCGATTTGCAGTTGTCCGGTCCAGTGCTGGTACTGTCCGGCCAGGCAACGCAGCACCGTGGTCTTGCCCGAACCGGACTCCCCCACCAGGCCGAATGCCTCACCTTCGGCAACGCTCAAATGGACGTCGTGCAATACCGCGTTCAGTGCCGCACCCGTGCCAAAACTGAGGTTCAGGCCGGTGATTTCGATCATGCTCATGACAGGCTCCTCAAGGGTTCAACCAATGTGGGTCGCGCTGCAACACCGGCAGCGTGGCGCGCGGATGGTCCAGGCTGGGCAATGCGGCCAACAGGCCTTGGGTGTAGGGATGGGTGGCGTTATCCAGGTCGGCGGCGGCGATCGACTCGACCACGCGGCCGGCGTACATCACCAGCACGCGGTCGCAGAAATGCCGCACCAGGTTCAGGTCGTGGCTGATGAAAATCAGCCCGAGGTCACGCTCGCTGACCAACTCTTCCAGCACGTTGAGCACCTGCCGGCGCACCGACACGTCCAGCGCCGAAGTGGGTTCGTCGGCAATGATCACCCGGGGATCGGTGATGACCATCATGGCGATCATGATCCGCTGGCCCATGCCGCCCGAAACTTCGTGGGGGTACAGGTCATAGACCCGCCGAGGATCACGGATGTGCACCTTGGCGAGCATGTCCAGCGCCCGGTCCCGGGCTTCGCGATGGGGCACCTTGTGATGGGCGAGGTAGGCTTCGGCGATTTGTTCGCCAACGCGCACCACTGGGTTCAGTGAGTATTTCGGGTCTTGCATGATCATCGACATGCGCGCGCCGCGAATCGCCTGGATCTGCTTTTCGCTGGCGCTCAGCAAGTCGATATCGGCGAAGCGCAGGGTCTTGGCGGTGACCCGCGCCGTCGGCGGATGCAGACGCAAAAGGCTGCGGCCCACGGTGGATTTGCCCGAGCCGGATTCGCCGACGATGGCGAGTTTTTCCCTGCCCAAGGTGAACGACACGTCACGCACCGCCAGTGACGTTTTGCCCGCATTGCGAAACTCCACGCACAGATCCTGTACGGCCAGTTTTATCTCAGTCATGGGACTTTCCTCAGGATTGGCTGCGGGGGTCGAGGACATCGCGCAAGCCGTCACCCAACAGGTTGAAGGCCAGGCTCACCAGCATGATCGCCGCACCGGGCGCCGCCACCAGCCACCAACTTTCGAGCATGTAGCGCCGCCCGGTGGAGATCATCGCGCCCCACTCCGGCAACGGTGCCTGGGCGCCGAGGCCAAGAAAGCCCAGGGCGGCGGCCGTTAGGATGATGCTCGCCATGTTCATGGTCAGGCGGATGATCACTGACGACAGGCACATCGGAATGATGTGGCGCAGGATGATCCGGGTGCTCGACGCACCTTGGAGTTGAACCGCGACGACGAAGTCTGCGTTGCGCAGCGGCAGTGTTTCGGCACGGGCGAGCCGGGCAATCGGCGGCCAGGCAGTGAGTGCGATGGCGATCACCGCATGCTCCAGGCCCGGGCCGAGGGCGGCGATGAAGGCCAGCGCCAACACCAGGCTGGGGAACGAGATGAAGATGTCGGTGATGCGCATGAACAGGCTGTCGACCCAACCGCCGAAGTAACCGGAAACCGTGCCGACCAACAGGCCGATGGGCCCTACGATCACCGTCACCAGCAAGACGATGTACAGCGTGATACGCGAGCCATACACCAGCCGGGCGAACACATCGCGACCGTATTCGTCAGTGCCGAACCAATGCGCGCTGCTGGGTGCTTGCAACGCGCCGGCAAGGTTCTGCAACAGGGGATCGTGGCCGGCGATCCAGGGCGCGAAGACTGCGACAAGGATCAGCGTCGATACGACGACCAGGCCGGCAAACGTCATCGGGTTGCGCAGCAGGAATCGCAGCAGCCGGGCGGCGCTGGCGACCAGTGCAGCCGTACTTGATGCGGGCAGCGCGGCACTGCCGGCTGCGCTGGAAGCAAGGGGCAGGTTCATTAGCGAGTCCTCGGGTCGAAGATCTTGTAGAGCGCGTCGCTGATCAGGTTCAGCGTCACGAAGATGAGGCCGATCAACAGCACGCAAGCCATCACCGCGTTCATGTCGCCGAGCAACAGACTGCTCGTCAGGTACTGCCCGAAGCCTGGCCAGGCGAAGACGGTTTCAATCAGCACCGAGCCCTCGAGCAAACCGCCGTAGGCCAGCGCAACAATCGTCAGCAGTTGCACGCGGATGTTGCCGAAGGCGTGGCCCCACACGATCTTGCGTTGGGACAAGCCCTTGACCCGCGCGGTAATGATGTATTCCTGGGACAGTTGCTCGAGCATGAAGCTGCGGGTCATGCGGCTGATGTAGGCGACCGAGTTGAAACTGAGGATCACCGCCGGCAGCAGGATGTGCCGCAGGGCGCTGCGAAAGGCTTCCCAATCGCCGGACCAAGCGGTGTCGATCAGCAGCAGCCCGGTGTGTGTCGGAATCAACCCGTCGTAAGCCAGGCCGATCCGCCCGACACCACCGGCCCAACCCAACCAGGCGTAGAACACCAGGAAAGCCATCATGCCGATCCAGAAAATCGGCGTGGAATAGCCGAACAGCGTGATCAGCCGCGCGACATGATCACCGGCACGGCCTTGGTGAGTCGCCGCGTAGACACCCAGCGGCAAGCCCGCCAACACGCCGAACAGAATGGCCAGGGTCGCCAGTTCCAACGTCGCCGGGAACACCCTGGCAATGTCGGTGATGACCGGATTGCCGGTCAGCAAGGCCATGCCGAAATCACCGTGGACCAGGTCGCCGAGGTAGATCGCGAATTGGGTCCACAACGGCTTGTCCAGGCCCAGCTCTTTGTATACCTGGGCATAGGCCGAAGCGTCGGCGTCCGGGCCGACGATTGCCAGCACCGGGTCCAGCGGCATCACCCGTCCGATAAAGAAAGTCAGCAGCAGCAACCCGAGCAGCGTTACCGCCACCGAGCCGCCGCGCCGGGTCGCCGAAGCGGCCCGGGTGGTCCAGATTGAAAAGGATGCAGTCGACATATTCATTCCTGCCTTGGCCGTGTGGCCGTCGATTTCAGCGCTGCTTGTAGACGTCGCGAAGGCGCGTGGTGGCGGCGGTGTGGCCGATGTAGTTGCGCACGTCGGCATGGATCACCACCTCGTCGACCATCTGCGAGACCGGCATGATTGCTCCGGCTTGTTGGTCATAGAGGGTCTGGACCTGGGCGTACATTTGCCGCTGCCGCTCGGGGTCGCGCTCGCGCTCGGCTTGTTCGATCAACTGGTTGAGCTGCGGATCGAAGAACGAGGTGCGCCAGCCCTGGAAGTTGCTCAACTTGGCTTCGGTGCGGTTGTCCGGGTTGTACACCAGGGCCCGCAGGCTCGAATGCGGATGACGCTCCGCCCCGCCACCGCCGCGCCCGACGAGGATGTCGAACTGGCGGTCGCGCATCGCCCCGTAGATCTGGTTGCCGGTGCCAGTGATGATCGTCGCCTGGATGCCCGCCTGGGCCAGCGTCGCTTGCAGACTGGTGGCGATGTTGATGAACGGCGGATCGGTCAGCGAGCGGATGCTCACCTTGAAGCCTTCGGCGTGGCCGGCCTCCGCCAGTAGGCGCTTGGCCTTGGCCACGTCCAGGCGATAACCCGGATCGTCCAGCCGCGCCGGCAAACCCAGTTGCATCGGCCGCTGGTTGATCACGCCATAATGCGGCATCACCACGTCGTTGATGCCTTGGTAGTCGATCAACAGGCGGATGGCCTGGCGCACGCGGATATCCTGGAACAGCGGCTGCTGCATGCTCAACGCCACGTAGTACAGCGTGCCGCGAGCGATGCTCTGGATGTGCACTTCATCGACCGCGCCCAGGGCCTTGATATCGGTGGCGGCCATGCCGCGAGCGACATCCAGGTCACCGCGCTCGACCATCAAGCGCAAGGCCTGAGATTCGGTCATGTTGCGCATGATCACCCGGCGCAACTTTGGCGCGCCGCGCCAATAGTCATCGTTGCGACTCATCAGGATCACGTCGTTGGCGCGCCAGATATCCAGCTTGAACGCGCCGGACCCGGCCGTATGCGTAGCCAGCCACGCCGCGCCCTGATCGTCACCGACCTGATGCTGCAAGGCCACCGAGCGATCGACGATGAAAGCACTGGGCGAGGTAGCCAAGGTATTGAGCACCAGCAACGGATCGGTGCTGCGCGGCAACTCCATGACAAAGGTGTGTGGCCCTTCGGCGCGCATCAGTTTGACGACGTTTTCGGCGGTGAAACCGTAGGCCTTCCAGGTCGACGCCAAGGCGCGATTGAGGGTGACCACGCGCTGCAAGGACCAGGCGACATCCTGTGCAGTGAGCGGCGCGCCGGAGTGAAAGCGGACGTCGTCGCGTAGTTGAAAGGTCAGGCGCATACGGTCCGGGCTTATTTCCCAGCTTTTCGCCAGGGCGGGAATCAGCGTGTCCGGCTGCGCCGCGTCTTGCTCCAGGAGCATGTCGTAGACGTTGGCGTTGACCTCGGCAACCTCCAGGCCCGTCGCGGCGGCCGGGTCGAGGGACAACAGGTTGATCATGCTCATGCCCACCACCAATTGGTCGGCGGGCGTTTCGCCTTGGGCCAGGCTGACGGGCACCTGCACTGTGCACAGGGCCACGATGACACACAGCAGCCTGGTCAGGCGCTTGGGCCAGAGTTTCATGGTTCAGTCCTTTCTTATATTTATAAAGACTTGTCGTCCGGGCCGTTCAGCCTCGGACGCCTTGCGCCATCAGTGTCGGGATAATGTATTGGCTTCGATATACGCGAAGTTGATGTCCTCGCCCAACCCCGGCCGATCCGACAGGTGCACATAACCGTCGGCATCCATCGGATCGACGAGGCTGTTGAGGTGCGCCGGCACTTCCTCGTAGTCGAGGAACGGATGCAGCAGGCCGCGCTCGTACCAGCGGCAATTGCTGATCGCCCCAACCACGGCGAGGTTCGCCGCGCCGTTGCCGTGGACCTCGCAATCCATGCCGAACGACTCGGCCAGGTGCGCCACTTTCAGGCACGGCCCGATGCCGCCGACGCCAGCCACGCCGGCGCGCAGGATGTCACAGGATTTGTGCGTGACCCAACTGGCGCGGCTGTGGAATTTGCCGGCGATGCTTTCCGGGCCCAACACCGGGATATCCAGGTTGGCCGCCAGCCAGGCGTAGGACTCGGCGGAGTCTTCCATCATTGGCTCTTCGAACCAGGCGAAATCCAGCTTTTCCAAGGCCTTGCCGATGGTCAGCGCATCCATGCGGCTGTACCAGTGGTAGCCATCGAGCATCAGGGCGATGTCCGGGCCAACCGCCTCGCGCACGGCGGCGCAGGCCTGGATGTCCATTTGCGGATTTGGCGCGAAGGAAATCGGCGGCATCCAGGTGTGCAGCTTGATTGCCTTGTAGCCACGCGCGACGAGCTTTTCGGCGAACTGACCGTACTCGTCTGGCGTGGACAGCCCACCCGGCAAATCATCGCCGCACATCGTCGAGCCATAGGCCAGGACCTTGTCGCGATAACCGCCAATGAGCTTGTGCACCGGCAACTTCAGCTTGCGCCCGGCCAGATCCCACAAGGCTTGTTCCACCAGGGCCAGGGCCCGATCAGTGAACTGCCCTGCGCTGCCGCGCTGCCAGTGCGCCAGATCCTGCCAGATGCTTTCACGGTCCATCGGGTCGCGACCGATCAGCACCTTGCGCACGAAGGATTCGATGATGTGCGGGCGAATCAATTCAGGCGTACCGAAGGCATAACCCTCCGATCCGTCGTCGCAGCTGATTCGCAGCAGGGCCATCTTGATCATGACTTCGTCGCCGGGATGGGCGTGGCCGGCACTGTCCTGGGCGCGACGCGACGGGGTGGAAAAAATTTCGACGTTAACGCCTGTGATTCTCATGGGGAGGAGCCACCGTGTTGTTATTTTTTATTTGTATGTCGTCATACAACGTTGCGGATTATTCGAATGTTTTCCCAGGCGTGTCAACCCACAAAACCAATCAAACAGGAGATTTTTTCATCGATTCGTCATTTCCAGAAAGATGACGACTCTAGAAGTCGTCATACTACTTGGCCTGTCATTGCTGGGAATCAGCTCGCTCCCTCTGCGGGAATTGTTGGGCTAAAGTGACTGGGTCATTGGCGCGACACCCCATGCGGAGGCCGGTATGAAGGACTTCACCATCGAACGCATCGACCACATCGTCCTGCGCGTAACGGACATCGAGCGCAGCCTCGCCTTCTACACCTCAGTGTTCGGTTGCGAGCTCAGGAAGCGTCGGGATGACCTGGGCCTGATCCATCTCGGTGCCGGTGCATCGATGATCGATCTGGTGGACGTCGACGGGCCGCTTGGCCGCCAGGGTGGCGCGGCGGCCGGCAAGCAGGGCCATAACGTTGATCACTTCTGCCTGCGCATCGAGCCGTTTGACGAGCAGGCTTTGCTCGCTCATTTGCGCGCAGCCGGCCTGGCCGTCGAGAAAGCGCAGATGCGTTTTGGCGCGGAGGGTAAGGGATTGTCGATCTATTGCACCGATCCGGATGGCAACCAGATCGAATTGAAGGGGCCATCGCTGGAGCCTTGAGCTCCAGCCAGCCTGATGCGGTCAGGCCAAGAGGTGCGAAGAAACGCCTATCGCGTGCACTGCTTGGTTAAATCCTTTTCGCGCGCCGACGGCTCCAGATAATGCCCGCCACAGCCGCGACGATCATCACTCCGATATTTCCTAACAGCCAGATCGCGAAATTGCGGCTCTGGTCCGCATCGCTTTCGTACAGCGGACCCACATAGGTTCCGATCAGTATGAAAATCAGATTAAAAACACCCATGGCCGAAGCGACCAGCAGAAAGACGAACAAGACTCCTTTGATCACCTTCATATGACCTTCCAGAACCAGATGTCCTTGGACTCATGGTAATCCGAGAAAGTACCTTCGATGGAGAAGCCCATTTGTATTCGTGGGTAACTCAACCAATCCGTCAACCGGCGACCACTCCAAAGGTCGATGTGATCGCCACTGCGATTGGCAGAAGTTTCATTTGCCCGGCGCCAGAAGTCCTTGAAGAAAATGATTCCCTGCTGCCCTTCCAGACTGTCTTCAAAGTCTTCGCTTTTGACGGTCTTCATGCCTTGCAAGCCGGGAATCCTGGCTCGACTCAAGGCTTTGGCGAGTTCTTCGGCAGCCAATATGTGCCCTTCGCTCTTGGGATGCTGCCAACAATGACGCACACTCCTGAGCTGGCTCATGTCGGCGCCTGCGCGCCGCAGGGCCACGCCGAGATTGATTGCGCATTGATCGCCAAAGTTCTTGGAACCATTCGTCCTGCAAGGCGCGGCGTCGCCGAATATTTCGGGATGACTCTTCCATAACTTATCAAACGTAAACATCCTGTCCCCCTCCTGAGGCTTTTGATCCTGAAGGCCTAGCCTAGCAGATGGCGAAACGGCTTCATTTTACCTATCACCCAATCACCCGCGTTTTTTCTCCTAGACTTGCCATGTTTACAGTTCGCCGGGGCTGGGATGAGCCCGCACGATAAACATAATTCCAAGAGAATCGCCATGCTCAAACCCTTATGGAACGCGCTCGCCTTCGCGCTGGCTTTCACCACGCTGGGCACCGCTGCTGCGGACCCCATCGTTATCAAGTTTTCTCACGTGGTGGGCGAGCAGACGCCCAAGGGCCAAGGCGCCTTGATGTTCCAGAAGCTGGTGGAGGAACGCTTGCCGGGCAGGGTCAAGGTGGAGGTTTATCCCAATTCCACGCTTTATGGCGATGACAAGGAAATGGAAGCGTTACTGCTGGGAGACGTGCAGATCATTGCCCGTTCGCTGGCCAAGTTCGAGCAGTACACCCGCAAGGTGCAGCTGTTCGACTTGCCGTTCCTGTTCGACGACATCGCTGCCGTGGATCGTTTCCAACAGAGCCCCCAAGGGCAGCAATTGCTCAAGTCCATGGAAAGCAAGAACGTCACAGGCCTGGCCTATTGGCATAACGGCATGAAGCAATTGTCGGCAACCAGACCACTTCGTATGCCCGAAGATGCGCGCGGCCTGGTCTTTCGCGTGCAGACTTCCGCCGTATTGGAGGAGCAGTTCAAGGCCGTGGGCGCCAAAGGGCAACCGATGATCTTTTCGGTGGTGTATCAGGGCTTGCGTACAGGCCTGGTCAACGGCACGGAAAACACCTATTCGAACTTCTACAACCAGAAACTGCACGAGGTACAGAAATACGTTACCGAGTCCAACCACGGCATCCTCGATTACATGTTGATTACCACGTCGGACTTCTGGAACGGCTTGCCAGCGGATATCCGCGCGGAACTGGAGAAGATCGTGGCCGAGTCCACCGCCTATGCCAACAAGGAAGCGGAGCGATTCAACCAGCTGGACAAACAGCACGTCCTGGACGCCAAGACCACCGAGATCATCACCCTCACCCCGCAAGAGCGAAGTGCATGGCGCGACAAGATGAAACCGGTGTGGGCGAAGTTCGAAAAAGACATCGGCCCGGACCTGATCAGGGCCGCCGAAGCGTCCAACAAGACGCCGTAAACGGTGCACTTGATGTCACAATGCCCCGGCAAGCTATTTTCTGCCTAGACTTGCAACTGTCCCACCGTGCGTTGTGTTTTGAATGAGCCTGCACGGGCAAAACCAAAAATAAAAGGAAACCCCAATGTTCAAACCTATGTGGAAAGCACTCGTCTGCACGCTGGCCCTCAGCGCGCTGGGCTCGGCCATGGCAGCCGACCCGGTGGTCATCAAGTTCTCGCACGTGGTGGCCGAACAAACCCCTAAAGGTCAGGGCGCGCTGCTGTTCAAGAAGTTGGTGGAAGAACGACTGCCAGGCAAAGTCAAAGTCGAGGTGTACCCTAACTCCTCGCTGTTCGGCGATGGCAAGGAGATGGAAGCCCTGTTGTTGGGCGACGTACAAATGATCGCGCCGTCCCTGGCCAAGTTCGAGCAATACACCAAGACGGTGCAGTTGTTCGACCTGCCGTTCCTGTTTGACGACATCTCCGCCGTGGACCGTTTCCAGTTGAGCCCTGAAGGCCAGAAACTGCTCAAGTCCATGGAAAGCAAGAACATCACCGGCCTGGCCTATTGGCACAACGGCATGAAGCAATTGTCCGCCAACAAACCGCTGCGCGAACCCAAGGATGCCCGTGGCCTGAAGTTCCGCGTGCAGGCGTCTGCCGTGCTCGAAGAACAGTTCAAGGCCGTGAACGCCAACCCGCGCAAGATGAGTTTCGCCGAGGTGTACCAAGGCTTGCAGACCGGTGTGGTCAACGGTGCGGAAAACCCGTACTCGAACATCTACAGCCAGAAGATGCATGAAGTGCAGAAGTACATCACCGAATCCAACCACGGTGTACTCGACTACATGCTGATCACCAACACCAAGTTCTGGAACGGCCTGCCGCCGGACATCCGTACTGAACTGGACAAGATCCTGGTGGAAGTCACGGCTCAAGTGAACAAAGAGGCGGCACAGCTCAACGAGCATGACAAACAGCGCATCCTCGATGCCAAGACCACCGAAATCATCACCCTCACGCCTGAACAGCGCGAAGAATGGCGCGAGAAGATGAAACCGGTATGGAAGATGTTCGAAGGTGACATCGGCGCCGATCTGATCAAAGCCGCCGAAGCCTCCAACAAGGCTCAGTAATGGGTTGGCCGGCGTTGCCACCTTGGCAATGCCGGCCTGTCGTCCTCTAGCAGGAGATGTCATCCATGAACGCCCTTCGGCGCACCTGGGAACACTTCGAGGAAGGTTTCATTGCTTTCCTCCTGGCCGCCATGACGCTCGTCACGTTCGTCTATGTGGTCCTCAACAACCTCTACGCGGTTTTCTACAGCCTCGGCGACCACTGGCCCGCCGCCAGCGAGTCGATGTTCGCCATCGGCGACGGCATCATGGGCATGGCCCAGGCAATGACCTGGAGCAGCTCGTTGACCAAGGCGCTGTTTGGCTGGCTGATTTTTTTCGGTCTTTCGTATGGCGTGCGGACCGCCGGGCACATCGGCGTCGATGCGCTGGTGAAACTGGCGAGCAAACCGGTACAGCGCTTCATCGGCGTGATCGCCTGCCTGTGCTGCCTGGGTTATGCCGGGTTGCTGGCCGTGGCGAGTTTCGAGTGGATCAACACCTTGATGATTGCCGGAATCGGCGCCGAAGACCTCGGCCATTTCGGCATCATGCAATGGCATATCGGGTTGATCGTGCCGGTGGGGTTCGCGCTGGTGTTCATCCGCTTCGTGGAAATTTTCGTACGCATCCTGATGAATCGTCAGACGGGCCTGGGCCTGGCGGATGAAGCAGCGGAAGCGATCAAACTGACCGAGATCGAGGAAGACAAGCCATGACCATTGCCTTCCTGTTCATCGCGCTGTTCGTGTTGATGTTTATCGGCGTCCCCATCGCCATTTCCCTGGGCCTGGCCGGATCGCTGACGATCATTTTCTTCAGCCCCGATTCGGTACGTTCCCTGGCGATCAAGCTGTTCGAAACCAGCGAACACTACACGTTGCTGGCGATCCCATTCTTCCTGCTGGCCGGTGCGTTCATGACCACGGGCGGTGTGGCGCGGCGGCTGATCGACTTTGCCAACGCCTGCGTCGGCCATATCCGTGGCGGCCTGGCGATTGCGGCGGTGCTGGCGTGCATGTTGTTTGCCGCGCTGTCCGGTTCCAGTCCCGCAACGGTGGCGGCGGTGGGCTCCATCGCGATTGCCGGCATGGTGCGTTCGGGTTATCCACAGGCGTTTGGTGCCGGCATCGTCTGCAACGCCGGGACCCTGGGCATCCTGATTCCGCCGTCGATCGTGATGGTGGTGTATGCCGCCGCGACGGAAACCTCCGTGGGCAAATTGTTCATGGCCGGCGTGGTGCCGGGCTTGTTGCTGGGTGTGTTCTTGATGGTGGCGATCTACATCGTCGCGGTGAAGAAAAACTTGCCCGCCTTGCCCAGGGCCACCTTGCGCGAATGGCTGACGGCGGCACGCAAAGCGGTCTGGGGTCTGCTGCTGATGGTCATCATTCTCGGCGGGATCTATTCGGGGATGTTCACACCCACCGAAGCAGCGGCGGTCGCGGCGGTCTATTCGGCGTTTATCGCGTTGTTCGTCTATAAGGACCTGACGTTCCGCGAGACGCCCAAGGTGCTGCTGGAGTCGGCCAAGCTGAGCATCATGCTGATGTTCATCATTGCCAACGCCATGCTCTTCGCCCATGTGTTGACCACCGAGCAACTGCCGCAACAGATCACCGCATGGGTGATCGAGGCCGGGCTGACGCCAGTGACCTTCCTGCTGGTGGTGAACATCGTGCTGCTGATTGCCGGTGCGTTCATGGAGCCGTCGGCGATCATCCTGATCCTGGCGCCGATCCTGTTCCCTATCGCCATGAAACTGGGCATCGATCCGATTCACCTGGGCATCATCATGGTGGTGAACCTGGAAATCGGCCTGATCACGCCGCCGGTGGGCTTGAACCTGTTCGTCACCTCGGCGGTGACTGGCATGTCGCTGACGGCCACCATCCGCGCGGCCATGCCGTGGCTGATGATCTTGCTGGCGTTCCTGGTGCTGATCACCTATGTGCCGTGGATCTCGCTGGTTCTGCCGAACTGGTTGGGAATGAGCTGACTCTGTGGCGAGGGAGCTCGCTCCCTCGCCACAGCAGCGGGTACGCCACAGCCCTCAGGCACATTGCGTTATGATCCCTGCTTCTTTCTGAAGCAGAGCTTTTCCTACGAATGTTGCCGCCCCCTTCCGACACGCTAACCTCCCTGCCCTGCGTCCTCGTCGGTCCGCTGTTGCGGCGATTGGAACCCCGGCGGCTGGTGATGTGGCTGGTGGGTACACGGCCATTGACGTTGATTTTGCGCCTCGACGGAGCAGGCGATCTCGCACTCGACGCCACGCGTTGCACAGTGGTGCCCGTGGGCCGGCAGGCATTTGTGCATTTGATCGACGTGCATCTCGAGACCGCCCTGCCGCTGGATGTGGCGATTGATTACGACCTGCTGGTAGACGGCACGCCCATCGCAGAATGGGCGCCGCACCTGCTATACGGCGACGCGAAGTGCCCGAACTTCGTGCTGCATTCGCGCATCGGGCAATTGATCCATGGCTCCTGCCGCAAACCCCATTACCCGGCCAACGACGGTTTGCTCTGTGTCGATCGGCTGTTGGCGCAATCTCCCGAGCAACGGCCGGCGTTGTTGATGATGAGCGGCGACCAGGTGTATGCCGATGATGTCGCCGGGCCAATGTTGCGGGCGATCCATGCCTTGATCGAGCGCCTGGGGTTGTTTGAAGAATGCCTCGAAGGTGCGGTGGTGGAAGACAGCGCCAAGCTTTACCAACACCCCGCCAGTTATTACCACCGTGCAGACTTGCTGCCAGCGCTCGAAAGCAACGAAACCCTGCGTGAGCGATTCTTTGGCGGGGCACGCAAGCCGATCTTCACCAGCAGCAGCGCCGATAATCACCTGGTGACCTTCGCAGAAGTCATGGCGATGTATCTGCTGGTGTGGTCGCCCGTGCCGTGGACGCTGATCGATCCGCAACCACCCGAGCTGACCGTCGAACGTCGTCAGCGCTATGACTTGGAACAACAGCGCATCGAGGCCTTCAAGGTCGGGCTTGGCGGCGTGGCCCGGGTGTTCGCGCACCTGTCCTGCCTGATGATCTTCGACGACCACGACATCACCGACGATTGGAATCTATCCGCGCAATGGGAGGAAACGGCCTACGGGCATCCGTTCTCCAAGCGCATCATTGGCAACGCATTGGTCGCGTATATGCTTTGCCAGGGCTGGGGCAATAACCCCGACGTGTTTGATGAGGTGATCCAGCAAACCCTGGCGTTATGCGGCACCGCCAAAGACCGCTACCTCGACAGCGCACCACAAGACACGCTGATCGACACACTGCTCGGCTTCCAGCAATGGCACTACGTGCTGCCGAGCACGCCGGCACTGGTGGTGCTCGACACCCGTACTCGCCGTTGGCGCAGCGAAAACAACCTCAAGCAGCCGTCGGGCCTGCTGGACTGGGAAGCGTTGAGCGAGCTGCAACAGGAGTTGCTGGACCATCGCTCGGCGATCATCGTGTCCCCGGCGCCGATCTTTGGCGTGAAGCTGATCGAGACCGTGCAGCGGGTGTTCAGTTGGTGCGGCTATCCACTGTTGGTGGACGCGGAAAATTGGATGGCCCATCGCGGCGCGGCCCAGGTGATCCTGAATATTTTCCGACACTCACGTACGCCTGGTAGCTACGTGGTGCTCTCGGGTGATGTGCATTATTCCTTCGTCTATGAAGTATTGATCCCACATCGCAAGGGCGGTCCGCGCATCTGGCAGATCACCAGCAGCGGCATCAAGAATGAATTTCCGCCTGCGCTGCTGGAATGGTTCGATCGGCTGAACCGCTGGCTCTATTCCCCACGCTCACCTTTGAACTGGTTCACCAAGCGCCGCAGCATGCGCATCGTCCCCCATGTCCCGGAACACGCCGAGGCCGGGGAACGCTTGTGGAATTCGGCGGGGATCGGCCAGGTGTTTTTCAACGAACAGGGGCAACCGGCGGACATCTACCAGCACAACGCCAACGGCCAGCCGCCGACACGCATGCTGGCGCCGAAGTCGCCCCCAGGCTGATCATTTGCTGGCCGAGGCCATCAGCACGCCGAAGGAAAAAAACGTCAGGCCGGACAATTTGCCGACAATGCGTGTGCCTTGGCGCGTGGATAGCCAGCCCCTGGCACGGCTCGCCATCAGCGCGTAGCCACTGTGTATGCCTATGACGAGCAAGCCGTAGGACGCCACCAGCAGGAGAAACTGCGTGTAATAGTTACCGGCCGGCTCAATGAATTGCGGGAACACCGCCAGAAAAAAGAACCCGGCCTTGGGGTTGAGCAACTGGATCGACAACGCCTCGACAAATCGCCGCCAAGGTCGTGAAGGCGTGTCATTGAGAGTCGGAATGAAGGTCTTGGTGTTCCACATCTTCACACCCAGATACAGCAGATAAGCCGCGCCGATGTACTTCAACACAGTGAATGCCGTCGCTGATGTCGCCAGGATCAGGCCCACGCTGCTGGCCGAAATGCCCGCCACCAGGAAACCACCCAGGGCGATGCCGAGAATACCGGGCAAGGCGCCACTCCAGCCATGACGCACCGAGTTGGACAAGGTCAGGACCACGCCAGGACCGGGGCTGAGGATGGTCAGGGTTGCGAGCAGCAGGAACAATCCATAGCTGGCCATAATGGCTCCGTTGGCAATTTATGTTTGCAGGCGGCAACACTGTAGACGGATTTCATATTGGCGCAGGAAAAATCTGTGGGAGCGAGCTTGCTCGCGATGACGGAGTGTCAGGTGATGAAGATGCTGAATGTTGGGCCGTCATCGCGAGCAAGCTCGCTCCCACAGGGGGATTGGGGTGAGGGTCAGAATGCAAGCTGCAGGCTCTGCTGGCCTTCGAGGCTGAGCAAAAACTGTTTGGCGGCGAGGCCGCCAGCGAAACCGGTGAGGCTGCCGGAGGTGCCGATGACGCGATGGCAAGGGGCAATGATCGAGATCGGGTTGCGCCCGTTAGCCGCCCCGACGGCGCGGGTCGCGGTCGGCTGGCCGATCTGGATGGCGATGTCGCGGTAGCTGCGGGTCTCGCCGAATGGGATGGTCAGCAACGCCTGCCAGACCCGCACTTGGAAATCAGTGCCGGCGAAGTCCAGGTCCAATTCGAAATGGCGGCGCTGACCGGCAAAGTATTCCAGCAATTGACGCTCGGTCTCCTTGAGCGTCGGGTGATCGCCGTCTGGCTCCAGCGGCCCGAGGCGCACCCGATTGAGCCGTTCGTTTTCCCACAGGATAGCCGCCAGTTTCGTGCCGCGGGCGACGAGGATCAGCTCGCCGACGGGGGATTGAATGGTTTTGTACAACGGCAACATCAAGTGATTCCTTGGCTCAAGCTAAATGGCTTTTGTGGCGAGGGAGCTTGCTCCCGCTGGCTGCAAAGCAGCCCCAATGCAAAGCCTGGGACACCGCGGCGCCAGGTCTTGGGGTCGCTTCGCAACCCAGCAGGAGCAAGCTCCCTCGCCACAGGTTTCTCACAGCAATCTCACCCCAGCAACCCCAACACCTTCGCCCGCGCCACGGCCTGGGTGCGGCGCTCCACGCCGAGTTTACTGTTGATGTGGCTAGCGTGGGTTTTCACCGTGTGCAACGAAATGAACAACTGCTCGCTGATTTCCTGGTTGGAACAGCCCTGGGCGATCAGTTGCAACACCGCGCGCTCACGGCTACTGAGGGTCTCGACCGGCGCCGTGGATTCGGTGGGTAGCGTCGCCGCCGACGGCAAAGACTCGAGCAGTTGTTGGCGCAAATCGCTGGGCGGTACCTGCAACAGTTGCTCGCGCAGCCACTCAGGATGATCTTTCAACAACCACTCGAAAGGTTGCAGTACCCCGCCGATGGCGGCCTCGAAGGCTTGGGCCAGGGCGCTTCGCGCTTGCGGCTCACGCTCCACACCGAGCAGCAACGCGACCTTCTGATTGAGCACCATGACGCTGAGCATTTGCCGCCCGGTTTGCTGGGCGTGCTCAAGTAATGCATCGAGGCGCCCTTCGGCCTGCATCGGTTGGCCGCGGATGGACTCCAGCAACGCCTGTTGCAGTTCAACGTGCAGTGGCAGTTGCGGATGAAATTCCGGAGGCGCGGCAGCCCGTTCGCCAGTGTAGGTCTGCCCCAGTCGTGCCAACCAGGCTTCGGCCAGCTCGGTCCGGCCTTGGGCGAGCCAGAGCTCGCATTTGACCAGGGTGATCATCGCCAGGTAATACACCGGCGGAACGTCCCAGATATGCATCAAGCGCTCCGCCTCGGCCAGTTCGGCAAAGGCCCGGGCGAACTCGCCATTGTGGCCTTCGACGCGCGCAATCACGCAATGGCCGATCAACACGCTGATGTCACGACAGGCCCTGGCTTCGGTCAGGCCAGCTTGCAGCCGTGCCAATCCAGCCTGGGATTGCATGCGCAGGGTCAGCAAAAATCCCTCATACAGGACCAAACGCGCTCGCACCGCGTACAACCGTTGTGGCGACAACCCATGCAGACGTTGCAGCCCTTGCCTCACCTCTTCCAACGCCCGCAGGATTTCTCCCCGGGCTTGCAGTACCCGGGCCCGATCGTAATGGGCCAGGGCCTCGAAGAGTGGGTTGCCGACCCGTTGCGCCAGCTCCAGGGAGTCGCGGTTCAAGGCACGAGCCCGCCACAAGTCGCCATCGGCAATCGCCAGGTTCGACAGGGTGGACAAACACATCAGCCGTTGGCCGTAACGTTTTTGCGGCAGGCTTTCCAGGGCTTCGGTGCAATAGCGCAACGTGGCCGCGCGGTCGCCACGCCCTCGGGCAACAATGCCGCTCAGGGCGAGCCATTGCGCGAGCATGGACTTTTGCGCAGTGGCCGATGGGGCCGGCAGGAAGCGGCTCAAGTGTGCGGCCAACTCCTCGGCGGCATCCAGTTGGCAGGCCAGGCCCAGCGCCCAACTGTAGAGCACGATCAACCTCGGGGTGCTGATGAGGAGGCTGTCGGGCAAGTCCATTTTCCAACGCAGCAACATGCCGACGTTCTGCTCGGCCAGCAGTTGCTCCTCCGACAGGTTCTGTACCAGATTCGCGGCCACGTCCAGGTGCCCGGCCCGCAGCGCCTGCTCCACGGCTTCGTCGATCAAGCCCTGGGCGTTGAACCAGCGGCAGGCCCGAAGGTGCAAAGTCGCGGCCGGCACCATGGCCGGCGCACTGGGACGGCTACGCAACAAGTCGGAAAACAAATGATGAAAGCGGTACCAGTGGCCATGTTCGTCCAACGGCACCAGAAACACCTGGTGAGCGGCGAGGTATCGAAGGATTTCCTGACTGTCATGGGCATCGCGAACCGCATCGCACAGTTCGCTGCAAAAGCGCTCTTGCGGGGCGATGTCATAGAGAAACGCCTGCACCTCGGCGGGCAGGCAATCGATGACTTCCTCAAGCAGGTAATCGCGGATCAGCCCTTCCCCACCGTGCAAGGCCTGGGGCAGCCGCCCGTCATTGCCGGCCTCGGAAGCCGCGAGCAACCAGAACCGCAGCCCGGCCACCCACCCTTCACTGCGCTGGATGAGGCTTTCCAGCGCCTCCCCGCGCAATGAGCTGCTGTGATGTTGGAGCAAGGTCTGCGCTTCGTCGTGGGTCAGGCGAAGGTCCTGCTCGTTGAGTTCAAGCAACTGTCGTGACAGGCGCAAGCGCGCCAGGTGCCAATCCGGCCGCTGGCGGCTGGTGACTAGCACCAGCAACCCGTCGGGCAGGTGATTGAGAAAAAACTGCAGGCAGCGATCCAGCACCGGACTCTGGGCGAGATGGTAATCGTCGAGCACCAATAACAACGGAGCGCGAGGGGACAGGTGCGTGGACAGTTCATCCAGCAGGCCGTCGAGCCATTCTTCGAACGCAAAGGGCTGATGGCGCTGACGCATTTTCAGCAGGCCCAACGCCCGGCCACCCAACTGGGGAAAAAAAGCCTGGAGCCCTTCGAGTAGCCGCTCCAGAAAACGCCCTGGATCGTTGTCCCGGCCGCTGAGCCCCAACCAGAGACTTTGCCATTGAGCCGGCAGGCCCTGGCAGAACTCCACGGCCAGCGAGCTTTTGCCGAACCCCGCCGGTGCGCTCACCAACAACAATCTGCCACCGAGCCCGGCACTCAAGCGCTCGCACAACCGCGGCCGCACGACATGGCCGTCGGGCAAGGGTGGGCGGTAGAAGCGCCCTTCCTGTACCGCAATGGCTGCGCGGGAAGAATCCGGAAGTGAAGACAAATCAGTCATGGCCGGCTCTTGTTGGAATGCGGGTGGCGGCGTTGCAGATGTCCGCAGACTAGCCGTAAACGGAGAGGTATTGAAGGGAGTGCTACAAATGGCTACAAAAAGGCTACAAACCAAATGCCTTGGAGTGCCGCTTTTGTGCCGGCTAAAAAAAACGCCCCGAACCAGTCGGGGCGTTTCTTCGAGGATGCGGCCTCGGGCAAAGCGGTTTTAGCGAACGCCTTCCTGGCGCAGGGCCGCCGGGGTGAAGTCGCTGGTGGACGCGGTGAAGCCGAAGTCGTAGGCCGATTTCTCTTCGTTCTTCATGCCCAGGGCCAGGTAGCGACCGGACTGCAGATCATAGATGACCTCCATGGCGTACCACGGCACTTGCTTGTCGTAGTAGTTCTCGGCATGGGCTTCGGCCACGCGCCATAGCTGGCCACGACCGTCGTAGTGATCGATGACCGCGGCTTGCCAGGTGTCTTCATCGATGTAGAAGTCACGCTTGGCGTAGATGTGGCGCTGGCCTTCCTTCAACGTCGCGGTCACGTGCCAGACACGACGCAGCTCATAGCGCGCCAGGTCCTGGTTGATGTGGCCGGCCTTGAGGATGTCGGCATACTTGAGCTGCGGCGAATCGATCTTGTGGCTGTTGGAGGCGATGTACAGCTCTTTCTTGCCTTCCAGCTTCCAGTCGTAACGGTCCGGCGCGCCGTTGTACATGTCGAGGTTGTCGGAGGTGCGCAGGCCGTCGGCGGCGGTACCCGGGCCGTCGTAGGCGACTTGCGGGGCCTGGCGCACGCGGCGTTGGCCGGCGTTGTAGATCCAGGCCTTGCGCGGCTCCTTCACCTGGTCGAGGGTTTCGTGCACCAGCAGCACGGTACCGGCCAGGCGCGCCGGCGCCGTCACTTGCTGCTTGAAGTAGAACAGCACGTTGCCCGGGTTGGCCGGATCGAAGCCCTTGATCTTGTCGCGGAACACGAACTGATCCTGGAAGTACACGAGGTTGTACGAACCGTTGGGCTGTGGCGTGGCCTGGGTCACCAGGCGAGTCACACTGCCGCCGCGATAGCGGGTGATGTGGTTCCAGATCACTTCGAGTCCGCTCTGGGGAATCGGGAACGGCACCGCCGTCTCGAAATTCTCCAGGCCGTTGCCAGCCCCCACCAGTTTGGTGTTCACGGCGTTTTTCTTGATGGAGGCCAACACGTCATCCGGCACGGTGGCGCCGCGATGGGTCGGGTAGACCGGCATCTTGAAGGTTTCCGGGTAGCGCTTGAACATCGCGTACTGGCCCGGGGCGAGCTTGTCCTTGTACTGGTCGACATTCTGCGCGGTGATGGTGAAGACAGGTTTCTCACTGGCGTACGGGTCGGAGAGGAAGCCCTTGCCGTCCACGCTGCCGGCGTTCTTGGCCATGGGTTTCCAGGCCGTGATCGAACCATCGGCATTACCGGCCATCTCGGCGCCCATCGGCGTCAGGCTCTTGCCCAGTTTATCGGCCTCGGCGGCAGGCACGGCGGCCATGACGCTGGCCGCCAACAGGGATAATCCCAGCGCACCGACTTGCAACAGATTCTTTGTTATTTTCATAGTGTGTCGTCCTGAAATACGGTGCTTAGAAGTTCACGCCGACGCTGAGCGCCACGAAATCGCGATCGTCCACGGTACTGAAATCCCCGCCAAAGAAGTTGGTGTAGGCCAGGCTCGCGTTGTAGGTGTTCTGGTACTCGGCATCCAGCCCGAGGCTGACGGCCTTGCGCCCTTCCTCGAAGTTGGCGCCAGGACCTGGCGAATAGCCTTTCACGTCATGGGACCAGGCCACGTTGGGCTTGAGGTTCACACCGGCGAAGACGTCCGGGTAATCCCAGATGGCGCGAGTGCGGTAGCCCCAGGAAGTGGCGGTGGTGAAGCCGTCGTTGTTGCAGTTGCTGTTGACGCCGCTGATGGTCTGGCCACCGCCTGCGGCGGTCGATGTATTAAGGGTATTGCAGAAGCCATTTGGCAGCTCACCTGGCCCGAATACCGGATCACGACCGTAACGAACGTCGGATTTGCTTTCCAGACCGCCCACATGTGTCACACCGATTTCACCCACCAGGGTAAGACGGCTGGCGCCCATGACCTGATCGAGGAAGTGGGTGAATGTGGTCTGGAACTGGGTGATTTCCTTGCGACGGTAGCCGTGCAGATCCTGGCCTGGTACGCCGGTAAGCAGGGAAGCATTGTCGAAAGGACGGCCTCCGGGGCCGAAATTGATCGGGCGAACTCCCGCGAACAAGATATCGGTGGTGCTTAATTGAACTGGTGCATTCGGCCGATAACTCAGTTCACCGCTCCATGCCGTACCGGTAGGCAAGGTGGTAGAGAAGCTCAGGCCATAAAGGCGGATATCTTCTGGATATTCGACGAAGTATTCCGAGTTGCCCGCTACGAGTACCGGCGCCGCTTGACCAAGGCCCGGTGCGATGTTGTAGATGGACTGTGGGGCACCAGTGGCACTGAAAATTGGAGCTCGGCTGTGATAGTTGATGAAGTAAGCGCCGAATTCGGTGTCCAGTGGCTCGAACATGTACTTCAGGGAAGCACCCCATTGGCCACTGTCTCGGGCATCACGGTCGGCGCCACGACGCACGAGCACGCCTTCACCGTTTATGTCGACGCCCAATGAACCCAATGCGGCTAATTGGCCCGCTGTAAAGTTGGAGCTTGGACTCAAAACCCGCAAATTATCCGAGCAACCATCCGCAATCACATCCGGCTGCGAGAAAAACGTCCCGCAGTTATCCACAACCGTCTGGTCCCACTCGATCTGATAGAAAGCTTCAGCCGACAGGTTATCGGTCAGACTCTGGGACACATAGAACATGTTGACCGGGATCAGGCCTTCCTTGATCTCGGCGCCTGGACGACGGAACGCGGACACGTCAACCGGGTTGATGGCGTTGATACCGCCCTGGATGAAGGTGCTCTCACCCCAACTGACGACCTGCTTGCCCAGGCGGACCGAGCCCGGCTGATCGGCAATGGAGTAGTTGTGATAGACGAACGCATCGAGGATCTGCCCGCCGGAGGACTTGGCGCCTTCCTTGCGGTTGCTGTCGCTGATGTCTTTGAAAAGACGATTCTCGTCCTTGAGCTCAAAGTCATACCAGTATTTGCCACGCACAAACACACCGGTGTCGCCGTACTTCAGTTCCAGGTCATGGATGCCCTTGAATATCTTCGAGAAGGTTTCCCCACGCTTGAAGTTCAGGTGGCCATCATCGGAGGTCTGGGACAGGCCCTTGCCGCCGTTGTTCACACCGATCAGATCGCGGTTGGCCTTGGCCGTAGACCAGCTCGCACCGACCGACAGGGACGAATCGAACTGGCCTTCGATTTCACCGATGTTGAAGCTGACGCCGAATGCAGGGCCGGCGAGCGAGGAGGCAAGACTGACGGCCAGCGGCAATTTTGCCCGGCGCCAGAAAGTGTTTGCTGAGGTCATCGACGCAACTCCATGTGTTTTATTGTTATGGCAGTGGGTATTCCCGGAAACCCTTCGCCGTGCTGGCACGCGCGTCCCATTCCGAAAATCCTTGAGCGGACTATAGCCAGCAGGTAGTACGGCTTGATCCCTCTAAAGTGTGATTTGCAGCCCTCGACCACTCTGGAACAGTCCTTCGCCAGGCCGACACCTGTCGGCACGGCAAGGATGGCTGAATTTTCGATTTTGACAAGACAAGCGCTTGCTTGGTGGGGCTGCCGTGCCCTTTTCGGGCACGGCAGGGACGCTCAGAGCGTGGAGAGGAAGGTGCTGTTGTTGGTCTGCCATTCGGTGATGTCGACGCGGATACGCTTCTTGTCGAGCTTGCCGACGCTGGTCTTGGGAATTTCCGTAACAAGGGCGATCTGGCTCGGGATTGCCCACTTGCTCAAGTGGCCCAATTCCACGAATGGCTTGAGATGTTCCTTGAGCTCGCGAGCCCCGATCTGATGCCCTTCGCGAATCACCAGCAAGGCAAATGGCCGCTCGCCCCACTGCGGATCGGGAATGCCGACCACTGCTACTTCACGTACCGCCACATGACGGCTGATGAGGTCTTCCAAGTCCAGGGAGGAGATCCACTCGCCGCCAGTCTTGATCACATCCTTGATGCGGTCGCGAATGTCGATGAAGCCCATGCCGTCGAGCGTGGCGACATCGCCGGTGTGCAACCAGCCGCCGCTCCAGAGCTCGGCGCCCTTCTGCGGTTCGTTGAAATAGCCTTCGGTGAGCCACGGCGCGCGCAGCACCAATTCGCCCTGGGTCTCGCCGTCGGCAGGCAGGAAGCGACCCTCGCCGTCGACTATCGCCGCCTCCACCAGTGGCCCCGGCACGCCGGCCTTGATCCGGTAGGTGATGCGTTCATCTTCGCTGCCGGCCATCAGTTCGTCGTTGAGGTGGGCGCAGGATACCAGCGGGCCGGTTTCCGACATGCCGTAGGCGGCGGTGAGCTGGATGCCCTTGGCTTTGGCCGCCTCGTACAGGCTACGGTTGAGGGCGCTGCCACCGATGACGATTTTCCAGCCGCCGAAATCGGTGTCCTGGGCGCCCTTGGCGTTGAGCACCATTTGCAGGATGGTCGGCACGCAGTGGGAAAAGGTGACCTTTTCCTTGCGCCACAGCTCCACCAGGAACTCCGGGTCGTAACGACCGGGGTAGACCTGCTTGAGCCCCAGCATGGTCGCCACGTACGGCAGGCCCCAGGCGTGGACGTGAAACATTGGCGTGATCGGCATGTACACGTCGTTGGTGCCCAGCAGCCGCACGCTGTCGATAGCGCCCATGATGGTCCCCACGCCCATGGTATGGAGCACCAGTTGCCGATGGGTGAAATACACGCCCTTGGGGTTGCCCGTGGTGCCGGTGGTATAGAACGTGGTGGCGACGGAATTCTCGTCGAAATCCTGGAAGTCGTAGACCGGGCTTGCGCCGGCCAGCAGTTGCTCGTATTCGCCCACCAGATTTGGCAGGTCAGCGGTTTTTTCAGGCAGGTCGGTCAGCAGCAGGGTCTTGTCCACCGTGGTCAGGTGCCCGGCAATCGCCTGGTACAACCCGACGAACTCGCTGTTGACCAGCACGAAGCGGTCCTCGGCGTGGTTCATGGTGTAGAGGATCTGCTCCGGCGACAGGCGCACGTTGATGGTGTGGATCACCGCGCCGATCATCGGGATCGCGAACATACATTCCAGGTAGCGATGGCTGTCCCAGTCCATCACCGCCACGGTATCGCCGGCCTTCACCCCCGCCTCGGTCAGCACATTGGCCAGCCGCGCGACGCGCTCGATCAGCGTCGGGTAGCTGTAGCGCAACTGGTCGCGGTAGATGATCTCGCGGGTTTTCTCGTAACGCGCGCCGGACATCAGCAGCCGCTTGATCAGCAACGGGTATCGATAGGCGCCTTCGGCTGGAGGAATAACGCGAGTCTGCAACATAGAGTGTCCCTTTTCTGACTGCACGGTCTTGGCTGGAAAACAAGCACTCTAAAGCGCTTCTCCACGGATCAAATCAGCCGAAGGAATGATTTGATCCGCCCGCGAATACCAGCCTTGAGCCATCATCGGGACCGGTTCAGCCCGCTCAGTGGGCCTCGGTAAACGCCAGTTTCACCCCGATGGCAACCAGCACGGCGCCCATGGTCCGGTCGAACCAGTGGCCCATGCGAGCAAAAGCGGCACGCACCCGCGCCTGGCTGAACAGCATCGCCACCATGCAGAACCAGGCCGCCGTGGCGACCGCGAGGTATACGCCGTAGCCGGCCTGGATCGCCATCGGGGTGTGGGGGTTGATGACCACGGTGAACAGGGACAGGAAGAACAGCGTCGCCTTGGGGTTCAGGCCGTTGGTCACGAAGCCGGCGGTGAACGCGCCGCGAGCGGTGCGTTCGCCCACCTCCTTGTGCAGGTTTTCCTCGCTGGCGTTGGCCGGCTGGGCACGCAATGCCTTGAAGCCGATGTACAACAGGTAGGCGGCGGCCGCCCACTTCAATGCGTTGAACAGCACGATCGATTGGGACACGATCAGGCCGATGCCCAGCAGCGAATACCCCACATGGAGGAAAATCGCGGTGCCGACGCCCAACGCTGTCCACGTCCCGGCACGGCGGCCGTGGGTCACGCTTTCACGGACCACCACGGCAAAATCCGGTCCAGGACTGGCCACGGCCAGCAGATGGATCAGGGCGACGGTGAGGAATTCGGCGAGGTACATGGTGCGGCTCCTTGCGACAATCTTTGTTGAATGAATCCCGTGGCGAGGGAGCTTGCTCCCGCTCGGCTGCGCAGCAGTCGCTTGCCCCTGGGGCCTGCTTCGCAGGCCAACGGGAGCAAGCTCCCTCGCCACGGTAATTGTTCTGATAGGCTCGCCACATTACGCCTCCAGCCCTCTCCATGACAGGTACAGCTGATGACCAATACCGCCCGCGCAGTTTTTCTCGATCACCCTTCCCTGGACCTCGGCGACCTCGACCTCGGCCCACTACGCGAATGCTTCAGCGAGCTGCAACTGTTCGCCGGAACCCGCCAGGATGAGGTGACGGAGCGGCTCAAGGGCGCCACGGTGGCGATCACCAACAAGGTCGTGATCGATGCAGCCGCGATGGCCGCCAACCCCGAACTGCAACTGATCCTGATCAGCGCCACCGGCACCAACAACGTCGATCTGGCCGCGGCCCGCAGCCATGGCATCACCGTCAGCAACTGCCAGGGCTATGGCACGCCGTCGGTCGCCCAACACACGATCATGCTGTTGCTGAACCTGGCGACACGCCTGGCCGATTATCAAAAAGCCGTGGGCGAAGGACGCTGGCAACAGGCTTCGCAGTTCTGCCTGCTGGACTATCCGATTGTCGAACTGCAAGGCAAGACCCTCGGGCTGCTCGGCCACGGCGAATTAGGCAGCGCGGTCGCGCGGCTGGCCGAAGCCTTTGGCATGCGCGTGTTGCTGGGACAGATTCCCGGACGACCCGCTCGTCCCGACCGCCTGCCCTTGGATCAATTGTTGCCGCAAGTGGACGCCGTGACGTTGCACTGCCCGCTCAACGAGCACACCCGGCATTTTATCGGTGCTCGCGAACTGGCTTTGCTCAAACCGGGTACGTTCGTGGTCAACACCGCACGCGGCGGCCTGATCGACGAGCAGGCCTTGGCCGATGCCCTGCGCAGCGGTCACCTGGGTGGTGCGGCCACCGACGTGTTGAGCGTCGAGCCGCCCACCCAAGGCAATCCGCTCCTGGCAGGCGATATCCCACGGTTGATCGTCACGCCTCACAATGCCTGGGGCAGCCGCGAGGCCCGGCAGCGGATCGTCGGCCAACTGAGCGAAAACGCCCAAGGTTTTTTCAGCGGTACAGCGCGACGAGTCGTCAGTTGATAAACTGCCGCACTTTTTTTAAGGAGCAGACCATGGACCCGCGCAGTGAAGTACTGCTTCGTCAGCCTGAGTTATTCCAGGGGTCGGTCTTGCTGGCCGGCCTGCCCGCCGACGATCTGCTCGGCCGCCTGCCCGAGGCCCATGGTTGGTGCTGGCACGCCGGCGATCAAGCGGCCCTGGATGCGCGTTTCCCGGAGCGCAGCCATTTTGGCGTGAACGTACCCGAGCGAGGATTCGACACCGCCGTGGTGTTCCTGCCCAAGGCCAAGGACCTCACCGACTACATCCTCAACGCCGTGGCCGCGCGCCTGGCCGGTCGCGAGGTGTACCTGGTGGGCGAAAAACGCAGCGGCATCGAGGGCGCTTCCAAGCAGCTCAACCCATTCGGCAAGCCGCGCAAGCTCGACAGCGCGCGGCACTGCCAACTCTGGCAGGTCACCGTCGCCAACGCGCCCGAGGCCAAGCCGCTGGAAAGCCTGGCGCAGACGTATGAGCTGCCGCTTGCCGAAGGTCCGCTGAAGGTCATCAGTTTGCCCGGGGTGTTCAGTCACGGGCGGCTGGATCGCGGCAGTGCGCTGTTGCTGGAGCACTTGGACAAGCTGCCCAGTGGCCACCTGCTGGACTTTGGCTGCGGCGCCGGCGTGCTGGGCGCGGCGGTCAAGCGTCGCTACCCGCACAACACCGTGACGCTGCTGGATGTGGATGCCTTCGCCGCCGCCAGCAGTCGCCTGACCTTGGCTGCCAATGGCCTGGAAGCCGACGTGCTGACCGGTGACGGCATTGACGCCGCGCCCATGGGCCTGAACGCGATTTTGAGTAATCCACCGTTCCATGTGGGCGTCCACACGGATTATCACGCCACGGAAAACCTGCTGCGAAAAGCCGCCAAACATCTGAAAAATGGCGGCGAACTGCGGCTCGTCGCCAACAGTTTCCTCAAATACCAGCCGCTGATCGAGGAGCACCTCGGCACGTGCACCATCAAGGCCGAAGGCCAGGGTTTTCGCATCTACCGGGCCAAGCGTGGCTGACGCTTTTTTGAAAAACAGCGCTTGCCCAATCGGATTTGCCTAGGCAGAATCCGCACCGTCCTAGGGGAGTAGTCTCCCGCGAGCGCCCTGCTCGCCCGGCATACGTCAACATACTTGGTCAGCAGACCATGGCGTATGCGGCCCAAGCGTCCACGCAGATGGTCGCTGGGTTTGACAAGACCTATGACACGCACACCTTACCCGGGGCGGGAAGGCTGTACGTGTCATAGCCGTGTCGACCCGCCCCTCTTAGGAATTCCCTGATGCTGGACTCTCTACTCGTACCTACCGCCATCGTTGCGCTGGCCGAAATCGGCGACAAGACGCAGCTGCTCGCGCTGATCCTTGCTGCTCGCTTTCGCAAACCCTGGCCGATCATCGCCGGCATCGTCGCCGCGACCCTGGCCAACCACGCGGCAGCGGGCGCGGTGGGTGCCTGGGTCAGTGGGTTCTTCTCCGGCTCGGTGTTGCACTGGATATTGGCGGCAAGCTTCGCGGCCACGGCACTGTGGACTCTGGTCCCGGACAAGCTGGACGACGAGGAGGCCAACACCGCTCGCAAGTTCGGGCCGTTCCTGACCACGCTGATCGCGTTCTTCCTGGCGGAAATCGGCGACAAGACCCAGATCGCCACGGTGATGCTCGCCGCGCAATACCCGGAACTGTGGCTAGTGATCATTGGCACCACCGTGGGCATGTTGATTGCCAACGTACCCGTGGTACTGGCGGGCAATTTCGCCGCCGAGAAACTGCCCCTGGCCCTCATCCGCCGCCTGGCCGCCTCGGCGTTTTTCATCCTGGCGATCGTTGCGGTTTACAAGGCGATGCAGAGCAGTGGGTGGGTTTGATACCGCGTCATCGTTCATCGCGAGCAAGCTCGCTCCCACAGGGGCTGCGGGTGTTCACAAGATTGTGATCACCGCAGATCATTGTGGGAGCGAGCTTGCTCGCGATGAGGCCAGCCGCCTCACCGCGTGATGATGATTACTTCTTGGCCTGCTGGTAAAGCGGCATCACCTTCGGAATCGCCGCCTGCAACGAGGCGATCCGGCTGCTCGATGACGGGTGGGTGCTCATGAATTCTGGCGGAGCGCCTTCCGATGCCTTGGCCATCTTGTTCCACAGAGTGATCGCCGCGTTCGGGTCGTAGCCGGCGCGGGCGGCCAGTTCGAGGCCGATCAGGTCGGCTTCGTTCTCGTTGCCACGGCTGTTGGGCAAGGTCATGCCGTAGTTGGCCACGGTGTCGGCCAGCGCCAGACTGTCCTGGCCCAGGCCGAATATCGCGCCGGCGCCCTGCTTGGCCATTTCGATGCCATAGGCCTTGGACATGGCTTCACGACCATGCTCGCGCAAGGCGTGGGCGATTTCATGGCCCATGATCGCGGCGATCTCAGCGTCGGTCAGTTTCAACTGATCGATCAAGCCGGAGTAGAACATGATCTTGCCGCCAGGCCCGCAGTTGGCATTGAGCTCGTCACTCTTGATCAGGTTGACTTCCCAGTTCCACTGCGCCGAATCCGGGCGGAACACAGGCGCCTGGGCAATCAGGCGGTCGGCAATTACCTGGAGACGCTTGGCATCGCTGCTGGTCTTGTCCAAAGCGCCCTGGGCTTTCGCCTCGCCCATGGTTTTCTGATAGGACTGGGCGTACATCTGGTTGACCTCAGCGGTCGACAGCATGCTGAACATATATTGCTTGCGTTCCACCCCCACGGCTCCGCCGCTGGTGGTGTTGACCGATTGGCAACCGGCAAGCAGCAGACCTGTACTCAGCGCACTTACCATCAAAATCTTGTTCATCTATGAAGCTCCCTGGAAACGTGGGCGTATCCTAGGCGTTGATTTGTATCGGCGCCAGATACACAGCGCGAGGATTACAGATTTTTCGGACGGATCCCACGCAGGTCATTTGCCCTTCGCGAGCAGGCTCGCTCCCACAGGTATGTGCGGCCCTCAACAATTTTTTTGGTCCCACATCGCCCCATGTGGGAGCGAGCCTGCTCGCGAAGGGGTTGGAACTGTCGCCACAAGACTCAAGCCGGCGTCAGGCATTCCGGCCCATTGAGTTTCGGGTCGTTGACCATGTTCGCCAATACGCGCTCGCGCAATTGCCCCGGCTCGCTCGCCAGCAGCCCTTGCAAGGCATGCAGCGGGGTCTCGGGGTCAAGCCAGAGTCGTTGGCCTTCTTCATCCAGGATTAACGGCCGACGCTGGCCAGCCGCCGGCTGGGTGATGACTGCCGTGCTCAACCACACCTGTTCCTGTACCGGATAGGCTTCCCAGATCGCCGCAAAAAACAGTGACGAACCCTCTCCCGGCGTCAGCCAATACGGGCGTTTACGCGAGCCACCGCGCCATTCGTAGAACCCGTTGGCCGGCAGCAGGCACCGACGCAAACGCAGGGCCTCGCGGAACATTGGCTGTTCGGCAACGGTTTCGGCCCGGGCATGGGCCGGGGTCCGGGACAGATCGGTCAACCACGGCGGCGTCAAACCCCAGCGCGCCCGGGCCAATTCGCGCTGGCCATCGGCGCCGACCCGCAGCATCAGCACCGAATCGTTGGGCGAAATGTTCCATTGGGCCTTCTGGTCGGCGGGGAAGCCGGGCAAGGCCGCAAAAGCGGGGTTCCAGCGAAACAGGGCATAACGTCCACACATGGGGTAACACGGCTCTCAGATCAAACGGCGGCCAGCCTAACAGACCAGCGTTCCGGGGTAACTGTCCGGTTCGTCGCCGAGCAGCGGCAGCGCGGCATTGTAGGCGGCGATCAATTCCCGGGCGTATTGCGCCTGTTCATCCTCCACCGCCAGCCCCAACAGGCCGTGCATCGGCAGTTCCCCCGCGCCACCCATCAGGTCACGCCCCACCAGATGCGCCGTGATGCCTTCGCTGGCGAGCATGCCTTGGAGCAATTCGCCTTCCATCAGGTTTTCCAGCTCGTAGATTCGCTGCATGGCCGCCCCTCATTCGTTCTCGCTGAAGACCTCCAGGTGCCATTCCTCACCGTGGACCTGGAGCACGAAGTTGATCGGCCGGCAACAGACCTGGCAGTCCTCGATATAGGTCTGGTCGCCGCCGGAAAGATCCACTGTCGTCTCGACCTCTTCACCACAATACGGACATTCATACTCAGCGGCTTCCAGCATCGCGGTCTCCCAAGTGACTTGTGCGTATAATCGCCGGTCTATTTGCAGGGCTATTTTCGTCTGGCTTATTTTCCAGGCCGTGCCCTGTCGTATTTTCGATCGAACCTTTACTTACCCTAGCCGTTTCCAACAAGAGAGCATGATGGGCGAATTCGATGCCATCCGACCTTACGACGACAGTGAAGTCCCAGCAGTGCTGGCACGGCTGCTCAGCGACAAGGCGTTTCTAGATATCCTCACCCACTTCCGCTTCCCGCGCCTGGCCGGCGCCTTCGGCTGGATGCTCAAACCCCTTATAGCGCAGAAATTGCGTCGAGAGTTCGCCGGTGTGACATCGGTCGCCACGTTGCAGGACAAAGTGGAGTTCTATGTCGACCACACCATCGAGCGCGCCACCGATGGCGTGACATATACCGGGGTGGAGCAATTCAAGTCCGGCAACGCTTACCTGTTCATCGCCAACCACCGCGACATCGTGATGGACCCGGCGTTCGTCAACTACGCCGTGTACCACGCCGGCCTGCCGACCCCGCGCATCGCCATTGGCGACAACCTGCTGCAGAAGCCGTTTGTCAGCGACCTGATGCGCCTGAATAAGAGTTTTATCGTGCACCGCTCGATCACTGGGCGGCGGGAAAAAATGGCGGCGTACCAGTTGCTGTCGGCGTACATCAATCATTCGATCCGCAACGATTGCGCCTCGATCTGGATCGCCCAGGCCGAAGGTAGGGCCAAGGACGGTGACGATCGCACCGAATCAGCGATCCTCAAGATGTTCCACATGAGCCGCAAGGACGAGCCGTTCGGCGAAGTGATCCGCTCGCTGAACCTGACGCCGGTTTCGATCAGCTATGAATACGATCCGTGCGACCAGGCCAAGGCCCGCGAGTTGTACATCCGCGCCACCACCGGGACCTACACCAAGGCACCGGGCGAGGATGACGTCAGCATAGCCAAGGGCATCACCGGCTATAAAGGCCGGGTCCATGTGAATTTTGCCGCGCCGATTACCGAGCTGTTCGAGGACACCAAGCAACTGGCAGCGGAGATGGACCGGCAGATTCTCGGCGGTTATCGCTTGTTTCCGGTGCATTACCTGGCCTACGCCCAATGGGCCGATGCAGACCCGCAGTTGCAGGTGCCGACGGCCGCCGAGGTGTTCGGTGCCGAAGAGCTGGCGAAGGCCCAAGAGGAATGGCAGCGTCGGTTGGATGAGTGCCCGGTGGAACAGCGACCGTTCCTGGTGTTGCAATATGCAACGCCGGTGCGCAACCAATACCGGGTCAAGGCGGGGTTGGCGCTTTAAGCGACAGCCCTTCGAGCGAGTGACCTGTGGCGAGGGGATTTATTCCCGCTCGAGTGCACAGCACTCGCAAGCCCTTGGGCTAGCCATAGATATCGGGGCTGCTACGCAGCCCAGCGGGGCGGTGCGACGTTTCGCTAAATCCCCTCGCCACAGATTGCCTCATCAGAGCTTTGTGCTGAACCACGACATCAGCAACGCCACGCCCAGGCAAGCAAACCCGAAGCGGTAGAAAAACCGGTTCATGCGTTGCGTCGCCAGGTCCAGCAGCGCTTCGAATCGTTCATTGCTTTCGCCGCTACGCGCTTCGAGACAGGCCCGCGCCCGCTGTTCGCGGCGGCGCGTTGCGTGCAGTACCCAGCCACCCGGGCAGGCAAACAGCAGCGCGAGCAGGTTGATCAGTTTGGCGGGGTGGGCAGCGAACAACGAAAACAGTTGCAACGACATCACGAACCTCAAGCGAAAACGGACGCCCTGCGCCCAAGACCTATAAATCGGGGCGCGGATTCTACCGAAAGCCTGGGGCGCTGCGTCGGTTTTTCCGACCGGTTACGATGTCGCTCCATATTGAATGCTTTTGTGGCGAGGGGATTTATCCCCGCTGGGCTGCGAAGCAGTCCTAAAACCGGCTACCAGGGTGTGTCAGGCGAATTGCATACAGCTCTTTTGGGGCTGCTGCGCAGCCCAGCGGGGCGGTGCGACGTTTCGCTAAATCCCCTCGCCACAGGGGCGGGCTCAACTTTCTAATTTCATCCGTCACGGTTTCGTCATATGGATAGGCCACCCTGTCGCCCTCCAAACCCGCACGGAACCCGTCATGCTGCACGCCGAAAACCAGGATCGCCTCTACCTCATCAGCCCGAGCGACGAACAACAGAACCTCGTCGACAGCCTGTCTTTCAACGTACAGGACCGGCACTGGCTGGTGTATTGCGCCCTCGGCGGCCATCAACACGCTGATCTTCCAGAGACAGACCTGCTGACCGGCATCAGCGTGCTGGAGTTCTATTCCCAGGCCGCCTGAATTTCTCGCCCATAAAAAACCCTGTGGGAGCGAGCTTGCTCGCGATGGCGGTGGATCAGCCAACATCAAAGTGGCTGACACTCCGCTATCGCGAGCAAGCTCGCTCCCACAGGGGATGTACGGCTTGTTACTTATTCAGCCAATACCTGACCAATGGTCGGGTCCTTGAACAGACGGGTCAGGGCGTCGCTCAATACATCGCTGACCAGCTTGGTATTGGTCTCCTGGTTGGGCGCCATGCCGAAGCGCTGGTCCAGCGAAGCGCCGTAACGACCGCTGTAGCGGCGGCTGGCGTTCTGCACGTCGGAGCGGAAGGTCGCGCCGATGGTGGCCTCCGTCACATACATGCCTTCCTTGGGCGACTGGTATTTCAGTTCCGCCAGGGTCACGGTCAGTTGCGGAGCGTTCATGGCATTCGCGGTCGGGGTGAAGCCCAGCAAGCGCACGGCCGCCTCGGCCTGGGCCTGCAACTTCGGCAGGATCTGCGCGCCCTGCACCGTGATCACGCTGGTCTCAGGGTACAACCCACCGCGGGTGCCAAGGGTCGGCGACGGACGACCGTCCACGACACGCACCACGACCGGTTGGCCACGGCCCACCGGCGCCAATTGGGCGTTGAGCTTGGGTTCCGGGTTAAGTTGCTGCGGGCTGTGGGCACAGCCGACAAGGGTCAGGCTGGTCACGGCGATCAAACCGAACAACAGGCGTTGCAACATGCTCTTCTCTCCAGAATCGGGCACAAACAGGCCGGCAGTATAGCGGTGCGCCATCGCGGCGAACCAGCGTCGCAGCATGAATACCGAAATGTCTGACAAGGGCCACGGTGGGCGGTTCCTGTCACCCCGTTGTCACGGTCCTTAAACCAGCATGTCATGGCCAGCTGTCAGGCTGTTCACAAGTCCCCTCGACACGGTATCCGACCATGCGCTTTCTCATCGATCTGTTTACCCCTCGTCCCCATCATCGTTGCTTTGCCCTGCTTGACCGCGCCGGTCGCTGCCAGGCTTTCAAGCAATGCAGCTTGCAGCCCATGGGCGAAGGCTGGGTCGAAATCGAAGAGATCCGCCTCAACTGGCTGCACCAGCCCCTGCCCGCCGAAGCGCGAGTGCAAACGCCTCGTGCACGCGCCCGTAGCCGGCAGCTGTTGGCCGTCTGACCGGAAGGCTAATAAAAGTCATAAAACACGACCATTTCCGCGCGTTTCTTCGTTACAATCTCCCCCCGATTATAAGGACGTCTCCTGATCGGGCCTCGCAACATCGCTGATGCGCTTGTATTGGCACTTCGCACCGCCCACAGAGAGCCGCCCACACAGATCGAGTGAAGCTGGCGCGCTTGCTGTTTCAGGGCAAAATCTCCGCTTTTCACGAATCTGCAGAGCTGTCATTACGCTCGGTAACTGAGCTGTCTGCCCGTTTTGCCTGTCATGTATTGCATGGGGGCAACCAAACCGGGCGCGGTGCCAGGCTGGGACAGCCCTTTTTTGAGGTTCACGTCTTCAAAAGAGCGTGAAAAAACGGGTTTTCACAACTTCACAAGAGTGTGGCGAGCAAATGAAGAGTTTTGCGTCTGAACAAGCACCATTAGCGTCTGGAACAGCCCAACGACACAGGACCGGATATCGCTCAAGAACCGGCGCCTGAAGCCTGTCCGCTACGGATTTGGTTGCACGAACGGATGTCTCGGCCATAAGTCGAATTGCCTGCGCGGCGCTTAAATGAGTTCATGTGACTCTTGAGGCCGTGCTGCATGCATCCGCAGTGTTGCGAAGAATTGCGAAGATTCGGACATGGCAATTCCTGGCCATGGATTCCTGGGGCGCAACTGATCTTGCCCCGCTTCCTGGCCGCTATGCCGACAATTTGGTGCTGCAGATTTTTGGAGACGCGTTAAATGGCGCATAACGAAGCAGTCGATGTAGTTCTGGTAGGGGCCGGCATCATGAGTGCCACCCTGGCCGTACTGCTCAAGGAGCTCGACCCCGCGATCTCGCTGGAAGTCGTCGAGCTGATGGATTCCGGTGCCGCGGAGAGTTCCAACCCGTGGAACAACGCCGGTACCGGCCACGCCGGGCTGTGTGAGCTGAACTACACGCCCCAGGCCGCCGACGGCACCGTCGACATCAAGAAAGCCGTGCACATCAATACTCAGTTCGAGGTGTCGAAGCAGTTCTGGACGTACCTGACCAGGAAGGGCACGTTCGGCTCGTCGAAATCCTTTATCGCTCCGGTGCCGCACCTGAGCTTCGTGCAGGGCGAGAAAGGCGTGGAGTTCCTGAAGAAGCGCTTCGAGCTGATGCGCCAGCATCATGCCTTCGCCGACATGGAATACACCGAAGACAAGGATCAGATGGCCGAATGGATGCCGCTGATGATGCCCGGCCGGCCGGCTGATGAAGTTGTCGCCGCCACCCGCGTCATGAACGGTACCGACGTCAACTTCGGCGCCCTGACCAACCAGTTGCTCAAGCACCTGGGCAGCGCACCGGACACCCAGATCAAATATTGCAAGCGCGTCACCGGCCTCAAGCGCAAGGGCGATGGCTGGACCGTAAGCATCAAGGACGTCAATTCCGGCAACACCCGGGAAGTCGACGCCAAGTTCGTCTTCCTCGGTGCCGGTGGCGCCGCGTTGCCGTTGCTGCAAGCTTCGGGCATCGAAGAGAGCAAGGGCTTCGGTGGTTTCCCGGTCAGCGGCCAGTGGCTGCGTTGCGACAACCCTGAAGTGGTCAAGCATCACCAGGCCAAGGTCTACAGCCAGGCCGCGGTGGGCTCGCCGCCGATGTCGGTGCCGCACCTGGATACCCGCGTGGTCGATGGCAAAAAGTCCCTGCTGTTCGGGCCATACGCCGGTTTCACCACCAAGTTCCTCAAGCACGGCTCGATCATGGACCTGCCGTTGTCGGTACGCGCCGGCAACATCGGCCCGATGCTGGCCGTGGCCCGGGACAACATGGACCTGACCAAGTACCTGATCAGCGAAGTGATGCAGTCCATGGAGCAGCGCCTGGAATCCCTGCGTCGCTTCTACCCCGAGGCGAAAGCCGAGGACTGGCGCCTGGAAGTGGCCGGCCAACGGGTGCAGATCATCAAGAAAGACCCGAAGAAAGGCGGCATCCTGCAATTCGGCACCGAGCTGGTGGCGGCCAAGGACGGCAGCCTCGCCGCCCTGCTCGGCGCTTCGCCGGGCGCTTCGGTGACCGTGTCGATCATGCTGGAACTGATCGAGCGCTGCTTCCCGGAAAAAGCCAAGGGCGAGTGGGCTACCAAGCTCGCGGAAATCTTCCCGGCTCGGGAAAAAGTGCTGGAAACCGATGCGGCGCTGTATCGCAAGATCAATGCGCAGAACAACATTGCGCTGGAACTGGTTGAAGAAAGCAGCGAGACCCAAAGCTACGCTTGATTCGATCGGCTAAAAAAACGCCCCGTTCTCCATGAGAGCGGGGCGTTTTTTTTGGATCTTGTGGCAAGGGAGCTTGCTCCCGCTGGCCTGCGAAGCAGGACTTCGGGCTATCAGCCACGCGCCTTGTTGATCAACTCGATGTATTCCTCGGCATTACGCTGATCCTGGATCAGCGCAACGAAATCATTGCCATGCTCGTCCTTGCCATTCAGGTCGTAACCGGCCTCGACGAAAAACCCCAGGAAGCGCTCGAAGTCATCGACACGCAGCCCACGGTAGGCCTTGATCAGTTTGTGCAGCGACGGCGACGTGGCATCGACCGGTTCAAAATTGAGGAACAGCTTGATCTGTTCATCGCCAATCTCGTCACCAATCACTTGTTTCTTGTCTTTACGCATTGCCGGCTCCAGCTTGCACAGTTCACGGGGCGGGCAGTTTACCCCTGCCGGGCCCCGGCGCTCAACGCGGGCGTGCGGCGCCAGTGTGCAGGTCGGCCCAGATGTGCCCATTGGCGTAGCTGAGAAACTGCACGTAGACCGTGTCGTTGCGCAGCAGATCGATGACGACTCGGTACTGGGCCTGTGGATAAGACAGGGTCAGGGTCTTGCTCGCTTCGTCGAACACCGGTTTCTTCAGGCTTTTGCTTTCGCCATCGAAATTGATGATCACCTGGCTGATGGTCGCGCCCTTGTTCAGGGATTTGCCTTTGAGCCGCACCATCAATGGAGAGGTGACCGGGATCGGTTGTTGATTGGAAGGCCGCTGGTTGCCCAGCACCACCGAATACTCCGTGACTTGCAGCAATTGTTGCTGTTCGGGCTGTTCCTGGCGCGCCACCAGGTCATCGGGGGGCAGGAACTGGCTGTGCATCGGCGCGGCCATGGCCGTCATGGGCAGGCTGGCTATCAACAGCAGAGTGGCGCAGCGGTGAATCGATACACGCATGACAGGCTCCAGAGGCTTGGCTGGGCACGCTAGCATCCATGGAAAAAATAAGCGACCCGGGTCAATACATCCGGAGGGCTGGCGCGGCATACTCAGAGGGCCATCAGTACTGGCCTCACCAGCGCACGCTTTTGTGGCGAGGGAGCTTGCTCCCGCTGGGTTGCGCAGCAGCCCCAGATGGGCCAACGCGATTCGCCAGACGGAACGCGTCTGCCGATTTTACGACGGCTTCGCCGCCGAGCGGGAGCAAGCTCCCTCGCCACGGGGAAATATGTCTGCAGGTCCAGTTGTTTCACTCCGTTCAATTTCGTGTGGAGTATCCATGTCCTTCTCCGCCCCACCGCTGTTCGCCGCCTGGCGCCAAGCCTGGCGTGCCGGTTATACCCTTGAACGCCTGCGCGGCGATCTGGTGGCCGGGCTAACCGTGGGCATCATCGCCATCCCCCTGGCCATGGCGCTGGCAATCGCCGTTGGCGTCCCACCCCAGCATGGCCTGTACACGGTGCTCGTGGCAGCGCCACTGATCGCCCTGACCGGCGGCTCGCGTTTCAATGTGAGCGGGCCGACGGCTGCCTTTGTCGTCATCCTCCTGCCCATCACCCAGCAATACGGATTGGGCGGCCTGCTGTTGTGCACGATGCTCGCCGGCTTGATCCTGATCGCCCTGGGATTGATGCGCGCCGGGCGGCTGATTCAGTACATCCCCTATCCTGTGATCCTCGGTTTCACCGCCGGGATCGGCGTCGTCATCGCCACGCTGCAACTCAAGGACCTGTTGGGATTGACCACCGCCGGCCACGCCAAGCACTACATCGAACAGCTCGGTGAGCTGGTCGTCGCGTTGCCTAGCGCCCATCTTGGCGACGGCATCATCGGCGTCGCGTGCCTGGCCGTGCTGATTGCCTGGCCGCGCTGGGTACCACGGGTTCCAGGTCATCTGGTGGCCTTGCTCGTGGGCGCGCTGCTTGGGCTGGCGATGGAGCGCGGCGGATGGCCGATCGCAACATTGGGCGAACGCTTCAGCTACGTCGTCGATGGCATCGCCTATCCCGGCATCCCGCCTTTCCTGCCGAGCTTCGACTGGCCGTGGGACTTGCCGGACAGCCAAGGTCATGCGCTGGTGCTTTCCTATGACCTGTTCCGCCAATTGCTCGGGCCGGCGTTTGCCATCGCCATGCTCGGCGCCATCGAATCGTTGTTATGCGCGGTAGTGGCGGACGGCATGACCGGCAGCAAGCATGACCCGAACGCCGAACTGATGGGCCAGGGCCTGGGCAATCTGGTTGCACCGCTGTTCGGCGGCATCACCGCCACCGCCGCCATCGCCCGTAGCGCCACCAACGTGCGCAGCGGTGCGACCTCACCGCTGGCGGCGATCATCCACAGTCTGGTGGTATTGGTGGCAATCGTGTTGCTGGCGCCACTGTTCAGCTACCTGCCCATGGCCGCGCTCGCGGCATTGCTGGTGATGGTGGCCTGGAACATGAGCGAGGCCGGGCATGTGCTGCACACGCTGCGTATCGCACCGCGCAGTGATGTGCTGGTCCTGTTGACCTGCCTGAGCCTGACCGTGCTGTTCGACATGGTACTGGCCGTCGCCGTCGGCCTGTTGCTGGCGGCCGGGTTGTTCATCAAGCGCATGAGCGAGCTGACCGACAGCGCCGAGTTGCCACGCCACGTCCATCAAGCCTTGCTGGACATGCCCGAACATGTCCGCTGTTACGCCATTCGCGGGCCGTTGTTCTTTGGCGCAGCGGAAAAAGCCCTGGATGTGCTGCGCAAATTCGACCCGGGTGTTCGGGTGGTGGTCGTGGAAATGAGCGCCGTGCCGATGCTGGACATGACCGCGCTGGCGGCGTTTGAAAATATCCTGAGGGATTACCGCAAGCAGGGCATCGGCCTGATCCTCGTCGCGACCGCGCCAAGGGTACGCCTGAAATTGCGCCGCGCTGGAATACATCGCGAGCAGCGCCAATTGGCGTATGTGCAGACCTTGGAACAGGCGCGGGTCAAGAGCGAGAAATGGCTGGCCAGTCATACGGCCCATTGAAGACGCGCCCGACCTGTGGCGAGGGGATTTATCCCCGCTGGGTTGCGAAGCAGCCCTAAAATCAGGCGACTCGGAGTGTCAGGTTAATCGAGTCGATTGTTCCAGGGTCGCTTCGCAACCCAGCGGGGATAAATCCCCTCGCCACAAAAGCGTCCACACCACAGGTCGATCAGTCGAACTGAGCGCGCATCCAGGCGTGGTATTGCGCCACGCCGGGCTCGCCTTCGCGAGGCGCCCAATGGGCCAGTTCGCCCTCGCCCACCGGCCGGTAAGGGCCGGCCTTGCATTCGAACATCAGGCTGTCGGCTTCGAGCACCACCAGGCCGTGGTAGACGCCAGCCGGCAAGTCGACACCGAGGCAAGCGCCGCCAGCCTGCAGGATTCGCTTGTCGAGCACCGTACCGGTTTCGTCGAAGATCAACACACCGAGCCGGCCTTTGAGCACAAGCAAGGTCTCAGCCTTGTCGGCGCTCAAATGGCGATGCGGCGGGATGTAGGTCGACGGCTGCAAGCCCACCGCCATGCGATGACAAGGCTCGTCCATCTGGTGGAAGTTGTGATGCTGCCGCCCGCGTGGGCTGGCCGCGGCTTTCCCGGCCAGCTCATCGAACAGGGCTTGATCCAGGAACGCCGGCCCAGTCATCTATTACATCCCCTTGACCGCAAAGATGCCGTTGGCGTTGCGCCAATAGCCTTTGTAGTCCATGCCATAACCAAAGATGTAGCGGTCGATGCACGGCAAGCCAACGAAGTCCGCTTTCAGGTCGGGACGGGCCTTGCGGTCGTGGTCCTTGTCGATCAGCACAGCGGTGTGCACCGCGCGGGCGCCGGCGTGTTTGCAGAAATCGATGATCGCGCCCAGGGTGTGACCCTCATCGAGAATGTCGTCGATGATCAGCACGTCGCGGTCGATGAACGAGACTTCCGGCTTGGCTTTCCAGAACAAGTCACCGCCGCTGGTTTCGTTGCGATAACGAGTGGCGTGCAGGTAGGACGCTTCCAGCGGGAAGTTCAGATAAGTCAGCAGTTTGCCGGAGAAAATCAGGCCGCCGTTCATCACGCAGAACACGACCGGATTGCTGTCGGCCAACTGATCGTTGATTTGCGCACCGACACGGGCGATGGCCGCTTCGACTTCAGCTTCGGTGTACAGGCAGTCAGCCTCTCGCATGACTTGACGGATATGCTCGAGATCAGCGGACATGGCGCTCTCCAGGGGTGGCAGTTCGGAAAAGCCGGCAAAGGTACGCATCCCGCCCGGCCAGATCAAGCATTTGTGGACTAACGTTCTGTATTGTCTATAGGACAACACCCTCGGATAGATTAATCTAGGCCGGTTTTTTTGCCCGCCGCCGGAGCCTTCCCCATGCCCATCCTCGAGATCCGCCATCCGCTGATCAGACATAAACTCGGCCTGATGCGCCGCGCCGACATCAGCACGAAGAACTTTCGCGAACTCGCCCAGGAAGTCGGTGCCCTGCTCACCTACGAAGCCACCAAGGACCTGCCGCTGGAGTCCTACGAAATCGACGGCTGGGCCGGTACGGTTCAGGTCGAGAAAATCGCCGGCAAGAAAATCACTGTGGTGCCGATCCTGCGCGCCGGCATCGGCATGCTTGAAGGCGTGCTGAGCCTGATCCCAGGGGCCAAGGTCAGCGCCGTGGGTGTGGCTCGCAACGAGCAGACCCTGCAAGCACACACTTACTTGGAAAAACTGGTACCGGAAATCGACGAGCGCCTGGCGATGATCATCGACCCGATGCTCGCCACCGGCAGCTCGATGGTCGCCACCATTGACCTGTTGAAAAAGGCCGGTTGCCGGGACATTCGCGCCATGGTGCTGGTTGCCGCCCCCGAAGGCATCAAGGCCGTGGAAGATGCTCACCCTGACGTGACCATCTACACCGCGTCCATCGATCAGAAACTCAACGAACACGGCTACATCATCCCCGGCCTGGGCGATGCCGGCGACAAGATCTTCGGCACCAAGCAGAAGGACGCCTGAGCATGCAGGACGAGTTCAACGATCCGCTCTGGCGCCAGGTGCTGTCCGGCGCCCAGATGCTGTTCGTCGCTTTCGGCGCGCTGGTACTGATGCCGCTGATCACCGGGTTGGACCCGAACGTGGCGCTGTTCACTGCCGGCCTGGGGACGATCCTGTTCCAAGTCGTCACGGGACGCCAGGTGCCGGTGTTTCTCGCCTCGAGCTTTGCCTTCATCACCCCGATCATCCTTGCCAAGGGCCAGTTCGGCCTCGCGGCGACCATGGGTGGCGTGATGGCGGCTGGTTTCGTCTACACGTTCCTGGGCCTGGCGGTGAAGATCAAGGGCACCGGGTTCATCGATCGCCTGTTGCCGCCGGTAGTGATCGGCCCGGTGATCATTTCCATTGGCCTGGCCATGGCGCCGATTGCCGCCAACATGGCAATGGGCAAGGCCGGTGACGGCACCGAGCTGATTCGTTATCAGACCGCGATGATGATTTCGATGCCGGCCCTGCTCACCACCCTGATCGTCGCAGTGTTCGGCAAAGGCATTTTCCGCCTGGTACCGATCATATCCGGCGTGCTGGTGGGCTTTGCCATGGCGTTTTTCTTCGGCGTCGTGGACACCGCAAAAATCGCCGCCGCGACATGGTTCGCCCTGCCGGCCTTCACCGCGCCGGAGTTCAACTGGCAAGCAATCCTGTTCATCGTGCCGGTCGCCCTGGCGCCGGCCATCGAGCACATCGGCGGCGTGATTGCCGTGGGCAGCGTGACCGGTCGCGACTACCTGAAAAAACCCGGCCTGCACCGCACCTTGCTCGGTGACGGCATTGCCACCACCGCCGCCGGCCTGTTCGGCGGACCGCCCAACACCACCTACGCCGAAGTCACTGGCGCGGTGATGCTGACCAAGAACTACAACCCGAAGATCATGACCTGGGCGGCGATCTTTGCCATCAGCCTGGCGTTCATCGGCAAGTTCGGCGCGCTGCTGCAAAGCATCCCGGTGCCGGTAATGGGCGGGATCCTGTGCCTGCTGTTCGGCTCGATCGCTGCGGTGGGCATGAACACGCTGATCCGCCACAAGATCGATTTGGGCGAAGCACGCAACCTGGTGATCGTTTCAGTGACATTGGTGTTCGGCATCGGCGGCGTGCTGGTGGGCACCGGCACCGGCCCGGACGACTTCGGTCTCAAAGGCATCGCGCTGTGCGCCGTGGTGGCGATTGCGTTGAACTTGTTGCTGCCGGGTAATGTCGGTTGGAAGCAGAAGAAGGCGGATGAGCCGTTGATCTGACTCAGGCTTGAAGGCTTTTTTGACCCTTAAATAGCCATCGCGAGCAAGCTCGCTCCCACAGTGGATCTCGAGTGGTCACAAAATTTGTGTACACCGCAGGCCCATGTGGGAGCGAGCTTGCTCGCGATGAGGCCCTTGAACCTCACAAAGCAATCGGCGCCCGTTCGCAAAGGGTGCTCAACGCCTGCGCCCACTGCGGATCGTCATTGAGACACGGCACCAACACCAACTCCTCCCCTCCCGCTTCGCGAAACTGTTCACGGCCACGGTCGCCGATTTCCTCCAGGGTCTCGATGCAATCGGCGACGAATGCCGGGCACATCACCAGCACCTTCTTCACACCACTCTTGGCCAATTCCTCCAGGCGCGCCTCGGTGTACGGTTCGATCCACTTGGCACGCCCCAGTCGCGACTGGAACGACACCGACCATTTCCCATCCGCCAGGCCCATGCGATGGGCGAACAGTTCGGCGGTGCGGATGCACTGGGCGCGGTAACACGTCGCCATGACTTCCGGCGGCGCGTTCTTGCAGCAGTCGGCATCCTTGAAACAGTGAAAGCCCGTGGGGTCGAGCTTGGTCAGGTGCCGTTCGGGCAGGCCGTGGAAACTCAGCAACAAGTGATCGTGTTCCTGCATCAAGTAAGGCTTGGCGCTGGCAACCAGCGCATCGAGATATTCCGGCTGGTCGTAGAACGGCTGGAGAATCGAGAACTGAACATCGAGTTTCTTCTCGCGCACGACCCGCTTGGCCTCTTCGATCACCGTGGTCACGGTACTTTCAGCGAATTGCGGATACAACGGCGCCAGCGTGATGTTCTTGTGGCCCTGGCTCGCCAGCCGTACCAAGGTTGATTCGATGGAAGGCTCGCCATAACGCATCGCCAGCTCCACCGGGCCTTGGGTCCATTGATGGGTCATGGCTTGTTGCAAGCGACGGCTGAGCACCACCAGCGGCGAACCCTCCTCCCACCAGATCGACGCATAGGCATGGGCCGACTGCTCGGGGCGCTTGATCAGGATCAGCGACACCAGCAAGCGACGCACCGGCCATGGCAAGTCGATGACGTACGGGTCCATGAGGAATTGATTGAGGTAGCGGCGCACATCGGCCACCGAGGTGGAGGCAGGCGAACCCAGATTCACCAGAAGCAACGCGTGATCGGTCATGCAACATCCTATTTCAAAGGCGACCCGATAAATCTTCCAGGGCCGCAGGCAAATCAGTGAACCGGAATGAAAAACCCGCCGCCTGCAATCGGGCCGGCGTGGCGCGCTGGCCGCCCAGCAACAGTAATGACAACTCACCCAACGCGACTTTCAGCGCAAGCTCCGGCATCGGCACCACCGCCGGCCGATGCAATACGCGCCCCAGGGCCTTGGCAAAATCGCGGTTGCGCACCGGGTTCGGCGCGCAGGCATTATAAGGACCGCTGGCATCATCGCGATGCAGAAGAAAATCAATCAGGGCGATTTGATCGTCGATATGAATCCACGGCATCCACTGCCGACCATCGCCGATACGCCCGCCCAGCGCCAGCTTGAAGGGCAACAACAGCCGCGACAAAAAGCCGCCCTCGGCAGACAGGACCAGGCCGGTGCGAACCAGCACCACACGCAGGCCCATGGCCTCGGCCCGCTGCGCGGTTTCTTCCCAGGCAATGCACAACTGGCTGGCGAAGTCCTCGCTGACCGGTCCCGATTCCTCGGTCAACTCCCGCTCGCCACCGTCGCCGTACCAACCCACGGCGGAACCGGAAATCAGTACCTGCGGCTTCTGCTCGCAGCGCTCCAGCCATGCGAGCAAAACCTCGGTCAGCGTGACGCGGCTGCTCCACAACAACATCTTGCGCTTATGGCTCCAAGGCCGATCGGCAATGGGCGCGCCCGCCAGGTTGACCACCGCATCCACGGGCTCGCCGATCTCGTCGAGCTTGGCGACGCCTTGTGCCTGCGCGCCGCAAATTTCCGCCACTTGTTCAGGTCGACGACTCCAGACCGTCAAGCGATGTCCTTGCTCCAACCATTGCCGGCAGAGCTGACGTCCGATCAAACCAGTACCGCCGGTCAGCAATATGTGCATGAGGTGTACCTCTCATCGCGTTTTACCCGGCCCATTAGTCTATTTTTATAAGTAGAGATTTTTCATATCGGACAGGGTCTGTTTCTAACAATAGGACAACCTGTCGAAACGCGAACGGTAAAACTTATACCAAAAATCAAAATTGTACAGGATTAAACGACGGCGTAGTCTGTACAGAAAGTTAAACGAGGCCCTCATGACTGTACCTATCGCAATCATCGGCACCGGCATCGCCGGCTTATCAGCCGCCCAGGCCCTGACGGAGGCCGGGCACGTCATCCAACTCTTCGACAAAAGCCATGGCAGCGGCGGGCGCATGTCGAGCAAGCGCAGTGACGCTGGCGCACTGGACATGGGCGCACAATATTTCACCGCCCGCGATCGGCGCTTCGTCACGGAAGTCCAGCGCTGGCAAGCCAACGGCTGGGCGGCGGAGTGGAACCCGCAGCTCTATCACTATCAAGACGGGGAAATGAGTCCCTCCCCCGACGAACAGACCCGCTGGGTCGGCACTCCTCGGATGAGCGCGATTACCCGCGCCCTGCTCGGCGAACTGCAAGTGCAATTCGCCTGCCGAATCACCGAGGTGTTTCGCGGCCAGGAACACTGGCACCTGCAGGACGCGGAAGGGTTCACCCATGGCCCCTTCGGCCAGGTGATCATCGCCACGCCGGCGCCGCAGGCCACCGCATTGCTGGCGGCCGTGCCGAAGTTGGCCGGGGTGGCCGCCGGGGTGAAGATGGACCCTACCTGGGCCGTGGCGCTGGCCTTCGAACAACCCTTGGACACGCCCATGGAAGGCTGCTTCGTACAAGACAGCCCCCTCGACTGGCTGGCTCGCAACCGCAGCAAGCCGGGACGCGACACCAAGCTCGACACGTGGGTGCTGCATGCCACAAGTGACTGGAGCCGCCAGCACATCGACATGCCCAAGGAAGCGGTGATCGAACACCTGCACGGAGCCTTCGCCGAACTGTTGCACAGCGCGATGCCGGCGCCGAGCTTCAGCATGGCCCATCGCTGGCTGTATGCGCGCCCTGCCGGCAGCCATGAATGGGGCGCATTGGCGGACGCCGACCTGGGCTTGTATGTGTGTGGCGACTGGTGCCTGTCTGGCCGGGTCGAAGGTGCCTGGCTCAGTGGCCAGGAGGCCGCTCGCCGCTTGCACGCCAGCCTGCAGTGAATCGTGTCATCCCGCACCGCTCGCTGCTGTCGCAAAGACAGCAGCCCGTCCCGCGCCAACATGTCATGACCTCCGCTCGTTCAATTCGCGGTTGACTTGTGCCCGTTCGGATCTATGATGAAAATATTGTACAGAAAACAAAATCTGTACAAGATTAAGCCATCAGAGGTCGCCCATGCCCAGCGAAGCCCTTGCCAAACCCAGAATTGCAATCAGCGCCTGCCTGATGGGCGCTGAAGTTCGCTTTAACGGCGGGCATAAACAGTCGCCACTGTGCAGCCGCACGCTTACCGAATACTTCGATTTCGTCCCGGTCTGCCCCGAAGTCGCCATCGGCCTGGGCATCCCCCGCGAGCCGATTCGCCTGGTGGGCAACCCAGAGCATCCTGGCGCGGTGGGCACGGTGAATCGCGACCTCGACGTGACCCAACCGCTGGCCGAATACGGACGGCAGATGGCTGGAGAACTCGAAAGTATCTGTGGCTATATCTTCATGCAGAAATCGCCTTCCTGCGGGCTGGAACGGGTCAAGGTCTACGATCACAACGGCGTGCCCCAGGATGGCGGTGGACGAGGCATTTATGCCCAGGCTTTTTGCGAGCGTCATCCGGACTTGCCGGTGGAAGAAGATGGCCGTCTGAATGATCCGGTATTACGGGAGAATTTCCTGACGCGCGTGTTCGCCTATGCCGCCTGGCAACCCCTGCGCCAGCGAGGCCTGACGCGACGCGACCTGATTGAATTCCACTCGCGCTACAAATACTTGCTGATGGCTCACAACCCGGTGCAGTACAAGGCGCTGGGCAACATGCTGGGCAACATGGGCAAGGGCGACCCCGACGAATTGGGCGCACGTTACTTCAGCGCCTTGATGGCCGCCTTGAAAAAGTGTGCCACCCGCCGTACCCACACCAACGTACTCCAGCACTTGAGCGGCTACCTCAAGCGCGCCATCGATGCCGATGACAAGCAGGAAGTCCAACACCTCATCGCGCAATATCGCCTCGGCATCGTGCCGCTGGTGGTACCGCTGACATTGCTCAAGCATCACTTGCGCCAGCACCCTGACCCTTATCTGGCACAGCAGGTGTACTTGCAACCCCACCCGGAAAATCTCAGCTTGCGAAACGCCATTTGATGAATACAAAACCTGATTCAAGCGCCAGCGAAGACCTCGGCGTCGACTTTGCCGAGGCACTGGCGCAGGGCTGGCTTCCCATACGCGAAGTGGCCCGGCAAACCGGCGTCAACGCCGTCACGCTGCGGGCCTGGGAGCGACGCTACGGCTTGATCGTGCCGCACCGCACCGCCAAGGGTCATCGCTTGTTCAATGCCGAGCATGTGCAGCGGATCCAGAGCATCCTCACCTGGATCAATCGCGGCGTGGCGGTGAGCAAGATCAAGCCCTTGCTCGAAACGCCGCAACCACCCGAAGAGCCTGTACAAGACGATTGGCAGCGCCAGCGTCACGCCTTGTTGCTGGCCGTGACACAACTGGCCGAGCGTCAGGTCGACGATCTGATCAACCAGGCGATGGCGCTGTATCCGCCGCGGACAGTCTGCGAACAGTTGCTGCTGCCGTTGCTGGCCGAGTTGCAAACGCGCTGGCAAGGCCAGTTCGGCGCGCAACTGGAGCAGGTTTTTTTCCACACCTGGCTGCGCAGCAAATTCGGTAGCCGGATTTATCACAACAACCGTCAGCTGCGTGGCGCGCCGTTGCTGCTGGTCAATCAATCCCAATCCCACCAGGAACCCAGCCTGTGGCTCACCGCCTGGCTCGCCAGCAGCGCCGATTGTCCGGTGGAAATACTTGACGGCCCCCTGCCTGCGGGAGAGTTGGCCCTGGCGGTCGAACGCCTCAAGGTTCGCGCCGTACTGGTGTATTCCAACCACGCCTTGGACTTGTCCCAACTGCCCAGGCTGCTGAATGCAATCGACTGCCCGATCATCATCGCCGGCCCGGCCGCGTCAATCCATCAAGCCAGGTTATCCACAGGCGTCTCGACGCTGGACGTGTCCTGGGCCGAAGACCCATTGGCCGCTTACCGCGAGCTGAGCCGCAGAGAACTCCTGTAGATGAAAGACCGCATGCAACTGATCTGGCTGCGCAGCGACTTGCGCCTGCACGACAACACCGCGCTGGCGGCAGCCGCAGCCGCGGGGCCCTGCGTCGCGGTGTACATGATCAGCCCGGGGCAATGGCACGCCCATGACGATGCACCGTGCAAGATCGATTTCTGGCTGCGCAACCTCGCCTCGTTGAGTGCCGCGCTGGACGAATTGAATATTCCGCTGCTGATTCGCCACGCGTCGCATTGGGACCAGGCGCCACAGGTACTGGCAACGCTGTGCCGCGAATTGAACGTCAGCGCCGTGCATGTCAATGAAGAATACGGCGTGAACGAAACCCGACGCGATGTCGAGGTTGCTCGAACCCTGAAGAGTCAAGGCGTGGCGTTCCACGGCTACCTTGATCAACTGCTGTTCAAGCCTGGCAGCGTCCTGACCAAGACCGGCAACTATTTCCAGGTGTTCAGTCAATTTCGCAAGGTGTGCTACCAGCGCTTGAATCTTTCGCTACCCGGCCTGGTTCCCGCACCTACCGGACAAGCCCGCACGGCCATCGCCAGCGATCCGGTGCCCACACATGTCGAAGGCTTCATGCCTCCCAGCGAGGCGCTACGTGCCCTCTGGCCCGCCGGCGAGAACGAGGCCCGACGGCGCCTGGACGCCTTTGTCGACCAACACATCGATGATTACCAGCGTGAGCGCGACTTCCCCGCCCACCCCGGCACCAGCCAGCTTTCAGCCTATCTGGTGGCCGGCATTGTCTCGCCACGCCAGTGCCTGCACGCTGCGCTGCAAGCCAACCAGGGAGAATTCGAGAGCGGAAGTGTCGGTATCGTGACCTGGATCAATGAATTGCTCTGGCGAGAGTTTTATAAACACATTCTTGTGGGTTATCCACGCGTGTCGCGCCATCGCGCGTTCCGCCCGGAAACCGAAGCACTGGCCTGGCGCAAGGCTCCCGATGAATTGGAAGCCTGGCAGCAAGCTCGCACCGGCCTGCCGATTATCGACGCAGCCATGCGTCAACTATTGGAGACTGGCTGGATGCATAACCGCCTGAGAATGGTGGTCGCCATGTTCCTGACCAAGAATCTGCTGATCGACTGGCGCGAAGGCGAACGTTTTTTCATGCGCCACCTGATCGACGGAGACTTGGCCGCCAACAATGGCGGCTGGCAGTGGAGCGCCTCCACCGGCACGGATTCTGCACCCTGGTTCCGTATCTTCAACCCCTTGAGCCAATCGGAAAAATTTGATCGCGAGGGACTATTTATCAAACGGTGGATACCTGAACTGAACGATCTCGACGGGCTACGGGTCCATAGCCCAAATGTACAAGGCAATTTGTTTGACGCGGTGCAGTACCATCCGCCAATCGTCAATCTGGCCGAGTCACGAGTACGTGCGCTGGCAGCCTTCAAGAATCTGCCAGCACGGCAGGTCAAGGGATGAGACGATGACCAATCCCGAACATGAAGGTGTTGAGCGGCCGGATGCAATATTTTAAAGCAATATATCTTGATTAATTCAAGGGCTTGTTCAGGGACAACGTGCAGGATGCACGGACCAAGCCTGGCCAACTTCTATCAAGGCTGCGCAAAAAAGGGGAAGATCGATGGCGCGAAAATATTGGCTGACCGGTGCCGGTAACGGACTGGGTGCTGCGTTGGCTGAAGCGATCCTTCAGTCTGGGGCGCAGTTGGCCATCAGTGCCCGCGTCGCGACCTCTTGCGAGGCCCTTTCGCAACGGTATCCCGGCCAGGTGCTGATGGTGCCGGGCAACTTGACCGACAGCCAGACCGTTCGCGAGATCGGCCAGCGGCTTGCCCAAGAGTGGGGAGCACTGGATACGGTGATCATCAATGCAGGCACGGCTGAATACGTTGCTGGCCAACCCACCGATAACGCGCTGATCGAACACATCATTCGCAGCAATCTGCTCGCAGCGAGTTTCTGCATCGCAACCGCGCGCCCTTTGTTACGCCAGGGAGCCGAGCCGCACTTGGTGGGCATTGCCAGTCCGGTCACATACCTGCGCCCCTCGGAAGTCGAGGGCGACGGAAACGAGATGCGCCATGTATTCGAATCGGCGCGTACCGATCTGGCGTCCAACGGGATCGACCTTACGCTGGTCATCCCGGGTTTTGACAATCCGGCAACGGACCTCAATGAAGGTTTTTCCGTATTGGCCCGATGGACTGCTGAAACGGCAGCGAGCCACATACTGACGCAACTGGCGGAACGTCCCCATGGAATGGCCTTGCCTGCCGCCGCCATGACGAAGCTCTGGCCGTTACCGTCATCAAGCAAACCTGCTCAAGGCGACACCGCCACCTGCCAAAACGGAGGACAATCCCCGATCAAGGGACAACCCTGAGCGGCCCGGTTGCCTTACACTGCGGCCCATGAAAACCATCCCTCTCGTTGAACTCCCCGCGCCGCTCGTCACCTGCTCGACCTGCGCGGCATGCTGTTGCCAGCTGGAAGTAATGCTCATCACCGACACGGGTGTTCCAGAGCGGTTTATCGACACCGACGACTGGGGCGGGGAAGTGATGCTGCGCCTTGACGATGGCTGGTGCGCGGCGCTGGACCGCGACAGCATGATGTGCACGATCTACGAAAGGCGTCCGCTGATTTGCAGGGAGTTCGAGATGGGGGCGCCGGAATGCCTGGAAGAACGTCAGGGCATTGCCACGGCGTATCGGTAACGAAACATCCTGAGAACTGATTTTTTGTGGGAGCGAGCTTGCTCGCGATAGCGATAGATCAGGCAACATCGTATCGTCTGGCCAACCCCTTCGCGAGCAAGCTCGCTCCCACAAGTCCCAAGCTGTCTCTTACAACGGCATCGTGTAGTGCAGTGCGTAGCTTTCCACACCGTCGTTGGTCGACTTGATGCCAGCGTTGGAGTAATGAGTGGCGCGGATGCCCACTTCATGTCCACCCTTGAAGCGCAGGCCGAAACCGACGCGATCTTCGAACTGGAACGCCGTGCCCAGCTTGTTGGTTTCAACTTCGGTATTTTCAAACAACGCAACGCCCACGCCTGCTTCGACGTACGGCTTCACGTTCTGGCCGGAAAATTCGTAAACAAAGACTGGCGAGAACGACACGCTATGGTTGCTGGAGGTCTTATCCCCCTCCCAATACGTGTAGGCACCGCTCCAGTAACCGGTCAGGCGCCCCACGTCACTCTGCAACCAACTTTTATCCCAATCGAATTGCATGCCCAGGCGATAAGTCATGGTCGAGTCGCCAGTCTGGCCAACCCCGAACTCGACGCCCGCAGCCTGCGCGGTGTAAGTGTGCCCCAGCAATGCAGCCGCAAATGCGGCGTAGCAGAATAAGCGCTTCATAAGAAACATCCTTTTCCGACAGCCTAGTTAGTTTTTTTCCTACAACGGACAGAGCTATAGAAATCGGTGCCAAAACAGAAGTTCAGCTCGATTTACACAATTTTCACGTTTTTTTTACAGTTCGAAGTTTCGCACAATGTCAGACGAATCCCATAGAGCCGGTAGGATTTTTCTTAAATGTAGCGGATCCGCACTGCTCCAGAATTGCGCTTCACTGGCGGGCCCGTGGGCCAGTAGATTCCGTTCGGCCAACAGGCGCTGAAGTTGCCGAGCCACAGCGGCGCCCGTGTCGATCAGGCTGATGTGTTCGGGAACCATGTGCTTGAGCAACGGCTTGAGGAATGGATAGTGCGTGCAGCCGAGGATCAACGTGTCGCAACCGGCCGCCAGCAAGGGAGTCACGTAGCCTTGCAACAATTGACGCAAGGCCGGGCTGTTCAGGTCGCCGCCCTCTATCAATTCCACCAGCCCTGGGCAAGGCTGCGTGATGACCCGCACATCCGTGGCGAAACGATCGAGCAACGCAGCGAACTTGGCGCTCTGCAAGGTGCCAGTGGTCGCCAGCACACCCACGATGCCGCTTCGGGTGGCAGCGGCGGCAGGCTTGACCGCTGGTTCCATGCCAACGATGGGCCAGTCGGGGTAGTCGCGACGCAGGTCGGCCACGCCGGCCACCGTCGCGGTGTTGCAAGCGACCACTAGCGCCTTGGCGCCTTCGCGCCGAAGAAAGCCAGCAATGATCGCGCATCGCTCGCGGATGTACTCCGGACTCTTTTCGCCGTACGGGATATGTCCACAGTCGGCGATGTATAACAGCGTCTCATTGGGCAGCAACCGACGGATTTCACCCAGCACCGACAGCCCGCCGACCCCAGAATCGAACACACCGACCGGCGCTTCACTCATGTCGGCCTGCCACAGACGCTGCAACCCGGATCACGCTTGACCCGCAATTCGCGAAAACGCGTGCCCAAGGCATCGATCAACAGCAAGCGCCCCACCAGCGGCTCGCCGAAACCCACCAGCAGCTTCAATGCTTCGAGCGCCTGGAGACTGCCCACCAACCCCACGAGCGGGCCAAGCACGCCGGCCTCGCTGCAGGTCAATTCGGCTTCGCTGCCGTGACCGTAGAGACAGTGGTAACACGGACTTTCGGCGCGACGCGGATCGAACACCGACAGTTGCCCTTCCAGACGAATCGCCGCGCCGCTGACCAAGGGCTTGCCCGCCGCCACACAAGCCGCGTTCACCGCTTCGCGTGTGGAAAAGTTGTCGGAGCAATCCAGCACCACGTCCACCGCCGCCACGGCCTCTGCCAGGCTGTCTTCGTCCATCGCGACCGGGTGAGGCACCAGCCGGACCTCGGGGTTGATGGCGGTCAGGCGCCGCACCGCCGATTCGACTTTGCTCAGGCCCACGCTGTCGGTGTCGTGGATGATCTGCCGCTGGAGGTTGGTCAGGTCAACCGTGTCGAAGTCCGCCAGGTGCATCTCGCCAACGCCAGCGGCGGCGAGGTACAACGCCACCGGAGCGCCGAGGCCGCCCAGTCCGATGATCAATACGCGGCCCTGCTTGAGGCGCAACTGCCCGTCGATGTCGACATGCTGCAGCAGAATCTGTCGGCTGTAGCGCAGCAATTCCTGATCGTTCAGCACGGCAGGCGTCCCAGACTGATGCGTTCGTGGCTGCCCAGGTCCTTGCGACTGTGGACGTCGGCAAACCCTCGGCCACTCAACAGGTCGCGCACCGCTTCAGCCTGGTCGTAACCGTGTTCCAGCATCAACCAGCCGCCCGCTTCGAGATGATTGGGTGCCTCGTCGACGATTGCGCGCAAGTCATCAAGCCCATCCGGCCCGGCGACCAGGGCACTGGACGGTTCGAAACGCACGTCGCCCTCGGCCAGGTGCGGATCGCTGGCGGCTATATAGGGCGGATTGCTGATGATCAGTCCGAAACGTTCGCCCTCCAACGCGCTGAACCAGTGACTGCTCAACACCGTTACGTTACGCAGGTCCAGGCGCTGGCGATTGCGCTCGGCCAGGGCCACCGCTTCGAGCACCCGATCCACCGCCGTGACGTTCCAGGCCGGGCGCTCACTGGCCAACGCCAGGGCAATCGCGCCGCTGCCGGTGCCCAGGTCCAGAACCCTGGCCGGCGTGGCCGGCAACAAGGCCAACGCGGTCTCCACCAGCAGCTCGGTATCGGGACGCGGAATCAGCGTATGGGGCGCCACTTCCAAGTCGAGTTTCCAGAAGCCTTGTTGCCCGAGGATGTAGGCCACCGGCTCGCCGGAGCGACGGCGACGCAGGTATTCGGAGAACAGCAGCGCCGCCTCGCTGGGCACGATTCGCTCGGGCCAGGTGTGCAGGAAGCTGCGGGACTTGCCCAGCGCAGCGGCCAGCAGCAACTCGGCGTCCAGCCGTGGCGTCGGAGAATCCGGCAGCTCGGCGGCGCGTAACAGACTGGCGATGATGGTCATTTATTCACCTGTGCTTATTCGCCAATCGCGGCCAGCTGGTCGGCCTGGTATTCGGCCAGCAAGGGCTCGATCACCGCGTCGACGCCACCGGCCAGGATTTCATCCAGGGAATACAGGGTCAGGTTGACGCGGTGGTCGGTGACCCGGCCCTGGGCAAAGTTGTAGGTACGGATCCGCTCGGAACGATCACCCGAGCCCACCAGCAATTTGCGTTCGCTGGCGATGGCGTTGGCGGCGGCGCTGGTCTGCTGGTCGTTGAGCTTGGCCGACAACCAGGCCATCGCCCGCGCGCGGTTCTTGTGCTGGGAGCGTTCTTCCTGGCACTCGACCACGATGCCCGAAGGCAAATGCGTGATGCGGATCGCCGAATCGGTCTTGTTGACGTGCTGGCCGCCCGCCCCCGAAGAACGGTAGGTGTCGACCCGCAGGTCCGCCGGGTTGATCTCGATGGCTTCCTGTTCGTCCGGCTCAGGCAACACCGCCACGGTGCAAGCTGAAGTGTGGATGCGTCCCTGGGATTCGGTGGCCGGCACACGTTGTACGCGGTGGGCGCCGGATTCGAACTTCAACTTGCCATAGACGTTGTCACCCTCGACCCGGGCGATGACTTCTTTATAGCCGCCGTGTTCGCCTTCGTTTTCCGAGAGGATTTCCACCCGCCAGCCGCGACGCTCGGCGTAGCGCGAATACATGCGGAACAGGTCGCCGGAAAAGATCGCCGCCTCGTCGCCACCGGTGCCGGCGCGGATTTCGAGGAACACGTTACGTCCGTCGTTCGGATCCTTGGGCAATAGCATGCGTTGCAGGCTGCTTTCCAACTCGACCAATTGTTCCTTGGCCTCGCGCACCTCTTCCACCGCCATTTCGCGCATGTCAGGGTCGCTGTCCTTGAGCAGCGCCTGGGCGCCTTCGAGGTCGCCTTGCACCTTGAGCAACTGTTTATAGGTCGCGACAATCGGCTCGACTTCCGCGTACTCCTTGGAGTAGGTCCGGAACTTGTTCTGGTCGGAAATGACTTCGCCGTCGCCCAGCAAGGCGGTCAGTTCCTCGAAACGGTCCTGGAGAATGTCCAGCTTATTGAGCAGTGACGCTTTCATTGCGATTTTTTATCCGAAAAGCTATCCGGTGAAGCCTCACCGAGGGCGAAAAGTTCCTGGGCCATGGCCAGCGCATCGAGGCGGCCTTCGGCGGTCAGCTTCTTGAGCTGGACGCTGGGCGCGTGGAGCAATTTATTGGTCAGGCCGCGAGCCAACTGCACCAGCACCTCTTCGGCACTGCCACCGTTGGCGAGCAGGCGCTGGGCCTTTTGCAATTCTTCGTCGCGCAGCCGTTCGCTTTGCTGACGATACGCCTTGAGCACGTCCACCGCCGCCAGCTCGCGCAGGCGCACCATGAAATCCTCGGCGCCGACGGTGATCATCTCTTCCGCCGCCTGGGCCGCGCCTTGCCGGCTCTTCAGGTTCTCGGCGACCACTTCGTGCAGGTCATCGACACTGTAGAGATAAACGTCGTCGAGTTCGCCCACTTCCGGCTCGATGTCCCGGGGAACGGCGATGTCGACCATGAAGATTGGCTTGTGCTTGCGCAGCTTCAGGGCACTTTCCACCGCGCCTTTGCCGAGGATTGGCAACTGGCTGGCGGTGGAACTGATGACGATGTCGCTGTGCACCAACTCAGCGGGAATGTCCGAGAGCAACACCGCGTGGGCGCCGAACTGTTCGGCCAGGGTACTGGCGCGCTCCAGCGTGCGGTTGGCGACCACGATGCGTTTCACGCCCAGGTCATGCAGGTGGCGGGCAACCAGGGTGATGGTCTCGCCAGCACCAATCAGCAACGCCTGGCTGCGCTGCAGATCGCTGAAAATCTGCTTCGCCAGGCTGACCGCGGCAAACGCCACGGACACCGGGTTCTCGCCAATGGCCGTGTCGGTGCGCACCTGCTTGGCGGCATTGAACGTGGCCTGGAACAGCCGCCCCAGCAGCGGGCCGACGGTGCCGGCCTCGCGCGCCACGGCGTAAGCCGATTTCATCTGGCCGAGAATCTGCGGTTCGCCCAACACCAGCGAGTCGAGCCCCGAGGCGACGCGCATCATGTGACGAACGGCCGCATCATCTTCGTGCACATAAGCGCTGGCGCGCAGCTCTTCAAGGCTCAAATCATGGTATTCGGCCAGCCAGCGCAGCACTGAATCGGCCGAAACGTGATCCTGTTCTATATAAAGCTCGCTGCGATTGCAGGTGGACAGGATCGCAGCTTCGCGGCTGTCGGTGAGTCGGCAGAGCTGCTGCAGGGCCTCAACCAGCTGCTCAGGCGTGAAGGCCACGCGCTCGCGGACGTCTACTGAAGCAGTCTTGTGGTTGATACCAAGTGCAAGGAAGGCCATTCAAGGTCGCTGATGGTGACGTGAAGCCGGCAATTGTCCTACTTCGCCAGATTCAGAACAACCACCCCCGACTATTGTCACAATTACCTGTGCCTATAAAGCATCCGCCGAGACTCGGTTATGTTTGACCGATGGCTTGTGTCATGATGATCCGACCGCAGGTTAGTCGTCCTCTTCCTATATGAATAGATCCTTTGCGTTGCTCCTCGCTTTTGCCTTCCTCGGCGGCTGCCAGTCCATGGCCCCCGTTTCGACGGACGGTACGCCACCGGTCGAAGACAGTTCCCCGACCCCCGAAAAGCCCAAGGTCTACGGCTCGTTCAGCGAGGAGACCATCTTCAGCCTGCTGAGCGCCGAGCTGGCGGGCCAGCGCAATCGCTTCGATATTGCGTTGGACAACTACGTCACCCAGGCCATCAATACCCAGGACCCGGGGATTTCCGAGCGCGCGTTTCGCATCGCCGAATACCTGGGCGCTGACCAGCCCGCCTTGGATACCGCGCTGATCTGGGCGAAGAACGCCCCGGACGATCTCGAAGCGCAACGCGCCGCCGCCATACAACTGGCACGTGCCGGACGTTATGACGACGCCATGACATATATGGAAAAAGTCCTGCAGGGCAAAGGCGACACCCATTTCGACTTCCTTGCGCTGTCCGCGGCCGATACCGACCAGGAAACCCGCGCCGGCCTGATGAAGAGCTTCGATCGCCTGCTGCAACGTCATCCGAACAATGGACAACTGATTTTCGGCAAGGCGCTGCTGCTGCAACAGGACGGCGATTCCCAGGGTGCCCTTACCCTGCTGGAAGACAACCCGCCAGAGGCCGGCGAAGTGGCGCCCATCCTGTTGCGTGCACGGCTGTTGCAAAGCATGAATCGCGGTGACGAAGCCCTGCCGCTGATGGAAAAAAGCATCAAGAAATACCCGGACGACAAACGCCTGCGCCTCACCTATGCGCGCATGCTGGTCGAGAACAACCGCATGGACGACGCCAAGGTCGAATTTTCCAGCCTGGTGCAGCAATACCCTGAGGATGATGACCTGCGTTACTCCCTGGCGCTGGTCTGCCTGGAAGCCAAGGCCTGGGAAGAGGCCAAGGGCTACCTGGAAGACCTGATCGCACGGGAAAGCCACGTTGATTCGGCCCACCTGAACCTTGGTCGCATCGCCGAGGAGCGCAACGACCCCGAGAGCGCTCTGATCGAATACGCACAGGTCGGCCCGGGCAATGATTATCTGCCGGCGCAGTTGCGCCAGGCCGACATCCTGATCGGCAATGGCAGGACGGCCGAGGCCCAGAGTCGCCTGGCCATCCAGCGTGACACCCAGCCGGACTACGGCATCCAGCTCTTCCTGATCGAGGCCGAAACCTTGTCGGCCAACAACCAGGGCGACAAGGCCTGGGGCGTGTTGCAACAAGCCTTGAAGCAATACCCGGACGATCTGAACCTGCTGTATACCCGCGCCATGCTGGCGGAAAAACGCAATGACCTGGCCCAGATGGAGAAAGACCTGCGCCTGATCATCCAGCGCGACCCGGACAACGCCATGGCCCTCAACGCCCTTGGCTACACCCTGTCGGATCGCACCACCCGCTACGATGAAGCCAAGGTGCTGATCGAGCAGGCCCACCAGATCAACCCGGAAGACCCGGCGGTACTCGACAGTCTCGGCTGGGTGAACTTCCGCCTGGGCAATCTCGACGAAGCCGAACGCCTGTTGCGCCAGGCCCTGGAGCGCTTCCCGGACCAGGAAGTCGCCGCTCACCTGGGCGAAGTGCTGTGGGCCAACGGCAAACAACGCGAAGCCCGGCAGATCTGGGACAAGTTCCTCAAGGAACAGCCCGACAGCCCCATCCTGCGCAGCACCATCAAACGCCTGACCGGATCAGAGACTCTTTAAGATTATGTTTTTGCGCCATTTCATTGTTTTCAGTTTCATCGCCCTGCTCGCCGGTTGCGCGGGCTTCGGCGCCCGCGAGTCCGTCCAGGGCCAGGGCAACCAGGCCCAGTGGCGCGAGCACAAGCAACAGTTGAGTAGCCTCGATGGCTGGCAGATCGACGGCAAGATCGGTATTCGCGCGCCAAAGGACTCGGGCAGCGGCACCTTGTTCTGGCTGCAGCGCCAGGATTACTACGACATTCGCCTCTCCGGGCCGCTGGGCCGTGGCGCCGCCCGCCTGACCGGCCGGCCGGGCCAGGTTTCGCTGGAAGTCGCCAACCAGGGGCGCTACGAGGCACCCACCCCTGAAGCGCTGCTGGAAGAGCAATTGGGCTGGAAACTGCCCGTGTCGCACCTGACCTGGTGGGTTCGCGGCCTCCCTGCACCGGACAGCGAGAGTCGCCTGACCCTCGACGCGGACAGTCGCCTGTCCAACCTGGAGCAGGACGACTGGCAGATTGAATACCTCAGCTATGCCCAGCAGAACGGCTATTGGTTGCCCGAGCGCATCAAGCTGCACGGCAGCAATCTCGACGTCACGCTGGTCATCAAGCAATGGCAGCCGCGCAAGCTGGGGCAATGACATGAGCGCAACACGCCTGACGCTGCCCTCCCCGGCCAAGCTCAACCTGATGCTGCACATCCTCGGCCGGCGACCCGACGGCTATCATGAGCTGCAGACAATCTTTCAGTTTCTGGACTACGGCGACGAGATCACTTTCGCGGTGCGCGACGATGGCGTGATCCGCTTGCACACCGAATTCGATGGCGTTCCCCACGACAGCAATCTGATCGTCAAGGCCGCGAAAAAACTCCAGGAACAATCCGGCTGTTCGCTGGGCATCGATATCTGGATCGAAAAAATCCTGCCCATGGGCGGCGGTATCGGTGGTGGCAGCTCGAATGCGGCGACCACTTTGCTGGGCTTGAATCATTTGTGGCAACTGGGCTGGGACATGGATCGCCTGGCGGCCCTGGGCCTGACGCTGGGCGCCGACGTACCGGTTTTCGTGCGGGGCCACGCGGCTTTTGCCGAGGGCGTGGGGGAAAAACTCACGCCGGTGGAACCCGAAGAACCCTGGTACTTGGTGCTTGTGCCGCAAGTATCTGTAAGTACAGCAGAAATTTTTTCAGATCCACTGTTGACACGTAACTCTCCTCCCATTAAAGTGCGCCCCGTTCCCAAGGGAAACAGTCGAAATGACTGCTTACCGGTGGTAGCAAGGCGTTATCCAGATGTTCGTAACGCATTGAATTTGTTAGGTAATTTTACCGAAGCAAAACTCACCGGAACTGGAAGTTGTGTGTTTGGGGGCTTCCCAAGCAAAGCTGAAGCTGATAAAGTCTCGGCCCTTCTGATAGAGACCCTTACAGGGTTTGTAGCGAAAGGAAGCAACGTTTCGATGTTGCATCGCAAGCTGCAAAGTCTGCTCTAAAAGGAATCGAGTGCTGGGCACTCGCAGCAACAGATACAGGGGCGTCGCCAAGCGGTAAGGCAGCAGGTTTTGATCCTGCCATGCGTTGGTTCGAATCCAGCCGCCCCTGCCATTTTCCTATACTCATCCAGGTATACCCTCAGCCTTCAGGTACTGCGCGTGTCCAAGATGATGGTCTTTACGGGGAACGCTAACCCCGATCTGGCTCGGCGTGTCGTACGTCAGCTGCATATCCCTCTCGGTGACATTTCTGTCGGTAAGTTCTCCGACGGCGAAATCACTGCCGAGATCAATGAAAACGTTCGCGGTAAAGACGTCTTCATTATTCAGCCGACTTGCGCTCCGACCAACGATAACCTGATGGAACTCGTCGTGATGGCTGATGCCTTCCGCCGCTCCTCGGCTACTCGTATCACTGCTGTTATTCCTTACTTTGGTTATGCCCGTCAGGATCGCCGTCCGCGTTCCGCACGTGTGGCTATCAGCGCGAAAGTCGTCGCCGATATGCTGACCGTAGTCGGCATCGATCGTGTACTCACGGTCGATCTGCATGCTGACCAGATCCAGGGCTTCTTCGATATTCCCGTGGATAACATCTACGGCTCCCCTGTCCTGGTGGATGACATTGAAGATCAGCGCTTCGAAAACCTCATGATCGTGTCCCCGGACATTGGCGGCGTCGTGCGTGCACGGGCCGTTGCCAAATCCCTGGGCGTTGATCTGGGTATCATCGACAAACGCCGTGAGAAAGCCAATCACTCCGAAGTGATGCATATCATTGGTGATGTCGAAGGGCGTACCTGCATTCTGGTCGATGACATGGTCGATACCGCCGGCACCCTGTGCCACGCGGCCAAGGCCCTGAAAGAGCATGGCGCTGCCAAGGTCTTTGCCTACTGCACACACCCTGTGCTGTCGGGTCGAGCGATCGAAAACATTGAAAATTCCGTGCTGGATGAGCTGGTGGTGACCAACACCATCCCGCTGTCCGCTGCAGCACAAGCCTGTGCGCGTATCCGTCAACTGGATATCGCACCGGTAGTTGCCGAGGCGGTTCGCCGCATCAGCAATGAAGAATCGATCAGTGCGATGTTCCGCTAAGGGCCCTGCCCTTTCCAGAAGATCTCGTTGACGAAAAGCGCCCCGCCCCAACACTCATGTTGTGGCGGGGCTTTTTTGCCCATACCGCTTTGGCGTCGGTCGCAGACGTCATTCGGAAATGGCTATTTTGGAGATACAACATGAACGATTTTACTCTGAATGCTGAAGTGCGTTCCGACCTGGGGAAAGGTGCGAGCCGCCGCCTGCGTCGTCTCGCAAGCCTGGTTCCAGCTGTAGTCTACGGTGGCGACAAAGCCCCTGAGTCCATCAGCATGCTGGCCAAAGAAGTTGCCAAACTGCTCGAAAACGAAGCGGCCTACAGCCACATCATCGAGCTGAACGTTGGCGGCACCAAGCAAAACGTCGTGATCAAAGCCCTGCAGCGTCACCCGGCCAAAGGCCACGTGATGCACGCTGACTTCGTCCGCGTTGTTGCCGGTCAGAAGCTGACTGCTGTTGTTCCAGTGCACTTCATCAACGAAGCTGCTCCGGTCAAGAAAGGCGGCGAGATCTCGCACGTGACTTCGGAAATCGAAGTGTCCTGCCTGCCGAAAGACCTGCCTGAATTCATCGAAGTCGACCTGGCTAACGCCGAAGTCGGCACGATCATTCACCTGTCCGACCTCAAGGCTCCTAAAGGCGTTGAGTTTGTTGCCCTGGCTCACGGTGATGACAAGGCTGTTGCCAACGTCCACGCTCCACGTGTTGCTCCAGAAGCTACTGAAGAAGGCGCTGCAGAGTAATTTCACTCTGTCGCCGGAGTGACCGGAAACATCGCGGACTGGAACGTAGCGAGACAACGGGCAAGAACGCGAAGTTTACTTAACGGTAGATCCGCAATTTTCGTTCGTTGTCGCCACCCTGTCTGACCGCGACATGTTATCCACCACTCCAGGAAGGGCCCCTATCGTGACTGCCATCAAACTGATCGTTGGCCTGGGAAATCCAGGCGCCGAATACGAACAGACCCGGCATAACGCAGGGGCCCTTTTTGTTGAGCGCATCGCGCACGCCCAAGGCGTCAGCCTGGCCGCCGATCGCAAATATTTCGGCCTGACCGGGCGCTTTTCGCACCAGGGTCAGGATGTTCGCCTGTTGATTCCCACCACCTACATGAACCGAAGCGGCCAGGCCGTGGCGGCATTGGCCGGTTTCTTTCGCATCAAGCCGGAAGAAATCCTGGTGGCCCACGACGAACTCGACCTGCCTCCGGGCGTCGCCAAGCTCAAGCAGGGCGGCGGCCATGGCGGTCACAACGGGTTGCGCGACATCATTGCGCAACTGGGTAATCAGAATACCTTTCACCGCCTGCGGCTTGGCATCGGCCACCCGGGCGTTGCCAGTATGGTTTCAAACTTTGTCCTGGGTCGTGCGCCTCGCGCCGAACAGGAAAAACTCGATGCCAGCATCGACTTCGCCCTCGGCGTGCTGCCGGATATCCTCGCCGGTGAATGGAACCGCGCGATGAAAAACCTGCACAGCCAGAAGGCCTGACACTTATCCGAGGGGAAACACCATGGGATTCAATTGCGGCATCGTCGGCCTGCCTAACGTCGGCAAGTCCACCCTGTTCAACGCCCTGACCAAATCCGGGATCGCGGCCGAGAACTTCCCCTTCTGCACCATCGAGCCGAACAGCGGCATCGTGCCGATGCCCGATCCACGCCTGGAAGCGTTGGCAGCGATCGTCAATCCCAAGCGTATCCTGCCGACCACCATGGAATTCGTCGACATCGCTGGCCTGGTGGCCGGCGCGTCGAAAGGTGAAGGCCTGGGCAACAAGTTCCTGGCCAACATCCGCGAGACCGATGCCATCGCCCACGTGGTGCGCTGCTTCGAAGATGAGAACGTGATCCACGTCTCCAACAGTGTCGACCCGAAACGCGACATCGAGATCATCGACCTGGAACTGATCTTCGCCGACCTCGACAGCTGTGAGAAGCAACTGCAGAAAGTCGCCCGCAACGCCAAGGGTGGCGACAAGGACGCCGTCGTCCAGAAAGGCCTGTTGGAACAGCTGATCGCGCACTTCACCGAAGGCAAGCCTGCGCGCAGCCTGATGAAGAACATGAGCACCGACGAGAAACAGGTGATCAAGGGCTTCCACCTGCTGACCACCAAGCCGGTCATGTACATCGCCAACGTCGCTGAAGACGGTTTCGAAAACAACCCGCACCTGGACGTGGTCAAGGCCATTGCCGAAGAAGAAGGCGCCGTGGTCGTTCCGGTCTGCAACAAGATCGAAGCGGAAATCGCCGAGCTGGACGACGGTGAAGAGAAAGACATGTTCCTCGAAGCCCTGGGCCTGGAAGAGCCTGGCCTGAATCGCGTGATTCGCGCCGGCTACGAAATGCTTCACCTGCAGACCTACTTCACCGCCGGTGTCGAAGAAGTCCGCGCCTGGACCGTTCGCGTGGGCGCTACCGCCCCGCAAGCCGCCGGCGTCATCCACACCGACTTCGAGAAAGGCTTCATCCGCGCCGAAGTCATCGCCTACTCGGATTTCATCCAGTACAAGGGCGAAGCGGGCGCCAAGGAAGCCGGTAAATGGCGTCTGGAAGGCAAGGAATACATCGTCAAGGATGGCGACGTGATGCACTTCCGCTTTAACGTCTGAAGTGAAAAAAACCGCGTGGCAGCGTCTGTCTGCCACGCGGTTTTTTTGTGCCCGTCAACTCAGCAGATGCCATTGATCGACATCTGGCGCCACCCCGATCAGGCCTAGTTCGGCGTCGGGAGCCGCAGCGGGAGCAAAGACCATATTGTCTTCGCCAAGGCTTTCCCGCCAATCCCCGGCAAGCGCAATCTGGAACGAATGGCCTTGCGCGTCCGCTTCCGCATCCTTCAGGTAAGTGCGGTCCAATGCCTCGTTGTAAACCAACTTCAGCGTCGTGTCCGTCCCCTCTCCAAAGCCGGTATAGCCCAGTGCCGATACGTCGATCTTGTCGTCAACCGTAAAGCCTTCGATGAGGTCGGCAAAGCTCTGGGTGTCGGTACGGTAGCTGTCTTCGGTGGAGAGATAGCGGAATACGTCGGCGTTTTCGCGATTGTCCGTCCACAACGAAATGTCGGCCCTGTCTCCACCATTGAGACGGTCGGCGCCCGCGCCACCGATAATGACATCTGCTCCGGCGCCGCCGTTGATACGGTCATTGCCGTCCAGGCCACGGATGATCTCCGACAAGGCTGAACCGGTGATCGTATCGTTGGCAGACGTACCTTCGATGGTGGGCGCGGTAAACACCAGGTTGGTGCTGTTCAACTGCCCGACCAGATTGCCGTCCAGGGTCAGTTCAAAGCGTTGCCCGGATGCGTCGGCGTCGAAGCTCTTGAGGTAGGTGCGCGTGCCGTCCGCGCTGGCCTGGATGGCCAAGGTCCCGTCATGGCCGTCACCGATCCCGGTGAAGCCCAGGCCGATCAGGTCAATGCGGTCCACAGAGGCATCGAAGTCCTGGATGCGGTCGCTGTTGTTCAACGTGGCGGTGCGGAAACTGTCGCCCAACTCGGTAAAACGGAAAATGTCTGCGCCGGCACCACCTTGCAGAACGTCGCGCCCGCCTTCGCCTTGGAGCACATCATCACCCGCCAGGCCATGGATGATTTCGGCGGCATCGGTGCCGTGCAGGATTTCCTCGCCAGCGTACCCATCCACATGAAGCTTGCCATCCTGGCTGCCGAAGCTTGTGTCCAGGCTGCCGTCGGCGTTCAGGCGGATGACATTGAAATCTCCGCTGTTCGTGCCGGCAGCCAAAATCCTGCCATCCGCTTGTACCGTCAACGCCACCGGCGTGTCGGCCTCGAAAGTCACCGAGCCATTGTTGCCAAAACTGCTGTCGAAGGATCCGTCAGCATTGAACCGCGCCACGGTAGCCAAGCTATCGCCCTCGCCATGGCCCATCACAATGATCTTTCCGTCAGCTTGCACGGTGACCACTGAGTCTTCGCCAAACCCCATGGCGGCGCTTAAATGCAGGACGCCATCGTCACCGAAACGAGTATCCAACTGACCGTCGGCGTTGAAACGCTGCAAGGCGAACGTCGGATCGCCTGCACCAGCGGCGTTGTAGGCGGCCCCGACCACAACGCTTCCGTCCGCCAGCACCGCCGTGGAAATCCCGCCGTTGAAGAATGGGTCTTCGGAAATGTCGACGGTCAGCACGCCATGGTTTCCGAAGCCGTCGAACAAGGCGCCGTCATTGCCAACCTTGGTCACGGTCGCCTGGTCAAACCCGCGTGCACTGACCTGAAAGGTGCCGTCCGTATTGGCCGTCAGGTCGATATCCTTGAAGTCATGGCCGATGTCGACCGTCATGACGCCGTTCTGGCCAAAGCCAGCATCGCGTGTCCCGTCGCTGTTGTAGCGTTCCACCTGTATGCCGGTGTTCAGCGCCACCGCGACAAGCACCTTGCCATCGGACTGTACCGCCGTCAGCTCATAGCGGGACGCTGGCGCTGTCGCGGCCGGTATCATGTCCACGCCACCGTCGTGAAAGCCGGTATCCAGAGTTCCATCCGCATTCAGGCGGATCACTGAATGGTTCTGTTCATAACCGTAGCTCTCCTCACCTGGCGCCCCGGGGTACCCCCATGCCAGGTACTCGGTATAACCACCAATCAATATCTTGCCGTCCGACTGGACGGTGATGCTCTGGGCATCATCGAGCTGGCCGGTGAGGTCGACCTGGACACTGCCCGGGCCGGTTCTCACGGTATGGGAATCCACTTTCGTGCTATCGAAGGTTGTCATGGTTTAGTCCTTTAATAAATGCCGGATTCGTCACTCTGGAAGAGCCACAACGCTCTGTACGCTGCCCCGATCATTGGCTTGGCCGGTGGTTTTAGTCGTCAGCAGGCTGGATGGCCCTTTTGCTCGGAGGGGTCAACGAGCGGCAAGTTCACTTCTGGCCGGGGGATGACGACAGATGGCCAATCCCCTTCCCTTCCCAGTTATTTCCCCAGGCAATCGGCCATATGTAGGCAATTTCCTAAGGAATAGGAACGCGCCTTTATAGGACGCTTCTGAATTTTCAGAACGGGCGGTTTG
>NZ_VDLV01000059.1:155-233 GCF_013608025.1 Pseudomonas brassicacearum subsp. neoaurantiaca | reverse complement strand
CTTACTGCTTTCGCGAGCAAGCTCGCTCCCACAATTTGATCCGATGTGAATACAGAATCAGCAGCGCTACAGATCCCT
>NZ_VDLV01000059.1:0-145 GCF_013608025.1 Pseudomonas brassicacearum subsp. neoaurantiaca | reverse complement strand
CTTACTGCTTTCGCGAGCAAGCTCGCTCCCACAATTTGATCCGATGTGAATACAGAATCAGCTGCGCGACAGATCCCCGTGGGAGCGAGCCTGCTCGCGATAGCGGAAGATCAGCCGGTAACTCTGTTGACTGACCTACTGCTTT
>NZ_VDLV01000058.1:87080-114955 GCF_013608025.1 Pseudomonas brassicacearum subsp. neoaurantiaca | reverse complement strand
AGGTTGAGCACGGTTTCCAGTTCATTGCGGGCCATGCGCCCCACGGGGATACCGGTCCAGTCGGCGACCACCGAGGCCACGGCCTGATAGTCCACGGTTGGCAGGATCAGCGGGGTTTCGCCTTGCAGGGCGGTCAGGCGTTGTTGCAGGTCCACCAGCTTTTCGCGCAGGGCATGGCTGGTTTCGCTACCGTCTTCGCTGTCCACCACGCCGACGCGTTCGCGCAGGGTGGCGCGGGTTTCCAGCAATTCGTCCACCAGGGTTTTCTCTTCGGCCCAGCGGCTTTCCAACTCGGCCAAACGCTCACGCTCGGCACTCAGCAGGCTTTCGCTGTGGGTCTGGCGGCTGCCGATGGCCACGCCAATCGCGTGCTCACGGGCGATGATTTGCAGTTCGGTTTCCAGCGCTTCGATGCGCCGGCGGCTGTCGTCCACTTCGGCCGGCACGGCGTGCAGGCTGATGGCGACGCGGGCGCAGGCGGTGTCCAGCAGGCTCACGGATTTGTCCGGCAACTGGCGCGCGGGAATGTAGCGGTGGGACAGCTTGACCGAGGCTTCCAGGGCTTCGTCGAGGATCTGCACCTGATGGTGTTTTTCCATGGTCGAGGCCACGCCGCGCATCATCAGCAGGGCTTTGTCTTCCGACGGCTCGGCGACTTGCACCACTTGAAAGCGACGGGTCAGGGCCGGGTCTTTTTCGATGTGCTTCTTGTACTCGGCCCACGTCGTGGCGGCCACGGTGCGCAAGGTGCCGCGGGCCAGGGCTGGCTTGAGCAGGTTGGCCGCGTCGCCCGTGCCGGCGGCGCCACCGGCACCCACCAGGGTGTGGGCTTCGTCGATGAACAGGATGATCGGTTTCGGCGAGGCCTGGACGTCCTCGATGACTTGGCGCAGGCGCTGTTCGAATTCACCCTTCATGCTCGCGCCGGCCTGCAACAGGCCCACGTCGAGGCTGCGAAGTTCCACGTCCTTGAGGGACGGCGGCACGTCGCCGGCGACGATGCGCAGGGCAAAGCCTTCGACCACGGCGGTCTTGCCCACTCCGGCTTCGCCGGTGAGGATCGGGTTGTTCTGCCGGCGGCGCATGAGGATGTCCACCAGTTGGCGGATCTCTTCGTCACGGCCAACGATCGGGTCGAGCTTGCCGCTGCGGGCCTGCTCGGTGAGGTCGACGGTAAAGCGCTTGAGCGCTTCCTGCTTGCCCATGGCGGCTGGAGCCATGGCGCCGCTGGCTTCGCCCGGCACGGCGCCGGCGTTGAAACCGTCGCTGGCGGCCAGGGCGTTTTCCGGCGAGTCGCCGACGTACTCATCGAAGCGCTCGCTCAGGGCTTCGACCTTGACCTTGTCGAACTCCGACGACAGGCCCAGCAGCGCGTGGCGCAGGCTCGGCGTCTTGAGGATGCCCAGCACCAGGTAACCGGTGCGCACCTGGCTTTCGCCGAACATCAGGCTGCCATAGACCCAGCCGCGTTCCACGGCTTCTTCGACGTGGGACGACAAGTCGGTGATCGACGTCGAGCCCCGTGGCAAACGATCCAGGGCTTCGGTGAGGTCACGGGCCAGGCGCGCCGGCTCGATGTTGAACTGGCGGATGATGCGGTGCAGGTCCGAGTCCTGCAGTTGCAGCAACTGGTGAAACCAGTGGGCCAGTTCCACGTAAGGGTTTCCGCGCAACTTGCAGAATACGGTGGCGGCTTCGATGGCTTTGTAGGCCACGCTGTTGAGTTTGCCGAACAACGCGGCGCGACTGATTTCACCCATGCTCATGGCTCCTTGAGGTCTGTGAGGTGTTGGCCTGTTCGGCGTAATGCCGGGCCAGTATTAGATCGTTGGCATCTTTTTCAGGACGTCCCAGCCAGGTGTTGAAACCCAGGCGGAAACGGCCATTGAGTTGTAGCGCGGGCACTTCGGGCTGTTCCAGGACCAGGTTCAGGTCCCAGTCCAATTCATGGCCCAGGTATTCGGCGACCCAGGCCACCAGCTCGTCGAATGGTCGGCTGCCGGGCAGCATGCCCATGTAGTCGACGAGCTTGAGCGGGCCCAGGCGAATGCGGAATTTGTGCTGGCGATCCCAGACGAACCGGCCCAGGCAGAAATCCACGCCCAGTTGAGCGTTGACGCCGACGCGGCTGCGCTCCGGCAGCTCCAGCCATTGGCCGACGTACTCTTCGATTTCCACCGGCAGGCCGAAATACTCGCTGAGGATCGCCTTCAAGCCGTCCGGGTAACGGGTTTGCGCTGACAAATGGCCGCTGTAATGCAGCTTCGCCGTGTCGGGGATCAGCCCTTGGTTGAGCAGGCTCGGCATGCCCCGGCCGCTGAGTGCCGCCAGGCGCGCCGACCAATAGTCATCGTCCGGGCGGTCGTGGCTGACCGTTGGCCGCGCTTCGGCCCAGGCCCGGTAGAACAGGCTGAGCAGGCGGTGGTGGAACACATCAAGGAAGCGTTTGCTGGTGCTGTCGCCATTGTTGCGCTGGCGTTCGCGCACGTATTCGGTGATGTGCAGCGGCATCGGACCGTTGGGACCGCCGAGGCCGAAGAAGAACTGCTCCAGGCGTGCCGGCGCGCCATCGACACCCGGTTGCACCGAGGCCAGCGTCGCGGGGGCGAAGGTGCACTCGGCCTGTTGCCCGAGGCGCAGCGGGTCATCGGCCAGGCGCAGGGAATGGCCTAGGCGCGGCAGCTCGGGCGTTTCGCATTCGATGCGCCGCAACGCCTGGAAAAAGTCGTATTCCCAGGGTTCCTGGTGCATCGCTTCCAGGGTACTCACAGGGTCGGACGACGTCCGGGCTTGGCTTTCCATCGCATGATCTCGCCGCGTTCGGTGGTACGGATCACCGTCTCGGTAAAACTGTTGATCGACACGTAGCGTGCCAGGAAACGTTCCAACACCGCGCCGAGCAGGAACACCCCGGTGCCGCGAAACGCGTTTTCGTCGAATTCCAGGCTGATCTCCAGGCCACGTCCAAAGACGATCGGGCCGGGCATCGGCAGGCGCCGGGTGCAGGGCTTGCTGCTGACTTCGCGCAGGCCTTCGATCTGCAATTGCAGCGCTGCGTCGTTGCTGTCGCCGTACAGGCGCAGCAGTTCACGGAGTGCAGCGGCGCCTTGGCCCTGTTCGCTCAACGACAAATAGTTCAGCGACAACTGGCTGATCAATCGCCAGGCCTTGGCGTCGTGGGCGTGGCTGGCTTGGGGACGACTCGGCCCGGCGACGCAGCGCACCGCGCCCACCGGGGCACTGTCGGCCAGGGTGAAGTCGGTCTTGCCGTTGCCCACGCTCATGAACAGCGGCAGGTCGCGGTTGGTGCACAGCGCGGTCACGCCCAGTTGGCGCAAGTCGTGGCGGTAGGGCGCTTGCTGGCTGTCCACCAGGCTGACAAAGGTCTCGCTGCCGACGTAGGTCGAGCGCGGACCGTTGCGGCGCTGGTCGCTGGACAGCACGCGGGGTTCGCGGCGTACGGTGTAATAGGCCTTGTCGCGGCCATAGCGCGACGGATCGCGCACCGCATAGAACGGCAGGAACGGTTGCTCCGGCCCGGTGCCGTGGCCGGTCAGCCCGGTCAGCGAATGCACTTCGAAATCCATCGGCCGGGTGCGGTCGGCAATCACGTGGTGTTCGTTGACCCGGTCCGACAAATGGATGCGGTCCAGGCGCTTGGGAAACAGGTTGATCGCCGGGGTGCAGAACGGCAGAAACTGCGAGGCGCCGACGCTGCCTTCCAGGCTCGGATCGTGGCGATCGAACAGCACGATCAGTTCCAGCTCCTGGCCTTCGCAACGCTTGACCGCGCGGCTGAGCTGGGTGAAATCGACGAACAGAAAGCGATGGGGCAGGGCGAAGTATTCCTGCAACAGGCGATAGCCCTGGAAAGCCCGCGACACCACTGGCAGCGCGGCCTCGGCGTCATCGAAACCTTGTGAGCGCAACGCATCCTGGGGCAGCCGTTCGACCCAATTGCCGCCGGGCTGGCGCGCGAACACCGCGCAGGCGTTGCCCAGCAGTTGTTCGTAGAGGCGGAACGGCTGCTCATCGGCACCGCTGAGGTACAGCGGCAGATTGTCCAGGTCCAGACTGTTGAACGGCAGCTCGGCGCCGGTGCGCAGGGTCAGGCGCAGGCCGGCCTTGGCTTTCGGTTCGCTGGCGGCCAGGCGCCCGAGCACGGCGGACGGGTTGCCGAAATACTCGGCCTGGCTGACCTGCAACGGCCACAACGTCACCGCGTGGGCGGTGCGGTACTCGCAGCAGGTCTGGGATTCGCGACCCAGGGCGGCGCGCAGGATGGTGTCGCGTGGCAGCGGGAAACCGCTGCTCAGCGAGCCTTCGTCCGGGTCGGCCTGCATCTGCACCACGGTCATCGACGGCGTCGGTGCCAGGTAATGCGGGTAGGCGATTTCCAGCAGGTTGTGGGTGAAGGTCGGGTACTCGGCGTCGAGCTTGAGTTGCACCCGCGCCGTCAAATAGGCGAAGCCTTCCAGCAGGCGCTCGACATACGGGTCGGCGCAGTCCATGCCGGCCAAGGTCAGCCGACTGGCAATCTTGGGGTATTCCTTGGCGAACTCCGCCGCGCTTTCGCGCACGTGGTGCAATTCCTGGTTGTACAGTTCCAGCAGGCGCGGGTTCATGGGCGTCTCCGCTGGTCGGCGTTGACCACGCGCACGTGGCCGGTTTCCAGGTCCAGGTCGGTTTGCAGCATCAGGCGCAGTGGCACCGGCTGCGCCCAGAGGTCGCCTTCGATCTCGAAGCTCAGGGCGTTGTGGTTCATCTCGGCCGTCGCCCGGGCCCGCACGCGCAAGGTGTGGCGCAGGATGCGCGGCTCGAACGTGGCGATGGCCTGGTGGATCAGAGCTTCCAGGGCGGGCACGTCAACGTTCGACGCACTGTTGCCCGCCAGCGCCGGCAGTCCGAAATTCACCACCGACGTGCCTGCCGCCGTGTGCATCGTGGCATCGTCGTCGAGCAGCGACGTGGTGTTGAGCAGCCATGCGAGGTCACGCAGTACCGAGGCTTTCAATTGGGTAAGGGAGAGCACGCGCTTGTCGGCACTTTCCTTGGGATTGGTCGGATCGTCGTCGGTCAGCCGGTCCAGCAGGGACGGTTGCAGGCGATCGCGGGTGGCGATTTCGGTTACCACGAGAAAGGCGCTACATACATTTTTTGGTCGCCGCCGGAGCCGCAAGCTGCATAGACGCTGATCGTTCCCGCCTCGAAACCTGCCGGCATCTGACGAATAGCCTGCATTTTGCTCAGGCAATCGCGGCTGGGGGCCGGCATGTGTTCGCTGCGCCAAACCGCGAATATAGGGACGTTGTTGAACATTTCCACGCGCAGTTTCTGCTGTTTATCCAGACTAAAGCCGCAAGGCCATTCCATGTCCAGTTTCATGCGGCTCTGGTCAGGTTTTACCAGTGTGCACTGGCCTTGGTCGTCGACTAGCTTGAGCTGCTGACCAACGAAATCGGCTTGCGTGGTCAGCGTATCGGCATGCTCGGCGCATGCGCTGAGGCTGATCAGGCTTGTCGCCAGGCATAGGGCGAGCGCGGGCTTCTTCATTAGATGAGCTCCCAGAACCAGACCTTCTTGGAACGGTAGAACAGGTCGCTGGTTTGGGTCAGACCACGATTCCATAAATCGATATGGTCGCCGCTACGACCTTCCGGGGTCTCTCCTGACTGTTGGAAACAATCCTTGAAGAAAATCAACCCGGTCTTGCCCATCAACTTCTGCCGGTCGGCGGCGCTATTGCTGAGGATGGTCGGACGCCCCAGATGGTGCTTCCACAACCAGTTCGCCAGCGATTCGGCGCCCCTGGCGTGTTCATGGGCACACTTGGGTTCGGTGTAGGTGGACTTGTTGACCTTGATGGACTTCTCCGCATTGAGCGTCAGGCTCATGCGAATCGCGCACTGGTTCGCCCAAGGGCCGTCGCAAGGTTTCGCGTCGGGATGGGTCACCAGCAAATCGGAATAGGCTTTCCACAAATTGATAAACGAAGGCTTGGCCATGACTCAGACACCGGACAGAAAAGGATGGGATGCGAGCAAGCACCAAACACCCCCGGCGCGTGGCACCGGGGGTGTGTTCGATTACACCTTGACGTTCTGACGGATGTTCCAGCCGAACTTGACCGGGCCGCCTTCCTTGGTGCCGTCGGCTTTCTGCGGCTGGTAGTCGACCAGCACCTTGGCGAAGTTCAGGGTGATGTTTTCGGTCAGGCGATCATCGCTGCCCGAACCACCGGTGCTCAGGGAAGTGATAAGCACTTCTTCCAGGTTGATGATCATGTACTCGACCTGGTTTTCACCGCCGGCCTTGCGCACGGTTAGCTTGACCTTGTCGACGTGCTTGCCGCTGGCGCAGTGCATCATCAGGTTCGGCGACGCCTTGTCGACGTACTTGGTCAGCGACAGGTCCTGGATGTTGACCTTGCCCGCGCCGCCGCCGCTGCCGACGTGCATGTTGCCGGACTGGGACATGCCCCAGCTCCAGTTCAGGACGTCGATCTCGTCCTTGTGGGCCTTGTCCATGGACTCGCCCTTGATGTCGCCAATCTTGATGAAAATATCAACAGCCATGTTTTCTCCCTGTGTGGTCTCTACCACATTGTTTGGTTGACGCTGACCTTGCGAAATATCGTGTTCGGAACAGCCACGGTGATCTCCTGTGGGAGCGAGCTTGCTCGCGATAGCGGAGTGTCAGATACAGCCATGACAACTGATCCACCGCAATCGCGAGCAAGCTCGCTCCCACATTGGCCTTGCACCGTTCAGTAAATCTTTACGCGCCCTTGGCCGACGGCAGTTTCGATACCAGTCGCAGCGACACGGTCAGCCCTTCGAGCTGGTAGTGCGGGCGCAGGTAGAACTTGGAGTTGTAATACCCCGGGTTGCCTTCGACTTCTTCGACGATCACTTCGGCGGCAGCCAATGGATGCTGGGCCTTGGTGGTCTCGGTGGAGTGCGCCGGGTCGCCGTCGACGTAGTTGAGGATCCAGTCCTGCAACCAGCGCTGCATCTCGTCCTTCTCTTTGAAGGAGCCGATCTTGTCGCGCACGATGCACTTCAGGTAATGGGCGAAACGGCAGGTGGCGAACAGGTACGGCAGGCGCGCGGCCAGGTTGGCGTTGGCGGTGGCGTCCGGGTCGTCGTATTCGGCCGGTTTCTGCAGCGACTGGGCGCCGATGAAGGCAGCGAAGTCGGTGTTTTTCTTGTGCAGCAGCGGCATGAAACCGTTCTTCGCCAGTTCCGCTTCACGGCGGTCCGAAATAGCGATTTCGGTCGGGCACTTCATGTCCACGCCGCCGTCATCGGTCGGGAACGTGTGGGCCGGCAGGTTTTCCACTTCACCGCCCGACTCCACGCCACGGATGCGCGAGCACCAGCCGAAGTGTTTGAACGAACGGTTGATGTTCACCGCCATCGCGTACGCAGCGTTGGCCCAGGTGTACTTGGAGCTGTCGGCGCCGTCGGTGTTTTCTTCGAAGGCGAAGGCTTCCACCGGGTCGGTCTTGGCGCCGTACGGCAGGCGCGCCAGGAAACGCGGCATGGTCAGGCCGATGTAGCGCGAGTCTTCCGATTCACGCAGCGAACGCCAGCCGGCGTATTCCGGGGTGGTGAAGATCTTGGTCAGGTCGCGCGGGTTCGACAGTTCCTGCCAGGAGCCCATGCCCATCACGGTGGGCGAAGCAGCGGCAATGAACGGTGCGTGCATCGCGGCGCAGACTTTCGACAGTTCGCCCAGCAGTTCCACGTCCGGTGGCGACTGGTCGAAGTAGTAGTCGCCCACCAGGCAGCCGTAAGGCTCGCCGCCGAACTGGCCGTATTCTTCTTCGTACATCTTCTTGAAGATCGGGCTCTGGTCCCACGCGGTACCCTTGAATTTCTTCAGGGTCTTGTGCAGGTCAGGCTTGGAGATGTTGAGCACGCGGATCTTGAGCTGCTCATCGGTCTCGGTGTTGTTGACCAGGTAGTGCAGGCCACGCCAGGCGCTTTCCAGTTGTTGGAAATCCGGGTGGTGGATGACCTGGTTGACCTGGGCGGTGAGCTTGGCGTCGATGGCGGCGATGATCGACTCGATCGACTTGATGGCGTCGTTGGACACCAGGTCGGTCTGCGCCAGAGCCTGTTCGGCCAGCGTGCGCACGGCGGTCTCGACGGCTTCGCGAGCACGTTCGGTCTTGGGTTTGAATTCTTGCAGCAACAGCGAGGCGAACTCGCTGGTTTCTTCGGTGGCGCCCAGGTTCTGGGGCTGATTGTCGCGTACCAAATCGTTCATGATCGTTAGTCCTTAAGCCTTGGGCTCTGCGTCGGCGGGCTTCGGCGCGCTCGCCAGGGCCTGCAACAGCGCTGGGTCCTTGATCGCCTTCATGATGATTTCCTCGGCGCCAGTCTTGCCGTCCATGTAGGTCAGCAGGTTGGCCAACTGAGTGCGCGCTTCGAGCAGCTTGTTCAGCGAATCGACCTTGCGCGCCACGGCTGCCGGGCTGAAGTCGTCCATGCTTTCGAAGGTCAGGTCCAGGCTCAGGTTGCCTTCGCCGGTCAGTTCGTTAGGCACATGGAACGCCACGCGCGGCTGCATGGCCTTGAGGCGCGAGTCGAAATTGTCGACGTCGATCTCGAGGAACTTGCGATCGGCCACTGGAGCCAGAGGCTCGGCGGGCTTGCCGGCGAGGTCGGCCATTACGCCCATGACGAAGGGCAACTGGACCTTTTTCTCGGCGCCGTAGAGCTCGACGTCGTACTCGATCTGCACTCGAGGCGCGCGGTTGCGCGCGATGAATTTCTGAGAACTTTGCTTCGCCACGTTGCTGCTCCTGGTCGCTTGAGCGACGGTGTTGGCGTCATCGGGGGTACCTATGACGTGACTGCGTGATCCGCTCGCTTTTTATTCGCTTTCCGGGCCGCGCAGGTTTTCAAATTGACTCATGCCGTCGGGAATCAGATTGCGCACGATCGCCGCGAAGTCGGCATGCACCAGATTCTTCGCCCGATTCAACAGCACCGGCAGCGGGCTGGAGGGCTCATGGCAGGTGTAGTACGCCAGGATCCGGTCCAGGCTGCGCAGCACGTCGTCACGGTTGTTGATTTCCCCCGGGACGGTACTGCTGCGCGGCGCGCTCGGTGCGCTGGTGTGTTCAACCGGCGCGGTGTGGTCGGCTTCGACGGGATCGGCAAGGTCGTTGTCGCCGCTCTGCGGGGCGAACTGACCGAGAATCTGCAGGGCCATTTTCAGCGGTTGTTTCAGCGGGCCGAGGTCCACGCCTTGGGCGGAACCGACCTGGTCGCTGACCTGCTGTTCGATGGCTTCGGCGGCGCTGCGGGCTTCGAGCAGGGCGGCGCGGATGGTTTCCAACTGCTCGGGATCGCTGTCGAGCAGCGCGCCGGCAAGCTGCTCGGCGCCGAGGCTTTCATCGGCAAAACTTTGCAAGCCGCTGGCATTGGCGGCGGCGCGCAGGCTGACGGCCCCGAACGTGCGCGAGCGGGCCAGGATGCTTTCGCGCAGCAAGCGAATGGTCACGTCCGAGGTCAGGCCGGCGAGGGCGTTGATGCGCACGGTGGGATCATTGTCGTCATCGGCGTCGAGGCGCGGATGCAGATCAGGCCAGTACTGCTTGAGCAATTCGCTGATCAGCGTCAGTACGCGGGCCAGGCCGGGAATGCCTTCCAGGGCCAGGGAGCTTTGCAACAGGAAATGGGTGATGCGCAGGTCTTTGCTGCGCGCCAACAGGTCCAGGCTCTGCTGCTGGATGCTGCGCCACTCGGGAGGTTCGGCAGGCAGGATCGAATCGCCCATGCTGCGCTCGGGTTGGCCCCGAGAGTCGCGTTCCAGGCGCAAGAAATCCGCGTCATATTCCAGGTCTTCACCGCAAGGCGAATTCGCGGAAACGGCGGCGAGCAACAAAGGCACATCCACTTGGATCGATCTCCCTATCACCCGCTGAAGAAGTCGGGCAGTGCACACGCAAGTTTCGGATGAAACTCCACATGTTCCTTGACGATAATGGCGCTATAAGTGCGAGATGATCTTAAAGTGCCATCATGTATATTCAAGAAGTTGTGCATTTTTGGTGTAGTACTTATCCGTTGTCAAGGTAAGCTATTTCGCCGATGTGACAGTTGTGAGGTGCTTAACAACCCGCGCGACCCAGGGGTCGAAGCGCGCACTGATGCAGGGTTTTTGTCATGCGGGCCGGTTAAGATCAGCAATCATGCTGGCAAAAAGCCGTTTCGGGTTGTTTGCAAGGCGTGTGGCGCATAGCCGGCGCCGGGTTCCAATGTATCGTCGGCGACAAGAAGTATTCAGCAAGGAGGCGAGATGCCGCTGTGTTTGACTATCACTAGTTATCACAAGATTACCCCCGGACAGTGCTCTGAAAAGACCTTGGGCCAGGGAGTGATGGCAATTGGCCGCAATTCCGATAATGACTGGATATTACCGGATCCGGAGCGCCTGGTCTCGGGCAAACATTGCGTTATCCAATATAAGGATGGGCGCTATTACTTGACCGATAACAGCACTAACGGTGTGGAATTGGTCAAGGCCGGTATTCGCCTGCGCAAAGGTAACAGCGAGCCGTTGCAGGACGGTGAAGTGATCCGCATTGGTGACTACGAGATCCAGGCGCGGGTGGACTTCGACCTGCCGATGACCGACAGCAATCCGTTTGCCGAAGCACCCAGCAGTTTCGAAGCATTGATGGGGCGCCAGAGTGCCCCGGTGCATACGCCTTCGCCAATGCCCGTGAGCACGCCGGCGCATTTTCAAGGCGTGTCGTCGATGGACACGTTGCCGGACCTGTTCGACTTCCTCGCCCCGACCAGCGTCCCGCCAGCCACCCAGCCGGACCATGTGCCGGCCGAGCAGCATGATTTCCGTCCGCCTACGCCGATTCCGCGCCCGAGCCCACCGCCGGTGGCTGAGCCAGTGTTCGAGCCGGTGGCCGTGACGTCCGCCCCGGTCATTCCGGATGACTGGGACCCGTTCAGCGACAAGCCCGTGACGGTGGCACCAATGCCCATCGCGCCGCTGCCTGAGCCGGTTTCCGTGCCGCCGCTGCCGGTGCTTGAACCCGTTCCCGTACCGCCAACTCCTGTGGTTGAAGTCGTTGCGCCGATTGAATCCGCGCCACAGCAACAAGCGCCGGTCAGCCGTGTCGAACCGACGGCCACCGAGGTGCAAAGTTCTCAGCCCGACCTGCTCCAAGCCTTCCTGCGTGGCGCCGGGCTGGACCAGTTGCGCCTGGACAAGGCCAACGCCGAAGCGCAGATGGAAAGCATCGGGCGCAGTTATCGGTTGATGGTCGAAGGCCTGATCGATGTACTGCGCGCCCGCAGCAGCCTCAAGGGCGAATTCCGCATCCAGCAGACGATGATCCAGCCGGTGGAAAACAACCCGCTGAAATTCGCCCCCAACGTCGACGAAGCGCTGCTGTTGCTGTTGCGCCATGGCAACCAGGCGTTCATGGCGCCGGACGCGGCGGTGCGCGACAGCTTCGATGATCTGCGTGCCCACCAACTGGCGGTCATGGCCGGCGTTGAAGCAGCGATCAAGCACTTGCTGGCGCGTTTCGAGCCGGCGCAACTGGAAGAACGCATGGGCAAGCCCGGTGGGCTGTCGGGCATTTTCAGCGGCTCGCGACAAGCCCAGTACTGGCAGCAATTCACCGAGCTCTATAGCAACATTTCCCGCGAGGCCCAGGAGGATTTCCAGGACCTGTTCGGTCGCGAATTCAGCCGCGCCTATGAAGAACACAGCACACGACAGCGACGCCGTTGAGCGCCGCCGTCTTATAACAATACTGATCAAGTCAACAACGGATAGCTCAAACGTCATTGAGGACGCAGGATGATTCCCAGGTTTTTACTCGCAGTCGCCGCAGCGCTTCTGCTGACGGCGTGTGCCAAGGATGCGGCCCCACCCCAGCCCGAAGAAGCTGAGGCCGACACCGCCGCCATCGAGTTGCATTTCCATGCCATTGCCGGCCTCAACCCCGGTGCCACCGGCCAGCCGGCCCCGGTCCGGGTGCGCATTTTCGAACTGAAAAATGCCGCGACCTTTGGCCGTTCGGATTATTTCGCCTTGGCCGAGCGAGCCCAGGCAACGCTCGGCGCCGACCTGATCGACCAGGACGAAGTGCTGATCCAGCCCGGCCAGCAATTGAGCCTGCAACGCGACCTCGACCCGGCCACGCGGCACATCGGAATCCTGGTGGGCTATCGCGAGCTGGACCAGTCGCTGTGGCGCACGGTGATGAATGTCCCGCCGCGCGAATACACCGAATACCAGATCAGCCTCGACGTGCGCGCCGTGCGCAGCGCCGTCGTCGTTACCCCATCCAGCCCTGCCCAATAAGCAATCGGAGCCCCCATGTCCTGGAACAATCGCGTGGTCTGGTCGGAAGGCATGTTCATTGGAACGCAGCACTTCCAGCAGCATGACCGTTACCTGGAAAACCTCATCGACGCACGCAGCCGCCCCTTGTCGGCCGGCGCCTGGGGTTTTTCCGAATTGCTGATCGACCAAGGCCTGCTGGCCCAGGGCAAGCTGGCGATCATTTCGGCACGCGGCCTTCTGCCGGACGGCACACCGTTCAACATTCCCCAGGATGACCTGGCGCCAACGCCGCTGAACGTCGATGACAACCTGCGCGATGGCCTGGTCTACCTGGCCTTGCCGCTCAAGCGCGCCGGTGCCCGCGACACCGTGGATGAAGGTGAGGACCTCGGCGCTGCACGTTATGTGAGCCAGGTCTGCGAAGTGCGCGACGACAACGCGCCGTTCGAAAACCGCGCACCGGTGGCCCTCGGTTCCCGGGCGTTGCGCTTGTTGACCGAACAGGATGGCATCGGCGACTACGCCGCGATTGGCGTGGTGCGCATCAAGGAAAAACGCGCCGACCGCGCCCTCGTGCTCGACGAGGCCTACATCCCGCCGCTGCTGGATGTCATCGCTTCCAAACCGCTGGCAGCGTTTCGCAGCGAACTGCTGGGCCTGCTGCATCAGCGTGGCGAAGCCTTGGCTGGGCGAGTGGTGGCCTCGGGAGCCGGTGGCGCCTCGGAGATCGCTGACTTCATGCTGCTGCAACTGGTCAACCGCGCCCAGCCGCTGATCCAACACCTGAGCCAGTTGAGCCCGCTGCACCCCGAGCGCTTCTACAGCGAACTGGTCAGCCTGGCCGGCGAGTTCTCCACCTTCACCGCCTCCGGCCGACGACCGCAGCAATACCCGCCTTACCAGCACGATGACCTGGCGCTCAGCTATGCGCCGGTGATGCAGGCCCTGCGTGAAGCCTTGTCGATGCTGATCGACAGCAAGGCCACGCCGATCCCGATTGTCGAGAAAGCCTACGGCATCCACGTGGCGATGCTGGCCGACAAGACCCTGCTCGACAGCGCCAGCTTCATTCTCGTGGTGCGCGCCGACGTACCCGCCGAAACCCTGCGTGGCCGCTTCGGCCAGCAGAGCAAGGTCGGTTCGGTGGAACACATCCGCGACCTGGTCAACCTGCAACTGCCGGGCATCGGCCTGCTGCCGTTGCCGGTGGCGCCACGTCAGCTGCCGTACCACGCCGGTTCCACCTATTACGAATTGGACCGCGGCAGCGACCACTGGCAGCAACTCAGCAATTCCGGTGGCTTTGCGTTCCATATCGCCGGCCAGTTCCCAGGGTTGAACCTGGCGTTCTGGGCGATCCGAGGATAATTCGCGATGAGCAACGACGATCGTACCCAGTTCATGCCGACGCCCGGCGGTCGCGGCGCGGACCCGTTTCGCCCGGACCCGGCGCGCCAGCAGCCAGCACCCGCGCCGGCGCCGTTGTCGATGCCGGCCGCGCCGGTCCTGACCGGCAAGGCCGAAGGCCTCAACCCGTTGGAAAGTGCCGCCGGCCCGTTGCTGGCCCTGCTGACGCGCCTGCGCAACACCATCGCCCACCCGGCGCCGGCCAGTCTGCGCGCGCAACTGTTGGCGTACCTGCGCCAGTTCGAGGAACGCGCCGAAGCCGCCGGTGTGGTGCGCAACGACGTGTTGCTGGCCCGCTACGCCTTGTGCACCGCCCTCGATGAAGCGGTATTGAGCACCCCGTGGGGCGGCACCAGCGACTGGGGTAAACAGAGCCTGCTGATCACCGTGCACAACGAAGCCTGGGGCGGCGAGAAGGTGTTTCAACTGCTGGAGCACTGTCTGCAAAGCCCGCGTGAACGCCTGTATCTGCTGGAGCTTTTGTACCTGTGCATGTGCCTCGGTTTCGAAGGCCGTTACCGAGTAATGAATGATGGCCGCAGCCAACTGGAAGCATTGCGCGAGCGCACCGCCGGCGTCATCCGCAGCGCCCGTGGCGACTATGAACGCGAGCTGTCGCCGCACTGGCGCGGCGTCACCGTGGCCCGTGATCGACTGGCGCAATTCATGCCGCCGTGGATCGCCGTGGCCATCGGCGCGGCGTTGCTGCTGGCGCTGCTGTTCGGCCTGCGCATGAAGCTGGCTTCCGACGCCGAACCGGTGTTCAAGAACATCCATTTCCTCGGTGAAATCCCGGTACAGACCATCGACCGTCCGGTGGTGCAGCCGAAAGTGATCGAGCGCCCACGCCTGGCCGGTTTCCTCGCCGATGAAATCCGCTCCGGCAAGGTCGCCGTGGAAGACGCCGTCGATCGCTCGGTGGTGACCATCCGTGGCGATGAACTGTTCGCCTCCGGCAGCGCCAGCATCAAGGACGATTTCCAACCGTTGATGCTGCGTATCGCCGACGCGGTGCGCAAGGTCAAGGGCCAGGTATTGGTGACCGGCCACAGCGACAATCGCCCGATCGCCACCCTGAGGTTCCCATCCAACTGGGCGTTGTCCGAAGCAAGGGCGCGCTCGGTGCTGGACATTCTTTCGGCCAAGACCGGCCAACCCGAGCGCTTCAGCGCCGAGGGCCGCAGCGACACCGAACCGTTGGCGTCCAACGCCACCACAGAAGGTCGCGCGCGCAATCGTCGGGTTGAAATCACAGTGTTGGCGGAGGGGGTCGAGTGAAGGCGTTTTTCAGTTTCATGATCCGCTGGGTCATTCCATTGCTGGGGCTGATTGCCCTGAGCCTGATCATCTGGTTCGTTGGCCCGCTGCTCGATTGGCTGGTGCCCGAAGGTCGGCGCTGGGCGTTGATCATCCTGGTGTTCGCGGTGTGGATCGCCTACCGGGTGTTCCGCATTATCCAGGCCCGCCGCCAGGCCGCCGAAGTGATGCGCAGCCTGGCCGCGCAGACCCCGCCGGACCCGACCAGCATCGCCACCGCCGAAGAACTCGAAACCCTGCGCCAGCGCATGGACGAAGCCCTGGCCCTGCTCAAGAAAGCCAAGCTCGGCGGCGATGAACGTCGCAACCTCTACGAACTGCCGTGGTACGTGATCATCGGCCCGCCCGGTTCGGGCAAGACCACCGCGCTGGTCAACTCGGGGCTGCATTTTCCGCTGGCCGCGCAACTGGGCGCCGGTGCCGTGCGCGGCGTCGGCGGTACGCGTAACTGCGACTGGTGGTTCACCGACCAGGCCGTGCTGCTCGACACCGCTGGCCGCTACACCACCCAGGACAGCGACGCGACCGTCGACAAGGCGGCGTGGCTGGGCTTCCTCGGCCTGTTGAAGAAGCAACGGGCGCGTCGGCCGATCGATGGCGCGTTCATCGCCATCAGCCTGTCGGACCTGCTGCTCGGCAGTGATGCCGAGCGCGCCGCCCACGCTGCGGCGATTCGCCTGCGGATCCAGGAGCTGTACACCCAGCTGGGCGTGCGCTTCCCGGTCTACTTGATGCTGACCAAGCTCGACTTGGTGCCGGGCTTCATGGAGTACTTCGACAGCCTGAGCAAGGAAGAGCGCGCCCAGGTCTGGGGCATGACGTTTGCCCTGGACGACGGCAAGAGCAACGACAGCCCGTTGGCGCACCTGCAAAGCGAATTCACCTTGCTGGAGCAGCGCCTCAACGACCGTCTGGTCGAACGCCTGCAACAAGAGCGCGACCCGGCGCGGCGTGACCTGATCTACGGCTTCCCGCAGCAGTTCGGCGCCCTGAAGGATTGCCTGCAAAGCTTCCTTGAAGGTGTGTTCAAACCCAACGCCTTTGAAGAACGCGTGTTGCTGCGCGGTGTGTATTTCACCAGCGGCACCCAGGAAGGCAGCCCGATCGATCGCCTGATCGGCTCCATGGCCCAGAGCATGAACCTGGACCGCCAGCACCTGGCGCGCCAGACCGGCACCGGGCGCAGCTACTTCATCGAAAAACTCTTCAGCGCCGTGGCGTTCGCCGAACGCGGGTTGGTGGGTGTCGATCCGAAAGTCGAGCGTCGGCGCAAGTGGATCGCCCGTGGTGTGCTGGCTTCTACCGTGGTGCTGGTGTTGGTGGTCAGCACGTTGTGGTGGGTCAGCTACCGCGCCAACCAGGCCTACATCGCCCAGGTCGATCAGAAAGTCGCGCCATTGGGCCAGACCGTGCAGAACCTCAGCCCGGCCCAGCGCGACGTGCTCGCGGTATTGCCGCTGCTCAATGCTGTCAAGCATTTGGCCGGCGACGCGCCCGACTGGGCCGAAGGCCTGGGCTTGTATCAAGGCGACATGCTCGAAGCCGAGTCCGGCAGCGTCTACCGCAAGCTGTTGATCGCGGTGTTCGCGCCGCGCCTGCTGACGCGCATCGAAGAGCAATTGCACAGCGGCGGCAATTCGGACTTCCTCTACGAAGGCTTGAAGGCCTACCTGATGCTCGCCGACAACGAGCATTACGACGCCGACTTCATCAAGGCCTGGATCGCCCTGGACTGGGACCGCAGCCTGCCGCGGGACTTGCCGGCCGAGCAACGCCAGGCCCTGACCGGGCATTTGCAGGCGCTGTTCGAGCGGCGTCCGCCGACCGCGCGCCTTGACCCACGGCTGATCGAAGACCTGCGCCGCCAGTTGCAACAATTGCCGGTGGCCCAGCGCGTGTACGACCGTATCAAGCGCCAGAAGCTGCCGGAAGGCATTCCGGACTTCCGCATCAACGAAGCCGCCGGGCGTGACGCCGCGCTGGTGTTCAGCCGCAAGAGCGGCAAGCCGTTGGGCGAGCCGCTGAGTGGGTTCTTCACCGTCAAAGGCTACCGCCAGGGCTTCTTGCTCAGCAGCCTGAGCCAGACCGGCACCCTGGCTGAAGAGCAATGGGTGCTGGGCCACGAAGAGGCCGACCAGCAGAACGTCGCCAGCCTGGCTGCCGATGTGCGTCGCCTGTACTTCCAGGACTACATGCGCCAATGGGACGCCTTGCTGGCCGACATCGACTTCGTCCCGATCACCAGCGTGGCCCAGGCTGCCGACGTGCTGCGGGTGATTTCCGGCCCGACCTCGCCGCTAAAAAAACTGCTGGTGGCGGTGGCGAAGGAAACCGACCTGCAACAGGATGAACGCCTGCTGGCCGCCCAAGGCGCGCCGGTGGAAGGCGGCGTGGACAAGCTCAAGGAGCGCCTGGGCAGCTTGCTCGGCCAGGAACAGGCGACGTCCAGCGCGCCGGCGACCAGCGATGACCCGATCACCGCGCATTTCGCCGAACTTAATAGCATCGTCAACAAGAACGAAGGCGAACCGGCGGCCATCGACGGTCTGCTGTCCGACATGAACGCGCTGTACGTGCAGGTCAGCGCCATGGTCGGTGCCAGCGGCGATGCCTTGCTTGGCGAGGCCAAGAACCAGGCGTCGGCCGCCGCGACCCGCGTCAGCCTCAACGCCGAACGCCAGCCGCCGCTGGTGCAGGGCTTGGTCAAGTCGGTGGTCAACTCCACCACCAACACCATGATGGGCGGGGTGCGCAATCAACTGAACGCCGCCTGGACCAGCGAAGTCGTGAACATCTATCGCCAATCCCTGGCCGGGCGCTATCCGATGTCGCCGGGCAGTGCACGGGACGCGACCCTCGACGACTTCGGCCAGTTCTTCGGTGTCGGCGGGGTGATGGACAACTACTTCCGCAAATACCTGCAACCGTACGTGGACACCTCGACCCAGACTTGGCGCTGGCAACCGGGCGCGGCGCAGAAGCTCGGGATTTCTCCGGGTGTGCTGCAGACCTTCCAGCGTGCGGCAACTATCCGCGATGCGTTCTTCCGTTCCGGCGGCACGCAGCCGATGGTGCGCTTCGAGCTTAAGCCGGTGGCGATGGATTCGACCATCACCCAATTCCTCCTCGACCTCGACGGCCAGCAGTTGAGCTACGACCACGGCCCGAGCCGCCCGACCGCCATGCAGTGGCCGAACCCGGGCAGCATTGGCGTAGTGCGGATCTCGATCATGCCGCCGTCGTCCAGCGGTCGTTCCGGCATCACCCTGGACGGACCGTGGGCCTGGTTCCGCCTGCTGGAGCAATCGGACCTGACCGCCGGCAACTCGCCGGATCGCTTCAACCTGCGCCTGCGGGTCGATGGCGCCAGCGCCTCTTACGAATTGCGCGCCAACAGCGCGTTCAACCCGTTCAAGAGCCGCGTGCTCAGCGGCTTCAGCCTGCCGGAGCGTCTATGAGTACGCCGGGCTTCTATGGAAAATTGGCCAGCCGCGGGGATTTCGTCAGCCGTGGCTTGCCCCAGAGTTTTATCGGGCCGTGGGATTCCTGGCTGGCGGCGGGTTTGCTCGCCAGCCAGACCAGCCTCGGCGAGCGTTGGCTGGACGCCTATCTGGTCAGCCCGCTGTGGCGCTTCATGGTCGCGCCCGGCGTGTGCGGGCCGGACGCTGCGGTGGGCGTGGTGATGCCGAGCATCGACCGGGTCGGTCGCTATTTTCCGTTGACCGTCGCGGTGCTGCTGGACCCGGAGGCGGACCCGGCCTCGGTGGTCGGTGGCGCGGACGATTGGTTCGAGCGGGTCGAGAACCTGTTGCTGAGCACGTTGAGCGTCGAGGCCAGTTTCGAAGCGTTCAATGAACAGCTGGAAACCCTGGGCACCCCGGGATATTTGCCACGCACCCCAAGCAGCCGTTTCGCCAGCCTGCATCGCTTCGATGCCACCGACCCGCAGCGACGCATGAGCACCCTGGCCGAGTCGGCCTGCGAAGGCGCGAGCCTATGGTGGGGCCAGGGTTCGGAGCGCATCGCGCCTGGTTTGATGCGCTGCCAGGGATTGCCGGCGGCGGCTGATTTTGCGCAATTTTTGCTCGGCCAAGAAGGTGTTGTGTAGATGCGTCCAAGTGCCGGAAAAGCAATCAAGTCTGCAAGCAAGAGCCATGTCGGCATGGTCCGCCAGGTCAACGAAGACGCTTGCCTGGACCTGCCGGAAAACGGCCTCTGGGTCGTGGCCGACGGCATGGGCGGGCACGCGGCGGGCGACTACGTCAGCAGCCTGATCGTCGACAGCCTGCGCAGCATTGCCGCGGGGCGTTCCCTGGATGAATACATCGCGGCGCTGCAAAGCGACCTGTTGCGCGTGAACGCCGCCGTGCGCGAAGAAACCGCCAACCGTGGCGTGACCATGATGGGCAGCACCGTGGTGGTGCTGGCCGCCCGCGACTTGCGCGGCATGTGCCTATGGGCCGGTGACAGTCGCCTGTACCGCCTGCGCGAGGGCGTGCTCGAAAGCATTTCCCGGGACCACAGCTACGTCCAGGACCTGCAGGACAGCGGCCTGCTCAGCGAAGCCGAAGCCCGCGTTCACCCGCGCGCCAACATCGTCACCCGCGCCATCGGCGTCGAGGCGCAACTGAACCTGGCGATGACCGAATTGCTGCTGGTGCCCGGCGACAGCTACCTGTTGTGCAGCGACGGCCTGACCAAGACCGTCGAGGACGAGGAAATCCGTGAAGTATTGAGCCACGACGAGCCCGGCGAAATCGCCAGCAGCCTGGTGTCCCTGGGCCTGATGCGCGGCGCGCCGGACAACATCACCGTGGTCGTCGTGAAGGTGCCGTCATGAGTTTGACCCTGAACATTGTCATCCCCGGCTACGACATCGACGGCGAGATCGGCGAAGGCGCGATGGCCAGCGTGTACCTGGCGACCCAGCGCTCGCTGGAGCGCAAGGTCGCGTTGAAAGTCATGGCCGCAGCCCTGGCCGCAGACCCGACGTTCTGCGAGCGTTTCCTGCGCGAAGGCAAGACCCTGGCGCGCTTGTCGCACCCGCACACCGTCACCATCCATGACATCGGCAATGTCGGTGAGCTGTATTACATGGCGATGGAATACCTGCCCAACGGCACGCTCAAGGAACGCATCGCCGCGGGCCTGACGCCGGAGCAGGGCCTGACCTATATCCGCCAGATCGCCTCGGCCTTGGGTTATGCCCACGGCTTGGGCCTGGTCCACCGCGACGTGAAGCCGGCCAACATTCTGTTTCGCGCCGATGGCACGGCGGTGCTGTCGGACTTCGGCATCGCCAAGTCCCTCGACGACCGCACCCAATTCACCCAGGCCGGTTTCGCCGTCGGCACACCGAGCTACATGAGCCCGGAACAGGCCCGAGGCCAGGACATCGATGGCCGTGCCGACCTGTACGCCCTGGGCGTGGTGCTTTACGAAATCCTCGTCGGCAAGCTGCCGTACACCGGCAACGATGCGCTGTCGACGGCGCTGGCGCATCTGACCGAACCGTTGCCGGAACTGCCGGTGCACCACGGCCGTTACCAGGACGTGTTGCGCAAGCTGCTGGCGAAGGACCCGGCGGAGCGTTTCCCGGATGCGGCGGCGTTGCTGCGGGCGTTGGATAACTTGCCAGAGCAATCGTCGGAAGCGACGCTGATCCGGCCGTTGTCGTTTGAACTGCCCGTCGCGCCGCCTCCGGTGGATGACTTGGCGGGCCTGACGCCGATGTCTATCGACATTCCGAGCGGCCCGGCTTACTCGCAACCGCAGCCACAATCGCAGCCCAAGCCTGTGCCACCGCCGGTCAAGCCAACGCCGTCCACGGTTTCGGAGCAACGCAAGGGCCCGGTGTTCGCCCTGGCGGCTGTTGCGGTGGCCGTGGCACTGGCGTTGGGTGGCGCGGGTTATTGGTGGTTGTCTGGCGATAACGGAAAAGAGGTGAAGACGCCGATTGCCAAGACAACATCGGTCAAGCCTGCCGAGGTCGCCCCACCGAAGGCCCCCGACGTGCCTGCGGTCAAGCCTCCCGTTGCCCCTCCAGCCCAGCCTCCCGTGGCGACCGAGGCCGACGGCGGCCAACGCCCGCTGTTGATGGCCGGCAAGAAAACCCTGTTCCAGCGCGTGCTCAGCAAGCCGGGGGCCAAGCTGGCAGCTGAACCGGGTGCCGCGCCGGGCAAGGCATTGCCAGCGTTTTCCGTGTTGTATGTGTACCAGCGCAAGGACGTGGACGGCAGCGCGTGGGTGCGCGTCGGCGCGGCCACCGACGGGCGCAGCGACGGCTGGTTGCCCGCTGCCCAGGTCAGCGATTGGAAGCAGAGCCTGGTGCTCAAGTTCACCGAGCGCTCCGGCCGAGCGCCGGTGATGTTCCTGCGCCAGCCCGGCGAGGTGGAGAAACTGCTGGCTAATCCGTCGGCGGCTAAGAACGTGCTGCTCAAGGCGCAGCAGAGTCCCCAGGACAACCAGCAAGTGCTGGCCCTGGAGCCGGCCGCCAGCGCCGTGCCGCAAAACCAGTTCTATCTCTTGCCGATCTTCGATTCCCGCGAGAGCTTCGACGACAACGGCCAACCGGTGCAGTTGTTGAACGTGGCCTCCATCGACCCTGGCAGTGCCCCGAAGGCTGCGGCCAATACGCCGATCACCACCGCCAATGCCGACGCGTTCCGTACCGCCGTGGTGTTGGTGGTGGACACCACCGTGTCCATGCAGCCCTACATCGATCAGGTCCGCGACGTGGTGCACCAGTTGCAGACCCGCATCGCCGAACGCGGCGAACTCGACAGCGTCAGTTTCGGCATGGTGGGTTTTCGCAGCAGCATCAAGAAAACCCCGGGCCTGGAGTACACCGCCAAGACCTTGATCAGCTTGGAACAGGGTCGTGACCCGCAACGCTTCCTGGACATGGCGCGGCAGGTCAAGGCCTCCACTGTGTCGAGCCATTCGTTCAACGAAGATGCGTTTGCCGGTGTGATGGAAGCGGTGGAGGGCATGGACTGGTCCGGTTACGGCGGGCGCCTGATCCTGCTGGTCACCGATGCCGGTGCGCTGCGCAAGAACGACCCGTTTGCCGCCACGCAAATGAACGAGGCCGAAGTGCGCCAGGCAGCGCTGGGCAAGCAGATCAAGATCTACGCCCTGCATCTGCTCAGCGATGCCGGCAAGAAAACCCATGCCGGCGCCCAGACCCAATACCGCACCCTGACCGCCGACGCCAACCCGCAGATCGGCGACCTCTACATCCCGGTGCCGGGCGCCGACGTGCGCAAGTTCGGCGAGCGCGTCGATGAGATTGGCTCGGTGTTCGCCGACCTCGTCCATCAAGTACGCAGCAACAAGCCTCAGAGCGTGCCGTTGCTCAGCGCCGCGCCAAGCCTGGCCGACAAATCGGCAGCGGTCGGCTACGCGATGCACATGGATTTCCTGGGACGCAAATCCGCCAGCCAGGCGCCGCAACTGGTCAGCGCCTGGACCGCCGACCGCGACCTGACCAACCCGGCGCTGCCGGCGTTCCAGGTCTGCGTGATGCTGACCAAGCTGCAACTCAACGACCTGCAACAATCGCTGAAGCTGATCGTCGACGCGGCGCGCAAGACCCAGAGTTCGCCCAAGGATTTCTTCCAGGAAATCGCCAGCGCCAGCGCCTACATGAGCCGCGACCCGTCGGCCCTGCGCAAGGGCGGCAACCTCGCCACGGGCGGGATTCTCGGCGAGTACCTGGAAGGGCTGCCGTACCGCAGCAAATCGCTGAACATGACCCAGGATTTGTGGTTGTCGTTGAGCGTCGCCGAGCAGGAGGATTTCATCGACGAACTGGAATCGAAGATCCGCCTCTACGAAACCTTCCACAACGACCTCGCCAACTGGGTGCGCTTCGGCGATGCCGAGCCGGGCGATGCGTTGTACCGCGTTCCGTTGTCGACGCTGCCGTGATGCTGAACCTGAGCGCGGTGCACAAAAGCCGGGGTGCCGGTGGCCAACGCTACAGCCTGGTGATTCCTCGGCTGCAATTGCGTGCCGGCGAACAACTGGCGGTGGTCGGTCCCAGCGGCTGCGGCAAGAGCACCTTGCTGGACTTGCTCGCGCTGGTGCTGGCGCCGGATCAGGCCGGGCAGTTCGACTTCACGCCCGCCAATGCGCCGCTGGACATCGCCAAACTGTGGCGTGCGTCGCAACAAGGCACCTTGGCCGAGCTGCGCGGCCGTCACCTGGGCTATGTTCTGCAAACCGGTGGCCTGCTGGGCTTCCTGGACGTACGCGGCAACATCGAGTTGTCGCGCAAATTGCTGGGCTTGAAGGATGACGGCAGCGTGAAGCGCCTGGCCGGACAATTGGACATTGCCGATCAACTGGACAAGAAACCGGCGGACCTTTCCGTCGGCCAGCGCCAGCGGGTCAGTTGCGCCCGCGCCTTGGCCCATGGCCCGCGCCTGCTGCTGGCCGACGAACCGACCGCCGCCCTCGATCCGCTGAACGCCGAGCGCGTCATGCAGTTGCTGGTGGCCCAGGCTCGCGAGCACGGTGTCTGCTGCGTGGTCGCCACCCATGACGAGGCGCTGGCCCGCGCCAGCGGTTTGCAGGTGCGGCGTATCAGTTGCCGCCGCGATGCCGACGGTGGCGTCACCGCCACGCTCGGGGAGGCTTGCTGATGCGCGGCGCGCTGATGGCTTCCCTGGCCTGGCAGGATTACCGCAACGACGCGTGGTTGTCGGCGTGTTCGGTGCTGGCGTTGGTGGCCGTGGTGGCGCCGTTGCTGGTGCTGTTCGGCCTGAAGTTCGGCCTGGTCAGTAGCCTGACCGAGCGTTTGCAAAACGACCCGGCCACGCGGGAAATCATTCCCTTGGGCGGCGGGCGCTTCAGTGCCGGATTCGTTGAACATTTGGCGCAGCGCAGTGATGTGGCGTTTGCCTTGCCGCGCACCCGACAGATTGCGGCCACGGCGGACCTGAGCAGCGAGGCTGCCGCCGTCACGGTCGAGATGATTCCCACTGCCGCTGGCGATCCTTTGTTCGATCATTTGCCGGTGCCGCAGGGCTTGGATCAAGTGGTGCTCAGCCAGACCGCCGCCGAAAAGCTTGGCGCCAAGGCCGGCGATTGGTTGCAGGCCAGTTTCGGCCGGCAAGTGGCCGGTCGCAGCGAGGCGCAGCGCACAAAGGTGCAAGTGCTGCAGGTGCTGCCGCTGGAAGCCTTCGCCCGGGATGGCTTGTTCGCGCCGCTGGCCTTGCTCGAAGCGGCTGAAGATTACCGCGACGGTCGTGCCGTGCCCGCGTTTGGCTGGTCGGGCGATGCGGTAGGCGAGGCTGGGCAGCGGGTCTATCCGGCGTTTCGCCTGTACGCGCGCAACCTCGGCGATGTCGAGCCGTTGCGCCAGTACTTCGCCGGGCAGAACCTGTTGGTGTCGACCCAGGCCCAGACCATCGCACAAGTGCAATCGTTGAGCCGCAACCTGTCGATCGTGTTCTGGATCATCGCCGGGTTGGCGTTGGCCGGTGCCTTCGCCGCCATTTTTGCCGGCGCCCTGGCAGCGGTCGAGCGCAAGCGCCGTGAGCTGTCGGTGTTGCGCCTGTTGGGTGTGTCCACGGCGGCGCTGTTGTTGTTCGTGGTGCTGCAGGCGCTCTACAGCGCCACATTTGCGGCCCTGCTGAGCGCTGGCCTGTATGGCCTGGCGCAGTCGGGCCTGAATCATTTATTTGCGCAGATGCCCGGCGAGTACGCCAGCCATCTGCTGGTGCGTCACTACACCTTGGCCCTGCTGGCCGTGCTCGGCATCAGCGCCGTCGCGGCGGCTTGCGGTGGCTGGCGGGTGGCGCGCATCCAGGCGTCTGAAGGAATTCGCGATGTATAAGTTACTGGGCGCCGCCGTGGCGCTGAGCCTGGCCAGCCTGGCCTGGGCGGATGAAGGAACCGACAAGCTGGACAACCCCAAGCCGTTGCCCGACGACGTCAGCCTGCCGCTGCCGTGTGAAGGGCAAATGGTGTTCCGCTACGTCTACATCCTTGCCCAAGGCACCCTGGACGATCGCGAGATCAGCCTCGGCTATCCGTTCAGCGAAGGCGAGGCGGGCTATCAACAGTCGTTCATTTCCGGCTACCGGCGCGACTTCATCAACGGTCAGTTCACCCTCAAGGATTTGCCCAAGGACTGGAACAAGACCATCACGCCGTTGATGCCCAAGACCGACGCCAAGACGCCGCTCAAGCCGATGCTGTACTTCATCGGCAAGTACGAAGTCACCGCCCGACAGTACGCCCAGGTCATGGCCCAGGCGCAATCCCTGGCCAGCGGCGAGCCGGCGCCGGCCTGCGAAGCCTTGCAAGCGGATTTACCCCAAGGCATGGCGGGGCGCTTGCCCAAGGTGAAGCTGTCGAAGTTCGAGGCCGAGCGCTTCTCGGCGGTGTACAGCGCCTGGCTGATGAAATATCACAAGGATCTGCTGCCGGTGAGCGGTCGCGGCACCTCCGCCGAAGACGGCGGCCTGGGCTTCGTGCGCCTGCCCACCGAAGTGGAATGGGAATTCGCTGCCCGTGGCGGGCAAGCTGTGAGCCGCCAGGACCTGGAAGGCCGACTCTTCCCACGACGCCTCGAAGGCAGCGAAAGCGATGGGCCGCTGGCCGATTGGGCGGTGTTCAACCAGGTCGCCGGCGGTACCGGCCAGGCGGCGCGGCTGATGCCCATCGGCACCAAATTGCCGAACCCCATCGGCCTGTTCGACGTGGTCGGCAATGCCGCCGAGATGGTCCAGGAATCGTTCCAATTGGTACACGCCGGTCGCCGCCAGGGCGCCTATGGCGGCTTCGTGGTCAAGGGTGGCAACTATCTGGAAGGCGAGGGCACGCTGTTCACCGGTATGCGCCGCGAGTACCCGTTGTTCACCGCCGACGGCACCGAGCAAAGCAACGAAACCACCGGTTTTCGCGTGGCTGTCGGCGCGTTGTCGGCGCCGCGCTCGCGCTACAAGGAGTTGTTCGCCCAATGGCAGAAAGAGGGGCGGCTCGCGTCGCTGACCGATGCCATCGACGACGCCGATGATCCGACCAAACGCCTGGACAGCATCATCGCCGCCAGCACCGATCCGCGCCTGCAAGCCGAGTTGGGCCTGGTCAACGAAGAACTCAAGCGCAACGTCTCGCTCATCGCCCAGCAACGCGAAGAAGCGGCGGGCAACCTGATCCAGTCTTCGGCCCTGGTGGCCGAGACCATCAACAACTACAACATTCGCCTGACCAATCTGCAGAACAGTCGGCAAGCAGCCCTGGATGCCAAGGACGAGGCCAGCGCCACGCTGTTCGCCACGGCCATCGACAACGGCCGCAGTGCACTGGATGGCGCGGTGGCGATCTACATCGACAACCTGGCAACCGGCACGCGCTACACCGATGCCGTGATCCAGGCGCAGTTCCAGCGCATCAAGGAAGAGCTTGAGCGCAAACCGGTACTGGGCAAGAGCCTGGTGGCGCGTGCAACGTTATTCGTTCGTCATGTCGGGGATTATCGTCAGCAGAAACGAGCCGACCCGGCGGCGATATTGAAGGAATTGCTCGCATCGAATGCTCAGCGGTCTTGAGTGTTCGTTGTCAGCGAGCTTGGAAGGGACTCAGGCGGCGATAGGGCTGCGCTGAGCTGGTCAAAACTTAAACGAGAACACAACTATGCTTTTCTCCCGTAAACCTTTTGCTTCGGTTTCCAAGCGTCATTTGCTGCTGGTCGCTGTTGGCTTCAGCACCGTACTGACCGGCTGCGCTTCGTCGCCGACCTCCAAGGTCGCTTCGAGCACCAAGGTCGAGTACTACCCGAATTGCTACGAGCCGGTGCAGCACCTGCGCTCCACCGAAGGCAACATGACCAAGTCGGTCGTCACCGGCGCAGCCGTCGGCGCCGTCGGTGGTGCGCTGCTGGGCGCCCTGACCGCCGACAAGGAAGACCGTGGTCGCAACGCCGCCATCGGTGCCGCGGGCGGCGCCCTGGCCGGTGGTGCCGCCGGTTACTACACCGAGCGCCAGAAGCAGATCGCCGATGACAACATGCGCATCGCTTCCTACGCCGCCGACGTCAGCAAGAGCGCTTCGGACATCGACCGCAGCACCGCGTACGCCAAGGCTTCGCAACAGTGCTACCAGAATGCGTTCAGCAAACTGGTTGCCGACCGCAAGGCCAAGACCGTCAACGACACTGAAGGCCGCAAGCGCCTGGCGGAAATCGTTGCTGGCCTGAAAGAGTCCAACGACCTGATCGTCGCGGTGAACGGCAAGGCGTCCGAAGACCTGAACAACTACACCCAGGCTTACGAGAAAGACCTGCAGCAAGTGGGTGTGCAGCGTACTGACGTGGTGACCGTGGCCACTGCTGATACCACTCAGGTTGTGGCGGCGCAGACCAGCACCAAGACCAAGAAGAAAGTGACGCCGGCGAAGAAGAAAGAGCTTCCAGTGGTGCCGAAAGAAGCGGTCGCTACCGAGAAGACTTTGCAGGACGCCAAGGCCAAGCAGGATCAGAGCAAGCAGGTTGCCAGCGCGGGTACTACTCAGGTGAACAGCATGTGCAAGAACCCGGACCTGGGTGACTGGGCGCCGGTGCCTTGCCCGAATGTTTGATTGATCGCGGCTGATCACTTCTCTGGAGTGATCAATGCTTAAAACCTGTGGGAGTGGGCTTGCTCGCGAAGGCGTCCGTTCAGCCGGCATTCATGTCGATTGATGCACCGCTTTCGCGAGCAAGCTCGCTCCCACAGTTGTTTTGTGATGGCTGAAATATCCGCAACACCCCCAATCCCCTGTGGGAGCGAGCTTGCTCGCGATGGCGGCCTGACAGCTGGCCTGGA
>NZ_VDLV01000058.1:57936-87070 GCF_013608025.1 Pseudomonas brassicacearum subsp. neoaurantiaca | reverse complement strand
GTCATCGTCAAGATTAAATTCCGAAACCCCTATCTGCTGACGCAGGTAGGGGTTTTGTTTTAGTAGAAGTCTTCGATTTTCACTGATTCGTTGTTATCGAACGGGTCGGTTACCGAATTTCTTGACGACCATAGAGCATTGGAACCACCTGATCCCATCCCGAACTCAGAAGTGAAACGATGCATCGCCGATGGTAGTGTGGGGTTTCCCCATGTGAGAGTAGGTCATCGTCAAGATTGTATTCCCGAAACCCCTGTCTGCCAGCGCAGACAGGGGTTTTGTCGTTTAGGGGCCGGTAATCGGATCGCCCCCTAAATTGCTGTCCCGCTCCAGCAAACCCCGAGGCCGTTGCTATGCTTTGATTGTTGGGCGTAGGCAAAAGGCGCCCGCGATGTGACTGGTCATGGGGATTCCAATAATGAAAAACCCTTATGCTCCTGGCTTCTGGTGCGCTATTGCAGCGTTGTTGCTGCTTTCAGGTACCTATTTCTATGGCGTCATGCTGACCCATCAGATAGATAAGGCATTGATCTTCCTCGATAGCGTGTCTGCGCTGATCGGTGTCATATCTATAGCTGTTGTGGCCTGGGCTTCACTGCAAGGCCAGCGCATCAAGAAAAAACAGCTCGAACAAGGCAAGACCCTGGTGTTGATCTGGGATACAAAAGTCGCGCTACGAAAGGTCGAGACGGTGTTCGATCGTTATTTCTGGGGCAGTTATTGGCAACCGGGGCGGACCTTCCAGGAAGTCATGGGAGAGCTCACCGGGACTCCTTTGGAAAAAAGTCTTGAAGCCCTGAAGGTCCAATGCGCGGCCCTGGACGAGCAGGTCGCGCAAGACGACTGGCATTGGCTCAACAACGCGCGTGAGCTGTGCGATGTCGCCAATGCCATGGCTCGGGAGCGCTACCAATTGGATTTTTGCGATGGGCGTGCAGATTCGTCAGGCACGGCGGTGATCAATCGTGATTTCGAAGTGCTCGTATATACCTGGACCGCAAGGCTCAAGACTTTTGATCATCAGCTCGATGAGATCGAAGTCCAATATTCGTAGACCATTTCTCAAGAACACGCTTTTCCCCCTTTAAACATTGGGCTAGCGTGCCTGCCTGATGCTAATCTCCCCACCACTTTTACTGCGTCGAGCCATAGCCCTTTGCGGGTCAAGGAAGACGACGATTTTTTCAACCATGGAATAACGATCGGGTCACTCATGAATAAATCAGCAAGCGTACTTCTCGGAATCGTTGTGGTTATCGGTGCCGTCAGCGCAGGTGGCGCCTGGTATACCGGCACGAAGCTTGAGGGAGTGCTGAACACCGCTATTGCCGACAGCAACAAGCAAATGCAAACGGCCCTGGCCGGCTCCAATGGCACCGCATCGATCGAACTGGTCTCCCTGGATCGCGGAACATTCAGCAGTACCGCGCATTATCGCCTCAAGGGCGAAGGTGAGATGTTTGGTAGCGAGCCGGTCGAATTGTTGTTTGTCGACAATATTGAACACGGCCCGCTGCCATTTTCCCGCCTGATGACGCTCAAATGGTTGCCTGTCATGGCTACCAGCCACACCGAGCTCGAGCGCACTCCGCTGACCGAAAAGTGGTTCGTAGCGGCCAAGGACAAATCGCCCATGAAAGGCGTGTTCAATCTTGGCTACGACCAGTCCACCAACGGGACATTCGAACTGCTTCCCCTGGACACCAAGCTGGATGAACAATCCCAGCTCATCTTTTCGGGCCTGAAGATCGATGTGGCTGCCAGCGCCCAAGCCCAAAAGATCAAGGCCGATGGCTACATGGACAGTTTCAAACTGACCACCGTCGCCGAAGACCAGACGCCGGTGCAAGTCGAGTTCAGCGGCCTGACATTGGCCAGTAACCTGACCAAGAGCACCTATGGCTACTACATGGGTGATAACACCCTGTTGCTGAGCAATAGCAAGACCAGCTTCGGCGAGCAGAAGTCGGTGCTGGGCCTGAAGAACTTCGAAATGAAGAACAACAGCTCCGAAAACGGCACCAGCGCTTCGGGGCGTGCCGATTACAAAATCGGTGAGTTGTCGTTCAACGACAAGGTAATCGGTTCGGCGCAAATGGCGGTAAGCCTGAAGAACTTGGATATCCCTGCCACCATGTCGCTGATGCAGGTCTACCAGGCCAAGCTGCAGCCCTACGAAAAAGCTGCTGCTGAAGCTGCCGAAGCGGGCGAGCCGACGCCAGAGTTGAACCTGACCGAGGCTGAAGAGGCCCAGGTCAAGGCTGATCTGGAGAAACTCCTGGCAGGCGCTCCACAAGTCGCCCTGGAGAACCTCTCGTTCAATACCGCTAATGGTGAAAGCCGCGCGAGCCTGGTCGTCGATTTGGCGAAGCCGCAATCCATGGACCTGCCGCCTGATGAGCTGGGCCGCCAACTGCTCGCCCTGCTGGAGTTCAAGGTAAAAGTCTCCAAGCCGATGCTAGTGGACCTGCTGACTGTGCAGGCGCAGATGGAAGGTCAGACCGATGCCAAGCTGATCGCTGACCAGGCCACAGCCACCAGTGATATGTTCAGCGCCATGGCAGTCGGTACGGAGCTGGCGAAGCTGGATGGCAACGATGTGGTCACCAACCTGCATTACGCCAACAATCAGGTCGATTTCAACGGCCAGAAGATGACCGTTGAACAGTTCTCGGCATTCGTGATGAGCAAGCTGGGCGGCGGCGTCGCTATTCAGTAATCGCGCTTCAGCAGTATCAAAAACCGGCCTGTGCATTGCGCACGGCCGGTTTTTTTTTGCCTGTGAAAAAGTACCACGCTGAAATCTGCATGGATTCTGAAGAATTATGGCGTTCCGAAAGATGACCCTGCGCGCAATGCCAGACTTGGCCCGTTAGAGCTTGGCTGGGTTCCTTTGACCCGGCCTCCTGTTTGATGGGCAAGGGGGCACTGCGACCCGGCTGGCCATGTAAGGATGCTGACGAATGCCGCGTACTGTGGGTCCTTTTATTCAATTCGGTTTGCGCCCGTTGTTTCGCGTCGCGCTGTGCAGCCAATTGTGCTGGCCGGTTGCGGCGTTGGCCGATTCTGCCTATGACCAGAAGGTGCTCGACGCCCGTGCGGGTCATTACACGCCCGCATTGACCGTGTTGCGCCAGCTATCGGCCGGACAAGCCAGCACCGCGCAGATCAGTGATCACCTGCAAATTGCCAGTTGGGCTGGCCTCGATGCCGAGGTGGTGACGGTCTACGAAGCCCAGGGCCGCTATCACGACCTGCCGGTCCAGGCGCTGACGGCTGTGGCGCGGTCCTATCGCAACCTCAAGCGCTGGGATTCGGCGGCCGATTTGTATCGCCGGGCACTGGCGATCGATCCACAAAATCCCGAGCTGCAACTGGGCCTGGCCCTGACCCAGGCCGATGCGGGCAAGCCTGATGAAGCCGTCAGCCGTGCCAAGGCATTGGTTGCCGCCAAACCTGATGATGCGATGCGCCGTCTGGCTTTGGGCTATGCCCTGACCCGTGCCAATAATCCTCACGAAGCGCTATTTGAATACGACCAGGCGTTCACCCGTGCGGGTAGCCACAAGCCTGAAGTTGCGCGCGAGTACATCTACGCCTTGCAACGCGCCCGGTTGCCGGAGCCGGCCCTGCGCCTGGCCCGTCTCCAACCCGGGCTGATCGACCCCGGCGTGCAGCGTCGACTTGAAGGCGATGTGGCGGCCGAACGGGTGCGCCTGGCGGACATGGCCAGCCGCAGCGAAAAGGATCGCTTCGTCATCGCGGATCGCGCCTTGGCTGATTACGACAAACTGCTCGCCACCTGGACCCCAGTGGCCGAGGCCCATGAAGACGTCCTGCGCTGGCGGATCGACCGCATGGGTGCCCTCAATGCCCGGGCCCGCCGGGCAGAGGTGATTGCCGAATACCAGAAGCTGGTCGCTGAAGACGTCGGCATTCCTACCTATGCGTTGCGCTGGGTAGCCTCTTCCTATTTGGAGCAACGGGAGCCGGAAATTGCCGTCGATCTGTATCGTCGCGTGCTGACCGCGCCCGATGCCGACCCCGCGGATCGCTTCGAAGACAGCACGGCGCTCTATTACGCGTTGCTGGAAAGCGAGCGCTCCGAAGAAGCACGCGCGCTTGCCGAAGATCTGGCGAAATCACAGCCGTCGCGCGTGGAGCTCAAAGGGCTGCCGATCGGCAACCCTAACGACGAATGGATGGACGCCCAGCAACTCGCCGCCCAGGCGGGCACTTATGGCGCCGACCTGCCCTCCGCCGAAGCACGCCTGAAAGATCTCGTCTATCAAGGCCCCGGCAACATCGGTTTGCGCCTGGCCCAGGCTGATCTGTATCAAGCCCGTGACTGGCCGCGGCGTTCGGAGAACCTGCTCAAGGAAGTCGAGGCGACGACGCCGCGCAGTCGCGATCTGGAAATCGCCCAGGCGCGCGCCGCCATGGATCTGCAGGAATGGCGGCAGATGGATGCGCTCACCGACGACGTGGTCGCTCGCTATCCGGAGAATGCCCACGTCAAGCGCCTGCAACGCCAGCGCGAAGTCCACGACATGGCCGAATTGCGTATCGAAGCCTACACCGGCAAGAGCTTTGGCGGCGGCAATGGCGATGCTGGCGCGGTGACCGGCAGCCGGGACTTTGGTATTGAAACGTTGCTCTACAGCCCGCCCATTGACGAAGACTGGCGGCTGTTCGGTGGTGCCGGCTATGCCACTGGCGATTTCGAGGAAGGTACCGGTCATCATCGCTGGCAGCGCCTGGGCGTCGAGCGCCGCACACGCGACATGACCTTGGAAGCGGAAGTCTCCAATCACTCGTATGGCTCCGGTGACAAACAGGGCGCACGCGTGGCTGTGGCTCGGGACATCAATGACCACTGGCAGTACGGCGGCAGCCTGGATTACCTCTCGGCCAACACCCCGTTGCGGGCCCTCAACAGTGGTATCCGCGCCAATGGCGGCAGCGGTTTCGTCCGCTGGCGGGCCAATGAGAGCCGCGAGTGGCGATTGGCTGTCAGCCCGTCGCACTTCAGCGACGGCAACAACCGTCTCGAGACCTTGCTGACCGGCCGCGAAGGCCTCTACAGCGCTCCTAGGCTGCAAGTGGAAATGGGCCTGGAAGTCGGTGCCAGCCGCAACAGCGGTTCCAACGAAGTGCCGTACTTCAATCCGAAATCGGACTTCAGCGTCATGCCGACCGTGACCGCCAACCATGTGCTGTATCGCCGTTACGAGACCACCTGGAGCCAACAGTTCCAAGCGGGTGCCGGTACCTACAGCCAGCGCGACTACAACACCGGTGCCATGGGACTGCTTAGCTACGGCCAACGTTTGCTCTGGAACGACGTGCTCGAAGCCGGGGCCGCGCTGAGCTGGCTCAACCGCCCTTACGACGGCGATCGTGAAAGCGATCTGCGCCTGCTTGTCGACCTCACCTACCGCTTCTAGAAGAGTTTGAAAATGCCCGTCATTTCGCGATTCATCCTTCTGCTGGGAGTCTTGCTGATCAACGCTTGTGCCCAGCAAGCCCCGGCGTTCGCGCCTCCTTCGCAACGGCCGGTGGCGGCCAACGACGCGCCGTGGCCGAAAAACCACGTGCTCGGCATCGCCTACCACGATGTCGAGGATCTCGACCCCGACCAGGCTCTCGTGGCGGTGCGTACCGAACGCCTGATCGAGCAGTTGGCCTGGCTGCGGGAAAACAACTATCAACCAGTCACGGTTGACCAGATCATCGCCGCCCGCAATGGCGGTCCGGAACTGCCACAGCGCGCGGTGCTGCTGAGTTTCGACGACGGCTACTCGAGCTTCTACACCCGCGTCATGCCGATCTTGCGCGCCTATAACTGGCCGGCCATCCTGGCTCCGGTCGGCAGTTGGGTCGACACGCCGCTGGACCAATCGGTGGATTTTGCCGGTGTGCCGCGCAAGCGCTCCGAGTTCCTGACGTGGGAGCAAATTCGTGAGGTGTCGAAATCTGGCCTGGTGGAAATCGCCGCCCACACCGACGCCAATCACAAAGGCATCCTCGCCAACCCACAAGGCAACCAGCAACCCGCCGCGACCACCCGGCATTACGATCCTGCCACCGGTCGCTATGAAAACGAGGCCGATTTCCAGGCACGTATGCGCAAAGACGTCGCAGCCATTTCCGAGAAAATCCGCAAAGTTGCCGGCTATAGCCCGCGCGTCTGGGTCTGGCCTTATGGCGAAGCCGACGGCACTGCGTTGCAGGTCATCGGCAGTGAAGGCTACCAGATGGCCCTGACCCTGGAGGATGGTCTCGACAGCCTCGATAACCTGATGGATGGCCCGCGTTTCCTGGTGTCGTCTGATCCGGACGGCGCGCACTTCGCCGAGAGTATTACTTCCGTGCAGTCGATCGATCCGATGCGGGTAGTCCATGTCGATCTGGATTACGTCTACGATTCGGACCCCGCGCAGCAGGAAGCCAACGTCGGCCAACTGGTCCAGCGCATCTACGACCTGGGCGCGAACACGGTGTTCCTGCAGGCGTTCGCCGACCCCAAAGGTGACGGCCTCGTCCACTCGCTGTACTTCCCCAACCGTCATCTGCCGGTGCGCGCCGATCTGTTCGACCGGGTCGCATGGCAATTGCGTACCCGCGCCAACGTCAAGGTCTATGCCTGGATGCCGGTGCTCAGCTTTGCCCTGGATCCGAAACTGTCCCGAGTGCTGCGCTGGGACCCGAAGACCGGCAAGACGGGCGTCGCCTCGGACCAGTACGTGCGCCTGTCGCCGTTCGACCCGGAGGTGCGCAAGGTCATCGGCGAAATCTACGAAGACTTGGCGCGGATGAGCTCGGTGGATGGCGTTCTCTACCATGACGACGCTGTGTTCTCCGACTTCGAGGACGCCAGCCCCGCCGCGATGAAAGTCTATGCCGCCCACGGCTTGCCGCAATCCATCGCTGCCCTGCGCGATGACCCGGCAGCCATGCAGCGCTGGACTCGCTTCAAGAGCCGCTACCTGATCGACTTCACCGCCGAGCTCACCGCCAAGGTCCGGGCGATACGTGGCCCGCAAGTGCGCACGGCGCGCAATATCTTTGCCGAGCCGATGCTCAACCCGCAAAGCGAAGCCTGGTTCGCCCAGAACCTCGACGATTTTCTTGCCGCCTACGACTGGACTGCGCCGATGGCCATGCCGTTGATGGAAGGACAGACCCGCGAGCAATCGGGCCCTTGGCTCGAGCGGTTGGTGGAAACCGTCAAGGCCCGTCCGGGTGCGCTCAAGCGCACGGTGTTCGAGCTGCAAGCCCGCGACTGGCACAGCAAGCCGGTGGCCGACATCGAAGGCGAACAACTGGCCGACTGGATGGGGCGCCTCAAGCGTCAGGGCGTGACCAGTTTCGGTTACTACCCGGACAACTTCATCGAAGACCAGCCCGCCGTGAAAGCCGTGCGGCCTGCGCTCTCCAACAAATGGAATCGTTGACATGCTCGACAGACTGCTCGCCGTTCTGGTGCTGGCGATTGTCCTTGGGGTGCCGCTGGGCCTGATCTTCCTGGTCACCGGGCAATTCCTGATGGACTTCGTGTTCTTTTACCCGCTGTTCATGTCCGGGCTGTGGATCGCCGGCGGCCTGTATTTCTGGCTGCACTGGGAGCGTCATTGGCCGTGGAAGGACGATACGTTGCCGCCGGCTCTGGCTGGCGAGCCGCTGATCAGCATCCTGATCCCGTGCTTCAACGAAGGCGACAACGTTGCCGATACGATTCACGCTGCGCTGGGCCAGCACTATCCGAACATCGAAGTTATCGCCATCAACGACGGCTCCAAGGACAACACCGCCGAAGTGCTCGACCGGCTGGCCGCCGAAGATCCACGTTTGCGCGTGCTGCACCTGGCGGAAAACCAGGGCAAGGCCGTGGCCCTGCGCATGGGCGCCATTGCCGCGCGCAGCGAATACCTGGTGTGCATCGACGGCGACGCACTGCTGGCGCCTAACACCTGTGCCTACCTGGTGGCACCGATGCTGGACAACGCCCGCCTCGGCGCGGTGACGGGCAACCCGCGCATCCGCACCCGTTCGACGTTGGTGGGCCGGGTCCAGGTCGGCGAGTTTTCCTCGATCATCGGTTTGATCAAGCGCACTCAGCGGGTTTTCGGACGGATCTTTACCGTGTCCGGCGTGATCGTCGCGTTCCGACGCACGGCCCTGCACCGGGTCGGCTATTGGAGCCCGGACATGATCACCGAAGACATCGACATCAGTTGGAAACTGCAACTGGACCACTGGAGCATCTTCTACGAGCCCCGCGCCCTGTGTTGGATTCTTATGCCCGAAACCCTGCGCGGCCTCTGGCGTCAACGTCTGCGCTGGGCCCAGGGTGGCGCCGAGGTGCTGTTCAAGAACATCCGTGGCATCTGGCAATACCGCCATCGCTACCTATGGCCACTGTTGTTCGAATACTGCCTGTCCACCGGCTGGGCGTTCACCTTCCTGCTGTCAGTGATCTTCTGGGGCGCCGGTAAATTCGTCGAGATGCCTGCGGCCATCGCGGTGGACCACCTCATGCCGCCGGCTTTCACCGGGCTGTTGCTGGCGGTGGTGTGCCTGATGCAGTTCGCGGTGAGCATCCTGATCGACCGGCGCTACGAAAAAGGCCTTTGGCACATCATGTTCTGGGTGGTCTGGTACCCGCTGGTGTTTTGGCTGATCAGCCTGTTCACCACGCTGGTGAGTTTCCCCAAGGTGCTGTTCGGCCAGCATCAGAAGCGCGCGCGCTGGGTCAGCCCGGATCGCGGGATCAAACCGTTCGATGACGAAGAAGAGGAAGTGATCCGATGAAAATTATCAGGACCCGGCAACGGCCTTTTCTGGTGCTCATCGATGTGCTCTTTACGGTGCTGGCGTGGGTCGGGTTGTTGTATCTGTTGGTGAACGGGCTCTTGCCGCTGTTCGACAGCCATGCCGGCCCGCGCTTGGGCGGTTCGTTGTTCGATACGCTGGGGACTTTGCAGATCTATGGTTGGATCGCGTTGGTCAACGCAATCGTCCTGATCACCTGGGCGCGTTATCAACAGCGCAAGAGCCGGAGTTTCGCCCAGCGCAGGCTGCCGAGGCCGGCAGTGGACGATCAGGGCCTGAGCGCCACGTTCAAGTTGACTGACGAACGCTTGGAAACGTTGCGCCAGCCGGGGTCGAAGATCATCCACAACAATCAGGATGGCGACATCAGCCACGTGGTGCCGCATTTCCATCTGCTGAGCCCGGACTTGCAGCCGCCGCCCCTGGCTCCGCTGGAGCGCCCACGGGTGATCCATTTGCCGGCGGATCACTCCGCGTAAGGCCTACATCGAAAAATCCCGAACCAGCCGCCAAGCCTCATCCACCGGCAGCGGTTGTTTCATGCGCTGGGCCAGGGCCGCCATGGCCCGGCCTTCATCACAGGCCACGGCAGCCGCGACGAGGTTGTTCTTGCCGAGCAATGCGATAAAGGGCGGATGCTCGGGCGTTCCCTTGAATTGCACTTCGTCCCATTCCTCGGCGTGGCCCAGGTAGTCGTAGCGCTTGCCGAAGTGATACGTCCAGAAGAACGGCACGTCCAGGTAATGTTCTTCACCACCGAGCATGTTCGTCGCGGCGATCCGGGCTTGTTGCTGGGCCAGGCGCCAATGTTCGATGCGCCGGGGCTGGCCGTTGAGGGGAAAGGTCGCGATGTCGCCCACGGCCCAGACGCCATCGGTCACGCGCATACCATCGTCGACGATCAACGATTCGTCCTTCCCACGTGGCAGGTTGGCAAACGGCTCCGTGGCCGGGCGCACGCCGATGCCGACGATGACCAGATCCGCCGCAAAGCGCTGGCCGTTATCCAGCACCACGGCCTCGGCCTTGTCCTCGCCTTCGATTCGCGCTGCTTCGCCATCGCTGTGATAAACCACCCCATTGGCCCGGTGCCTTGCCAGGATTGCCTTGCCGATGCTGTCGCCGAATTGCTTGGCGAATGGCACCGGATGACGGGCCAGGACGGTGACGCTCAGTTCGCGTTTGCGCAGCGAGGAGGCGACCTCCATGGCAATGAAACTGTCGCCGATGATCACTGCTCGTTGCCCTGGCTGGGTACGGTCGAGGATCCGTCGGCTGTCGGCCAAGGAGCGCAGGGTGAAAACATTTGGCAGGTCGAGTCCCGCAAAGCCTGGCGTCCTGGGCACACCACCGGTGGCGAGAAGCACCGCGTCGTAGCTCAACGTTTCGCCGCTGGCGAGGCGGATCTGGCGCGCATCCACATCAAGCTCCGTGACCTCGCCATGGCGCCGTTCGATGCGTTGCTGGGTGAAATAAGTTTCATCGCGCAGGGGCGGGGTTTTATCCGCTGCCATGTCGCCAGCCAGGACATATTTACTTAAAACGGTGCGGTCATAGCCGGCTTCGGGTTCCCGGTCGATCATCAGGATCCGACCACCGAAACCCTTCTCGCGCAGCGCCGCTGCGCATGCCGTGCCGGCGGCTCCGGAGCCGATAATGACGAAGGAACGCGGGTCATCGGCCGGCGGGATTTTCTCGGCCGGCAGGGGTTGGTCATCGACCCAGACTTCCTCGCCTCGCACCTCGACGTGATAGCGCTCCAGGCTGTCGAGGGCCGGCGGCTCGCACAGGGCGCCGTCTTCGGCGCGAAATGCCGCTTTGTGCCACGGGCAGATCAACCGGCCGTGGCACACCGCACCCTTGGCCAGGGGCGCTCCGGCGTGGGGGCATTTGCCTTGGAATGCCCGTACCTGTCCGCCGGCCCGCAGCAGCAGGATGGACGATTCGTTGAGGGGGACTTCGAGGCCGCGGTCTTCTCGCACATCAGCGAGGCGGGCGACTTGATGCATGGGCATGGTCGTTCTCCGGCAGGCGTTTCCCGTTGGAGTCGAGCAATTGGAGCGAGGTTCAGCGTAATTGTCACTGCAACCGGGCCGGCGCTGCGGCTATAGTTCGCAGGCCGTCCATGGCCTGACCCGCATTCAAGGTGCCCGGTATGACCCGATTGACTTCCCTTTCCTCCTGGCTCGCGGCCGTTACCCTCGTGCTGTGCGCACAAGGGATCCAGGCCGAAGAGCGTTTTACCCTGAGCATTCCCGGTGTGTCGGATGACCGCCTCTTCACCGCAGCGGCTGCCAGCGACGCCAACAAATGCGGCGGCAAAAATATTTCCCCGGCCTTGAGTTGGAGCGCCGGCCCTCCCGGCACCCTCAGCTACGCCATCGTCATGCTCGACCCCGACGGTCAGCGGGGGCAGGGCGTGGATCATTGGGTCCTTTACGGAATCAAGGCCAGCACCCGGCAGATCCCTGCGGGCGCGGGCACCAAATCCACACTTGAGGGCATGAACGGCCTCAACAGCAAGAACACCCCTGGCTACATCGGTCCGTGCCCGCCTGTTGGGGACAGCGCCCATCATTACCTGATTCAGATATTCGCCCTGGATCTGCCGCCCGAAGCCCTGCCCGCCGGCCTTACACGTGCCCAACTGATGGAAAAACTCAACGGCCATGTACTGCGCAACAGCAGCGTGGTGCGTCGCTACCACCGTTGATTGGACCTTGGCTCCGTGACGAGGGCCCTAGCAGCTCCAATCGTCACGGAAGTTGGCATCAAGCGCCAAAAGCGAGCACTATCGGCCCCCTGTTCACTCATGCCGGAGGATGGCGATGACGCAGAAAACCGACGGCATCGCCCGCCTCAAGAATTGCCCCACCAAAGGCGACGAGATACGCCGGGCCATCGCCCAGAGCCGCAAGGATTTCCTGCCTGCTGACGAGGCCGCAGACGCCGAGCCAGGCCAATCACCGGCGCAGCCCGTGGACAAAGATCCCGCTGCCTGAGCCGTTGCCTTCTTTCCACATATTTTTTCAAACCTGCCTATGACTGCCTCGACTCATCTGCCAGACGCGCGGTTCAGCCGATCCGACTACAAGACCCTGGGCCTGGCCGCCCTCGGCGGTGCGCTGGAAATCTATGATTTCATCATTTTCGTCTTCTTCGCCCTGACCCTCAGCCAACTGTTCTTTCCGCCGGAGATGCCCGAGTGGCTGCGCCTGCTGCAAAGCTTCGGAATTTTTGCCACGGGTTATCTGGCGCGGCCCTTGGGCGGGATTCTCATGGCGCACTTCGCCGATCGCCTGGGGCGCAAGCGGGTGTTCAGCTTGAGCATCCTCATGATGGCGTTGCCGTGCCTGCTCATCGGCGTGATGCCGACCTATGCGCAGATCGGCTATTTCGCCCCGTTGCTGTTGCTGGCGCTGCGCATCCTGCAAGGCGCGGCGGTGGGCGGCGAAGTGCCCAGCGCCTGGGTCTTTGTCGCTGAGCATGCGCCGCTGCGACATCGTGGCTATGCCCTGGGGTTTCTCCAGGCGGGCCTGACCTTTGGCTATTTGCTCGGCGCCCTGACCGCCACGGCGCTGGCGCGTATCTATACCCCGGCGGAAGTCCTCGATTACGCCTGGCGCTTGCCATTCCTGCTGGGTGGAGTCTTCGGTGTGATTGGCGTCTGGCTGCGCCGCTGGCTCAGCGAAACGCCGATCTTCATGGCGCTGCAAGCCAATCGTGAAGGTGCGGCGGAACTGCCGTTGCGCACGGTCCTGCGCGACCATCGGCACGCCTTGCTGCCCGCCGCGATTCTCACCTGTGTGCTGACCTCCGCCGTGGTCGTGTTCGTCGTCATCACCCCAACCGTGATGCAGAAAAGCTTTGGCCTGACCCCCAGCCACACCTTCGCCCTGAGCAGCCTCGGCATCGTTTTCCTGAACATCGGCTGCGTCCTGGCCGGCCTCATCGTCGACCGCATCGGCGCCTGGCGCACCGTCATGCTCTACAGCGTGCTGCTGCCCCTGGGCATCGGCGTGCTCTATGCCAGCCTGATCAGTGACAGTGCCTGGTTGGGCCTGGCCTACGCGGTGGCCGGGCTGGGTTGTGGCGTGGTCGGCGCAGTGCCGTCGGTGATGGTCAGCCTGTTCCCGCCAAAGATTCGCGTGTCCGGCATCTCGTTCACCTACAACATCGCCTATGCCCTGTGGGCAAGCATGACGCCGTTGGTGCTGATCGCGCTGGTGCCGTGGAGCCCGTGGGTGTGCGTGGTGTATTGCGCGATCATGGGCGCCGTGGGCGTCGGGGCGGCGGCGTATTTTCCGGGACGGCACGCGAAGGCCGCGCAGCCGTCATTGGCCTGTGAATCCTAGCTCTGCGCGTAGACAGCAATACGGTCCAAGGTTGGAATGATCCGTGGCGAGGGAGCTTGCTCCCGCCGGGCTGCGAAGCGGCCCCTTATGTGAGCACTTCGCACTGGCGCACCTGCCCGGTCAAGCGGGAACAAGCGCCCTCGCCACAAGGACGCTCCCTGCGTTGTGAGAGCAGTCGATTACAGCAACCGCCGCTGCACAGCCTCTTCCAAAGTACTGCGTGTCAGCGCCTGCACGACGTCACGAGTGTCCTGCTGGAACGGAATACCGAAGATCAGCACCAACTGCATCCAGGTGCGTACCGACTCGCTCTTCTGCACGCGTCCCAGTTCCTTGCCGTCCTTGTCCTTGAACACAGTTTCGAGTGTAAAAGTATTCTCGGCTGTGGACGGGATAATGAAGAAGGTCGCGCCGGTGATGATGGCCGAAGCCATGCTGAACTGTTCATTGTTTCGCAAGGTGGCTTCGGCGTAGATGTCTGATTCGACCTTGTCGGTGCTGACCCGCGCGAAACGTCCGGAGTCGCGGAAGGTCTCGGCCACCGAGCCTTCCCAAGCGGTAGCCTGGGCGCCCGAGGCGGCGACGGCCGGGCCACCGTTGACCTGATTCTGCGCAGTGGTGCGCACGAAGGCGGTTGGCTTGGAGGCTGTGGTAGCAGCAGCAGGTGGCCAGGTTTTAACGTCCGGCAATTCGTGTTGCGAGTAAGACACGCAACCCGTCAGCAGCACGGCGGCAAGGATGAAACTGTGTTTGATGAAACCCATGGTGTCCTGCTCCTAGGAATTATTGCTTGGCCAGGCGCGCCGTGGCGTTATCCAACAGTTGCGCCACCAGCTGATTCAATTGCTGTGCACCCATGGTCGGTGCCCAGTATTCGCGGCCATACAGGCCTACGTTGCGTTCAAGCTTGATCTCTTCCTTGGCGCTCGCCAGTTCCTTGCCGTCGCGATCGACGATGCTCAGGTTCCCCGCGACGTCGAAACTGTCGACGTAGATCGGACCGTTCACCCAGATCCAGATGGTCAGGGTCAGCAACGCGCCGGGGAAATAGCCCGGATGCGGAGCGCGATGGCCTTTGAGGGAAGTCATGTCGAACTTGAGCAACACGTCATTCTCGCCCAGGCGCGTCGGGTATTCGGTGACCTGCTTGAAGTAGCCGCCGGTCTGCACGTACTGATTGAGCTGAGCCGTCAGGGAACGGCTGATGGCCGTGCGCGTGGCGTCGTTGACGTCCGGGGCTGAAACGGCCACATCGGCGATTTGCGCGGCACGCGGACTGCTGATCGGAGCGGGGTGCGCCGGAGCACCCACGGGGCCGGTGACGGTGTAGGAGACGCAGCCGGTCATCGACAGGGTGGCGGCGAGGGCAGTGGCCTTGAGAAGTGTTTTGAGCACGGAATGTCCTTATAGGAGTGATGGCACTTTAGTGTCTCGACCCGAGGAGCGGTAACTTGAGCGCAATTGCAAAAGCATCAAGCTGAGGAAGGGCTGCGAACAGTCAGAAAATTATTTTCAGGCGGTTAACCCGAATCACTTCAGCCCTGCGTCTGACCTTGCGTACGGATCATCCATTCACGAGGTTCAGCCCATGTCCCGTCCACTTTCTTTTATGCGTCCTGCCGCCCAAGGCTTTGCTGTCACGATGCTGGTGACGTTGGCCGGTTGTGGGTTGTCTTCGTCCCGAGAGACTGGCAAGCCGGCCGAACCGGCGGTCGTGGCGCCCAGTGTTGTACCGCAAGGCGAGATCGCCGAAGTGCGTCAGTCGACGGTCAAGCGCATGCTCATGAAACCGGCAGCGATGCCTGCCCCAAGCGTGGCGAACGATTCCATTGCCGAGGGTTACCATGCCGGGCCGCGCGAGCAATACGAAAAGCTGCCGGACAATCCCATCCACAGCGTTGCCGAGACGCCAGTCTCAACCTTCAGTGTGGACGTCGATACCGGCAGCTACGCCAACGTGCGACGCCTCCTCAACCAGGGCAGCCTGCCGCCCGAGGGCGCCGTGCGCTTGGAGGAGATGGTCAATTACTTCCCTTACCACTACGCCTTGCCCACCGATGGCTCGCCGTTTGGCGTAACGACCGAAATCGCCCCGTCGCCGTGGAATCCCCATACCCGTTTGCTGCGCATCGGCATAAAGGCGTCCGACCGCGCCGTGGCGGAGCTGGCCCCGGCCAACCTGGTGTTTCTGGTGGACGTGTCCGGTTCCATGGACCGTCGTGAAGGCCTGCCGCTGGTCAAGAGCACGCTGAAACTGCTGGTGGATCAATTGCGCGACCAGGACCGCGTGTCCCTCGTGGTCTACGCCGGCGAGTCCCGGGTGGTGCTCAAGCCCACCTCGGGTCGTGACAAAGTGAAAATCCGCAACGCCATCGACCAACTCAATGCCGGTGGCTCAACCGCAGGCGCCTCAGGCATCGAGCTGGCCTATCAGATGGCGCGGGAGAGCTTCATCGACAACGGCATCAACCGCATCCTGCTGGCCACCGACGGCGACTTCAACGTCGGCATCAGCGACTTCGACAGCCTCAAGCAGATGGCGGTGGACCAGCGTAAAAGCGGCGTCTCCCTGACGACGCTGGGCTTTGGTGTGGACAACTACAACGAACACCTGATGGAGCAACTGGCTGACGCCGGCGATGGTAACTATGCCTACATCGACAACCTGCTCGAAGCGCGCAAGGTCCTGGTGGACCAACTCAGCTCCACCTTGGCCGTGGTGGCGCGGGACGTGAAGTTGCAAGTGGAATTCAACCCGGCGCAGGTCAGCGAATATCGCCTGCTGGGTTATGAAAACCGTGCGTTGAAGCGTGAGGATTTCAACAACGACAAGGTCGACGCTGGCGAGATCGGCGCTGGGCACACGGTGACGGCGTTGTACGAAATTGTCCCGAAGGGCGAGCCGGGCTGGTTGGAGCCACTGCGTTATGGCAACGCGCCGAAGACGGACGGCAAATCCGCTGAACTGGCGATGTTACGTGTACGCTACAAGCCGGTCGAGGGCGGCAGCAGTCGCTTGATCGAGCATCCAATCGCCAGCGCGCAAAGCGAAAAACAACCCAGCGATGACCTGCGTTTCGCGGCGTCCGTGGCGGCCTTCGCCCAGCAGCTCAAGGGCGATGGACACTACACTGGCACGATGAACCTGAAGGACACCGCCCAACTGGCGCGCTCGGCCCGTGGTGATGACCCATTCGGGTTGCGCGCCGAGTTTGTACAGTTGGTGGAACTTGCGCAGAGCCTTGAACCTGCGGCCAAACGCTGATCCTGACGACAACGAGGATCAAAAATGTGGGAGCGAGCTTGCTCGCGATGGCGTCGGTTCGGTTGGCGTTGATGTTGACTGATGCACCGCCATCGCGAGCAAGCTCGCTCCCACAGGGTTCCCTTGTTGTCTGCCAGGACTGTGTTGCAATGACTGGAAAGGAGTTCGTCACCGACATGCCCGCTGCGCTTGATTCACCCAGCGACGAAGCGTTGCTGGCCCGCTACCGCAATGGCGACGGGGCTTCTTTCGAAGTCCTGTATGCCCGTCATCGGCAGGGGCTTTATCGTTTTCTCGTGTCGTTGAGCAACAAGGCCGAACTGGCCGAGGAAATCTTCCAGGACACCTGGCTCAGCCTGATCCGCAGCGCCACCCAGCCACAAGGCCGGGCGAGTTTTCGTACCTGGTTGTTCCAGATTGCCCGCAACCGGTTGATTGACCACTGGCGCAAACACGGTGTCCACAACCCGTTGCACGACAGTTACGACGAGCAACTCCACGTCCAGCCCGACGACACCGGCAGCCCCGAGCAGCAGTTGAGCCTGAGTCGCGACCAGGCACGGCTCGATGCCGCCTTGCAGGCCCTGCCCGAAGATCAGCGGGAAGTGTTTCTGCTGCGCCTGCACGGCGACTTGGAATTGCCGCAAATTGCTGCGCTGATCGGCGCCCCGCTGGAAACGGTCAAGAGCCGCTTGCGTTACGCCCAACAGAAATTGCATCGACTGTTGGCCGAGGAGGTACCCGCATGATCGACCGCAAACACACGCCGGATGCCGACGACGAAATGTTGATCGAGCATTTCCGCCAGCACGCCAACGGCGAACCGCCGGCCTCCCTGGACGCCTTTATCCTGGCCACCGCCCGCCGTGAAACCTCGGCGCCCGCGCCGAGCCTGTGGCAGCGCTGGTTGCAAGCTTGTCAGCGACCGCGTTGGCAGATGGCATTCGCCACGGTCGCCGGAGTGGCGCTGATGATCGGCCTGGTGCTGCGCTCGCCCGTGCCCCACGACGAGTTGGCCGCTCCCGCGTCGATGGAATTTTCCGCCGACCAACAAGAGCCCGCGGTTGCCGCCGCACCGCCACCGGCCATGCCCGCCCCCGCGCCGATCATCCGCATGGCGCCCCAGGGCGAGTTGGCCCGGGCTCCGGCAAGCGCTGACCAGGCGCTGCTGGAAAAGCCTGCCGCGAAAATGAGCAAGGCCGCGCCGGCTGCGCTGCCATCGCTGGAACAAGGCTTGATGGAAATCCTGCGTTTGCGCGAGGTGGGGGATAGCAAGGCCGCTGATGAAAAACTGCTGGCGCTACACAAGCGTTTTCCAAAGGAGGACTTGCCGGCGCGGTTGGAGGCGTTGCGTCAGCGTTGACGGCATACTGCTAGCGTTGGTGGCGAGGGAGCTTGCTTTCGCTGGCTGCGCTGTAGGCGCTGTCGAAGGCTGCGATCTTAACGCTGCGTATCTGCTGCTGCGAGAAGGTTTGGATTTGTTGGAAGTGGCGAGGCGGAACGTCGATGGTGCCGGCAGGTTAGCGTTGTGGGCGATTAAGTTGGGCGCAGCGTTACAAATGCAGGCATAGCAGGATCATTTGGGTGGAACTATACTCGACGGCATGAAAAAGCTGATGCTCGAACTCGACGGAACCGATCCAAGCAAGCTCTCGATGGCTCGCTTGACGGATTATCTGTGTGAGCTCGCTGAGCTTTTCGGCTCGCAAGATAACGTTCATTTTGACTCTGTCACCGAAGGTTGTGTCTGCCTGAATACATGGGTCGAGGATGATAAATATCTTCACGTCCTGAATAGGGTGCGGGAGGCAGCTCAGGGAATCGGCCCTAAGCGAGCACGGAAAGCCTATCTGCAACTATCTGCATTGATGGAGCAAGATCGAGTGGATGGAGCCTTGCAAGCCGCGGATGCGAACATTCTTCAGTTTCCAAAAGCCAAGGCAGCTCCTCCTCCCATGATTGTCATCAAGCAGGGTAGCGTTCAAGGTCGACTGTATGTCGTAGGCGGGAAAGACGAGACTGTACCTGTTCGACTTGAGGGCGCTGGCGGCGAAACTCTTCTTTGTGAAGCCGATACAGCGTTGGCTGAGCAACTGGGCAAGCTTTTGTTCAAGTACGTCCGCGTTCACGGAAAAGGTGAATGGGAAAGCCGGCCGCACGGTGGCTGGCGGCTGCGAAAAATGTTCATTCAGTCCTATGAGAAACTTGAAAAAACTTCTCTGCGTAGCGCAGTTACCCAGCTCAAGGAACTCGGTGGTATGACTTGGAGCGAGATGGATGATCCCCATGGAACGATCCAGAATCTAAGGGGATGAGGTGCGCATAGTTCTCGACACCAACGTTCTTGTCCAAGCCTTGGGAAATACCAAGGATGGTATCGTCTTGGTTGACCCCGCCACCGGTCGCAACGTCGATAGGGCGGAGGCGAGGGCTGAGGCCCTAATCGAACTGGTTGACGTAAGAGGCGGGACGGTGCTGATACCAACACCTGCATTGGCTGAGTATCTTGTCGGCATTGATCGGGATTTCCACCAGAGCCATCTGGACGTCATAAACGGCTATTCATGTTTTGAGATCGTATCGTTCGATCAGATCGCTGCGGTCGAATGTGCTCGTATGGTCGATGACAATGAACTAAAGGTCCTTGACCCTGCAGCAACGAAAGCCAAGCTGCGTTTTGATCGACAGATTATTGCTACGGCCCTTGCAACCAATGCGGATGAAGTATGGACTCACGATGTGGGTCTTTATTCCAAAGCTCAGAAATGTGGACTTGTGGTGAAGTCCTTGGGAGATATTGAACCTGCTCCTGAGCAACTCGAGGCCGATTTCGACTGAGTGTTTCCCGAGAAAATCGTCGACGGAAGATCTACTCCATACAGCTATTTGCAACACAGCCCCTGTCGGTTGAAGCGCTGCCCCTGCTGATATCGCGCAGGCGTTTTTATCCTCTGAATTATTTACACCAAAGCACCTACTGGGAAACGACACCCACAAAAAAGCCCCAGTCCGTGAGGACTGGGGCTTTTCGATTTTACGTATATGGTGCACCAGGCGGGATTCGAACCCACGACCCCTGCCTTCGGAGGGCAGTACTCTATCCAGCTGAGCTACTGGTGCAACGCGGGCGCCATGATACTCATAAGCATGGCGGGCGTCCATGCTGCTGATTTGCCGTTTGTTTTCACCTCGTTCGGCGGCTGTTGGCTACGCTGATCAGAAAAAACAGGCAAATGCAGGTTTTTCGTTCTTTTTTTCGAACAGCCTATTGTCCTCTGACCCCATCGGCCCTAGGATTCGTTTGAGATTTCAAACGCTCTTGTCTGGGTGCTGAACCGCACGTCTGTGCTTATGTGCGTTATTTCTGTGCTTCAGCCCGGTGAATGATTTCCCTGACGGCAGCCCATAAGGCGCCTTTCTACAACTCTAATTCGCTCCGCGTGCGCGCGGTGCTGTTAAGGAAAGCCGACATGCAGCTTAAAGACACCCAGTTGTTCCGCCAGCAAGCCTTTATCGATGGCGCTTGGGTCGATGCGGACAATGGTCAGACGATCAAGGTGACCAACCCGGCAACGGGCGAAGTACTGGGCACGGTGCCGAAGATGGGCGCTGCCGAAACCCGTCGTGCGATTGAAGCCGCCGACAAGGCGCTGCCGGCCTGGCGTGCGCTGACTGCCAAGGAGCGCGCCAACAAGCTGCGCCGCTGGTACGAATTGCTGATCGAAAACCAGGACGACCTGGGTCGCCTGATGACCCTGGAGCAGGGCAAGCCGCTGGCCGAAGCCAAGGGCGAAATCGTCTACGCCGCCTCGTTCATCGAGTGGTTCGCCGAAGAAGCCAAGCGCATCTACGGCGACGTGATTCCCGGCCACCAACCCGACAAGCGCCTGATCGTGATCAAGCAACCGATCGGCGTGACTGCAGCCATTACCCCGTGGAACTTCCCGGCCGCAATGATCACCCGCAAGGCAGGCCCGGCCCTGGCTGCCGGTTGCACCATGGTCATCAAGCCCGCTTCGCAAACCCCGTTCTCGGCCCTGGCCCTGGTTGAGCTGGCGCACCGTGCCGGCATTCCGCAAGGCGTGCTGAGCGTGGTCACCGGCAGCGCCGGCGACATCGGCGGCGAGCTGACCAGCAACCCGATCGTGCGCAAACTCTCCTTCACCGGTTCGACCGAAATCGGTCGTCAACTGATGGCCGAATGTGCCAAGGACATCAAGAAAGTCTCCCTGGAACTGGGCGGCAACGCGCCGTTCATCGTGTTCGACGACGCGGACCTGGATAAGGCCGTCGAAGGCGCGATCATTTCCAAATACCGTAACAACGGCCAGACCTGTGTCTGCGCCAACCGCCTGTATATCCAGGATTCGGTGTACGACGCGTTCGCCGAAAAACTCAAGGCTGCGGTGGCCAAGCTCAAGATCGGCAACGGCCTGGAAGACGGCACCACCACTGGCCCGCTGATCGACGAAAAAGCCGTCGCCAAGGTCCAGGAACACATCGCCGATGCCGTTGGCAAAGGCGCGACCGTGCTGGCGGGCGGCAAGCAGATGGAAGGCAACTTCTTCGAGCCGACCATCCTGACCAACGTACCGAAAAACGCCGCCGTGGCGAAGGAAGAGACCTTCGGCCCGCTGGCGCCGCTGTTCCGTTTCAAAGACGAAGCCGAAGTGATCGCGATGTCCAACGACACCGAGTTTGGTCTGGCCTCGTACTTCTATGCCCGCGACTTGGGCCGTGTGTTCCGTGTGGCCGAAGCCCTGGAATACGGCATGGTCGGCGTCAACACTGGGTTGATCTCCAACGAAGTCGCGCCGTTCGGCGGCATCAAGGCCTCGGGCCTGGGCCGTGAAGGTTCCAAGTACGGCATCGAGGACTACCTGGAAATCAAATACCTCTGCCTGGGTATCTGATCTGCTTCAAGCGCAAAGGGCACGAGAGCGCTGTCCCTTTGCGCGTTTCACCCGTTCTGTTTCTTGTGGCCGGAACGCTGCGGCAGTCGATCATCGCATGCTGTCGCAGTTGCCTCCCCGCCATATATTCCTTGAGCCACGCCGACCGATGAGCGGCGAATGAGGACTGTAATGAGCAAGACTAACGCTGACTTGATGGCCCGCCGTACCGCCGCTGTTCCCCGTGGCGTCGGCCAGATTCACCCGATCTTCGCCGAATCGGCGAAGAACGCCACGGTAACCGACGTTGAAGGCCGTGAATTCATCGACTTCGCCGGCGGTATCGCCGTGCTGAACACCGGCCACGTGCACCCGAAAATCATCGCCGCCGTGACCGAACAGCTGAACAAGCTGACCCACACTTGCTTCCAGGTCCTGGCCTACGAGCCGTACGTGGAACTGTGCGAAAAAATCAACGCCAAGGTCCCAGGTGATTTCGCCAAGAAAACCCTGCTGGTGACCACCGGTTCGGAAGCGGTGGAAAACGCCGTGAAAATTGCCCGCGCCGCCACTGGCCGTGCCGGTGTGATCGCGTTCACCGGCGCTTACCACGGTCGCACCATGATGACCCTGGGCCTGACCGGTAAAGTCGTGCCTTACTCGGCCGGCATGGGCCTGATGCCTGGCGGTATCTTCCGCGCGCTGTACCCGAACGAACTGCATGGCGTGAGCATCGATGACTCCATCGCCAGCATCGAGCGCATCTTCAAGAACGACGCCGAGCCACGCGACATCGCCGCCATCATCATCGAGCCGGTGCAGGGCGAGGGTGGTTTCTATGTAGCGCCGAAAGAATTCATGAAGCGCCTGCGTGCCCTGTGCGACCAGCACGGCATCCTGCTGATCGCTGACGAAGTGCAGACCGGTGCCGGCCGTACCGGTACGTTCTTCGCCATGGAACAGATGGGCGTTGCCGCCGACCTGACCACCTTCGCCAAATCCATCGCTGGCGGTTTCCCGCTGGCCGGTGTGTGCGGCAAGGCCGAGTACATGGATGCCATCGCGCCGGGCGGCCTGGGCGGCACCTATGCCGGTAGCCCGATTGCTTGCGCCGCAGCGCTGGCGGTGATGGAAGTGTTCGAAGAAGAACAGCTGCTGGATCGCTGCAAGGCTGTAGGCGAGCGCCTGGTGACTGGCCTCAAGGCTATCCAGAAAAAATACCCGGTGATTGGTGAAGTACGTGCCCTGGGCGCGATGATCGCACTGGAACTGTTCGAGAATGGCGACAGCCACAAGCCGAACGCTGCCGCAGTGGCGCAAGTCGTCGCCAAGGCGCGTGACAAAGGCCTGATCCTGCTGTCCTGCGGCACTTACGGCAACGTCCTGCGGGTGCTGGTGCCGCTGACTTCGCCAGACGAGCAACTGGACAAAGGCCTGGCGATCATCGAAGAGTGCTTCTCCGAGCTCTGATATGTAAGAGCCTTGAGCTGTGCGTTGATCCACAAAAAACCCGCTTCGGCGGGTTTTTTCATAGGCGAGGAAAGGGTTCTGACGATTTTGAACTGTCTGGAATGACCACAATTGTCTAAGGTGGATGTATTGCAAGGGAGCGATGCGGCATGACTGCTGTGGATTTACCTGCTGTACCGCGTGTGCTGATCGCCGAGGCCGATCCAGCGTCCAGGGAGCTGCTTGAACAGGTCTTGTCGAGCGTGCGTTGCGATGCCCGGGTGGACACCTGTGAAGAGGGACGGCAGGCCTTGGAGTTGCTGGCGCATAACCCCTACGATCTGATAATCGCTGACTGGGAGCTGCCAGGTGTCGATGGCTTGAGCATTTTGCGCAGCTTGCGCCAGCAGCACCGTACGCCCGCGTTGCCGTTCATCCTGGTGAGCCGTCGCAATGACAGCGCCAGCGTGCGCGAGGTCTTGCCGCTGGCGCCGACGGCGTACCTGACCAAGCCCTTGAACCGCGAGAACCTGACCCAGCGTTTGCAAGGTTTGCTCTTGAGCGGCGAAGACACGTCCAATCCCGCGCCAAACCCGGGGCCGGGGCTCACGTTGGCCACGTTCCTTGAGCGTCGACGGGATCTGGCCGAAGGCGCGCCGTTGATGACCGATGTGCAAGTGGCGATCAAGCGCAGCCTCAATCCCGGCGGGCTGGATCTGAAGCTGCTGGAAGAAGAGATCCGCACCGACCCGCAGATCACCGCCGTGCTGATCGCCGCGGCCAACAGCGCTGCCCAGCATCAGGGCGGCGGCCCGGTACAGACCGTGGCCCAGGCGTTGCACCAGCTCGGTACCGGACAGAGCATGAACCTGATCCTCGGCCTGACCATCAAGCGCTGTGCCAGGCTGAGTGTTCCGTGCCTGGCGGATTATGCCGAACGTTATTGGGAGTTATCGCTGCACACCGCCGAATACGCCCGGACGATTGCCCGAATGCTGGATCTGGAGCAGGAGCGCTGCTACTGCGCTGGCCTGTTGCATCGCTTGGGCGACCTGGCGCTGCTGCGCTGCCTGGAAGAGTGGATGCAGGCCGGCGGCGATTTGGATGAGCCTGAGGAAGTCGGGGATTCCCTCGAGCAATTCGGCGCCGGATTCGGCTCGGCGCTGCGCACTCGCTGGCGGCTGCCGTTGGAGCTGCGCGAGTTGATCGCGGCAGTGTATGGCCTGGGCGGTGGGGTTTATTCGCGCGAGGCCCTGGTGATGAACATGGCTGCGCAGATGGCCCATTTGCCGTCCCATGAAGGCCTTGAAGAACTGGCTCGGGGGCGCACGGCGCGTCTGCTGAAGATCGGGTTGCCGGAATTGATGCGGTTGCGCCGTAAATAAAGTCACCGCCCAACCCTGTGGGAGCGAGCTTGCTCGCGATGGCGGTGTACCAGTCAATATTGATGTCGACTGACCTGACGCCTTCGCGAGCAAGCTCGCTCCCACAGGATCAGCGGCATGGCCGGATTCGATTGCGCTGAGATTGGCCTCAGGCGGCGATTATGCGGTTCTTGCCCTGGCGCTTGGCCTCGTACATCGCCGCGTCGGCACGGGCAAACAAGCTATCGAGGGTCTGGTCTTCGGCGGTGATTCCGGTCAGGCCCTGGCTGACGGTGATCCCGAAATTCTGCTCCCCGCAGCGGAACGCCAGGCGTTGGATTTCCCGCTGCAGGCGCTCGGCAACCTGCAGCGCCATGTCCGGTGGGCAACCTGGAAACACAGCGGCGAACTCTTCGCCGCCGATCCGCCCGAACAAGTCACCGCGCCTGAGCACGCTTCGTCCGCTCTCGGCGATCTTCTGCAACACCGTATCGCCTTCCTGGTGGCCGTAGGTGTCGTTGATCAACTTGAAATCATCGATGTCCAGCAACAGGAACGCCATGGGCGTGCCTTGTAGCCGAGCCTGCTCGAACTCGCGATGGGCGCACTCGAAGAAGTGCCGACGGTTGCTGCTCTGGGTCAGCACATCGGTGGTCGCTAGCCGCTGCAGTTCGCTTTCGAGCAGTTTTTTCTCGGTGATGTCTTCGGCAATACCGACCACGATCACCGGCTGCCCCGGGTCGGCTTGGCGGTTGATGAAGCATTTGTCGCTTAGCCAGCGAATCTGGCCATCGGCGGCGATGATCCGGTATTCGCGGTCTTCGACGGCACCTTTGACCAATACTTCAGCCAGGCTGCGTTCGGCGTAATCCAGGTCGTCCGGGTAGATAGCGTCACGCCATTCGTTGTAATCCGCCAGGACCAGGCCTGCGGGCCGACCGAAAATCCGTTCGTAGGCGGGGCTGACGTACAGCACCTGCCGGGTTTCCCAATTGAATGCCCACAGCACCGCGTTGACGCTGACGAGCAACGAACTGAACAATTGTTCCCGCTCGCTCAGGCGTGCCACTTCGCCTTGGGCGTGCATCAGCGCCATGAGTGTCTGGGCCGCTTCGGGCCAATGAGGCTGGGATGAATCCTGTAGGTTCTTGTCGACCATCGGCACAAATCTCAAAGAACGTGCATTGCTGTGGATTTGCACGCGCATACTCCAAAGCCCGCCAGGATGGCGAAGTGCTCTTGAGATAGGGGATTGTGGGCGAAGTTCCTTTTCAGGCGACGAAGGGCGGGGAATGACGACGCTGAACCTGTGGCGAGGGGATTTATCCCCGTTGGGCTGCGCAGCAGCCCTGAAACCAGTTGGCTCGGTGCGTCAGAAATAGCTACATCGCTGTCTTGGGGCTGCTGCGCAGCCCAGCGGGGATAAATCCCCTCGCCACAACAACCCCCCCGCCGCGCACATCGGTGTCAGGCCGTGGCAGGCCGCAGCGAGTAGGTCTTGAGCTGGTCGGCAAAATCTCGCAGGGACTGGATGCCACTGGCTTCGGCTTCGTGGACCCATTCCTTGATGGCCGCGAGCATGTCGTGGCCGTTGCTGCTGGTCTTGACCCAGATCTGCTGCAAGGCCAGGCGTTTTTCGTAGATCACCTTCAGTGCCTGGCTGTGCTCCAGCATGTTCTGGATGCGCAGGTGGTGGCGATCATCCAGCAGGCTGGTTTCCCGTGACAACAGGCGTTTGGCCCGATGAAATTGGTGGCGCACGGAGTGATCGACTTTATCCAGCTCTTGCTTGACCAGCGGTGCGATGACCAGCCGGCGGTACTGGGCCATGATCTGGAAACGGTTGTTGAGGATCGCCATGGCGGTGTCCATGTCCAGGTGGCCCTTGCCTTCGACACGGTGGGCGATCGGCGCGACCCGCTGGACCTTGGCCAGGCGCAGGAAACTGAAGAGCTTGATCCAGGCCCAGCCCAGGTCGAACTCCCATTTGCGCACCGACAGCTTGGCCGAATTGGGGTAGGTGTGGTGGTTATTGTGCAGTTCTTCGCCGCCGATCAGGATGCCCCAGGGCACCAGATTGGTCGCCGCGTCGCGGCATTCGAAGTTGCGATAGCCCACGGCATGCCCCAGGCCGTTGACCACGCCGGCGGCCCAGACAGGGATCCACATCATCTGGATGGCCCAGATGGTGATGCCGATTGTGCCGAACAGCAGCAGGTCGATGACGCCCATGATCGCCACGCCCAGCAAAGGGAAGCGACTGTAGAGATTGCGCTCGATCCAGTCTTCCGGACAATTCTTGCCGTAGATGCGCAGGGTTTCCGGGTTTTCCGCCTCGGCGCGATACAGCTCGGCGCCTTTGCGCAGCACCGTGGACAAGCCTTTGATGACCGGGCTGTGGGGGTCATCCTCGGTTTCGCATTTGGCGTGGTGCTTTCGGTGGATGGCCGTCCACTCGCGGGTGTTCTGCGCCGTGGTCAGCCACAGCCAGAAGCGGAAGAAATGTTTGAGGCCGGCGTTCAGTTCCAGGGAACGGTGGGCCGAATAACGGTGCAGGTAGACCGTGACGCTGATGATCGTCACGTGGGTCATCAGCAGGGTGACTGCCACCAGCGACCAGGGCGACAAGCCAAGAAAACCTTCGTACCACATAGGCTGTAGGGCCCTCGATAAAAATAGAAACTGCCGTTGCATTATCACCAGCTCGAGGGATAAAACCAGTCGGCCTTTCAGATAAGAGTGGCAGGATGTTTCTTCCTCTATAATCCCCTCAAATTACAGGGACATGGACGACCGCATGACCATCTCTCACCGCGCTGCCGTGCGTGGGGCACTGCTCTACCTCGTGTTATCCATTGCCTGGCTGCAGCTGGTTGGTTATTTATTGAGCAGTTTCTTCGATCATTCCGCCGACCGGCTTCGCTGGCAACTGATCAACGGTTATGCCTGGGTGTTGGTCAGCGCTGGGCTGATTTTCATGGCTCGGGTGCGGATCGTGCGGTGTTTCGAGAAGGGCGAGGGCTCGGTTGACCGCGAACGGTTGCGCCAGGCCGCCGCCGTCTTCGATTGCACCCGCGAAGGCGTCCTGGTCACGGACCGCCAAGGCCTGATCGTGCACGTCAACCGGGCGTTCATGGCGATCACCGGTTATGGTCGAGACGAAGTACTGGGTCGCCAGCCCAATCTATTCAAATCCGGCCGTCACGGACCGGCCTTCTACCGGGAAATGTTTGCCTCCCTGTCCAGCCGTGGCGAATGGAGCGGTGAAATCTGGAATCGCCGTAAAAGTGGCGAAATCTATCCGCAATGGCAAACCATCCGTGCCGTCGTCGACGACAACGGCGAAGTCAGCCAATACGTCGCGGTGTTTTCCGACATCAGTGCGATCAAGGATTCGGAGCATGAGCTGGCGCACCTGGCCCATCACGACCCGCTGACCGGCCTGCCCAATCGCCTGTTGTTTTCCGATCGAACCGAGCAAGCCGTGGCATCGGCGCAGCTCCACAAGCGTGGGTGCGCGCTTCTGCTGCTTGACCTCGATCACTTCAAGAACATCAACGACAGCCTCGGCCACAGCGTGGGCGATGAGTTGCTCAAAGGCGTGGCCAAGCGCTTTCTGGACCTGTTCGCGCCGGGCATCACCTTGGCCCGGCTGGGCGGCGACGAGTTCGCGGTGCTCGTGGAAAACTGCTCCCAGCCTGGGCAGGCAGCGGCGTTGGCCCGGCGCATCCTCGACGCACTGAAAGAGCCGTTGCAGCTCGGCGAGCAATCCCTGTTTGTCAACGCCAGCATCGGTATCAGCCTGTTCCCCGGCGACGCCCTCAGCGCCGGGCAATTGCTGCGTAACGCTGATTCGGCGCTGTTCAAGGCCAAGAGCAGCGGACGGGATGGCTACGCCTTGTACACCGAAGAACTCACCGCCCACGCTCAGCAACGGGTCGAAGTCGCTTTCGAACTTCGACGCGCCCTGCAGCAAGAGGAGTTGCGGGTGCATTACCAACCGGTGCACGACCTGGCGACCAGCCGTCTGGTTGGCGTCGAGGCGCTCGTACGCTGGGAGCATCCCACGCGAGGGCTGGTTTCGCCGGCTGAGTTCATTCCGATCGCCGAACGTACGGGGCTGATCGCCCAGATCGATGCCTGGGTCATGGAGCAGGCCTGCCGGCAAATGTGTGAGTGGCAGCAGGCGGGCGTGGGCTTGTCATTCGTCGCGGTCAACGTTTCCAGCCGCTTGTTCGCCCGTCGCGAACTGTACGAGCAAGTCGCCCGCGTATTGCATGAGACCGGCCTTGATCCGGCTCTCCTGGAATTGGAAGTGACCGAAAGCGCGGTGATGGAAGACCCGGAAGTCGCGCTGGAACAGATGCACCGCTTGCGCGAATTGGGTGTGCGGCTGGCCATCGATGATTTCGGCACGGGTTATTCGTCGCTGCTGCGGCTCAAGCGTTTGCCTGTGCAGAAGCTCAAGATCGACCAGGGTTTTGTAGCCGGGTTGCCGTGGGACGAAGACGACGTGGCGATCGTCCGCGTGATCATCGCCCTGGCTCACAGCATGGGTATGCAGGTGCATGCCGAGGGTATCGAGCAGCGCGAGCAGGCGGCGTTTTTGCTGGGCCAGGCTTGTGAGTTGGGGCAGGGGTACTGGTTTGGCCGGCCGGTCGCGGCGGTGCAGTTGGATTGGGAGCGGGTGCCGGTCATTGCGTGATCCCCGCGGCATTGATGTTGACTGATGCCCCGCCATCGCGAGCAAGCTCGCTCCCACAGTTGTTTTGTGGTGGCTTAAATATCTGCGACAGCCCCGATCCCTTGTGGGAGCGAGCTTGCTCGCGATGGCGTTGGCTCAGCTTGCCTCGATGTCAGGCCTGTCCCTTGGCTGCAGTCGCCGCCACTTCCTTCGTTTCCAAATGATCCAACGCCCGCTCAACCAACAACTGAACCCCATCGGCCATGCGGCTGATCGCCAGGGCGACGCAA
>NZ_VDLV01000058.1:42716-57926 GCF_013608025.1 Pseudomonas brassicacearum subsp. neoaurantiaca | reverse complement strand
AGGTCTTCGGAGGCGTTGGCGAGCAGGGTTTCGGTGTCGATGTGCGGGGAGACGATGAAGAGCTGGTCTTTGTCGGGTTCCGGCGGCGTGGCGGGTTGGGGCTTTAGGTAGTAGTCGAGGGCGCGGTTGGTAGCGTCTTCGAGGCGTTTTTCTTCGAGCTTTTCGACGCGGGATTTGTGTTCTTTTTGCGGTGGATTCGGAGTTACTTTGAACATAACGAAAATTCCTGGAAATGACGCCGGCACCCTCCGATTGCACGTCGAAAAATGGGTGGCAGCTGTACGTAGGTGTGCAAGACCGGTCCAGGAACCCGGCAGACCCGAAGGTCTCCCACGCGCAGCCGCCATAACAGTCGGCGAGCATAAAAAAATGCTCGACGAATAGCCATAACCGAATGCACCTGGAGCGGACTTGCACGTCCGTGTCACCGTTTTTTGCGATGACGATCAGAGGTTAGCGGTGCTCGGCGGTGCTGCCTAGTTCATCAACGGCAACACGTCTTGAAGGAAATCTCCGACGACACGGCAGGGAAAAAGACCCGCCATCGCGCTCGTTGTAGGACGCCAAAATCCAAACGTTATTTTGGTTATATAAAAATTCTTAAATAGTCTTTTTAAGAATATCTCGCTTTATCTAGTATTGCTCCCACGCCGCAAGCAGTGCCGCCCACTGCCAGGCAATCATTCAAAGGAGCAGCAGCATGAGCGCATCCCTACGTAGCGTTGACGGCCAGGACGAAGCAACCATCTTGCGCGAGATCCAGAGCGCGTTGCGCGATCTGCGCTTTGGCGCGGTGGAAATCACCGTGCACAACGCCCAGGTGGTCCAGATCGAACGCAAGGAAAAATTCCGCCTGCAGCAACCCAGTCATAAGCCGTCTTGAAAAACAAAAGATCGCAGCCTTCAGCAGCTCCTGCAGGGGGGCTTGGCGTAGGAGCTGCCGAAGGCTGCGATCTTTTCTACAAGCCACTCGATTTCCAGAAGCCATAAAAACCAGAATTCCAGGAGCTTTCACCATGTCGTCAATTCGCCGTTATGCCTTGGCCGCCCTGGCCAGCGCTGTTTTTGCAGGTTCCGCCGTCGCCAAGGATTACGAGCTGCTCAACGTGTCCTATGACCCGACTCGCGAGCTGTACCAGGACTACAACGCCGAATTCGTCAATTTCTGGAAGAAAGCACATCCGGACGACAGCGTGAAGATCCAGCAATCCCACGGCGGCTCGGGCAAGCAAGGCCGGGCGGTGATCGATGGCCTGCGCGCCGACGTCGTGACCCTGGCCCTGGCCGGCGATATCGACGAAATCGCCAAGCTGGGCAAATCCCTGCCAGCCGACTGGCAAACACGCCTGCCGGACGCCAGCACGCCTTACACCTCGACCATCGTGTTCCTGGTGCGCAAGGGCAACCCCAAGGGCATCAAGGATTGGGGCGACCTGATCAAGAATGATGTGTCGGTCATCACGCCGAACCCGAAAACCTCCGGCGGCGCTCGCTGGAATTTCCTCGCCGCCTGGGCCTACGGCCTGAAAGCCAACGGCGGCGACGAGGCCAAGGCCAAGGAATACGTGCAAGCACTGTTCAAGCACGTGCCGATCCTCGACACCGGCGCCCGTGGCTCGACCATTACCTTCGTCAACAACGGCCAGGGTGACGTGTTGCTGGCCTGGGAAAACGAAGCCTTCCTGGCGCTGAAAGAAGAGGGTGGCGCCGACAAGTTCGACATCGTCGTGCCGTCGCTGTCGATTCTCGCCGAACCGCCGGTGGCGGTGGTGGACAAGAACGCCGAGAAAAAGGGCAATGCCGAGATCGCCGAAGCGTACCTCAAGCACCTGTACAGCCCGGCCGGCCAGGAAATCGCCGCGAAGAACTTCTATCGTCCGCGTGACAAGGATGTAGCCGCCAAGTATTCCCGGCAGTTCCCGAAAGTGGAGCTGGTGACCATCGACAAGGACTTCGGCGGCTGGAAGTCTGCCCAGCCGAAATTCTTCAACGATGGCGGCGTGTTCGACCAGATCTATCAGGCGCAGTAAGCTGGGCTAGTCGGATCCAGGCCGTAATTCATTGTGGCGAGGGAGCTTGCTCCCGCTGGAGTGCGAAGCGCTCCCAGAATTTCTGGGGCTACTTCGTAGCCCAGCGGGAGCAAGCTCCCTCGCCACGGTAAGTGCGTTCTCAACCAAGGACCTTTATGTCGCGTCGCATATCCCCCGTCATACCCGGCTTCGGGCTGACGCTGGGCTACACCCTGGTGTACCTCAGTCTGATTGTGCTCATACCGCTGGCGGCGATGTTCGTGCACGCCGCCCAACTCACCTGGGAACAGTTCTGGGCGATCATCTCGGCGCCGCGGGTGCTGGCTGCGTTGAAGCTCAGCTTCGGCACCGCGCTGTACGCCGCGATCATCAACGGTGTGATAGGCACGCTGCTGGCCTGGGTGCTGGTGCGCTACACCTTCCCCGGCCGCAAGATCATCGACGCGATGATCGACCTGCCATTCGCGCTGCCCACCGCCGTGGCCGGTATCGCCCTGACGGCGTTGTACGCGCCGACTGGCCTGGTCGGCCAATTCGCCACCGACCTGGGCTTCAAGATTGCCTACACCCCGCTGGGCATCACCCTGGCATTGACCTTCGTGACGCTGCCGTTCGTGGTGCGCACGGTGCAGCCGGTGCTGGCCGACATTCCCCGTGAAGTCGAAGAGGCCGCCGCGTGCCTTGGCGCGAAACCGTGGCAAGTGTTCCGCCATATCCTGATGCCGGCGCTGCTGCCGGCCTGGCTGACCGGTTTTGCCCTGGCCTTTGCCCGGGGCGTAGGCGAGTACGGTTCGGTGATTTTCATCGCCGGCAACATGCCGATGAAGACAGAGATCCTGCCGCTGCTGATCATGGTCAAGCTCGACCAATACGACTACACCGGCGCCACTTCCATCGGCGTGCTGATGCTGGTGGTTTCCTTCGTCCTGTTGCTGCTGATCAACTTGCTGCAGCGGCGCATCGAAACCCCATAAGGAGGCGCGAACCATGTCCCAATCGTCTATTTCCGCTGCCTCCACCAATGCCGCCCGTCGCGGCAGTGCGACGTCGCGGCGGGTGCTGATCGGCCTCGGCTGGCTGATTTTTGCGCTGTTTCTGCTGTTGCCGTTGTTCATCGTCGTTTCCCAGGGACTGAAGCTCGGGCTGGGGGCGTTCTTCACGGCGATCTTCGAACCCGACGCGCTGTCGGCGTTGAAGCTCACGGTGATCGCCGTGCTGATCTCGGTGCCGCTGAACCTGGTGTTCGGCGTCAGTGCCGCGTGGTGCGTGAGCAAATATTCATTCCGTGGCAAGAGCATGCTGGTGACGCTGATCGACCTACCGTTCTCGGTGTCGCCGGTGATCGCGGGCCTGGTCTACGTGCTGATGTTCGGCGCCCAGGGCCTGTTCGGGCCGTGGCTGTCGGATCACGACATCCAGATCGTGTTCGCGCTGCCGGGCATCGTCCTGGCGACGATCTTCGTTACGGTGCCGTTCGTGGCCCGTGAGTTGATCCCGCTGATGCAGGAACAAGGCACCCAGGAAGAAGAGGCCGCGCGCCTGCTGGGCGCCAATGGCTGGCAGATGTTCTGGCACGTCACCGTGCCGAACATCAAGTGGGGCCTGATCTATGGCGTGGTGCTGTGTACCGCCCGGGCCATGGGCGAGTTCGGCGCGGTGTCGGTGGTCTCCGGGCACATTCGCGGGGTGACCAACACCCTGCCGCTGCACGTCGAGATCCTCTACAACGAATACAACCACGTGGCCGCGTTCGCCGTGGCGAGCCTGTTGCTGATCCTGGCGCTCTTCATCCTGCTGCTCAAGCAGTGGAGCGAAAACCGAATCAACCGCCTGCGCGCCAGCGCCGCGGAGGAATAAGTCATGTCGATCGAAGTCCGTAACGTCAGCAAGAATTTCAACGCCTTCAGGGCCCTGGACGACATCAGCCTGGACATCCAGAGCGGCGAGCTGGTGGCGCTACTCGGGCCATCAGGTTGCGGCAAGACCACGTTGCTGCGGATCATCGCCGGCCTCGAAACCCCGGACCAAGGCAATATCGTCTTCCACGGCGAGGATGTTTCCGGCCACGACGTGCGTGATCGCAACGTCGGGTTCGTGTTCCAGCACTACGCGTTGTTCCGCCACATGACGGTGTTCGACAACGTCGCCTTCGGCCTGCGCATGAAACCCAAGGGCCAGCGCCCGAGCGAAAGCCAGATCGCGACCAAGGTCCACGAGCTGCTGAACATGGTGCAACTGGACTGGCTCGCCGACCGCTATCCCGAGCAGCTGTCCGGCGGCCAGCGCCAGCGCATCGCCCTGGCCCGCGCCTTGGCGGTGGAGCCCAAGGTGCTGTTGCTGGACGAACCGTTCGGCGCCCTCGACGCCAAGGTCCGCAAGGAACTGCGCCGCTGGCTGGCGCGTCTGCACGAGGACATCAACCTGACTTCAGTCTTCGTGACCCACGATCAGGAAGAGGCCATGGAAGTCGCCGACCGCATCGTGGTGATGAACAAGGGCGTGATCGAGCAGATCGGCTCGCCGGGGGATGTCTACGAAAACCCGGCCAGCGATTTCGTCTATCACTTCCTTGGCGACTCAAACCGCCTGCATCTGGGTGAGGACCGGCATGTGCTGTTCCGTCCTCACGAAGTGTCGCTGTCGCGCTCGGAACTGGAAGACCATCACGCCGCCGAAGTGCGCGACATCCGTCCGTTGGGCGCCACCACTCGGGTGACTCTGAAAGTGGAAGGCCAGAGCGAACTGATCGAAGCCGAAGTGGTGAAGGACCACGACAGCCTGGTGGGGTTGGCGAAGGGCGAGACGTTGTTCTTCAAGCCTAAGGTCTGGCAGAAGGTCTCAAACCTTTAACAGCGTCGTCGGAACGCCGCCCGGAGCAGGCTCGCTCCCACAGGAGAACTTCAGTGATCACAATATTTGTGTGCCTATGGAGATCCATTGTGGGAGCGAGCTTGCTCGCGATAGCGGTGGATCAGTCGATACATCGGTGACTGGCCGAACGCAATCGCGAGCAAGCTCGCTCCCACAGAGGTATCCCACCGCTATCAGCATTGCGTAGCTTTCAGGCCACCGAGCGCTGGTTACGCAACGCCACCGGCCCGGCGCGCTCTTCGATGGCGCGTTTCAGGTCACCGCGAAGCCCCAGCAGAAAGCCCGCCTCGACCACCACGAACAACGGCCCGACGATGAGCCCGGTGAGGTCATCGACAAACGCCGGTTTTCGCCCTTCGTAGTAATGACCGACAAACTGGACTACCCAGCCCACCACGAACATGCCCAGTCCGCTGGACAACCAGATCGCTGTGCTCTGCGCGGCGAGTGCCTGACCCAGCCAGACGGCGAGCCCCAGCAGCGCCGTCATCACCACACCCAGGCGCAGTTCCAGGCGCAAATAGAACCAGGCACTCGCCAAGGCCACCAGCAGCGCGGGAGAAACCAGGACCGCACCCACCGGCCATCCCGGCCGTGACAGCAACACGGCGACGGCGACGAAGATCAGCGGGATGCCAATGAAGTGGCTGGCGATGTTGCGCGGGTCGCGGTGGTAGGCCGCGTATTGACTGAGGTGATCGACGAGGCTTTTCATTGTTGTTCCTCCTGAGGTGATGCCTGCATGATGACCACGTTTCACCAGGCGCTCTGTCAGCTAGCCGACACTTGTCCCGGAGTTTCCATGAATTCGCACCCCTGGCACACGCATCTGCTGAACGGACATTGGTACAGCCATTTGCCCGCCGAGTTTCAGGATAGCCTGCTGGGTATGTCGCGGGTGCGCCGCCTGGCACCGGGGCAACGGCTGTTCCAGCGCGGCGATCCACCGTGTGGCTTGTACGCGGTGCTCGAAGGGGCGGTGCGCATCGGCGCGGTCAGCGAGCAGGGCAAGGAAGCGCTGCTGAGCGTGGTGGAGTCGCCTCATTGGTTCGGTGAAATCTGCCTGTTCGATGGGCAGCCGCGCACCCATGATGCGGTGGGTGTCGGGCAATGTTCGTTGCTGCATTTGCCGCAGGCTGCGCTATTGGCCTTTCTGGAAGACCAACCCCTCTATTGGCGCCACCTTGCCTTGTTGATGAGCCACAAACTGCGCCTGACCTTCATCAATCTCGAACACCTGAGCCTGATGCCCGCCCCGGCCCGCTTGGCCCACCGCCTGCTGATGATCGCCGAAGGCTACGGCGAAATCGACCCGGCGCGCCGGGTCTTGCAACTGCCCCAGGAACAACTGGCGCTGATGCTTTCCCTGTCGCGCCAGACCACCAACCAGATCCTCAAGGATTTGCAAGGGCAGGGCATTCTTCATCTTGGTTATGGCGAAATCGAGATCGTCGACATCGAACGGTTGCGGGCGTTGACCACAATCTGAAATCCGACCCGGCATCCGTGGCGAGGGAGCAAGCTCCCTCGCCACGCGTTCTGTGTTGTCCGGGCGAAGTCCATCGCGAGCAAGCTCCCACAGAGTTTGGTGTTGTCGCATAAATCGTGTTCACACCGTTCCCCATGTGGGAGCGAGCTTGCTCGCGATAGGGCCAGCCGAGGCACTGCAAATCCCTACCGCAACCCATCCCGAAACTGCCCCGGCGTCATGCCCGTCCAGCGCTTGAATGCGCGGCTGAAGCTGCTGGTGTCGGCGAAACCCAGCAGATAGCTGACCTCGCTCAGCGAGCACTGCGGATCGCGCAGGTGTAGCAGCGCCAGATTCTCCCGGCATTCGTTGAGCAGCGCGTCGAAGCGGCAGCCTTCGTCGGCCAGGTGTCGCTGCAGGCTGCGCAGGCTCAGGTGCATCGCCTGGGCGATGCGTTCGGCGCTGGGTTCGCCTTCGGGCAATTGGGCTTCGATGGCGGCGCGGACCTTGCGCTCCCAGGTCAGTGGCTGGAGCTGGGCGAGGGTGCGCTTGAGCACGGTTTCGTTGTGTTCGGCCAGTTCCGGGTTGGCGTCGTCCAGGTGGCTGTCGAAATCCACGAGGCTGAATTCCAGGCAATCCTGGTTGGCGGCGAAATGCACGGGCGCACGAAAGACTTTGTGCCATGGGCTGGCGTCCGACGGTTCCGGGCGGCGCAGGTAGACCGCCAGCGGTGCGTAGTCGCGGCCCAGCCGGTTGCGGCAGGTGCGCACATAGATCGCGGCAAACGCGTCGATGGCTTCGAAGGCGGGGGCAGGGCGTCCCGCCGGTACATCGAGGCTGAAGCGATAGCGGTCTTCGCCGCGGCTCAGTTGCAAGGTCAGCGCATCGCTGACCACCGGGTGATACCGCACGATCCGCTCGAATACCTCGCGCAAACTGCCGCTGGCCACCAGGGCGTAGCCCAGCGCATGGAACGTGGTGGGGCTGACGAAGCGCGACACGCGCAGGCCGATCGCCGGGTCGCCGCTGGCCTGCACCGCCAGCGTCCACAAGCGTGTGGTGGCCGAGAGCGGGTAGCGGGCGTTCGGGTCGTCCATCAGCGCTGGGTCCAGGCCCGCTTCCACGCACAAGGCCTGGCTGTCCAGGCCCAAGGCATCGAGCTGCTTGCGCAGGGCGCGGGTCCAGCTGGCGAGGGAGGTGGGTTCGGTCATGGCGATTGGCGCTTGCGGTCAACAGGTTGGCGTTTACGGCTATCACCCGATGGGACAACGCCCGGCAGGATGAGCACATCGTTAACAGAGGATGTAAGCCATGCACGGCACTTGCGCAAGCCCCGAGCGATTGAATGCACAGCAGCGAGCCGCCCACATTCGCCAGGTTGTCCTGGCCCGGGGCGATGAATTGCGTCGGCGCTACCCGATCCTGCGGCACCAGGACGCGTTGGGCGCGGGCATCCTGGCGTTCGCCCTGGCGGGGATGATCGGTTCGGCGCTGCTTTACATCAACGGCGAGCTGGCCGGTTGGGCCTGCCTGCTGCTCAACGCGTTTTTCGCCTCGCTGACCCACGAGCTGGAGCATGACCTGATCCACAGCATGTACTTTCGCAAGCAGCGCCTGCCCCACAATCTGATGATGGGTTTGGTCTGGCTGGCGCGGCCGAGCACCATCAACCCGTGGATCCGCCGCCATCTGCACCTCAACCATCACAAGGTGTCCGGCAGCGAAGCAGACATGGAAGAGCGCGCCATCACCAACGGCGAACCGTGGGGGCTGGCGCGCTTGCTGATGGTGGGTGACAACGTGATGTCGGCGTTCATCCGCCTGCTGCGAGCCAAGACCTGGGCGCACAAGCGCAGCATCCTCAAGCGCACCCTGAAGGTGTACTTCCCGCTGGCGCTGTTGCACTGGGGCGCCTGGTACGTGTTCCTCGGTTTCCATGGGATCAACGCGGTGGCTGGGCTGTTGGGCACTTCCATTGATTGGTCAACGAGCACCCTGGCGACGATGCATATCATCGATATCGCCGCGGTGGTGATCATCGGCCCGAATGTGCTGCGCACCTTTTGCTTGCACTTCGTGAGCTCGAACATGCACTACTACGGCGACATCGAGCCGGGCAATGTCATCCAGCAGACTCAGGTGTTGAACCCTTGGTGGTTATGGCCGCTGCAGGCGTTCTGCTTCAATTTCGGCAGCAGCCATGGCATCCATCATTTCGTGGTGAAGGAGCCGTTTTATATTCGGCAGATGACGGTGCCGGTGGCGCATCAGGTGATGCGGGAGATGGGCGTGCGGTTCAATGATTTCGGCACGTTTGGGCGGGCAAATCGGTTTGCGGGTGAGGACGGCGTTGCGAGGGAAAAGGTAGCGACGGTTCAGGCCTGATCGCTCCCTTTATGAGCGAAGGTAAACCCGTGGCGAGGGAGCTTGCTCCCGCTGGGCTGCGTAGCAGCCCCCAAAATCAGGGCCGCTACGCGACCCAGCGGGAGCAAGCTCCCTCGCCACGGGGAATGAGTCAGGTCTGAGAACCAGTCAGAACTGATAACTCACGGTAGCCGCCACGTTGCGCTCTTCGCCCATGTAGCAGAAGTTCAGGCTGGCGCACGAGGCGACGTAGGTTTCGTTGGTCAGGTTGTTGGCGTTCAGGCGTACATCAACGCCCTTCAAGCCGACCTTGCCCAGGTCATACCCCACCGACGCATCGAACAGCGTGTACGAAGGCACCTTCATGGTGTTCTCCGCATCGACCCAGCTGTAGCCGACATAGCGCACGCCGCCGCCCAGCCGCAGGCCATCGAGCGTGCCGCTGTCGAACTTGTAATCGGCCCACACCGAGGCCATGTGACGCGGGGCCTGGGTCGGTGAGTTGCCTTTGTTTTCGATGATCTGGGTGGGCGTGCTCAGGTCGCTGACCATCGACTTCGAGTACTCAATATCGGTGAAGGTGTAGCTGCCCAGCACTTTGAACTGCTCGGTCAATTGCACATGCGCTTCCAGTTCCAAGCCCTGGGAGCGAACGGCACCGACGGCGCGATAGAAGTCGTCCTGGGGCTGCTTGGTCGCGAGGTTTTCCTGGTCGATGCGGAACAGCGAGGCGGTATACAAATCGTCGGTGCCTGGCGGCTGGTATTTCAGGCCCAGTTCCCATTGCTTGCCGTCGGTGGGCGGCAATGGGTTGCCGGCGCTGTCGGCGTAGGAGTTGGGGTTGAACGACTCGGAATAGCTGATGTACGGCGCCAGGCCGTTGTCGAACAGGTACAGCGCCCCGACGCGCCCGGTGAGCTTGGTGCGTTTGTCGTTGATCTCGGTGCCTTCCGGGCGCTCAAACTCGGCGATGCGATTTTCATTCGACGTCTCAACCCAGTCCTGGCGCAGGCCCAGGGAGAAGCGCCACTTGTCCATTTCGATCAGGTCTTGCAGGTAGACACCGGTCTGCTCCAGGCGGCGCAGATAGCTGGTGTCAGCGCTACCGCTGATGGCCGAGTTGCCATACACCGGGTCGAAGGCGTTGATCGGAGCAAGGCTGCCGCTGGTCCAGTCCACCACGGTTTTGCGCCGCTGATAGTCGGCGCCCATCAGCACCGTGTGCTTGGTCGCGCCAGTGAAGAATTCGGCCTGCAGCATGTTGTCGACGATGAATGAATGCAGATTCTCGTTGGCGCCGGTGTAATAACGGTTCAACTCGTTACTGGTGGGGCTGGTCCAGCCGAAGGCGTAGACCTGATTGTTGGTGACGTCGGAATCCAGGTAGCGAAAGTTCTGCCGGGCGGTGAAGATATCGTTGAAGCGGTGTTCGAATTGATAGCCGAACGATTGCTGGTCCCGCTCGTATACGTCGACGCCGGGCTCGCCTTCGAAGAAGTTTTCCGAGATCCGTCGGCCATTGCGCGGGTGCAGCGCGCCGTCGGCCGGTACGCCGCCATGGTAGCCGCCGTCGGGTTCGTGCTGCAGGTAGGCTTGCAGGGTCAGCGAGGTGTCCTCGGTGAAGTCGATGCTGACCGTTGGCGCCAGGGTGAAGCGCTTTTCCTTGTTGTGATCGAACTGGGTGTCGGAGGTGTCCGCCAGGCCGATCAGGCGATAGGCGATGCGTTTTTCATCGTCCACCGGCCCGCTGAAATCGAAGCCGACGCCGCGCTGCCCTTGGGTGCCGACGGTGGCCTGGACCTGATGGTAAGCCTCGTAAAGTGGCTTCTTGCTGGTGAGCGCCACCAGGCCGCCCGGAGAACTACGGCCATACAGCACCGATGATGGGCCTTTGAGGATGTCGACCCGCTCGAGGAAATACGGATCCACCTGCATGGAGCTGTAGGTGCCGCTGTCGCCCATGGATTTGAGGCCGTCGAGGTAGATGTTGTCCACCGAGCCGTCGTTGAAACCACGCATGGCCACGTAGTCGTAGCGATGAGTCGCGCCGTAGGGGTTGGTCAGCACGCCGGGTGTGTAGCGCATGGCCTGGGACACGGTCTGCGCGCCTTGGTCGTCCATTTGCTCGCGCGTCACCACCGATACGCTTTGCGACGTCTCCCGCAGGGCGGTGCTGGTTTTGGTCGCAATCTGGCTGTGGGTGGCGTTGTAGCCTTCCATGCTGCCCAAGGCGTTGCCCAGGGCGAAGCCCTTGACGTCGGTGGTCGGCAGCGCCAGCGCGCTATCTGCGGCTTGGGCCTGCAACACGTAGCCGCTGCCTTCCTGGCCGACCGCAATCAGCCCCGAGCCGTTGAGCAACTGGTCCAAGGCCTGGTCCGTCGAATACTCACCTTTGAGCCCCGGCGATTGGCGGCCTGCGGTTTGTTCTGGAGTGCTCGCCAGGGTAATCCCGGCCTGGCGCGCGAACTGGTTCAGCACCTCGCTCAATGGGCCTGCGGCGATGTTGTAGCTCTGGCGGCTGGCGGTGACGCCATCCTGCGCGGCGATGGCCAGCATCGGCACAGCGCTGACGGCCAGCGCCGTGCTCAGCAGCGCGGCGCGGACGGCTTGGCGCAAGAGGCTGGTTTGCGGTGAACAGCCGAAGGAGGTCTTGAGGGTTACGCGCTCAGTCATTATGGGTTTCCGTTGGAGTCGCTGAAGGCAGATAAGCGTTGCTTACTGTCCTAGCCGGACGCCTTCGCAAAACCCGCCAAAAAAAATCAGGCCGGACGTTCCACTGTCAGCCACCAGCGGGTTCGATAACGCAATTGCACGGGCAGCGTGCGCGGGAGCACCGCCAGCATCTTGTCGATGTCGTCCAGGCGGAAGACGCCGGACAAGCGCAGGTCCACAACCGAGGCGGCGCATTTCAGATAGCCCCGGCGGTAGCGGCCGACCTCGTTGAGGAAGTCTTCCAGGCGCATGTTTCGCGTGACGATCAAGCCGTCCGCCCACGCGCCTGCATCCATGTCCACGGACGGCGCCAACGTCGCGGTCGATGAGCTGACGAGGTAGCTTTGCCCTGCCTCCACTTGGATCGGCGCGCCGTCGATGCCTTGGTGCGAGCGAATGGCGACCCGCCCGCTGGTGACGCTCAGGCGCGTGCAGCCGCTGTCCTGGCGTACGACGAAGCGCCCCTCCAGCCCTTCGAACAAACCCTCGCGGCTTTTCACCAGCAGCGGGCGTCCGGGATCGCGGCCACAGGTGACCATGATTTCGCCGCGCGCCAACGTGATCAGGCGTTGGCTTGCCGTGTAGTCGAGATCGGCTGCGCTATGGGTGTTGAGTTCAAGCCGTGTGCCGTCCGGCAATTGGAAACCGCGCCGTTCGCCCGTGGCAGTGGCGAAGTCGGCATTCCAGGGCTGCCAGCCCAGGTCCTTGCCCAGCCACGCGGCGGCACCCACCACGGCGACGCCGGACAACAGTTTCAACGCCTGGCGCCGACCGAGCCGCTGGGCGCTGGTTTCGAGAGTGTCGAGGGCGATGTGGGCGCCGGGTACGGCTCGAAGGTTGGCCGTCAATTCGCTGTGCAGCGACTGCACCCGTTGCCAGGCCAATTCATGATCGTGGTGGGCGATGCGCCAGGCATCGCACTGTTGGCGCAGTGTCGGGTTGGCGGCATGGTTGCGCAGGCGCAGCAGCCAGTGGATCGCTTGCTTGACCACTTGCTGCGAAGGGCCGCGAGCCCGCGCGGCTTGTTCCATCGGCTCAATCTTCATAGCGCAGCACGTAGCAGTGATACAGCGCATCGGCGACATAACGTTCCACGGACCGCAGCGAGATGCCCATCTGCTCGGCAATCTGCTTATAGGTCATGCCTTCGCATTGGGCGAGCAGGAACGCCCTGCGGACTTTGGGCTTGAGGCCTTCGAGCATGCGCGCGATGGCTTCCAGCAGTTCCAGGATCAATGCCTGGGCTTCGGCGCCGGGCGTTTGTGCTTCTGGCAGGTACGCGATGCTTTCGAGGTAGGCGCGTTCAATTTCCTCGCGGCGCCAATGGTCGACCACCAGGCCTTGGGCGACGGTGCGCAGAAAAGCGCGGGGTGCCTTGAGTTCCAAGCGTTCGGTGCGTTGCAGCAGGCGTACGAAAGTATCCTGGGCCAGGTCGGCCGCATCGGCTGCATTGCCCAATCGGCTGCGCAGCCATGCATGGAGCCAGCCGTGATGGCTGCAGTAGAGCGACTGTACTGCTAACTGGGGAGAGGACATGAACGCGTTGGCCTGATGTCACAAATGATAATAGGTCGCATTGTCATAATCGTTCACCAAATTTGCAACCACCGTTCGCCGCAGGCTTGCGCAGATCCTGGTGATCATCTCGTCGGACAATTGAACAACCGCCTAATCTTTTCCACAGGCTGGCCGACAGAAAGGTATGCGTGCACCAAAATGGAGCTGATCCAATTTCCAGCTCTTGCGGCTACATGGTATTGCCAGCCGGAATGCACCCCCATCCCCTGCATAAGAAGCCCCACCATGAATCTAAAGTTCAGCCACAAAATCCTCCTGGCCGCCTCTGGTGTGGTGGTTCTGGCTTTTGCCCTGTTCACGCTCTACAACGACTATCTGCAGCGCAACACCATCGGCCGCAGCCTGGAGTCATCCATCGAGCAATCCGGGGACTTGACGGCCAGCAGCGTCCAGAACTGGATGAGTGGGCGGATATTGGTCTTGGAAAACCTGGCGCAAAACATCGCGCATCAGGGGGCGGGTGCCGATTTGGCGGGGCTTGTCGATCAGCCGGCGCTGACCTCGAATTTCCAATTCACCTACGTGGGTCAGAACAACGGCGTGTTCACCCAGCGGCCTGACGCGAAGATGCCCGACGGTTATGACCCGCGTCAGCGTCCTTGGTACAAGCAGGCCGTCGCCGCCGATAAAACCATGCTGACCCCTCCTTATGCGGCGGCCGTTGGCGGCCTGGTGGTGACCATTGCCCTGCCGGTCAAGCACAACGGCGAGCTGCTCGGTGTTGTCGGTGGTGACCTGAGCCTGGAAACCCTGGTGAAGATCATCAACTCCGTGGATTTCGGCGGCATCGGCCATGCGTTCCTGGTCAGCGGCGACGGTCAGGTGATCGTCAGTCCGGACAAAGACCAGGTGATGAAGAACCTCAAGGACATCTACTCCGGCACCCCGGTGCGCATCGGCAAAGGCATCCAGGACGTCGAGCTGAACGGGCAGGACCGCATTCTTTCGTTCACCCCGGTGACCGGTTTGCCGGGCGCCGAGTGGTACATCGGCCTGTCGATCGACAAGAGCAAGGCCTACGCGCCGCTGAGCCAGTTCCGTACTTCGGCGCTGATCGCGATGTTCGTCGCGGTGGCGGCGATTGCGTTGCTGTTGAGCTTGTTGATCCAGGTGTTGATGCGTCCGTTGACCACCATGGGCCGTGCCATGCAGGACATCGCGCAGGGTGAAGGCGACCTGACCCGGCGCTTGGTCGTGCAGGGCAAGGATGAGTTCGCGGTATTGGGTGGTTCGTTCAACCAGTTCGTGGAACGTATTCATGCTTCGATCGCCGAAGTGTCTTCCGCCACACGTCAGGTGCACGACCTGTCGCAACGGGTGATGACGTCTTCCAACGCCTCGCTCGTCGGTTCGGATGAGCAGAGCGCACGCACCAACAGCGTGGCCGCCGCGATCAATCAGTTGGGCGCCGCCACCCAGGAAATCGCCCGCAACGCCGCCGATGCTTCGCAACACGCCAGCGGCGCCAGCGAGCAAGCGGACGATGGTCGCCAGGTGGTGGAAAAAACCATCCAGGCCATGACCGAGCTGTCGCAGAAAATCAGCCTGTCGTGCACCCAGATCGAAACGCTGAACGCGAGCACCGACAACATCGGGCACATCCTGGACGTGATCAAGGGCATCTCCCAGCAAACCAACCTGCTGGCGTTGAACGCCGCCATCGAAGCGGCCCGTGCCGGTGAAGCCGGACGTGGTTTCGCGGTGGTGGCCGATGAAGTGCGCAACCTGGCGCATCGCACCCAGGAATCGGCCGAAGAAATTCATAAGATGATCACGTCGCTGCAAGTCGGCTCCCGTGAAGCCGTGACCACGATGAACGCCAGCCAGGCCTCCAGCGAGGAGAGCGTGGAAGTGGCGAACCAGGCCGGCCTGCGCCTGGTCAGCGTGACCCAGCGCATCGGCGAAATCGACGGCATGAACCAATCCGTGGCCGCCGCGACCGAAGAACAGACTGCCGTGGTGGAAACTCTCAACATGGACGTCACGCATATCAACACGTTGAACCAGCAAAGCGTCGCCAACCTCAACGAAACCCTGAAGGATTGCGATGCCCTTTCCCAGCAGGCCAATCGGTTGAAGCAGTTGGTGGACAGCTTCAAGATCTGACCCAGCCGAGCTACCGCCATCGCGGATCGCCGCCCGGAGCAACCTCGCTCCCACCGGGGATTGGCGGTGGCTCCGGACCTT
>NZ_VDLV01000058.1:42365-42706 GCF_013608025.1 Pseudomonas brassicacearum subsp. neoaurantiaca | reverse complement strand
TGCTCGCGAAGGCGTCCGTTCAGCCGGCATCCATGTCGACTGATACACCGCTTTCGCGAGCAAGCTCGCACACAGTTGTTTTGTGATGGCTGAATATCCGCAACACCCCCAATCCCCTGTGGGAGCGAGCTTGCTCGCGATGGCGGCGGCTCAGCTTGACTTGATGTCGGGTCTATCCCTTGGCTGCAGTCGCTGCCATTGCCTTCGCTTCCAAATGATCCAACGCCCGCTCGACCAACAACTGAACCCCATCGGCCATGCGACTGATCGCCAGGGCGACGCAGCGGCGTGATTCGTCGATGTCGTCGGCCAGGTCGGCGGCGATGGTGCTGATGGAGAGC
>NZ_VDLV01000058.1:41696-42355 GCF_013608025.1 Pseudomonas brassicacearum subsp. neoaurantiaca | reverse complement strand
CCTGCGTTCGGCATCGTGGTTAACGGGGCCCTCAGATCAAAAGCCAAGCCGAGGCGGCCTTAGAGCCGACCTGGCTCTCGGTGGGACCGCGTTTCCCTGTGGGAGCGAGCCTGCTCGCGAAGGCGTCCGTTCAGCCGGCATCCATGTCGACTGATACACCGCTTTCGCGAGCAGGCTCGCACACAGTTGTTTTGTGATGGCTGAATATCCGCAACACCCCCAATTCCCTGTGGGAGCGAGCTTGCTCGCGATGGCGTCCTTTCAGCCGGCATCCATGTCGACTGATGCACCGCTTTCGCGAGCAGGCTCGCTCCCACAGTTGTTTTGTGTTGGCTGAAATACTGCGACAACCGGTATGACTCACCCAGATGGGTTACAAATCGGTTCACGCACATAGGTAACAGTTTTAGCTGGCAGGCTCGCTTTGTTCCGGGTACATATCCGTTGCTGCGGTCACGGCGGCTTAGGGTTTCGCCCTTACGGGCGACTCACTTTTTTTCAGACGCCAAAAAAGTAAGCAAAAAAGGCTTGCCCCACCACTCGGTGCCTCGCCTAGACTCGGCATGCCCGCACTCCGGCATTGCTCCGTGGGCCCGCCGCGATGGGCCATCCATGGCCCGGCGCGGCTATCCCGGCATCCATGCCGGGATGCCCACTGC
>NZ_VDLV01000058.1:0-41686 GCF_013608025.1 Pseudomonas brassicacearum subsp. neoaurantiaca | reverse complement strand
AGGTCTTCGGAGGCGTTGGCGAGCAGGGTTTCGGTGTCGATGTGCGGGGAGACGATGAAGAGTTGGTCTTTGTCGGGTTTCGGTGGCGGGGCGGGTTGGGGCTTTAGGTAGTAGTCGAGGGCGCGGTTGGTGGCGTCTTCGAGGCGTTTTTCTTCGAGTTTTTCGACGCGGGATTTGTGTTCTTTTTGCGGTGGATTCGGTGAATGCTTGACCATATCTATGTACCAGAGTTTGGGTCGACATCCTTTCGCTTGCATTCGAAGAGGTGGCAACTGTACGTAGGTGTGCAAGACCGGTCTGGTACCGCCGGCAAACCCGAAGGTCTCCCACGCACAATTGCCATAACGGACGCGAGCATAAAAAAATGCTCGATCAATAGCCATAACCAATTGCGTACCAATCCGGACTTGCACGTCCGTGTCACCGTTTTTTGCGATGACGAGCAGAGGTTAGCCGTGCTTCGAAGCGCTGCCTAGTTCATGAACAGCCCTGCGTTTTGAAGGAAATCTCCGACGAGTCTGAAGGACGTGGAATGCCGCTTCTAAACATGACTTAGCAGTCATCATGCAGAAAATAAAGCCGATCTTCCGCAAACCGGATTCGATGATGGCGTTCCGCTGGAGAATCGCTAAACTGCGCCAGCCGTTCATTTTTCTCACGAGGCTGTGCCGATGAAATTTCGTTTCTTGTTGTGGATGCTGGGGTTGTTGATGGGCAAGGCCAGCCGCACCAACCCGGCTTTCCAACAGCAGCTAGGCGACAAGGAGCTGGTGTTCCAGCTGCAAACCCTGGACGGCAAGGTCGCCCGGCATTTCACCGTGAAGAACCAGCGAATCACCAGCCAGTCGGGTGTTTATCCAACGCCGGCCTTTGCCATTGCGTTCAAGGATGCAGGCTATGGCTTCGCCACGATGCAGGCGAAGAACAAGCAGTTGGCGTTCATGACGGGGATTCAGGACAAATCGATCCAGATCAAGGGTAATCCGGCGTTGGTGATTTGGTTTCAAGGGCTGATGAAGTATTTGAAGCCGAGGAAGGCCAAGAAGGTCTAGTCGAGAACCCCGTGGCGAGGGAGCTTGCTCCCGCTGGGCTGCGAAGCGGCCCCAAATAGGCTAATGCGTTTCCCCTGACGGACCGCGTCGGCAGGTTTTGCGACTGCTGCGCAGCCGAGCGGGAGCAAGCTCCCTCGCCACAAAAGCTCGGCTGCCTGCGTCGGCAATCAATGGCTGAACTGCGAAGCCAATTCCCGCAGCAGCACCTCAGCTTCCAGCACCTTGCTCACCACATCATTGGCCTTTTCCCGGGTCAGTCCCACGCGATCGAGCAGCGCATCGGGGATGTCTTCGTCCGGGCCGGAGCCGATGCTGCGTGAGCGCAGCAGGCGCACGGCCAGGCATACCAGGTTCGGGTAGGCGGCGTATTCGCCGTCGTAGTGAGGATCGTGCTGGAAGCGCAGGGCGGTGGCCAGTTCGTCGGGCATGTCCCAGTAGCGCATCAGCCAGGCGCCGATCTGCTCGCGGCTGATGCCCAGCAAGTGTTGCTCCACGTAGCTGTGGCACAGGTGCGGGTTGACTTCCAGGTGCCGGCAGATCAATGAGAAATGCGGCGGGAAGACGTGGGCCAGCAGCAGGTAGCCAAAGTTGTGCAGCAGGCCCGACAGGTACGTCAGGCCGCCTTCCGGGCGCTGGGCGCGGGGCATGGCGCGGGTCAGGCCTTCGATGACGGCGGCGGTGTAGATCGATTGCTGCCAGTACGGCGTGGTGTGTTGCGGGTGGTCCTTGGGCAGGCTCAAGGTCTTGCCCAGGGCCAGGCCCAGCGCCAGGTTGATCACCAGGTCGAAGCCCAGCACGCGGACGATGGCGTCTTCCACCGAGCGAATCTTGCCCGGCGACGCGTAGTACGGCGATGCGGCCCAGCTCACCACTTGTGCGGCCAGTGCCGGGTCGGTTTCCACCACGCCCGTGATGTCGTCGATGGTGGCGTCGGGGTCGACCCGCAGCTTAATGATTTTTTGCGCGGTTTCAGCCAGCGGCGGGATCTCGATGGTCTCTTCCAGCCGTTGCTGGATGCGCCGGGCGGTGAACGCTTGCACGGCCAGGGTAATTTCCTGACGGTCGTCGTGCGGGCGGTCCAGGTTCGGGGTGATATTGGCCACAGGTTCGCCGAACGTCGCGGCGCTGGCCTTGGTGAGCATGGTCTTGAAGGCTTCGCTGGTGACTTCCAGCAGCAGCCCCGGCTCGCCCGAGTTGATCAGCAGTTTGGGTTCGCGCAGCAGGCCTTCTTCGTACAGGCATGGCGAACTGGTCAGCGCGGGCAGGCCCGGCAGCAGGCTCAGGCTGTGTTTGCCGAGCATGCGTTCCAAGCGTTCGGTCGGCACCGCGGTGAGTTTGCGGCCAGTGAGTTCGGCCAGGCGGTTGAGGTCCAGCAACTGGCTTTGCGGAAACAGGACCATGAGCGCGCCAACGGCATCGTGCAGCAGCACGGCCTGCACTTTGCGAGCGGGGTTGAGGCCCGGTCGTTCGATGACTTCGTCAAAGGCGATGCCCAATTTCTCGAGCAACTGCCGAATAACAGACGGAGCGTGCGGGGTTTCGGGGACGAGGGCAGCTTCAGTCATGGTCTGTATCCGTTTTCCTACAAGTGGGCCAGTATAACCAGCTTGTCCAACAGGCGCGTCCAGAAAACTGAGCGCGTGCTCACACTTGGCCGTATTGCTGCCCATGCCGCAGCCAGCGATCCAGCAGCGGGCTGACATGGTCGGGCCAGCGCTCCAGCAATGCCTGGGCGGCGTCGCGAACCGCCGGCAGCAGATCGGCGTCGCGCATCAGGTCGGCCACCTTGAATTGAAGCAGACCCGTCTGGCGCGTGCCGAGCATTTCACCCGGGCCGCGCAATTCGAGGTCTTTTTCGGCGATGACGAAACCGTCGTTGGTTTCGCGCATGATGCCCAGGCGCTGACGGCCGATCTGTGAAAGCGGCGGGTGATACAGCAGCACGCAATGGCTGGCGGCGCTGCCCCGACCGACCCGGCCACGCAACTGGTGCAACTGCGCCAGGCCCAGGCGCTCGGGGTTTTCGATGATCATCAGGCTGGCGTTGGGCACATCGACGCCAACCTCGATCACGGTGGTGGCGACCAGCAGTTGCAGGGCGCCGGCCTTGAATTCGGCCATCACCGCGGCTTTTTCGGCGGGCTTCATGCGGCCGTGGATCAGCCCGACCTTCAATTCGCCGAGGGCGGCGGTGAGGTCTTCATAGGTGGTTTCGGCCGCCTGGCAGGTCAGTTCTTCCGACTCTTCGATCAGCGTGCAGACCCAATAGGCCTGCCGTCCTTCGGCGCAGGCGCTGCGCACGCGCTCGATCACTTCCACTCGTCGGGTATCGGTGACCAGCACGGTGTTGACCGGCGTTCGACCGGGCGGCAGTTCGTCGAGGATCGAGGTGTCGAGGTCGGCGTAGGCACTCATCGCCAGGGTCCGTGGGATCGGCGTGGCGGTCATGATCAACTGGTGTGGGCACATCCGCCCGCCGACGCCTTTCTGGCGCAGGGCCAGGCGCTGTTGGACGCCGAAGCGGTGCTGTTCGTCGATGATCACCAAGGCCAGGTTCTTGAACTGCACTTCGTCCTGGAACAAGGCGTGGGTACCGACCACCATCGGCGCGCCCTCGGCGATTTGCGCGAGGGCGGCGGCGCGGTTCTTGCCCTTGAGCTTGCCGGCCAGCCAGGCGACTTCGATGCCCAGGGGTTCGAGCCAGCGCTGGAAGGTGATGAAATGTTGCTCGGCCAGGATCTCGGTGGGCGCCATCAACGCCACCTGATAACCGGCTTCCAGCGCTTGCAGCGCGGCGAGGGCGGCGACCACGGTCTTGCCGGCACCCACGTCGCCCTGGATCAGTCGCAGCATCGGCTCGGGCTGGCTCAGGTCGTAGGCGATTTCGTTGCCGACCCGCTGCTGCGCGCCAGTGGGGGTAAAACCGAGATTGGCCAAGTAGCGAGCCGGCAACTTCGTCGCCTTGGGCATGGCCGGGGCGCGCAGCGAGCGCAGGCTTTCCCGAAGGCGTTGCTGGGAGAGTTGATGGGTCAACAGTTCTTCGAAGGCGAGGCGATGTTGGGCCCAGTGATGGCCGAGGGCGAGCTCTTCCACGTCGGCATCGGCGGGCGGGTGATGCAAGTAGCGAATCGCGTCGGCCAGCGGCGCAAGCTGATAATCCCGGGCCAATTCCTTGGGCAGCCAGTCCGGCAGGCTGGTGGGGCCGAGCATCGTCAAGGTTTGCTGGCAGAGCTGGCGCAGGCGCTGTTGGGTCAGGCCTTCGGTGAGTGGGTAGACCGGCGTCAGGGTTTCCGCCACGGGCGGCGGTTCGTCGCCGGTGATGGCGCGGTATTCCGGATGATAGATCTCCAGCCCCGACGCACCGGGCCGCGCCTCGCCATAGCAGCGCACGCGGGTGCCACGCTTGAGACCTTCCTTTTGCGCATTGCTGAAATGATAGAAACGCAGGCTGAGCCCGCCGGTGCCGTCCTGCAGGCGCACCACCAGGCTGCGACGCCGGCCCATGACCACATCGGCGCCGCTGACGGTGCCTTCCACGACCGCATCCTGCCCGGGCCGCAAATGACCGATGGGCACCACGCGGGTGCGATCCTGATAGCGCAACGGCAAGTGAAACAGCACGTCCTGGAGGTTTTCCAGGCCGACCTTGGCCAACTTTTCGGCCATGGCTTCACCGACACCCTTGAGTGTCGTCACCGGCACTTTCGACAGCTCAGTCATGGCTACGGCTTACTTGGCGGCAGGCGGCTTGGCCACGGAGCACAGGCGGATCGAGTCGGCGAGGATCTCGATGGCCTTGGGTCGCGGGAAGCTGGCGCGCCAGGCGATGGCAACGGTGCGGAACGGCACGGGGGCCGTCAGCGGGCGGACTTCGATCACGCCGGGGGAGTAATGATGGCTGTCCACCGCCGACAACGGCAGGATCGAAATGCCCAGGCCGGAGGCGACCATGTGGCGAATGGTTTCCAGGGAGCTGGATTCCACCGTGGTGTGCTTGGCGCCTTCGCTGCCCTTGGTCAGGGTCGGGCAGGCTTCGAGCACCTGGTCGCGGAAGCAGTGGCCTTCGCCGAGCAACAACAGGCTCTTGTCGTTGAGCAGGGCCGCGTCGATGGTTTTTTTCTGGGTCCAGGGGTGCTGGGCCGGCATCAGGACGTAGAACGGTTCGTCATAAAGCGGCAGGGTCAGGACGTCGGCTTCGTTGAACGGCAGGGCGATGATGATCGCGTCCAGTTCGCCGTTGCGCAGCTTGTCGCGCAGCACGTGGGTGAAGTTTTCTTCGATATACAACGGCATCTGCGGGGCAACCCGGTGCAGTTGTGGAATCAGGTGCGGGAACAGATACGGCCCGACGGTGTAGATCGCGCCGACTTTCAGCGGGGCGGTCAGCTGGTTCTTGCCGGCCTGGGCCAGTTCGCGAATGCCCTGGGCCTGTTCCAGGACCTTTTGCGCCTGGGCGACGATGCCTTCGCCCACCGGGGTCAGGCGCACGGCGCTTTTGCTGCGCTCGAAAATCAGCACACCGAGTTCGTCTTCAAGCTTTTTCACACCCACCGACAGCGTCGGCTGGCTGACATGGCAACGCTCGGCCGCGTGGCCGAAATGCTGCTCTTGGGCGAGGGTCACGATGTAGCGTAATTCTGTGAGGGTCATGGCGAAACGTCCGTGAAGTTGCGAGCCAAGCATACCGGCTGCAATCGATAGACGCACGTTATCAGACTGGAGGCGCGGTGCGACACTGGCGAATGTCTGTATGGTCGTTGCCGGATATGAAAAAGGCATCTTTCGATGCCTTTGTTTTCATTGTGGCGAGGGCGCTTGCTCCCGCTGGCCTGCGCAGCAGGCCCCGGTTCGGTGGATGCGATCATTCTGATATATCGCATTCAACGGTTTGGGGCCGCTTCGCCGCCCAGCGGGAGCAAGCTCCCTCGCCACAAGGTTCACCCTGCCATCGGGTGTTTGGGTCAGCGCCGACGCTTGTCGATGGAATACAGGAACGGCGCCGTCAGTTCCACCGTGCCGTTGGTCAGCAGGTCGGCCGGTGGCTTGGGCAGCGGTTGGGCGCGGCGGATCATTTCCAGGGTGGCCCGGTCCAGATCGGCGTTGCCTGATTTGCCCACCAGTTCGAAGGACACCACGTTGCCCTCGGCATCCACCACGAACCGCAAGCGGTTCATGCCTTCCTTGCCGCGTGCCTGGGCGCTGGCCGGGTACTTCTTGTATTTGCCCAGATGCGCCAGCAGCGTGCCTTGCCAACTGGCCTTAGCCGCCATTTGCGCGGGCGAAGGGCCGGGGGCCGGCTGCGCGGACTTCTCGGTGGGTGCCTGGGTTGGCTGCGTGTCGGCGGGCTTTCGCTCCGATGGGGTTTCCTTCGGCGGCTCCGGCTTTTTCTCCACTGGCTTGGGCTTGGGCGGTTGAGGCTTCGGCTTGGGCTTGACCGGCTTGGGCACGGCGATTTCCGCCTTCGGTGCTTCGGCCAGTTTCGGCAGCGGCAGCTCTTCCACCGGCTCCGGAGGTGTTGGCGGTGTGACGACTTTTGGCGGTGCTGGCGGTGGCGGCGCTGGAACCGGGGCCAGTTCGACCATCATTGCCTGGGGCGGCAATTCGATGGGCGGACGGGACGTCCAGTTCAGCGTCAGTGCGATGGCGAGCGCGTGCACGCCCAGCACCACGGCCAGGCTACCGCTGTAACGCGTCAGCTTTTGGCGCGTCGTGATCATTTCTTCGGCGCCGTCTCGAGACCGACCAGGCCGACCTTCAAGTAACCGGCGCCGCGCAGGGCGTCCATCACGCTCATCAGGTCGCCGTAATCCACGCCCTTATCGGCCTGGAAGAAGATCGTCGTGTCTTTCTTGCCCTGGGTCTTGGCGTCTAGGGTCGGGCCGAGGCTTTCGACCTTGATTTCCTCTTCGCCCAGGAACAGGCGCTGGTCAGCCTTGACGCTCAGGAACACCGGTTTTTCCGGCCGTGGCGACGGCTTGGCCGTGGACGCGGGAAGATCAACCTTGATGTCCACGGTGGCGAGCGGGGCGGCCACCATGAAGATGATCAACAGCACCAGCATCACGTCGATGAACGGCGTGACGTTGATTTCGTGGTTTTCGGCCAGATCGTCGTCTGCGCCTTCTTTCAAATGCAGGCCCATGGCCGATTACCCCACTTTCACCATGTGCGGTTGCGAGCCACGCTCGGGCGGCAGGTGATCGAGGTCGCGGCTGACCAGCAGCAGGACTTCGGCCGAAGCATCGGAAACCTGGGCCTTGTAGCCGGCAATGGAGCGGGCGAAGACGTTATAGATGACCACGGCCGGGATAGCCGCGACCAGGCCCAGGGCGGTCGCCAGCAAGGCTTCGGCAATACCGGGGGCGACGACGGCGAGGTTGGTGGTCTGGGTCTTGGCGATGCCGATGAAGCTGTTCATGATCCCCCACACGGTACCGAACAGGCCGACGAACGGCGCAGTGGAACCGATGGTGGCGAGCACGCCGGTGCCGCTGCTCATGTTGCGACCGCATGCTGCAACCAGGCGCTCGAGGCGGAAGCTCACGCGTTCCTTGATGCCTTCCTTCTCGCGGCTGTTGGCTGACAAGCGCATCTCTTCGAGTGCGTCATGCACCAGCAGGTTGGCAAGAGTGCCTTCCTTGCCGGCGGTGGCGCTGGCTTCCTTGAGGGTGGCTGCTTTCTTCAGCGCGGCGATTTCTCCCCGCAGACGGCGCTTGGCGCCGAGCAGTTCGAAGCCTTTGGCGATCCAGATGGTCCAGGTGATGATCGAGGCGATGGCCAGGCCGATCATCACGGCTTTGACGACCACGTCGGCGTTTTTGTACATGCCCCAGGGCGACAGGTCGTGTGCCATGCCCAGGGTGTTGTCGGCTTCGAGCACTTGGGGCGCCTCGGCGTCGACGGCCTGGGCCGGATCCGTGGCCACCGGCGTCGCAACGGGGGCGGCCGGGTCGGCGGGTGCCTGTGCGGCAGCGGGCGCGGTGGCCGGGGTCGTGGCGGGCGTCTGTGCATCGGCGAAGGCGGCGCTCGGCGTCAGCATCAGGCTGAGCAGCAAGGCTGCCACTGCGCTCCAGGCGCGAGGTCGGTTGGTTGGCGAAGCGGAAGAAAGAGAGCGTGTCATGCTGGCCGGACCTGAGAGAAAAAAGAAGGTTGATGTTCTTCCAGGCCTCGTGAGGCCGAGAACAAAAGTGGCGAGCATTATTGCAAGTAATTCTTGTTAACAGAAGCAATACGCTTGCTTTTTTTGTCGCATGGCTAGCCGCTTGCCCCTCTGGCAGCTAGTCTGCGGCTTTTCCAAAAGGAGATCCTGATGCCCGCGCCTTCTGTTTTGATTGCCGGTTGTGGCGATGTCGGCGGTCGTCTGGCCACGGAATTGCTGGCGGCTGGCTGGCATGTCCACGGCCTGCGCCGTGATGTCTCGCGGTTGCCGGAGGGTGTGACTGGCGTTGCCGGCGACCTGTTCAACGAAGACTGCCCGATGACTTGGCCGGTAGGCGCTATCGATTATGTGGTTTATTGCGCCGCCGCCACCGAGCACGATGAGGATGGCTATCGGAAGGCTTACGTCCAGGGGCTGCAGAACGTGCTGAGTTGGTTGGGTGACTATGGGCAGGTGCCCGATCGACTGATTTTTGTATCCAGCAGCAGCGTGTATGGCCAGCAGGACGGTGCGTGGATCGATGAGACCTCCGAGACTGTCGCTGCCGGCTACTCCGGACGCTTGATGCTTGAAGCCGAGCAGGTGGCACTCAAGAGCGGTATTCGCGCAAGTGTTCTGCGATTGACTGGCATTTATGGCCCGGGCCGCGAATGGCTGCTGACGCAGGTGCGTCGAGGGTATCGCGTGGCGACGGAGCCGCCGCTCTATGGCAACCGGATTCATGTGGACGATGCTGCTGGGTTGCTGGCGTTTCTGTTGGAAAAGGATCGGCAGGGCGTACAGCTGGAGGATTTCTACATCGGTGTCGACGATGCACCCGCGCCGTTGGCCGAAGTGGTGGGTTGGCTACGCGAATATTTGGGCGTGACCGAGTGGGCTGATGACGCCAGCGTGCGTCGCACGGGTAGCAAGCGCTGCAGCAATGCCCGGGCGAAAGCGTTGGGCTGGGTGCCCCGCTATCCGAGTTATCGCGAGGGCTATGCGGCGATTCTGGAAGGGCGCTGCTGACTTTCCTGTCGCCGCAAAAGCAACTGTGGGAGCGAGCTTGCTCGCGATAGCGGCGTAACAGTCAACTCGATGTTGAGCGTTATGGCCTCATCGCGAGCAAGCTCGCTCCCACAGGGATGGCACACCGAGTTACTGTTTCTCCAGCACCCAGCGCCGATCACCCGGCGTAAACGATGGCATTTCATCCGCCAGCGCCGCATTCACGGTCTGGAAGATTTCCAGCTTCTTGCCGTCGCGGGCAAAGATCCAGGTGTTGCCCTGACCGTTCTGTTGCAGCCAGATGTTGTCGTTGCCGCCGCTCATGGAGGCGCAGTCGCCGGCCAGGCACAAGGCGTAGCGATCGGCACCGGGCAGGCCGCTGACCTGGCCGTCGGGCTGGAATTGCACCGTAGCGCCCTGGCCTGGGCCCTCGACGATGTTCCAATTGCCACCCAGGTAGGCGGTGTACAACGCTCGCTCGAAGCTGGCGCCAATCGGTGCGCCATCCGGTATCTGCACCTGGGCGCGGTCGAACAGCTGCTGCGGCTCGTTTTCGGTGGCGGCCTGGCTCAACTGGTCGCCGTCGCGCTTGAGTTCGCTGGCGGAGCTGCCGTAGAAATCGACTTTCCAGGCGCCATCTTCTTCGCCCAGCAACTTGCCTTCGACATTTTCAAAACCGTTGGTGTAGCGCGCCTGGCCGGCCCGGGTATTGATGTCCCATTCCAGGTTCGGGCCGTAGCCCTGCAGTGCTTCGCGCAACGGGCCGCCCTTGGCGGCAGCGTCGATGGCAGCCTGGTTGATCCAAGTGCCGCTGATGTCACGGTCGGCAGGGTCGCTGGCGCAGCCGCTCAGAAAGAGGGCAGACAGCGAGAAGGCAAGCGCTTTGCGCATGAAGGAATCCTTTCAGAACGAAAACGGCGCAGCGGGAGACGCTGCGCCGGGCTTTTTACTCGATGACCAGGATGGCGTCCATCTCGACTTGGGCGCCTTTTGGCAGGGCGGCCACGCCAATGGCTGCGCGGGCAGGGTAAGGCTGGTCGAAATACTTGCCCATGATCTCGTTGACCTTGGCGAAGTGGCTCAGGTCGGTAAGGAAGATGTTGAGCTTGACGATGTCCTTGAACGAGCCGCCAGCAGCCTCGGCCACAGCCTTCAGGTTCTCGAATACCTGCACGGTCTGGGCTTCGAAGCCCTCGACCAGCTCCATGGTTTTCGGGTCCAGTGGGATCTGGCCGGACATGTAGACGGTGTTACCCGCCTTGATCGCCTGGGAATAAGTACCGATGGCGGCCGGGGCCTTGTCGCTGGAGATAACGGTCTTGGTCATTCATGACTCCTTGTATTGAGGGCGCTGTTTGCAGAGCTATGCACGCATCCGCGTGATGCGGATGACCCCTGTCAGGGCGCGCAGTTTCTTGATCACGCGGGCCAGGTGCACGCGGTCGTGCACGCTGACCACCAGTTGGACGACGCTGATGCGGCCATCGCGTTCGTCCATGCTGATTTTCTCAATGTTGCCGTCGGCGGCATTGACGCTGCTGGCCAGCAGGGCGATCAGGCCGCGCTGGTGTTCCAGCTCGACGCGCAGTTCGACATTGAATTCACCGGTGACATCCTTGGCCCATGAAAGCTGGATGCATTTTTCCGGGTTGTGGCGGATTTCGCTGATGTTGCGGCAGTTGTCCAGGTGCACCACCATCCCCTTGCCGGCGGACAGGTGGCCGACGATCGGGTCGCCTGGGATTGGCGTGCAGCACTTGGCATAACTGAGCACCAGGCCTTCGGTGCCGCGAATCGCCAGCGGACCTTCGGGGCTCGGCAATTGTTCGCCTTCGCCGAGCAGGCGGCGGGCGACGACGTAGGCCATGCGATTGCCCAGGCCGATGTCCTCGAGCAGGTCTTCGATCAATTCGAGACGGTATTCGTGGAGCATGACCTGCACGCGCTCGGCTGGGATCTTGTCCAGCGAGCTGTCGAAACCGTTCAGGACCTTGTTCAGCAGGCGTTCGCCGAGGCTGATGGACTCGGAGCGACGTTGCAGCTTCAGCGCATGGCGGATGTGCGTGCGGGCCTTGCCAGTGACCACGAAATTGAGCCACGCCGGGTTGGGGCGCGCGCCGGGGGCGCTGACGATTTCCACCGTAGAGCCGCTTTGCAGCGGTTCGGACAACGGTGCCAGGCGACGGTTGATGCGGCAGGCGATGCAGCTGTTGCCAACGTCGGTGTGCACCGCGTAGGCAAAGTCCACAGCCGTGGAGCCCTTGGGCAGCTCCATGATCCGGCCTTTTGGCGTGAAGACATAGACCTCGTCCGGGAACAGGTCGATCTTGACGCTTTCGATGAATTCCAGCGAGTTACCGGCGCGCTGCTGCATTTCCAGCACGCCCTTGACCCACTGCCGCGCGCGGGCGTGGGTGCTCTTGGGTTGCTCGTCGCCGCTGGATTTGTACAGCCAATGGGCCGCGATGCCATTGTTGGCCATCTCTTCCATTTCGCGGGTGCGAATCTGGATCTCGATCGGTACGCCGTGCATGCCGAACAGCGTCGTATGCAGCGACTGGTAGCCGTTGGCCTTGGGAATCGCGATGTAATCCTTGAAGCGCCCCGGCAACGGTTTGTACAAATTATGTACAGCACCCAGCACGCGGTAGCAGGTATCGACCTTGTCGACGATGATCCGGAACGCGTAGACGTCCATGATCTCGTTGAAGGCCCGACGCTTGCCGCGCATTTTCTTGTAGATGCCGTAGAGGTGTTTCTGCCGCCCGCTGACTTCGCCTTCGATGCCGTCGATGGCCAGGCAATGGCTCAGGGACTCTTCGATCTTGTTGACGATTTCCTTGCGGTTGCCCCGGGCGCGCTTGACGGCCTGGTTGATCCGCGCCGAACGCATCGGGTGCATCGCCTTGAAGCCCAGGTCCTCGAACTCGATACGAATTGCATGCATGCCCAGGCGATTGGCGATGGGCGCATAGATTTCCAGGGTTTCCTTGGCGATGCGCCGGCGTTTCTCGCCGGACAGCACTTCCAGGGTGCGCATGTTGTGCAGGCGGTCGGCGAGCTTGACCAGGATCACGCGGATGTCGCGCGCCATGGCCATGGCCATTTTCTGGAAGTTCTCGGCCTGGGCCTCGGCCTTGGTCTCGAAGTTCATCTGGGTCAGTTTGCTGACCCCGTCAACCAGTTCGGCCACGGTTTCGCCGAACTGCGCTTGCAGCGCTTCCTTGGCAATGCCGGTGTCTTCGATCACGTCATGCAGCATGGCCGCCATCAGGCTCTGATGGTCCATGTGCATGTCGGCAAGAATATTCGCCACCGCAAGCGGGTGGGTGACGTACGCCTCGCCACTGCGGCGGCGCTGGCCGTCGTGGGCTTGTTCGGCGTAGAAATAGGCTCGGCGGACCAGGTTGACCTGGTCCGTGCCGAGATAGGCCGATAAGCGATCGGCGAGGGCGTCTATGCTCGGCATGATGATGACTCCTGCCGTTCGCTGTGACCCCGCGCCGTGCTACGTCGACCAGGCATAGGCTTAGACCGCCTCGTTGGACTCGTCCTCGAACGCTGCGAACAGCGGTTCGTCTTCAACGATTTCAGCGTTGGCGATGAACTCGTAGCTCATCAGGCCTTCGGCGATTTCACGCAGCGCTACCACGGTAGGCTTGTCGTTTTCCCACTGGACCAAAGGCTCTTTGCCGCCGGTGGCCAGTTGACGGGCACGCTTGGTAGAGAGCATGACCAGCTCAAAGCGGTTTTCCACGTGTTCTAGGCAGTCTTCAACGGTTACGCGGGCCATGGTATTCCTCGGAGCGAATGCAATATGCGCGCTGCCCGGTTGGGCGAGCGGACTCGACAGTTTAAAAAAACACCAGCGTTTAGGGAAGCGCTGATTTTTTAACCAAACCCCTCGGCGCGCTGCGAGTACCAATGTAAAGCCGTCGCAGCGGTTTTGGGAAGGGCTGTTCAGCCCAGCAGTTCGGCCAATAATTTACCGAAACGTTGCTGTTGGCGTTTTTGCTGGAGCTGGCTGGCGCGGAAAATCGCCTTCAGGTCGTCCAGTGCATGGGCAAAATCGTCGTTGATGATCAGGTAATCGTAGTCGACGTAGTGGCTCATCTCGCTGACCGCTTCGCGCATCCGGCCTTCGATGATCTCATCGCTGTCCTGGCCGCGGTTGGTCAGGCGCTGGCGCAAGGCTTGCTGGCTCGGCGGCAGGATGAAGATCGAACGGGCTTGGGGCATCAGCTTGCGAACCTGCTCGGCGCCCTGCCAGTCGATTTCCAGGATCAGGTCGTGGCCTTCGTCCAACGTTTGCTGGAGGTAGCTCTGCGACGTGCCGTAGAGGTTGCCGAAGACTTCGGCGCGCTCCAGGAAGTCGCCGTGCTCGGCCATCTTCACGAACTCCTCGCGATCGACGAAGTGATAGTTCACCCCGTTGACTTCGCCCGGGCGCATGGCGCGGGTGGTGTGGGAGACCGAGACGCGGATCTGCGGCTCGGCGTCGATCAATGCCTTGACCAGGCTGGTCTTGCCGGCGCCCGAGGGCGCAGAAATGATGTAGAGAGTGCCGGTGCTGTGGGTCATGTCGGGTTAGCCTTACTCAATGTTCTGCACTTGTTCGCGCATTTGTTCGATCAACACCTTGAGGTTGACCGCCGCTTGGGTGCTGCGCGGGTCGAAGGCCTTGGAGCCCAATGTATTGGCTTCGCGGTTGAGCTCCTGCATCAGGAAGTCGAGGCGGCGACCGGCCGCACCGCCGGACTTGAGCACCCGGCGAACTTCGATGATGTGGGTGCTCAGGCGATCCAGTTCTTCGGCCACGTCGCTTTTCTGCGCGAGCATGACCATTTCCTGTTCCAGGCGTTGCGGGTCCAGCTCGGCCTTCATGTCTGCGAAGCGATCAAGGACTTTCTGGCGCTGGGTGGCGAGCATCTGCGGGACCAGCTCACGCAGTGTGACAACGTCCTCTTCAATGGAGGTCAGACGCTCGTTGATCAGCCGGGCCAGCTCTGCGCCTTCGCGCTCGCGACCGGCCTTGAGTTCCTTCAGGCCTTGATTGAACAGCGCCAGCGCCTCGGCGTTCAGCGCCTGGGGATCGCTCGCGTCGCCTACCAGTACGCCAGGCCAGGCCAGGACCTCCAATGGATTCAGGGCGGCGGGATTCTGGATCAGGCTGGCGACGGTTTCTGCGGCAGCGACCAGTTGCGCCGCGCGCTCTCGGTCGATCTGCAGCGTCTTGCCGCTGCTTTCTTCGGTGAAGCGCAGGGTGCATTCCAGCTTGCCCCGGGACAGGCCCTGGCGCAGCGCTTCGCGCACGCCGCCTTCGAGGTCGCGGAAGGACTCGGGCAGGCGCAGGTGCGGCTCCAGGTAGCGGCTATTGACCGAGCGCAGTTCCCAGCTCAGCGTGCCTTGGGCGCCGGCCTTCTCGACGCGGGCGAAGGCGGTCATGCTGTGCACCATGGAGGTTCCTCGCAATGCAGGCGGCCACAACGGTGGTCGTGGCGCCTGGGATCTGTGGATAAATGCCGCAGGGCAGCAAAGGCGCAGGATTGTAGCGCAGTGCGACGCAAGCGCCCAAACAGCTCCGGTTACAAAGCGCTGCAGCCCGTCGGCCGGGGCTTTCAGCGTGTTCACCCGTCGCGTCGGCTTTTTAGAACTGCCCTATGACGGTCCACGGCTCTATAATGCCCAGCAGTTTTCCGTCCTCTGTACAGGTGTTCCCTATGAAACGTCCAAGTGGTCGCGCTGCCGATCAGCTTCGCTCGATCCGCATTACCCGCAACTACACCAAACACGCCGAGGGATCTGTACTGGTCGAATTCGGTGATACCAAAGTCATCTGCACCGTCAGCGTCGAAAACGGCGTGCCTCGTTTCCTCAAGGGCCAGGGCCAGGGTTGGTTGACCGCCGAATACGGCATGCTGCCGCGTGCAACCGGCGAGCGGAACCAGCGCGAGGCCAGCCGCGGCAAGCAGGGCGGCCGGACCCTGGAAATCCAGCGCCTGATCGGCCGTTCGCTGCGCGCCGCGCTGGACATGTCCAAGCTGGGCGACGTCACGCTGTATGTCGACTGCGACGTAATCCAGGCTGACGGTGGCACTCGCACCGCGTCCATTACCGGTGCGATGGTTGCGCTGGTCGATGCCTTGAAAGTGATCAAGAAGCGCGGCGGCCTCAAGGGCGGCGACCCGCTCAAGCAAATGATCGCCGCCGTGTCGGTGGGCATGTACCAGGGCGAGCCGGTGCTGGACCTGGACTACCTGGAAGATTCCGCCGCCGAGACTGACTTGAACGTGGTTATGACCAGCGCCGGTGGCTTCATCGAAGTCCAGGGCACTGCCGAAGGCGCGCCGTTCCAGCCGGAAGAATTGAACGCTATGCTGGAGCTGGCGAAGAAAGGCATGAACGAAATCTTCGAACTGCAAAAGGCCGCATTGGCCGACTGATCGTTGCGCGCTTCAGACAAGGAGAATGTCATGAGTGATGAGCAAGTCCTGTTGCCCCAACCGAGCAAAGAAGCGCGGCAATGGGCAATGTTTTGTCACCTGTCCGCCTTGCTGGGGATCTGGATTCCGTTCGGTACGCTGATCGGGCCGTTGGTGCTCTGGCAGCTGAAGCGCGATTCCGATCCGTTCATTGACGCCCAAGGCAAGGAAGCGCTGAATTTCCAGATCACCGTGGCGATTGCCTCGGCCATCAGCCTGCTGCTGATGGTCGTGGTCATCGGCTTCTTCCTGTTCGGCCTGGTGGCCATCGGTGCGCTGGTGCTGACCATTATTGGTGGTGTGAAGGCCAATGAAGGGCAGCCGTATCGGTATCCGTTTACCTGGCGGTTGGTTAAATAACGATCAGTAAACACCTGTCCCTGTGGGAGCGAGCTTGCTCGCGATAGCGATTTTTCATTCAGCATCGATGTTGAATGATCCACCGCCATCGCGAGCAAGCTCGCTCCCACAATGGGTCTTCAACGCCCATAAAAAAACCGACATTGCTGTCGGTTTTTTTGTGGGCGCGAATGACGCTTAGATGGTCAACGTCCAATCGTAGTCCACGATCAGCGGTGCATGCTGCGAGAACCGTGGCTGGCGCGGCAGGCGAGCGCTGCGTACGAAACGGCGCAGCCCTGGCGTCAGCAACTGGTAGTCGAAACGCCAACCGAGGTTGAGCATCTCGGCCTGCTCGTTGTCCGGCCACCAGCTGTACTGGTCACCTTCGCGGCTGACTTCACGCAGGGCATCGACGTAGCCCATGTTGCCAATGATCTCGTCCATCCAGGCCCGTTCCGGCGCCAGGAAGCCAGGAGATTGCTGGCTGTCGCGCCAGTTCTTGATATCCAGCTTCTGTTGCGCCACGTACAGCGAGCCACAATAAATGTACTCGCGACGTTTGCGCCGCTGTTTATCAAGGTAACGGGCGAAGTCGTCCATCAACTTGAATTTCTGATTCAAATCTTCATCGCCGTTCTGCCCCGATGGGAGCAGTAAGGTCGCGATGCTGACCTTGTCGAAATCGGCTTGCAGGTAGCGCCCGTAGCGGTCCGCCGTCTCGAAACCGAGACCGTTGATGACAGCCTTCGGTTGCAGCCGCGAGTACAGAGCCACGCCACCCTGGGCGGGGACTTCGGCATCGCAGGCATAAAGGAAGTAACCATCCAGTTGGAAGGCTGCATCGTCCAGTTCAAAGGCGGAGGCGCGGGTGTCCTGCAGGCAGATGACGTCGGCATTCTGTGCTTGCAGCCAACTGAGCAAACCACGCTCCACTGCAGCCTGAATACCATTGACGTTCACACTGATGATCCGCATAAATGGCCCCAAAAATCACGTGCGTGTATGATACACGCCGTCAACCTATTTAGCTAAATCCGCGGTATTTGAGGCTTTTTTCATGCAGGCGTATCAGCGCGATTTCATTCGCTTTGCCATCGATCGCGGTGTTTTGCGCTTCGGTGAGTTCACCCTCAAGTCCGGGCGCACCAGCCCGTACTTCTTCAATGCCGGCCTGTTCAACAGCGGTACCGCGCTGGCGCAGTTGGGCCGGTTCTATGCCGCGGCCATCGTCGAGAGCGGCATTTCGTTCGACGTGTTGTTCGGCCCTGCCTACAAAGGCATCCCGCTGGCCGCTACTACCGCTGTAGCCCTGGCCGAGCACCACGGCCGCGACCTGCCTTGGTGCTTCAACCGCAAGGAAGCCAAGGCCCACGGCGAAGGCGGCAGCCTGGTCGGCGCGCCGCTGACCGGCGACGTGCTGATCATTGATGATGTCATCACCGCCGGCACCGCTATCCGCGAAGTGATGCAGATCATCGCCTCGCAAGAAGGCGCCAAGGCCGCCGGCGTGCTGATCGCCCTGAACCGCCAGGAGCGCGGCAACGGTGAGCTGTCGGCAATCCAGGAAGTGGAGCGCGACTTCGGCATTCCGGTGATCAGTATTGTGTCGCTGAACCAGGTGCTGGAGTTCTTGGCCGACGACCCGCAGCTCAAGCAGCATTTGCCAGCAGTGGAAGCCTACCGCGCCCAGTACGGCGTCTAGAAAGCCCCGCTGATTTTGATCTTATGGCGAGGGAGCTTGCTCCCGCAAAATGTTGGGGCCGCTGCGCAGCCCAGCGGGAGCAAGCTCCCTCGCCACAAAAGCTCATCTGAAGGTGAAACAAAAAGACCCCGCTCAACCAGGTTGAGCGGGGTCTTTTTATTTCAGGGTGTCGCTTAAGGACGCTTGCGATTGCTGATCAACGTACCCACGCCGGTATCGGTGAAGATCTCCAGCAGGATCGCATTCGGCACACGACCATCGATGATCAGCGAGCTGCCGACGCCGCCCTGTACCGCTTCCAGCGCGCAGCGAATCTTCGGCAGCATGCCGCCGTAGATGGTGCCGTCGGCGATCAGGTCGTCGACCTGTTGGGTCGACAGTCCGGTCAGGACCTTGCCCGACTTGTCCATCAGGCCGGCAATGTTGGTCAGCAGCATCAGCTTCTCGGCCTTCAGCGCCTCGGCAACCTTGCCGGCCACCAGGTCGGCGTTGATGTTGTACGACTCACCGTTGGCACCCACGCCAATTGGCGCGATGACCGGGATGAAGTCGCCCTTGACCAGCAGGTTCAGCAGGTCGGTGTTGATGCCGACCACTTCGCCCACCTGGCCAATGTCGATGATTTCCGGCTGGGTCATCTCCGGGGTCTGGCGGGTAACGGTGAGCTTCTTCGCCCGGATCAGCTCGGCGTCCTTGCCGGTCAGGCCGATGGCGCTGCCGCCGTGGCGGTTGATCAGGTTGACGATGTCCTTGTTGACCTGGCCACCGAGGACCATTTCCACCACGTCCATGGTCTGCGCGTCGGTGACACGCATGCCATCGATGAAGTGGCTCTCGATCGATAGGCGCTTGAGCAGATCCCCGATCTGCGGGCCACCGCCGTGCACCACCACCGGGTTGATGCCCACGGCCTTCATCAGCACGATGTCACGGGCGAAGCCGGTCTTGAGCTCCTCGCTTTCCATCGCGTTGCCGCCGTATTTGATCACCAGGGTCTTGCCGACGTAGCGTCGGATATAAGGCAACGCTTCGGACAGGACCTTGGCGGTGTTGGCGGCGGCTTCGCGTTCGAGGGTCATTCAGGGCTCCGGTAGTGCTTCAAAAAATCAAAACGGTAGTTGGAGATCAGGTGCCACACGTTTGAGTTGGGTGTGGAACACGTCCTTGATGCGCTGCAGTTCGGCTTCGTTGTCGGCCTCGAAACGCAGTACCAGCACCGGTGTGGTGTTGGACGCGCGAACCAGGCCCCAGCCTTGTGGGTAGTCGACCCGCACACCGTCGATGGTGGTCAGTTCGGCGCCTTCGCCCCACTGGGCGTCGTGCAGTGCATCAATGATGCTGAATTTGCTCTCTTCGGTCACATGGATATTGATTTCTGGCGTAGAAATATCGTTCGGGAAGGTCGCGAAGAGCTCTTCCGCCGTGGATTTCTCCTTGCTGAGGATCTCCAGCAGGCGCGCGGCGCTGTAGATACCGTCATCAAAACCGAACCAGCGTTCCTTGAAGAAGATGTGGCCGCTCATTTCGCCGGCCAGCAGGGCACCGCTTTGTTTCATTTTCTTCTTGATCAACGAATGACCGGTTTTCCACATGAGCGGACGACCGCCGTATTCCTTGATCAGGGGCACCAGGCGACGGGTGCATTTCACGTCGAAGATGATTTCGGCATCGGGGTTGCGCGCCACCACGTCCTTGGCGAAAAGCATCAACAGGCGGTCCGGGAAGACGACGCTGCCGGTCTCGGTCACTACGCCCACGCGGTCGCCGTCGCCGTCGAAGGCCAGGCCCAGGTCGGCCTTGGTTTCCTTGACCTTGGCGATCAGGTCTTGCAGGTTTTCCAGCTTGCCCGGGTCCGGGTGGTGGTTCGGGAAGTTGCCGTCAACCTCGCAGAACAGCGGGATCACTTCGCAGTTCAGGGCTTCGATCAGTTGCGGGGCGATCACGCCAGCCGCGCCGTTGCCGCAATCGACCACCACTTTCAGGCGTCGGGCGAGTTTCACGTCCTTGACGATCTCGTCGTTGTAGCGCGGGAGGATGTCGACCTTGGTCACGCTGCCTTTTCCGCTGCTCAAGTCATTGGTCTTGAGACGGGTGTGCAGCGCCTGGATCTGCTCGTTGGCGAGGGTGTCGCCGGCGATGACGATCTTGAAGCCGTTGTAGTTCGACGGGTTGTGGCTGCCGGTGAGCATCACGCCGGATTTGCCGGCCAGCACGTTGGCGGCGTAGTACAGCGCCGGTGTTGGCACCAAGCCGACGTCGCTGACGTGGCAGCCACTGTCGGCAATGCCCTTGATCAGTTGCTCGACCAGTTCCGGGCCGGACAAACGACCATCGCGGCCGACGTTCACGTTCGGTTCGCCCTGGGCCAGGCTCTGGGAGCCGATGGCGCGGCCAATCCAGTAGGCGGTTTCAGCCGTCAGGGTTTCCGGCACGACGCCACGGATGTCGTAGGCGCGGAAGATGCTGTCAGGAAAGATCGGGGCGATTGCGGCTGGGGTGTTCATGGGCGGGGCGCTCTATCAGGAAGGTGACTGGACAGGCCGACATTGGATGTCGGCAGGCTCAAGCTGAAGGGTATGACGACGTTTTTGGCAGAGAGTTCGCGGTGGGAAAGTGCCATGAGACAGCGTTACCCCGGTCTGAACCGTCTAAAACGTTGATTCCGGATGGGAAACCTCGTCGCCAGCCGTTGCGCATTTTTCGTCCTGAAACAGAAGCTTAATAAAGCAGCCGGGCAGGACGCCCGGCGGGAAGCACGGCTCAATGACTACCGGAATGCCCGAAACCACCCGCGCCACGCTGGCTTTCGTCGAACTCCTGGACCAGCTCGAAATGGGCCTGGACTACTGGCACCAGCACCAATTGGGCAATGCGCTCGCCCACGGCGATGTTGAATGCGGTCTGGCCGCGGTTCCAGCACGACACCATCAATTCGCCCTGGTAATCGGAGTCGATCAGGCCCACCAGGTTGCCCAGCACGATGCCATGTTTATGGCCCAGGCCCGAGCGTGGGAGGATCAGCGCGGCAAGGCCCGGGTCACCGATGTAGACCGACAGGCCGGTCGGAATCAGCAGGGTCTGGCCCGGTTCCAGGATCGTATCCTGCTTGAGCATCGCCCGCAGGTCGAGGCCGGCGGAGCCCGGTGTAGCGTATTGCGGCAACGGAAATTCGTTGCCAATGCGTGGGTCGAGGATCTTGGCTTGTAGAGCGTGCATTGAAATTAAACCTGGTTCAGCCGTTCGGCGATGAAAGTGATCAGTTGGCGGGCGATCTTGCCCTTGCTGGTCTGGGCGAAAAGCGTGGCGTGCAACTGGCGGTCGATCACGCTGCAGGCGTTTTCTTCGCTGTTGAAGCCGATGCTCGGGTTGGCGACGTCATTGGCGACGATCAGGTCCAGATTCTTGTCCTTGAGTTTGCGCGCGGCGTAATCGAGCAGGTGTTCGGTTTCGGCGGCGAAACCCACGCTGAACGGACGATCGGGGCGGGTGGCGATGGTGGCCAGGATGTCAGGGTTGCGCACCATTTGCAGGAGCAAGCCGTCGCCGCTCGTAGGGTCTTTCTTCAATTTTTGCGGGGCGACGACTTCGGGCCGGTAGTCCGCCACTGCCGCCGAGGCGATGAACAGGTCGCACGGGATGGCCGCTTCGCAGGCCGCGAGCATGTCCCTGGCGCTGACCACGTCGATACGGGTCACGCGGTCCGGAGTTGGCAGGTGCACGGGGCCGGTGATCAGCGTCACCCGGGCCCCAGCCTCCACGGCGGCTTCGGCCAGGGCGAAGCCCATCTTTCCGGAGCTGTGGTTGGTGATATAGCGCACCGGGTCGATATTTTCCTGGGTCGGCCCGGCGGTGATCAGCACGTGCTTGCCCGTCAGGGCCTCACGCTTGAAACAGTCGGCGGCGCACTGGGCCAGGTCGGTGGCCTCGAGCATGCGGCCCATGCCGACATCGCCGCAGGCCTGGCTGCCGGAAGCTGGACCGAAGACTTTCAGGTCGCGGCTTTCAAGCAGTTCCAGGTTGGCCTGGGTGGCCGGGTCGCGCCACATGGCCTGGTTCATGGCCGGTGCCACGGCGACCACTGCGTCGGTGGCGAGCACCAGGGTGGTCAACAGGTCGTTGGCAATGCCTTGGGCCAGGCGGGCGATCAGGTCGGCCGTCGCCGGAGCGATCAGCACCAGGTCGGCCCACTTGGCCAGTTCGATATGGCCCATGGCAGCTTCGGCCGCCGGGTCGAGCAGATCCAGGTGGACCGGGTGGCCGGACAGGGCCTGCATGGTCAGTGGCGTGATGAACTCGCTACCGCCGCGGGTCATGACAACCCGCACTTCCGCGCCCTGGTCGATAAGCCTGCGAACCAGCTCGGCGCTCTTGTAGGCGGCAATGCCGCCGCCGACGCCCAGAACGATGCGTTTCCGATACAGCCGCTGCATAGGCCTGCCTTTCGATTTCAGTGGTCAGTGCAGAGCGAAACCCTCGGCATGAGCCTGCCTGGGTGCAAATCGCCTGCAAAAAAGATGGGCTAAGATATCACAGCGTCCGCTACGGAACAGCGGCGCCTACTATCAGGGAGATACCATGAGTATTCGGGATTGGCCCGTGGCCGAGCGGCCGCGGGAAAGGTTATTGGCGTTGGGCGCGGGGAGCCTTTCAGACGCCGAATTGCTGGCGATTTTTTTACGTACCGGTGTAGCGGGCAGAAGCGCGGTGGACCTGGCGCGAGAACTCTTGATCCAATTTGGCAGCCTGCGTGCGTTGCTTGAAGCGGATCAGATCACCTTCAGTAACCATATGGGGCTCGGACCGGCAAAGTTTGCCCAGCTTCAGGCCGCTCAGGAAATGAGTCGTCGGCATTTGGCTGAACGGGCACGGGAGAAGACCACGCTGGAAAGCCCGTTCGCGGTTCGTGACTATCTGAAATCAATGCTGCGCCACGAACCCCACGAGGTGTTTGGTTGCCTGTTTCTCAATTCCAAGCACCAGGTGCTGACTTTCGAGGCGCTGTTTCGCGGCTCGATCGACAGCGCCAGCGTCCACCCTCGGCAGGTAGTCAAGCGAGCCCTGGCTCACAATGCCGCCGCCGTGATCCTGTGCCACAACCACCCCTCCGGCAACGCCGAGCCCAGCCAGGCCGACCGAATGCTCACCGAGCGGCTTCAGGAAGCGCTTGAGCTGATCGATGTGCGCGTGTTGGACCATTTCATCGTTGGCGATGGGGAGCCACTGTCCATGGCGGAGTATGGGTGGATGTAGGCCCCGATCTGACGATACGAAACCCTTGTGGGAGCGAGCTTGCTCGCGATAGCGGTCGGTCAGTCAACATCAATGTCGTCTGATACGCCGCCATCGCGAGCAAGCTCGCTCCCACAGGGTTTGCTGTGGGGCGGGATTACTTGAGGCTGACCTTGGAATAATCCTGGCGCCCAAACGGGCTTACCGCATAACCCTGCACATCCTTGCGGGTCAGTGCGAAGGCGGTGGGGTGGGCCAAGGGCAGCCAAAGGGCTTGTTGCTGGATCTGTGCCTGGGCCTGTTCGTAGAGCTTGGTGCGTACGCCTTGCTCGCCGGTGGTCTTGCCGGCGCTGATCAGCTTGTCCAGGTCCGGGTTGCAATAACGGGCGAAGTTGGTGCCGGATTTGACCGCCGCGCAGGAAAATTGCGGGGTGAGGAAATTGTCCGGATCGCCGTTGTCCCCGGCCCAGCCCATGAACAGCAGGTCATGTTCGCCGGCCTTGGCGCGGCGAATCAGCTCGCCCCATTCGATCACGCGGATTTCCGCCTGGATGCCGATCTCTGCCAGGTCCGATTGCAGCAGCTGTGCCCCCAGGCTCGGATTGGGGTTGAGCAGGCTACCGGAGGGGCGAGTCCAGATGGTGGTCTTGAAGCCTTCCTTCAAACCGGCCTTGGCCAGCAGGTCTCGGGCCTTGGCTGGGTCATGGGCATAGCCGGGCAGGTTCTTGGCGTAGCTCCAGGTGTTCGGTGGGTAAGGGCCGTTGGCCGCTTCGGCGGTGCCTTCGAAAACGGTCTTGAGGTAGCTGGACTTGTCAAAGGCAAGGTTGATCGCCTGGCGGACCTCAGGCTTGTCCAAGGGTGGATGCTGGCTGTTGATCGCCAGGAAGGCGGTCATGAAGGCGTCAGTCTGTTCCACTTTCAACGTGGGCTCTTGCTTGGCGGCCTGTACGTCCAGTGGCTTGGGCGACAACGCGATCTGGCATTCATTGCGCCGCAGTTTCTGCAGGCGAACGTTGGCATCCGGGGTGATGGCGAAAATAAGGGGGTCTACTTGAGGCTTGCCGCCGAAGTATTCGTTGTTGGCCTTGTAGCGAATCGAGGCGTCTTTCTGGAAGCGGTTGAAAATGAACGGGCCGGTGCCGATGGGTTGGCTGTTGAGTTGTTCCGGCTTGCCGGCGTTCATCAACTGGTCGGCATATTCGGCTGAATAGATCGACGCGAAACCCATGCTCAGCGTTGCCAGGAAGGTTGAGTCGGCGTGGTCCAGCGTGAATCGCACCGTGAGCGGGTCCAGCGCGTCGATTTTGGTGATCAGCGCAGGCAGCTGCATGGACTGGGCGTGGGGAAAGCCACTTTGCGCAACTTTGTGCCAAGGGTTGGCCGGATCCAGCATGCGATCGAAGCTGAACTTGACGTCTTCGGCAGTCAGGTCGCGGCGCGGTGTGAAATATTCGGTGTGATGGAACTTGACCTGTGGCCGCAGCTTGAAGACATAGGTCAGCCCGTCGGGCGAGACTTCCCAGCTGTTGGCCAGGCTCGGCACCACTTTGCCGCTGGCCGTGTCGAAATCCACCAGGCGATTCATCAGCACGTCGGCGGAAGCATTGGTCGTGGTCAGGGAGTTGTATTGAACGACATCGAACCCTTCCGGGCTGGCCTCGGTACACACGCTCAGGGCGGCGGCCTGGGCCAGCGGGCTGATCAGCAGAGGGGCGAGCAACAAGGGTAGGGCAGCGAGGCGCATGATTGATTTCCTGTGCAGGTCGGAGGCCCATCTGCGAGTGCAGTCTGGAAAAGGCCTACCCTAGTGGGCTCGCCGGTAAATGACTATCCCCTTTTTGCATTTTCCGGCACTCTGCGGCGCTGTATTCAGGTTCACATCGGGTGCCAGTGAAAAATTACCTGCGTGCAGCGACGAGCGGTAAAGGGCTGCGCCAGCCTCTGCCCCCGCCGTCCGGGGCGCTTGCTCGAAGATTCCCCAGGAAGACAAATCACAACGGCTGTTGTTGTGCCTGGGTCTTTCTGGTATAAAGCAGCGCTCTTTTCTAGGGGCCCGGTTCCTTCATTGTAGGTGTAGCCGGTAAGACCCTTAAAGAAACGCGGCGCCTGGCGCCAAATGACTGAGAGATTAAGCGGCCAACCCATGCCGGGTTGGGCATGTGGTTTTAGAGGGCTGAGGCATGTCTAGAGTCTGTCAAGTTACCGGTAAGGGTCCGGTGACTGGGAATAACATTTCCCACGCAAACAACAAAACCCGTCGTCGTTTCCTGCCGAACCTGCAGCATCACCGCTTCTGGGTTGAAGAAGAGAAACGTTTCGTACGTCTGCGCGTATCTGCCAAGGGCATGCGCATCATCGACAAGCGTGGCATCAGTGTCGTGCTGGCCGAACTTCGTCGCGATGGCAAGGTTTAAGGGAGCTAATCATGCGTGAATTGATTCGTTTGATCTCGAGCGCCGGTACTGGTCACTTCTACACTACCGACAAGAACAAGCGTACTACCCCGGACAAAATCGAGATCAAGAAATATGATCCGGTTGTTCGCAAGCACGTGATCTACAAGGAAGGCAAAATCAAGTAATTGATTTTTCCCTCTTACAAAGAAGGCCCGTATCGCGAGATACGGGCCTTTTTTGTTGCCGGTTTTTTGTCTGTCACCGCCTCATCGCGAGCAAGCTCGCTGCCACACTGGATTGTGCAGCGCCTGAGATCCCTGTGGGAGCGAGCTTGCTCGCGATGAGGCCGGCTCAGGCAACAAAGAATCCTCAAGCCTTCTGTTCAAACACCACATAAATCTTGCGGCACGGCTCCAGCACTTCCCAGGTGCCCTTGAACCCGGCCGGGATCACGAAGCGATCGCCCGCCCGAAGCGTCTTGGCGTTGCCATCGCTGTCGCGCAGAACGGAGACGCCTTGGACGATTTCGCAGTATTCGTGCTCGGTGTAGTTGACCGTCCACTGGCCGACGGCGCCTTCCCAGACACCTGCATTCATTTGCCCACACGGGCTGCTGTAGTGGTTGAACACCGCTTGTTCGGGATCGCCCTTCAGCACCTTTGCCGGGTCCGGGCGATAACGATCGGCGGGGGTATTGGCCTGGCCGAAATCGACGATGTCCTGAATGCTCATGCGCATGATCTCCGGTGATGGCTTGGAAGGGCTCGAGTCTATGTTTATTAAAATGAACATCGCAAGGCCGTTTGCCTGGGTTGTGTCAAATATATTGAAACATTACCGGCGGCTGGTTTAGGGTGGCGGATGCCCCGTGCCGAAAACAGCGCTGTAAACAGGCTGGCACGGCAGGAATTCTTGAACGCTGCGCAGGACGCGGCGTTCCTACCCAATAAGAGGAGGACACTCGCATGACCACCCTGACTCGTGCCGACTGGGAACAGCGCGCCCGCGACCTGAAGATCGAAGGCCGCGCCTTCATCAACGGTGAATACACCGATGCGGTGTCCGGCCAAACCTTTGACTGCGTAAGCCCGGTCGATGGCCGCTTGCTGGGCAAGATAGCCAGTTGCGACGTGGCTGATGCCCAGCGTGCCGTCGAAAATGCCCGTGCCACTTTCAATTCCGGCGCCTGGTCGCGCCTGGCACCGAGCAAGCGCAAGGCCACCATGATTCGTTTCGCCGGCCTGCTCAAGCAGAACGCCGAAGAGCTGGCCCTGCTGGAAACCCTGGACATGGGCAAGCCGATCAGCGACTCGCTGAACATCGACGTTCCTGGCGCGGCCCAGGCCCTGAGCTGGAGCGGCGAAGCCATCGACAAGATCTACGACGAAGTGGCCGCTACGCCCCACGATCAGTTGGGCCTGGTGACCCGCGAGCCGGTCGGTGTCGTTGGCGCGATCGTGCCGTGGAATTTCCCGTTGATGATGGCTTGCTGGAAGCTCGGCCCGGCGCTTTCCACCGGTAACTCGGTGGTGCTCAAGCCCTCCGAGAAATCTCCGCTGACCGCGATCCGCATCGCTGCCCTGGCCATCGAGGCCGGTATTCCAAAAGGCGTACTGAACGTCCTCCCGGGTTTCGGTCACACCGTTGGCAAGGCCCTGGCCTTGCACATGGATGTCGATACGCTGGTGTTCACCGGCTCCACCAAGATCGCCAAGCAATTGATGATCTACTCCGGCGAATCCAACATGAAGCGCGTCTGGCTGGAGGCCGGCGGCAAGAGTCCGAACATCGTATTCGCCGATGCGCCGGACCTGCAAGCCGCCGCCGAATCCGCCGCCAGCGCCATCGCCTTCAACCAAGGCGAAGTGTGCACCGCCGGTTCGCGGCTGTTGGTGGAGCGCTCCATCAAAGACACGTTCCTGCCGCTGGTGGTCGAGGCGCTCAAGGGCTGGAAGCCTGGTAATCCGCTGGACCCGGCCACCAACGTCGGTGCCTTGGTCGATACCCAGCAGATGAACACCGTGCTGTCCTACATCGAGGCCGGCCACAGCGATGGCGCCAAGCTGGTGGCGGGCGGTAAGCGGATCCTCGAGGAAACCGGCGGTACCTATGTCGAGCCGACGATTTTCGACGGCGTGAGCAACGCGATGAAAATCGCTCAGGAGGAGATTTTCGGCCCAGTGCTGTCGGTCATCGCCTTCGACAGCGCCGAAGAGGCCATCCAGATCGCCAACGACACGCCGTACGGCTTGGCGGCGGCGGTGTGGACCAAGGACATTTCCAAGGCTCACCTGACCGCCAAGGCACTGCGCGCCGGCAGCGTGTGGGTCAATCAATATGACGGTGGCGACATGACCGCGCCGTTCGGTGGCTTCAAGCAGTCGGGCAACGGTCGCGACAAGTCGCTGCATGCGTTCGACAAGTACACCGAGCTGAAGGCGACCTGGATCAAGCTGTAACGATGAAGGCTGCGGATTTATTCGGTATCTGATGCAGCGGTAATCCCTGTGGGAGCGAGCTTGCTCGCGATAACGGTAATGACAGTCGACGACTTTGTTGAATGTTGCGCCGTTATCGCGAGCAAGCTCGCTCCCACATTGTTTTGCGTAAGGCTTAAACATAAATATCCACAGGAGCGTGGAAATGCGTTGGGCGACTTATTTCGCCGTGTTGGCCTCTGTCCTGAGTGTCGGTCTGGCGCTGGGCGTAAGCATGCCCCTGGTGTCGCTGCGCCTGGAGGGCTGGGGTTATGGCTCGTTCGCCATCGGCGTGATGGCTGCCATGCCGGCTGTTGGCGTGCTGGTCGGGGCCAAGGTGTCGAGCCGCCTGGCGGCGCGCTTCGGCACGGCGGCGTTGATGCGCCTTTGCCTGTGGGGCGGAGCGCTGTCCATCGGGTTGTTGGCCCTGATGCCAAGCTATCCGATCTGGTTGGTGCTGCGCCTGGTGATTGGTGTAGTCCTGACCCTGGTGTTCATTCTGGGCGAGAGTTGGATCAATCAGTTGGTCATCGAACGATGGCGCGGGCGGTTGGTGGCGCTGTATGGCAGCAGTTATGCCCTGAGCCAGTTGTCCGGTCCGTTGCTGCTGGGCGCGCTGGGGACCGATCATGACTACGGCTTCTGGGTGGGCGTCGGCCTGCTGCTGGTCTCGCCCTTGCTGTTGCTCGGTCGCAGTGGCGCGCCCAGCAGCGAAGCCAGCAGTGTCACGCTCAAGGATTTGTGGGGTTTTTGTCGGGGCCTGCCGGCGATCGGCTGGGCCGTGTCGTTGTTTGCCGCTTTCGAAGCGATGATCCTGACGTTGCTGCCGGTCTATTGCTTGCGCCAGGGGTTCAGTGCCGATGTTGCGCTGGCGATGGTCAGCACGGTGGTGGTCGGCGATGCCTTGCTGCAGCTGCCCATTGGCGCCTTGGCCGATCGCCTGTCCCGCCGGTCGCTGTTTACCGGCTGCGCGGTCGCCTTGATGTTCTCGAGCCTGGCGGTGCCGCTGTTGATCGACACGCTCCTCATCTGGCCGTTGTGGGTGCTGTTTGGTGCCAGCGCGGGAGGGCTGTTCACGTTGTCGCTGATTCTGATCGGCGAGCGTTATCGCGACGATGCGCTGGTACGGGCCAATGCCCATATCGCCCAGCTGTGGGGGATTGGATGCCTGGTCGGTCCGCTGATCGCAGGCGCCGGCAGCCAGTGGGTCAGCGGGCATGCGTTGCCATTGTTCATGGCGGCAGGGGCGTTCGGATTGGTGATTCTATTGCTGCGCCAGGGCGCGTTCGGGGCGACGCAGACTGCCTGAAAGATAAAAGCGACCTGTGGCGAGGGAGCTTGCTCCCGTTCGGTTGCGCAGCAACCGCAAAAGCCGGGACCGCTTCGCCCGAGGCGTCGGACCGGTCCAGCGGGAGCAAGCTCCCTCGCCACAAAGGCGGACTACCAGAAAAGCAGAATCTCTAAAGCATCCTCTCCAATCCGATCGTCGTGGCGAACCAGGCATTGAACCGGCGCCACCAACTGCCCGGCTCACGGTCCAGGTCATGCAGCTTGCCATTGTCTTCGGTGGTCCATATCAGCTTTCCAGTGTCATCGAGGCGGGCCTGATAGCTCAGGGTTGGCGCCATGCCCTGCAACGCCAGCTCGCGCACTTGGCCGGCGAGTTCCGGGCTGTCCACCAGGACGCCGACTTCTGTGTTCCACAGCACCGAGCGCGGGTCGAAATTGAACGAGCCGATGAATGATTTCCGCTGGTCAAAAATGATCGCCTTGCTGTGCAGGCTGGAGTCCGATTCGCCGTAGGACTTGCTGTAGAACAGATGTGGGCTGCTGCCTTTGTCGCCCGGTTGTCGACGCAGCTCGAACAGGCGCACGCCGTGTTGCAACAGGGCCTTGCGATACGGCGCATAGCCGCCGTGCACTGCCGGCACGTCGGTAGCTTCCAGGGAATTGGTCAGCAGGCTCACCGACACGCCGGCATCGGCGCGGCTGGTCAGGTACACCAGGCCCGGCTGGCCGGGCACGAAATAGGCGGAGATCATGATCAGTTCGTTGCTGACCCCAGCCAGCTCCGGGCCCAGTTGGGTGGTCAGCAACAATTGCGGGTCCGGCTCATCTTTAGCCAGGACTTTACTCGGCGCGTCCCACAATGCCTGGTTCCAGGCCCAGGTCAGTTGGCTGCGCCAGGTGTCCAGGCGCGGTTGGGTCTTGTAGGCGGTCAACTGTTGGTACAACGCGTGGTTTTCCTTGTGCGTCTGCTCCAGGGACTCCTGCAGGCGCAATCGGCTATTGGCCAAGTCCCTGGCGGTAGGCCGATGGGACATGAATTGCTCGATGGGCTTGCTCAGGGCGCTGTTCCAGTACTGATCGAAGCTGTGCCCCAATTGTTCAGCCACCGGACCGACGCCGAGCAGGTCGATGTCGGTGAAGTTGAGGTTGGGTTCGGCATCGAAATACTCATCCCCCAGGTTGCGGCCTCCGACTATCGCCATGCTGTTGTCCGCCAGCCACAACTTGTTGTGCATCCTGCGATGCTGCAATGACAGGTCGAACAGGCGCCCAAGGCTACGGGTCACGCCGGTGGCGCGGCCAAGATGCAACGGGTTGAACAGGCGGATCTGGATGTTTGGGTGCGCGGCGAGCGTCGCGATGATCTGGTCCTGGCCGTCACTGGTGGTGTCATCCAGCAGGATGCGCACGCGCACGCCCCGGTCGGCGGCCTTGAGCAATTCATCCACGAGCATTCGCGTGCTGATGCCGTCGTGGACGATGTAGTACTGCAAATCCAGGCTGCTTTGGGCGTTGCGGATCAATTCGGCCCGGGCAGTAAAGGCCTCGGTGCTGTCCGACAACAGGCGAAAACCCGAGCGGCCCTCGTGAGGCGCGGCCTGTTGTGCCACTGAGCGGCCGAACGATGAGTTGGAGGCCGGTAATGCCTGGGAAGGTTCGCGGGTAACGTCAAAACTGGCGCAGCCGCTCAACAGCGAGGCGAATAACAGTAGCGCATGCAGGATCGGTCTGGATCTCACGTAGGCTTATTCCGATTGTTTGCGTGGATCGGCTGTCGGATGCTGCTTCCCGGCTTACATGTTCAGACGGCGTCGCGCCGGGTTTCGTTCAACAGCGTGGATGCTGCGGCACCCACCTTGCGCACGGCGTCTTCGATCTGTGCCGTGGGCTTGGCAGCGTAGTTCATGCGCAGACAGTTGCGGTATTTTCCTGACGCCGAAAAAATGCTGCCGACAGCGATCTGGACGCCTTGGTCATGCAGCACGCGGTTGAGCTTCAGCGTGTCGAAACCTTCGGGCAACTCGACCCAGAGCATGAAGCTGCCACGGGGGCGACTGGCGCGGGTGCCTTGGGGAAAGTACCGGCTTACCCAATCCATCATCACGTCGCGATTGCGTTGGTATTGCGTGCGCATACGGCGCAGATGGGGTTCGAAATGCCCGTTCTTGAGAAATTCCGCGATGGCGATCTGAGGCTGCGGCGCGGTAGATCCGGTGCTGATGTACTTCATGTGCAGCGCGCGCTCAAGGTACCGGCCGGGCGCAATCCAGCCGACCCGCAGGCCCGGGGCCAATGTCTTGGAGAAAGAACTGCAGAGCAGGACGCGGCCGTCTTCATCGAAGGATTTGATCGTACGTGGTCGTGGGTAGGTGTAGGCCAATTCCCCGTACACATCGTCCTCGATAATTGCCACGTCGAAACGCTGGGCCAAGGTCAGCAAGGCGCGCTTGTTGGCCTCCGGCATGATGTAGCCCAGCGGGTTGTTGCAGCTGGGCGTCAACTGTATGGCCTTGATTGGCCATTGTTCCAATGCTAGCTCCAATGCCTCCAGGCTGATCCCCGTGAGCGGGTCGGTGGGAATCTCAAGGGCTTTCATGCCCAGGCCCTTCAGCGTCTGCATGGCGCCGTGAAAGCTGGGTGAGTCCACCGCGACAATATCGCCCTGTTCGCAGGTCGCACGAATGCTGACCGACAGCGCTTCGTGACAGCCAGTGGTGATGATCAGGTCGCTGGCTGTCAGCTGGCAGCCGGAATCCAGGGATAGCCGGGCGATCTGTTCGCGCAGCTGGAGGTTGCCGTAGATGTTGTCGTAATACAGACCGGGCATGTCTTGTCGCCGGCTGATCTGCGCCAGGCTGCGCAGCAACGGTTTCATCGTGGGTGAATGGATATCCGGCATGCCTCGGCCCAGCTGTACCACGTCCTTGCGCGGTACGGCGCGGATCAGCTCCAGCACTTGGTCCCACTGGGAAATGTCCACCGGGCGCTGGGCTGGGCGGCCGATTGCCGGCAGGTCCGGCAGCTCACGACTGACCGGGACGAAATAGCCTGATTTGGGCTTCGGCGTGGCCAGCCCGTTGTCCTCCAGCACGCGGTAAGCCTGCTGGACGGTGCTCAGGCTGACGCCATGTTCCGTACTCAAGGCGCGCACCGAGGGCAGCCGGTCGCCGGGGCGATAGAAGCCCTGTTCGATGCGGGTCCCGAGCAACTCGGCGAGGTTCACGTAGAGCGTCATGGCGTATTCCCGATCAGGTGGAAGCGGTAACCGATACAGATGAGCCGCAAAATTTCAATTCAGCCGTGAAAATAGCCTATCTGTATGCATATAAAAGGTGCGGGTTGAATCTGTATCGCTTTTTGCCGTCCGCGCATCATGAAACCTCTGGCTACCCAAGTAAACAGGAGCGATCAAAATGAACGGCTTGAGCGATGTACGGCTGACGTTACACAGCCAGGAACTGGCGGCGGGGCAGGAGAAGGGGCTGCGCAGCGGGAACTTGCGCAGTGCTCCAACCGGCCTGAGTCGCTGGGGCCTGTTCTGGCATCGTTTGCATACACGCAAAGCTTTGTTGGACCTTACTACCGAACAGTTGCGCGATATCGGGCTGAGCCGGGAGCAGGCACGTGCGGAAGGCTTGAAGCCGTTCTGGCGGCTTTGAATCAATAAGAAACCTGTAGCGAGGGAGCAAGTTCCCTCGCCACGGTTACTTCAGTTCTTTCAACCGATGCCACAACATCCCCAACGCCAACAGCGGCGAGCGCAAATGCTTGCCGCCCGGGAAGGTCATATGCGGGACCCGGGCAAACAGGTCGAAACCTCCGCCCTGATGTCCGCTGATCGCCTCAGCCAACAGTTTGCCCGCCAAGTGCGTGGCGTTCACGCCATGGCCGGAATAGGCCTGGGCGTAATACACGTTCGGCTGGTCTTTCAGCCTGCCAATCTGCGGTAAGCGATTGGCGCCGATGCCAATCATCCCGCCCCACTGATAATCGATTTTCACGTCCGCCAGTTGCGGGAACACCTTGAGCATTTTCGGACGCATATAAGCGCCAATGTCCTGCGGATCACGCCCCGAATAATGACAAGCGCCGCCGAACAACAAGCGCCGATCTGCCGAGAGCCGGTAGTAATCCAACGCCACTCGCTGGTCACAGACGGCCATGTTCTGCGGCAACAGGGCTCGAGCCTGGGCTTCGGTCAGCGGCTCGGTGGCAATGATGTAGCTGCCGGCGGGCAGCACTTTTCCACTCAACTCCTGATTGAGGCCGTTGAGGTAGGCATTGCAACCCAGCACCAAAGTCTTGGCACGGACCGAGCCGTGCAAGGTGTGCACTTTTACCTGCGGACCATAGTCGATGCGGGTAACAGCCGAGGCCTCGAACAGCTGGACACCCAATTGCTGCGCCGCGGCCGCTTCGCCCAGCGCCAGGTTGAGCGGATGCAGATGCCCCGAACCCATATCGATCAGGCCGCCCACGTAGCGGTCCGAGCCCACCACACTGTGCATCTCATTGGCCTGCAGCAGCCGGGTCTCGTAGCGATAGCCCAGGCTGCGGAGCTCTTCGGCGTCTTCGGCAAAGCCCTCGAGGTCGCCGGGTTTGTTGGCGAGATCGCAATAACCCCAGGTCAGGTCGCAAGCAATCTGGAAACGCTCGACTCGCTTTCGGACGATTTCCACCGCCTCGAGCCCCATCAGTTTCATCTGACGGACGCCGTCGGTGCCGACCACAGGAGCGAACTGATCGAGGCCGTGGCCAACGCCGCGAATCAACTGGCCACCGTTGCGTCCGCTGGCGCCCCAGCCGATTTTGTGTGCTTCGAGCAGCACAACGCTCATCCCGCGCTCGGCCAGTTCGATGGCCGTGTTCAACCCGGAGAACCCGCCGCCCACCACGCAAACATCCGCGACCAACTCGCCTTGCAACGCCGGATGGTCCGGCTGCGGCAGGCTGCTGGCGGCGTAATAAGAGGCGGCGTGCGCGTGGCTCGGGACAGGTTGCTGAACACGGGCGTTCATGTGCGTAATCCTGATTTTTGTGTTTGAGAAATTTTACGGAGCATAAGCCGGGGATTCCTCCCTGGGCAACACTGGTCGGTTGGCGCTGTCTGGGCTGCGGCTTTTAAGGCAGAATCCCGGGCTGTCCCGACCCGGTGATCGCCTCGATGAGCTGCAACAGTCAAAAAATCCGCACGTTGCGTCAGCAGATTCCTACGTTTGAATGCGTACCGGGCTGCCACGACTGCTGCGGTCCGGTGACCACCTCGCCCGAGGAAATGGCCCGCCTGCCGCGTAAAAGCCGCGCCGAGCAGGACGCTGCGATGGAAGCGCTTGATTGCGTGCACCTGGGGCCGAATGGCTGCACGGTGTATGACGAGCGGCCGTTGATCTGCCGGCTGTTCGGCACCACGGCGACCTTGCCGTGCCCCAATGGGCGGCGGCCAGTGGAGCTGATCCATCCCCGTGTCGAGAAGCAGATCCATGAATACATGGCCAGCACTCGGCAGGTGTTGGTCTAACCGCCCGGGCACCGAGTCGCCGCCTTCGCGAGCAAGCTCGCTCCCACAAGGGATCTCCGTTGTTCGCAAGAAAGCGTTCGCCACCTACCTGTGTGGGAGCGAGCTTGCTCGCGATAGCGGTCTGGAGCCAGACTCAATCCGGAATCGGCAGGTTCAGGCTCTCTTTCACCTCTTCCATCACGATGTAGCTCTTGGACTCGCGCACATGGGGCAGCTTGAGCAGGATGTCGCCCAGCAGCTTGCGGTACGAGGCCATCTCGGAGATCCGTGCCTTCACCAGATAGTCGAAGTCCCCCGACACGAGGTGACATTCGAGCACATGAGGCAATTTCAGCACCGCGCGTCGGAACTCTTCGAAGGTGTCGCCGGATTTGTAGTCCAGGCTGATCTCGACGAACACCAGCAGGCTACCCTTCAAGTGTTGCGGATTGAGCCGGGCGTTGTAGCCCATGATGATGCCTTCGCGCTCCAGCCGTCGCACCCGCTCCGTGCACGGCGTGGTGGAGAGGCCGACCTTTTCGCCCAGTTCGGTGAAGGAGATTCGCCCGTCCGCCTGGAGGATGCGCAGGATGTTGCGGTCGATCTTGTCCAGCTCGCGTTTGGTCTGAGTGTTGGTACGCACAGGTGATGCGCCTCCGTGAAAAGGGTTTTTGCCGAGAATTCTCGCCAAATATAGGCATTTATATAGTGAAAAGCACTGGCTGATCTTTTTTACACTGCGCGCATCTAAGGTTTGTACAACAAACGTCAGCGGTTATCCGCGATGAGGGTTTCAACATGCGCGTTCTGGTCTTGGGTAGCGGCGTCATCGGTACCGTCAGTGCTTATTATCTGGCGCGTGCCGGGTTTGAAGTGGTGGTGGTCGACCGTCAGCCGGCGCCTGCCATGGAAACCAGTTTCGCCAACGCCGGCCAGGTATCGCCGGGCTATGCTTCGCCGTGGGCCGCGCCGGGCGTGCCGCTCAAGGCGATCAAGTGGCTGCTGCAACGCCACGCGCCGCTGGCGATCAAGGCTACTGCCAACATCGACCAATACCTGTGGATGGCGCAGATGCTGCGCAATTGCACCGCCAGCCGCTATGCGATCAACAAGGAACGCATGGTCCGGCTTTCCGAGTACAGCCGTGACTGCCTCGATGAACTGCGCGCCGAAACCGGCATTGCCTACGAAGGCCGCAGCCTGGGCACTACCCAACTGTTCCGCACCCAGGCCCAGCTCGATGGCGCGGCCAAGGACATCGCCGTTCTGAAAGAATCCGGCGTACCGTTCGAAGTCCTCGATCGCGACGGCATCGCCCGGGTCGAGCCGGCCCTGGCCAATGTCACCGATATCCTTGCCGGTGCGTTGCGCCTGCCGAATGACCAGACCGGTGACTGCCAGATGTTCACCACCCGGCTGGCGGAAATGGCCGTGAAGCTCGGCGTGCAATTTCGCTTCGACCAGAATATCGAGCGCCTGGATTTCGCCGGCGACCGCATCAATGGCGTCTGGATCGATGGCAAGCTGGAAACCGCCGACCGCTACGTCCTCGCCTTGGGCAGCTACTCGCCGCAACTGCTCAAGCCCCTCGGTATCCGCGCGCCGGTGTATCCGCTCAAGGGTTACTCCCTGACCGTGCCGATCACCAACGCGGCGATGGCGCCGACTTCGACCATCCTCGACGAAACCTACAAGGTCGCGATCACCCGGTTCGACAACCGGATTCGTGTCGGCGGCATGGCGGAAATCGCCGGTTTTGACCTTTCGTTGAATCCACGTCGACGTGAAACCCTGGAGATGATCGTCAACGACCTTTATCCTCAGGGCGGCGATTTGGCCCAGGCCAGTTTCTGGACCGGCCTGCGCCCGACCACCCCGGACGGCACACCGATCGTTGGTGCGACACCGTTCAAGAACCTGTTCCTGAACACCGGCCACGGCACCCTCGGTTGGACGATGGCCTGTGGTTCCGGTCGCCTCCTCGCGGACCTGATGGCGAAGAAAAAGCCACAGATCAGCGCCGAAGGCCTCGATATTTCCCGTTATGGCAGCAAACCCCAGGAGTCCGCGAAACATGGCAATCCAGCGCCAGCTCACCAATGACCGCATGAGTCAGGTTGTCGTGCACAACGGCACCGTTTACCTGGCAGGGCAGGTCGGCGACGACATGAGCGCCGGTATCGAACAGCAGACTCGCGAGACACTGGCCAATATCGAGCGTCTGCTCGATCTGGCTGGGACCGACAAGAGTCGCCTGCTGTCAGTGACAATTTACCTGAAGGACATCGACGCGCATTTCGCAGGCATGAATGCGGTGTGGGACAAATGGCTGCCCAAGGGCGTTGCCCCGGCCCGCGCCACGGTGGAGGCCAAATTGTGCGAACCAGAGATTCTGGTGGAGCTGTCCGTCGTCGCGGCGCTGCCCTGATCACTGTCAAAACTCTCCCTCTCCCGGCGCTGTTGTCGGCTGATGCCGTCAGCCCGCGCCGGTTTTTTTAACCATGACCGCCTAGAAGCCTGCCGCCATGCGTCCTGCCCGTGCCTTGATCGACCTCCAAGCCCTGCGTCACAATTATCAGCTAGCCCGCGAAGTCACGGGTGCCAGAGCCCTGGCGGTGATCAAGGCTGACGCTTATGGGCATGGCGCGGTGCGTTGCGCCGAGGCCTTGCAGGAAACCGCTGACGGCTTCGCGGTGGCGTGCATCGAAGAAGCCCTGGAGCTGCGGGCCGGCGGGATCCGCGGGCCAATCCTGCTGTTGGAAGGTTTCTTCGAAGCTGATGAGCTTGCGTTGATTGTCGAGCAAGACTTCTGGTGCGTGGTGCATTCGTTGTGGCAGCTCGAGGCGATCGAGCGTGCGACACTGGCCAAGCCGATCACGGTCTGGCTCAAGCTTGACTCAGGCATGCATCGGGTCGGCCTGCACCCGGACGATTTCCAGCCGGCGTATCGTCGCCTGCTGGCCAGCGGCAACGTGGCGAAGATCGTGTTGATGAGCCACTTTGCCCGCGCCGATGAATTGCACGACTCCAGCAGCCTGCACCAATTGGCGGTATTCGAGCAGGCCCGCCAGGGCCTGATGGCCGAAGTCAGCCTGCGCAACTCGCCAGCGGTGCTGGGCTGGCCGCAGATTCCCAGCGACTGGGTGCGGCCCGGCATCATGCTGTACGGCGCGACACCTTTCGAGGAAGCCAATGCCGTTGCTTCGCGCCTGCAACCGGTCATGACGCTGGAATCGAAAATCATCAGCGTGCGTGAACTTCCCGCGGGCGAGCCCGTGGGCTATGGCGCGCGCTTTGTCACGGCGCAACCGACCCGTGTCGGCGTGGTCGCCATGGGGTACGCCGACGGCTACCCGCGCCAGGCGCCCAACGGCACGCCGGTGATGGTGGACGGGCAGCGTAGCCAACTGGTCGGGCGGGTATCGATGGACATGCTGGCCGTGGATTTGACCCATATTCCCCAAGCCGGGCTTGGCTCAACGGTCGAACTCTGGGGCAGGAACGTCCTCGCCAGCGATGTGGCGCAGGCTGCCGGCACGATTCCCTACCAGATCTTCTGCAACCTGCGACGGGTGCCAAGGCTCTATTCCGAGGGCTGACACCCAGCGTGACCTACCGAAAGTCGCTTCACCGCACAGGATTCGGGCCAAGGTGTTGTAAATACTGAACGCTGTCGCCATGATAACGCTCACTTTCCACACAACCTGATTCCCTGGAGGCTCCAGCATTGGACGTCGGTGAACGACTGCAATCCATTCGTAAACTCAAAGGCCTTTCCCAGCGTGAACTCGCCAAACGCGCGGGCGTCACCAACAGCACCATTTCGATGATCGAGAAAAACAGCGTGAGCCCCTCGATCAGCTCGCTGCGCAAGGTCCTTGGCGGGATTCCCATGTCCATGGTCGAGTTTTTCTCCGAAGAAATCCTCCAGGAGAAACCGACCCAGATCGTCTACAAAGCCAACGAACTGATCGACATCTCCGATGGCGCCGTGACCATGAAACTGGTGGGCAGGGCGCATCCGAGCCGGGCGATTGCCTTCCTGAACGAAATCTATCCGCCTGGCGCCGACACCGGTGACGAGATGCTCACTCACGAAGGCGAAGAGACCGGGATCCTGGTGGAAGGGCGCCTGGAATTGGTGGTCGGCGCCGAAACCTTCGTGCTCGAGGCGGGCGACAGCTACTATTTCGAAAGCACCAAGCCCCATCGTTTTCGTAATCCGTTCGACGTGCCGGCGCGACTGATCAGCGCAGCCACACCGGCCAATTTCTAGACGAAGAGGCGCCGAGCCCGCAGGGCAAACGCGCTCGAAGGTTGGGCTGTCATGACAAACAAGACCCTTGCGACTTTGGGGTTGTTTCGGAGTGGCAGGCTTACCGCTATACTTGCGCCCGCCTGCAAACCGTGGCCGCAGGCGTGACTAGCCACCATTGAGGGTGTACGCGTGAACCTAATTATGAAAATGCTGGCTGCACCAGCAACCGTATTGGCCCTTTGGGCTGCGAGCGCTCAAGCGGCGCCGACCGATGAAATCGCCAAGCGCCTCGAACCAGTCGGCCAGGTTTGCGTCCAGGGCAAGGAATGCAAGGGTATGGAAGTGGCTGCCGCAGCGGGTGGCGCTGGCGGTGCCAAGGCGCCAAAAGACGTCATCGCCAAACATTGCAATGCTTGCCACGGTACCGGCCTGCTGGGCGCTCCGAAAATCGGTGACAAGGCTGCCTGGAAAGAACGCGCCGACCACCAGGGCGGCCTTGACGGCATCCTGGCGAAGGCCATTACCGGCATCAATTCCATGCCGCCTAAAGGCACCTGCGCCGATTGCACCGATGATGAACTCAAAGGCGCCATCAAAGAGATGTCCGGCCTGTAATACGCGTTCATCTTCCTAAAAAAAGCCGCTTACGAGCGGCTTTTTTGTGCCTGGGATTTTTTCCGGGCTGTTCATCGCAACCAAGACCCGGCAAGCTCGGTCCAACCCACATTCATGGAATGTCCCGGAGGGTCGGATGGTGCAGTTGTGTTCAATCGAACAGGCGGTGGATGACGTGCTCGAACGTCTACCCGCGCATATCCACCTCGGCATGCCCTTGGGGCTGGGCAAGCCCAACCTGTTCGCCAACGCGCTGTACCGGCGCATTGCGCAACTGCCCGAGCGACAGTTGACCATTTACACGGCGCTGAGCCTGGGTCGGCCGAGCCTGGGCGATGGATTGCGGAAGCGCTTTCTCGAGCCCTTTGTCGAACGGGTATTCGGCGATTATCCAGAACTCGATTACCTCGCCGATCTGCAGCGCGACAGCCTTCCGGCCAATATCCGCGTCCAGCAATTCTTCATGCAGCCCGGCAGTCTTCTGCACAGCACGTCGGCCCAGCAGGACTATGTCAGCAGCAACTACAGCCACGCGGCCCGCGACATCAACGCGGCGGGCCTGAATTTGATCGCGCAATTGGTGGCAAGCGACCCGGAACATCCGGATCGCTTGAGCCTGAGCTGCAACCCGGACATCACCCTGGACCTGTTGCCGATGATCGCCAAGCGGCGCGAGGCGGGTGAAACCATCCTCATGGTGGGCCAGGTCCACAGTGACTTGCCCTACATGCCCGGCGATGCGGAAATCGGCATCGATGGCTTCGACCTGTTGATCGACGAGAAGGACAGCCACACGTTGTTCTCCACGCCGAACATGCCGGTGGGTTTCCAAGACCACTTGATTGGTCTGCACGCCAGTACCCTGGTGCGCGATGGCGGTACGTTGCAGATTGGCATCGGCTCCATGGGCGATGCGTTGACGGCGGCACTGCTGGCGCGCCAGGCCGATAACGCCGGTTACCAAGCCCTGCTGACGGACGTGAACCTCAGCCAGTGGGCGCAACTGATCGAGCGCGAGGGCGGGGTCGAGCCTTTCGCCAAAGGGTTGTACGGTTGCAGTGAAATGTTCGTCAACGGTTTACTGGTGCTGGCGGAGGCCGGGATCATCCGGCGCAAGGTCTACCCCGACGAACCGACCCAGGAACGGGCCATTGCCGGAACCCTCGACGAGGCGGCGCAGCCCGACGGCATCTGCATCCACGGCGGGTTCTTCCTCGGCCCGCGCAGTTTCTACGAGCGCTTGCGCGAGTTGCCGCAGAGCCGTCTGCATGAATTCAACATGACGCGCATCAGCTACATCAACGAGCTGTACGGCCAGGAGCAACTCAAGCGCCTGCAACGGCTCGACGCTCGGTTCATCAACACAGTCTTCACCATGACCCTGATGGGCGCGGGTGTGGCGGACCAATTGGAAGATGGGCGGGTACTCAGCGGAGTAGGCGGACAGTACAACTTCGTCGCCCAGGGCCATGCGCTTGAAGGAGCGCGCTCGATCCTGCTGTTGCGCAGCTGGCGGGAATCGGGCGGGGTGGTCAGTTCGAATATCGTCTGGGAATACGGCCATTGCACGATTCCCCGGCACCTGCGGGACATCGTGGTGACCGAGTACGGCATCGCCGACCTGCGGGGCAAGACCGACGCCGCGGTGATCGAGGCACTGTTGAACATCAGCGATTCACGCTTCCAGCCCGGCCTGATCGAGCAGGCACAAAATGCCGGTAAATTACCGAAGGATTTTCGACTTGATCCACGGTTCGCCGACAACACCTCGGAGCGTCTACAGGCGATCCAGGCGCGGCATCCCAACCTTTTTCCGGAATACCCGCTGGGCTGTGATTTCGATGGGATCGAGCGGGACTTGTTACGGGCGCTGAACTGGCTGAAGAGCAAATTCAAGCTCACCGAGATCCTCGACCTGGGCAAAGCCGCCCTGGATGCGCCGGAGCCCTGGGAATATGCCGGGCATCTGGAACGGATGCAGTTGACGAGCCCGGAAGGGCTGAAGGAGGAGTTGTATCAGCGGCTGTTGCTGGCGGGGCTCAAGGCGACTGCGCAACAACAATCAACCTAGAGCCCCTGTGGGAGCGAGCTTGCTCGCGATGGCGGTCTGTCAGACACATTGTATGTAACAGATACATCGCTATCGCGAGCAAGCTGAACTGGCCTAATGATTTTGGACACCTCAATCGGGCGCTATGAT
>NZ_VDLV01000057.1 GCF_013608025.1 Pseudomonas brassicacearum subsp. neoaurantiaca | reverse complement strand
TCGGCCGGGTAATCCGGGTCCAGCGGCACATACGCGCCACCCGCCTTGAGCACCGCCAGCAAAGCGATAAGCAACCGCTCGGAACGCGGCATCGCCACGCCGACGCGCACTTCAGGGCCGACGCCCAGTTCGATGAGCTTGTGAGCCAGGCGATTGGCGCGACCGTCGAGTTCGCTGTAGCTCAGACGAACATCATTGAACGTCACCGCCAAGGCATCCGGGGTGCTGTCCGCTTGGCGGGCGATTAACTGATGAATGCACAGGTCTTGCTCGAAAGGCGCATCCACCGGATTCCAATCATGGGTCAGGCGTTGATGCTCATCGAATTCCAGCATCGACAGCTCACCCAGACACCGTTCGCCCTGCGCGGTCATCTGCCCTAAAAGCTGGGTCAGATGCGCCGCCAATCGCTCCACGGTAAACGCCGAAAAACTCGCCCGCTGATAGCT
>NZ_VDLV01000011.1:240-176678 GCF_013608025.1 Pseudomonas brassicacearum subsp. neoaurantiaca | reverse complement strand
AGCGTGAAGAGCTGGCCTGGGTCGGTTTTCGGTTTGCTGGATTTGGGTTTGAGGTAGTAATCGAGGGCGCGGTCTGCCGCTGCTTTGTCGAGCGCTTGCGAGTCGGCTGGATCGTTTTCCGGCGGGTTTGGGGTTGCTTTGAACATGATGAAACTCCTTGGTAATGGGAGTCACAACCCTTTGCTACCAAACATTGGGTGGCGACTATACGCAGGTTGGTAGACCGGGTACCAAGGCAAACCCAGCGCGCCAAGAGGCGCCCCACGCACAGCCGCCATAATAAATATGCCGGAGCTGTGCGCCTTAGTTTTACCCGGGCTACCAAACCCGATCGCTGATTTTCAACGACCGAGCAACAGTAAAGCCCGCCCTCAAGGCGCACAAGTCGGCGGATTCTGGCGTAGTTGTAGGCAATGGCGCAAGGCGCGAGCGCCCGTTCCTACGCCAAGGTTATCCAGATAAACATCAGGGCTTCTGTGGCGAGGGAGCTTGCTCCCGCTGGACTGCATAGCAGGCCCAAGTTTTTGGATTCATTCAGAATCTTGGGAGCCGCTTCGCCACCCAGCGGGAGCAAGCTCCCTCGCCACAGGGATGTGTTGCTTCGGCTAGCGCGGGTCGACGTTATTCAGCGCGCGATTGGCCAGCAGTCCGCTCAGTTCGATCAGTTGCAGGATGCCCAGGGCGACGTGCCGGCGTGAGCCGTCCAGGTCGAAGGCAAGGTCATTGATCATGGCGTTGGCCGAGGCCAGGGTTTCGCTGAGGTTGGCGAGGAGGGCTTCGGTGTCGATGCCGTTGATGAGCGTGAAGAGCTGGCCTGGGTCGGTTTTCGGTTTGCTGGATTTGGGTTTGAGGTAGTAATCAAGGGCGCGGTCTGCCGCTGCTTTGTCGAGCGCTTGCGAGTCGGCTGGATCGTTTTCCGGCGGATTTGGGGTTGCTTTGAACATGATGAAACTCCGATGCATTTGAAAGGAGCCATTACCCTCACGCTACCAAACGAAGGGTGGTGGCCATACGAAGGTTGGTAGACCGGGCATCGGAGCCGGCGTCTCCGAAGAGACCCTGCGCAGGGCCACCATAAAGCGAAGCGCATTTCTGCACTTGCGAGAGGTGACGCTATGCACCGAAAGCCCGGGCTACCAAACCCGATCGCTGATTTTCAACGACCGAGCAACAGTAAAGCCCGCCCTCAAGGCGCACAAGTCGGCGGATTCTGGCGTAGTTGCAGGCAATGGCGCAAGGCGCGAGCGCCCGTTCCTACGCCAAGGTTATCCAGATAAACATCAAGGCTTTTGTGGCGAGGGAGCTTGCTCCCGCTGGGTGGCGCAGCCGCCCCAAAAGTGGCTGGAGTGGTCATCCAGGACCCCCGCGTCGGCCGTTCTACGACCGCTGCGCAGCCGAACGGGAGCAAGCTCCCTCGCCACAAAAGCGAGTTCGTCTTTTGATTGTGGCGTTTAGTAAACCCAAACCTCCACCCGCCGATTGCGAACCCGTCCTTCATCCTCACTGTTGGCCGCCACCGGCATCAAAGCGCCGAACCCGCGTATTTCGCGCAACGCCACGCCGAATTTGACCAATTCACGCCGCACCGCCATCGCCCGCAGTTTGGACAGCAGGTCGGCGCGCGCCGGATCGTCCTTGGCGTCACCAAAACCCACCAGGGTCACGCGCCGGTCGGCCTTGCCATGCTGCTTGATGTAGTCGAGCACGCGACCGAGGTCCTGATGGGCCTTGTTATCGAGGCTGGCACTGCCTTCTTCGAAACGAAAATTCACCGTCAAGCGCTGGGCATGGCGGCTGAGGGCCTGATAACCCTCGGGCATCAAGGCGTTGGGCGTGACGGACATGGCCTGGACGGTCTGGGCGATGAAACCGTTGGCCGCGACGATGGCCTGGCCCTGTTCGCTTTGGGCGAAGTCCACGAGCGCTTCAGCCCACGGATTGGTCTGCAAGGGCGGTAGATAAAAGAACAAACGCCGGGACAGGGGATAGTCCTCGGTGGCAATCAGGTTGCTCAGTGGCAACATGGGTTGGGAATCGCCGTCGACGATCGCCAGAGGTTTCGCCTGGCGCACGTAGGGCAGACCGATGAAACCGATGCCTTGCGGGTCCTGGCTGACAGCATCCGACAGTTGATCACTGGATTCGAAGCGTCTGGCCGTAGGATCCAGCTTTTTCCCCTGTCGGTTGAGTACCAATTCCTTGAAAGTGTCATAAGTGCCGGACTGCTCGTCCCGGGCATACACATGAATCGGCCCGCCGGCGCCACCCACCGCTTCCCAGGTTTTTGCCTCGCCGCTGAAAATGCGCGCCAATTGCACGGTATCGAGCTGCCGCAATGGGTTTTGTGGGTGAAGAATAATCGCCAGGCCGTCGATGGCAATGATCTGTTCGGATGTAGGGCTTTTCAGATCGCCAAGGGCTGCCAGGTCCTTCAGTTCGCTTTCCTTGATCGGCCGGGAAGACGCGGCGAGGTCGGCGTTGGCTTGCTTGAGGGCAGTGAATCCGGTGCTGGAGCCGTGGGCGGCGATGTCGACTGTGACTCGCTGGCCTTCGGCGGTCTGCCCGACGATGCGTTGCTCGTTGTCGCGGCCGGTGATTTCGGTGCTGACCTTGAGCAACCCCTGTTCTTCCATAAGCCCGCGGACCAGCGCCGGCGCCAACGCCGCGCCGATGGTGTTGGAGCCCTGGAGACGCAGGGCAGGGCCGTGTTCGGGAATGGGCAAACGGCCGGCCCATGCCACGCATGGCAGCCAGAGGCCGAGGAAAAACACAACGCACAGCCGCATGCCGGCACCTTGGAAACCAGGGAAGTGCCGGAAGATTAAGTCAGTCGGGTTACTGAAAGATGACAGGGTTGCGACGCCGGCGAATGGCCGGCGCAGCAACTGTGGGAGCGAGCTTGCTCGCGATGACGGCAGCACAGTCAGTATTGATGTGGCAGATAAACCGCTATCGCGAGCAAGCTCGCTCCCACAGGGGATCTCTTACAGAGAACCTGAAGGTTTGGATTCAGCTCAATTCCAACCAGATCGGCGCATGATCCGACGGCTTTTCCATGCCCCGCAGTTCGTAGTCCACGCCAGCATCCTTGACCCGTGGCAGTAGGCCGTGGGACGCCAGGATCACGTCGATGCGCAGGCCGCGCTTGGGTTCGTCTTCAAAACCGCGGCTGCGGTAATCGAACCAGCTGAAGCGGTCGGTCACGTCCGGGTTCAAATGGCGGAAGCTGTCCACCAGGCCCCAATTCTTCAGGCGGGCCATCCACTCGCGCTCTTCCGGCAGGAAGCTGCATTTACCGGTTTTCAGCCAGCGCTTCATGTTGTCCGGGCCGATGCCGATGTCACAGTCCTCCGGGGAAATATTGACGTCGCCCATCACCACGACCGGTTGGTCGTTGCTGAAGCGGGTTTCCAATAGTTGCTGCAGATCGCTGTAGAAGCGCTCTTTGGCCGGGAATTTGGTGGGGTGATCGCGGCTTTCACCTTGTGGGAAATAACCGTTCATGATGGTCACCGGCACACCGTTGGCATCGGCAAACGTACCCCAGATGAAACGCCGCTGGGCATCTTCGTCGTCAGTCTCGAAGCCTTTGTGCAAGGTCAACGGCGCTTGGCGTGAGAGGAGGGCAACGCCGTAGTGGCCTTTCTGCCCGTGGTAATGCACGTGATAACCCAGGGCTTGCACTTCGGCCAGCGGGAACTGTTCGTCGTGGACCTTGGTTTCCTGCAACCCGATCACGTCCGGCTGGTGCTTGTCGATCAGTGCCGCCAACTGATGGGGACGGGCTCGCAGGCCGTTGATGTTGAAGGAGACGATCTTCATGGTCGGCTGTCCTGGCAAAACTGCGATGCTAGCTGACATGTGGGAACGGGGCTAGCGTGGCAGTAGGACAAATGCACTGCTAATGTCCTTGGCATGTAGGAACGATCGCAGCCCTATCGGGTTCGTAGTCAATAAGAGGAGGCCTCACCGAGCCTGCCCAGGAGACGCAACGCCATGCCTGAAACCGCCACTGCTGATATCCATATGCTCGACAGCGGCTATTCCCGCGAAGCCCGTTCGTTGCTCTACCAGGCCTATCGCCACGAGCCGACTTTCAGCTACCTGTTCGAGTCCGAGCGTCCCGGCTATGAACAGCGGGTACGGGCGACCGTGCGTGAACTGGTCAAACAGCATTTCCTCCAGGACCTGCCGGCGATCGGCCTGCTGGTCAACGACCGCCTGATCGGCATCGCCCTGATCGCCCCGCCGCAGCGGCGCCTGGGCATCACGGAGAGTTGGGCCTGGCGCCTGCGCATGGTCTTGAGCACCGGATTCCGCTGTACCCGACGGTACCTGGAATACCACGCCGCCGTGCTGGCCTGCCTGCCTTCGGACGCGGTGCATGTATTGCCGTTGCTGGGCGTTCATCCGCAATTCCAGGGCAAACACTACGGCGAACAGTTGCTCGAGGCGGTGCACAACTGGTGTGCCGTGGACGAGCATTCCCAAGGCGTGGTGCTGGACACCGGAAATCCCCGTTATCTGGAATTTTATAAACGCCAGGGTTATGAGGAAATTGGCGAAATTGCGGTAGGACCGATCCGCGAGCATGTTTTCTTTCATGCGAACCCGCAGGTTCTGCAGAGCGCGACGGCTTAGTCAGACGAACTTTTGGGAAGCGTCTGGCTCTATCAGGCTCCCAACCTCGTGATAGCATCCGCGCCATGAATTTCCCAGGACGAATGACCGGTGGCGCGCTTTTGCTGTCCCTCAGCTGCGTGGCGCTGGCACAAAGTGAATTGGATGTGCGGGTCAAACCCTCCAATGACGAACTCAAGGCCAACGTAGAAGGCTACATCGGTGGTGTGGGCGATCGTGACGAAGAGGCGTTGCTGCGCTTCAGTCGCGGCGCCGAGGAGCAGGCGCGCAAAGCGGCCCAGGCGTTGGGCTATTACCAGCCGCAGATCGACAGCGAGGTCACGACGGGCAAGGCGCCGCGCCTGATCTTGACCATCGACCCCGGCGAGCCGGTGCACTTGCGCAATGTCACGATCCGCATCGAAGGCCCAGCGGCGTCGCTCAAGGGTTTCCGCGTGCCAGACAATGCGGGCCTCAAGTCAGGCGCGGTGCTCAACCATGGTCGCTATGAAGATGCCAAGCGAACGATCCTGAACCAGGCCTCGCGCTATGGTTTTTTCAGTGGGCGATTCGTTAGCCAAGCGTTGCGCGTGGACCCGCAGGCCGGCGTTGCCGACATCGAGTTGATCTACGACAGCGGTCCGCGCTACGCCCTGGGCCCGGTCAGTTTCGAAGGCGACACGCCCTTCGACGAGGACTTGCTGCGCCGCATGGTGCCATTCAAGGCCGGCGCGCCCTACGACTCCGAGCTCATGGCCGAACTCAACCAGGCCTTGCAATCGAGCGGCTATTTCGAGGGCGTTCGGGTCGATGCGGCGCCCACGGCAGCCACCGACAATGTCATTCCGGTCGCGGTCAAGCTCGACACCCGCAAGCCACGCACCATGGGCCTGGGGCTGGGTTTCTCCACCGACGTCGGGCCACGGGCAAAGGCCAACTGGACGCGTCACTGGGTCAATCCGCAAGGGCACAGCTACGGTTGGGAAACGGAAGTTTCGGCGCCCCGGCAAAACGTCGGCCTCTGGTACGACGTGCCGCTGGACCCGCCGTTGACCGACAAGCTGCGCTACGCCGGTGGTTATCAATATGAAGAGCTGGCCGGTACCGACACCCTCAGCAAGCTGTTGACCGTGGGGCCGGAATGGCACAGCAAGTTGCCCAGTGGCTGGCAGCGGGTGGTGTCGCTCAAATGGCAGCGCGAGGAATACCGTCTCGGCGACGACTCCGGCCTGAGCACGTTGCTGATGCCGGGCGTCAGCTATTCGTACCTGCGCAGCGACAACCGTATCGACCCACACAATGGCTATCGCCTGCAGTTCGACACCAAGGTCGCCAAGGAAGGGCTGGGCTCGGACAACAACCTTTTATACGGCACCGCCATGGTCAAGGGCCTGACCACGGTATTCGACAAGCATCGTTTCCTGGCGCGGGCCCAGGTCGGCGGCAGTGCCACTAACGGCTACAAATCGGTTCCGCCATCCCTGCGGTTTTTTGCTGGCGGCGACCAGAGCGTGCGCGGCTACGACTACCAGAGCCTGTCGCCGGAGAACTCGGAAGGTGATCGCATCGGCGGACGCTACATGGTGGCCGGCAGCCTCGAATATCAATATTCGGTCGCGGAAAAGTGGCGGGTGGCGACCTTCGTTGACCAGGGCAACTCTTTCAACAGTCTCGACCTGCCGAGCCTCAAGACCGGCGTGGGCATCGGTGTGCGCTGGGTGTCGCCGGTCGGCCCGATCCGCCTCGACCTGGCCCATGCGCTGGATGACGAGGGCGGCATTCGATTGCACTTTTCCATGGGGCCTGAGTTGTGAATCGCGGTTTGAAAGTAATTTTGCTGGCGCTCGGCGGACTGCTGGTGACCGTCGCGTTGGTCTTGAGCATCGTGTTGGGCACGGCGTTTGGCAGCCGCTGGACCCTCGGGTTGGTGCCGGGACTGACCGTGGAGAATTTCCAGGGTCGGTTGGGTGGCCAATGGAGCGCCGACCGGGTGCTGTGGCAGCAGGACGCTAGCCGGGTAGAACTCGATCAGCCAATCTTCGCCTGGTCGCCGTCGTGCCTGTTGCGAATGACCCTGTGCATCGATCAGCTCAAGGCCGACAACATCGCCTTGCAACTGCCGGCCTCTTCCGATGAGCCGAGCAGCGGTCCGATCAGCCTGCCGGACCTGGACTTGCCATTGGCGATCGAGCTGGGCGACGTCCAGGTCGGCAGTCTGTCGTTCAACGGCACGGAACAGCTCAAGGGTTTGCAATTGGCGGCGCACTGGACCGCCGAGGGGTTGCAGATCGACTCGGTGCAGCTGCAGCGCGACGAACTGAGCCTGAAGCTGTCCGGCCTATTACAGCCACGCGGCGACTGGCCGCTGAGTGCTGCGGGCCAGCTGACGCTGCCGGCACCGGGTGCGACGCCATGGGCGCTGGATCTGAAAGTCGACGGCGAGTTGCTCAAGACTCTCAACCTGACCGCCGACAGCAGCGGGTATCTGCCAGGCCGCCTGACCGGCGAGCTGCAACCCCTGGCGGACAACCTGCCGGCCAAGGTGCGCATCACTGCCGACGGCTTCAAGGCCAGCGCCGATTTGCCAGACACACTGCAGCTTAATCAGTTGGAGCTGACCGGCGAAGGTGACCTGAAAAACGGCTATCAACTGCTCGGCAAGGCGACCCTTCCCGCCGAAAAAGGGCCGGTGGCGTTGCTGCTGCAAGGCAAGGTGGACGCCAACGGTGCGCAGATCGCTGGCCTCGATCTGGATGCGGGTAACCAGCAAAGCCTCAAGCTCACCGGGCAGCTGGATTGGCGCGAGGGCCTGAGCGCCGAAGCGAAAATCGCCTGGCTGGATTTCCCCTGGCATCGCCTCTACCCGCTGATCGACGAACCGCAAGTCACGCTGCGCAGCTTCAATGGCGAAGTCTCCTATACCGATGGCAAATACCTCGGCAACTTCCAGGCGGCGTTGGACGGTCCGGCCGGGGCGTTCAGCCTGGACAGCCCGTTCAGCGGCGACCTGACGCAGATCCATTTGCCACAGCTCAAGCTCGCCGCGGGGCAGGGCAAGGCCGAAGGGCACTTGAGCCTGCAATTTGCCGACGGCATTGCCTGGGATACGGCGCTGCAATTGTCAGCCATCAACCCGGCGTATTGGCTCGGCGAGCTGCCCGGCACCCTGGCCGGGCCGTTGCGCAGCAAGGGGTCGATGAAAAACGAACGCATGGAGCTCGACGCGGACTTGGATCTCAAGGGCAAGCTGCGCGGCCAACCGGCGCTGTTCCAGGCCAAGGCCAGCGGCGCCGGCGAACAATGGAACCTCGGCGCGCTGGATATTCGTCTGGGCGACAATCGCATCAACGGCACGGGCAGCCTGCAGCAGAAACTGGGCGGCCAGATCGACATCAAGCTGTCACGGCTGGCCCAACTCTGGCCGCAATTGCGCGGCCAAGTCACCGGTCGCGTCGACCTGGCGGGCACGCTCAAGGCGCCCCAAGGCAAGCTCGCTTTGCAAGGCACGCAACTGGCCTTCCAGGACAACCGCCTGCAAAGCCTGAACCTGGACGCGACGCTCGACAGTGCGCAGCGCGGCAAGGTCGACCTGAAGGCGAGCAGCATCCGGGCCGGCGAAACATCGCTGGGCGTGTTGACGGTCAGCGGTCAGGGCGACATCAAGCAACAGAAACTCAATCTCGGCCTGCAAGGGCCCCAGTTGGAAACCACCTTGGCCTTCGACGGTTCGCTCGATCAAGGCAACTGGCGCGGACGCCTCGCCAGCGGCGATGTGCAGGTCGGCGGGCAGACCTGGCGCTTGCAGGCGCCGGCGAAGCTGGAACGCTTGGCCAACGGGACGCTGAACTTTGGCGCGCACTGTTGGCGATCCGGCCAGGCCAGCCTCTGCGGGGAAGATCAGCGCCTGATGCCGGAGCCGAAGCTGCGCTATCACCTCAAGCAGTTTCCCATCGAAAGCCTGGCCCAGTGGATGCCCAAGGATTTTGGCTGGCGAGGCGAGCTCAATGCCGACCTGCAACTGGACCTGCCGGCCAGCGGCCCGAACGGTCGGGTGTCGGTGGATGCCAGCGGCGGTACGCTACGGATTCGCGATAAAGAGCAGGGCAAGGGGCAATGGCTGGATTTCCCTTACCAGACCCTGACGCTCAGCAGCCGCCTGACGCCCACGCGCATCGATACGGACGTCAACTTCGTCGGCGCGAGGCTGGGTGAGCTGACGCTCCAGGCGCGGATCAACCCGCTGCCGGCCAGCAAGCCTTTGAGCGGATCCTTCCGACTGAATGGTCTGGACCTGTCGGTGGCCCGGCCGTTCGTGCCGATGGTGGAAACCCTGACCGGTCATTTGAATGGCAGCGGCACGCTGTCCGGTGGCTTGCTTGCGCCCCAGGTCAACGGCAACCTGATGCTCAGCGACGGCGAGGTTTCCGGTCCGGAGCTGCCGATCAGCCTCGAAGCCCTGCAACTGCGGGCCATGATCGCCGGTGATACGGTCAAGCTCGATGGCGCGTGGAAAAGTGGCAAGAGCGGGCAGGGTAGCCTGACCGGAAGCATCGGCTGGGGCGAGGCCCTGACGATGGACCTGGCGCTCAAGGGCTCGCAACTGCCGGTCACTGTCGAACCTTACGCAGTGCTGGACGTGGCGCCGGACCTGAACATCACGATGCAGGGCGAGCGGCTTTCGATTGCCGGCAAGGTCCTCGTGCCCAAGGGCGAGATCACCATCCGCGAGCTGCCGCCGTCCACGGTCAAGGTGTCGGATGACACCGTGATCGTCGGCCACCAGACCGAAGAGGGCAAGGCACCGATTGCGATGGCGATGGACATCGATGTCATCGTCGGCCAGGAAAAACTCGCCTTCTCGGGTTTCGGCCTGACCGCCAACGTGCAAGGCCAGGTACACATCGGCGACAACATGGACACGCGCGGCGAGCTCTGGCTCAACGACGGAAAATACCGGGCCTACGGACAACGGCTGACGGTACGCCGGGCGCGATTGTTGTTCGCTGGGCCGATCGACCAGCCGTACCTGGACATCGAGGCGATCCGCCAGACCGACGATGTGATTGCCGGTATTCGTTTGAGCGGCAGCGCCGAGCAACCGACCACGCAGATCTTCTCGGAGCCGGCGATGAGCCAGGAGCAGGCGTTGTCCTACTTGGTGCTGGGGCGCCCGTTGAGCACCACCGGCGAGGACAACAACATGCTCGCCCAGGCCGCGCTTGGCCTGGGCTTGATGGGCAGCGCCGGCGTGACCACCAGCCTCGCCAATAACCTGGGGATCAAAGATTTCCAGCTCGACACCCAAGGCAGTGGCAACGACACCAGCGTGGTCGCCAGTGGCAACCTGTCGGAAAAACTCAGCCTGCGCTATGGCGTGGGCGTGTTCGAGCCGGCCAATACCATCGCGTTGCGCTACAAGCTCAGCAAGAAGGTCTACCTCGAAGCCGCCAGCGGCGTCGCCAGCTCGCTGGATATCTTCTACAAGCGCGATTTCTGATCCCTTCCCAAAAAACAAAATCCCCTTGTGGGAGCGAGCTTGCTCGCGATAGCGCCGTCAGATTCAGCATCTTCGTTGACTGATACACCGCTATCGCGAGCAAGCTCGCTCCCACATGGGGTCGCCGACTTCTTCCAGCTTGTGTGTTCATACGTAGCTAACTATCTATTTGTTTGACATTTGCTGCCTAAGCAGTAATATCTCGACATACATTCACTGCCTAGGCAGCAAACCGTCTTCCGACAACGGTATTCAGATGAAGCATTTCACTCCAGGCGACTTTCACAATTGCCATCTCGGCATGCTGCTCGGCCGTGCCGCGCTGCTCAAGGATCGGATCATCGACACCCACATGGAGCCCGTCGGCATCACCGCGGCGCAGTTCAAGGTGTTGATTATCATGGCCCAGCACGGTATCGACACCCCGGTCGAGCTGTGCCGGTACCTGTCCCTGGACAGCGGCTCGATGACACGAATGCTCGATCGCCTGGAGCAGAAAGGCTTCCTCGCTCGCCAACGCTCGGCGGAGGACCGGCGCCAGGTGCAATTGGTGCTGACCGAAGCCGGCCAGGCCCTCGCCGATCGCCTGCCGTTCATCGGTGCCGACGCGATGAATCAACTGGCCAATGCCATCAGCCGCGAGGAGCTGCAAACCCTCGAAGACATCCTCAAGAAAATACTGCTCGCCGCCGGTGACCCCATCACCGTCTTGCGATTGGGGGACAAATGAAGCGTCAAACCTTGCGTACCCGCTTGAGCCTGGTGCTGCTGGCCATGAGCCTCGCCGGTTGTGCCAGCTACAGCGGCCTGAAGACCGAAGGGGTCAGCCTCGAAGCCAAGAGCCTCCAGGCGGGACAGTCCCTGACCGGCGTCAAGCTGTCACCGGCCTCGTGGCCGAAAAGCGACTGGTGGAAAAGCCTCGGCGACCCACAACTCGATAGCCTGATCCGCGAAGCGCTGCGCGACAGCCCGGACATGCAGATCGCCAGCGCCCGGGTTCACCAGGCCAGTGCCGCCGCCTATGCCGCCAACGCCGCACGCCTGCCGACCCTGGATGCCAGCGGCAGCGTCAGCCGTTCGCGCCTGGCCCGTGACCAGGACCCGCAAGGGCAGGGCGGTGCCTACAGCACGTTGCGGTCGCTGAGCGTGGATTTCAATTACAACTTCGACCTCTGGGGTGGCCAGCGCGCCGCCTGGGAAGCCGCCCTCGGCCAGGCCCGCGCCGCCGAGATCGACCGCCAGGCCGCGCAACTGACCTTGGCTGCCGACGTGGCCCGGGCCTACAGCGACCTGGGCCAGGCCCACATCATTTATGACTTGGCCAACGAAGACCTCAAGCGCACGCGGCAAATGCTCGACCTGGGCAAGCGTCGCCTCAGTGCCGGGATCGACAGCCAATATCAGTTCCAGCAGACCGAAAGCCTGGAAGCGAGCGCCGATGCAACGCTGATCGATGCGGAAAAACGTTTGCAAAGCGCCAAGATCGCCTTGGCGGTGCTGCTGGGCAAAGGGCCGGATCGTGGCAACGAAATCGCCCGGCCCAACGTGCTGCAGGCCAGCGCCGTCGCCTTGCCGTCGAACCTGCCGGCCGAATTGCTGGGCCGCCGTCCGGACCTGGTCGCGGCGCGGTGGCGGGTCGAGGCGGCAAGCAAGAACATCGAAGCCGGCAAGACCAATTTCTACCCCAACCTCAACTTGAGCGCGGCGGCGGGAGTCCAATCGCTGTTGGGCGACGCGATGTTCGGCTCGGCCAGCCGTTTCTTCAACGTGGCGCCGACGGTGTCGCTGCCGATTTTCGACGGCGGACGCCTGCGGGCGGACCTCGATGCCCGGGACGCCGACTACGACCTGGCGGTGGCGCAATACAACAAGAGCCTGGTTGCGGCCCTTGGCGATGTCAGCGACACCATTAACCAGTTGCGCGACATCGGTCGGCAGATCGGCGCCCAGCAACATGCCGTGGATATTGCACAAAGCTCTTATGACACCGTGGTCCAGCGCTATGGCTCCGGCATCGGCAACTACCTGGACGTGCTGAGCATCGAGCAGCAATTGCTCCAGGCCCAACGCCAACTGGCGACCCTCAATGCCGAGCAGATCGACCTTTCGATCCAACTGATGCAGGCCCTGGGCGGTGGTTTCGAGACTCAAACCGTGGCTTCGGCCACACCGGCCGCCACCGCGCCGACTCACTGATTCGAGGTATTTGTCATGGCAACTGCCGAAACAACTCAACAAGCTCCACAGGACGGCAGCAATCCGCGCAAGCGCAAGGTGATGCTGCTGGCCCTGGCACTGATCGTCATTCTCGCCGGCGTGGGTGTCTGGGCCTGGCACGAACTGTATGGTCGCTGGAACGAAAGCACCGACGACGCCTACGTCAACGGCAACGTGGTGGAAATCACCCCGCAAGTCACCGGCACGGTGGTGAGCATTGGTGCCGATGACGGTGACCTGGTGCGCGAAGGCCAGGTGCTGGTGCAATTCGACCCGAACGATGCCGAAGTCGGGCTGCAAAGTGCCCAGGCCAACCTGGCCCGCACGGTGCGCCAGGTGCGCGGCTTGTACAGCAATGTCGATGGCATGAAGGCGCAGGTGCATGCGCAAGAAGCCGAAGTGCAGAAGGCCCAGGAAAACTACACCCGACGCAAGAACCTGGCCGCCGGCGGGGCGATCTCCCAAGAGGAACTGTCCCACGCCCGGGACGACCTGACCTCGGCGCAGAACGCCTTGGCCAATGCCCGCCAACAGCTCAAGACCACCAGCGCGTTGGTGGATGACACGGTGGTGTCGTCCCATCCCGACGTGCAAGCGGCGGCCGCGCAACTGCGCCAGGCCTATCTGACCAACGCCCGCAGCACCTTGATCGCGCCGGTGACCGGTTATGTCGCCAAGCGCACCGTACAACTGGGGCAGCGAGTGCAGCCGGGCACTGCGCTGATGGCGGTCATTCCGCTGGATCAGTTGTGGATCGACGCCAATTTCAAGGAAACCCAGCTGCGCGACATGCGCATCGGCCAGCCGGTGGACATCGAGACTGACCTGTATGGCAGCGACGTGAAATACAGCGGTACGGTCGACAGCCTGGGCGCCGGGACCGGCAGCGCATTTGCCTTGCTGCCCGCGCAGAACGCCACCGGCAACTGGATCAAGATCGTCCAGCGGGTGCCAGTGCGCATCCATATCAATGCCGAGGAGTTGAACAAACATCCGCTGCGGGTCGGCCTGTCGACTCAGGTCAACGTCAACCTGCACGACCAGAGCGGCCCAGTACTGGCCCAGCAGCCACCGCAAAAAGCCTCGTTCAGCACCCAGGTCTATGACCGCCAACTGGCCGATGCCGACGCGATGATCAGCCGTTTGATCCATGAGAACAGCGCGGCGACGAGCAATACCGCGCAGCGCTAAGCAGCGGTGCCGAACCTGTGGCGAGGGAGCTTGCTCCCGCTCGGCTGCGAAGCAGTCGTGAACCGGCGGGTGCGGTGTGTCTGATGCTGCGCGTTCGACAGGTTTTGGGGCCGCTTCGCGGCCCAGCGGGAGCAAGCTCCCTCGCCACGTGTTTGTCGGAGACCTTAAGAACGCCATCACGGTCCTGGCGGGCTTGCTTCGACTTCACCAACTCCGCTTCATAGGATTCTCGCAATGAGCAATAACGCGTCCTTCACGCCGCCCAGCCTGTTGCTCAGCACCATTGGCTTGTCGCTGGCGACGTTCATGCAGGTGCTCGACACCACCATCGCCAACGTTGCCTTGCCGACCATTTCCGGCAACCTCGGCGTCAGTTCGGAGCAGGGCACCTGGGTCATTACTTCGTTTGCCGTGAGCAACGCCATTGCGTTGCCGCTGACGGGGTGGCTGAGTCGTCGCTTTGGCGAAGTGAAGCTGTTTTTGTGGGCGACGATGCTGTTCGTCCTGGCTTCGTTCCTGTGCGGGATATCCACTTCCATGCCGGAGCTGATCGGCTTCCGCGTACTCCAGGGGCTGGTCGCCGGGCCGTTGTACCCGATGACCCAGACCCTGCTGATTGCCGTGTACCCCCCGGCCAGGCGCGGCATGGCCCTGGCGTTGCTGGCGATGGTCACGGTGGTGGCGCCGATTGCCGGGCCGATCCTCGGCGGCTGGATCACCGACAGCTATAGCTGGCCGTGGATTTTCTTCATCAACGTGCCCATCGGTATTTTTGCGGTGATGGTCGTGCGCCAGCAGCTCAAGGCGCGGCCCGTGGTCACCAGTCGCCAACCGATGGACTATGTCGGCTTGATCACGCTGATCATCGGTGTCGGTGCGTTGCAGGTGATCCTCGACAAGGGCAACGACCTGGACTGGTTCGAATCGAACTTCATCATTATTGGCGCGCTGATTTCAGTCGTTGCCTTGGCGGTATTCGTGATCTGGGAATTGACCGACGGACATCCGGTGGTCAACCTGCGGCTGTTTGCCTATCGCAACTTTCGCATCGGGACCATCGTGCTGGTAGGCGGTTACGCCGGATTCTTCGGCATCAACCTGATCCTGCCGCAATGGTTGCAGACCCAGATGGGCTACACGGCCACTTGGGCCGGCCTGGCGGTGGCGCCGATCGGTATCCTGCCGGTGTTGATGTCGCCCTTCGTCGGCAAATACGCCCACAAATTCGACCTGCGCCTGTTGGCCGGGCTGGCGTTCCTGGCGATTGGCCTGAGTTGTTTCATGCGCGCCGGCTTCACCAATGAGGTGGATTTCCAGCACATCGCCCTGGTGCAGTTATTCATGGGGATCGGCGTGGCGCTGTTCTTCATGCCGACCCTGAGCATCCTGATGTCGGATTTGCCGCCGCACCAGATCGCCGATGGCGCGGGGCTGGCGACGTTCCTGCGGACCCTGGGCGGCAGTTTCGCCGCCTCCTTGACCACTTGGATCTGGATCCGCCGCGCCGACCAGCACCATGCGTACCTGAGCGAAAGCATCAGCACCTTCGAGCCGGCCACCCGCGAGACGATCAATCAGCTCGGCGGCGCGAGCACACCGGTCTATGCCCAGCTCGACCAGATCCTCACCAGCCAGGCGTACATGCTCTCCACCGTGGATTACTTCACGTTGCTGGGCTGGGCGTTCATGGGGTTGATCCTGCTGGTATGGCTGGCGAAACCGCCGTTCGCGGCGAAGGCGGGGCCTGCTGCCGGCGGTCATTGAAGCAACCATGAACTCCTGTGGGAGCGAGCTTGCTCGCGATGGCGGATTCACGTTCAACATCACTGTTGACTGATCCACCGCTATCGCGAGCAAGCTCGCTCCCACAAGGGAAAGCTATGTGTGACTGGGGGGTGTATCGGGTGCCGGCAGTTGTGGCGGCGGGGCAAACCCGAACGGCGCCAACGCAAACCCCTGTTCATCCACCTGCAACGCCCAGCCTTGCTTGTCCCAATCCCCCAGCACGATACGTCTCGCTGCGTGCTCGCCCAGTTGCAGCTTGTGGATGGCGGGACGGTGGGTGTGGCCGTGGACCAGGGTCTTCACACCGTATTGCTGCATGATCCGCGGGATCTCTTCGGGCGTGACATCGACGATGTCGTTGGCTTTCATCCGCGTCTGGCTGCGGCTTTCGCTGCGCAGCTTGCGCGCCAGTTTCTGGCGACTGCCCAGCGGCAGGTGACGCAGGATGAACAGCGTGACCGGGTTGCGCAGCCAGCGGCGTAACTTCATGTAGCCGACATCCCGCGTGCAAAGGCTGTCGCCGTGCATCAGCAGTACCGGTTCGCCGTTGAACTGCACGACACTCGGATCCTTGAGCAAGGTGCAGCCAGCCGCTTTGCAGAAAGCCTGCCCGAGCATGAAGTCGCGATTGCCGTGCATGAGGAAAATGGCCGTGCCGCTGTCGCTCAATTCGCGCAGGGCCTGGCAGATGGAACGCTGGAACGGCGTCATGGCATCGTCGCCGATCCAGGCTTCGAAAAAGTCGCCCAGGATGTACAACGCTTGCGCCGAGCGGGCGCGTGTGGCGAGTAAATCCAGAAACGCCCGGGTGATGTCCGGGCGCTCCTCTTCCAGATGCAAATCTGAAATCAGCAGTATCACTCAATGATCTCGGCGTTCTCGATGATCACGTCTTCTGCCGGGACGTCCTGGTGGCCAGCCTTGGAGGTGGTGGACACGCCTTTGATCTTGTCGACCACGTCGGTGCCGGCGGTGACTTTACCGAATACTGCGTAGCCCCAGCCCTGGACGTTCTTGCCGCTGTGGTTCAGGAAGGTGTTGTCGGCAACGTTGATGAAGAACTGCGCGGAGGCCGAATGCGGCTCCATGGTACGGGCCATGGCGACGGTGTACTTGTCGTTGGAGAGACCGTTGTCGGCTTCGTTCTGGATGCTTGGACGCTTGTCTTTCTTTTCCTTCATGCCTGGCTCGAAACCACCGCCCTGGATCATGAAGTTGCCGATGACACGGTGGAACACGGTGTTGGTGTAATGCCCGGCCTTGACGTATTCAACGAAGTTGGCAACGGTAATCGGTGCCTTTTCGGCATTCAGTTCCAGGACGATGTCGCCATGGTTGGTGGTCAGTTTGACTTGGGTCATGATCACTACTCTTTCAAGGAATTCGTGGGTTTCGGGGCGCGAACGCCCGCAACCGTCTGGCTGTAATGGGCCAGGCTGGGCAGTTTAGCGTGCCGGGCACGAATTTCGAGGCTGTTTTTTATCAGGCTGTCGATTAAATTCAATCGTTTGCCGGCTCGGCCTGTCAGGTGCTTGACAGCATCGGCTATGATACGGGCTTTGATTTATCAGGCCGCACCCGGCCGCGCACTTGTATGTTCAAGGATCCTATGAGCAAGCCCACTGTCGACCCTACCTCGAATTCCAAGACCGGCCCGGCCGTGCCGGTCAATTTCCTGCGCCCGATCGTCCAGGCGGACCTGGATTCGGGTAAGCACACGCAGATCGTCACCCGCTTCCCGCCGGAGCCCAACGGTTACCTGCACATCGGTCACGCCAAATCCATCTGCGTGAACTTCGGCCTGGCCGAGGAGTTCGGTGGCGTCACGCACTTGCGTTTCGATGACACCAACCCGGCCAAGGAAGACCAGGAATACATCGACGCGATCAAGAGCGACGTCAAGTGGCTGGGTTTCGAATGGGCCGGCGAAGTGCGCTACGCCTCGCAGTATTTCGACCAGTTGCATGATTGGGCGGTCGAGCTGATCAAGTCCGGCAACGCCTACGTGTGCGACCTGACGCCGGAGCAGGCCAAGGAATACCGTGGCAGCCTCACCGAGCCGGGCCGCAACAGCCCGTTCCGCGATCGCAGCGTGGAAGAGAACCTGGACCTGTTCGCCCGCATGCGCGCCGGTGAGTTCCCGGACGGCGCCCGTGTGCTGCGCGCCAAGATCGACATGGCCTCGCCGAACATGAACCTGCGCGACCCGATCATGTACCGCATCCGTCATGCCCATCACCACCAGACGGGCGACAAGTGGTGCATCTACCCGAACTATGACTTCACCCACGGCCAGTCGGACGCCATCGAAGGCATCACGCATTCGATCTGCACCCTGGAATTCGAAAGCCACCGTCCGCTGTACGAATGGTTCCTGGAACACCTGCCGGTGCCGGCCAATCCGCGCCAGTATGAATTCAGCCGCCTGAACCTGAACTACACCATCACCAGCAAGCGCAAGCTCAAGCAACTGGTGGACGAGAAGCACGTCAGCGGCTGGGACGACCCACGCATGTCGACGCTGTCGGGTTTCCGCCGTCGTGGCTACACGCCGAAGTCGATCCGTAATTTCTGCGAGATGATCGGCACCAACCGTTCCGACGGCGTGGTGGATTTCGGCATGCTGGAATTCAGCATCCGCGACGACCTCGACCACAGTGCGCCGCGCGCCATGTGCGTGTTGCGTCCGCTGAAAGTCATCATCACCAATTACCCGGAAGGCAAGGTCGAGAACCTCGAACTGCCGTGCCACCCGAAGGAAGACATGGGCGTGCGCGTCCTGCCGTTCGCCCGGGAAATCTACATCGACCGTGAAGACTTCATGGAAGAGCCGCCGAAAGGCTACAAGCGCTTGGAGCCTGCCGGCGAAGTGCGCCTGCGCGGCAGCTACGTGATCCGCGCCGACGAGGCCATCAAGGATGCCGACGGCAACATCGTCGAGCTGCGTTGCTCCTATGACCCCGACACACTGGGCAAGAACCCGGAAGGTCGCAAGGTCAAGGGCGTGATCCACTGGGTGCCGGCCGCCGCCAGCGTCGAGTGCGAAGTGCGCCTGTACGATCGCCTGTTCCGTTCGCCGAACCCGGAGAAGGCCGAAGACAGCGCCAGCTTCCTGGACAACATCAACCCTGATTCCCTGCAAGTACTCACTGGTTGTCGTGCCGAGCCATCGCTGGGCAACGCACAGCCGGAAGACCGTTTCCAGTTCGAGCGCGAAGGCTACTTCTGCGCGGATATCAAGGACTCGAAACCTGGTGCTCCGGTGTTCAACCGTACCGTGACCTTGCGCGATTCCTGGGGTCAGTGATCAAGTCTTAAGGGAAACCCTGTGCTTACGATCTACAACACGCTCACCAAGAGCAAAGAAGTCTTCAAGCCGCTGGATGGCAACAAGGTCCGCATGTACGTCTGCGGCATGACCGTGTACGACTATTGCCACCTGGGCCACGGCCGCAGCATGGTCGCCTTCGACCTGGTGACTCGCTGGTTGCGTTTCAGTGGCTACGACCTGACCTACGTGCGCAACATCACCGACATCGACGACAAGATCATCAATCGCGCCAATGAGAATGGTGAAGCGTTCGATGCGCTGACCGAGCGCATGATCAAGGCCATGCACGAGGACGAGGCGCGCCTCAATATCCTCAAGCCGGACCTGGAGCCCCGTGCCACGGACCACATCCCAGGCATGCTGGCGATGATCCAGACCTTGATCGACAAAGGTTATGCCTACGCACCGGGCAATGGCGACGTGTACTACCGTGTCGCCAAGTTCATGGGCTACGGCAAGCTGTCGCGCAAGAAGATCGAAGACCTGCGCATCGGCGCGCGCATCGAAGTCGACGAGTCGAAGGAAGACCCGCTGGACTTCGTGCTGTGGAAAGGCGCCAAGCCGGGTGAGCCGAGCTGGGATTCGCCGTGGGGCGCCGGGCGTCCGGGCTGGCATATCGAGTGCTCGGTGATGTCCACCTGCTGCCTGGGCGAGACCTTCGACATTCATGGCGGTGGCAGCGACCTGGAATTCCCGCACCACGAAAACGAAATCGCCCAGAGTGAAGCGGCCACCGGCAAGACCTACGCCAACGCGTGGATGCATTGCGGCATGATTCGCATCAATGGCGAGAAGATGTCCAAGTCCTTGAATAACTTCTTCACCATCCGCGACGTGCTCGACAAGTATCACCCGGAAGTCGTGCGTTACCTTTTGGTGTCGAGCCACTACCGCAGCGCCATCAACTACTCGGAAGACAACCTCAAGGACGCCAAGGGTGCCCTGGAGCGTTTCTACCACGCGTTGAAGGGCCTGCCGAGCGTGCCGCCTGCCGGTGGCGAAGCGTTTGTGGCGCGCTTCACCGAAGTGATGAACGACGACTTCGGCACGCCCGAAGCGTGCGCGGTGCTGTTCGAGATGGTGCGTGAGATCAACCGCCTGCGCGAGAGCGATCTTGATGCGGCGGCGGGCCTGGCGGCACGCTTGAAGGAGCTGGCCAGTGTGCTGGGTGTGTTGCAGCTTGAGGCCGATGACTTCCTCCAGGCCGGCGCCGAAGGTCGCGTGGACGCCGCCGAGGTCGAGGCGTTGATCCAGGCGCGCCTGGCTGCGCGAGCCAACAAGGACTGGGCCGAATCCGACCGCATCCGCGACCAGCTCACCGCCATGGGCGTGGTGCTGGAAGACGGGAAGGGCGGGACGACCTGGCGATTGGCGGACTAAGCCCTTACGCACTACCAATGTGGGAGCGAGCTTGCTCGCGATAGCGGCGTGTCAGGCAACATGTTTGTCGACTGATACACCGCCATCGCGAGCAAGCTCGCTCCCACAGTTTTTTGCATGCCTACCCTGGCAATTGCCCCTTTCTGAGCTAGTACTGTCAGGTCGCTTCGACATTCCCTCTGACCGGAGTCCTCCCATGCTTGCTCACTGGTCTCTCGCGGCCATCCATCTCGTGGCGTTCGCCCTTGGGTTCTGGGCGGTGCTGACCCGCGGCACGGCGCTGCGACGCCTCGCGGGTGGCGCGGACGCAGTTCGCAATGTCCTGGTTGCGGACAATGTATGGGGACTTTCAGCGCTGGTGTTGCTGGTAACGGGTGGGATGCGCGCTTTCGCCGGGTACGAAAAAGGCGCTGACTATTACCTGCATCAGCCGCTGTTTCACCTGAAGATGACGCTGTTCGTGGCGATTCTGTTGCTTGAAATCGCACCGATGATCGCCCTGATCAAATGGCGGATAGCCCTCGGCAAAGGGGGCGCGATCGATCCATCGAGGGCGGGGCGCTTTGCACGGATCAGCCATTTGGAAGCGTTGCTGTTGATCCTGATGGTGATCGCCGCCACGGGGATGGCTCGCGGCGTAAGCTTGGGTTGACCGGCCACGAACGCCTGCTTCATCGCCATTAAAACGAAACGTCTGACAGCCATGCTACGAAGCAAGCCATTAATATCGGTTTCACGGCTGGACGAGGTCAAGGCGGATGGGGCAGGGCGAGGCGCGGTCGATATGCATCTTTAGCCAGCCTTGCGGTAATGCAAACGGGCTGGCTGCGGATTGCGGCAGGGCTCAGGGCGTTTGAGGCTTGTCCGGGGCGGTAAGGCCGGCCTGGATACGCTGATAAATCTCTTCACGGTGCACCGCAACATTTTTCGGGGCGTTGATGCCGATCCGGACTTGTTGGCCGCTTACGCCCAGAATGGTGATCGTGATGTCGTCACCAATATTTATGCTTTCACCGACTTTGCGGGTGAGTATCAGCATGGTGTTCTCCTTGATTGCTTTATAGGGCACCTGATTCAGACAGTGCAGATGTCGGTACTGCTTATAGATTAGTGCTAAGTGTCACAATGTGGGTGCCTCTTTCTGACGTGCAGATGCTGCATTAATTCCCAGGGTGCGACTATACAGAGACGCCGGGCAGGATTCTCGTGTTTTGCGCACTGTTTGGGGCGTTCTTGGCGAGAGTGGATGCTAAAATCCCCGCTTCATGTCTTGCGAGGGAATCGTTGTGCGTAAATTGGCTTGGGTTATCGCGGTATTGGCGCTGGCGGGATGCGGAGAGGGGCGCGACGTCGAGGCACCCAAGCCGAAAGCAGCGGCGAGCGCCACGCCGGCGGCCGCTACCGCACCGCAATGGGCGGTCGAGGTTCGCGGTGAGACACCCCAGGCCGTCAGCGATCTCACCGGATGGCTGATCGAGCACAGCTTCATGTCCACTGTCGTCCGGGAGGGTGGCAAGGATCGGGTTCTGGTCGGGCCGTTGAGCTCCGAGGCCGAGGCTCAAGCAAAGCAGGAGCAGATCACCGCTGCCCTGGTCCGCGCCAAGAAGCGCAACATCGAGACTCAGGTCGTGGATTACCCTACGGCCAAGTAATCGGGCCGAACAAAACCTGTGGGAGCGAGCTTGCTCGCGATAGGGGAATGCCAGTCAACATCACTGTTGGTGGATCCGCCGCTATCGCGAGCAAGCTCGCTCCCACAGTTGGTTTGTGCCGCTCACAAATGCCAGTTCAGCCGCAGGCCTTCAGGTCCACCGGGCCGACGAATTCGTTTCCACGGCCCATCACACACGCAACGCTCTGGTTGCGCTGGCGCTCCCAGGCCTGCACGGGATAGGTCTTGTCCCAGGCTTCGTACAGGCTCCGGTCCTGTTTCGAAAGGCGCAGGCCGTACTGTTTGCTCATGTAGAAATACGTCCTGGCGATCATTCCTCGGATGGAAGGGCGGGGCATGACTTTCTTGGCCTTGAAGTCCACCTGGGTCAGGCATGAGCCGTACTGGCCCTTCTGCACCGGCAGCCAACCAAAGCTGAAATTGCTGCGATCGCCATTGACCTCGCCAATGCTGGGCACCAGGTTGTGAAGGTCAGCCTCGGCCCGTTGATAGACCGGGTCATAGCGCGTGCAATTCTTTCGACCGCCTTGTTGCCAACATTGGCGCTGATGACCAATCTGCCAGGCTGGCACGATGTGCTCCCACTCGATGCGCGCGGCGCGGCTGGCATTCTTGCGCGGCACGTAACCGCAGGCCGCCAGGTTCACCCGATTGCCGGTGTACTTGCAGCCACAGTAGAACTCAGTGGATTGCGGGGCGTAGAGTTTCCAGGCGACTTTCTTGGCTTCGTTGAAGGTGCGGGGAGCAGCGGCTTGCGCGCCCAGGGCGACGAAAACGAGCGATAAAGCTAAACAGCGAACAATCATCAGGCTCAATCTTCCTTCGGCACAACCCAGAAAACCTGCACGCCGCCATCGTCGCGATAAGCGAGGGTGACGTTGTCGTTCTCGTCGATTTCTTCCAGCAGCCGTTCCCATTCATCCACCGGTTCATCAGGAAGACGGAAGATCAGCGCGGCCTTGGCTTTTTGTGCGGTGGGGGAGTTGATGATTTTCGAGACCCGAAGACCGAGTCGTGTATAGGAATCTAAGGGGGTAGTTGCAGCGGAGGGCGTGGCCACAGGATTATCCTTATTAAGCTGTACGTGCATACAGTATTTAACTGTAGGCATTTACGCAACTGCTTAAAAATCAAGAAAATCGTCTGACAGCGCTTTTTGCGTTTTGATGTAGGAAGGAGGATTTTTTTATTGAGAAGATTTTCCGTTTGCCAGAAGAACTCGGCAAACAGCTAAAGAAAATGCGCCAACGGGCGATCTTGCTTGTAGGAAATTCTTTCACGGAGCGAGACATGTCCATTTCAATCGGCTCTCCAAATGCCGCCGCCGTCACCATTGGCGGAAAATCCGCGGCCACGCTGAACGCCTTGAGCGAGGCGAGCGCCGACGCTGCCGATGAGGCCCTTGGCGAAACGCAAGAGCCCGGCAAGGTCCGTGCGAACCTGGCGACCGAAGCCGAGAGCAAGACCGAAAAAAGCGACAGCAGCCAAAGCATCGCCACAAAAATATTGCTCAAGCGCATGCAGGAGCTTCAACAGCAACTGCGTGAGCAGCAACAGCAACTCGCTGCTGCACAGGCCCGTCCTTATCCGACGCCGGATGCCAAGACGACTGCTATCCTGTCGATCCAGGGTCAGATCGCCGACACCACCGGCGCGCTGCAACAGGTAACGGGCAGTCTGATCAAGGAGCTGGCGAAAGATTCCAGCTCGGGTTCGCTGGTCAACACCACGGCTTGATCGGTAACGTTCCTGATGAAATCGGGACGTTGACAAAACGCCGATGCTTTACCATAGTTCATTCCACGCAAACGTTTGCGCGGTTGCCGCGGGACGATTTTGCTCACAATAATCATAAAATCGGAGTGAACCCATGAAGCTGCCATTCGCTGGACGCCTTCTCGCCGTCGCCATGCTCGCGGCCGCATCCGCAGCGCTGCCTTTCTCCTCGGCGCTCGCCCAGACCACGGAAAAACCCAAGGTCGCGCTGGTCATGAAGTCCCTCGCCAATGAATTCTTCCTGACCATGGAAGATGGCGCCAAGGCGTATCAAAAGGAACACTCCGCCGATTTCGACCTGATCTCCAACGGGATCAAGGATGAAACCGACACCGCCAATCAGATTCGCATCGTCGAGCAAATGATCGTATCCAAAGTCGATGCGCTGATTATCGCGCCGGCCGACTCCAAGGCCATGGTCCCGGTGATCAAGAAAGCCGTCGACGCCGGCATCACCGTGATCAACATCGACAACCAGCTCGACCCGGCCGTGGTCAAGAGCAAGAACATCAACGTGCCGTTCGTAGGCCCGGACAACCGCAAGGGCGCTCGCCTGGTGGGTGAGTACCTGGCCAAGCAGCTCAAGGCTGGTGATGAAGTCGGCATTATCGAAGGTGTGTCGACCACCACCAACGCCCAGGCGCGCACCGCAGGCTTCAAGGATGCGATGGAAGCTGCGCAGGTCAAGGTCGTTTCCCTGCAATCGGGTGACTGGGAAATCAACAAGGGCAACCAGGTTGCCTCGTCGATGCTCAGCGAATACCCGAACATCAAGGCGCTGCTGGCCGGCAACGACAGCATGGCGGTAGGCGCGGTCTCGGCCGTGCGCGCTGCGGGCAAGGCGGGCAAGGTGCAAGTGGTCGGCTACGACAACATCAATGCCATCAAGCCGATGCTCAAGGACGGTCGTGTCCTGGCGACGGCGGACCAGTTCGCTGCCAAGCAGGCTGTGTTCGGCATCGAGACCGCGCTGAAGATCCTCAAGGGCGAAAAAGTCGACAGCGGCGCCAACGGCGTCATCGAAACTCCGGTCGAGCTGGTGACCAAGTAGTTATCCTGGCGACACAACGGCGCTCGCCCGTCCGGGCGGGCGCATTGGAGAGTTTGTTATGTCCCTTCGCGACCCGAACGCTGTCCTGTGCGTCAGCGGTATCGGCAAGACCTATGCCCAGCCGGTACTGAGCGATATCAACCTGACGTTGATGCGCGGTGAAGTGCTGGCGCTGACCGGCGAAAATGGCGCCGGCAAAAGTACCCTGTCCAAGATTATCGGTGGCCTGGTCACGCCAACGACCGGGCAGATGCAATTCCAAGGGCAGGATTACCGCCCCGGCAGCCGCACCCAGGCGGAATCGCTGGGTGTGCGCATGGTCATGCAGGAACTCAACCTGCTGCCGACCCTTTCCGTGGCTGAGAACCTGTTCCTAGACAACTTGCCCAGCCATGGCGGCTGGATCAGCCGCAAGCAACTGCGCAAGGCGGCGGTCGAAGCCATGGCCCAGGTGGGGCTCGATGCAATCGATCCCGACACGCTGGTCGGAGAGTTGGGGATCGGCCATCAGCAGATGGTCGAGATCGCCCGCAACCTGATCGGCGATTGCCACGTACTGATTCTCGATGAGCCGACCGCGATGCTGACGGCCCGGGAAGTCGAAATGCTCTTTGAGCAGATCACCCGCTTGCAGGCACGCGGCGTGTCGATCATCTACATTTCCCATCGCCTCGAAGAGTTGGCGCGGGTCGCCCAGCGCATTGCGGTGCTGCGCGACGGCAATCTGGTCTGTGTCGAGCCGATGGCCAACTACAACAGCGAGCAATTGGTCACGCTGATGGTCGGCCGCGAGTTGGGCGAGCACATCGACCTGGGCCCGCGGCAGATCGGCGCTCCGGCGCTGACGGTCAAAGGCCTGACCCGGTCCGACAAGGTCCGCGACGTGTCCTTTGAAGTGCGCAGCGGTGAAATCTTCGGCATCTCCGGCCTGATCGGGGCAGGGCGCACCGAGTTGTTGCGGTTGATCTTCGGCGCCGATGCGGCCGACAGCGGCACCGTGGCGTTGGGATCGCCGGCCAGCGTCGTCAGCATCCGGTCGCCGGCCGATGCGGTGGCCCATGGCATCGCCTTGATCACCGAGGATCGCAAGGGCGAAGGCTTGCTGTTGACCCAATCCATCGCGGCGAATATCGCCTTGGGGAACATGCCGGAGATTTCCAGCGGCGGCCTGGTCAATGGCAGCGCTGAGGTGGCGTTGGCGCAGCGGCAGATCGATGCGATGCGCATCCGCAGCTCGAGTCCGACGCAGTTGGTGTCCGAACTGTCCGGCGGCAATCAGCAGAAAGTCGTGATCGGTCGCTGGCTCGAACGCGACTGCTCGGTGCTGCTGTTCGACGAGCCGACCCGTGGCATCGACGTCGGTGCCAAATTCGACATTTATGCACTGCTCGGTGAGTTGACTCGCCAGGGCAAGGCGCTGGTCGTGGTCTCTAGTGACCTGCGGGAATTGATGCTGATTTGTGATCGCATCGGCGTATTGTCCGCCGGGCGCCTGATCGATACCTTCGAGCGCGACAGCTGGACCCAGGATGACTTGCTTGCCGCCGCGTTCGCCGGCTACCAGAAACGTGATGCGCTGCTCAACGAAGCAGCGCCTAGGGAACTCTCATGAAAACCGCACCTGCCGCTGGCAAATCCACTGGCAATTTCTATGGCCTCGGCACCTACCTGGGCCTGGCCGGCGCCTTGCTGGCCATGGTCGCGCTGTTCTCGGTCCTGAGCAGCCACTTTCTGTCCTATGACACCTTCAGCACCCTGGCCAACCAGATTCCGGACCTGATGGTTTTGGCAGTCGGCATGACCTTTATCCTGATCATCGGCGGCATCGACCTGTCGGTGGGATCGGTGTTGGCGCTCGCCGCTTCGACAGTCAGCGTCGCGGTGCTCGGTTGGGGCTGGAGCGTCTGGCCGTCGGCCTTGCTCGGCATGGCGGTGGCGGCGTTGGCGGGGACGGTCACCGGTTCGATTACCGTCGCCTGGCGTATCCCATCGTTCATTGTCTCGCTGGGCGTGCTGGAAATGGCCCGGGGCCTGGCGTACCAGATGACCGGTTCGCGGACCGCCTACATCGGCGACTCGTTCGCCTGGCTGTCCAACCCGATCGCCTTTGGCATCTCGCCTTCATTCATTATCGCCTTGCTGGTGATCTTCATTGCCCAGGCGGTGCTGACCCGCACCGTGTTCGGCCGCTACCTGATCGGCATCGGCACCAACGAAGAAGCCGTGCGCCTGGCCGGTATCAACCCGAAACCCTACAAGATTCTGGTGTTCAGCCTGATGGGCTTGCTGGCCGGCGTTGCGGCGCTGTTCCAGATTTCGCGCCTGGAAGCGGCGGATCCGAACGCCGGTTCTGGGCTAGAACTGCAAGTCATCGCCGCCGTGGTGATCGGCGGCACCAGCCTGATGGGCGGGCGTGGCTCGGTGATCAGCACCTTCTTCGGCGTGCTGATCATTTCGGTGCTGGCGGCGGGCCTGGCCCAAATCGGCGCCACCGAACCGACCAAGCGCATCATTACCGGCGCAGTGATCGTGGTGGCGGTGGTGCTCGATACGTACCGCAGCCAGCGCGCCAGTCGGCGGGCTTGAACCATGGCGACGATCAAGGATGTGGCGGCGCTTGCAGGCATTTCCTACACGACCGTGTCCCACGTCGTGAACAAGACGCGGCCGGTCAGTGACGAGGTGCGACGCAAGGTCGAGGCCGCCATCGAGCGATTGGACTACGTGCCCAGCGCAGTGGCGCGCTCGCTCAAGGCCAAGACCACGGCAACCATCGGCCTGCTGGTGCCCAATAGCCTCAACCCGTACTTCGCCGAGTTGGCCCGGGGAATCGAGGATTACTGTGAGCGCAATGGTTACTGCGTGATCCTGTGCAACTCCGATGACAACCCGGACAAGCAGCGCAGCTATCTGCGAGTGTTGCTGGAAAAACGTATCGATGGATTGATCGTGGCATCGGCCGGGGGCGATGTCGGCTTGGCCGAAGGGCTGGCCAATGTGCGCACGCCCATGGTCATCGTCGACCGCGGCCTCGACGGCGTGGACGCGGACCTGGTGCGCATCGACCACGAGTACGGCGCTTACCTGGCGACTCGGCACTTGCTGGAACTGGGTCATCGTGACATTGCCTTTATTGGTGGCCCCGCGGACACCAGCGTGGCGCAAATGCGCCTGGCGGGCTATTGCCGTGCGCTGAAAGAGGCGGGGATCGAGCTGCCTGTGGAGCGCATGCTCGAAAGTGATTTCACCAGTACCGGCGGCTATCGGGCCGCAGCGCAACTGCTCGAGCAGCAACCGCCCAGTGCGATTTTCGCCGCCAACGACATGATCGGTATCGGTGCGCTGCGCGCCGCCGCCGAACGCAATGTGCGCGTGCCCAGCGAGCTGTCGATCATCGGCTTCGATGACATCCAGATGAGCCGTTATGTCTACCCGGCGCTGACCACGGTGGGGCAGTCGATCCTGCAGCTTGGCGAAATGGCGGCGGAAGTCCTGCTGCGACGCATCGCTACGCCGGGGCTTGTCACTGACCAGCGGATCGTGACGCCGAGCATTGTCCTGCGAGAATCGACTGCACCGCTGTCCGGCACATTCGCCCAATACCGCTGAACCGAATAAATGAGTAATGAAGCAATGCCAGCAAACGTAGTGGTAATAGGCAGCCTGAACATGGACCTGGTGACCCGTGCGCCGCGTCTGCCTCGCGGTGGCGAAACGCTGATTGGAGAGTCGTTTTCAACTATTCCAGGTGGCAAGGGCGCCAACCAGGCGGTGGCGGCCGCGCGTCTTGGGGCGCAAGTGTCGATGGTCGGCTGCGTTGGCAGTGACGCCTATGGCCAGCAATTGCGCGGTGCGCTGTTGGCCGAGGGCATCGATTGCCAGGCCGTCAGCGTCGTGGACGGCTCCAGCGGCGTGGCGCTGATCGTGGTGGATGACAACAGCCAGAATGCGATCGTTATCGTCGCCGGGGCCAATGGCGAGCTGACGCCAACGGTTCTCGACCGTTTCGACGCCGTGCTGCAAAGCGCTGATGTCATCATCTGCCAGCTCGAAGTGCCGGACGTCACTGTTGGTCACGCACTCAGGCGCGGGCGCGAACTCGGCAAGACCGTCATCCTGAATCCGGCGCCGGCCTCCCGCGCGTTGCCGGCCGAATGGTACGCCTACGTCGACTACCTGATCCCCAATGAAAGCGAAGCGATGGTCCTGAGTGGGCTGGCGGTGGACTCCCTGGAAACCGCCGAAGGCGCCGCGACGCAGTTGATCGCCGCCGGTGCCGGCAAAGTTATTGTGACGCTGGGTGCCCAAGGGCTCATGTTCGCCAACGGTTCGAGCTTCGAGCACTTCCCCGCGCCACGGGTCAAGGCCGTCGACACCACGGCGGCAGGCGATACGTTTGTCGGTGGCTTCGCGGCCGCGCTGGCGAGCGGCAAGGGTGAAGTCGAGGCGATTCGTTTCGGTCAGGTCGCCGCTGCGCTGTCGGTCACTCGCGCGGGCGCTCAACCCTCCATCCCCACCTTGCTGGAAGTACAGGCGTTCAAATCATGAAAAAGACTCCATTGCTGAATGTGGCCATGTCACGGTTGATTGCGTCCCTCGGCCATGGCGACAAAGTGGTCATTGGCGACGCCGGCCTGCCGGTCCCGCCACACGTCGAGCTGATTGACCTGGCGCTGACCCATGGTATTCCTGATTTCGTCAGTACCTTGAAGGTGGTGCTCAGCGAAATGCAGGTTGAAAGCCACGTGTTGGCCAAGGAGATCCACAATAAGCAACCGTCGGCCCTGGCCACGCTGGAGGCGTTGCATGCCGAAGGCGCGTTGGGCTCGCGGGAGCTGGTCAGTCACGAACAGTTCAAGCTGCTCAGCCGCGAGGCGCGGGCGATTATTCGCACGGGAGAATGCTCTCCCTATTGCAACGTGGTGCTGGTCGCGGGCGTCACGTTCTGAGTTTTACCCACCTGCACAAGGAGTGCGCCATGCACCGCTATGCTCAGAAAGCCCATCAACTGCTGCGGAGTCTGCTGCTTTTGTCCCTGATCTCGACCGCAAGCGCCCAGGCGGCAGAAAAGATCGACCTGATCATCGACACCGACCCGGGCGCCGATGACGTGGTTGCATTGTTGTTCGCCCTGGCGTCGCCCGAAGAACTCCATATCCGCGCATTGACCACCGTCGCTGGCAACGTGCGCCTGGACAAGACGTCTCGCAATGCGCGCCTGGCCCGGGAGTGGGCGGGGCGCGAAGAGGTGCCGGTCTATGCCGGTGCGCCAAAGCCGATGATGCGTACGCCGATCTACGCGGAAAACATCCATGGCAAGGAAGGCCTTTCGGGTGTGACCGTGCATGAGCCGAAGAAAGGCTTGGCCCAGGGCAATGCCGTCAACTACCTGATCGACACGCTCAAGGCCGCCAAGCCGCACAGCATCACTATCGCCATGCTTGGGCCACAGACCAACCTCGCGCTCGCGCTGATCCAGGAACCGGAGATCGTCCAGGGCATCAAGGAAGTGGTGATCATGGGCGGCGCGCATTTCAACGGCGGCAATATCACGCCCGTGGCCGAGTTCAACCTGTACGCAGATCCCCAGGCGGCCGAAGTGGTTGCCAAAAGCGGCGTCAAGCTGACCTATCTACCGTTGGACGTGACCCACAAGATCCTCACCAGCGAGGCGCGCCTGAAACAGATTGCGGCGCTCAACAACAACGCCAGCAAGCTGGTCGGCGATATTCTCAATGAATACGTCAAGGGCGACATGGAACACTACGGCATGACGGGTGGGCCGGTGCATGATGCAACCGTGATCGCCTACCTGCTGAAGCCGCAGTTGTTTAGCGGTCGTTCGGTCAACCTGGTGGTGGACAGTCGTGAGGGGCCGACTTTCGGGCAAACCATTGTTGATTGGTATGACGGTCTGGGGGCACCGAAAAATGCCTTCTGGGTGAAGGATGGCGATGCCCAGGGTTTCTTTGATCTGTTGACCGAGCGACTGGCACGCCTGAAGTAACTTGGCTGGCTATGTGTCCGCAGGCTGGGCCTGCGGACACCTGAGTTTCAATCCGCCGCGTCGATGATGCTCGGGTAGCGTTCGAACGCCTGCTGGATGAAGTCGCGGGCGACCTCCGTGCCCAACTCCCTCACTAACAATTCTATGCAGATAACTGCCAGTTCCTCCGGGCTGCCTGGGCTATAGGAACTATGGCCCTCCGACCATTTGGCATTGATGGTGGCTTCGATGCTGACGGTGCTCATGGTAGGGCTCGCGAGTTGGAGGTCGGTAGACTGAGTTAAACATTTTTGCCCGGGATTTGGCACTGCGACTTAGGCATCGGGGGAGGGCTGTGCGACACTCGTGTTTTTATTTTTCAAAGGAGCCCCGCCGTGCAGATCGATTTGAATGCTCCTGAAGGCCTCACCGTCGAGGCGGTTCGTCAATTGCTGGCATCGGCCAGTGACGACGAGCATACGCAACTGCGCGTGACCAAGGACGGTATCGCCTATTTGTCTTCGGGTGTGGTCGGTGGCACTGACATCGGCGGCTTGCGATTTCGGCTCGAGACCTGGGCGAAGGGCTCGGGGTACGTCGGTCGGGTCGCTGCCAGCGACGAGGTCTGGGTCATGCAGATCTACAACGCGCTGAAGGACAACTGGCCGAATCCGCCTTTCGATTACATCGACGTTTATTGAGCCGCGTTCATATCCAGTCACGATTCTGGGCTGAACAGGGTCGCGGGCTCAGGCAAACTGCCAGCTTTGCCCAGACGGATGGCAACGGTGCTGAAACCAAGCCCCGTTTGGGTTGTCGCACGCTCTCTGTTTATCAATCAAAAAAGGAGGCTTCATGCCTTGGAAGCTCGCGTCACTGAGTACTTTGCTGGCCGTCGCGCTGTTGAGCGGCTGCAGCAGCACCTCTGAATCGACCCCCCAACCTGCGGCGGCCGAGACCGGCCATGACCGCTGCGAAGCGAAGTCTGCCGAGTTTGCGATAGGCAAGAAGGCCTCGCCGGAGTTGTTGGAGCAGGCACGGACCCGTGCTGGTGCGCAGATCGCTCGTATTCTCAAGCCCAATGACATGGTGACCCTTGAGTACCGCTCCGATCGCCTGAACCTCAATACCGATGCCAATCTGGTGATCGACCGGGTGAACTGCGGCTGATTCGGATTTCGACCGGCCATAAAAAACCCCGTCACATGGACGGGGTTTTTTTAGCGCGCCGAGAAATTACTCTGGGCGAACTTGTGCAGCTTGCATACCCTTTTGGCCTTTCTCAGCCACGAAGGAAACGGTCTGGCCTTCTTTCAGGCTTTTGAAACCGTCGCTTTCGATAGCTTTGAAGTGTACGAACAGGTCGTCACCGCCACCTGTAGGAGTGATGAAGCCGAAGCCTTTTTCATCGTTGAACCATTTAACGGTGCCGGTTTGGCGATTAGACATGGTGTATCTCCAAGAAACATATATTTTCAGTGTACTGTGCTGCTCAGGCCAACTGGGCACACCGGGGTATCATAGTCGAAATGTTCGATTTGGGAGCCCCCCGGACGAGCTGTTTGCCAATCAGTCGTGTTTTCTCTATCGTCAGGATTGGCTAAAAGCCCCGGTTTAAAAGGCTTTCAGCCGAAAGTAAAGACGATAAAAAAAGCTGAAAAACCTGAAAAAATCGTACGAAAAATCGTTTATTCGGACCTTTTTATCGGCTCCGAGGGCCTTGCGCGGTACCGATTATTCATTTTTTCGCAGGTGGATTGGCCTTGCATTTGGCGATCTGACCGAGCGCTTTCTGCTGCAGTTCAGGGGTGGCCTTGTTGTCCATCAACGCCTGGATGTCACTCGCCGGATAGGATTTGATCGCGTCGGCGCCACAGGCGCAGTGGGATTTGGCGGCGGCTGCGCCGATCTGGGGAGTAGCCGCTTCAGTGCACTGGGCCATGTATTTTTCACGCTCGCCCTTGGGCCATTCGGCATGGGCGGCCAGCGGAAGCAGCAGGGCGAGGGGGGCGACTACTGCCAGTAGTGTATTCAGACGCATGCGAGGATGCTCCTTTTGGGGTCGATGTCTTGTTATCTGAGGCGTTGCAGGCGCTTCGGTTCAGCACTTTGGCATAAAAAACGTGAGTTTACGCGCGCTTCCATCCGGAGGCGGCGATGACCGTTCATCTGTGCTAGGATGCCGGGCTCGGGTATTTCTCAGGCGCCGGATGACGACAGGTCCCGGTGGTGGCAAATGTTCGATTAACCCTGATTTGAATCCCAGTCACTCTGGTTCGGTTTTCCCGGTTGGCCGCAAGGCTCCTGCCGCTGTAAGGCAGGCGTTCGTCATTGAATGGCCTGGACTGGATCTTGTACTGGCTCATCCCAACCCACGTGACCTTTGGTAGGGGTCACCACTAGGAGAGGAGGCGCCATGCCAACTATTACTCTTCCCGACGGCAGTCAACGTTCATTCGATCACCCGGTTTCCGTAGCCGAGGTCGCCGCATCCATTGGCGCAGGCCTGGCCAAGGCCACCCTGGCCGGCAAGGTCAACGGCAAGCTGGTCGACGCCAGCGATGTCATCGACAGCGATGCCACGCTGCAAATCATCACGCCCAAGGATGAAGAGGGGCTGGAGATCATTCGTCACTCCTGCGCTCACCTGGTTGGCCATGCGGTCAAGCAGCTGTATCCGAGTGCGAAAATGGTCATCGGACCGGTCATCGACGAAGGTTTCTATTACGACATCGCCTTCGAGCGTCCTTTCACCCCGGACGACATGGCCGCCATCGAGCAGCGCATGCAGCAGCTGATCGAGAAAGATTACGACGTCATCAAGAAAGTCACCCCGCGCGCCGAAGTCATCGAAGTCTTCAAGGCCCGTGGCGAGGATTACAAGCTGCGTCTGGTGGAAGACATGCCGGACGAGCAGGCCATGGGCCTGTACTACCACGAAGAATACGTCGACATGTGCCGCGGCCCGCACGTGCCGAACACGCGTTTCCTCAAGTCCTTCAAGCTGACCAAGCTGTCCGGCGCCTACTGGCGTGGCGACGCCAAGAACGAGCAGTTGCAGCGCGTCTACGGCACTGCCTGGGCGGACAAGAAGCAACTGGCGGCTTACATCCAGCGTATCGAAGAAGCCGAGAAGCGCGATCACCGCAAGATCGGCAAGCGCCTGGGCCTGTTCCATACCCAGGAAGAATCCCCGGGCATGGTGTTCTGGCATCCGAACGGCTGGACGATGTACCAGGTGCTTGAACAGTACATGCGCCAGGTCCAGCGTGAAAACGGCTACTTGGAAATCAAGACGCCGCAAGTGGTCGACCGCAGCCTGTGGGAGAAATCCGGGCACTGGGCCAACTACGCTGACAACATGTTCACCACCCAGTCGGAAAACCGCGACTACGCCATTAAGCCGATGAACTGCCCGTGCCACGTGCAGGTGTTCAACCAGGGCTTGAAGAGCTACCGCGAATTGCCGATGCGCCTGGCCGAGTTCGGTGCCTGCCACCGTAACGAGCCATCGGGTGCGCTGCACGGCATCATGCGCGTGCGGGCATTTACCCAGGACGACGCGCACATCTTCTGCACCGAAGAGCAGATGCAGGCCGAATCCGCTGCCTTCATCAAGCTGACCATGGATGTCTATCGCGACTTCGGCTTCACCGAAGTTGAAATGAAGCTGTCCACTCGTCCGGAAAAACGCGTCGGTTCCGACGAGCTGTGGGATCGCGCCGAAGCAGCCCTGGCCGCCGCCCTCGACAGCGCGGGCCTTGCGTACGACCTGCAGCCGGGCGAAGGCGCTTTCTACGGTCCGAAGATTGAATTCTCGTTGAAAGATTGCCTCGGTCGCGTCTGGCAATGTGGTACCTTGCAGCTCGATTTCAACCTGCCGATCCGTCTGGGCGCTGAATATGTGTCCGAAGACAACAGCCGCAAGTACCCGGTCATGCTTCACCGCGCGATCCTCGGTTCGTTCGAGCGTTTCGTCGGGATTCTGATCGAGCATTACGAGGGCGCGTTCCCCGCGTGGCTGGCGCCGACCCAGGCAGTGATCATGAATATCACTGATAAACAGGCAGATTTTGCCGCCGAAGTCGAAAAAACTCTCAACCAAAGCGGATTTCGTGCCAAGTCCGACTTGAGAAATGAAAAGATCGGCTTTAAAATCCGCGAGCATACTTTGCTCAAGGTTCCCTTTCTCTTGGTTATTGGAGATCGGGAGGTCGAGATGCAGACTGTCGCTGTGCGTACTCGTGAAGGTGCTGACCTGGGCTCGATGCCCGTCGCCGAATTCGCTGAGTTTCTCGCGCAAGCGGTTTCCCGGCGTGGTCGCCCAGATTCGGAGTAATTATTATTAAGCGTGAAATGAGACAAGATAAACGAGCTGCACCGAAAGCCCCGATCAACGAGAATATCTCGGCACGCGAGGTTCGGTTAATTGGCGCTGATGGCGAGCAGATTGGCATCGTCTCGATTGATGAAGCGCTTCGTATTGCTGAAGAAGCCAAGCTTGATCTGGTGGAAATCTCCGCGGACGCAGTCCCACCCGTTTGCCGGGTGATGGACTACGGCAAGTCGATCTTCGAAAAGAAGAAGCAGATTGCCGCGGCGAAGAAAAACCAGAAGCAGATTCAGGTAAAAGAAATCAAGTTTCGTCCAGGGACGGAGGAAGGGGATTACCAGGTAAAACTGCGCAACCTGGTACGTTTCCTGAGTGACGGGGACAGGGCCAAGGTATCCTTGCGATTCCGCGGCCGTGAGATGGCCCACCAGGAGCTGGGGATGGAACTCCTCAAGCGGGTTGAACAAGACCTGCTCGAGTACGGTTCGGTCGAACAGCATCCTAAGATGGAAGGACGCCAGCTGATCATGGTCATCGCCCCGAAAAAGAAGAAGTAATCAACAGGGCACGGCAGGCCTTGCGATTATGTTTATCAACTGAATGCGGAGTATCCGAACATGCCAAAGATGAAAACCAAAAGTGGTGCTGCTAAGCGGTTTCTGAAAACTGCTAACGGTATCAAGCACAAGCACGCTTTCAAGAGCCACATCCTGACCAAAATGTCGACCAAGCGTAAGCGTCAACTGCGCGGTAGCAGCTTGCTGCATCCGTCTGACGTGGCAAAAGTCGAGCGCATGCTGCGCCTTCGTTAATTTTTGGATCAAGAATAGAGGAAGTAACTCATGGCTCGTGTAAAGCGTGGCGTCATTGCCCGTAAGCGTCACAAAAAAATTCTGAAACTTGCTAAAGGCTACTACGGCGCGCGTTCCCGCGTATTCCGTGTTGCCAAGCAAGCGGTAATCAAGGCAGGCCAATACGCCTACCGTGACCGTCGTCAGAAAAAACGTCAGTTCCGCGCTCTGTGGATCGCTCGTATCAACGCTGGTGCTCGTGTTAACGGTCTGTCCTACAGCCGTTTCATCGCTGGCCTGAAAAAAGCGTCCATCGAGATCGACCGTAAGGTTCTGGCTGATCTGGCAGTGAACGAAAAAGCGGCGTTTGCTGCGATTGTCGAGAAAGCTAAAGCCACCTTGGCTTAAGTACCCCCGGCAGTCACCGGGGTCCGCATCTGTGGGCCCAGGTGTCAAACGTCATAAATAGGGGAAGAGCCTTAAAGCTCTTCCCCTATTTTGTATCTGGAGTCTGTACATGGAAAACCTGGACGCGCTGGTCGCTCAAGCACTAGAGGCTGTGCAAAGCGCTGAAGATATCAATGCCCTGGAGCAAATCCGGGTTCACTACCTTGGCAAAAAAGGCGAGTTGACTCAGGTGATGAAGACCCTGGGGAACCTGCCGGCTGAAGAGCGTCCGCAGGTCGGTGCGCTGATCAACGTCGCCAAGGAACGTGTCACAGAGGTCCTCAATGCGCGCAAGGCGTTGTTCGAGGAGGCAGGTCTGGCTGCCAAGCTCGCCGCCGAGTCCATCGACGTGACCCTGCCTGGCCGTGGCCAGACTTCCGGTGGTCTGCATCCGGTGACCCGGACCCTGGAACGCATCGAGCAGTTCTTCACCCACATCGGCTACGGCATTGCCGAAGGCCCTGAGGTCGAAGACGACTATCACAACTTCGAAGCGCTCAACATCCCTGGCCATCACCCGGCCCGGTCGATGCATGACACTTTCTATTTCAATGCGAACATGCTGTTGCGCACCCATACCTCGCCGGTACAGGTCCGCACCATGGAATCGCAGCAGCCGCCGATCCGCATCGTCTGCCCAGGCCGTGTGTATCGCAGCGACTCCGATATCACCCACTCGCCGATGTTCCACCAGGTCGAAGGCCTGCTGGTTGATCGCGACATCAATTTCGCCGACCTGAAAGGCACTATCGAAGAGTTCCTGCGGGTGTTCTTCGAAAAAGAACTGGCCGTGCGTTTCCGCCCTTCGTACTTCCCGTTCACCGAGCCATCGGCTGAAGTCGACATGGAATGCGTGATGTGCAGCGGCAAAGGTTGCCGTGTCTGCAAGCAGACCGGTTGGCTGGAAGTCATGGGCTGCGGCATGGTTCACCCGAACGTGCTGCGCATGTCCGGGATCGATCCGGAAGAATTCTCCGGTTTTGCCTTTGGCATGGGCGTCGAGCGCCTGGCCATGCTGCGTTACGGCGTGAATGACTTGCGTCTGTTCTTCGACAACGACTTGCGGTTCCTCGCGCAATTTCGCTAGTCGTAACGAACTTTTAGGAGAGCAGGATGAAATTCAGTGAACAATGGCTGCGTGGCTGGGTAAGCCCGCAGGTGAGCCAGGACGAGCTGGTTGCTCGCCTGTCGATGGCCGGCCTCGAGGTCGATAGCGTGACGCCGGCCGCCGGTGCCTTCAGCGGCGTGGTCGTGGGCGAGGTGCTGAGCACCGAGCAGCACCCGGACGCCGACAAACTGCGGGTGTGCCAGGTCAGCAATGGCGCGGAAACGTTCCAGGTCGTGTGCGGTGCGCCCAACGTGCGTCCGGGCCTGAAGATTCCGTTTGCCATGATCGGCGCCGAACTGCCGGGCGACTTCAAGATCAAGAAAGCCAAGCTGCGTGGTGTCGAGTCCAACGGCATGCTGTGCTCCCAGGCGGAGCTGCAAATTGGCGAAGGCAACGATGGCCTGATGGAACTGCCGGCCGATGCACCGGTGGGCCAGGACATTCGTGAATACCTGGGCCTGGACGATGCGAGCATCGAGGTCGACCTGACCCCGAACCGTGGCGACTGCCTGTCGGTGGCCGGCCTGGCCCGCGAAGTGGGCGCGCTGTATGACGCCCCTGTAACGCGTCCGGCAATCATCGCCGTACCCGCCGTGCACGATGAAGTGCGCTCTATCGAGGTTCTGGCGCCGGCAGCGTGCCCGCGTTACCTGGGTCGCGTGATCCGTAATGTCGACCTGTCGAAGCCGACGCCACTGTGGATGGTCGAGCGCCTGCGTCGCTCCGAAGTGCGCAGCATCGACGCGGCTGTCGACATCACCAACTACGTGATGCTTGAACTGGGTCAACCGCTGCACGCGTTCGATCTCGCCGAAATCAATGGCGGCATTCGCGTGCGCATGGCCGAAGAAGGCGAAAAACTGGTACTGCTCGACGGTCAGGAAGTGGCCTTGCGCAGCGATACGCTGGTGATCGCCGACCATTCCCGAGCCCTGGCGATTGCTGGCGTGATGGGTGGCGAGCACAGCGGCGTGTCTTCGACCACCCGCGATGTATTCCTTGAAAGTGCCTTCTTCGGCCAGATCGCGGTGGCCGGCAAGGCGCGTTCCTATGGCCTGCATACTGACGCCTCGCACCGCTATGAGCGTGGCGTGGACTGGCAACTGGCCCGTGAAGCCATGGAGCGCGCCACTGGCCTGCTGCTGGAAATCACTGGTGGCGAAGCGGGTCCGATCATCGAGACCGTCAGCGAACAGCATCTGCCGAAAGTTGCACCAGTTACCCTGCGTGCCCAACGCATCACCCAGATGCTGGGCATGGAAATGGAACCGACCGAAGTCGAGCGTCTGCTCAGCGCGCTGGGCCTGGCCATCCGTACCGATGGGGAAGGGCAGTGGCAGGTTGAAGTGCCAAGCCATCGCTTCGATATCAGCCTGGAAGTCGACCTGATCGAAGAGCTGGCTCGCTTGTACGGCTACAACCGCCTGCCGGTTCGCTACCCGCAAGCACGCCTGGCCCCGCAAGCCAAGGCTGAAGCCCGCAGCGAGCTGCCGGAACTGCGCCGCCTGCTGGTGGCTCGAGGCTATCAGGAAGCGATCACCTACAGCTTCATCGATCCGCGTCAGTTCGAACTGTTCAACCCAGGTGTCGAGCCGCTGTTGCTGGCGAACCCGATCTCCAACGACATGGCGGCCATGCGCTCGTCACTGTGGCCAGGGCTGGTCAAGTCGTTGCAGCACAACCTGAACCGCCAGCAGGATCGCGTACGTCTGTTCGAGAGTGGCCTGCGCTTCGTGGGTCAGTTGGATGGCTTGAAACAAGAGCCGATGCTGGCCGGTGTGGTGTGTGGCAGTCGTTTGCCGGAAGGCTGGGCGCAAGGGCGCGATGTCGTCGACTTCTTCGACGTCAAGGCTGACGTCGAAGCGGTGCTGGGCTTTGCCGGCGCGCTTGACGCGTTCACTTTCGTACCGGGCAAGCATCCGGCGCTGCACCCGGGTCAGACCGCGCGCATCGAGCGAGACGGGCATGAAGTCGGTTATGTCGGCGCGATCCACCCTGAATTGTCCAAGACCCTGGGTCTGGACCGTCCAGTCTTCGTTTTCGAGCTGGTCCTGGCCGAAGTCGCCCAAGGAAAAATGCCGAAATTCCAGGAGTTGTCGCGCTTTCCTGAAGTGCGTCGCGACCTTGCCCTAGTGGCCGATGTCGGCGTCGCATCCAGTGCGGTTCTGGCAGTAATTCGTGAAAATGCAGGCGAATGGCTGACGGACCTCAGGCTATTTGACGTGTATCAGGGTAAAGGCATTGATCCTCATAGAAAAAGCCTTGCCGTCGGCTTGACCTGGCAGCATCCATCGCGCACTCTTAATGACGATGAGGTGAATACCGCAACGCAGAATATCCTCACCTCGCTCGAACACAGGTTGAACGCCACGTTAAGGAAGTGACGTATGGGGGCTCTGACGAAAGCTGAGATGGCGGAACGTCTGTATGAGGAGTTGGGCCTGAATAAACGGGAGGCCAAAGAATTGGTCGAACTGTTTTTTGAAGAAATCAGGCACGCTCTCGAAGACAACGAACAGGTCAAATTGTCCGGTTTCGGCAATTTTGACCTTCGGGACAAACGCCAGCGGCCTGGCCGCAATCCGAAAACGGGAGAAGAAATCCCGATCACGGCGCGCCGTGTGGTCACCTTTCGTCCAGGGCAGAAGTTGAAGGCCCGAGTTGAGGCTTATGCTGGAACCAAGTCATAACGACGAACTACCCGTCATCCCGGGCAAACGCTACTTCACCATCGGTGAAGTCAGCGAGCTATGTGCGGTAAAACCGCACGTGCTGCGCTATTGGGAGCAGGAGTTTCCTCAACTCAACCCGGTCAAGCGCCGCGGAAACCGCCGGTATTATCAGCGCCAGGACGTGCTGATGATCCGGCAGATCCGCGCGTTGCTGTACGACCAGGGGTTCACCATCGGCGGCGCGCGCCTGCGCCTCTCCGGTGATGAGGCCAAGGACGACACAACCCAGTACAAACAAATGATCCGCCAGATGATCGCCGAGCTTGAAGATGTGCTGGTGGTGCTCAAGAAATAAATTTCTGCTTTTAAATACTTCCAGTTTTCAAAAGCTTGCGATATATTCCTGAGCGTTCCGTTGAGAAGCGGAACAAGATTCACGCCTAGTCGGGGCGTAGCGCAGTCCGGTAGCGCACTAGCATGGGGTGCTAGGGGTCGAGTGTTCGAATCACTCCGTCCCGACCATATTTACTGAGTAAAATCAGACACTTAAGCCGATCAGATAGATCGGCTTTTTTGTGCCTGCGCAAAACTTGCGTCCATGCGCCTTCCTATCGGTTGCTGGCGTCTCCCACCAAAGTGGCCTACGCAGCCCTTGCCAAAGAAGTAACAAGGAAATTACGTGCTACGGAAAGCAATTCTACTGATCTTGATCACCAGCTTAAGCGGCTGCATGGCCACCGCAATGCGGATGGATTACGACAAACACCGATGCCCCTACATCGGCCTGCGCTTCGACTGGTGGTTGGTGGGCACGTCCAAAGGAAAGCTGATCCCTTTCCTGCTTATCGACGCACCGTTCTCCTTGGTGGTCGATACCGTATTTTTCCCTTTCGAATATCAGTACGAGTGCAATCTCTAAGCGCCCGCCACCGGGTGTCCAAGGGATGCCCAATAATCCGCTTCATCAACCTCTGTCAGCGTTGCATAGCCATCGTAGTGATAGAACCGATGCCTGTCCCGGGCATAGCGTTCAGTCAGAAATTCGAGGGTGGCAAGATCAAAACGCTTGGCGCTCAGCGGCCGTCGGTGGCAGAACAATTTGCGTGTTCCCAGTTGCAGGAAGTCCGGATGAGGCACCCGGACTTCATCGGGGTCGAACGCAACATCCAACCACTTACCCTCCGAGAAGATCAGGGTAGGGCTGATGGCATAGGTACCGAGCACACGGGTCTCAGCGGGATGGAGCCGTTTTTTCGCCTCGCCGTAGTAATACACCGCGTCCCGGTCCTTGGCCCAGCCATGTCCACAGGACTCGAAAGTTGCCGCGTGAGCCTTACGAATCGGTTCGGGCGCATGATAAAAAACCCGGTGGCAGAACACGGTTTTTCCGTCCGTGAGGTAGAGCGATCCCAGTGAGCGGAAATGCTCGGCTGGCTCCGTAGAGAACCGTTCGGGCACTTGTGTTTCGGCGTTATGGAACGGGATCAGATAGAGGCCATGGGCATCGCCGCACAGGTGGGTGTCTAGCAGTTTGAAACTCGCCGCGTCCAGCCCGTTGATCACGCGTCCATGAAAATGCACTTGGCGGCCCACTTCGAAGCCGAGGCCGATGGCTAGTAACGGCGCCGTTTCTGGAGGTGTTTGTGGCGCGTCAGGCTGTGCCTGCAAGCGATGCCACCAATAATCCTTCAATTGCGGATGGGCCTCGAAATAGGGTGCCCAGGCTTGTTGCATGGCTGCATCGATTATTCCGCCAGAACCCAGCGGGCCGTTTTTGTCACCTGCCAGCACGGGCGAGTAATCCTGGTCGTTGCGATAGAGCTGGGCCACTACGAAACTTTCCGCGTCGACATCGAGGCGTTTCTGGCGCTGATAGACGTACTGACGGTCACGGTAGTAATAGAACCCCAAGTGACGAAAACTCGGGCCATGGGCATCACGCAAACGGGTCCCGGCGGCGTAGACGAACTGGTCGTCCACAGCAAAATAGTCATCTTCGAATTCGCTGGCGCTGACCACGCGGCCGCACTCATCGAACATCGGCTGCCAACACTTGAGCAGGCGGAAATCGCCGACGTAGCGGATGGTTTTTCCCGTCAGGTAATAGGCCCGTCGACTGTCCTTGGTGTAGCGTTCGTTGAGCACGGTGAAGGTTGTCAGGTCGGCATTGTCGATGCGGTAGAAGTATTCATACGAAATGCTTGAGCCTTGCTGCGCTTGCACGATGATCGACTGCCCATCGGTTCCCCAGCGTTGGGCGAGCATTCGGAAGTCGTCGGGGTTTGCGATCGGCAGCGGTGTGCCGTCCTTTTGGTGCAGGGGCTTGAAGCCTTTGTAGACTTGCCCGTCGATCACCCGGTAAGCCGGATGATTGCAGTACCGCACCCGTGCGGTGGCCTTGGCGATGAATTTTCCGTGCAGGAAAATATTCACCCCGTCGCTGAACAGCGCGGAAGTTGAAGCCATCGAGACGGATGACGATGGCAACAGGGCCAGGCTTTCGGGCCGTGCCTGCCGGATTTCGGTGATTGCGTATTGGCCGAACCAATAGGCGCCGGTTTCGTCACGCCAGTATTCGTGGCCAAGACTTTCCAGGCCTCTGTCGAATCGAAAAGGCAGGGCCTGAAGCGCGTGGTAACCATGTCGCTCCCGGTATCCGGGAAGAAGGTAATAATCGTGCAACGCGTCACGCAAGATCCAAGGGTTGCGTCGATGCCGCCAAACCGGCTGGCCGGCCACCATCGGCGAGGGCGGATAACCTCCGTCCCCGGCGCATTGGGCTATCGCGCCGGGTCGTGCGCCTTCAGGTCTGAGCATGATGTAGACGTCTGGCACGCGTCCATCACCCAGAAGCACGCCATCCATGAACGCGAAGCCTTGATGCCACTCAAGATCAAGCGGTTCCCAGTCAGCGAAGACCGTTCCTATGTCTGTCATGTCATTGCGGCCTGGAGGTCTGATTGTTGGCCCCGCTCAGCAACTTATAAATTCCGATACGTCTCTTCCCCGAGCGTTTCTGACTTTATATCCTACGGCTCCAGTCCAAACGGAATCCGCGAATGTATCTGCGTGCAAGCTTGTTGTGCCTATGGCTGTTCAGCGGTGTGAGCCAGGCCGCCGTGAGTGTTAACTGTTCGGCCCTGGCGGAAAAACTCTCGGGAACAGTGCCTGAGTTTCATCCTTCGGTGCAAGGCAAGGTCATCGGAACCGGGCGCCTGCATTTCCACGAGGCGCCGGATGAAGCTTGTGCCAACAAGAAGATTTTTGTCATACCGGGCGACTCCCTCACCGTCTACTCCAGCTTGGAAGACGAGTCATGGCTAGAGGTGAATTTCATCGCCAAGGATGGCGAGGACTATACCGGCTGGGTAAAGGCTGACCGAGTCGAGATTGGCAAACCTTATGGCGCGCCACCGGAGGATGCCGACGACGAAGCGCCTGTCGAAGACGCTCAATAAGCATTACAAGCGATGGCAACGTTAAGACCTTCGCCATCGCTTGCCCAGCTCAAGCCGTTCAGGCCTGGTTTTTATAGCGCTCGGCAACCGTCGATTGCTTGATTTCGGATAGCAAACCCTGCCGCGCGCCCTGCAACGTATCCCAGCGAGCACCATCCTGCAGCGGCGGGATGGTCACCGGTTCGCGACGGTCGAAGCCGACCAGCGCGGCATCGACCAGGTCGCCCACTTCCATGATCTCGTTCAAGGTATTGATGTCGATGCCGGCGCGTTCCCAGATTTCGGTCCGGGTGGCGGCGGGAAGGACGGCTTGGACGTAGACCCCTTTTGGGGTCAGTTCAAGGCTGAGCCCTTGGGACAGGAACAGGACGAATGCCTTGGTTGCGCCGTAGACCGACATGCCGAATTCTGGCGCAAGGCCAACCACCGAGCCGATGTTGATGATCGCGCCATCGCCAGCGTTTGCCAGGCGTGGGGCGATGGCGCTGGCGAGTCGGACCAGCGCAGTGGTGTTGAGTGAAACCAGGTGCGCGACGCTGTCGGTGGTCTGTTCGATGAAGCTGCCAGACTGGGCGGCGCCTGCGTTGTTGACCAGGATGCCGATGCGGTCGTCATCGCGCAGGCGTGCTTCGACTGTGTGCAGGTCGCCGATTTGGGTCAGGTCGGCCTGGAGCACGTCGATGCTCACGTTGTGTTCGTTACGCAGTTCAGTTGCCAGGGCTTCGAGCCGCGCGCTGTCACGGGCGACCAGCACCAGATCGTGGCCGCGCTGGGCGAAGCGCTTGGCGTAGACGGCGCCGATACCGGTGGAAGCGCCGGTGATGAGAACGGTTTTGCGAGTGGTCATGGTGTCAGTCTCTTCAGGATTAGGGGCGGTCAACTGCATGGTTTGTTTCGGAGCTACCGGACGTTCGAATCGGTGAATGTGGGATAGTCGATGTAGCCCTCGGCGCCGCCGCCGTAGAGGGTCGCAGGGTTGAGGGAAGCCAAAGGGGCGCGGCTTTTCAGGCGCTCCACCAGGTCTGGATTGGCAATGAATGGGCGGCCAAAAGCGATTAAGTCGGCCTTGTCTTCCAGGAGCTGCGAAGTGGCCAGTTCCAGGTCGTAGCCGTTGTTGGCGATGTAAGTGTTGTTGAAGCGCTGGCGCAAGCCGGCGAAATCGAACGGCGCCACGTCGCGCGGCCCGGCGGTCGCGCCTTCGACGACGTGCAGGTAGGCGATGTCCAGGGTGTTGAGCTGATCGACGATGTAGTCGAACTGCGCCTGCGGTGCGCTGCTGGACACGCCGTTGGCGGGCGAGACCGGCGAGATGCGCAGGCCGGTGCGTCCGGCACCGATCTCGCTCACGACGGCGGCGGTCACTTCCAGCAGCAGGCGGGCGCGGTTTTCAATCGAGCCGCCGTAGGCATCGGTACGTATGTTGGCGCCGTCCTTGATGAACTGATCGAGCAGATAGCCGTTCGCACCGTGGATCTCCACGCCGTCGAACCCGGCAGCGATGGCGTTGGCGGCCGCTTGGCGAAAATCATTGACGATTCCTGGCAGTTCGTTGAGGTCGAGCGCTCGCGGTTCGGACACGTCCTCGAAGCTGTTATTGACGAACACCTTGGCGGCGGGGCGCAGGGCGGAAGGCGCTACCGGGGCGCCGCCGTTTTCCTGTAGGGCCACGTGGGACACGCGCCCGACGTGCCACAGTTGCAAGAAAATCCGGCTGCCCTTGGCATGGACCGCATCGGTCACTTCGCGCCAGCCGTCGATCTGTGCCTGGGTGTAGATGCCGGGCGTGTCCTGATAACCCTGTCCCTGCTGCGAGATCTGCGTGGCCTCGGCAATCAGCAAGCCTGCCGATGCTCTCTGGCTGTAATAGGTCGCCGCCATTTCACTGGGAACGAAGCCTTTACCTGCGCGGTTACGGGTCAACGGCGCCAGCACGACTCGGTTGGCGAGGGTGAGTGAGCCGAGGACATAGGGGGTAAACAGAATCTGATCGGTCATGGTGTGTTTCCGTGCCTGTAGGTGAGAAGGGCTGTGCGGCTTGTTCTTAGGATGATGATCGAAATCTAAGCTGTCAACGAATTTGATTATGGTTGGCATCTATGTATGATGAAGGCCTGATTCGAGTGGTACGAGGTAAACGAACATGAGAGTGACCAAGGCTCAGGCACAGGCAAACCGGGAACACATCGTCGAGACGGCGTCCGTGTTGTTTCGTGAGCGAGGTTTTGATGGGATAGGCGTGGCGGATCTGATGGCCGCTGCCGGCTTCACCCACGGCGGTTTCTACAAGCATTTCGGTTCGAAGGCCGACCTGATGGCGGAAGCCGCCGCGAACAGTCTTTCCCAGTCGCTGGCCAGCACCGGCGAACTCGATGTGCCTGGATTCTTCGCGATGTATTTATCCAGGGAACATCGCGATGCGCGGGGCCACGGTTGCACGATGGCGGCGTTGTGCGGGGATGCGGCGCGTCAGTCCGACGAATTGAAAGCGACTTTCGCCAGCGGCGTCGAAAGCACCCTGGCGTCGCTTGAAGAAAAGCTGGAACCGCAAGAGGAGGGAGGAAGAGAGAAAATGCTAGGCCTGCTCGCCCATGCTATCGGCGCGATCATGCTGTCGCGCGCTTGCCCGGATGATTCTCCATTGGCGGGCGAAATCCTTGAGGTTTGCCGTGGGCAGATCCTGGCGTCCCTGCCAGCATCGGAGTCCTGAAAATCCAGCGGTAGGCCCATGGCACTACCGCTGTCCGGTTCAGAAAATGAACTTGAACAAGGCTATGACCACGATCAGGCCGATCAGGAAAATGATCCCAACGGTACCACCAAGAAATTTCAACATAGGAACGCTCTCATCGGATGGGCTTAATTTTCTAGACCGTTGGCGAGAGCGCACAGTTCGTTAAATTTGCGCGATGGGTAAAAAACCTGAGGCCGCTCAGTGAACCGCCAGGGACCTCGGCACAGAGACATGTTCGAACTTCGAAACAGTCTTGATCCAGTAGCGCCGATACTCGGTCTTGTCCGGCGCCAAGGGTTTTTGGCTTGACCAAGGGTGCTCCGCCTTCAGGCTGGCCCGATAAGCCTCCCACTCCTTCTGCTCGGCCACTTCCCGAGCCTTGTTCCGGTCATCGAACCAACCCAGGACATACGCATCGCTCTGGTCCGTGCCGCTCGCAATCAGCAGATATATCTCTGTCATCACCGGTTCCCGCCGCCATCCTGCTACCCAGTTGCTGGGCTCTTGTCATGGTTATCGGCCACGGCTCCCGGTTTTTGAAGCTGATTGATAAACGGGTTCGACGCGTCACTGCTCAGGCGTCCTCCGTCTGCGCCAGATGCGCCATCAGCCATTCGCGGAAGCGATTGACACCTTGCCGATCCGACGCACGGCCCAAGGGCTCCAGGAGAAAGAACTGTGCATCGGTGCGCAATATGGTTTGAGTCGGTCGGACCAGGCTCCCGGTCTGCAAATGATCACTGAGCAACCGCGACCAGGCCAGGGCGACGCCTTGTCCGGCCAGCGCCGATTGGATCAGCATCGAATAACTGTTGATATTGATCCGCCGGCGCGGTTCCGGGGCCTGGTGTCCCAGGCGTCGGAACCACTCCTTCCAGCCGATCCAGTCTCGATGCTGGTCCTCCAGCCATAACCAGGTGCATGAACCCAGTTGCTCAAGCTCGCCTGCCTCGGGATGCTGCGCCAGGTAGGTGGGGCTGCAAACGGGGAAGATCTCTTCGTTGAACAGGGCGGTGACCTTCATGTTTTTCGGCGGCGTGCTGCAGTAGTACAGCGCCAGATCGCAGTCGAGCCGGGAGAAGTCCTCGACTTGATCGGTCGCGAGGATGCGCAGGTCTATCTCTTCGTGCTGGCGCTGAAACTCGGAAACCAGCGGCAGCAACCACAGCGATGCCATCGCTGTGCTGGTGACCACCGTGACTTGCTGCGCGCCTTGCCAATGACGCACGCCAGCCGTGGCGCGGGCGATTTGTTGCAGCGTATCGCGAACACTTTCGTAGTACTGGCTGCCCGTCGCGGTGAGATTGATTTCACGGGTCGTGCGGACGAAAAGCGCCGTGCCCAGATAATCCTCGAGCAGGCGTATCTGGCGGCTGACAGCGCCTTGGGTAACGTTCAGTTCGCGGGCCGCCACGGTGAAACTCAAGTGGCGAGCGGCGGCTTCGAACGCCACCAGGCTGTTGAGTGGCGGCAACGGTTGCAGTTTCATCGGGCTGGGTCACTGTCTTATTGGTTTCAAGCGCAAGGCGATTGTGCAGAAGCCTGCGCGCAGTGACCAGCTCGTCAGTCATGACGGCTAAAGATCGATCACCAGGTTGGACGTCGGCTTGCTGCAGCACAGCAAGCGCAGGCCCTTGTCGATCTCCCGTTGCCGAATGCCGCCGTTGTGGTTCATGTCCACCGTGCCTTCCAGCAGGGCGGTCTTGCAGGTGCCGCAAACGCCTTGGCTGCAGGACGATGGCACGATAGCGCCGGCTTTTTTGGCGGCGCTCAGCACGGTCTGGTGGCCGGGCATGTTGAAGGTCTTGCCCGAACGTGCCAGCGTGACCGTGAAAACGCTTTGCTGATCCAGCGGAACGGCTTGCTCGATCAACGGTTCTTCATTCAGCACCGCAATGTCGAAGCTTTCCTGATGATAGTGGGCGAAATCGAACGCCGCTTCCCTGAGCAGCGCCTTGACTGCTTCCATGTAACCCTGAGGGCCACAGGTGAAGATTTCCCGTGCCTTGAAGTCCGGCACCTGTTGGCTCAACAAAGACAAATCCAGTCGGCCAATGGGCTGCTGCCATTGGCTGGCGTCGCCGAGCCCTTCACAAACATCGATGACCCGCAGCCCCGGCATATCGGCCTGCATTCGCGTCAATTCGTCGAGGAAAATGATATCCGCCGGCGTGCGAGCGCTGTGCACGAAAACAATATCCAGGTTGGCAGCCATGTCGCAGGCGGCGTGGGTCATGGACATCAACGGGGTCACACCGGAACCGGCGGAGAGGTACAACAGTTTTGTCGCCGGATGACCAACCGGCGTGAAGCTGCCCGCCGGTCCGGACGCCTTGAGGTTGTCTCCAGGCTTGAGATGGTCATGCAGCCAGTTCGACACCACGCCCCCGGGCACGCGCTTGACGGTGATCGAAAAGGCGAACGGACGAGTAGGGGAAGACGACAGGGTGTAGCACCGCGCAACGGTCTGCCCACCGATGATGGGCGACACCGTGATGAATTGACCCGGCTCGAAACTCAGCGCGCTGAAATCCGCGCACTGGAACGTGAACGTCTTTACGTCATGGGTTTCTTGTCGCACGGCGCAACACTGCAAGGTCTTCTGCTCGCCGCTGTGCCATTGCGCGCCAAACGCGCTCCAGGTCGCGGGATCAGTAAAACGGCTAGGGCGCATCAGCTTTTCGTAAGTCGTCATGTTCATCCCTCACACGCCGTGGGCGGCCAGACGCGCCGCGTACCAGCGCGAGAACTGGTCGACATAGGTTTCGGTAAACGCCGAGAACGGTCCGGGCGTGTAGGCCGGGTCCTGGGTGCCGCTGTGGGTGATGCCGACGAGGCTGGCGTCCTGGAGGTTGGTCGCCGCCCAGACTTCGGTCAGCTTGTCCAACGCGTAGTCCACGCCTTCGATGGCGTCGGCATGCACCAGCCATTTGGTGCGCACCAGGGTTCTGTCGGGCGCCAGCGGGATGATGTACGAGACGATCGCATGATCGCTCATGATGTGAGTCCATGAGTTATGGGTCCATAAATGCATGTCACCCAGGTCGCGGCGCGTGAGGTCGCCGAACAAACGGGTACAAGCCACGCGCGTGTCGAGGGTCTGGGATTCGCCGTTGCCCGCGATGACCAGGCGCTGGGAGCGGAACTGAGTCACCGCGTCCTCGCCTAGATGCTCGACGGCGTCACACAGGTAGCCTTCGCGCTCCCAGTCCAGCTTGGTATTGGCGTTGCGCTGGTGGTACTCCTGCAGCGCCTGGAGCGAGTCCTCGCCCAGCCCATCGGTGCAAAAGCCGAAATCCTCCGGCAGGAACGACGCCGTCAGTTCGGGGTGGGTGGCGGCGCAGTGATAACACTCGCGGTTGTTCTCGATCACCAGTTTCCAATTGCCGTTCTCGATGATCTCCGACTCGTAGGCGATCTTGGAGTGGGCAAGGTCATATTGGGCGAAACGCGGCGTCATGACCTGGTCCAGGTACAGAATGTCTTCTGGCGGCTCGTCACTCAGGCAGACGAAAACATGGGTGCCGACCACGCGCGTATGGACAGGGATCAAGCTCTTGCACCCCGGGTCGAAGTCCTTGCCCATGTGCGCGGCATGTTTCAGGCTGCCATCGAGGTCGTACGTCCATTGGTGGTAGGGGCAGACCAGCATGCCCACCGTCGATTTGCCGGCCTGTTTCAGGCGCGCCCCACGGTGGCGGCAGACGTTGCGGAAGGCCTGCACATGCTCGTCGTCATCGCGCACCAGGAGGATGGAGGATTTGCCGATGTCGATCGTGGAGACATCGCCGGGTTCGGCAACGTCGCTGGTGACCCCCACCAGGATCCAGTGTTTGGTAAAAAAGACATCGACGTCGGTTTCAAAAATATCCTGACGGCCGAACAGACCGCCGGGCATTCCGTGGCCGGGGGCGCGATCGGCCAGCAGTTCACGATGGGTTTTCAAGGTAGGGTTCATCGTCGATCTCACTCAAGCAAATGATCGGTGGTTGGCGGACAATCAGTGCTGCAGAAAAATGGGGTCGTTCGTTCAAGCCACCGAAGGCTCCGGCAATGGCTCGGATAAAACCGGGCGCGACAGGTCATGGCCGAGCAACGCCCGGTACAGTTCCACGTCGCCCAATACACCCAGGACGGTTTGGGCATCGTCGACTACGAGCAGTGGATGACCTGTTTCATAGCGAATCCCCAAGGCGACTCGCATGCTGGTATCCGGCGCTACCAGTGTGACTTGGCGGCGCAAGGTCCCGAGGGCCTTGCCATCCTCCCAGCGTTGCGTCGGCAGGGCGGTTGCGCCTCGTCTGATGCTGGTGAGTTCTCGGGATTGATTCACTGTCATCCAGAGGTTCTGCACCATATCCAGGCAGTATTCATCTTGGGCGAAGACGCATCGGTCCAGCGGAGTCATCAAGCTTTTCGCGCACAGCACATTCAGCGGGTTGGTGTGGGCGACGAAGTTGCGCACGTAGTCGTCGGCCGGGTTGAGCACGATTTCTTCGGGCTTGCTGTACTGAATGATCTTGCCGTCCTTCATGATCGCGATCCGCGTCCCCAGCTTGAGGGCTTCGTCCAGGTCATGGCTGACGAACACAATGGTCTTGTGCAACTTGCGCTGCAGATCGAGCAATTCGTCCTGCAAACCTTGGCGAATCAGCGGATCGAGGGCCGAGAACGGCTCGTCCATCAGCAGGATATCGGCGTCCATCGCCAAGGCGCGGGCCAGCCCTACGCGCTGCTGCATGCCGCCGGACAGCTCGCCCGGCTTCTTGTTGCGCCACTGAGTCAAACCCACCAGTTCGAGCTTTTCGTCCACCAGTTTGCGCCGCTCCTTCTCCGGACGACCCTGCATCTCCAAACCGAAACCGATGTTCTCGCGCACCGTTAGCCAGGGCATCAGGGCGAACTTCTGGAAGACCATGGCGATGCGCTGGGTGCGCATCATTTTCAACTCGGCTGGGGTGCAGGCGGCAATGTCGATCTGCCGACCTTCGTGTTCGACGAAGAGCTTGCCGCGGCTCACCGTGTTCAAGCCGTTGATGCAGCGCAGCAGGCTGGACTTGCCGGAACCCGACAAGCCCATCAATACGCAGATTTCGCCTTTGTTGATCTCCAGATTGGCCTTTTCCACGCCGACGATCAGGCCGGTCTTCTGCAGAATGTCCGGCCGGGAAAAGCCTTGATCCAGCAGGTCCAGCGCGGCCTTGGGACGATGGGAAAAAATGACGTCGACGTCTTCGAAACGGATGATGCTCATACGTCACCTCGTTTTACGGTCTCGCGCTGTTTGCAGATGCGGTCGAGGATGATCGCCAGCAGCACGATCGCCAGGCCAGCTTCGAAGCCCATGGCGATATCAGCCGTGTTCAACGCATTGACGACAGGTTTGCCCAAGCCATCCGCGCCAACCAGGGCGGCAATGACCACCATGGACAGCGACAACATGATGCATTGGGTGATGCCGGCGGCGATGCTCGGCATCGCATGGGGCAGTTCGATGCGGGCCAACAGCTGGCGACGCGAGCAACCGAAAGCCTTGCCGGCGTCCATCAATTCTTGCGGGACGTCACGAACGCCCAGGTACGTGAGGCGAATGGGCGCGGCAATGGCGAACACCACTGTGGAGATCAACCCCGGAACGACGCCGAGGCCGAACAGCGTCAAGGTCGGGATCAGGTAGACGAAGGTGGGCACGGTCTGCATCAGGTCGAGCACCGGTCGCAAGGCTGCGTAGAACCAGGGGCGATGCGCCGCGACGATCCCCAGCGGCACGCCGACGATCACGCACACCAGCGTGGCGAATGTCACCTGGGCCAGGGTCTCCATGGTTTCCTGCCAGTAGCCCAGGTTGAGGATCAGCAGGAACGACAGCGCGACGAACAGCGTCAGGCTTACCTTGCGTTGAATGTAGAAGGCGAGCAGCGCCAGCAGCCCTATCAAGGCCAACGGATTGAACCAGAGCAGGGCGCTGGTGAAGAGGCTGATGATTTCGGAGAGCGACGACGATATGGCGTCGAATACATCAGCGCCGTGCTGGGTCAGCCATTCGACGTATCGGGCGATATGCTCACCCAACGGAAGTTTTTCTTGTGTCGTCCACATAGAGGCGGGCTCGTTGTTGTTTTGGTTTGCCTGGAGCCGATACTCATCCGGGCGTGCCACGCTGACAAACCATTTAAAATCAGATACTCATGACTTTTTCTCATTAATGTTTTCGCGCACTAGCGGGAGGAGGGCGCGGTCAGTCGATCAAATGTACTTAGGTGTACATTTAGCGGGCATCCGAGTACATTCGCGTCACGTATGTTCAACAAGGTGGATGCGAGATGCCCCAGGTAGGGAAGGCACGTGGCAAGGCCCAGGATGCGGGTTGGCGGGGGTCGCCCGAAGGGTGGCTGGAGGCGGCCTACGAGGCCTTGAAGGAGTCCGGCATCGATGCGGTCCGGGTCATGCCGTTGGCCAAGCGCCTGGGGCTGTCACGCACCAGCTTCTATTGGTTCTTCGAGGATCGCGAACAGTTGCTGGCGGCCTTGCTGTCGCGTTGGCGCGAGACCAACACCGGGGGCTTGATCCGGCAAAGCGAAAGCTACGCCGAGAGCATCTCCGAGGCGATCCTGAACGTCTTCGAATGCTGGCTCAACCCACAACTGTTCGACTCGCAATTTGAATTCGCGGTGCGCAGTTGGGCGCTCCAGTCCGCAGAGGTCGCGCAAGAAGTTGCCGTTGTCGACGAGCAGCGAATGGGCGCACTGGCGAGCATGTTCAAGCGCTTCGGCTACGACAGCCAGGGGGCAGACGCACGGGCCCGGACGATCTACCTGACGCAGATCGGCTACATCACCATGAACACCAGCGAGCTGATCACCGTGCGTTTCCAGCGCATCCCACATTACGTGAGCATTTTCACCGGCAAGGTGCCCAAGCAGCGTGAGCTGGACCGTTTCTATGGCAAATTCGGCTATGCCGAAAAAGAGCCCGGGGTCTTCGTGCCGCTGGTGGAAACCTTCGAAGAGACGGCTGAAAAATGAATGAGCCGACGCTGGGCATCATTGGTGGTACGGGTTGGCTGGGCGGGGCGATTGCCAATGCCGTGCTGGCGAAGAACTTGCTGCCGGCGAGTAGCCTGGTCGTTTCCAATCGCTCAGGGACTCATCCACTGGCGCAGCAAGGCGTTTGCCTGGTCACCGATAACCAGGCACTGGTGGACCGCAGCGACGTCGTCATCATCGCGGTACGCCCCGAGCAATTCGCCAGCCTGACCCTCGACGCGAAGGGTAAGACGGTCATTTCACTGATGGCCGGGATCACGGCGCAGGCGATCGCCGCGCAGACCTCGGCTGCAATGGTCGTGCGGGCGATGCCCAACGCGGCGGTGGAGATTGGGCAGTCTTTTACACCGTGGTATTGCGCTGGCGTGGTAGAACCGACGACGAAAAGCCTGGTTCAGCGCTTGTTCGAATGCGTGGGCACGGCTGCCGAGGTCCAGCAGGAAGATTTCATTGATTACCTGTCGGCGCTGTCGGGCACCGGCCCGGCTTTTCCTGCCTTGTTGATGACGGCGTTGGCGAATCAGGCGATGGCGGCCGGCATTCCAGCCGAGATTGCCCAGCTTGCCGCGAAGAATGTCGTGGTCGACAGCAGCCAGTTGCTGGCCAATCATGACGCGCAACACATGATCGATGCCCTGGTCGCCTATCGCGGCGTGACGGCCGCCGCGTTGCAGTCAATGACTCAGGGGCATTTCGAGGCGCAGGTGGGAAGGGCGTTGCAAGCCGGCGCCGCAGTGGCGCGTAAAGGGCTCCAAGCCTGATGGTTGTTGATGCATGTGCATTACTTGTGGGAGCGAGCCTGCTCGCGAAGGCGCCAGCCAATCCAATATCCCCGTCACTGACCCACCGCTTTCGCGAGTAAGCTCGCTCCCACATTTGGGCTCTTTATCCATACCCAAATGATGGGCAACCCAATCCCCTTGTGGGAGCGAGCTTGCTCGCGAAGGCGTCAGCCAATCCAACATCGCTGTGACTGAACCACCGCATTCGCGAGCAAGCTCGCTCCCACATTTGGTTCTTTATCCATACCCAAATGATGGGCAACCCAATCCCCTTGTGGGAGCGAGCTTGCTCGCGATGACGTCGGCCGATCCAACATTCCTGTCACTGACCCACCACGTTTGCGAGCAAGCCCATTTCATTACTCAGCCTTGAAGCAATACACCGCCAGTTTGTTCCCATCCAGGTCCCGGGCATAAGCCGCATAGGCGTTTTCCGCCCAGCCGCGTGAGCCCGGCAGCCCCTCGCAAACGCCGCCGTTTGCCAGCGCGGCGCTATGGAAGGCATGGACCGCCGCCCGGTCCGGCGCTTCGAAACTCACGGTGACACCGTTGCCGATGGACGCCGGGTTGCCGTTGGCCGGGTTCAGTACGAAGAATGAAGGCTTGTCGACGCCCCAGATGGAACCGGCATCATCGAGGTCGGCAACGCGCTTCAGGCCGATCTCTTTCAAGGTGGCGTCATAAAACGCACGGGCCTTTGCCAGGTTGTTGGTGCCGACGGTGACATGGGTAAAAACGGACATTTCATTTCCTTTCTGTTGGTTGTAGAGGTTTACGGACGGGATAACCCGTGGCGAGGGAGCTTGCTCCCGCTTGAGTGCGAAGCGCTCATAACAGGTCTGCTGCGCAGCCCCGCGGGAGCAAGCTCCCTCGCCACGGATTGAGCGCATTTCTTATTCAGGGCGAACGTTGCCCGATCCTTATCGGGCTGCGTCTTCAGATGTCCTTGACCAGCCGCAGCGCATCGTAGATCGCGGCATGGGTATTACGCGCCGACACCGCGTCACCGATGCGGAACAGTTGGAAGCGGCCCTCGGGGTTGGTCACGATGTTCTGGGTTTTCCCGGCGATCAGATCGTGCTGTTCGACCGCGCCGTTGTTGCTCGAATGCGGGCGCAGCTCGAAATACAAATCATCCAGGGGCAGGGTGCCGTGGTTGACCACCACCTGATCGACCACGCGCTGCTTGTGCACCTGGCCGTAATCGCTGCCGAAGCTGGCGACCAACTGGCCGTCGCGCTTCTCCACGGAATCGACCCGATAGGTGACGGTGAAGGTGACGTTCAGGTCCTGCAGGCTGCGCATGTATGGCACGAGGTTCATGGCCATCACCTCCGGCGCGAACGATCGGTCGGGCGTGACGATCTCCAGTTTCGCACCGCTGTTGGCGATGACCTCGGCCGCCTGTAGCGCCGCATGGTCGCCGGCGTCGTCGAAGATCAGCACGTTCTGGCCGGGTTTGACGTCGCCGGAAATGATGTCCCAGGTCGAAACCACCAGTTCGTTGCCTTGCTTGAGCACCTCGGTGTGGGGCAGGCCGCCCGTGGCGACGATCACCACGTCCGGTTCCTGGGCCAGGACAGTCTCGGCTTCGGCCCAGGTGTTGAATTGGAACTTCACGCCCAGTCGTTCGCACTGCGCCATGCGCCAATCGATGATGCTGATCATCTCGCGGCGACGCTCGCTCTGCGCGGTCAAGCGGATCTGCCCGCCTGGCTGGTCGGCCACTTCGAACACCGTAACCTCATGGCCGCGTTCCCCGGCTACCCGTGCCGCTTCCAGCCCTGCGGGGCCGGTGCCGATCACCACGACCTTGCGCTTGACCGGCGCCTTCGCAATCTCGTGGGGCATGGTGGTTTCGCGCCCGGTGGCGGCGTTGTGAATGCAGTACGCGGCGCCGCCCTGATAGATGCGGTCCAGGCAATAGTTGGCGCCAACGCAGGGGCGGATCTCTTCTTCGCGCTTTTCGATGATCTTGCGCACGATATGCGGGTCGGTCATGTGGGCGCGGGTCATGCCGATCATGTCCACCTTGCCCGAGGCAATGGCGTGCCGCGCGGTGGCGACGTCCGGGATCTTCGCCGCATGGAACGTCGGGAAACCGGTGGCCGAGCGGATCTCGCCGGCAAAATCCAGGTGTGGCGAGTTGCGCATGCCCTGGATCGGGATCACGTCGGTGAGGCCGGCGTCGGTGTCGATATGGCCGCGCACAACGTTGAGGAAATCCACCAGGCCGCTGTCCTTGAGCAGGTGGGAAATCTGCAGGCCGTCGCTGGCACCGAAACCACCGGGCAGGTCTTCATCACCGGTGTAGCGCACCCCGAGCAGGAAGTCCTCGCCGCAACGCTGGCGGATGCCACGCAACACATCGAAGGTGAAGCGCATGCGGTTTTCCAGCGAGCCACCGTAGGGCCCGTCGAGATCGTTGGTCAGTGGCGACCAGAATTGATCCATGAGATGCCCATAGGCCTGCAATTCCAGGCCATCAAGGCCGGCGGCCTTCATGCGTTCGGCGGCGTCCACGTAGTCCTTGACGATGCGGTCGATGTCCCAGTCTTCCATCTTTTTCGGGAAGGCCCGGTGGGATGCTTCGCGGCGATGGGACGGCGAGACGACCGGCAGCCAGTCAGCCTTGTCCCAGCGCGTGCGCCGGCCCAGGTGGGTCAGTTGGATCATCACCGCCGCGCCGTGCTCGTGGCACTCGTCGGTCAGGTCCTTCATCCATTTGACCACTTCGTCCTTGTACGCCAGCACGTTGTTGAACACCGGCGGGCTGTCCCGGGAAACAGCGGCGGAGCCGGCGGTCATGGTCAGCGCCACGCCGGCCTTGGCCCGCTCGACGTGATAGGCACGGTACAAGTCCTTCGGCATGCCATCGACGGGATACGCCGGTTCATGAGAGGTGGTCATGATCCGATTCTTGAGCGTCAGATGCTTGATTTTGTAGGGCTGCAGCAGAGGATCACTGGACATGGTGTTGCTCCGGGAACAGGACATCAGGCTTGGTTTTGACATAACGGTATGTTCAATGTTCACGTGTGTCAACGATTGAGACACAGGTGTACATTTTTCTTGCGTCGTGGAAAAACCAGGATTACCATCCAGTCGAAACAGGGGTGATCCGGCACGTGTAGCCGGTCGCCCGCGTCGATCCAGAGTGCGAGGGGGATGCGAGGAATCATGAAAGTGCTCGTTGCGGTAAAGCGCGCCATCGACCCGAATGTGAAGGTCCGGGTAAAGGCTGACGGTTCGGACGTCGAGCTTAACGGCGTGAAAATGGCCTTGAACCCGTTCTGCGAGATCGCGGTGGAGGAGGCAATCCGCCTCAAGGAGAAGGGGCTGGCGTCCGAGGTCGTGGTGGTCTCGGTGGGCACTCCTGCGGCGCAGGAACAATTGCGCACCGCATTGGCGCTGGGCGCGGATCGAGCACTTCTGGTGGAGACGAGCGCGGTCCTTGAGCCGCTCAACGTCGCCAAGTACTTGAGCAAGGTGATCGATCAGGAAAAGCCGCAACTGATCCTGTTCGGCAAGCAGGCGATTGACCAGGAGAACAATCAGGTCGGGCAAATGGTGGCGCAGTTGATCGGCTGCGGTCAGGCCACTTACGCCTCGGCGGTCAATCATGTCGACGGGCAATGGGTCGTCGAGCGTGAAGTCGACGGCGGCAGCCAGGTCGTCGCCCTCACGGTGCCCGCCGTGGTGACCTGTGATTTGCGCCTGAACCAACCGCGCTACGCCTCGTTGCCGAACATCATGAAAGCCAAGAAAAAACCGTTGGAAATCATTGCCGCCGACACCTTGGGCGCGAGCGTGAAGGAACACGCTCGATTGTTGAGCGTGGTCCCACCGCCGGTGCGCAAGGCAGGCATCACGGTCGCTTCGGTGACTGAGCTGGTGGATAAACTGAAAAACGTGGCGGGGGTGATTTGATGCGCAGTTTAGTGATCGCCGAGCACAGTGCCGGTCAACTGACGGCAGGTACACGCAGCGCCGTGACCGCCGCTCTGGCGCTGGGGGGCGAGACGGATTTGCTGGTCTTGGGTGGAGCGGATGCGCCGGAAGTGGCGCGTCAAGCTGCGCTCGTCCAAGGCCTGGACCGAGTTCTGCTCGCACAGGATGCGCGGTTCGAAAAAACACTGGCCGAAAATACCCAGCCGCTGATCACGTCGTTGGTCTGCGAGGGTTATACGCACGTTTTCGCCGACGCCAGCAGCATGGGCCGCAACCTGTTGCCACGGGTCGCGGCCAGCCTGGATGTCGGCATGCTTTCAGACGTTACCGCTATCGTTTCGGCGGACACTTTCCAGCGTCCCATCTATGCCGGCAACGCGATCGCCACGGTTCAGTCTCTCGATCCAATCAAGTTGCTCACGGTCCGCGCCTCGGCGTTTGCCCAGGCGTCATCCCATGACAAACCCTGCGAAGTCATGGAAGTGGAGGGCGGCCAAAGCTCAACCTATGCCCGCTTCGTCAGTGAACAACTTACAGCCAGCGCAAGGCCCGATCTGTCGAGCGCCCGCGTCGTGGTGTCCGGCGGCCGGGGAATGCAGGCCAAAGATAATTTTGCCTTGGTCGAACGCGTGGCGGACAAGCTCGGTGGCGCGGTGGGTGCCTCCCGCGCAGCGGTGGATTCAGGGTTTGCCCCCAACGATTTGCAGGTTGGGCAAACAGGAAAAATCGTCGCGCCAGAGCTTTATATCGCCGCCGGCATCAGCGGGGCCATCCAGCACCTGGCGGGCATGAGCGGCTCCAAAGTCATCGTCGCGATCAACCAGGACGCCGACGCACCGATCGCCCAGGTGGCGGATTATCTGTTGGTGGCGGATCTGTTCGAGGCTTTGCCGGCACTCGAGAAGGCGTTGTGAATGAGCCGGTCATTGCGGTTGGAAACGCCAGAGGGCGGAGGAGGGCCGAAAAAACTTTAGTCCCCGTGATTTTCATAACTAGAACCCACCGGATGGCCGCGTGCGGTCGTGATGGAAAATGAATGCTTCTGCTGCCCTGCCAATAACTATTAATACAGTCTGCGGAGATGCACATGATGACGTTACCCAGTAAAACTTTAATCGGCTGGTTTGCAGGCCTTGCATTGGCCTGCAGCAGTCTGATCGTCCAAGCCGAGGAACCCGCGCCCATCCGTATCGGCTGGGTGAACTGGTCGGACACGGAAATCGCGGTGAAACTGGCAAATACCGCGTTGCAGGATCACCTCAAGCAGCCGGTCAAGTTGGTGCTGGCCGATATCGGCATCCAGTTCCAGGCGCTGGCTAACGGCAATATCGACTTGATCCCGATGGTCTGGCTGCCCAGCACCCACAAGTCCTTCTATGACAAGTACAAGGACAGGCTTGAAGACCTCGGCGTGCTGTACGAAGGCCGGATCGGCATGGCGGTGCCCACCTCCATTCCAACCAGCGAGATCGCCAGTGTCGAAGACCTCAACAAGCCTGAAGTGCGGGAAAAACTGGGTGGCAAGATCCTCACGTCTGAGGTGGGCAACGGTCAGTACAAGCTGACGGAAAAGGCCATCAAGGAATACAAGCTCGACGGCTACAAGATGGTGGCTTCGTCGGAGTCCGGAATGCTGAGCGAGCTGGATCGCAACATCAAGCGCGACAAATGGTCGTTGGTTAACGCCTGGAGTCCGCACTGGATGTTCGCCAAATGGCCGCTGCGCTACCTCGATGATCCGAAGCAGATCTTCGGTGGTGCCGAGCAGATCCACGCCGTCGCGCGCAAGGGATTCAGCGCGGAGCACCCTGACGTGGCGCGCTTCTTCGCCAACTTCAAGATCCCCAAGGCTGACCTCGAGAAGCTGATGGCGGACGCCCGTGACAGCTCGGCGGACAAGGTGGTCGCAGAATATTACGCAACCAATAAGCCGCGTTTCGAAGCGATGTTTGGCAGCCAGACGGCTTCTGCGACGCCAGCCCAATAATGGTCGTTGCTATCCGATAGTTGTTGCAGTCCGGTGCCTTGGGTCGAGAGCCGAGGGCACCGTCTGCTGTGTCCTGTCGCAGGTGTAACAGGGCAGGGTTGTTCCATTCAGAGGCTGAGCGATGACCGTGACAACCCTGGGTATCAAGTTGGATGAGGAGACACGCGCCAGATTGAAGTCGGCATCGGCCAGGTTGGACCGGACCTCGCACTGGTTCATGAAAAAAGCGATTTTGAATTTTATTGAACAAGTCGAAGCCGGGGCCGGCGTTGAAGCACTCGTAGCCGCTGAAGCGCTGGAGCGGGATCGGTTGCGCCATAGCATTGCGAGGCGCCGGACAGAGAACAGCCTGCTTGAAGATACCGTCCTCGGTGCGCGCGGTGCATGATCATGACACCACCCGCCCTCGGTTAGGGATCGCCCTGTGCCTTCTGTCCATGCTGATTTTCGCAGCCCAGGATGGAGTCACCAAAGTACTGGTCAAGGACCTCCCGATCGCACAACTGGTCATGGTGCGCTATTGGGTATTCCTGGCTTTTGCTGTCGGCTACAGCGTTCATCAGGGCAGCCTGCGGATCGCGTGTCGAAGCCACCATCCTTACCAACAGATCATTCGTGCGCTTATCGGGGTCGGTGAAAGCGCACTGTTTGGACTGGGGCTGCGCTATCTGGGGCTGGCTGAAATGCATGCCCTGTATGCGGTATTCCCCTTGATGACATTGGCGCTGGCGGGGGCGTTTCTAGGGGAGTTCATTGGCGTGCGTCGATGGGTTGCCGCCGCCATTGGCTTCACGGGAACGCTGGTTATCCTTCGCCCCGGTTCCAATATCTTCGAACTGGCCGCGCTGATTCCGCTGTTGTCGGCCCTGGGTTTTGCGATTTTCAGTGTGCTGACCCGTCGAATCAGCCGGCAGGACTCGTTCGCCACGAACATGCTTTACATGGGTTTCTTCGGCGCGATCACCATTACGTTGTTGGGCCTTCCCGGATGGGTGGCGCCGAGCCTGATGCAATGGGGACTGATTGCGGTGCTGTCCACGACAGGCGTGGTGGCCCAGCTGTTATTTCTCCAGGCCCTGAAGTATGCAACGGCGGCCACACTTCAGCCGTTCAACTACACGCTGCTGGTGTTCGCCTCGCTGATTGGCCTGTTGGTCTTCGGCGAGCTACCCGATACCTGGACGGTCGTTGGAGCCTGTCTGGTGATTGCCGGTGGGATGTACGCGATCAAGGCAAAAGGGTAGCGACCGGGCAAATACCCGGCGGCTGTGACACCGCCTTCGCGAGCAGGCTCGCTCCCACATTTTTAATCTTCAGCGGACACAAAACCCAGGTAACCGCAGACCCTTTGTGGGAGCGAGCCTGCTCGCGAAGAGGCCGGCAAAGTCAGCATCTTATTCGGCTGTGACACCGCCTTCGCGAGCAAGCTCGCTCCCACATTTTTAATCTTCAGCGGACACAAAACTCAGGTAACCGCAGAGCCTTTGTAGGAGCGAGCCTGCTCGCGAAGAGGCCGGCACAATCAACATGCTTCGTCGACTGTGACACCTTCTTCGCGAGCAGGCTCGCTCCCACATTGGATCTTCAGCGGGACATAAACCCAGTTAGAACTTGAAGCGCCCCACCAAGCCCTTGAGCTGTCCGGAAATATCTGTCAAACGCCCCGAACCGGTTTGCGCCGTGTGGGCAAACTCTTCAACCAGCTGCGCATCGGAGTGAATCTGCGCGATGTGCCGGTTGATGTCTTCGGCCACTTGGTGCTGTTGCTCTGCGGCGGTGGCGATCTGCGTGTTCTGGTCGCGGATCGAGTCCACCGAGGTGCGGATCTTGTCGAAGCTGTCGCGGGCCTGCTGGATGCGCTCGACGCTGGTGTGCGACACCTGCAGGCTGTTCTGCATCTGGTGCGTCACTTCCTGGGTGCGCCGCGCGAGGTTGCCGAGCAGGCTGTCGATCTCGCCGGTGGAGTCGGCGGTACGCCGCGCCAAGGCGCGTACCTCATCGGCCACCACGGCGAAGCCGCGGCCCTGGTCACCGGCACGGGCGGCTTCGATGGCCGCGTTGAGGGCGAGCAGGTTGGTCTGTTCGGCAATCGAGCGAATGGTGTCCAGGATCGTGTTGATGTTCTTGCTGTCCTGCTCCAGCGCCTGCATGGTCTGGGTCGATTGCTGCAATTCTTCACTCAACTTCAGCACGCTGCCGGTGGCTTCGCCGATGTGGTGCTGGCCGTCGTGAACATCGCGGTACCCGGTGTCCGCACTGACGGCGGCCTGGCTGCAGGAGCGGGCGACTTCGTTGGCGGTGGCAACCATTTCGTTGAACGCGGTGCTTACCAGTTCCACGGCTTGGCGCTGGCGCCCGGCGGCGTCGTTCATGTTCTGCGCGACTTCGCTGGTATCCGCCGCGGCGCTTTGCAGGTCGGAAGAGGCGCTGCCGATGCGTTGCACCAACTGCGCAATCATGCCCAGAAACTGGTTGAACCAGCTCGCCAGGGTGGCGGTTTCGTCCTTGCCTTGCACGGCGAGCTGGCGAGTAAGGTCGCCTTCACCTTCGGCGATCTCCTGCAAGCCGTTGGCAACACCGCGAATCGGCCGGACGATGACGCTGGCGAAGCTGGCGCCGACAATGGCGAAGACCACGGCCAGGACGGCGGCGATGATGGCGATCAGCCAAGTCAGGCTTGAGGCTTCTGCCATCACTTCGTCGCGCTTGATCAGGCCGATGAAGCGCCAGCCCAGGCCTTTCGACGTGACGATGTTGGCCATGTAAGGCACGCCATCGATCTCGATCTGGGTGGCGCCATCGCTGCTCTTGGCCAGCGCGGCGTAGTTCGGGCCGAGGTCGGCCAGTGGTTTGAAGTTGTGCTTGGCATCGGCCGGGTCCACCAGCACGTTGCCGCTGCCTTCCACCAGCATCAGGTAGCCGCTGTCACCGAGCTTGATGTTCTTGACCAGCTCAGTCAGTTGCTTGAGCGACACGTCCAGCCCGACCACGCCTACCTGCTTGCCGGCGGCATCGGTGACGGTGTGCACGATGCCGATCAACGACACGTCGTCCGGCGCCCAGTAGTAGGCATCGGTCTTCACGGTGGTGCCTGGCGCGGCGATGGCGGCCTTGTACCAAGGGCGCACACGTGGATCGTAATTGGAAATCTTCGGATCATCCGGCCAACTGGCGTAGCCGCCGTCCGCCAGGCCCAGGGAAAGATAAGCGGTGGTCGGGTGGCTCTTGGCGAACTGATCGAAAATCGCCAGGAGTTGTTTGTTGTTCTCGGTAAGCGGGATTTGCGCAGCGTCAGCGCTAGAGTAGTTCTTGAGGTCCTTGGCCGCGACGATCCGCGGGTCCTTGGCGAAGAACTCGACGTTTTGCATGATTCCGTCGAAGAACTGCTTCATGCCGTTGTCGATCTGGCGAATCTCGCGACCGCTGCTGTCCAGGAAGTTGGCTTGTGCCGCATCGCGCAGGTTCAATACTACGAGCACCGCCACCAGGATCACCGGCACGCAGGCAATGGCCGCGAACGCCCATGTCAGCTTCTGTTTGATATTCATGACTTCTCCCGCAGGTATTTATCGGTGTTGGAACGGCGGAAACATTAGCGGTGAGCGTTGCAAACTCTGGAAGGGAAGCGCCCATGCCTACTCACAGGCTATCGACCAAGGTCGTATTCCCTTGAGAGTGCCATTTGTCGGAGGTCGTTATCGCTGACAGTGATGTCGCGCAGACGATGGTCGCTTGGGTGGTTAATCGGGAAGATGGCATGGTTCGGGCCGTGTGCCCGGCTCCGGTCCAGATCGCCTTCCTGTCCCACGAGGCCCCATGCCAAGCGCATTCGAAAGCGTACTCAAGAATAAGAACATGGCCTATCGGCCCCAGGGCTCTGCGTCGCCCGGCCAGGCGCCGGTCCGTGTCGCGTTTGTATTGATGGACAATTTCTCGATGATGTCCTTCACCGGCGCGGTGGATGCGCTGGTCACCGCGAACCTGATGAGCGACAAGCCGCTTTATGAAGTGCTGACCGTCGGTGCGTCGGGCGGGCAGGTGACAAGTGACTTGGGCATCGTCATTTCGGCCGACGTCGAACTGGCGCAACTGCCGGACAACCTGGACGTGCTGATTGTCGCCGGCGGCTTTCGCGTCAAGTTGCAAGGCACGCCGTTGCTACGACGCAAGCTGCGCGCCAACGCATCCGCTGGTGCTTTGTTGGGTGGGCTGTGGAACGGCGTGTTTTTTGTCGCTGATGCGAACCTGCTGGACGGCTTCGAGTGCGCGGTCCATCCGGAAAGTCGCGCGACCATGGCCGAGATGTTCCCCCTCGTGAAGGTCTCCAGCCGCGCCTATGTCGTTGACCGCGAACGCGTCAGTTGCGCGGGGGCCAACAGTTCGTTGCGCATGATGCTGCAGTTGATTCGCCGCACGGGTGGGGAAACACTGGTGGGGGCAATCGAGGAGATCCTGCGCTGCGACGAGTCGGGCGACGACGCCAGCGACCTGCCGCCGATCTTCGTCGAGACCGATCCGACGCTGCCGCAAAGCCTCAAGCTGGCGCTGGAACTGATGTGGCAGAACGTCGAGGAGCCATTGACGATCGATGAGCTGGCGGCATGCGTCAAGGTCTCCAAACGTCAACTGGAGCGGCGGTTCTGTCGATTTCTCGGCGCGACCCCGACGCGGTATTACCTGGAGCTGCGCCTGACCCGTGCACGCCAGCTCATCCAGCAGACCAACCGGTCGGTCACCGAAATCGCCGTTGCCACGGGCTTTGTCAGCTCACCGCATTTCCAGCGGCGGTTCCGGGATTTTTTCGGTGTTCCGCCCGGTAGCTATCGCTCGGCGTTCGGGCGAAAACAAGTATCGCAATGAGTCGTTTCAGGCCGTGCGCATCTTCTGGACGACGTACAAGACGATACAGCCCGTGGCACACAGCCAGATGACTGAGCCAAAAGCGGCGGCTATGAGGGAAAAATCGGAATCCAGTTCGATCATCGCCGGGACGGCGTAGACGAACCAAAGCAGTGAGATCAAAACGTAGCCGAGCGATGACATCAGCAGTTCGAATATCTTTCTAGCGTGCATCAAGATTCCCCGCCCGCCGATCAAGGCGGGTGTTCAAGCGATTGGTCAGGTTGGCTTTTTTTCTGTCTGGGCAGAAATAAAAGAAGTCGTCAAACAGTGAGTGGCGAGCCGCAAGGCCTTGCCAATCACTGCGGGACATCCAATGTCCAAGAGCTTCAGGAAATCGTTCTGCAATCACCTTTGCGTCTACGAATGTAGCGCTGAGGCTTGCGAGGTGAGATTTAGCTCTGGTCGTCCAACAAATCTTCGGTCGGCAATTCTTCTGTCTGCGAAGCGGTCAGGGTCGTGCCCTTGCACAGTACCTTTCCCACTTCGTCGGCGATCGAACCGTCTATGATCCGGCCTTGCATCTGGTCGAACTCGGCTTTTTCAACACCTTCGACGCTGTTGTACATGCCCATGTGACGGACATTGCGGTTGGCGCAATCCAGTTCAAGCTTGGTGTAATTCGTGAAATAGGCACCGGTTCTTCTTACCGTTGCCTGGACAGCCGAACCCGCTTCGACGAATGAGACGATGGCGTATTCGGCCTTCGAATCATCGTAGCTGTACTGGATTTGCTGTACGTCTGCTGTCGCTGGGCAAGCCGCGAGGACAGCGACCAGAGGAATAACCCTTTTCATTCTTTTCTTCCGTGAGATGATCTGCGACAGAGGATAATGGCCAAGTGAAATCATTTTGCTTGGCTTGTCCGAGCGAGTCAACATTGCAATATGATGGCAATGTTGACCGCTGGTCGGACACCGACGAATTTGCGGAACTTTAAGCTTTTGCGTGAGACGACGCAACGCGAGGAATGTAGTCGAACAAAAGGGCAATGACAATCGCGCCAGTGGAAATCAGGAAAAGCAACGCATGGTGCCCTCCACTGGCGTTGAACAGCGCGGAATAGGCGAAACCGGCCGCCGCTTGAAACGTGGCGAATGACACCGTTGCACGGCTCCAGGCCACCTGCTGGCGGTGATGGTTTGGCACCAGTTCATGTACCCGCGCCAGGGCCAGCGGCACGATACCCGGCGGAAACGAACCGATCAGGACCGCGAGCACCGCCAGCGCCAGGAACGTTTGCGAGATTGCCAGCAAACCCAAGGCAACGGCCTGCACGGCGAGCACCAGTCGAATGCTTCGGCGCGCGCCCAGGTGATCCGCGAGAAAGCCATAGCTCATGGGCCCGATAATCGCGCCGACGCCGTACATCACCCATACCAGCGCACCGACATGAGCTCCGGCCTTGAGTCCACGGGTCACGTAGTCCACCAGGAATACCATCGCCGGCACCAACCCGGCCGCCATGAAAGCGTATTGGGCGAATAACAAATAGACGGCTCGGGGCGTGGCGTCTTCCGGGGGACTGTGTTTCGCCACGGCCACGTGTGGCAATTCCTGCGGCCAACCGAACCAGCTCAGCCCGGTCAGCACCAGCGACAGCACGCCGAGCCCCAGCCAAGTGGCCTCAAGACCCAGGCTCAACAAGGGCGGCACGATCGTTCCGGAGCCCGCGATGCCCAATCCGATCCCAAGGAAAATCGCACCACTGGCCAGGCCTCTGCGCGCCGCGGGTACATGGGGCAGCACGGTCGCCGCCACCAGTACCATGATCGCGCCACCGGCAATTCCCGACAGCAATCGCCAAGCGAAGTACCACGTCACCGACAGCGGGAAAGCGCAGGCGAAAAACGCGGCAGTCACCGCCAGCATCATCAACCGCAGCGCATTTTTATGGGTCAGCCGCCGAGCCATGGGCCGGCCGAGCAGGGCGCCGATCAGGTATCCCACGAGGTTGGCCGCGCCGAGGTAAACCACGTCGCTTGCGCTGAACCAATGCGCCTCGATCAGCGCCGGAATCAAGGGGGTATAGGCGAATCGCGCCAAGCCGATGCTGACAAGGCTGGCGCAGAGGCCGGCGAATATCGGCAACCAGATGCCGGTCGGAGGTGAATCGAGCGCTGCGGATGATGTACGCATGATAGCGATCCTGTGAAAGGTGTATGGCGCCCAGCATATCGGCTATCGTTGAAGCGTTTATGCAGCGATTGCGCGGCACTGCGATGCAGTTATGCATCACCGGAGGACGGATGAATTGGGATGATGCACGGGTGTTCCTGGCGGTCTGTCGAGAGTCGACCTTGCGTGGCGCCGCACGGGTATTGGGGGTGGATCAGGCCACTGTCGGACGGCGTATCGTGGCGCTGGAGAAATCCCTGAGCGCGGCGTTGTTCCTGCGTACCCCCGACGGTTATGCCTTGACGGCAATGGGCGAAGCCGCGCTTAAGTCCGTGGAAAAAATGGAACAGTCGGCGCTGGAGCTGGAACGACGGATCCAGGGTTTGGATGATCGCTTGATCGGCAACGTGCGCGTGGCCACCACCGATTCGCTGGCGATCGATTTCCTGATCCCGGCCATTGCCCGCCTGCATGAACGGCACCCCGATGTGCGCGTGCAACTGGACGCCTCCACGCAGATCATCAGCCTGGTCAAGCGCGAAGCGGACATTGCCGTGCGCAACACCCGGCCAGACAATCCTGACCTGATCGCCCGGCGGATCGCCCGTTGGCCGGTGGGCTTGTTCGCGTCGCGCGAGTATGTCGACGCCCACGGGGAGCCGACGCCCGGCAGCGCATTTGAAGGTCATGATCTGGTGGTCTATCAGCCGTACTTGCAGGGCCAGAAGGAGTTCACCCTGGTCGCCGAGCCGGTCAGCCGGGGGCGGATCGTGGCCAGCCTGAGTTCAAGCCTGCTGGTGCGTCGGTCGATTGCGGCGGGTATCGGTGTCGGGGAAATCCCGGTGTACATGGGCGAGCGTGATGGCTTGGTGCGCCTGTGGCCGGAACGCACGCGACCGCTGCCGTACGAGGTCTGGTTGGTGACGCACGCGGACCTGCGCCATACGGCGCGGGTGCGGGCGGTGATCGATGAAATTGTCGGGGCGTTTGCCCAGGAAAACGAATAACGCGCCGGAGCGGCCACCCAATGCCAAAGCTCCACTATAGAAGACCTATTACGAAGGACTCATTGTGGGAGCGAGCTTGCTCGCGATGGCGTCAGGTCAGCCAATACTCATGTGGCTGACAATCCGCTATCGCGAGCAAGCTCGCTCCCACAGGGGTTACAGATTGCTTCATAGCTGGGGTTAAAGGGTGTTTCATGGCATCCGCGGCAGTTCCTGTGGCCGCAGGTCAAACACCAGCACCTCGGCATCCTGGCCATTGCCCAGCGTCAGCGCCTGTTCCTGGCGCACCCGCACGCCATCGCCTTCCTGCAACCGTACGCCATTGAGTTCGACGCTGCCCCGGGCCACGTGGACATAGGCGTAGCGATCAGCGGCCAGCGTCAGCGTGGCACTTTCCCGACCGTCGAACAGCCCGGCATAGACCCGTGCGTCCTGGCGAACGTGAAGCGATCCCTCGGCGCCGTCCGGAGAAATGATCAGTTGCAGGCGGCCGCGTTTCTGTTCTGGGCTGAAGTGCTCCTGCTGATAGCGTGGCGTGGCGCCGACCACGTTGGGCACGATCCAGATTTGCAGGAAGTGCACCGACTCGTCTGCGCTGTGGTTGAACTCACTGTGGGCCACGCCACTGCCAGCGCTCATCAATTGCACGTCGCCCGGGCGAATGACCGATCCGGTGCCCAAGGTGTCCTTGTGTTCCAGCGCGCCTTCGAGCACATAGGAAAAGATCTCCATGTCCCGGTGCGGGTGCTGGCCAAAACCCTTGGCGGCGGCGACCCGGTCATCGTTGATGACCAGCAGGTCGGAAAAACCTTGTTGGTTGAGGTCGCGGTAGCTGGCAAAGGAAAAGGTGTGGAACGAGGTCAGCCAGCCATGACGAGCGATGCCGCGATCTGACGCTTTGCGAAGAGTGAGCATGAAGATTCTCCTGGTTCTGTGGGCGTTGGCTGTGGCCGTTCGCCGGGTTCAGAAGAAGATTAATGGTAATCGGCTTATTCAATAAGCGGCTCAATGGCGAAATACTGTCCGTTCTGAGTGGACAATCTCGCCGCGGGCGCTTGGCTTCGTCATAATGCCAGCCGATGATCCTTGTGGGAGCGAGCTTGCTCGCGATAGCGGCGTGTCAGGTGCATGGATGCCACTGGAAGGACGCTATCGCGAGCAAGCTCGCTCCCACAGGGTCCGGCATGTTCTTCTCGATCTTGGCGTCTTCCCCATGAAAACCGTTGCAATGGTGCTGTTCCCTGATTTCCTGCTGCTCGACATGGCCGGGCCGCTCGAAGTGTTTTCCATCGCCAATCGTTTTCTTGCTCCCGAACAGCACTATCAACTGCTGACCCTGGGCACCGAGCGAGGCCCATTGCGGGCGTCCAACGGGGTGACGGTCCAGGCCGATTTCCACATCGACCAGGCGTGGGCCGCCTATGACGTCTTGCTCGTGCCGGGCGGTCCTGGCGCCTATAACGATCGCCACCCTGGCCTGCATGCCTGGCTGCGGGCGTCGGCGCAACGGGCCACGCGCTACGGCTCCATCTGCACCGGTGCCTTCGTGTTGGGTGAGGCGGGGTTGCTCGACGAACACCGCGTCACCACCCATTGGCATTACACCGAACGCTTGATCCAGCGTTTCCCCAAGGCGCTGGTCGAGACCGACAAGATTTATTTGCAGGATCGGCGCCTGATCACCTCCGGCGGTGTCACGGCCGGTATCGACATGGCCTTGTCCATCGTCGCCCAGGACCATGGACGGAAGGTCGCGCTGGATATCGCCAAGGTGTTGCTGGTGGTGATGAAACGCCAGGGCGGGCAGGCGCAGTTCAGTCCGCTGGTGGCGGCGGTGGCGACCCAGGAATCGGCGGTTACCCGGGTGCAGCACTACGTGATGGAGCACCTGGACGAGCCGTTCACCATCGAACGCATGGCAGCGCTGGCGGCCATGAGTTCCAGGCACTTCGCCCGGCTCTTCGTCCGGGAAGTGAAGATGACCCCCATGGAATTCCTCCAGGGCGCGCGCATCGATCGGGCGCGACAGTTGCTGGAATCCACCGACTTGCCACTCAAGACCGTGGCCTTTCGCAGCGGGTTCGGCAGTGTTCGCCATATGCGCTTGCTGTTCAGCGAAAAGCTCGGCCTGACCCCGGTCCAGTACCGTCAACAGTTCAGTTGAGCCGTCGGTGTCCGTCCAGGGCACCGTGATGTCCGTGATGCGTCCTGTGCCAGCATTGTTCTCTGGCGGGTGGCTGCCAAGATAAGGGCGAACCCTCTGGAAAGGATGCGCAAAGAGCCAGGGCAGACGCCTGCGATGATTCGCAACGCCACGCCCGGACCGGTTATCTGGCGCAGGATCGCTCATGAACAGCTTCGTCAAACCTGGCACCGAACAGACGGTGGGCTTCGGTCCGTTTGTCTTTCACCGACAGCAGCGACTGGTCACCCGCGACGGCCAACCCCTGGCGTTGGGCGGTCGCGCCCTGGATATTCTGCAACTGCTGGTGGCACACGCCGGCACCTTCGTCAGCAAACAAACGCTCATCGCTCACGTCTGGCCCGACAGCGTGGTGGAAGAGATCAACTTGCGGGTGCACATCGCGGCGCTGCGGCGCACGTTCGGCGACGGACGGGACGGCAAACGCTACATCCTCAATCACCCACACCAGGGTTACTGCTTTGCCGCGCCGCTGGTTGCCGAGTCGAGTATCGGCGGGCCCGACGCCGAACAGGGCGAGCGGCACAATTTACCCGCGCGCCTGAGCCCGGTGATCGGTCGCGACAAAGTGCTCGGGCGGTTGCTTGTCGAAGTCCCGCGCCAGTCTGTGACCACGGTCACCGGCTCGGGCGGCGTCGGCAAGACCACCGTAGTGCTGCGGGCGGCGGAGTTGCTGCTGGAGCATTTCGAGCAAGGCGCCTGGTTCATTGATTTGTCCGACATCCACGACCCGAGCCTGATCGCGCTGCGGATCTGTCATGCCCTCGGTTTTGAAGACGGACCGTTGGAGCAGCGACTGCAGTCCTGCCGGGTTTTGCTGGTGCTCGACGGTGTTGAACACTTGCTCGGTGCCTGCCGGGAGTTGGCCCTGATGCTGCGTGCGTCAGCCCCCGGTGTATCACTGTTGTTGAGCAGCCGTGAAATCCTCGATCTGGCGCAGGAAAATGTGCTGCAACTGCCCGGCCTGATGGTGGCGTCTCCCCGTGACCCGGATCATCAGGTGCTGGCGTGCCCGGCGGTGCAGTTACTGATGGATCGCGTTGGCGCCCGGCAGCAAGGCTTCACGCCGGGGGAGCGGGACCTGGCACTTCTCGCACAGATTTGCCGGCGCCTGGATGGCGTGCCGCTGGCGCTGGAATTGGCGGCGGCCCAAGTCGACGTCCTGGGGGTTGCTGGCGTCCTGGAACAATTGGACGGCGGCCTGTCGGTGCTCAGCCACGGGCGTCGCACGGCCGTGGCGCGTCACGGTAGCCTGGAGGCTGCGCTGGACTGGAGCTTCGAACGCTTGAGTCGCGATGAACAAACGGTGTTCCAGCGACTGGCGGTGTTTGAACAGGCGTTTTCCCTGAAAGCGGCAATGGCCGTCATCAGTTGCACTGACTTGGGCATGGAGCGGTTGCCCTGGCTGCTGTCACGGCTGGTCAGGCAATCGTTGGTGATGGTCGAACAACGGGCCGAAGGCACTCGGTTCTTTCTCCTGAACACCACCCGCGCCTATGCCCTGGGAAAATTGCGGCGCAATGGCCAGTGGCATCTGCTGCGGCGCCGCTACGTGCTCCAGAACGCGTGGCAGCTGCGCCATTCACGACCCGAGCCGGCGAGCCAACGCCTGGAGCAGCACGCCGGCTTCCGTTAGATCGGGGGTGTCGAACCCTTCCGTAAAGCCTCGATAGACCGGTCCGAGCAGGTCGTGCGCGGCCGCGTCGCGGCCTTGCCGTTGCCACAGGCGAGCCAGGAAGATGGCACCGCGCAGCTCCCAGGCGCGTGCGCCTTGGCGTCGGGCCACAGCCAGCGCGGCCTGCAAATGGGCTTCGGCAGGCGCTTCGGCATCGGCATCGTCCTGCGCCAGCAAGGCCTCGGCGGCGGCGCGCAGGATCTCCGCCGAGCACCAGCCCGCCGCGCCACTGTGGGCGCGTTCAATCTGTGCCGGGCTGACGGTATCCGGCCGGACAGTCACCACCATGTCCTGGATGAGACTGGTCGGGGCCGGGCCCGTCTCCAAGGCTGCGCCATCGAATGCGCGCTCGAAGTGGCAGGCCCAGTCATGGAACAGCCTCACCGAATGTTTTCGGGCCTCGTGTTTCAACCTGTCGAGCCGTTCCCGGGCGGTTGCGTGATCGCCGGTGTACTGGGCGACGATGCAACCGCTGATCGCCAGGGTGTAGCAGATCGACAGGCCGTGGTTGATTTGCAGGGCAATCTGCAACGCGAGGTTGGCGGTACGCCGGGCTTTCTCGGGAAACCCCTGGAGCCAGAGTATCCGCGCCAGGATCGTCAGTGCGGCCACGCTTTGTTCGTACTGCACGCCGAAACCGTGGGTGAAACGGCTTAAATGACCGCTTTGGGCCAGGCGCTGGATGACCTGCTCGGCATCGTGCCGCGCCGCGTCCTGGTCGCCGATGAAATGCAACGCCAGCACCCGCAGGCGTTGGGTGCTCAAGGACAGGACCGGGTCGCCCGGCGGTCCCAGCCGGTCGAAGTCCTGGCATTGTTCCAACGCCTGTTGATAGTGCCCGCAACTGAGGTTGACCGCCATGTGCCCGGACAAGGCCCGCAGCTCACCGGCCAAGTCCCCATGCTGTTTGGCGAGGCGCCGAGCCGTGGCAAACGCGGCGACAGTGGCGGGCGTGCCGCCCTCGGTGTGGTAGTTGAGACTGGCGTGGGCCAGCTCCAGGGCGAGGGTCAGTCTCGGGCATGGCGAGGCGGTGCCTTGCAGCAGATCCCGGGCCTTGTTGACGTAAAGGCCATGTTCCTTGAGGAGCGACAGTTCTTGCCAGAGGGGCAGCGTTCGCGCCGTCAATCGGATCGCCACGCTGTGCGAACCGTGCGGGCCCAGCCCTTGGTCCAGCGCCGCACGAATGTCGTCGCGGTAAGTGGCGTAGCGCGCAATCCACTGCCGCGTCGGGATGTGCTCCCAGTCTTTTTCCGCCTGTTCCATGAGGGTCAGGCAGCGCTCGGCGTGGCGCTCCTGGCTGGCCGCGAGTTCGCCTGCCGCGATCAATTTTTCCAGGGCGTAGCTGCGGGTGGTATCCAGCAGGCGATAACGGACCTCTTCGTCACCGATCTCGACGTTGAGCAGCGATTTGGCGACCAATTGGCTGACCGATACCAATACCTGTTCGGGCGCGACATGCTGGCCGACGATAACCGCTGCGGCGGACGCCAGGTTGAAGCTGCCCACGAACACCGCCAGCCGTCGCAGGCAAGTCTGTTCGCACGCGGTGAGCAGCGCGAAGCTCCAGTCCAGCGTGGCGCGCAGCGTTTGCTGGCGCGGGGCGCTGGCGTGGTTGTCATGGGCGAGCAGGGCGACGCTACCCTGCAATTGCCGGCGCAGCTCTTCGAGCCCGAAGCGTCCGATTTGCGCGGCTGCCAATTCGATGGCCAGGGGAATGCCATCCAGCCGTTGGCAGATGTCGACGACCAGCGGGACTTCATGATCGGTCAGCTCGAAGTCGTCCTGGCTGGCCATCGCCCGCTCGGCAAACAGTTGCAGTGCCGGGTACTCCAGGGCCGGATAGCCTTCGATGGTCATCCCCCGTGGCGGCAGCGCCAGGGAATCGAGGCGCTGCACATGTTCGCCCTCGGCGCGCAGGCCCTCGCGACTGGTGGCCAGGATGTGCAAGTGTGGTGCGCCACGGAGCAAGGTCTCGCAGAGCAGGGCGACGGCGTCGATCAAATGCTCGCAGGTATCGATCACCAGTAGGAAATGGCGGTCCTTGAGCGGTTTGAGGATTGTTTCAAGCGGTGCGCCGTCTTGCGGCGAAAGCTCCAGCAGTGCGCAAAGGTTCGGCGCGATCATGGCCGGGTCGTTGAGCGAACCCAGGTCCAGCAGGTAAATACCATCGCGATATTGTCCGATCAGCCGCTCGGCGACGCGCAAGGCAACGGTGGTCTTGCCGATACCGCCACTGCCAACCAGCGTGATAAAACGCTTTCGCGGTAACTGGGCGACCAGGCTTTCCACCAGGCCCTGGCGTCCGATCACGCGGGTGCGGCGCGGCGGCAGGTTGCCCGCCAGGGAAGGGTGGGGGATACGGGCCAGTTGCTCGGGCGGTTCGCTGGTGACCGGCGCGACAAAGCTGTAGCCACGCTGCGCCACGGTGACGATGTAGCGCTGGCCAGCCTGTCCGTCGCCCAGGGCCTTGCGCAGGGCCGCCACGTGAACCCGCAGGTTGGTGTCTTCCACCACGCTTTTTGGCCAGACCCGGGCGATCAACTGCTGCTTGCTCACCACCTGGCCGGCGTGTTCAAGCAATACCAACAGAATCTCCACCGCCCGCCGACCCAGGCGCAACGGCTGCCCGCCCTCCAGCACCAGGCGCTGGCGCGGATGGACCCGATAGGGGCCGAAATGCACCGTCTTCTCGACGGGCAGGCTGAGGTATTGGCTCATGGCGTGCTCATGGTTCTGTCCCTGGAGATGGACTGTACCTGAGTATATTCGTCAGGTTTTGTGACAAGCGCAACGGCGGGTGGTGTTTCCATCCCCCCGATCAACGCCTAACCCGTGGCGAGGGAGCTTGCTCCCGCTGGGTCGCGAAGCGGCCCCAAAACCCTCATTTCCACTCAATCTGGCACACCAAGGTGACAATCCAGGGGCCGCTGCGTAGCCCAGCGGGAGCAAGCTCCATCGTCACAAAAGCACGTCAGTCCCGAAAAAATTAACAACGTTTAACTCACGCAAATATCTCTCCTGGCCGGACCATTGAGCGATCCACCCATCTCAAGGAGTCAAGTCATGAGCACGTTCATCACCCGCGACGGCACAGAGATCTACTACAAGGACTGGGGCACTGGCCAACCGGTGGTCTTCAGCCACGGCTGGCCGTTGAACTCCGACAGTTGGGAGGCGCAGATGATGTTCCTCGCGTCCAACGGCTACCGGGTGATTGCCCACGACCGCCGTGGACACGGGCGTTCCAGCCAGCCATGGGACGGCAACGACATGGACACCTATGCCGATGACCTGGCGGAACTGATCGAGCGCCTGGACCTCAAGGACGCGGTGTTGCTCGGTTTCTCCACCGGCGGTGGCGAAGTGGCGCGCTACATCGGTCGTCATGGCGCCGCCCGCGTCGCCAAGCTCGGCCTGATCTCGGCCGTCACGCCGCTGATGCTCAGGACCCCGGCCAACCCCGGCGGCTTGCCCATCGAAGTTTTCGACGGCTTCCGCCAGGCCTCCCTGGCCGACCGTTCTCAGCTATACAAGGATGTGGCCAGCGCGTTTTTCGGTGCCAACCGCCCAGGCGCCAAAGTCTCCCAAGGCATGATCGACTGGTTCTGGATGCAAGGCATGCTTGCCGGCCACAAGAACACTTACGACTGCATCAAGGCGTTCTCGGAGACCGACCTTTCCGAAGACCTGCGCAACATCGACGTGCCAACCCTGGTGGTTCATGGCGATGACGACCAGATGGTGCCGATCGAAACCGCCGGCATCGCGGCAGCCAAGTTGCTCAAGAACTCGCAGCTGCTGGTTTACCCAGGCGCGCCCCACGGCCTGACCGACACCCACAAGGATCAACTCAACGCGGATCTGCTGGCGTTCATCCGAGGCTGATCAGAGCGCAAACCTGTGGGAGCGAGCTTGCTCGCGAAGGCGTCATCACATTCAACATCGATGCAAGCTGACCCACCGCTATCGCGAGCAAGCTCGCTCCCACAGGATCGGTATTGAACAGGAATCACACCCATGAACCGCAACGACCTACGCCGTCTCGACATGAACCTCCTGGTGATCTTCGAGGCATTGATGTTCGAGAAAAACCTGACCCGCGTCGCCGAAAAGCTGTTCATGGGCCAGCCGGCGGTGAGTGCGGCGCTGGGGCGGCTGCGGGATCTGTTCGATGACCCGCTGCTGATCCGCCACGGCCGAGGCATGGAGCCCACGCCACGGGCCCTGGCGATCCTGCAGGAATTGCAGCCGGCGATGGACACGATTTCCAGTGCCGTCAGCCGAGCCAAGGCGTTCGACCCGTCCACCAGTTGCGACGTGTTTCGCGTCGGTCTGTCGGACGATGCCGAATTCGGCCTGTTCCCGCCGCTGCTGAGTCAACTGCGTGAAGAAGCGCCGGGCATCATCGTCGTGGTGCGCCGGGCCAATTTCCTGCTGATGTCGTCACTGCTGGCCAGCGGCGAGATCAGTGTCGGCGTCAGCTACACCACCGACCTGCCGGCCAATGCCAAGCGTAAGAAACTGCGGGACATTCCCTGCAAGGTCTTGCGCGGCGACAAGCGCCCGGGGCCGCTGACTCTGGACGAGTACTGCTCGCGGCCTCACGCCATGGTTTCGTTCTCCGGTGACCTGAGCGGCAACATCGACCTGGACCTGGCCCGCATCGGCCGGGCGCGCAAGGTCGTGCTGGCGGTGCCGCAATTCAGTGGCCTGCGCGCCTTGCTGGCCGGCACCGAGCTGATCGCCACCGTGCCCGACTACGCCGCCTGTGCGCTGGTGGAAGGTTGCGCGTTGCGCGCCGAAGACCCGCCGTTCGAGATCAATGCCGCCGAGTTGTCGATGGTCTGGAGCGGCGTGCACGACAACGACCCCGCCGAGCGCTGGCTGCGCTCGCGCATCGCCACCCACATGTCCCAACCGTTGCCTGCGGCCGCAGCCGCCTCGACGGACCCGGCCGGAGCTCATCGATGAATACCACTGACGAACGCCGCATGCAGGACCTGGGCCTGCTGGTCCTGCGCCTGAGCGGCGCATTGTTCCTGTTGTGGGTGCATGGCTTGCCCAAGTTGTTGAACTACAGCACCGAACTGACCCGCATCGAAGACCCGTTCCACCTCGGCGCGGCACCCACGCTCATCCTGGCGATTTTCGCCGAAGTTCTGTGCCCGCTGTTGATCATGGCCGGTGTGCTGGTTCGGCTGGCGTGCCTGCCGATCCTGTTCCTGCTGGCCGTGGCGCTGCTGATGGTGCATCCGCAGTGGAGCCTGGAAGAAGGGCAGTTCGGCTGGTTACTGCTGATCATATTTACCAGCGTATTCATTGCCGGCCCCGGCCGCCTGGCGATGAACACGCGTTTTGATGGAGTGCTTCGCCATGTCTGAATCCCCAACCCTCGAATCCACCGCGACGCCGGCCATGCCCGGTTCCGACGAAATCGTCACGCTGGTGGTCAAGCACCGGATCAAGGCCGGCCAGGACGGCGCCTATGAAGCCTGGTTGCGGCGCATCGTCAGCGTTGCCGGCCAGTGGCCGGGGCACCTGGGCGTGGATGTGGTCCGGGGCAAGCAGGGCGGATTATCGCTGTTTACCTGCGTGCTGCGGTTCTGCTCCACCGAGGCCATGCAGCGCTGGCTGGACTCGGCCGAGCGTCGCGAGTTGGTGGAAGAGGCCGCGCCGCTGCTGGCCGATGGCGACCAGACCGAAGTCGCCTCCCACAAGGAATTCTGGTTCGCCCCGCTGGCCGATGCCGCTACGCCGCCGCCGCGCTGGAAACAATCGGTGGTGACGCTGTTCGTCATCCTGCCGCACACGCTGCTGGTGCCCTTGCTCTGGGGCCCGCTGCTGCAACTCAACGCGTTCCTGTCCAACTACGTGGTCGCCACGTTCCTGATCACCGTGACCATCGTGCTTTCGGTGGTGTACGTGTGCATGCCGCTGGCGACCCGCCTGTTCGCGCCATGGTTGGAAGCGTCCAAGGCCCACGAACACTTGGAGCCCGGCCATGGCCAATAAAGATGACCCGACCGATCCGCTGCGCCGCCAACTGCTCGCCGCCGGGTCCTTGCTCAGCGCGGCGGCGGCTTTCTGGCCACGCCTGTCCCTTGCTTCTTCCCATTCACAAGGAAACCCTATGAACGCCGATCTGATTCTGTTCAATGGCCAATTCCACACCGTTGACCGCGAGAAGCCTCGCGCCAGCGCGGTTGCCATCAGCCAGGGGCGCTTCGTCGCCGTGGGCACCGACGCCGAAGCCATGGCCTTGCGTGGCAGTGGCACCCAGGTCATCGACCTCAAGGGCCGCACCGTCATTCCCGGGCTCAACGACTCGCACTTGCACCTGATCCGTGGCGGCTTGAACTACAACCTGGAGCTGCGTTGGGAAGGCGTGCCGTCCCTGGCCGATGCCCTGCGCATGCTCAAGGACCAGGCCGATCGCACGCCGACGCCACAGTGGGTTCGCGTAGTGGGCGGTTGGAACGAATTCCAGTTCGCCGAAAAACGCATGCCGACCCTGGAAGAACTCAACCAGGCTGCGCCCGACACCCCGGTGTTTGTGTTGCACCTGTACGACCGCGCCTTGCTCAACCGCGCCGCCCTGCGCGTGGCCGGTTACACCCGCGACACGCCGAACCCGCCCGGTGGCGAGATCGTTCGCGATGCCAACGGGAACCCGACCGGCATGCTGGTGGCGCGGCCCAACGCGATGATCCTTTACTCGACGCTGGCGAAGGGACCGAAGCTGCCGCTGGAATACCAGGTCAACTCCACCCGTCAGTTCATGCGCGAGCTCAACCGACTGGGCCTGACCAGCGCCATCGACGCGGGCGGCGGCTATCAGAACTACCCGGATGACTATGCGGTGATCGAGCAGTTGGCCCGCGAGCAACAGATGACGGTGCGCATCGCCTACAACCTGTTCACCCAGAAACCCAAGGAAGAACTCACCGATTTCAAGAACTGGACCGGCAGCGTCAAGCTGCACCAGGGCGATGACTTCCTGCGGCACAACGGCGCCGGCGAAATGCTGGTGTTCTCGGCGGCGGACTTCGAAGACTTCCTCGAACCGCGCCCGGACCTGCCGGCGGGCATGGAGCAGGACCTGGAGCCGGTGGTTCGTCACCTGGTCGAGCAACGCTGGCCATTCCGCCTGCACGCGACCTATGACGAATCCATCAGCCGCATGCTCGACGTGTTCGAGAAGGTCAACCGCGACATTCCGTTCAACGGTTTGCCATGGTTCTTTGACCACGCCGAGACCATCACGCCGAAGAACATCGAACGCGTGCGAGCCCTGGGCGGCGGTATTGCGATCCAGGACCGCATGGCTTTCCAGGGCGAATACTTCGTCGACCGCTACGGCGCCAAGGCCGCCGAAGCCACGCCGCCGATCAAGCGCATGCTCGCCGAAGGCGTGCCGGTGGGCGCCGGCACCGATGCCACTCGCGTCTCCAGCTATAACCCGTGGACCTCGCTGTACTGGATGGTCAGCGGTCGCACCGTTGGCGGCCTGTCGTTGCACGAAGAAGGCCTGCCGCGCCTGACCGCCCTGGAACTGTTCACCCATGGCAGTGCCTGGTTCTCGTCCGAGCAGGGCAAGAAAGGCCAGATCAAGGTCGGCCAACTGGCGGACCTGGCGGCCCTGAGCGCGGATTTCTTCAGCGTGGAGGAAGAAGCGATCAAGTGGATCGAGTCGGTGCTGACCGTGGTCGACGGCAAAGTGGTCTACGCCGCTGGCGACTTCGAGAAACTCGGCCCGGCCAGCGTCCCGGTGCTGCCGGACTGGTCGCCCGTGGTCAAGGTCCCGGGGCACTGGCGTCCGACCTCACCGTTGCAAGCCCAGGTCCACCAGTGCAGCGGCCCTTGCACGGTGCACTCCCACAGCCACGAACGGGCGCGCTTGTCGAACGTCCCGGTCAGCGACTTCCAGGGTTTCTGGGGCGCGTTTGGCTGTTCGTGCTTTGCCTTCTGACTGACACCCCGATTCTCCCCTTGTGGGAGCGAGCCTGCTCGCGAAGACGTCGGCACTCCGACATTGTCGCCAACTGACACTCCGCTTTCGCGAGCAGGCTCGCTCCCACAGGTTTCGTAACATCCATCCCAAAGGAGTCATCCCATGAGCAACGTTCCCGCCTACAACCGCCTGAACAAAGACGACGCGGTGGTCCTGCTGGTCGATCACCAGACTGGCCTGATCTCCCTGGTCCAGGATTTCTCGCCCAACGAGTTCAAGAACAACGTATTGGCGCTGGCTGACCTGGCGAAGTTCTTCGGCCTGCCAACCATCCTGACCACCAGCTTCGAACAAGGCCCTAACGGCCCGATCGTGCCGGAGCTCAAGGAAATGTTCCCGGACGCGCCGTACATCCCACGTCCAGGCCAGATCAACGCCTGGGACAACGAAGACTTCGTCAAGGCGATCAAGGCCACTGGCCGCAAGCAATTGATCATCGCTGGCGTGGTGACCGATGTCTGCGTGGCATTCCCGACCCTGTCGGCACTGGCCGAAGGTTTCGACGTGTTCGTCGTGACCGACGCCTCGGGCACGTTCAACGAAACCGTGCAGCAAGCTGCCTGGGTGCGCATGACCGCCGCTGACGCGCAAATGATGAACTGGTTCTCGGTGGCCTGTGAGCTGCACCGCGACTGGCGCAACGACATCGAAGGCCTGGGCAACCTGCTGTCCCAGCGCATTCCGAACTACCGCAACCTGATGAACAGCTACTCGGCGCTGACGGCCAAGTAAGTCGCTTCCTGGCTGAACAGGTGCCCGCCAATGTGCGGGCATCTTTTTGTCTGGCCAATGACCCTGTGGCGAGGGGATTTATCCCCGCTGGGCTGCGCAGCAGCCCCAAAATAAGCCTACTAGGTGTGTCAGAATGTTCGCCATTTAATTATTAGGTCTGCTGCGCAGCCCAGCGGGGATAAATCCCCTCGCCACGGTTGTGTTCGGCTGAAATCTTCCTACTACCTGGAAAGAAATGAACCCCTTCGAAGAAATGCGCATCTTTGCCCAGGTCATGGAGTCGGGCAGTTTCACGGCGGCGGCAGACAAGCTTGGGCTCTCCAAGCAATTCGTCAGCCGCAAGCTCATGGAGCTGGAGCAACGGCTGGGCGTGCGCCTGCTCAACCGCTCGACGCGCCGGCTGGACGTGACGCCGCTCGGCCAGCGCTACTACGAGGCAGCGTTGCGCCTGCTCAGTGAAGTCGAACAAGTGGAACAGGGCATCAGCGGCCAGACCAGCGAGCCGCGCGGGACCATCCGCCTCAGCGCGCCGTTGTCGTTCGCCGTGGCGCACTTGGGCTGCCTGCTGCCGCTGTTCTTGCAGCGCTACCGGGACGTCAGCGTCGAAGTGGACCTGAGCGATCGCTCAGTGGACCTGCTGGGCGAAGGCTACGACCTGGCGCTGAGGATCGGCGTGCTGGAGGATTCAACCCTGATCGCCCGGCGCATTGCGAGTATCGAACGGGTGTACTGCGCCAGCCCGGCGTATCTCGCAGAGAAAGGCACGCCCGCACGACCGGAAGACCTGCGCGATCACGACTGCCTGCCCTATGGACACAGCCGTCAGGTGCAGTGGCGTTTCGAGGGAAATGGCAAACCGCTGATCCTGGAAGTGGCGGGGCGGATGCGGGCCAATAACGGCGATCTGCTCAGGGACGCGGCGATTGCCGGGATGGGGATTACCTACCTGCCGACCTTCATCGTCGGCGATGCGTTGAAGGATGGCCGGCTGGTCAAGCTGCTGGAGGGCTTTGAAACCGAGCCGTTGGCACTGTCGGCGGTCTACCCGCAACATCGCCAGGCTTCGCGCCCGGTGCAGGCACTGGTGGAGTTCCTGCGCGAGCGGATGCAATAAAGGCCGGAACGCTTCAACCCCGATGAGTGGCTGAAGCGTTCGCGGCCTTCGATCAAGCGGCGAGGTTAGCGCTGCTCAGTTCTTTCTTGTACTGCGCCTTCATGGTTTCCATCTGCTCGCCCAGGGCGTCCAGCTTGGCCTTGCCCAGCACCTTCTTGGCTTTCGGGAACATTTCCTTTTCTTCTTCCTCGATGTGGTGCTCCAGCAACTCCTTGACCACTTTGACCCGGCCCGCGAATTCCGGCTGGGAAGGATCGGTTGTTTTCAGGTCGGGCAGCACCAGCGAATCGACGGTGCGATGCTCTTCCTTGGCTTCGTAGTACATCTCGGCTTCTTCCTTGCCGCCTTCCTGCTTGAAGGCCGGGTAGAGGATTTCTTCTTCGAGGCGGGTATGGATGGTCACTTCCATTTCCAGCTTCGCCAAGAGCTCGGTGCGTTTCTTGATGGCGCGATCGGTCGATTCACTCAGCTGAGTGAGAATGGCTTTGACGCGTTCATGGTCGGCTTTCAACAGGTCGATGGCGTTCATGTGCTGCTCCTCGGTCATTCACGGATGCGGGCCGGCTTCGAGCGCCGACGCCACGTAACATGAGAGGTGCATCCGTCGTGCCAGCCGAGTCGCTTTTTAATTTCCTTTAAAAACAGTTAGTTAGGCCGCCGTCGAGTTTCGTCATCGTGCAGGCTGCATGAGCCGCGGTTAAAACGCCTTGCACTTTGCGCTGCCGAGGACCTCAGGTGTTGTCGAGCAGTTGCCTGACCCGTCCCGCCAGCGCCAGGCACGACGTCAGCCCAGGGGATTCGATGCCGAACAGGTTGATCAGCCCCGGCACCTGGTGTTCGGTTTCACTGCTGATGAGAAAGTCCCGGGCCGGTTCGCCCGGCGCCGAGATTTTCGGACGGATGCCGCTGTAGGCAGGTTGCAGGCTCTGGTCCGGCAGGCCTGGCCAGTAATTTCGGATGGCCTGGTAAAACGCTTCGGCCCGAGCCGGATCCACTCGGTAATTTTCTACATCGACCCATTCGGTGTCAGGACCAAAACGCGCCTGGCCTGCCAGGTCGAGGGTCATGTGAATGCCCAGGCCGGCGGCTTCCGGCGCGGGATAGACCAGATGCCGGAACGGCGCCCGCCCGGTCAGTTGGAAGTAGTTGCCCTTGCACAGGTAATCATCGGGAATCCATTGCCGGCCCAGGCCTTCGATCCGGCGGGCGAGGGCAGGGGCCTGGAGACCCGCTGCGTTGATCAGCCGCCGGCAGGACAATTCCATCTGCGCCGTGCCGCCCAACGCCAGGCTGAAGCCCCCATCGACAACACGGGCCTCCAGCAAGGGCGTGCGAAACACCACGTTGGCACCGGCCGCCTCGGCGTCCCCCTGCAGCGCCAACATCAAGGCATGGGCATCGACGATACCGGTGGAGGGCGAGTACAGCGCGCCGACACAGGACAGCTCCGGCTCCAGCGCCTGTGCTTGTTTCTGACCGAGCAGACGCAGATCGTCCACGCCGTTGAGCAGGCCGCGGGCCAAGAGCGTCTCAAGTCCGGCCAACTGTGCCTGGTCCTTGGCAACGATCAGCTTGCCCAGCCGACGCGTCTCGACGCCGTGGCTGTCACAGTATTCATACAGCCGTCGCCGACCTTCGACGCACAACTGCGCCTTGAGGCTGCCCGGCGGGTAATAAAGCCCGGCATGGATCACTTCGGAATTGCGCGAACTGATGCCCATGCCGATGGCGTCGCCTGCTTCGATCAGCAGCACTTCATGCCCGGCCTGCGCCATCTCCCGCGCCACAGCGAGGCCGACGACGCCTGCGCCGACGACTACGCAATCAATATCCACGCTCAACGCAGCGGCTTCCAAAATGAAAACAGCTTCTGCGCGACGGCAATCTGGTTGGTCAAACCCAAGTCATCGATCCTCACGGGTGTGCCAAAGGCGTAGCAGGTAAAGGGTAGAACCGACTATTTCATAGCGCATTTCGTAAGGGCCAACCTGGATTCTGCGTACGTCTCGAGGCTCGAACTCTTCCAGGCGTTCACCAATTCGCGGGTTAACCAGCAGAGAGCTGGGCGCTGCCGTGAGTTGTTGCACGGTCCGCGCGGCGGCGGGTTGATTTACCGAAGCCAGAAACTCATAAAGCCGGGCGATATCGGAAAGCGCCTTGTTGGTCCACTTCAACTCCATCAGCGCGGTACCGGTAATGGGGCGTCGGTGCTGAGACTATCGGCCCAAGCCTGGACAGCCTGATGGTCAATCACTCGGCCAGCGTCCACGTCCGCCAACGCCTCATGGGTCAGTCGGCTTCGCTCCTCTTCCTGGTCGATCCAGGCAGATAACGCCTGTTTGACGATCCAGTTCCTGGAGCGCTCGAGTCGCTCGGCCATCAGGTCGACTTTCTCGGCCAGGTGGACCGGGACATGAGCCGTGACCGATCGGGTCTTCGCAGTGGTAGTCATGGTGGATTACTCCTTGGCAATCGACAGTAGGAGCCAGTCTTCTGAAGCAGTCACTCTCGAAGGCTGAGTATAGGTGATTAGTTTTGAGGCTATGAGCAGCAAAATAAATCATATTGAATAAAGTGTCAGTATCAATCGCCTGAGTCTGGCCGAGCCAAGGCCGGACGGCTATCACGCCTTGTGATAGATCAGCCAAAAAAAAATGCCCGCATCTCACGATACGGGCATTTTCATTACCGTTGACGCTCCAGCTATCAGCCGGTCAACCCAGCCTGCTGAACCAAAGTCAGCAACGGCTGCGGGTACACACCGAGGAAGAACGCCAGGATGGCGATGGCCAGCAGCATCACGCCGCCTGCCTTCTGCTCCCAGTGCAACTCGGCATCGTGGCGACGCAGGTTCGGTTCCATCAGGTACAGGGTGACCATGACGCGCAGGTAGTAGAACACGCCGATGGCACTGCCCAGCACCAGGGAGCCGACCAGCCACCATTGGTGAGCCTCGACGCCGGTGGCGATGATGTAGAACTTGCCGATGAAACCGGCGGTCAGCGGGATGCCGGCCAGGGACAGCATCATCACGGTCAGCACGGCGGTCAGGTACGGACGGCGCCAGAACAGGCCGCGGTATTCGTACAGGGCGTCGGCGTCGCGGCCGTTGTACGGCGAGGACATCAGGGTGATCACACCGAACGCGCCGAGGCTGGTGATCACGTAGGTGACCAGGTACACGCCGATGGCTTCCACGGCCAGGCCCTTGCTGGCGATCAGGGCAATCAGCAGGTAGCCGAAGTGGGCGATGGACGAGTAACCCAGCAGGCGCTTGAGGTTGCTCTGGGTCAGTGCCAGCAGGTTACCGAACAGGATCGACGCAATGGCGATGACGGTCAGCACGTTGCTCAGCACGCCGCTGCTGGCCACTGGCGAGATCTGGAACAGCCGCACCATGACCGCGAACACCGCCACTTTCGACGCGGTGGCGAGGAACGCCGCCACGGGCGCCGGGGCGCCTTCGTAGACGTCCGGGGTCCAGAGATGGAACGGTACCAGCGACAGCTTGAACGCCAGGCCGATCAGCATCATGCCCAGGCCCAATTGTGCGATCGGGCTAGGCAGGCCGGTGGCCGCCAGGGCCTGGCCGATGCCGACGAAGCTCAGGGTGCCGGCTTCAGCGTAGAGCAGGGCCATGCCGAACAACAGGAACGCGGAACCGGCTGCCGACAGCACCATGTACTTGATGCCGGCTTCCAGGGAGCGCTTGTTGAAGAAGGCGTAGGCCACCAGCCCGTAGACGGGCACCGACAGCAGTTCCAGGCCGATGAACAGGCTGGCCAGGTGCTGCGCGCTGACCAGGACCAGGCCACCGGCGGCGGCCATCAGGATCAGCAGGTACAGTTCTTCGCGGTTGCCCGGGTAACCCGAACCGCCATCGCCCAGATAGGCGTGGGCGAGGGTGACGCAGGCCAGGGTAGCGACCAGGATCAGCGCCATGTACAGGCACGCGAAGCTGTCGATCTGGATCAGTGGCGTAACCGCCAATGGCGCGACTTTCAGGGCCGGCAGAATCGACAGCAAGGCCAGGTTCAGCCCCGCCACCGACAGCAGGAAGGTTTGTGCGTGATTGCGGCGCCAGGCGATCGCCAGCATCACCACGATGATCGTGGCGCTGGTGATCAACAGCGGCGCAAGCGCGATAAAGTGTTGAATCGTGAATTCCATAGCGCTCTTACCGGGCCGAAGCGAGTTGAGAGAAGGCGGTGCCGAGCCACTGCTGCACGCCATGCATCGTGGCGGCAGAAGTGTCGAGGAACGGCTGCGGGGAGACGCCGAGGTAAACCAGCAGCACCGCAAGGCCAAGCACCATGATCAGTTCGCGACCGTCCATGCCACGCAATACTTCATCGGACTTGGACGGACCGAAGTAGGCGCGGTGGATCATGATCAGCGAGTAGACCGAACCGAACACCAGGCCGGACGTGGCAATCGCCGTGATCCATGGGGCGCTGACGAACGAGCCGATCAGGATCAGGAATTCGCCGACGAAGTTGCCTGTACCCGGCAGGCCCAGGGAAGCGGCTGCGAAGAACAGGCTGATGGCCGGCAGGTAGGCGATGCGCGACCAGAGGCCGCCCATTTCACGCATGTCCCGGGTGTGCAGGCGCTCGTACAACTGGCCGCTGAGGATAAACAGCGCCGCTGCCGACAGGCCGTGGGCCAGCATCTGAATCACCGCGCCTTGCAGGGCCAACTGGCTGCCGGAGTAGATCCCGATCAGCACGAAGCCCATATGCGAAACGCTGGAGAACGCGATCAGGCGCTTGATGTCGGTCTGGGCGAAGGCCAGGAACGCACCGTAGAAAATCCCGATCAGGCCCAGGGTCATGGCAATCGGCGCGAACTCGGCCGAGGCATTCGGGAACAGCGGCAGGGCGAAACGCAGCAGGCCATAGGCCGCTGTCTTCAACAGGATACCGGCCAGGTCCACGGAACCTGCGGTCGGTGCCTGGGCGTGGGCGTCCGGCAGCCAGGAGTGGAACGGCACCACTGGCAGCTTCACCGCGAAAGCGATGAAGAAGCCGAGCATCAGCACGTACTCGGTGGTCTTGGACATCTGCACTTTCAACAGGTCGGCGTAGTTGAAGGTAATCACGCCGGTATTGTTGAAGTTCACCAGGACCAGGCCAAGGATCGCCACCAACATGATCAGGCCGGAAGCCTGGGTGAAGATGAAGAACTTGGTCGCCGCGTAGATCCGGGTTTTCTTGCCGTCCGAAGAACTGTGACCCCAGAGCGCGATGAGGAAGTACATCGGCACCAGCATCATTTCCCAGAAGAAGAAGAACATGAACAGGTCCAGCGCCAGGAACACGCCGACGACACCGCCCAGGATCCACATCAGGTTCAGGTGGAAGAAACCGACGTGGCGCTGGATCTCTTTCCAGGAGCAGAGCACCGAGAGGATACCCAGCAGGCCGGTCAGCAGGATCATCAACAGCGACAGGCCGTCGAGGGCCAGATGCACACTGATGCCGAAGCGCGCGATCCAGGCGTGCTTGAACTCAAGCGCCCAGGTCGGATCGGCGCCAGGGGCCGGTGCAAATGAATAGTCGCCGGTCGCCCACAGCCAGAGGCCGAGCGCGAGTTCCAGGGACATGGTCAGCAGCGCAATCCAGCGCGGGAGGGTAGAGCTGGAACGCTCCGCCATCCAGCACAGCAGGCCGCCGATGAAGGGGATCAGGATTAGCCAGGGCAGAATCATGACGGGCTCGTTTCCTTTCGCAAGTTCGCAAGGTTCATATCAGACCGCTACCAGCACGATGGCGCCGATAACCAGCACGGCGCCAGCCGCCATGGAAGCCGCATACCAACGCAGTTGACCGGTCTCGGTACGGCTCAGGGCAGTGTGGCCGCCCTTGGCCATGCGCGGGATCAGGCCAATGGTCTGGTCGAGCGGGTCTTTGCGCAGAATGTGGCTGATCGCAAGGTATGGCTTGACGAACAGTTTGTCGTAGATCCAATCGAAGCCCCAGGCGGCGAACCACCAGGCCGAGAGGAAACGCCCGATGCCGCTGTTGGTGATGGCTGTGACGAAGCGACGCTTGCCCAGGAAGAGCAGGGCGGCCAGCAGGATACCCGCCAGGGCGATGGCACCCGAGGCGATTTCCAGGCTGTGCTTGGCTTCGCCGCCGGCATGGCCGACGCTTTGCGGCAGCACATCGGCCAGCGGTGGGGTGATCATGGCGCCGACGAAGGTCGACAGCACGATCAGCACCGACAGCGGCAGCCAGTGGGCAATGCCGTGGCCCGCGTGGGCTTCGGTCTTGGCTTCACCGTGGAACGCGATGAAGATCAGGCGGAAGGTGTACAGCGAGGTCATGAACGCACCCACCAGGCCGGCATAAAGCAGACCCTGGTTACCGCTGGCGAACGCTTCCCAGAGGATCTCGTCCTTGGAGTAGAAGCCGGCGGTGACCAATGGCAGCGCCGCCAGGGCCGCGCCACCGACGATGAAGCTGGCGTAGGCCAACGGCAGTTTCTTCCACAGGCCGCCCATCTTGAAGATGTTCTGCTCGTGGTGGCAGGCAACGATCACCGCACCGGAGGCGAGGAACAGCAGGGCCTTGAAGAAGGCGTGGGTCATCAGGTGGAAGATCGCGCCTTCCCAGGCGCCGACGCCCAGGGCCAGGAACATATAGCCGATCTGGCTCATGGTCGAGTAGGCGAGGATGCGCTTGATGTCGGTCTGCACCAGTGCGGCAAAACCAGCCAGCACCAGGGTCACGCCGCCCACGATACCGACCAGGTGCAGGATGTCCGGCGCCAGGGCGAACAGGCCGTGGGTACGGGCGATCAGGTAGACACCGGCGGTGACCATGGTCGCGGCGTGGATCAGTGCCGAAACCGGCGTCGGGCCGGCCATCGCGTCCGCCAACCAGGTTTGCAGCGGAAGTTGCGCGGATTTACCGACGGCGCCGCCCAGCAGCATCAGGGTCGCCAGGACGATCCAGAAGTCACCGGCCTTGAAGTGCTCGGGTGCCTTGACCAGCAGTTCCTGGATGTTCAGCGTGCCCAACTGCTGGAACAGAATGAACAGGCCGATGGCCATGAACACGTCGCCGATGCGGGTGACGATGAAGGCCTTGAGTGCGGCGTTACCGTTGTTGCGGTTGCTGTAGTAGAAACCGATCAACAGGTACGAGCACAGGCCCACGCCTTCCCAGCCGAAGTACAGGAACAACAGGTTATCGCCGAGCACCAGGAACAGCATGCTGGCGATGAACAGGTTGGTGTAGGCGAAGAAACGCGAGTAACCGGCTTCACCGCGCATGTACCAGGAGGCGAACAGGTGGATCAGGAAACCCACGCCGACCACCACGCCGAGCATGGTCACCGACAGGCCGTCCAGGTAGAGGGCGAAGTTCGGCGTGAAGCCTTCTACCGCCATCCAGCGCCACAGCACCTGCACGTACGCGCCACCTTCCGGCGGGGCGACGTTGAACTGCCAGATCACGTAGGCCGTGACGATGGCGGACAGGCCGATGGAACCCACGCCAACCAGCGCCGAAAGGTTTTCCGACCAGCGTCCACGGGAGAACGACAGCAGCAGGAAACCGATGAGGGGGAATATGAAAGTCAGGAAAAGAAGGTTCATCCGCGCATCTCGCTGGCAGCGTCAATATCGAGAGTGTGGAAGCGGCGATACAGCTGCAACAGGATCGCCAGGCCAATACTGGCCTCGGCGGCTGCCAGGCTGATCACCAGGATGAACATGATCTGTCCATCCGGTTGCGCCCAGCGAGCGCCCGCGACGATGAAGGCCAGGGCGGAGGCATTCATCATGACCTCCAGGCTCATCAGCACGAACAGAATGTTGCGGCGGACCATCAGGCCGACCAGACCGAGACAGAACAGGATGCCGGCAACTGCCAGGCCATGTTCGAGAGGGATAGCAGGCATGTGATTACTCCTTCGCCTCGTTACGGCCCAAATGGAACGCCGTGACGACTGCGGCAAGCAGCAGCATCGAGGCGAGTTCGACCACCAGCAGGTACGGGCCGAACAGGCTGATGCCCACGGCTTTCGCGCCCACGGTGGTGTGGCCGATGGCCTGGCCGCTCTGATGGGCGAACAGCACATACAGCAATTCACCCAGCAGCAGGGCGGACAGGATCACCGGTCCCGCCCAGATGCCAGGCTTGAGCCACGAGCGTTCCTGCTGGACCGCCGCCGGACCGAGGTTGAGCATCATCACCACGAAGACGAACAGCACCATGATGGCGCCGGCGTAGGCGATCACTTCCAGGGCACCGGCGAACGGCGCACCGAGGGCAAAGAAGGTCATGGCCACGGCGATCAGCGAAATGATCAGGTAGAGCAGGGCGTGCACGGGGTTGGTGTTGGTGACCACACGAAGCGTGGACACCACCGCGATACCCGATGCGAAATAGAAAGCGAATTCCATCTTTCTTCCTTAAGGCAGCAAGCTCTTCACGTTGATCGGTTCGGCTTCGTTCTGCGCGGCGCCTTTCGGCTTACCGGCAATGGCCATACCTGCAACACGATAGAAGTTGTAATCAGGGTTTTTACCGGGACCGGAAATCAGCAGGTCTTCTTTCTCGTACACCAGGTCCTGACGCTTGAACTCGGCCATCTCGAAATCCGGCGTGAGCTGGATCGCGGTGGTCGGGCACGCTTCCTCGCAGAGGCCGCAGAAAATGCAGCGCGAGAAGTTAATGCGGAAGAAGTCCGGGTACCAGCGACCGTCTTCGGTCTCGGCTTTCTGCAGCGAGATGCAACCCACCGGGCAGGCCACGGCGCACAGGTTGCAGGCCACGCAGCGCTCTTCGCCGTCGGGGTCGCGGGTCAGGACGATACGACCGCGATAACGCGGTGCCAGGTAGACCGGTTCTTCCGGGTATTGCAGAGTGTCGCGCTTGCGAAAGCCATGGCCGAAGATCATGACCAGGCTTCGCAGTTGGGTACCGGTACCCTTAACGATGTCGCCAATATATTTGAACATGGGTCAAATCCTCACTGAACCGCGGCCGCGGGCGCGTTCATCAAAACGATCGCAGCGGTCACCAGCATGTTGATCAGGGTCAGCGGCAGGCAGAATTTCCAGCTGAAATCCATCACCTGGTCGTAGCGTGGGCGCGGGATCGAGGCGCGCAGCAGGACGAACAGCATGATGAAGAACGCGGTCTTCAGGGCGAACCAGACGAAGGACAGTTGCGGCAGGATGCCGAACGGACCGTGCCAGCCACCGAAGAACAGCGTTACCAGCAGCGCCGAGATCAGGATGATGCCGATGTATTCACCGACGAAGAACATGCCCCATTTCATGCCGGCATATTCAATGTGGTAACCGTCGGCCAGTTCCTGTTCCGCTTCCGGCTGGTCGAAGGGGTGACGGTGCGTCACGGCCACGCCAGCGATGAAGAAAGTACAGAAGCCGAAGAACTGCGGAATGATGAACCACAGGTTCTGCGCCTGGTACTCGACGATGTCGCGCATGTTGAACGAGCCGGCCTGGATCACGATGCCCATCAGCGACAGGCCCATGAACACTTCGTAGGACACGGTCTGGGCCGAGGCCCGCAGGCTGCCGAGGAGGGCGAACTTGTTGTTGCTCGACCAACCGGCGAACAACACCGCGTACACCGACAGGCCAGCCATCGCGAAGAAGAACAGCAGGCCGATGTTCAGGTCCGCCACGCCCCAGGTCGGGGTGATCGGGATGATCGCGAAGGCGATCAGCAAGGCACTCATGGCCACGACCGGTGCCAGGGTGAAGATCACCTTGTCGGCAAACGGTGGCGTCCAGTCTTCCTTGAAGAACATCTTGATCATGTCGGCGGCGATCTGGAACATGCCGAACGGGCCGACGCGGTTCGGACCGTAGCGGTCCTGCCACCAGCCCAGCAGGCGACGTTCGACGAAGCTCAGCAGTGCGCCGCAGACCACCACGGCCAGCAGGATCACGATGGCCTTGAGGACCGTCAGGATCACGGCGATCACTTCAGGGGTAAACCAGCTCATTGCGCTGCCTCCTGCAGACCGTCGACCGTCTTGCCGAAAATCGCCGGTGGAATACCCGCCAGGCCAGCCGGCAGGGCCACCAGGCCGGCGCCCAGTTCTTCATTGATGCGCAGCGGCAGACGCAAGGTCTGGCCCGCAACGTTCAGGCTCAGCAGGGCCCCATCGTTCACGCCCAGGCGATCGGCTTCGGACTTGGCCAGCGACACGTAGGCGGCCGGGATGCGTTCCTGCACCGGTTCGGCCTTGGAAGAGTTCTCTTCGCTGCCGAACAGATGATGGAACGGCACGACCTGCCAGGTGCCCGGTGCCGGGTTGAACGCGCGTGGGACGCTGGCGAACCAGCCGAGGCCATCGCCCTGGCTTTCGATCAGGCGAGTGCCCGGATCACCGGCACGCAGGTGACCGCCGACTTCGTCCTGGAACTTGTTCCAGGCTTGTGGCGAGTTCCAGCCCGGCGACCAGGCGAACGGCACTTGCGAGCGCGGTTCGGCGGAGCCCGAGTAACCTTCCATGGAGAACGAGAACGCGGTGTCGTTGTCCTGGGAGGTGCGTGGTTCGTGCACGCTGATATTGGCGCGCATCGCGGTGCGACCGGAGTAGCGCAGCGGTTCGCGCGCCAGTTTCAGGCCCTTGATGCGGAACGCGGCGGACGGCGCGGCGTCGACGATGCGGGCCAGTTGCGGGCTGCTCGAAGCGACGGCGGCGGTGACGTGGTCCAGTTGCGTCCAGTCGATCGGCTGGTTCAGCAGGGTGGCGCGCAGGGCATGCAGCCAGCGCCAGCCTTCATGGACCAGGATGCCGGCGTCCAGGTATTGCGGGTCGAAAACCTGGAAGAAGCGCTGAGCGCGGCCTTCCTGGCTGACCAGCGTACCGTCGCCTTCGGCGAAGCTCGCCGCCGGCAGCACCAGGTGGGCGCGGTCGGTGGTGGCGGTTTTCTGATGGTCGGCGACGATCACGACTTTGGCAGCGTTCAGCGCGGCATCGACCTTGGCCTTGTCAGTGCGGGTGAACAGATCGTTCTCCAGCACCACGATGGCGTCGGCGTTGCCGTCGATCACGGCTTGCAGGGCTGCATCGACCGATTCGCCACCGAGCATGGCCAGGCCGAGGCTGTTGGCTTCTGGCACGACCAGGCTGATGGAACCGTTCTTCTCGCGCAGCTTCAGAGCCTTGGCAATGTTGGCGGCGGCTTCGATCAGCGCCTTGGAACCCAGGGAGGTGCCGGCAATGATCAAAGGACGCTTGGCGGCCAGCAGGGCATCGGCGATGCGCTGGGCGAGGGCGGCGGCTTCACTGTCCAGGCCGTCGACGGCCGGCGCGCTGGCGTCCAGGGCGTGGGCCACGGCAAAACCGATGCGCGCCAGGTCGTCCGGGGCGGCGTGGACGCATTCTTCGGCCACGTCGTCGAGCTTGGTTTCAGCGAGGCTGGCGATGAACAGCGGGTTCAGCGCGTGCTGGCCGATGTTCTTCACGGCGGCGTCGAGCCACGGCTGGACGCGCATGGCGTCGGCCATGTCCTCGGCCTTGCCCTTGACCGATTGGCGCAGGGACAGGGCCATGCGCGCGGCGGTCTGGGTCAGGTCTTCACCAAGGACGAATACCGCGTCGTGGTCTTCGATGTCGCGCATCGTCGGCACGGGCAGCGGGCTGTCCTTGAGCACTTGCAGCACCAGGCGGATGCGTTCCAGCTCGCCGGCCTCGATTCCACTGTAGAAGTGCTCGGCGCCGACCAGCTCACGCAGGGCGTAGTTGCTTTCCAGGCTGGCGCGAGGCGAGCCGATGCCGACGATGTTGCGACCGCGCAGCAGTTCGGCGGCCTTGTCCAGGGCTTCGTCCAGGCTCAGCTTGGCGCCATCGGCCAGCAGCGGCTGGCGCGGACGATCCTTGCGGTTGACGTAGCCATAGCCGAAACGGCCACGGTCGCACAGGAAGTACTGGTTCACCGAACCGTTGTAGCGGTTTTCGATGCGACGCAGTTCGCCGTAGCGCTCGCCCGGGCTGATGTTGCAACCGCTGGAGCAGCCGTGGCAAATGCTCGGTGCGAACTGCATGTCCCACTTGCGGTTGTAACGCTCGGAGTGGGTCTTGTCGGTGAACACACCGGTCGGGCAGACCTCGGTGAGGTTGCCGGAGAACTCGCTTTCCAGGGTGCCGTCTTCAACGCGACCGAAGTACACGTTGTCGTGGGCACCGAACACGCCCAGGTCGGTGCCGCCGGCGTAGTCCTTGTAGAAACGCACGCAACGGTAGCAGGCGATGCAGCGGTTCATCTCGTGGGAAATGAACGGGCCGAGGTCCTGGTTCTGGTGGGTACGCTTGGTGAAGCGATAACGGCGCTCGTTGTGGCCGGTCATCACGGTCATGTCTTGCAGGTGGCAATGGCCGCCTTCCTCACAGACCGGGCAGTCGTGAGGGTGGTTGGTCATCAGCCATTCGACGACGCTGGCGCGAAACACTTTCGCTTCTTCGTCGTCGATGGAGATCCAGCTGCCGTCGGTGGCGGGGGTCATGCAGGACATGACGATCCGACCACGCTTGTCGTTCTCGTCGGTGTACTGCTTGACTGCGCATTGGCGACAGGCGCCAACGCTGCCAAGGGCGGGGTGCCAGCAGAAATAAGGAATGTCGAGGCCCAGCGACAGACATGCCTGTAACAGGTTGTCTGCGCCATCGACTTCGAGCTCTTTGCCGTCTACGTGGATAGTGGCCATGGTTCAAAGTTCTTCGTTGGCCCGGTGTCAGCGGGCGTGGCTAATGGAATCTTGTCATTCGTCCGAATCCAAACAGCCTCGGTGAAAAGGCGTCATCGAACGAAAGGCGAAGGGCACGGACCCTTCGCCTTGTTAAGCGTCGTTACGCGCCGACCATGGTCGGCGTGACCACCTGATTGAGATCGCCCGCGCGGGTTGGCGCGATGCCGGCCTCGAATTCAGGGCGGAAGTATTTGATCGCGCTGCCCAACGGCTCCACGGCACCCGGTGCGTGAGCACAGAAGGTCTTGCCTGGGCCGAGGAAACCCACCAGGCCCAACAGGGTCTCGATGTCGCCGGGTTGGCCTTGGCCTTTCTCGATGGCCATCAGGAGCTTGACGCTCCAGGGCAGGCCATCGCGGCAAGGGGTGCAGAAACCGCAGGATTCGCGCGAGAAAAACTGTTCCATGTTGCGCAACAGCGAGACCATGTTGACGCTGTCGTCCACCGCCATTGCCAGGCCGGTACCCATCCGGGTGCCCACCTTGGCGATGCCGCCGGCGTACATTTGTGCGTCCAGGTGTTCCGGCAACAGGAAACCGGTACCGGCGCCGCCAGGCTGCCAGCACTTGAGCTTGTAGCCGTCGCGCATGCCGCCGGCGTAGTCCTCGAACAGCTCGCGCGCGGTGACGCCGAACGGCAGTTCCCACAGTCCAGGGTTCTTGACCTTGCCGGAGAAGCCCATGAGCTTGGTGCCCATGTCTTCGCTGCCGTCACGGGCCAGGGATTTGTACCAGTCCACGCCGTCGGCGATGATCGCCGGCACGTTGCACAGGGTCTCGACGTTGTTCACGCACGTCGGCTTGCCCCACACGCCCACGGCGGCAGGGAAGGGCGGCTTGGAGCGTGGGTTGGCGCGGCGGCCTTCCAGGGAGTTGATCAGCGCGGTTTCTTCACCGCAGATATAACGCCCGGCGCCGGTGTGGACGAACAGCTCGAAATCGAAACCGCTGCCCAGGATGTTCTTGCCCAACAGGCCCGCGGCCTTGGCTTCTTCCACGGCACGGTTCAGGTGCTTGGCGGCGGTGGTGTATTCGCCGCGCAGGAAGATGTAGCCACGGTAGGTCTTCAGCGCACGGGCGCTGATCAGCATGCCTTCGATCAGCAGATGGGGCAGTTGCTCCATCAGCATGCGGTCCTTCCAGGTGTTGGGTTCCATCTCGTCCGCGTTGCACAGCAGGTAGCGGATGTCGATGGACTCGTCCTTGGGCATCAGGCCCCACTTCACGCCGGTGGGGAAGCCCGCACCGCCACGGCCCTTGAGGCCGGCGTCCTTCACGGTCTGGACGATATCGTCGGCGGCCATGTCGGCGAATGCCTTGCGCGCGGCGGCATAGCCGTTCTTGGCCTGGTATTCGTCCAGCCAGACTGCCTCGCCGTCGTCACGCAGGCGCCAGGTCAGGGGATGGGTTTCGGCCGAACGCTGGATGCGGTTGGCGGGCCCAAAGGAAGTCAGGGTCATACGTAGCCCTCCAGCAGTTTGGCGACGCCATCCGGCTTGACGTCACCAAAGGTGTCGTCGTCGATCATCAGCGCCGGTGCCTTGTCGCAGTTGCCCAGGCAGCACACCGGCAGCAGCGTGAAGCGGCCGTCGGCGGTGGTCTGGCCCAGGCCGATGCCCAGCTTGCTCTGGAGCTCGCCGACCACCGATTCGTGGCCGCCGATATAGCACACCATGCTGTCGCAAACGCGAATGATGTGGCGACCGACTGGCTGGCGGAAAATCTGGCTGTAGAAGGTAGCGACGCCTTCGACGTCGCTGGCCGGGATGCCGAGGATCTCGCCGATGGCGTAGAGCGCGCCGTCTGGCACCCAGCCACGTTCCTTCTGGACGATCTTCAGGGCTTCGATCGACGCCGCGCGCGGGTCTTCGTAGTGATGCAGCTCGTGCTCGATGGCCGAGCGCTCGGTTTCGCTCAGGGCGAAACGGTCTGTCTGGATAAGCGTGCTGTTCATGCTTAGCGGTCCACGTCGGCCATAACGAAATCGATACTACCCAGGTACGCGATCAAGTCCGCGACCATGCTGCCTTTGATCACCGAAGGGATCTGCTGCAGGTGCGGGTAGCTTGGGGTGCGAATCCGGGTGCGGTAGCTCATGGTGCCGCCGTCGCTCGTCAGGTAATAACTATTGATACCCTTGGTCGCTTCGATCATCTGGAAGGATTCGTTGGCCGGCATGACCGGGCCCCACGAAACCTGCAGGAAGTGCGTGATCAGGGTCTCGATGTGTTGCAGCGTGCGCTCTTTGGGTGGCGGCGTGGTCAGCGGGTGATCCGCCTTGTACGGGCCTTCCGGCATGTTGCGCATGCATTGCTCGATGATCTTGACGCTCTGGCGCATCTCCTCGACGCGAACCATGCAGCGGTCGTAGGCGTCACCGTTGGCCGCCAGCGGGACTTCGAACTCGAAGTTCTCGTAACCGGAGTACGGGCGCGCCTTGCGCAGGTCGAAGTCGCAACCGGTGGAACGCAGGCCGGCACCGGTGACGCCCCACTCCAGGGCTTCCTTGGTGTTGTAGGCGGCGACGCCGATGGTACGACCCTTGAGGATGCTGTTCTGCAGGGCGGCCTTGGTGTACTCGTCCAGGCGCTTGGGCATCCACTCGACGAAATCCTTGACCAGTTTTTCCCAGCCGCGCGGCAGGTCGTGGGCCACGCCACCGATGCGGTACCAGGCCGGGTGCAGGCGGAAGCCAGTGATGGCCTCGATCACGGTGTAGGCTTTCTGGCGGTCGGTGAACGTGAAGAACACCGGCGTCATCGCGCCCACGTCCTGGATGTAGGTACCCAGGAACAGCAGGTGGCTGGTGATGCGGAAGAACTCGGCCATCATGATGCGGATGACATCGACCCGGTCCGGCACCTTGATCCCGGCGAGTTTCTCGACCGAGAGCACGTACGGCAGGTTGTTCATCACGCCGCCGAGGTAGTCGATGCGGTCGGTGTACGGAATGTAGCTGTGCCAGGACTGGCGCTCGGCCATTTTCTCGGCACCACGGTGGTGGTAGCCGATGTCCGGGACGCAGTCGACGATCTCTTCGCCGTCCAGCTGCAGGATGATGCGGAAGGCACCGTGGGCCGAAGGGTGGTTGGGGCCCAGGTTGAGGAACATGTAGTCCTCGTTGGCGCCCGAACGCTTCATGCCCCAGTCTTCCGGCTTGAAGCGCGCGGCTTCTTCCTCGAGCTGTTGCTTGGCCAGCGACAGGCTGAACGGGTCGAACTCGGTGGCACGAGCCGGGAAGTCCTTGCGCAGCGGGTGACCTTCCCAGGTCGGCGGCATCATGATGCGCGACAGGTGCGGGTGGCCGGGGAAGTCGATTCCGTACATGTCCCAGACTTCGCGTTCGTACCAGTTGGCGTTCGGCCAGATGCCGGTCACGGTCGGCACGCTGAGGTCGCTCTCGGACAAGGCGACCTTGATCATTACGTCACTATTACGCTCGATCGACATCAAGTGATAGAACACGGTGAAATCGACGCCGTCGGGCAGCCCTTGACGCTTGGTGCGCAGGCGCTCGTCCACGCCGTGCAGGTCATAGAGCATGACGTACGGCTTGGGCAGGTTGCGCAGGAAGGTCAGGACTTCGACGAGTTTGGCTCGGGCAACCCAAAGCACCGGCATGCCGGTGCGGGTCGGCTGGGCGGTGAACGCCTCGGGGCCAAAACGGTTGTTCAGTTCGACGACCACATCCTGGTCGTCTGCCTTGTAAGGCGGGATGTACAGAGCACTGCCTGTAGTCATGGTTATTTATCGCTTTCGGTCAACGTAAAGAATGAAGCCAGGTTCTCGTTTCTTGTTCAGAACAGAGCTTGGATCAGACTTCGTCGGGGCTGCGCAGGTTGGTGACTGCGATACGCTGTTCGCGGCGCTGTTCCTTTTGCGACGGCATCTCGGCGCGATAGACGCCTTGATCACCAACGACCCAGGACAGAGGGCGACGCTCCTGGCCAATCGATTCCTGCAGCAACATCAAGCCTTGCAGGAACGCTTCCGGGCGAGGAGGGCAGCCAGGCACGTAGACATCCACGGGCAGGAACTTGTCCACCCCTTGAACAACGGAATAGATGTCGTACATGCCACCGGAGTTGGCGCACGAACCCATGGAGATAACCCACTTGGGTTCGAGCATCTGCTCATAGAGACGCTGGATGATCGGCGCCATCTTGATGAAGCAGGTACCGGCGATAACCATGAAATCCGCCTGGCGCGGCGATGCCCGGATAACCTCGGCGCCAAAGCGCGCGATGTCGTGGGGCGCCGTGAAGGCGGTGGTCATTTCCACGTAGCAGCACGAAAGGCCGAAGTTGTACGGCCACAGGGAGTTCTTGCGACCCCAGTTGACCGTGCTGTTCAGCACGTCTTCGAGCTTGCCCATGAAGATATTTTTGTGGACTTGATCTTCTAACGGATCGGCGACGGTTTCCCGCTTGCCGATCGGATACTGCTCGTTAGGAGCATCGGGGTCGATCCGGGTGAGATTGTATTGCATTGCCAAAGCCTCATTGTTTCAGCTTCGCTTGCCGCTTGCGCCGAGCTTCCGGAGCCCAATCAAGAGCCCCCACCCGGTAAAGGTAGACAAGACCTGCCAACAGAATTGCTATGAAAACGAGAGCTTCGACAAATCCGGTCCAGCCGCTTTCGCGGACGGACACAGACCAGGCAAAGAGAAAGAGGGCTTCGATATCGAAGATCACGAAGAGCATCGCGACCAGATAGAATTTGGCTGAGAGCCGCAAGCGGGCGCCACCGGTAGGCAGCATGCCGGACTCGAACGGTTCATTCTTGCTGCGGCCCCAGGCTTTTGACCCGAGCAGGCTCGATACACCGAGCATGAAGGCACACAGGCCGACGACACCCAGAAGGAAAATGGCAAAGCCCCAGTTGTGGGCCATGAGTCCTGTCGCTTCGGGCATGCTGGAAATCCTTAACAGAGAGCAATGGTCTCTGAGCTTGAAAAGAAATAACGCAGTGACGATATGTCGCAGCAATCAATCGCGGTGATTTTATGGCTAAACACCGGGCAAGTAAAATTCCTATAGCGAAATTATTTATTGGAATAAGGACATAGCGTGCCTCCATGACCTTCCGGCCCCGGCCGGGCGGGGATTGGCTGTTGATTCCTCAAAAGAATTTCGTTTCGAATGTAACAATGAAAGCGCCTTTCAAATGATAATTATTATTGTTTGGCCGTGGGTCGCCGTGTGTGCTCGATGTGACAACTGAGAACTTGTCTTATATGGCGGAGACTGCAATTGTCAGCGCCGGCCGTTTTACTCTTTTTCAGACTGCCTGATATTGCGTTCGATCAATTTTTTATCGGTTCACGGATTCCTGTGGGAGCGCTTCCTTAAGGCTTGCCTGAATCTCTGTGACAGAATCATTTCATGTGACGGCATTGCTGCTAAAGCATAGGCAAAAAAAAGCCCCGAACCAGTCGGGGCTTCAGATCGTCGGCTTTGCGGTTAGTTTTTATTCGGTCCGCAAGGGCCGTTTGCTTTGTGGATCAGTGAAACTGCTCTTCTTCGGTCGAACCGGTCAGCGCGGTCACGGACGACGCGCCGCCCTGGATCACGGTGGTCATGTCGTCGAAGTAGCCGGTGCCCACTTCCTGCTGGTGAGCCACGAAGGTGTAACCCTTGGCGGCGTCAGCGAACTCCTGCTCTTGCAGTTTCACGTAGGCAGTCATGTCGTTGCGGGCGTAGTCGTGCGCCAGGTTGAACATGCTGTGCCACATGTTGTGGATGCCGGCCAGGGTGATGAACTGGTGCTTGTAGCCCATGGCGGACAGCTCACGCTGGAACTTGGCGATGGTCGCGTCGTCCAGGTTCTTCTTCCAGTTGAAGGAAGGCGAGCAGTTGTACGACAGCAGTTGGTCCGGGTATTCCTTCTTGATCGCTTCAGCGAAACGACGGGCTTCGTCCAGGTCCGGCTTGGCGGTTTCGCACCAGATCAGGTCGGCGTACGGGGCGTAGGCCAGGCCACGGGCGATGGCCTGGTCGAGGCCGGCGCGCACCTTGTAGAAGCCTTCCGGGGTACGAGTGCCAGTCACGAACGGCTGGTCGTACGGATCGCAGTCGGAGGTCAGCAGATCAGCGGCGTTGGCGTCGGTACGGGCCAGGATGATGGTCGGTACGCCGGCAACGTCGGCGGCCAGGCGGGCAGCGGTCAGCTTCTGCACGGCTTCTTGGGTCGGAACCAGTACCTTGCCGCCCATGTGGCCGCATTTCTTGACCGAGGCCAGTTGGTCTTCGAAGTGAACACCAGCGGCGCCTGCCTCGATCATGCTCTTCATCAGCTCGTAGGCGTTCAGCACGCCGCCGAAACCGGCTTCGGCGTCAGCCACGATTGGCGCGAAGTAGTCAATGTAGCCTTCGTCGCCCGGGTTCTTGCCGGCTTTCCACTGGATCTGGTCGGCACGGCGGAACGAGTTGTTGATGCGCTTGACCACGGTTGGAACCGAATCCACCGGGTACAGCGACTGGTCAGGGTACATGGACTCGGCGGAGTTGTTGTCCGCAGCCACTTGCCAGCCCGACAGGTAAATGGCCTGGATGCCGGCCTTGACCTGCTGCACAGCCTGGCCGCCGGTCAAGGCGCCCATGCAGTTGACGAAATCTTTCTCGGGACGGAAGGCTGGCTTGGCGCCCTGGGTTACCAGGTTCCACAGCTTCTCGGCGCCCATCTTCGCGAAGGTGTGCTCAGGTTGAACCGAGCCACGCAGACGGACGACGTCAGCAGCGGAATAATTGCGCTTCACGCCTTTCCAGCGCGGGTTCTCAGCCCAGTCTTTTTCAAGGGCTGCAATTTGCTGTTCGCGTGTCAGTGCCATGGAAATAAACCTCGTCGCGTCTTGTATGGATGGTCGTTCTGGGCTGGAAGATTCCAGCTTGCCAATCGCACCCGTCATGGGTGTGAAGGGCTGCTCGCTGACCAGGGGGCTGGCATACAAGTCGGTCAAGGCGGGGTGGCGACGGGATGAACGATGGGCTCGAGGGGAAAGTGAGCAGGTAGGGGCGAACTGCGGGCGCATTCGGGCGTCGTGGGCCTTTATACGAACTCAGAGTGATGCCGGGTTACCTAGTTACGCTTCCGTCCCTCGGGACAACTTCGTTCCAGTCGCAACCTCGTCAAACACACCTTGTGGGCGGTACAGACACGAATCGGCTCGCAGGATGTTTGCAAGCATCGACCCGAAGGCCCTTGCCAGGGCCCCTGATTAGCGGGAGCGAGGCCATCATGCCTTCGGTTTTTTGGCTCGTCAAACGTTTTGTAGTGCTTTTTTTATGGCACTACATCTTTGGTCTAATACGACTCGTCAGTCAGTTTCTGGTGCTTCAGTTCAGGGTGTCGACCTTGACCCGCAGAATCATGTCATCCCGGCCTTGGGTCGAGTAGCTGCGGGTCAGGCCCTGTTTGTCGGCCTGATTTTGCCGATTCACTCCGGCCAGGGTAATCCATTCCCCCAGGCGTCCGCTGACGGTTGTGTCGGTGCTTTGCACATTCACTACATCGGGACGTTCCTGGCTCATGCGGTCACGGTTGGTGCTGATGCTCAGGTGAACGGTCTCGCCGGTGACGCTGGCCGTGACGTAAAAACCCTGGGTGACGTTGCGGTATTCGGTCTGGCTTTGCATGCGCCCGTAGGAGTCGGTCTGGTTGCTGGTGAAAGGCACGCTCTGGCCGACCTGGATCAGCGCCGGTTGGCCTTCGCTGGCCTGGATCTGCTGTACGCCGCCCTCACGGCTGGCCGTGCTGCGGTTGATGATGCGGGTCTGGCTGGGGGCGGCGCCGTTGATCGAGTAGCCCTGGTCGCCTTGCAGGTTGTTTTCGTTGGTGTCGACAGTGATCAGCAAGCGCTTGGGAGCCACGTCCAATTGGGCCAGGAACTGCCGGAGTTCTTCGATCTTGCCGGGCTCGGCGTTGACGATCAGTTGGTTGCCATAGGCGCTGACCTGGCCGTCCTTGCCGATGAAGTTCTGCGCCACCGGCAGCAGGTCGGCGCTGGTGCGGTAGTTCAGTGGCACGATTTGCGTGTCGGCCATGACTGACAGGCTGCAACCGAGCAGCAGGGTGGTCAGCAGGGTGCGTAGGGACATGTCCATTTCTCCGCGAGACAAAGGCTTGATATTGCCAGTTTGTCGGCCCCGGGTGGGGCAAGTTGAATGGTAGACGGCAAAACGCCCCGGCATCGGAGGATGGCGGGGCGTTTCACGGCGCTTACGATGCCTTTGTGGCGAGGGAGCTTGCTCCCGCTGGTTTGCGAAGCGAACCCCAAAAGCGAGGGCCGCTTCGCAGCCCAGCGGGAGCAAGCTCCCTCGCCACGGGGTATTGCTGCTTCCAGTGGTATCAGGCCGAGCGCCGCACCATGTCCACGTGCGGAATCCCGGCTTCGAGGAACTCTTCGCTGACCACTGCAAACCCCAGTCGCTCATAGAACGGCGTGGCATGCACCTGGGCGCTGAGCATCTGTTGCTGCAGCCCGCGCTTCTCGGCCTCGGCGATCACCGCCTGCATCAGCGCGTCGCCGACCTTCAGCCCGCGCCAATCCTTGAGGACTGACACCCGGCCAATATGGCCATCGGTCAAGAGGCGCGCGGTGCCGATCGGGAAGTCGCCTTCGAGAGCGAGGAAATGCACGGCGTCCTGGTCATCCGAATCCCACTCCAGCTCCGGGGGAACGGATTGCTCGGCAATGAACACCGCTTCACGAATGCGCCGGATCTCGGCGTTATCCTTTTGCCAGTCTGCGACACGAACGTGAATTTTATTCATCGGCGAACCCCAGGCTGCCTTGCTTGACCAGTTCATGGATAAGACCGCGACCGTCTTCATCGGCGAGCCATGGGCCGAGGTTTTCGATGTGCAGCGCGTCAGCGGCGCAGATCATTTTCAACAGGTCACGCAGCTTGCCTGGCAGGTAACGGCTCTGGCCGCTGGCGAACAGCAGCAGGTCGTCATCGACTTCCGACCAGGCCAGGCGCGCGCTCGGGTTGCGGATGATCACTGCGCCCTGTTCCAGGCCGGCCAGCAAGTCGTCTTCTTCCAGTTCCGGGCCCACCACGAGTTCCGGGTAGCGTGGCTCGGTCATGAATTGGCCGAACCAGGTCAGCAGCAAACGCTCGTCGCTCATGTGTTCGGCCAGCAGGCCCTTGAGGCGGTCCAAGGCGTCGTGCTGGATCTGGTGCGGGTCGGCCACCGGGCGCGCATCGGCGTCGGTGTAACGCTCTTCATCCGGCAAGAACTGGCTGAGGAAGTCAGTGAAGTGAGTCAGGACTTCGGCGGCGCTCGGTGCGCGGAAGCCAACCGAGTAGGTCATGCAATCGTCCACGGCGACGCCGCAGTGAGCCAGGCGTGGCGGCAGGTAGAGCATGTCACCGGGTTCCAGGACCCACTCGTCGGTGGCCTCGAAATCGGCAAGGATGCGCAGGTCCGCGTGTGGCAGCAGTGGGCTTTCGGAGTCGCACATCTGGCCGATCTTCCAGTTGCGCTTGCCATGGCCTTGCAGCAGGAACACGTCATAGTTGTCGAAGTGCGGGCCGACACCGCCACCGGGGGCGGCGAAGCTGATCATCACGTCGTCGATGCGCCAGCTCGGCAGGAAGCGGAAATGCTCCAGCAGCTCGCTGACTTCCGGGACGAACTGGTCGACGGCCTGCACCAGCAAGGTCCACTCGCGCTCGGGCAGTTTGCTGAATTCATCTTCGGCGAACGGGCCGCGACGCAACTCCCACGGGCGCTCGCCGTGCTCGATCACAAGGCGCGATTCAACCTCTTCTTCCAGCGCAAGGCCGGCCAGTTCGTCGGCATCAATCGGGCTTTCGAAATCAGGAATCGCCTGGCGGATCAGCAGGGGTTTTTTCTGCCAGTAGTCGCGCAGGAACTCCCGTGCCGTAATGCCGCCCAGGAGTTGCAGTGGAATATCAGGATTCATTTGTAACCTATTGAAAAAATATACTTTTCAGACGCGAATAAAAACGCCCGGCGCGGCCGGGCGTCTCAAAGGTACAGCGGTATCAGATGCGCTTGGCTTGTGCCGCCGCGTTGCCGATGTAGCTGGCCGGAGTCAGCTTCTTCAGCTCGGCCTTGGCGTCGGCTGGCATGTCCAGGCCATCGATGAAAGTCTGCAGCGCTTCAGGGCTGATGCCCTTGCCACGGGTCAGTTCTTTCAGCTTTTCATACGGGTTTTCGATGTTGTAGCGACGCATCACGGTCTGGATCGGCTCGGCCAGGACTTCCCAGCAGGCGTCCAGGTCAGCGGCGATCTTCTGCTCGTTGAGCTCCAGCTTGCTGATGCCCTTGAGGCTGGCTTCGTAGGCGATGACGCTGTGGGCGAAACCCACGCCCAGGTTGCGCAGCACGGTGGAGTCGGTCAGGTCGCGCTGCCAGCGGGAGATCGGCAGCTTGCTCGCCAGGTGCTGGAACAGCGCGTTGGCGATGCCCAGGTTGCCTTCGGAGTTTTCGAAGTCGATCGGGTTGACCTTGTGCGGCATGGTCGAGGAACCGATTTCGCCGGCAATGGTGCGCTGCTTGAAGTAACCCAGGGAGATGTAGCCCCAGATGTCACGGTCGAAGTCGATCAGGATGGTATTGAAACGCGCGATCGCATCGAACAGCTCGGCGATGTAGTCGTGCGGTTCGATCTGAGTGGTGTACGGGTTGAAGCTCAGGCCCAGCTCGTCTTCGATGAAGGCGCGGGCGTTGGCTTCCCAGTCGATGTCCGGATAGGCCGAGAGGTGGGCGTTGTAGTTGCCCACGGCGCCGTTGATCTTGCCCAGCAGCGGCACGGCTGCAACCTGGGCGATCTGACGCTCCAGGCGGTAGACCACGTTCGCCAGTTCCTTGCCCAAGGTAGTCGGCGAAGCCGGCTGACCGTGGGTGCGCGACAGCATCGGCACGTCGGCGAAGCGGATCGCCAGCTCGCGGATAGCCTGGGCGGTCTGGCGCATCAGCGGCAGCAGCACGTCGTCACGGCCTTCGCGCAGCATCAGGGCGTGGGACAGGTTGTTGATGTCCTCGCTGGTGCAGGCGAAGTGAATGAACTCACTGACATTGGCCAGTTCCGGCAGCTTGGCCGCCTGCTCCTTGAGCAGGTATTCGATAGCCTTGACGTCGTGGTTGGTGGTGCGTTCGATCTCTTTGACGCGCTCGGCGTGCTCCAGGGCGAAATTGTCGGCCAGGGCGTTCAGTACCGCGTTGGCTTCGGCGGAAAAAGCCGGGACTTCGCCAATGCCAGGGTGGGCGGCCAGGCGCTGGAGCCAGCGCACTTCAACCAGGACGCGGGCACGGATCAGGCCGTACTCGCTGAAAATCGGGCGCAGGGCCTGGGTTTTGCCGGCGTAGCGGCCGTCTACAGGGGAAACCGCAGTGAGCGAAGAGAGCTGCATGGGGTGTTCTCGGACAGTCGGGCAACGAAATGGGGCGCGTATCATACATGAAAACAGACGCCGGTCCGTCGCCAACTGACCGGCGTGTTACGCGTAACGAGATAAAACTGTTTATTACCTGTGGCGAGGGGATTTATCCCCGCTGGGCTGCGCAGCAGCCCTAAAAGCAGCGAATTTAATCTTCTGGCGCACCGAGTTGCCTAGTTTGAGGGCCGCTTCGCAGCCCAGCGGGGATAAATCCCCTCGCCACAAAAAAAAGCAGGTCGAGGCGAGTTATTCGTTGCGCATCAACGGGTAAAGCTCTTTCAACAATTTGCGTCGGCTGATCACCAGCTGCCAGCGATGGCCGCCCAACTGCCGCCACAGCCGTGCCGAGCGAATACCGGCCAGCAGCAGGGCGCGGATCTTCGAGGCGTTGCTCGGTTGTTGCAGGTTGCGCATGTCGCCATGCACCTGGATGCGCTGGCGCAGGGTGCTCAAGGTGTCCTGGTACAGCGCGCCACAAGCGGCGATCACGTTTTCGTGGGACGGGCCAAAATGTTCGACCTGGGATTGGATCTGCGGCAGGCGCTTGCCGATGGTTTCCAGCAGATCATCGCGCTTGGCCAACTGACGCTCCAGGCCCAGCATCGACAAGGCGTAGCGCAGCGGTTCGCGTTGCAGGGCGCTGGGGTCGCGTTCCAGTGCGCCGATCAAGGCGCGATAGCCTTCGCGCAGGTTCAGGTCATCGCCGCCGTAGACTTCCAAGGTGTCCTTGGGATCGCGCACCAGCAGGCTGCCGAGCATGCAGCCCAGCCCGGCTTCGTTGGTCTGGCCGGTCTTGGCGATGCGATCCACCAGCACGGCGGCGAGAAACACGCCGCCCAGGGCCGTCAGTTGTTCCTGGATCGGCGTCATGCCTTGCTGCTCCATGGCTCGGCGACTTCGATCACGCCGCCGCCCAGGCAGATTTCGCCGTCGTAGAACACCACGGATTGACCGGGCGTGACCGCTCGCTGCGGGTCATCGAACGTGGCGCGATAACCGCTGGCGGTTTTCTCCAGGGTGCAAGCCTGGTCGCTCTGGCGGTAGCGAACCTTGGCCGTCAGGCGGCGCGGTTCGCTGAGGTCGATCGGGTTGACCCAATAGATGTCGGAAGCGAGCAGGGCGCCGGAGAACAGCCATGGATGGTCATTGCCTTGGCCGACGATCAGCTCGTTGCGCTCCAGGTCCTTGACCAGCACATACCACGGCTCTTCGCCGGCGTCTTTCAACCCGCCGATGCCCAGGCCCTGGCGCTGGCCAATGGTGTGGTACATCAGGCCATGGTGGCGGCCGATGACGTCGCCTTCGGTTGTCTTGATCTCGCCCGGCTGGGCCGGCAGGTACTGCTTGAGGAAGTCGCTGAAACGACGCTCGCCGATAAAGCAGATGCCGGTGGAATCCTTCTTCTTGGCGGTGGCGAGCTGGTGTTTCTCGGCAATCGCGCGCACTTCGGGCTTTTCCAGCTCGCCGACCGGGAACAGGGTCTTGGCGATCTGTTCGCCGCCGACGGCATGGAGGAAGTAGCTCTGGTCCTTGTTCGGGTCCAGGCCCTTGAGCAGTTCGGTGCGGCCATCGATGTCGCGGCGGCGCACGTAGTGGCCGGTGGCGATCAGGTCGGCGCCGAGCATCATGGCGTAGTCGAGGAACGCCTTGAACTTGATCTCGCGGTTGCAGAGGATGTCCGGGTTCGGCGTACGACCGGCCTTGTATTCGGCCAGGAAGTGCTCGAACACGTTGTCCCAGTACTCGGCGGCGAAGTTGGCGGTGTGCAGCTTGATGCCGATCTTGTCACACACGGCCTGGGCGTCCGCCAGGTCATCCATGGCGGTGCAGTACTCGGTTCCGTCGTCTTCTTCCCAGTTCTTCATGAACAGGCCTTCCACCTCATAACCCTGCTCGATCAGCAGAAGGGCGGAAACGGAAGAGTCCACGCCACCGGACATGCCGACGATGACGCGCTGCTTTGGGGTGTTTGAAGAGGCTGGATCACGCATAGGAATTCAATGAGTGTCTTGAAAAAGGACGCGATTCTATCAGGCCCGGGCGCGCAAGGCTAAAGAGAAGGGCGGATAAGCGCCAGGCTATGGCGATGGCCGGCCAGGTAATCGTCGATGCAGCGGATGATCAGCTCGCTGCGCCAATGGTCGCGCTGCTCGAGCAGTTCCTCGCGGGTCAGCCATTTGGCGCCGAGAATGCCGTCGTCCAGTTGGTATTCGGGATGGTGTTTCAGGGCTTTGGCGGCGAAGCAGACCCGTTGGTAGGTCACGCCGTTGCTCGGGGCGGTGTAGAGGTAGATGCCGGTGACGCTGGTGGGCTCGACGTCCCAGCCGGTTTCTTCGAGGGTTTCACGTATGGCGGCTTGGATCAATGTTTCGTTCGGGTCCAGGTGGCCGGCGGGCTGGTTGAGCACTGCTCGTCCGCCCTTGGATTCTTCGACCATCAGGAAGCGGCCGTGGTCTTCGACGATGGTGGCGACGGTGATGTGGGGTTGCCAGTTCATGAGACTCCTCTATTTCTCGGATTTTGTTGGCTGGGTACATATCCATTGCTGCGGTAACGGCTGCTTAGGGTTTCGCCCCTACGGCGAGTCACTTTCAAAAAGCGTGAAAGTAACCAAAGCGCTCTTGCCCCACCACTCGGTGCCTCGCCTGGGCTCGGCATGCCCTCACTCCGGCATTGCTCCGTGGGCCGCCGCGAAGGGCCATCCATGGCCCAGCGCGGCTAACCCGGCATCCATGCCGGGTTGCCCACTGCGCAATGCCTGCGTTCGGCCATCGTGGTTAACGGGGCGCCCCAGATCAAGATCAGGATCAAGATCAAAAGCGAGGCGGCTTGGCGGCTGGCCTGTCTCTTTGGCTATACCCCAATCTAATTGTGGGAGCGAGCCTGCTCGCGAAGGCGGCCTGGCAGCCGACCTGTCTCTGCCGGCTGTACTCCAATCCAACTGTGGGAGCGAGCTTGCTCGCGATAGCGGTGGGTCAGTCAATATTTGAATTGAATGATGAATTGCAATCGCGAGCAAGCTCGCTCCCACAGGGTCGGGTGCTGTCTGACGGATAGTGTAAATGCCAGAAACACAAACCCCGGCACAGGGCCGGGGTTTGTGGTGTTTCCTTGCAACCTTATACCAGCGCAGCAATCGCCGCGTTGAAGGTGTTGCTCGGGCGCATGGCCTTGCTGGTCAGCTCTGGGTTGGCGAAGTAGTAGCCGCCGATGTCCACGGGCTTGCCTTGCACGGCATTGAGCTCGGCAACGATTTTTTCTTCGTTGTCGGTCAAGGTCTTGGCCAGGGTGGTGAACTGCGCCTTGAGGGCTGCGTCGTCATCCTGGGCGGCCAATGCCTGGGCCCAGAACAGGGTCAGGTAGAAGTGGCTGCCGCGGTTGTCGATGCCGCCGACCTTGCGCGAAGGCGACTTGTTGCGATCCAGGAACTCGCCAGTCGCCTGGTCGAGGGTCTTGGCCAGCACCAGCGCCTTGGGGTTGTTGTAGGTCACGCCCAGGTGTTCCAGGGAAGCGGCCAGGGCCAGGAACTCGCCCAGGGAATCCCAACGCAGGAAGTTTTCTTCCAGCAGTTGCTGCACGTGCTTGGGTGCCGAACCGCCGGCGCCGGTTTCGAACAGGCCGCCACCGTTCATCAGCGGCACGATCGACAGCATCTTGGCGCTGGTGCCCAGTTCCATGATCGGGAACAAGTCGGTCAGGTAGTCGCGCAGTACGTTGCCGGTCACCGAAATGGTGTCCTTGCCTTCGCGGGTGCGAGCCAGGGTGAATTTCATCGCGTCGACCGGCGACATGATGCGGATGTCCAGGCCGCTGGTGTCGTGGTCCTTCAGGTAAGCCTGGACCTTCTCGATCATCACGCCGTCGTGGGCGCGCATCGGGTCGAGCCAGAAGATCGCCGGGGTGGCGCTGGCGCGGGCACGGTTGACGGCCAGCTTGACCCAATCCTGGATCGGCGCGTCCTTGGTCTGGCACATGCGGAAGATATCGCCAGCCTCGACGTTCTGCTCCAGCAGGGTGCGACCGTTGTTGTCCGAGACACGGACCACGCCGTCGGCCTTGATCTGGAAGGTCTTGTCGTGGGAACCATATTCTTCGGCTTTCTTGGCCATCAGGCCTACGTTCGGCACGCTGCCCATGGTGGTTGGATCGAAGGCGCCGTGTTGCTTGCAGTCTTCGATCACCGCCTGGTAGATGGTGGCGTAGCAGCGATCCGGGATCACGGCCTTGGTGTCGTGCAGCTGGCCGTCGGTGCCCCACATCTTGCCGGAGTCACGGATCATGGCTGGCATCGAGGCGTCGACGATGACGTCGCTCGGCACGTGCAGGTTGGTGATGCCTTTGTCGGAGTTGACCATCGCCAGCGCTGGGCGGATGGCGTAGACCGCCTGGATGTCGGCTTCGATCTGCGCCTGCTGCTCGGCCGGCAGGGCCTTGATGCGGGCGTACAGGTCGCCGATGCCGTTGTTCAGGTTGAAACCGATCTGCTCCAGCACTTCGGCGTGCTTGACCAGCGCGTCTTTGTAGTATTCGGCGACTATCTGGCCGAACATGATCGGGTCGGAGACCTTCATCATGGTGGCTTTCAGGTGGACCGACAGCAGGACGCCTTTTTGCTTGGCGTCTTCGATTTCAGCGGCGATGAAGTTGCGCAGGGCGTTCTTGCTCAGCACGGCGCAATCGAGGATCTCACCGACTTGAACGGTGGTTTTTTCCTTCAGGACGGTGGCGGTGCCGTCCTTGGCGATCAGCTCGATCTTCACGCTGCCCGCGGCGTCGATCAGGGCGGCTTTTTCGCTGCCGTAGAAATCGCCAGTGCTCATGTGAGCGACGTGGGACTTGGAGTCGGCAGCCCAGGCGCCCATTTTATGCGGGTGCTTGCGGGCATAGTTCTTGACCGACAGCGGCGCGCGACGGTCCGAGTTGCCTTCGCGCAGGACCGGGTTCACGGCGCTGCCCTTGACCTTGTCATAGCGAGCGCGGGTTTCTTTCTCGGCGTCGGTGGTCACGGTTTCCGGGTAGTCCGGCAGTGCGTAGCCCTGGGCCTGCAATTCCTTGATCGCGGCCTGCAGTTGCGGCACCGAGGCGCTGATGTTCGGCAGCTTGATGATGTTGGCTTCAGGCGTGACGGCCAGGTCGCCCAGTTCGGCGAGGTGGTCGGCTACGGCTTTGTCACCCAGTTGCTCGGGGAAGCTGGCCAGGATGCGCCCTGCGAGGGAGATGTCGCGGGTCTCCACGGCGATGTCGGCCGAAGCGGTGAAGGCTTCGACGATCGGCAGCAGCGAATAGGTGGCGAGGGCAGGCGCTTCGTCGGTGAAGGTATAGATGATCTTCGAGCGGGTGGGCATATTCGGATTAACTCTCTTCTTTGCTAAAGCATGCGCAGAAACTCGAGGGGCGCCGGGTAAGCGCGTTCGTTCAAAGTCATCCGTGAGCCGAATGTCGAGGTTTCTTCGCGGTGATGTTGGGTGCATCAGTCGAGCGTCAAGCGGTCGGGCCGCGGTAACGGTCCGGCTTTCAAAATGGCGGAAAGTCTCGTTATAGAGCCGTCAGCCGTCGTGACCCTGTGGTCAGCGGCGGCATTATACATAGGTAGCTGGCGATCTGCCGACGGTTCATAGACTTCCGTACACGTCCATTGGTCTAAACGTCGCATGCCGAGGGCGGTGGACTATGCTCATGTTTGGCGCTTTTCCCTTGGTTTTCAGGCTTGTACATCACGAACTGCGGCATTTTCGTCGTTGATGAGCCTAACGTAGGGTTTGCGTGCCGATTCAACTGGGTTACGCTCGAACGCAAGCCAGATGTTCAATCCAAGCAATGGAGTTCAGCATGGGGTATCAAAAGATTCAGGTTCCGGCCGTCGGTGACAAAATCACCGTCAACGCAGACCATTCTCTTAATGTTCCCGACAATCCGATCATCCCCTTCATTGAAGGCGACGGCATTGGCGTTGATATCAGTCCGGTCATGATCAAGGTGGTCGACGCCGCGGTCGAGAAGGCTTACGGCGGCAAGCGCAAGATTTCCTGGATGGAAGTCTATGCGGGTGAAAAAGCGACCCAGGTCTACGACCAGGACACCTGGCTACCCCAGGAAACCCTGGACGCGGTCAAGGACTACGTGGTTTCCATCAAGGGGCCGCTGACCACGCCGGTCGGTGGTGGTATCCGCTCGCTGAACGTGGCGCTGCGCCAGCAGCTCGACTTGTATGTCTGCCTGCGTCCGGTGCGTTGGTTCGAAGGCGTGCCTAGCCCGGTCAAGAAGCCGGGTGATGTGGACATGACGATCTTCCGTGAGAACTCCGAAGACATCTACGCTGGCATCGAGTGGAAGGCCGGTTCGGCCGAGGCCACCAAAGTCATCAAGTTCCTTAAAGAAGAAATGGGCGTCACCAAGATCCGCTTCGACGAAGATTGCGGTATCGGTGTCAAGCCGGTTTCCAAGCAGGGCACCAAACGCCTGGCGCGCAAGGCCTTGCAATATGTCGTCGACAACGACCGCGACTCGCTGACCATCGTGCACAAAGGCAACATCATGAAGTTCACCGAAGGTGCCTTCAAGGAGTGGGCCTACGAAGTGGCGGCTGAAGAGTTCGGCGCAACCTTGCTCGACGGCGGGCCATGGATGCAGTTCAAGAACCCGAAGACCGGCAAGAATGTCGTGGTCAAGGACGCCATCGCCGACGCCATGCTCCAGCAGATCCTGCTGCGTCCGGCAGAGTATGACGTGATCGCTACCTTGAACCTGAACGGCGATTACCTCTCCGATGCCCTGGCGGCGGAAGTGGGCGGTATCGGCATCGCGCCGGGCGCCAACCTGTCCGACACCGTGGCAATGTTCGAAGCCACCCACGGTACCGCGCCTAAATATGCAGGCAAGGACCAGGTCAACCCGGGGTCGCTGATCCTGTCGGCGGAAATGATGCTGCGCCACATGGGCTGGACCGAAGCGGCCGACCTGATCATCAAGGGCACTAACGGCGCGATTTCGGCCAAGACCGTGACCTATGACTTCGAGCGCCTGATGGACGGTGCCAGGCTGGTGTCGTCTTCCGGCTTCGGCGATGCGCTGATTTCCCATATGTAAGCGAAGCCTGGACAAAAAAATGCCCGGTTCGAGTGATCGAAACCGGGCATTTTCATGGGGGGCAGTTTTTTAGTGGTCCTCGGTGACCCGCGGTTTGAGGCGGACCTTGGTCGGCTCTGGTTTTTCGCTCAGCTGATTGCCCTCGGCATCGACGGCGACCGGGCAAATTTCAACGGCGTGTGTGCCCTTTGGCCCTTGTATCATGCAGAACGTTACTGGCTGGCCTGCCTTGAGGGTTTTATAACCGTCTATCTGGATTGTCGAAAAATGTGCGAAGAGATCTTCGTCCTTCCCGTCTTGGATAATGAAACCGTAGCCCTTGGCATTGTTGAACCATTTGACCTTTCCCTTGACTCGCATGCTAGTGGTACCTGACATACCATTTTCCCTCTGCAACACACCCCGGCAACGGAGTATCATCCTGATCATCCGCCGTCGATCAATGGAAATCGAATTGACTTCGCGGACCTTTTTAACCCACGGTGGGCTCTATTGGTTGTAACACCGATTTGCCGTTAGTCAAGGTGATCGGGCGGTAGCGGTTGAAATCGCCCGCAAGCGGCCCCATCACTGTATTTGCCAACTAAACGAACCTTTCTTTCCATGCATGCAATCAGCCAGATTCGACTAACATTCAATCAGGATCGCCCGGATCAACATGACGACGATTCAGCGGGCATTGCTGTTCAGGAATCAAAGCCCGCTTTACAGGCTCCACCGATGTACAAGGTGGTTTTGTTCAATGATGACTACACACCGATGGATTTCGTCGTCGAAGTGCTCGAGGTGTTTTTCAACCTGAATCGTGAGCTGGCGACCAAGGTCATGCTGGCCGTTCATACAGAGGGACGGGCAGTATGTGGTGTGTTTACCCGCGACATTGCGGAGACCAAGGCCATGCAGGTCAACCAGTACGCCAGGGAAAGCCAGCATCCGCTACTCTGTGAAATCGAGAAGGACGGTTAACGCCGACCACTTGGGTATGAGGTGAACCATGTTAAACCGCGAGCTCGAAGTCACCCTCAATCTTGCCTTCAAGGAGGCTCGTTCGAAGCGTCATGAATTCATGACCGTCGAACACCTGCTGTTGGCCCTACTGGATAACGAGGCTGCCGCCACCGTTTTGCGTGCCTGCGGCGCGAACCTCGACAAACTCAAGCACGATTTGCAGGAGTTCATCGACTCCACCACGCCATTGATCCCCGTCCACGACGAGGACCGCGAAACCCAGCCAACCCTGGGCTTCCAGCGGGTGCTGCAACGTGCTGTCTTTCATGTGCAGAGCTCGGGCAAGCGTGAAGTGACTGGTGCCAACGTGCTGGTCGCCATCTTCAGTGAGCAGGAAAGCCAGGCGGTGTTCCTGCTCAAGCAGCAGAGCGTCGCGCGTATCGATGTCGTCAACTACATTGCCCATGGCATTTCCAAAGTGCCGGGGCATGGCGATCATTCCGAGGGTGAACAGGATATGCAGGACGACGAGGGCGGTGAGTCTTCTTCTTCAGGCAATCCGCTGGACGCGTATGCCAGCAACCTGAACGAGCTGGCCCGCCAGGGCCGCATCGATCCGCTGGTTGGGCGCGAGGCGGAAGTCGAGCGCGTTGCGCAGATTCTCGCCCGACGCCGCAAGAACAACCCGTTGCTGGTGGGCGAGGCCGGCGTGGGCAAGACCGCCATCGCCGAAGGCCTGGCCAAGCGCATCGTCGACAACCAGGTGCCGGACCTGCTGGCCAACAGCGTGGTGTATTCGCTCGATCTGGGCGCCTTGCTGGCCGGTACGAAATACCGTGGCGACTTCGAGAAGCGCTTCAAGGCGCTGCTCGGCGAGCTGAAGAAACGCCCGCAAGCGATCCTGTTCATCGACGAGATCCACACCATCATCGGCGCGGGCGCTGCCTCGGGCGGCGTCATGGATGCGTCGAACCTGCTCAAGCCGCTGCTGTCCTCGGGTGATATCCGTTGCATCGGCTCTACCACGTTCCAGGAATTCCGCGGGATCTTCGAGAAGGACCGTGCCCTGGCCCGGCGTTTCCAGAAGGTCGATGTGTCGGAGCCTTCGGTGGAGGACACCATTGGCATCCTGCGCGGCCTGAAGGGGCGTTTCGAGCTGCACCACAACATCGAATACAGCGATGAAGCCCTTCGTGCGGCGGCCGAACTGGCCTCGCGCTACATCAACGACCGGCACATGCCGGACAAGGCCATCGATGTCATCGACGAGGCCGGTGCCTACCAGCGCCTGCAACCGGTGGAAAATCGCGTCAAGCGCATCGAAGTGCCTCAGGTCGAGGACATCGTCGCGAAAATCGCGCGTATTCCGCCCAAGCACGTCACCAGTTCCGACAAGGAACTGCTGCGTAACCTGGAGCGTGACCTGAAGCTGACGGTGTTCGGCCAGGATGCGGCCATCGACTCGCTGTCGACTGCGATCAAGCTGTCCCGCGCCGGTCTCAAGTCGCCGGACAAGCCTGTCGGTTCGTTCCTGTTCGCCGGTCCAACCGGTGTCGGCAAGACCGAAGCGGCGCGGCAACTGGCCAAGGCGATGGGCATCGAACTGGTGCGCTTCGACATGTCCGAATACATGGAGCGCCACACCGTATCGCGTCTGATCGGTGCACCTCCGGGCTATGTCGGTTTCGACCAGGGCGGTTTGCTGACCGAGGCCATCACCAAGCAACCGCACTGCGTATTGCTGCTCGACGAGATCGAGAAGGCGCATCCGGAAGTCTTCAACCTGCTCCTGCAGGTCATGGACCACGGTACGCTGACCGACAACAACGGGCGCAAGGCGGACTTCCGCAACGTGATCATCATCATGACCACGAACGCCGGTGCCGAGACTGCGGCGCGCGCTTCGATCGGTTTCACCCATCAGGACCACTCGTCCGATGCGATGGAAGTGATCAAGAAGAGCTTCACGCCTGAATTCCGCAACCGCCTGGACACCATTATCCAGTTTGGTCGCCTCAGCCATGAGGTCATCAAGAGTGTGGTGGACAAGTTCCTTACCGAACTTCAGGCGCAGCTCGAAGACAAGCGTGTATTGCTGGAAGTCACCGATGCGGCGCGCAGCTGGCTGGCGGAAGGTGGTTACGATGTGACGATGGGTGCGCGGCCGATGGCTCGCCTGATCCAAGACAAGATCAAGCGTCCGCTGGCCGAGGAGATCCTGTTTGGCGAACTGGCCGAGCATGGCGGTGTGGTTCACATCGACATCAAGGACGGCGAGCTGACCTTCGACTTCGAAACCACGGCCGAAATGGCCTGATCGTTACCTGCAACAAACTAAAAAGGCGCCGAAAGGCGCCTTTTTGCTGTCCGGCTTCATCAAATCACCTGTGGGAGCGAGCCTGCTCGCGAATGCGATGGCACATTCAATATATGCGCAAGCTGACACGCCGCCTTCGCGAGCAAGCTTGCTCCCACAGGGAAGCTGTGTTCTGAAAGATCGGGACAAATCGCGGGCAAACAAAAACGCCCGACATGAGCCGGGCGTTTTGTATTGACTTGTTAGCGAGCGCGGTAAGTGATGCGCCCTTTGCTCAAGTCATAGGGCGTCAGCTCGACGCGCACTTTGTCACCGGTAAGAATACGAATGTAGTTCTTGCGCATCTTGCCGGAGATATGCGCGGTTACGACGTGCCCATTTTCCAACTCCACACGAAACATGGTGTTGGGCAGGGTGTCGACGACAGTGCCTTCCATTTCGAAGCTGTCTTCTTTCGACATGCAGTAAAGCCCTCGGTATCCAGTGAATGGCCCGGTGCAACTGCGCCAGGCAAAAGCGGCGTGCATTGTGCCCGAAAAAGGGGGGCCAAGCCAAGGGGTTCTTCGGAGTTACTCAATGAATGCGGCGCGTGGATAAGGCGCAGACTACGAGCGGCCCCTAGGCTTTGTCCGAAAAGTGCCTGCGCGACGATCATGCTGCGTTGAAAACAGGCTCGGAATGCTCATTGACAACCAGTCAACTCCGCTTCCTCGCCTGTTTTCGCCTTGCCTGATCGCCGCTCGGCAACTTTTCGTACAAACCCTAGTTCAGGACAACCCACCGCTGGTTGATCAGTAATTCAATGGGCCGATATTGGGTCTTGTAGTTCATTTTTTTGCAGTTCTTGATCCAGTAGCCCAAGTACACCGCTTCCAGGCCCAGGCGTCGGCATTCATTGATCTGCCAAAGGATCGCAAAACGTCCCAGGCTGCGCTTTTCTTCGCCGGGCTCATAGAAGGTGTAGACCGCCGAGAGTCCGTTGGGCAGCAGGTCGGTGACGGCGATGGCCACCAGCCGACCCTCGAGGCGGAACTCGTAAAAGCGTGAGAACGGCAGGTCGCGTACCAGGAAGGTCGAAAACTGATCCCGGCTGGGCGGGTACATGTCGCCATCGGCGTGACGCTGTTCGATGTAGCGCTGGTACAGGTCGAAATATTCTTCGGTGAACTGCGGCTTTGCGGGGCGGACCTGCACGTCGGCGTTGCGCTTGAAAATACGCTTCTGCTGTCGGTTGGGGGTAAATCGGGCCACGGGGATGCGCGCCGGAACGCACGCATTGCAATGCTGGCAATGGGGCCGGTAGAGGTGATCGCCGCTGCGACGAAAGCCCATCTCCGACAGATCTGCGTAGACATGCACATCCATGGGCTGGCTAGGGTCGAGGAACAGGGTCGTGGCCTGCTCCTCGGGCAGGTAACTGCAGGAGTGGGGTTGAGTGGCATAGAACTTCAAGCGCGCCAACTCGGTCATGATCAACCCTCGGTATAAGCTTCAAATTCAAGTGTAAGCCAGGAGCGCGAATATCGCTCAGCAAACCCAGGTGGCATGGTTGGGTTGGTCCAGATGGGCCTTCAGGTAGCCGGCAAACGTCGTGCGGGGAATCGACCGTGCGCCCAGGCTGTGCAGGTGCTCCGTAGGCATCTGGCAGTCGATCAGCACGAAACCCGCCTCCTTGAGGTGTTGGACCAGGGTTGCGAAGCCGAATTTCGACGCATTGTCCGCTCGACTGAACATGGATTCGCCAAAGAACAACTGCCCCATTGCCAGGCCATAAAGGCCGCCCACCAGTTCGCCTTGATCCCAGACCTCTACCGAGTGGGCGAAGCCGCGTCGGTGCAGTTCCAGATAAGCGGTCTGCATGGCGTCGGTGATCCAGGTACCGTCGGCATAATCGCGGGGCGCGGCGCAGGCCTTGATGACCGCGGCGAAATCCCGGTCGAACGTCACTTCATAGCGGCCCTTGCGCAGCAGTTTGCCCAGGCTGCGCGAGACATGCAGCTCGTCGGGAAACAGCACTGTACGCGGATCCGGCGACCACCACAGGATCGGCTGGCCTTCCGAAAACCACGGAAAACAGCCGTGGCGATAGGCCTGGATCAAGCGGTCGGCGGACAGATCCCCACCGGCGGCGAGCAAGCCGTTGGGGTCGCGCATGGCTTTTTCCAGTGGCGGAAAATCGAAGGTGTTGCGTTGTAACCAAGTCAGCATGGGTGTCCGTGCTTGCAGAAGGGGAGGGCGGCGCTCCAGATGAACCAGAGCCCGCCTAGAGGTTAACCGTCAAACGGCCGGGATGTCATCGAGATACTTTTCCGCATCCAGGGCGGCCATGCATCCGGCGCCGGCGGAAGTAATGGCCTGGCGGTAGACATGATCGGCCACATCGCCGGCGGCAAACACACCTTCGATGTCGGTGGCCGTGGCGTTGCCTTCGCTGCCGCCGCGCACGATCAAATAGCCGTCGCGCATCTTCAGTTGCCCCTGGAACAGGTCGGTGTTGGGCTTATGACCGATGGCGATGAAGACCCCGGCCAGGGACAGCGTGCTGGTTTCACCGGTCTCGCTGTGCCGCAGGCGCGCGCCGGTCACGCCGGAGGCATCGCCGAGAACTTCGTCCAGGTTCTGGTTCCAGTGCAGGCGGATATTGCCGTTGGCGGCTTTCTCGAAAAGCTTGTCTTGCAATATCTTTTCCGAGCGCAGCTTGTCCCGGCGGTGGATCAAGTGCACCTCCTTGGCGATATTCGACAGGTACAGCGCTTCTTCTACGGCGGTGTTGCCGCCACCGACTACCGCCACCACCTGGTTTCGGTAGAAAAAACCGTCGCAGGTCGCGCAGGCTGATACACCTCTGCCGGCGAAGGTTTCCTCCGACGGCAGGCCGAGGTACTGGGCCGAGGCGCCAGTGGCGATAATCAGCGCGTCGCACGTATAAGTGCCGCTGTCACCGATGAGTTCGAACGGACGCTGTTGCAACTTGGCGGTGTGGATATGGTCGTAGACGATCTGCGTGTCGAAGCGCTCGGCGTGCCGCTGCATGCGTTCCATCAGCACGGGACCGGTCAGACCTTCGACGTCGCCGGGCCAGTTATCGACTTCGACCGTGGTCGTGAGCTGGCCACCGGCCTGCAGGCCGGTAATGACAACGGGTTTGAGGTTGGCACGGGCGGCATAGACCGCTGCGCTGTACCCCGCGGGGCCGGAACCGAGAATAATCAGGCGTGAATGCTTCGCTTCGCTCATAAAAACACCTCATAAGCCTTTGTCACAAAAGAGAATGCATGCTCAAATTGGTGCCCGAGAACCCTGATCATGGCTATGCTGTCGCCGAGCGTGCGGGCAATGCCTTGGGCATGACAAACCCGTACAATGCTTGAGTTTTGAACGCAGGGAAGGCAAAAGATCAAAATCTTCGGCAACACCTGCGGTTTTCCGGACGCATGCCACAGTGGTAAAAGTAGTACCGGATGTGCACATTCACTTTTTTACCTGCTCGTCATGGGCAGTTTTTCATAGTCATTCAACAGATGGACGCGCCATTGGCGCAGGAAAAGAAGCGTTTTGAAGAAATCCACCGCAGCACCCAAGACAGTCGTTCCGCTCTGGCGCCAACAATTGCACTACCGGCTCAAGGAAGGTGCGTTGATCGCCATTGGTGCCCTTTGCCTGTTCCTGATGATGGCCTTGCTGACCTACGGCAAGGACGATCCGGGCTGGAGCCATAACAGCAAGATCGACGACGTGCAGAATTTCGGCGGCCCCGCCGGTTCCTATAGCGCAGACATCCTGTTCATGGTGCTGGGTTATTTCGCCTATATCTTCCCGCTGCTGCTGGCGATCAAGACCTATCAGATCTTCCGCCAGCGCCATGAGCCGTGGCAGTGGAGCGGCTGGCTGTTCTCATGGCGCCTGATCGGCCTGGTGTTCCTGGTGTTGTCGGGGGCCGCGCTGGCCCACATTCATTTCCACGCACCCACTGGCCTGCCGGCCGGGGCGGGCGGTGCGCTGGGTGAAAGCCTCGGCGACCTGGCCCGCAATGCCCTGAACATCCAGGGCAGCACGTTGCTGTTCATCGCCCTGTTCCTGTTCGGCCTGACGGTGTTCACCGACCTGTCGTGGTTCAAGGTCATGGACGTCACCGGCAAGATCACCCTCGACCTCATCGAGCTGATCCAAGGCGCGCTGAACCGCTGGTGGGCGGCGCGCAACGAGCGCAAGCAACTGGTGGCGCAGCTGCGTGAAGTCGACGACCGCGTCCATGACGTGGTGGCCCCGACTACGCCGGACAAACGCGAGCAGGCCAAGGTCAAGGAACGCTTGATCGAGCGTGAGCAAGCGTTGAGCAAGCACATGTCCGAGCGCGAAAAGCAGGTGCCGCCGGTCATCACCATGGCCCCGGCCAAGCCGCCCGAGCAAAGCAAGCGTGTGCAGAAGGAAAAACAGGCACCGTTGTTCGTCGACAGCGCGGTCGAAGGTACCTTGCCGCCGATATCGATCCTCGACCCGGCCGAGAAGAAACAACTCAATTATTCCCCCGAATCCCTGGCAGCCGTCGGGCATTTGCTTGAGATCAAGCTCAAGGAATTCGGTGTCGAGGTCTCGGTGGATTCGATCCACCCGGGCCCGGTGATTACCCGCTACGAGATCCAGCCGGCCGCCGGCGTGAAGGTCAGCCGTATCGCCAACCTCGCGAAGGACCTTGCGCGATCCCTGGCCGTGACCAGCGTGCGGGTGGTGGAGGTCATTCCCGGCAAGACCACCGTGGGCATCGAGATTCCCAACGAAGACCGCCAGATCGTGCGTTTCTCCGAAGTACTGTCGACGCCGGAATACGACAACCATAAATCGCCTGTCACCCTGGCCCTGGGCCACGACATCGGTGGCAAGCCGGTCATTACCGACCTGGCGAAGATGCCCCACTTGCTGGTGGCCGGTACCACTGGTTCCGGTAAGTCGGTGGGCGTGAACGCGATGATCCTGTCGATCCTGTTCAAGTCCGGCCCGGAAGACGCCAAGCTGATCATGATCGACCCGAAAATGCTCGAATTGTCGATCTACGAAGGCATTCCGCACCTGCTGTGCCCGGTGGTCACCGACATGAAGGATGCGGCCAACGCCTTGCGCTGGAGCGTTGCCGAGATGGAGCGCCGCTACAAGTTGATGGCGAAGATGGGGGTGCGCAACCTGTCGGGCTTCAACGCCAAGGTCAAGGAAGCGGAAGAGGCCGGGACGCCATTGAGCGACCCGCTGTATCACCGCGAAAGCATCCACGACGAAGCGCCGCTGCTGCACAAGCTGCCGACCATCGTGGTAGTGGTGGACGAATTCGCCGACATGATGATGATCGTCGGCAAGAAGGTCGAAGAACTCATCGCCCGTATCGCCCAGAAGGCCCGTGCCGCGGGTATCCACTTGATCCTCGCGACCCAGCGGCCTTCGGTGGACGTGATCACCGGCCTGATCAAGGCCAACATCCCGACCCGCATGGCGTTCCAGGTGTCGAGCAAGATCGACTCGCGGACCATCATCGACCAGGGCGGCGCCGAGCAATTGCTGGGCCACGGTGACATGCTCTACATGCCGCCGGGTACCAGCCTGCCGATTCGTGTCCACGGCGCGTTCGTTTCCGATGACGAAGTGCACCGCGTGGTGGAGGCCTGGAAGCTGCGCGGCGCGCCCGAATACAACGATGACATCCTCAACGGTGTCGAAGAGGCCGGCAGCGGCTTTGAAGGCGGCAGTGGCGGTGGCGGCGACGACGATGCCGAGACCGACGCGCTCTATGACGAAGCGGTGCAGTTCGTCCTGGAAAGCCGCCGGGCCTCGATTTCCGCGGTACAGCGCAAGCTGAAGATCGGCTACAACCGCGCCGCCCGCATGATCGAAGCCATGGAAATGGCCGGGGTCGTGACGGCCATGAATACCAATGGTTCGCGCGAAGTGCTCGCGCCGGGCCCGATGCGCGACTGACTACCCGGGCGGCGTGATGACGCGCCGCTCGACCCCCCACGAATTCATGAGGATTCCCATGCGCCTGATTCGCATGCTGCTGTTGCCCGTATTGGCCTTGAGCACGTTGTCGGCCCACGCCGGCGAAAAAGACGTGGCCCGCCTGACTCAGTTGCTGGGTGGCTCCCAGACCCTGACGGCACGTTTCTCCCAGTTGACCCTCGACGGCAGTGGCACCCAATTGCAGGAGACCGCCGGCGACATGGCCCTGCAGCGCCCCGGCCTGTTCTACTGGCACACCGATGCACCCGCCGAACAGCTGATGGTCTCCGACGGCAAGAAGGTTTCGCTGTGGGACCCGGACCTGGAGCAAGTCACCATCAAGACCCTCGACCACCGCCTGACCCAGACGCCGGCGTTGCTGCTGTCCGGTGACATCTCCGAGATCAGCCAGAGTTTCGACATCACCTCCAAGGAGGCGGGCGGCGTGATTGACTTCACCCTCAAGCCCAAGACCAAGGACAGCCTGTTCGATAGCCTGCGCCTGTCGTTCCGTAATGGCCTGGTCAATGACATGCAACTGATCGACAGCGTTGGCCAGCGGACCAATATCCTGTTCACCGGGGTCAAGGCCAACGAGCCGATCGCCGCGTCCAAGTTCAAGTTCGACATCCCCAAGGGTGCGGATGTGATCCAGGAATAAACCAAGGATCCCTGTGGGAGCGAGCCTGCTTGCGATGACGTCGGATCAGTTGGAATTGATGTGACTGACCCACCGCTATCGCGAGCAAGCTCGCTCCCACAGGGGAACTGCATTGTTCGTTGTTTAACTGATCGGCAACAGGATCTAGCGGAGGTTTTGTAGTAATCATGGACCTGTTTCGAAGCGCCCCGATTGCCCAGCCATTGGCCGCCCGCCTGCGCGCGACCAACCTGGATGAGTACGTCGGCCAGGAACATGTGCTCGCCCGCGGCAAGCCCCTGCGCGAGGCCCTGGAGCAGGGCGCCTTGCATTCGATGATCTTCTGGGGCCCGCCGGGCGTGGGCAAGACCACCCTGGCGCGGCTGCTGGCGGAAGTCTCCGACGCGCATTTCGAAACGGTCTCGGCGGTGCTGGCCGGGGTCAAGGAGATTCGCCAGGCGGTGGAAGTCGCCAAGCAGCAGGCCGGCCAGTACGGCAAGCGCACGATCCTGTTTGTCGACGAAGTCCACCGGTTCAACAAATCCCAGCAGGATGCGTTCCTGCCCTATGTCGAAGACGGCACGCTGATTTTCATCGGTGCGACCACCGAAAACCCTTCGTTCGAACTCAACAACGCCTTGCTGTCCCGTGCCCGGGTCTATGTGCTCAAGAGCCTCGACGAAGCGGCCATGCGCAAGCTGGTGCATCGCGCGCTGACTGAGGAACGCGGCCTGGGCAAGCGTCACCTGAGCCTCAGCGATGAAGGCTTCCAGATACTGTTCAGCGCCGCCGACGGCGATGGCCGGCGCTTGCTCAACTTGTTGGAAAACGCCTCGGACCTGGCCGAAGACGACAGCGAGATTGGCGTCGAGTTGTTGCAAAGCCTGCTGGGCGATACCCGGCGGCGTTTCGACAAGGGCGGCGAGGCGTTCTACGACCAGATATCGGCCCTGCACAAGTCGGTACGCGGCTCAAATCCTGACGGTGCCCTGTACTGGTTTGCCCGGATGATCGACGGCGGTTGCGATCCGCTGTACCTGGCCCGGCGGGTGGTGCGCATGGCCAGCGAGGACATCGGCAATGCCGACCCGCGCGCCTTGAGCCTGTGCCTGGCGGCCTGGGACGTGCAGGAGCGCCTTGGCAGCCCGGAAGGCGAGCTCGCCGTGGCCCAGGCCATCACCTACCTGGCCTGCGCACCGAAGAGCAACGCCGTATACATGGGCTTCAAGGCCGCGATGCGCAGCGCTGCCGAACACGGCTCCCTGGAAGTGCCGCTGCACCTGCGCAACGCGCCAACCAAGCTCATGAAACAGTTGGGCTATGGCGATGAATACCGCTATGCCCACGACGAGCCCGACGCTTATGCCGCCGGCGAAGACTATTTTCCCGATGAGCTCGAACCCCAGCACTTCTACCAGCCTGTCCCCCGAGGCCTTGAGTTGAAGATCGGCGAGAAGCTCAACCACTTGGCGCAGTTGGATCGCCTGAGTCCACGGCAGCGGAGAAAACCTTGATTCCCCTGATACTCGCCGTTTCCGCTGGCGGCGTTGCCGGCACGTTGTTGCGTTTCGCCACGGGTAACTGGATCAATGCAAATTGGCCCAGGCACTTCTATACCGCGACGCTGGCCGTTAATATCGTGGGCTGTCTACTGATCGGCGTTCTTTACGGCCTGTTTTTGATTCGCCCCGAGGTGCCCATCGAGGTGCGCGCGGGGTTGATGGTCGGCTTTCTTGGCGGCCTGACGACCTTTTCATCCTTTTCACTGGATACGGTGCGCCTGCTGGAAAGCGGCCAAGTGCTGCTGGCCCTGGGCTACGCGGCCATCACTGTATTCGGCGGGCTGCTCGCCACGTGGGCCGGCCTGTCCCTGACCAAACTTTGATAACGAGAGACCGACATGCTCGATTCCAAACTGTTACGTAGCAACCTTCAGGACGTAGCGGACCGCCTGGCTTCCCGTGGCTTTGCCCTGGACGTCGCGCGCATCGAAGCGCTGGAAGAACAGCGCAAGACCGTCCAGACCCGCACCGAAGCCCTGCAGGCTGAACGTAACGCGCGCTCCAAATCCATCGGCCAGGCCAAGCAGCGCGGCGAAGACATCGCGCCGCTGATGGCTGATGTCGAGCGCATGGCGAACGAGTTGAGCGCAGGCAAGACCGAACTGGACGCGATCCAGACGGAGCTGGATTCGATCCTGCTGGGTATTCCGAACCTGCCTCACGAGTCGGTGCCGGTCGGTGAAGACGAGGACGGCAACGTCGAAGTACGCCGCTGGGGCACGCCGACCACCTTTGATTTCCCGGTACAGGACCACGTGGCCCTGGGCGAGAAATTCGGCTGGCTCGACTTCGAGACCGCCGCCAAGCTGTCGGGCGCGCGTTTCGCCTTGCTGCGCGGACCGATTGCTCGCCTGCATCGCGCCTTGGCGCAGTTCATGATCAACCTGCATGTCACCGAGCACGGCTACGAAGAAGCCTACACGCCGTACCTGGTCCAGGCTCCGGCGCTGCAAGGCACCGGCCAGTTGCCGAAGTTCGAGGAAGACCTGTTCAAGATCAGCCGCGATGGCGAAGCAGACCTGTACCTGATCCCGACCGCCGAGGTGTCGCTGACCAACATCGTCGCCGGCGAAATCGTCGATGCCAAGCAACTGCCGATCAAGTTCGTCGCCCACACGCCATGCTTCCGCAGCGAAGCCGGTGCGTCGGGCCGTGATACCCGCGGCATGATCCGCCAGCACCAGTTCGACAAGGTCGAGATGGTCCAGATCGTCGAGCCGTCGAAATCCATGGAAGCGCTGGAAAGCCTGACCGCCAACGCCGAGAAGGTCCTGCAATTGCTGGAGCTGCCGTATCGTACCCTGGCCTTGTGCACCGGCGACATGGGCTTCAGTGCGGTGAAGACCTATGACCTGGAAGTCTGGATTCCAAGCCAGGACAAGTACCGCGAGATTTCCTCTTGCTCCAACTGCGGCGACTTCCAGGCCCGCCGCATGCAGGCGCGTTTCCGCAACCCGGAAACCGGCAAGCCGGAACTGGTCCACACCCTCAATGGCTCCGGCCTGGCGGTGGGCCGCACGCTGGTGGCGGTGCTGGAAAACTACCAGCAGGCCGACGGTTCGATTCGTGTGCCCGAGGTATTGAAACCGTACATGGGCGGCCTCGAGGTCATCGGTTAAATGGACTATTTGCCACTGTTCCACAACCTGCGCGGCAGCCGCGTGCTGGTGGTCGGCGGCGGCGAGATTGCCCTGCGGAAGTCTCGCCTGCTGGTCGATGCCGGCGCGTTGCTGCGGGTGGTCGCACCCGATATCGAACCGCAACTGCGGGAACTGGTCAGTGGCAGCGGCGGCGAATGCGTCCAGCGTGGTTACGTGGAAACAGACTTGGACGGTTGCGGGCTGATCATTGCTGCCACCGACGACGAGCCGCTCAATGCCCAGGTCTCGGCCGACGCCCACAAGCGTTGCGTGCCGGTCAACGTGGTGGACGCGCCGGCCCTGTGCAGCGTGATCTTCCCGGCGATTGTCGATCGCTCGCCCTTGGTGATCGCGGTGTCCAGTGGCGGCGATGCGCCGGTGCTGGCGCGGCTGATCCGGGCCAAGATGGAAACCTGGATCCCCTCGACCTACGGGCAGCTTGCCGGTTTGGCGGCGCGTTTCCGCAATCAGGTCAAAGGCTTGTTCCCCGATGTCCAGCAGCGCCGGGCATTCTGGGAAGAGGTGTTCCAAGGCCCGATTGCCGACCGTCAATTGGCCGGGCAGGGTGCTGAAGCCGAGCGGCTGCTGCGGGAGAAGATCGACGGCGAGGCGCCGAACGCGCCGGGTGAGGTCTACCTGGTGGGCGCGGGACCGGGCGATCCCGACCTGCTGACGTTCCGAGCGCTGCGCCTGATGCAACAGGCGGACGTGGTGCTCTACGACCGCCTGGTGGCGCCGGCGATCCTCGAACTGTGCCGGCGCGACGCCGAACGGGTCTATGTCGGCAAGCGTCGTTCCGAGCACGCGGTGCCTCAGGATCAGATCAACCAGCAACTGGTTGACCTGGCTCGCCAGGGCAAACGTGTGGTGCGGTTGAAGGGCGGCGATCCGTTTATCTTTGGCCGTGGCGGGGAAGAGATCGAAGAACTGGCGGCCCATGGCATCCCGTTCCAGGTCGTCCCGGGCATCACCGCCGCCAGCGGCTGCGCGGCCTACGCCGGGATTCCGCTGACTCATCGCGACTATGCCCAGTCGGTGCGTTTCATCACCGGTCACCTCAAGGATGGCACCAGTGACTTGCCGTGGGCGGACCTGGTTTCCCCGGCGCAGACGCTGGTTTTCTACATGGGCCTGGTCGGCTTGCCAGTGATTTGCACCGAGCTGATCAAGCATGGTCGCGCGGCGGATACGCCGGCGGCGTTGATCCAGCAAGGCACGACTTCGAACCAGCGGGTATTCACCGGCACTTTGGCGGACTTGCCACGGCTGGTGGCCGAGCATGAAGTGCATGCGCCGACCCTGGTAATCGTTGGGGAAGTGGTGCAGTTGCGCGAGAAACTGGCTTGGTTTGAAGGGGCTCAGGGGCAGGTCTGAGGACCGCGTCGCCGCCATCGCGAGCAAGCTCGCTCCCACAGTAGGCTGTGTGCAACCTAAAATTGTGGTTCTACACAAGTCAAATGTGGGAGCGAGCTTGCTCGCGATTAGGCCTTCAAATACCGCGAGAATCCAGGATCAGTTCCCGGCACCCCGCCAAATCCCTTTCCCACTCAACCGTCCCCGATCATGGGCCACGGTGAAATCCTGTTTCGGCCCCTTGGGCACGATCCCATTCGGGTTGATGGTCTTGTGGCTGCCGTAGTAATGACCTTGGATATGGACGAAATCCACGGTCTCGGCAACCCCCGGCCATTGGTACAACTCCCGCAGCCAGTTCGATAGATTCGGATAATCGGCGATGCGCCGCAGGTTGCATTTGAAGTGACCGAAGTACACCGCGTCGAAGCGAATCATCGTGGTGAACAGCCGGATATCGGCTTCGGTCAGGTATTCGCCGGCCAGGTAGCGACGGGTTTCCAGTAGGGCTTCCAATCGATCCAGTTCGGCAAACAATTGGTCGAAGGCTTCTTCATAAGCGGCCTGGGTCGTCGCGAATCCGGCGCGATATACACCGTTGTTCACCGCCGGATAAATCCGCTCGTTCAACCCATCGATCTCGTGGCGCAGGTGCTCGGGATACAGGTCCAGGTCGTTGCCGGTCAAGCCATCGAAAGCGCTGTTGAACATGCGGATGATCTCCGCCGATTCGTTATTGACGATGCGTCGTTGCTGTTTGTCCCACAGCGCCGGGACGGTCACGCGGCCCGTATAGTCGGGCGTGTCGGCCGTGTAGCGCTGGTGCAGGAAGCTGAGGTCGTCCAGTTTGTCGCCGGTCGAGCCGTGGGCCTTGTCGAAGGTCCAGCCGTTTTCCAGCATCAGATAGCTGACCACCGAGACGTCGATCAGGTTTTCCAAACCCTTGAGCTTGCGAAAGATCAGCGTTCGGTGCGCCCAGGGACAGGCCAGCGAGACGTACAAATGGTAGCGCCCGGCTTCGGCGGCGAAACCGCTCTCGCCGTCGGCGGTGATCCACTGTCGGCGTTGCGCCTGTTCACGCTGGAAACTGCCGTCCTTGCTTTCGTACCACCGGTCCTGCCAGCGGCCCTCGACCAACAAACCCATCTGGATGTCCTCGCTCAATAATCATTGGAGACGAGTCTATTCCGATAGGTTCGAACTAATAGCGCAAAGGTTGGGCGTTAATGATCGGTTATATCGAACGATCCCGGGCATCCCAATACTGCCGCGCCTTGTCGAACGCTTCTTCGCGAGCGTCGCCCAAGCCGCGCAAGGCCAGAGCCATGGTGGCGATCAGCGCCAGTTGCGGGTAACTGTCCTCGACATCGCCGCGCCAGATCGCTTTCAAATGCTCGGGGTCGAGGCTCTCCGGCTTGACGTGGCGTTGCTCGGACAGTCGCGGCCATTCCTCGTCCCAATTGGCGCCGCCGGTGGTGCCGTACAAATGGCTGTCGGCATCCGGGTTGATTTCGATCTCGCCGCCGTCGCCCTTGATCACGATGGCGGTGTCGCCGAGCAGACCGCTGGCCTCGCGATGCACGGCCTGGTAGCCCGGATGGAAGATGCTTTGCAGGCCGCAGCGCGCGCCCAGCGGGTTGAGGATCCGCGCCAGGGAATGGATTGGCGAGCGCAGGCCCAAGGTGTTGCGCAGGTCGATCATGCGCTGCATTTGCGGCGCCCAGTCCACCAGCGGCATGAAGGCCAGGCCGCCGTTGTTCAGCGCGGTGCCGACTTGCTGCCAGTCGCGGCACAATGGGATATTCAGGAAGCCCAGCAGTTGCTCCGTGTAGAGACGGCCCGCCGTGTGGGCGCCGCCGCCGTGCATGAAGATTCGCACGCCGTTTTGCCCGAGGCATTTCGCGGCCAACAGATACCAGGGCAAGTGACGCTTCTTTCCTGCGTAGGTTGGCCAGTCAAGGTCCACCGTCAACGTCGGGACCTCCAGGCGCTGACGCAGGGCGTCGGTGAAGCCGGCCATTTCCTCGGCGCTTTCTTCCTTGTGCCGCAACAGCATCAGGAACGCGCCGAGTTGGGTTTCTTCGACCTGCTCGTCGAGCACCATGCCCATGGCTTTCCGCGCTTCTTCACGGGTCAGGTTGCGGGCGCCGCGCTTGCCTTTGCCAAGGATGCGCACGAACTGGGCGAACGGGTGTTCAGCGGGCGTTTCGAGGGTCAGCGCTGGAAAGTCGGTCATAAGCAATTCGTCGGTTTGGGCAGGCCCGCCAGCTTGGCGGCGAGTTTGGCGGGAGTGCCTTTGAACAATCGGTTCAGGTGCAGGCTGTTGCCTTTGTCCGCGCCGAGCTTCAGCGCGGTGTACTTGATCAGCGGCCGGGTGGCGGGGGACAGCTGGAATTCATCGTAGAAGGCACGCAGCAGTTCGAGGATTTCCCAATGTTCGGGGCTCAGCTCGATGTCTTCGGCGGTGGCCAAGGCGCTGGCCACGTCGGCGGACCAATCGTTGAGGTCGGCCAGGTAGCCATCCTTGTCCAGCGCAATGCGGCGCTCGCCCACGGTCAGGGTGTTCATAGCCAACTGTTGACCTTGTCATGCTGGATCGACAGTTCGACGAAGCCCGGATAATCGAGGGCCTCGGCCCAGTCCGGAATGGGCAAGGCGCGGGCCTGTGCGTCTTCGGCCAGGACAAACACTTTGCAGCCATTGGCTTGCAGCGTGTCGAACGGCACGGTGCCAGGTTGCAGCGAGTAGGTCGCGTCGCCGCACAGCAGCAGCGCATCCTGGCTTCCCAGGATCCGCAGGCAACTGGCGAGACGGTTGTCGCCGAAGGGGGAATGAGACAACACATGCAAGGTCGACATCAGAGGGTAATCACTTGGTCATAGCGGTCAATGAGCGCGGCGATGTCCGCTGCGCCCAGTACTTTCAGATCGTCCAGTACCAGTGCATCGACGGCGAGACCGCGTTCGGCGGCGCTGTCGGCGCAGACAAACAGATCGTCGACGCCAAACATCGGCAATGCCTGCAAATTGGCGCTCAGGTCCTTTTGCTGGACAACCTTGGCGTGCTGTCCGGCGGCGAGCTGGAACACGCCGTCATCGAGAAACAACAGGCCGATGGGCAGGTCGAACGCGCCGCCGGCCAACACGATATCCAGTGCTTCCCGGGCGCCGGGGCCGGACCAAGGGGCTTGGCGGCTGATGAGCAATAAAGACTTGGCCATCACGCGCCTCCAAAACAGATCAAGCGGTCGGCGTCCTGGATTGCATCGTGCAACTGGCCCAGCCCGGACAACGCCCAAGGCGCTTCGACACTGGCGGCCGAGCGCTGGTAGCGCTGGGCTTCTTCCGCGTTCAACACGCCACGGCGCAACGCCGCCGCGATGCAGACCACGCCGTCAAGTTGATGCTCGCTGACGAAGGCGCGCCACTGCTGGGGCAGGTCTTGCTCGTCCTGGGGCGTGACGACGCTGTTGGCGGCGTTGTAGACGCCGTCCTGGTAGAAAAACAGCCGCACGATTTCATGCCCTGCGGCCAGCGCTGCCTGGGCAAACAGCAAGGCGCGGCGCGAGGAGGGCGCGTGAGCGGCGGAAAACAGCGCGATGGCGAACTTCATGACAGACCCGATCAGCAAAACTGCGGCCATGATAATGCTTTATGGGCGGTGGGGCGATTCTCAGAAACGGCGTGAGATTTCGTGGCGAGGGAGCTTGCTCCCGCTGGGCTGCGAAGCGGACCCTGGATCGTGCAACTCGGTGTGTCAGGTGAGTTGAGTCGCCTTTTCGGGCCTGCTGCGCAGGCCAGCGGGAGCAAGCTCCCTCGCCACGGGGCCCACTTCAGGGCTTGAGGCCATACAGCTTGCAATACTCCGCCCATTCCATCCCCGCCATTTCCGCCACTTCCTTGTGCACTTCCATGCGTTGGGCCTGGTAGTCCTCGGCTGAATCGGTCGTCAGCAGCAGCGTCAGTTCCCAGGCGAACAACCCGACGCTTTCGGCCTCGGCTTCGAACGCTTCATGCAACCGCTCGGCGCGATATTGCGCGGCGGTTTCGCCCTTGGCCTGGGCCAGCAGCGGATTGAGATTGTCCAGTTCGTGGCGCAGCTCGGGGCGTTGGTCGAGGAAGGTCTGCAGGGCTCGTTCGTGCTGCTGTTCGGTTGTCGCCATGGTCGCTCCTTGGTCAATAAGCCAACAGGTTGCGCGAATCGATAGCCATTGTCGCGTGCAAATTTCGGTAAAGCCGTACGGCAACCCGGGGCGCAATGCTACAGTCCGTTTTTTTCTCGATGAGTGAATGCGATGCGAATGCTGATGGTGGCCGTGGCGGCGACCCTGCTGGCCGGCTGCGCGGGTTCGGCGATGGAACAAGCCCGGACCCAAGCCCCCTACAAGACCCTGGCCTCCGACAAGCCGCAGCAGAATGTCGCCGAGTGCGTGAAATTCGCCTGGGAAGATGAAGCGGTGTTCGGCGTCGATGCCGGCGCCTACCTGCAACCGGGCAAGAACGGCGGTTCGACGGTGTACACCCGCTCGGCCGAATCGTTTGTCGATCTGCAAGCCAGTGCCACGGGTACGGCGTTGAACTACTACGCCAAGCATGATGATTTTGTCGCCAAGCGTCGGTTGGCGGCGTTGGCGACTTGTCTCTAGCACCTAAACCACTGTGGGAGCGAGCTTGCTCGCGAAAGCGGTGAGTCAGTCAACAGAACCATCGACTGTAGGATAGCTATCGCGAGCAAGCTCGCTCCCACAGGTTGAGCTTAATTTTCGAAATCCAGGCGCTTCTGGAAAAAGAAGCGTTGATGCCCCGGCGGGTAGTCATTGATCTGCCCGCATTCGGTGTAGCCATGCCTGCGGTAAAAGTCCGGGGCCTGGAAGTCGAAGGTGTCGAGCCAGATCCCCACGCAATCCTTTTCCCTGGCCAGTTGCTCGGCCATCTGCATCAATTCCGAGCCTGTGCCTTGACCACGGGCTTGTTCGGGCACGACCAGCAATTCGATATAGAGCCAACGAAAAAATACTCGGCCGTATAGCCCACCGACGATTTCGTCGTGCTCGTCGCGCACCAGCCAAGCGATCAGCTCAGGTGGACTTCCGCCTGTCTGGGCGACGTTATAGGCGCGCAGTGGCGCGAGGATGGCCTGGCGTTGTTCATCGGTTGGGGCGTCCGTGCGTTCGATTCGCAGCGTCATCATTGATGTCCTTGTGCATTGGGATGATCAAGCGCAGTGAGCCTATCCCAAGGACGACGATGACGTAAGCCGCTCGACGGGAAACGGGCACATTGCGCAAACCGAGCCATACTCGTCTGTGCTTTTGAAGCGATCCCGACCCTTAAAACAAGAAGAGACCGACTCATGAAGTTCGAATCCCTGGCCCGGACCCTCATCGCCACCTCGCTGTCCCTTTACTGTCTGACTGCCCACGCCGCGTCACAAGCCCCGGTTGCTGCCGAGAACGGCATGGTGGTGACCGCCCAGCACCTGGCGACCCACGTTGGCGTCGATGTGCTCAAGAACGGTGGCAATGCGGTGGATGCGGCGGTCGCGGTGGGCTATGCCCTGGCGGTGGTTTACCCGGCGGCGGGCAACCTCGGCGGTGGCGGTTTCATGACCCTGCAAATGGCCGATGGCCGCAAGACCTTCCTGGACTTCCGTGAAAAAGCGCCCCTCGCCGCCACGGCGGACATGTACCTGGACAAGGAAGGCAATGTCATTCCCGAACTCAGCACGCGCGGCCACCTGGCGGTAGGCGTGCCCGGCACTGTGTCCGGCATGGAACTGGCGCTGAAGAAATACGGCAGCAAACCTCGGGAAGAACTGATCGCCCCGGCCATCAAGTTCGCCGAGGAGGGCTTCACGCTGGAGCAGGGTGATGTCGACCTGCTGGAAACCGCCACCGATGTGTTCAAGAAAGATGCGCGTGATTCCGGCGCGATCTTCCTGCACAACGGCGAGCCGATGCAGGCCGGGCAGAAACTGGTGCAGAAGGACCTCGCCAAGACGCTGCGGGAAATCTCTGCCAAGGGCGCCGATGGCTTCTACAAAGGTTGGGTCGCCGACGCTATCGTCACGTCCAGCCAGGCGAACAAAGGCATCATCACCCAGGCGGACCTGGACAAGTACAAGACCCGTGAACTGGCGCCGGTGGAGTGCGATTATCGCGGCTACCACATCATCTCCGCGCCGCCACCCAGCTCCGGCGGCGTGGTGCTGTGCCAGATCATGAACATCCTCGACGGTTACCCGATGAAAGACCTGGGCTTCCACTCTGCCCAGGGCATGCACTACCAGATCGAAGCCATGCGTCACGCCTACGTCGATCGCAACAGCTACCTGGGCGACCCGGATTTCGTGCAGAACCCCATCGACCATTTGCTGGACAAGAACTACGCGGCGAAGCTGCGCGCCGCGATCGAGCCGCAGAAAGCCGGCGATTCGAAAAAGATCAAACCCGGCGTGGCGCCCCATGAGGGCAGCAACACCACCCATTATTCGATCGTCGATAAGTGGGGCAACGCCGTCTCCGTCACCTACACCCTCAACGACTGGTTCGGCGCCGGCGTGATGGCGAGCAAGACAGGGGTGATCCTCAACGACGAAATGGACGATTTCACCGCCAAGGTCGGCGTGCCCAACATGTACGGCCTGGTGCAGGGCGAAACCAACGCCATCGCGCCGGGCAAGGCGCCGCTGTCATCCATGAGCCCGACCATCGTCACCAAAGACGGCAAGACCGTCATGGTGGTCGGTACCCCGGGCGGCAGCCGGATTATCACCGCGACCTTGCTGACCATTCTCAACGTCATCGACTACGGCATGAACCTGCAGGAAGCGGTGGATGCGCCGCGCTTCCATCAGCAGTGGATGCCGGAGGAAACCAACCTGGAAACCTTCGCCGCCAGCCCCGATACGCTCAAGTTGCTGGAAAGCTGGGGCCATAAGTTTGCCGGGCCGCAGGATCCCAACCACATCGCCGCGATCCTGGTGGGCGCGCCGTCATTGGGGGGCAAGCCGGTGGGCAAGAACCGTTTCTACGGCGCTAACGATCCACGCCGCAACACCGGATTATCGTTGGGCTATTGACCATTCGAAGAGGAAAACATGAGTACCGCATTGCTGATCATCGACGTCCAGCAGGGGCTGTGTGCTGGTGAGGAAGAATGCTTCGACAGCCATCGCCTGGTCCAGACAATCAACGACCTCAGCGCCAGGGCCCGGGCTGTTGGCTTGCCGGTGATCCTGGTCCAGCACGAAGAGCCGGACGGCTCGCTGGCGTATGGCAGTGCCGCCTGGCAATTGGCCGGTGGCCTGCTCACCGGCGCTGACGATCTGCGTGTGCGCAAGACCACGCCGGACGCGTTCTACCAGACCGACCTGCTGGCGCTGCTGCAAGCCCGGAGCATCGATCGCGTGGTGATCTGCGGGCTGCAAACCGACTACTGCATCAACGCGACCGTGCGCCAGGCCCATGCCTTGGGGTACGAAGTGGTCCTGGCTGCCGACGCCCATTCGACGGTGGACAACGGCAGCATGACGGCGGAGCAGATCATCGCCAATCACAACCATCGACTGGGGCGGTTGAGCAGTGCGGTGTCGCGGATTGATGTGGTGCCAGCTGCCAAAATCCGCCTGTAGCCGATGTGCAAGGACAAACCAGTGGCGAGGGAGCTTGCTCCCGCAGGCCTCTGTAGGCGCTGGCGAAGCCTGCGATCTTTTGATCTTTCACCTGAGATTCAAGTGCCCTTGGAAAGATCGCAGCCTCGCTTCGCTCGGCAGCTCCACAGTGCAGCCCAGCGGGAGCAAGCTCCCTCGCCACAAAAGGTCATCCTCATGGATCGTGACATCACCACGGCAGCGCGCGCGTTGGCGGCGGGGGACCCAGTGGCCGCGCTGAATCGTGTCGCCTTGCGCAATGACGCGCCGGCCCTCGCGCTTCGTGGCATTGCCATGGCGCAGTTGGGGGATCTGGAAAAAGCCCGGGCCTTGATGCGTCGGGCCGCTTCGGCCTTCGGGCCCAGGGCGGCCGTGGCGCGGGCGCGGTGCGTCGTGTCCGAGGCTGAAATTGCCCTGGCTTCCCGTGACCTGGCTTGGCCGATGAAGCGCCTCGACGCCGCCCGGGTGGTGCTCGAAACCCAAGGTGATCGGGCGAACGCTGGCCATGCGCGGACCATTGAAATTCGCAGGTTGTTGTTGATTGGCCGGCTCGACGAGGCCGAGCTCAAACTCATCGAACTGGACCCTGACGGTCTGCCTTTGGCGTCCCGGGCAGCCTGCGAGTTGGCGGCCGCCGGCATTGCCATGCGCCGGCTGCAAACGCAAACCGCCCGCGCTGCCCTTGAAAGGGCCGGGCACGCTGCACGGCAAACGGGCATTGGCGCGTTGAACGCAGAAATCGAAAGCGCCTGGCAAATGCTGCGCACGCCAGCAGCGCGCCTGATGGCCCGAGGCGAAGAGCGTTTGTTGCGACTCGAAGAGGTGCAAGCCCTGTTGGGCGGCGCGGCGCTGGTGGTGGATGCCTGCCGATACGGGGTCAGTCGTGCAGGCATCCAGATTTCCCTTGCCCGGCGCCCGGTGCTGTTTGCCCTGGCCCGCGAACTGGCTCAAGCCTGGCCCGGCGATGCCTCGAGGGAATTGCTCATGACCCGGGCCTTTGGCTTGAAACTGACGGACGACTCCCACCGCGCCCGGCTGCGGGTCGAGATGGGGCGGTTGCGCAAGGCCCTGCGTCCATTGGCCGACGTGGTCGCGACCCGGCGCGGCTTCATCATGACGCCGCGCGACGCCGACGAAATCCAGGTACTTGCACATGTCGTCGAGCAACCCTACGGGGCGGTGCTGGCATTATTGGCGGACGGAGAAGCCTGGTCCAGCTCGGCTCTTGCGCTGGCCTTGGACACCAGCCAGCGCAGCGTGCAACGAGCCTTGGAAACCCTGGCCGCCAGCGGCAAGGCGCAGTCGTTCGGCCGCGCAAGGGCTCGTCGCTGGACGGCGCCACCGATGCCCGGATTCGCGACGGTATTGTTACTCACCGCGCTGCCGCTCGATGGTTAGGATGCGATCACACCCACCGATGAGGCGATGTGAGATGAAACGTTCAGAAGCACAAATCCTGCGTGAATACGGGCCCTTCCCGGGCGTCGATTGCGTGCATGGTGTAAGCCATGACGGCGAGCGCGTCTGGTTCGCCTCGGGCGAAAGGTTGCACGCCCTCGATCCCGCCAGTGGCCAGACCGTGCAGTCCCTTGATGTTCCAGCGAACGCGGGCACGGCATTCGACGGTCAGCATCTGTTCCAGATTGCCGGTGACAGCATCCGCAAGATCGATCCACGCACCGGCCAGGTATTGGCGACGATCCCGGCGCCCGACAGTGGCGATGATTCCGGCCTGGCATGGGCCGAAGGATCGCTTTGGGTCGGTCAGTACAAGGCGCGCAAGATCCTGCAGATCGATCCGGCCGACGGCAGGATTCTGCGCACGATCGAATCCAACCGCTTCGTCACGGGCGTGACCTGGGTTGACGGCGAGCTGTGGCACGGCACCTGGGAAAATGATGAAAGCGACCTGCGGCGTATCGATCCGCAGACAGCGCAAGTGCTGGAAAGCGTGACGATGCCGCCGGGGATCGGGGTGTCGGGGCTGGAGTCCGATGGCGCGGACCGGTTTTTCTGCGGCGGGGGCGGCAGCGGGAAGGTGAGGGCGGTGCGTCGGCCGATGTGAGATCGAAAGACTGGCAGGGACCTCCGTGGCGAGGGAGCTTGCTCCCGCTGGTCTTTGTAGGAGCTGGCGAAGCCTGCGATCTTTTGATCTTTGATCATTCGGGAAAGATCGCAGCCTCGCTTCGCTCGGCAGCTCCTACATGCAATCGAGCGGGAGCAAGCTCCCTCGCCACAGAGGTGTGCGTCTGTAATATCAAGGCGCGCCAAGCACCATCGTCCAGTACACCCCGGCATCACTGCGCGAGTCGCTGGCGGACGCGGCGCCCATCTGGGTGAACATCGGGTTCATCAGGTTGGCGCAATGCCCCGGGCTGGCGAGCCAGTCGCCCATGGCCTGGCTTGGCGAGCGTTGTCCGGCGGCGATGTTCTCGCCCAGCTTATGTCCGCGAAAGCCAGCGCTCTTGGCTCGATCGGACGTGGACCGACCGTCCGGGTCGCGATGGGCGAAATAATTGCCGCGGGCCATCGCCCGGCTATGCCCGAGAGCGGCAGATCCCAGCGCGGCGTTCCAGCTCAATGGTCGAGCCGCGGCAAAGCGCTGGCGCCCACACATCCGCGGCTTGGCCCTGGCGGCGTTGACCTGGGCCAGCAGCGTCTTGTCCGACGCGCCCGCATCGCTCACCCGTGTGCCGCCCCCCATGGGTTGTGCCAACACCACGCGCCACTCATCACCGACCCGATTGACGCCAATGTCGGCGTATTGATTGTCCAGCAGCGTCGCGCAATGTTCGTCCGCCAGCATTTCGAAGGCTTCGTCGGCGTCCCGTGCATCGGTCAGGCGAATGCTGCGCACCTCGCGGGCTTGATAGCCAACATCCTTCAGGGCATCGCGCAGTCCGCCACGAAAACCGATCGGCAACGCCAGGTTCGAACGCAGTACCAAGGGTGGCGCGGCGCGCGACCTTTGCCAGTCACACCGTTGAGACTGGCTGCGGTAATCGTTGATAGCGCTCACCAGTTGTCCTTCGCCCCGGGCATGGGCCGGGCTGGCGAGGAGAGAAGAAAGGATCGTGAGGCACAGCGAAGCGAAACGGCGAGAGCGAACAGGATGGCGCATGGGACGAACGGCTCGGGAGGGAATTGCCTTGACGCCAGAACGGCGCCGGTCAGCCCTGGATGTGTCGTTCAGGGCTGGGGTAGGACTGCGGGTTTTGAAACTAGTTTCAGGCTGGACGAACACATAATGTCTGGACCGCACGAGGTCCTTGTGGCGAGGGAGCTTGCTCCCGCTGGGCTGCGTAGCGGCCCCATTGTTTTGCGACCGCTTCGCGTTCGAGCGGGAGCAAGCTCCCTCGCCACAAGAGCATTTAGTTGTGAGCTTCCACCGGCGCCTTGACCCGCTCGACCTTGCGCCAGGTCAGCAACACGATGCCGGCCACCACGATCGCGCCACCAAGGATCTGGCCCGGGTTGAGCATCTGGTCCAGCACCAGCCAGCCAATCAGCAGGGTCGCCAGTGGTTCGATGTTCATCACCGGGGCGTTGCGCGGCATGTCCAGGCGTGGCACGCACATGAACAGGACGATGAAGCCAGTGCCATAAAGCACCATCAGGGTGGCGAGCGCGAACCAGCCGGTGCTGCTCGCGGGGAAGTCGAGGCCACCGGGCAGGGCGCCGGTCAGGCCGGCGAGGTTGACGCTGCTGAACACGATGAAAATCGTCAGCAGGCTGCGCACCGAACCGCGCACCTGGGACAACTTGTGATCGGTGATCCACAACGCGCACGCGAAGACGCACGCGGCGCAAAAGGCCAGGCCAACCCCCAGCAGCCATTGCGGGCCGACATCCGCCTGGGACGCCAGCCGCGTCGGCACTTCCAACACGAACACCAGGCCCACCAGGATCATGCCCATCAGTGTTGCGGTACGCGCAGTGGGGCGCGGGCCGCCGAGGGCCCAGGTCAACAGGGCCAAGAGGATCGGGAATACGTTGCCCACCAGCAGGGCCAGCGCCACCGGCACCCGGGCCACGGCGGAATACAAGCACAGGCTCTGGGCGCCGATCAGCAGGCCCAACGTCAATTGCCAGCGCCAGGCACCGGGGGGCAGGCGCAAGCTCTGGCGTTGCCATAACACCATCGCCGCCAATACCAGCAACGTCCCGCCCGAGCGCAGCAGGATCGCCAGCAACACCCCGGCACCGTCATCGAACGCCGCCCGCGCGGCCACATGGTTGCCGGCGAAGGCGCAGCCCATGCACAGCAGGATGAGCACGGCGATAGGGCGGGGGAAAGGAATGGGCACATTGGATGCGGCGATGGAGCGGGTCATGGCAGGACGTCTCAAAAGGAGGGCGCGAAATAAGCCCTGTTAACGTAATGCTGTTCACTTAGGACAAACGATGGCCCGTGGCGAGGGAGCAAGCTCCCTCGCCACAGGTTGCTAGACGATCTTGAGTGAGCAGCGTTAGCCCTTGGTGGGCTTTTGATTTTGTTGTCGTACAACTGAGTCGAATTTTTACCGTATATGGCGAGCGCTAACAAGCCTGTCAGAAAACGCTTCTTGGTTTCAGTGTCAGGTTTAATGCCGCATTCAAGCCGTTTTCAGCGTTTTCTACGCCGTCAAGGCCGCTGCCAAGCAACAGCTGTATTTTTGATCTTGTACGATGTCCTATCAGAGAGTAAAACAAACGTCCCCGTCCAATAATAATTAACGGAGAAGTACGATGGATGCTTCGCAACCTGCAACCGCCGATCAGGGGCGCCGGATCTTCCTGAAGAAATCCCTGGTGGTCTCGGCCGCCGCCGCGACACTTGGAAACCTGCCCGGCCTCGCCCAGGCCGAGCCGTTGAGCCAGCGCTATCCAGACCCCCTGGTCAATATCCTCGACCCCAGCTTCATGGATTTGCGCATCTTCAACGCCAGCGTCGAGAAGCTCGCCAGCGGTCTGCGCTGGGCGGAAGGGCCGGTATGGATCGGCGACGGTCGCTATCTGTTGGTCAGCGACATTCCCAACAACCGCATCGTGCGTTGGGACGAAGTCACCGGTGGTTTGTCGGTGTACCGCGAGAACTCGAACTTCTCCAATGGCATGTGCCGCGATCGCCAGGGGCGGTTGCTGGTCTGCGAAGGCTCGACCACGACGAGCGAAGGTCGGCGCATCACCCGCACCGAACCCAACGGCACCATCACCGTGCTGGCTGACAGTTTCGACGGCAAGCCGTTGAACTCGCCCAACGACATCGTCTGCAAACGCGACGGCTCGATCTGGTTCACCGATCCACCGTTCCAGACCGGCAACAATTATGAAGGGCACAAAGTCACCCCGGCGCAGCCCCACGCCGTGTACCGCATCGACGGTCAGACCGGCAAGCTTAGTCGCGCAATCGACGATTTGGCGGGGCCGAACGGTCTGTGCTTTTCCCCGGACGAAAAAATTCTCTACGTGGTCGAAGGTCGGGCCAAGCCCAACCGTTTGATCTGGGCGATTACGGTCAAGGACGACGGCACTTTGGGCGAACGGCGCAAGCACATCGAAGGGTTGGACTATGCGGCCATCGATGGGATCAAGTGCGACGAGAGCGGCAATCTCTGGTGCGGTTGGGGCGGGAATGGCGACCCCAAGGCCGACCTGGAAAAACTCGATGGCGTGCGCGTGTTCAACCCCGAAGGCAAGGCCATCGGGCACATTTCGTTGCCGGAACGCTGCCCGAACATCTGCTTCGGCGGGCGAGAAGGCAACCGGCTGTTCATGGCCGGCAGCCACTCGCTGTACTCGCTGTTCGTGAACACCCGGGGCGCGACGTTCGCCTGACCAAAAAATAGGCTCAGCAACGTCTCTCTGTCAGTCGAGCACCTCTTTTGTGGCGAGGGGATTTATCCCCGTTGGGCTGCGCAGCAGCCCTGAAGCTATGAGCTCATTTTTCCTGGCACACCGAGTTGCTTGGTTTGGGGCTGCTGCGCAGCCCAGCGGGGATAAATCCCCTCGCCACGTTTCACAATCATTGGATTGAGGGCGTCCCGGACGCCCTCGACTTCAACTCAGCTTCACGTTCATGGTGATCTGCGCCGTGAACACCTTCTTGCCTTCCGCGTCATGAATGTCCACCGGCACGATCTTGTCGCCTTCGGTCTGCCAATCCACCTCGTCGCCGTTCGCAACCGCCGTCACGTCGCTCTTGGCCTTGGCCAGGTATTGCACGCTCATGCCCTTGGGAATCCAACGAGCGCCGTCGGGGATGGAAACGTTGGTCATCATGCCTGCGGCCAACTCGGCGGCGTTGCACATGGCGATGGCGTGGACGGTGCCCAGGTGGTTGGTGATTTCCTTGCGAAACGGCACCTGCACGGTCGCCGCGCCCTGGCGTAATTCTGTGACGAGCGGGTTGATGGTGGAGAAGTACGGCGCCATCTGACAGGCCATTTTGCTGAACGCGTCCGGACCTGCGCTGTTGAACATACCGAGAACCTGATTCATGTGAAGCCTCGCTGACAAGTGATTTTGCGGAACAGTGTTCCGTTATAGAATAATATTCTGTGACGGAACGGTATTCTGTTAGCGGCGAATCTGTCAAGCTGCGCTCACTTCGTCACGGGCAGCCCAGTGCCCGGTCCCACCCACGAACCGGTTTATGCCTAGCATGGAAACAACAGACCTACTCGAACGCGCCTTCCCCGGCAGAAGGGCTGAACTCAAGCGCGACATCTTTCGCAAGGCCCTGGCCCTGTTCAACGAGCAGGGCATCGAGGCGACGACCATTGAAATGATCCGCACCGAATGCCAGACCAGCGTCGGCGCCATCTACCATCATTTCGGCAACAAGGAAGGCTTGGTGGCGGCGCTGTTCTTCACTGCCCTGGAAGATCAGGCGCGTTTGCGCGAGCAATACCTGTGCGAAGCGACAACCGCCGAGCAGGGCGTCCAAGCGTTGATCTACAGCTACGTTGATTGGGTAGACAGCCAGCCCGAGTGGGCGCGCTTCCAGTATCACGCACGCTTTGCGGTGACCAAGGGACCGTTCAAGGACGAGCTCGCCAGCCGCAACACCTCACGTAACGGTCAGCTTTGGCAGTGGTTGAGCGCCGCAGAGCAGGGCGAGGCGCTCAAGCGCTATCCCGCCGAGTTGATGTTTTCGCTGATCATCGGCGCGTCTGAAAGTTATTGCCGGGCATGGCTGTCGGGGCGGGTGCCTTCCAGCCCGAAGGCTCACCGAGAGTTGTTGGCGCAAGCGGCGTGGCGTTCCATCAGCGCTGAGTGACGATCACAGCGGGCAGCTCCACAATTCCACGGCCGGTTGTTGTGCATTGGGCGGCCCGAGCCAATGGGCCATTGGCTGGCAATGGCCAGCATGACACAGCTGATAGTCGCCGGCCTGGGGTGTGCGACCGAGCTTCAACGGTTGCAGCGGTGGCAGTTCGCGGTGATATCGCCAACTGCCATTTTCCAGCCGTGCGCCCTCGGGAATCTCCATGCCGGCGCCGTTGCCCTTGACCCTGGCTTCGCCCAGGATCAGGCCCTGTTCGCTGACCCGGTAATCCTCTTCCCAACGGATCTTCTCGATGGTGTGGTTCCAGGCCAACGTGAACTCGCTGAGTTCAAGCTGTGCCCAGACCACGCCGGACAAGCCCAGGCACAAGCCAATCACGCCAAGGCTCGCCCGACACGTCGTGAGCGCCAGACGTGTTGGAAAATCAGCAGCGCACCCAGCACGAAGCCGATTTCATCGGTCAGGGGCAGGGCAACCACCAGCATCGCGCCAGCGGCGAAACACATCAGGCGTTCCCAAACCGGCATTTTCTGTTGCAGGTATCCAGTGGAAGCCATCCCCCAGAGTCCGACGGCCAACAACGTCTTGACCAGCATGTACGCCGTCATCCACAGGTTGTCGCCCTGCAGCATCAACGCCGGGTTGTACACCGTCATGAACGGAATGACGAAGCCGGCCAGGGCGATGCGCACTGCCCAGAAGCTGATCTTCAGGCCGCTCTCCCGGGCGATGGGCGCGGCGGCGAAGCAGGCCAGGGCCACCGGCGGGGTCAGGTCGGCGAGGATGCCGAAATAGAACACGAACATGTGCGACACGATCAGCGGCACGCCAAGTTCCAGCAGCGCGGGCGCGGCAATCGAGCTGGTGATGATGTAGTTCGGAATGGTCGGGATGCCCATGCCCAGCACCAGGCAGGTGAGCATGGTCAGCAGCAGGGACAGGAACAGGTTGTCCTTGCCGATCGCCAGGATGTAACCGGCGAAGGTCGATGCCACGCCGGTCAGCGAAACCACTGCGATGATGGTGCCGACCAAGGCGCAGGCGATCCCCACCGGGACGGCGTGTCGGGCGCCGTCCACCAAGGCGTGCAGGCAGACGACCAGGGTTTCCCGGGTGCCTTTCATGAACCAGCAGGCCACCACCAGCACGCCGATCACCGCGAACACGATGCCGATACCGAGCCGGAAGAACCCGACGCAAAGGATGCCCAGCGCGACCCAGAAGGCGCAGCGCAAGGCGTAGTTGGAGACTTTGAGAATGATCGCCGAGCCGAGTATCACGATGGCCGTCAGCGCAAGCCCGACCATGCCGGAGAACAGCGGCGTGCGTCCGGAAAACAGCAGGTAGACCAGAACGCCCAATGGGATCAGCAGGAACCAGCTCTCCTTGACCGCGCCCCAGGCGCTCGGGCATTGGTCCTTGGGCAGGCCCTTGAGGTCGGAGCGCTTGGCTTCCAGGTGAACCATCCAGAACACCGAGCCGAAATACAGGCACGCCGGAATCAGCGCGGCCTTGGCGATCTCCACGAACGGCACGTTGATGGTCTCGGCCATGATGAACGCCACCGCGCCCATCACCGGCGGCATGATCTGGCTGCCCATGCTCGATGTCGCTTCCACGCCGCCGGCGAACGCGGCCTTGTAGCCAAAGCGTTTCATCAGCGGAATGGTGAACTGGCCGGTGGTCACGACGTTGGCGATGCCCGAGCCGGTGATGGTGCCCATCAGCGCAGATGACACCACGGACACCTTCGCCGGACCGCCCAGCTTGTGGCCGAACAGGCCCATGGCGAAGTCGGTGAAGAGCTTGATCATGCCGGCCTTTTCCAGGAAGGCGCCGAACAGGATGAACAGGAAAATGTAGGTGGCCGATACATAGGTCGGCGTGCCGTACAGCCCTTCGGTGCCGAAGGCCAATTGGTTGATGATCTGATCGACGCCGTAGCCGCGGTGGGCCAGGTCGCCGGGCAAGTATTCACCGAACAGACCATAGGCCAGGAACAGGCCGCAGATGATCGGCAAGGCGATGCCCATCACTCGCCGCGCCGCCTCGAACACCAGCACGATCAGGATGACGCCGATGACCGTGTCGGCGGTGGTCAGGTCGCCGGAACGCTGGATCAGGTCGGCCTCGAAGACCCATTGATAGAGCGCGGTCGCCACGCTCGCCAGGCTCAAGGCCCAGGCCAGGGGTTGCCAGGGCCGTTGCTTGCCATGGGCCGGGTAGCTCAAAAACACCACCCACAGCAAAAAGCCCACATGCACCGCCCGCAGCACGATGCTGGACACCGGTGAAAAGGCCGCCGTGATGATCTGGAATACGGAAAACAGCAACGCCACGTAGAACAGCGTCTTGGGCCAGTCCCGCGGGTCCGTGGCGATGCCGTGCTGGTCTTCACTCATGAGATGCCTGCCTGTTGTCGACGTGCGGATGCGAAACGCGATGCGGCAACGGCGACCCGCGCCGTTGCCGTCCAGCGGCTACAGCGCGCCCACTTCCTTGTAGTAGCGCTCGGCACCGGGATGCAGGGCGATCGGCAGGTTTTTCGCGGCGTTTTTCAGCGAGATGTCCTTGGCCGCCGAGTGGGAGGTGCCCAGGCGGGGGAGGTTGTCGAACAGCAGCTTGGTCATCTGATAGGCCACGTCGTCCGGAACGTCCTCGCGGGTCACCAGGATATTGGTGATGGCCACGGTGGGCACGGCATCAGCCTGGCCGTCGTAGGTGTTGGCGGGGATCATGGCGCTCTGGTAGGCCGGGTTGCCGATCTTCTGTACCACGTCAGTGGGAATCGACACGTAGTTCAACTTCATCGTCGACGCCAGGTCACGAATCGCCGCCATGCCCAGGCCGGAGGATTGCAAGGTAGCGTCCAGTTGGCGGTTCTTGATCAAATCCACCGATTCGGCAAAGGGCAGGTATTGGACCTTCATGTCGCTGTAGGTCAGGCCGGCGGCCTTGAAGATTGCTCGGGCGTTGAGTTCGGTGCCGGATTTCGCCGCACCGACGGAAACGGTCTTGCCCTTGAGGTCCGCCAAGGTCTTGATCCCCGATTCCTCGCTGGCGACGATCTGGATGTAATTGGGGTACGCGCCGGCAATCGCCCGCAGCTTGGTCAGTGGCGCCTTGAAGCCGGCATCCTCCACACCGTTCTTCGCATCGGCCACCGAATCGCCCAAGGCCAGCGCCAACTCCCCGCGCCCGGCTTGCAACAAGTTGAGGTTTTCCACCGACGCCTTGGTGGCCTGCACCGACGTCTTGGAACCTTCGATGCCGCTGCTGTAGATCTGCGAAAGCCCGACCCCGATCGGGTAATACACGCCGCTGGTGCCCCCGGTCAGGATATTGATGTACACCGGGGCCGCGTGGGCGGTGGCGGCGACCGCCAAGGTTGCGGCGGCGGCCAGGAGGGTGAAGCGCTTGTTGACTCGCATTGAGGACTCTCCGTCTTGTTATGGCTTTATGCAGAGTCTTTCCACTGTAGTCGAAACAAGGGTATTGGGTGGTGGCGAGTAAGCACGAGCAAAGAGCTTTCGTAATCAGTTTGATTCGGGGCCGCTTCGCGCCCCAGCGGGAGCAAGCTCCCTCGCCACAAAAGCAATCTCGCCTAGCCGGAGGTATGCGCTCAGTAGCAGATATCCCCGTGGCGAGGGAGCTTGCTCCCGCTGGGGCGCGCAGCGGCCCTGGTCTTAGCGGTCTGGCTCGGAACGGAAACCTACCAGGGGAGCCGAACTACCCCGCACGGTCAACTCGAACGGCAGCAGCACATGCCGCTGCGCGATGGGCCGCTTCTCGATCAAGGCAATCAGCATCTCCACGGCTTTGTTGCCAAAGGTTTCAGCCGGTTGGGAAATGGTCGTCAACGGTGGATCGCAATACGCGGCGAACGGGATGTCGTCAAAACCCACCAGGGAAATATCCTCGGGCACCCGCAGGCCCATCTGCTTGATGCGCTTGAGCGCGCCGATGGCCATTTCGTCGTTCTCGCAGAACAGCGCGCTGGGGCGTTCGGCCAAAGCGAGCAACGTCCCGGCGCCGTCGTAGCCGGCCTTGAGGGTGAAGTCGCCGTGACAGACCAGTTCAGGATCGAGGGCGATATCGGCGTTGCGCAAGGCGTCCTGGTAACCGGCCACGCGGTCGAGGGTCAGCGGGCTGCTGCGCGGGCCCTTGATGATGCCGATGCGACGGTGGCCGAGTCCGATCAAGTGCTCGGTCATGGCGTGCGCGGCACCGCGGTTGTCCAGGCTGATGGTCGGGTAGGGCGCGTCCTTGACCACCTCGCAGGCGTTGACCAGCGGCAGCGCGTCGATGCCGGGAGGCAGTGAGACAAAGGGATCGCTGGCGCGTAACTGGATCACGCCGTCGGCCTGGTGGGCGTAGACCAGCGCGGCGAATTCCTGCTCGATGGTTTCGCGGCCCTGGGTGTCGCACAGCAGCAGTCGATAGCCGGCCGCTTGCGCCGCTTGTTGGGCGCCGGTGATGACCCGGGCGAAAAACGTGTTGGCGATTTTCGGTACGAGGATCACCAGGTTACCGGTGCGCTGGGAGCGAAACTGCACCGCCATCAGATTCGGTCGATAACCGGCCTGGAGTACCGCTGCGTTGACCTTGTCCCGGGTCTCGGGCAGCACGCGTTCGGGAGATCTCAGTGTTCTGGATACCGTGGCCACCGACACACCGGCCAGCCGGGCCACTTCACGGATGTTGGACAAGGGCACCTCGATTCGGCGCCTGGCGACCCAGGCATGGCGGTGAGCTTACCGCAGGTTTGTCGCCCGACACATCTCAAGCCTGTTCCACAGCGTTTGACAGGCGCCAAAACCAAGCCTAGATTCTCGGCATGATGTAACCGGTTACATCATCGATCCGGACAGAAGAGAATCGTGATGAATCCTGTAACACCGAAAATAAGAATGGGCTTCGTCGGCGGTGGGCAGGGCGCGTTCATTGGCCAGGCTCATCGCCAGGCCGCGGGCCTGGACGGCGGTTTCGAGCTGGTCTGTGGCGCGTTCAGTCGCGACCCTGATAACAACCGGCAGACCGGCGCCGCGTTGGGGCTGGCGACATCGCGTTGTTACGACGACTGGCAACAGATGCTCGACGACGAAGCGCTGCTGCCGCTGGATCAACGCATGGAATTGTTGGTGATCGTCACGCCCAATCACCTCCACGCACCGATTGCCAGCCAGGCGCTGAAGGCCGGTTTCCACGTGTTCAGCGAGAAGCCCGCCGCGCTGAACCTCAAGGAACTGCTGGCCTTGAAGGAGGTGTTGCAAGGCAGTCGCTGCCTCTACGGCCTGGCCCACACCTATCTCGGCTATTCCATGGTCTGGCAGGCCCGGGAAATGGTGCGCTCGGGCGTGATCGGGCAGCTTCGCAAAGTGTTCGTCGAGTACCCCCAGGGCTGGCTCAGCCAGGACGTTGCGGCGCTGGGCAACAAGCAGGCCGAATGGCGCGATGATCCGGCCCAGTCAGGTTTGGGCGGTTGCATCGGCGACATCGGCACCCACGCGTTTTCCCTGGCGGAGTTCGTCGCGGATCGACCGATCCAGCAGTTATGCGCCGTGTTGGGCAGCCATGTTCCGGGGCGTCAGTTGGACGACGACGCCGCGATGCTGTTCAAGATGGAGGGCGGCGCCAGCGGCGTGTTGCTCGCCAGCCAAATCTGCACCGGTGAAGAGAACCCGCTGAAGATCCGCGTCTATGGCGCCAAAGGCGCGCTGGAGTGGCGCCAGGAAGAACCGTCGAGCCTGATCCATCGCGCCTTCGACCAACCACTGCGAGTCCTGCGTTCCGGCCTGGGCCAGCCTTGGCTCTGTGAAGCGGCGACTCGGCGGATGCGGCTGCCGGCGGGGCATCCGGAAGGTTATCTGGAAGCGATGGCCAACCTCTACGGCGACTTCGCCCAGGCCATTCGCGCCCGGGTCGAAGGCCCCGATGTGCCGGGCGTACCCGGCATCGAAACCGGCGTGCGCGGCATGGCGTTTATCGAGGCCGCGATCATCAATCACCGTCGCGAGGCAGAGTGGACCACGCTGGAAACCGGAGAATCGCAGCTGTGAAGACCCACGACCGGACACCGAACGGCCTGCGCGGGCCGGCGATTTTCCTGGCGCAGTTCATGTCCGATGAAGCGCCGTTCGACAGCTTGGCGAACATCGCCCGATGGGCCGCTTCGCAAGGCTACAAAGCCATTCAGGTGCCAACCCTGGGCACGCGTTACATTGACCTGGCCCAGGCCGCCGAGAGCCAGGATTATTGCGACGAACTCAAGGCCACTTGCGCAGCGGCGGGCGTCGAGATCAGCGAATTGTCGACGCACCTGCAAGGCCAATTGGTGGCGGTGCATCCGGCGTTCGATGCGCTGTTTGACGACTTCGCCCCGGCCCACCTGCGCGGCCAGCCCCAGGCACGTACCGAGTGGGCCATCGAGCAACTGAAACTGGCCGCCCGCGCCAGCCAGCGTCTGGGTCTCAAGGCCCACGCGACGTTCTCCGGTGCGTTGCTGTGGCCGTACATGTACCCATGGCCACAGCGGCCCTCAGGCCTGGTCGAGCAAGGTTTTGCCGAACTGGCCCGGCGCTGGCTGCCGATCCTCGAGTGCTTCGACGCGGCCGGTGTGGACCTGTGCTACGAAATCCACCCCGGCGAAGACCTGCACGACGGCGCCTCGTTCGAGCGCTTCCTGGAGGCGGTCGACCATCATCCCCGGGCCGCGATTCTCTACGATCCCAGCCACTTGTTGCTGCAACAGATGGACTACCTGGGCTTCATCGACCGCTACCACGCGCGCATCCGCATGTTCCACGTCAAGGACGCCGAGTTTCGGTCCGACGCCCGCTCCGGTGTCTATGGCGGCTACCAGGGCTGGGTGGATCGCCCTGGCCGGTTCCGCTCACTGGGCGATGGGCAGATCGATTTCAAGGCGATCTTCAGCAAACTGACCCAATACGGCTTCGACGGCTGGGCGGTGCTGGAATGGGAATGCTGCCTGAAGGACTCGCAACAGGGTGCGGCCGAAGGCGCGGCGTTCATCCAGCGGCACATGATCAACAAGACCGCCAAGGCGTTCGATGACTTTGCCGGGGTCACGGCGGATGAGGCATCCAACCGGCGGTTGTTGGGGTTGCCTGGGTAACGGCTGATCGCAGAACCCTTGTGGCGAGGGAGCTTGCTCCCGCTGGGTGGCGAAGCCGCCCCAAATACGATGTTCCAGGCAGACCGCGTCGCCTGGTTTTACGACTGCTGCGCAGCCGAGCGGGAGCAAGCTCCCTCGCCACAAAAGCAGTCTACAAAAGCAGTCCACAAAAGCAGGCGGCAATAACAGCGCACGACTTTGTTTCAACAAGAACAACAAGACGGTGACGGTCATGACCACGATGCATGCACGCCTGAGCGTGATGATGTTCCTGCAGTTTTTTATCTGGGGTGGCTGGTTCGTCACCCTCGGCACATTCCTGTCCAGCACGCTGCAAGCCAGTGGCGGGCAGGTCGGCATGGCCTTCGCCACCCAGTCCTGGGGGGCGATCATCGCGCCGTTCGTGATCGGCCTGATCGCGGACCGCTACTTCAACGCCGAGCGCATCCTGGCGGTGTTGCACCTGGTGGGCGCGGTGTTGCTGTATCAACTTTATTCGGCGGTGGATTTCAGCGCGTTCTACCCCTTCGTGCTGGCGTACATGGTGATCTACATGCCGACGCTGGCCTTGGTCAACTCCGTGGCCTTCCGGCAAATGCGCGACCCTGCGTTGGAGTTCTCGCGCATCCGCGTGTGGGGCACCGTCGGCTGGATCGCCGCTGGCGTGGTGATCAGCTTCGTGTTCGGCTGGGACTCGCGCGAGGCGATTGCAGCGGGTGGCTTGCGTAATACCTTCCTGATGGCGGCCGTCGCCTCGCTGGTTCTCGGGCTCTACAGCTTCACGCTGCCCGGCACGGCACCGCTGAGGGAGCAGGCGAATGCCGGCGGCATCAAGCAGTCCCTGGGGCTCGATGCGTTGGGCCTGCTCAAGGATCGCAGCTACCTGGTGTTCTTCATCGCCTCGATCCTGATCTGCATCCCGCTGGCGTTTTATTACCAGAACGCCAACCCCTTCCTGGCCGAAACCGGCATGACCAACCCGACGGCGAAAATGGCCATCGGGCAGGTCTCCGAGGTGCTGTTCATGTTGCTGTTGCCGCTGTTCATCCAACGCTTCGGCATCAAGCTGGCGCTGCTGGTAGGCATGCTGGCCTGGGCGTTGCGCTATGTGTTGTTTGCCTACGGCGACAACGCTGACCTGGCGTTCATGTTGTTCATCGGCATCGCCCTGCACGGCATCTGCTACGACTTCTTTTTTGTCTCAGGGCAAATCTACACCGACGCCAAGGCGCCAAAACACCTGCGCAGCTCGGCCCAGGGCTTGATCACTCTGGCGACTTATGGGGTGGGGATGTTGATCGGTTTCTGGGTGGCGGGGCAGGTGACCGATCACTTCGTGGTGGAAGGCGGCCATGATTGGAAAAGTATCTGGCTGTTCCCGGCCGGTTTTGCGCTGGTGGTGTTCGTGGGTTTCCTGTTGACCTTCAGTGGTCGGCAGGGGGTCGTGACACCGTCCGAGGCGTGAGGAGAGGAAGAACGCCAGTCACTTGTGACTGACGTTCAGTTTGGTGTAGGTCACTTTGCCGCCTTCGTTGGAATAACCCTTGTTGTCCAGCGTGTAGACGCCGGCCTTGAAATAGAAGTCGTAGCCGTACCAGGACTTGTCCAGCTTCACCTGTTTGCCGCTGCTGCCGATCAGCATCGTGAGCTGGCCTTGCTTGTCCATCTGCAAGGTGTACGAGAAGGACTTGTTCAACGGCACCTTGGGCACGGTGTAGATCACCGGGCTCTTTTTGTCGTTGGGCTTGACCCGGTATTCCACGTCAATGTTGCCGGTGCCCTTTTCGTAGCGGTAAACCAGTTTTAATAACGGCGTCGGGGCATTCTTGGCGTGAATCTGCGCGACCACCACACGGCCTTCCGACGGCACCTGATTGACCGACAGTTCGCCCTTGAGGGTGTTGGTGCCGCTGTTGTAGCGCCAGTTGCGGTGTTTGCCGTCCTTGCTGGTTTCCCGCAGTTCGGAACGCGGGAATTTGCTGTTACCGGTATGGGAGCCGGTGACGGGCGCCCAGAAGACGATCCGCTGGCCGTTATTGTCGAAATAGATATTTTTCAAACTCGGCATGGCTTTGGTTGCCACGACCTGCGCGGGCGTTTGCACCGGCAGGGTAACGCTCCAGACTGTCACGTCAATCATGATGAAACCCTCCAACGGGACCGCCCGTTACCTGGCGGTCGTCAAGACAAGAAACTGCCTTCCGTGGCGCAGTTTTCATGCTATCGACGCGAGTCTGTTTCGCTGGAGGCGCACCTGACGAATGGCTCTGTCATGGGCCTTTCGAGCCCTGAAACGGGCAGAGGATGTTGTGTCATTTTATTGCTGATCGGTTAGAGTACGCGCCGCCCGAGAGATGGATCCCGGGCGTTTTCCCATGGAGCCTCAAATGAACCACATCACCAAAGTTGTCGCCTGCGCACTGTTCGGCCTGGTCCTGGCGGGTTGCACCGGCACCCCGATGAAGACCCAGCAATACGACAGCAGCCAATACACCGTCGTGGGCCACAGCGAAGCCAAGGCCACCGGCCTGCTGCTGTTCGGCGTGATCCCGATTCGCCAGAACAACCGTTTCGTCCGTGCCCAGACCGCGGCGATCCAGGCCAAGGGCGGCGACGCCATGATCAACACCCAAGTCCAGGAAAACTGGTTCTGGGCCTGGGTCCTGACCGGCTACACCACCTCGGTGTCCGGTGATGTGGTCAAGCTGAAGAACGTTCAGTAACACCGACCAGGTCAGTACGCATACCCGTGGCGAGGGAGCTTGCTCCCGCTGGACTGCGCAGCAGGCCCAAGTTTTTTGCTGATGCAGAAATTTTGGGGCGGCTTCGCCACCCAGCGGGAGCAAGCTCCCTCGCCACATAAGCCTTTCTCCATTCAGTGTCCGCCCACCACCATGTGACTGAACGGCGCCACATACGCCTGCAACGTCACCAGCCCGCCTACCAGGATCGCCAGCACCACCGAGTGGAAAAACACGTAGCGCAGGATTTCCCCTTCGTGGCCGTACCAACGCGTCGCGGTGGAGGCGACCACGATCGACTGCGCATCGACCATCTTGCCCATCACCCCACCTGAACTGTTCGCGGCGGCCATCAGCACAGGGCTGATCCCCAACTGCTCTGCCGTCACCCGTTGCAGACCGCCAAACAGCACGTTTGAAGCCGTGTCCGAACCGGTCAGTGCCACGCCGAGCCAGCCCAGCAGCGTGCCGAACATCGGGTAGAAGATGCCCGTCGCGGCGAACGCCAGGCCCATGGTCGCGTCCAGGCCCGAATAACGCGTCAGAAAGCCCAACGCCAACATCGCCACGATGGTGATCAATGAATAGCGCACCACCCATAACGTTCGCAGGTATTGGCGCACCAGTTGCGGGATCGAATAGCCCATCAGCAAGCCGCCGAGAACGGCTGCCAGGAAGATGCCGCTGCCGGTGGCGGTGAACCAGTTGAATTTGTAGACCGCTTCCTCGGTTTTAGGCTGTGGCACCACGGGCGGGACCTTTTCGATCTGCTGGTGGATGGTGCCGAAGGTCAGCAGCGGCGAGAAGATCGGATTCGCCTCGCGCATAGGCTTGCCTTGGGGATCAAGCTTGGCCGATTGCGTCTGCGGGTCGATGGCCGGGCGGGTGTCGAAGATGTTCTTGAAACCCTGCGTGCCCCAGGCAAACACGAACACCGTGAGGATGATCCACGGCATCCAGGCGCGCAGCACGGCGGGACGGGCGTCATTGGAAAACGCGGCGCTGGCGACCGGCGCCTGTGCTTCGCTGGCGTCGATCTTCGAATCATCGTGCCGACCGGACAGCGCCGCGGACGTGTGAATGGTGGCCGGTTTCCAGACCTTGATGAATCCGGTGAGGCAGGCCATGGAAATCAGCGCGGCGATCACGTCCACCAGCATCGGGCCGTGGAAGTTCGACACCAGGAACTGCGGGATGGCGAAGCTGACACCAGCCACCAGGATCGCCGGCCAGATCTCCAGCATCTTGCGCCAGCCGGCGAACGCCCAGATCAGCCAGAACGGCACGATCACCGAGAAAAACGGCAACTGCCGACCGACCATCATCGACAGCTCCATTTCGTCGAGCCCGGTGACTTTGGCGAGGGTGATGATCGGCGTGCCCAGGGCGCCGAATGCCACCGGGGCGGTGTTGGCGATCAACGCCAGGCCCGAGGCGGCCAGCGGCGAAAAGCCCAGGCCGATGAGGATCGCGCCGGTCACGGCCACTGGCGTGCCGAAACCCGCCGCGCCTTCGAAAAACGCGCCGAAACAGAAGGCAATCAGCAGCAGTTGCAAGCGGCGGTCATCGGTGATGCGCGCCAGGGAATCCTGTAGGACCTTGAACGAACCGTTCTCGGTGGTCAGCCGGTGCAGGAAGATGATGTTGAGCACGATCCAACCGATGGGCAGCAGCCCGTTGGCCGCACCATAAAGCGCCGCTGAACCGGCCATGTTGGCCGGCATGCCAAAGGCGAAAATCGCGATGAGCAAGGCCGAGGCCAGGGCATACAGCGCCGCGAGGTGCGCCTTGACATGAAAGAATGCCAGGGACGCCAGCATCACCACCACCGGAACCGCCGCCAGGGCCGTCGACAGCACCGCATTACCGAAGGGATCGTAGACTTGTTGCCAGACCATGTTCCACCTCTGCTTTTTATTGTTGGAAGTGCAGGCCCCGGGGGGATTGGCAGAGAAGTATAGGCGGGGATTTGCCAGGCGATTGTCAGCCAACCCCCCCGTGGCGAGGGAGCTTGCTCCCGCTGGACTGGCAGCAGGCCCAAATTCTTTGCCAATGCAGAAATTTTGGGGCGGCTTCGCCACCCAGCGGGAGCAAGCTCCCTCGCCACAGGGGTGATGTGCAACGGCGGTTAGCGCGCTTCGACGTTGTCCAGCGCGCGGTTCGCCAGTAGCGCGCCCATTTCGATCAGTTGCAGGATGCCCAGGGCAACGTGTCGTCGCGAACCGTCCAGGTCGAACGCCAGGTCATTGATCATCGCGTTGGCCGAGGCGAGGGTTTCGCTGAGGTTGGCGAGCAGGGCTTCGTTGCCCACGCCGTTGATCACGGTGAAGAGTTGGCTTGGGTCAGGTGTTGGTTTGCTGGGTTTGGGCTTGAGGTAGTAATCAAGGGCGCGCTCGGCGGCTTCGTCGAATGCCTTTGCGTCGGCTGGATCGGTGTCGGGAGGATTCGGGGTTACTTTGAACATAGATGGAACTCCAAGTCGAAAAAAGGAGCCATCCACTCTCGCTACCAAACGAAGGGTGGCGGCCATACGCGGGTTGGTAGACCGGTGACCTGGCAACCGGCGCGTCCGAAGACGCCCTGCGCATGACCGCCATAACAAATGCCAAAAATGGCCTGTAGGGCTGTGCTATGCGCCAAGTCAAAAGCCGGGCTACCAAACCCGATCGCTGATTTTCAGCGACCGAGCAACAGTAAAGCCCGATCCCAAGGCGCACAAGTCGGCGGATTCTGGCGTAGTTGTAGGTAACGGCGCAAGACGACGTAGCCCGAACGCGAAGGATCCTACAACCGAATAAACACAGCCCGCTGCTGGACCGGGAATCTGGGTTAACCCAAAACCCGTGGCGAGGGAGCTTGCTCCCGCTGGACTGCGTAGCAGGCCCAAGTTCTTTGCTGATGCAGAGATTTTGGGGCGGCTTCGCCACCCAGCGGGAGCAAGCTCCCTCGCCACAAAAGCTCCTCGCTTGTCTGAGGTGCTGCTCAGCCCTTCGCCGCCATCGCCGTCACTTCCACCCGCATTCCTTCAACCGCCAACGCCGCCACGCCGACGGCGGCACGCACCGGCCAGGGCTTGGCGAAGTAGCGTTTGTAGACTTCGTTGAAGGCGGCGCGGTCGGCCATGTCGGTGAGGTAGATGGTCAGGTGCAACACGCGGTCCATGGAACTGCCGGCACGTTCCAGTGTGGTCTTGAGCGCCTGCAACGTGCACTCGCTCTGCGCTGTGATGTCGCCCAGCTCCAGGCTGCCGTCGGCGCGGGTCGGGATTTGCGTGGAAACCAACAGGCCGCCGAAGCCGGCGACGTCGGAGGAGATGGAGTCCGTGTCCGGGTCGGGAGTGAACGTGATGTCTGGGTTCGCCATGGAAGTCTCTTGCTCGTCAAAGAAAAAGGCCAGTCACCTCAAGGCGACTGGCCTGCCAGTTTAGCGCCGATCTTCAAGCTGTCAGCGATTTCCTCCGGCTTGTGCCGCGATCACCGCCGCCCCTGGACCATCCGCTTGGAGGTCAGTACATGTTCCAGTTGCGGTTCGTCGACAGCCACATGCGCGGCCATGTCTCGGGCTTGTTCCCAATCCAGATCAGGGCGTAACCATTCGAGCGCGTTTTCCCCGGTGAAGGCCAGCAGCCGCTGCTGTTGATTGACGATGTCGCCATAAGTCACCAAGGCCAGCCCGTCACAACCGTTGGGTGTTTCACTGGCCTGGGCCAGGGCGGCGAGGAAGATAGGCGATGACTGCCGCGACGTCGTATAGCTCAGGCGCTTGGCCTGGGCTGAGGCGCCAGCCTCCGTAGCGGCTTCGTACCAGCCGTCTACCGCAACCAGCACGCGGCCGTCGCGCTTGATCCGGTCAAACACTTTGGAGCGCATCACCAGGTGCAAGGGCAGGTGGGTCAGCGGCGGCATCGTGCCCATCGACCAGACAGGCGACCAGCCCCAGCGAACCTTGATGCACTCCAGCCGCCCGCCACGGTTGCGAATGGCGCTGACCTGCATGTTCGGCTTGATCACGCTTTGTCGCTCATGCAGCGCGGGAGCCGCCGCGGCGTGAAGACTGTCGGCCGACAGGCTTGTGTGGTGCTGGGCGCCGAACACATCCCGTTGGGCAAAGAACGCCAGGGAATCCTTGGAAGAAACAGGCTGAACGAAACATTCACACATCGCGAAAACTCCAGGCAGGTTTGGGCTTCACCCCGCCGTGAAAGCCGCAAGAAACCGATTCGTCTTCGGTGGGCTGCGGCGGTGTTATGTAGCTCCGAGCCGGCGCGCCAACGCTTGGTTCGAAAATCCTTGTCGCGACCGGATGAGCGGAAAATCAAGCGGCATTTCATCCACTTATGCGACCGCTCATCGTCTGCTCGGAGCGCTGCGCATTTCTCCAGGGTCGTTCGTTTTGTGCCCCGGCGCGGTCGCATCGACGGTGTATCGCGTGGCCTCTGATGAAGGAGATTGACCCATGACCAAAATCGACAATCTGCTGGATAACAAGGGGACGCCCCTCGACAAGCAGACCTTTACCTGGCGTGAACTGGCCGGCAAGCCGATCAGTAAATTGGACGACGACGCGTTCACGCGGGTGCGGGTGATATTGATGAACGGCGTCGAATCCGACGCCCTGCGCCTCAAGCATTTCGGCGCGCGTTTCCATAAGGAGTTGCAACTGCCCCTGGCCCAGGTGAGGCGTGCCGAGCAGCATCAGATGACCGCCATCAACTGGTTGCTGTCGGCGGATCATTCGCCACTGGAAACCACCGTGGCCTATGAACAGGTCGCCATCGAAGTGACCGCCGCCGTCGCCCAGAACGAGCCCGACCCTTATCAGGCACAGACCTATCGCTTTGGCCTGCTGGAGGATTTCGACCACCTCTACCGTTACTCGGCGATGCTCGATCGGTTGGAAGGCAAGGACGCCAACAACATCCTGCAAGGCTATACGGACATCGTGCCCGGCCGACCCACCAGCGAGCACCACCGTGCGCCCGGCGATGACCTGCGCGATAACTACAAGAAGGAAAACGCCGCGCTGATCACCAAGATCCACGCCGCGCTGATCACCGGCGCGGAATACCAGACCCACGATTACTACATGAACATCGGCCCGCTGTTCGCCGACCCGGTGGCGCGTGCGTTATATGCCGAAATTGCCTCGGTAGAAGAACAACACGTCACCCAGTACGGCTCGCTGCAGGATCCCAGCGAAACCTTCATGGAGAAGTGGCTGGTGCACGAAGCGATGGAGGTCTACACCTACGCCAGTTGCGCCGAGCAGGAAGAAAACCCGCGTATCAAGGCGCTGTGGGAACGTTTCCTCGATTACGAACTGGGCCACTTGAACCTGGCCTGCGAGCTGTTCAAGAAGTACGAACGACGCGACCCCGCCGAAGTGCTCAGCGGTCAATTACCCCGCATGATCGAATTCAAGAGCCAGCGCGAATTCGTCCGCGAGACGCTGTCCCGGGAAGTGGATCTGCGCGCCCACGGCATCGACTACGTGCCCAAGGAGCGCGAAGGCCACGCCTCCCTCGACTACCGCGCCCAGCTCAACAGCGAAGGCGTGCCCGCCAACATCGCCTCCGCCGGCTACACCTTCAAGCCCGGCACCGAACTCAACCCCGTGGGAGAACAGCAATGAGCGAACGCCAAGTCACCATCGGCCTGAATCGTACCGGCGCCCAGATGTCTCCCGAAGACACTGCTCGCCAATTGGAAGCCACCCGACTGTTCCCGGCGGACGTGCCGGGCGATATGAGCGACTACACCGCAGAACGTGAACGCGCCATCCGCGAGGCCGACCTGATCGGTTCGGTGCCCGCGCCGGGCTCGGTCAAAGGCATGGTCAAGACTGCGTTGGACAAGACCATCGGCAAGGCGCCGGAAGTGTTGCTCGACAAGCTGGGCGAGCGGCTGGCCTTCGAGCGCACCGGCGTGCGTCTGTATGAAGCGATGGTCGCCAAGGCCACGTCTGCGCCCGGCGCCGATCCTGCGTTGGTCGAGACCTTGCGGCAGATCCAGGCCGAGGAACTCGAGCACATGAACATCGTGCGCGAAGCCATCGAAACCCTCGGCGGCGACCCGACGGCCATGACGCCTTGCGCCGACGTGGCGGGCGTGAAGGCCATGGGCGTGTTGCAAGTATTGACGGACCCACGCACGACCGTGTCCCAATCGATGAGCGCGATTCTGACCATCGAGTTGGAAGACAACGCTGCTTGGGAGTTGCTGATCGAGCTGGCGCAGAAGGGCGGTCATCCGCTGATTGCCAAGCGCTTCGGCCATGCCCTGGAACAGGAGGAAACGCACTTGGCCGCGGTGCGCAACTTCATCAAGCAAGACCTGCTTGCGCAAGTGAGCTGAGCGTTGCTTCACACCTGGCTCCACCCTGGTTTTTCCGGGGTGGTCCATTGGCTCGAACTGTTGAAGGACAACCGCCCGTGAGTGAAACCGACCTTGAGATGGAATTGAAAGCCTGGCGGCTGTTGCTCGAAGACGATGCGTATCGCCTGGACTTTCCCGAGGACTATTACGACACGTTGATTCGGCGCGCTGACGAATTGGTATTGCACGAATTGATCAGCCTGGAGGATTGGCAACTGCTCAAGGACGCGGCGGACCAGGCTTATCAGCTGACCGTGGAGATGCTGTCGAGGAACCAGCGCGACTGTTTGAACGTGGCGCGGATGCGCTTGCCCCGGGGCTGAACGCACGGGCCTCTTCGCGAGCAGGCTCGCTCCCACACAGGACCTTAGCAGCCAAGCAATCCAGGTCAAACACAGTCCCCTGTAGGAGCGAGCCTGCTCGCGAAGAGGCCGGTACCTTCAGCATCTTTCTGCTGACTGAAACACCACAATCGCGTTCAAGCTCGCTCCCATAGTGGGATTCATCCCTGCTCGATACTCTGCCAAACCACCTCCTGCCGCTCGACCCGGGGGAAGTTCAGGCACTGCCAGCGCCAGGCATCTTCCAGCATGCGCTCAAGACCATGACGTGCCGTCCAACCGAGTTGCTCGGCGGCTTTGCCTGGGTCGGCCCAGCACCGGGCGATATCTCCCGGACGACGCGCTTCAAAGGCCAGCGGCACCGTCTCCCCGGTCACTCGCTCGAATGCACTCACCACCTCCAGCACCGAATAACCGCGCCCGGTGCCCAGGTTCCAGACGTGCACACCGGTCTGCCCACGCAAGCGTTCCAACGCCCGCAAATGGCCCTCGGCCAAATCCACCACATGGACGTAATCCCTGATGCCGGTGCCGTCCGGCGTCGGGTAGTCGGAGCCGAAAATCCGCAGCACCTCGCGCTCACCGTTGGCCACCTGCAACAGGTACGGCAGGAGATTGTTGGGCGTCTGCGTCGGCGTCTCTCCCAACTGGCCGGAGCAATGCGCGCCGATGGGATTGAAGTAGCGCAGCAGCCCGATCGACCAACACGCATCGGAAGTCGCAGTGCAACGCATGACATGCTCGGCCATCAGCTTCGACTGACCGTAGGGGTTGGTCGGTTGTCCCGTCGGACAGGTCTCGGCGATGGGCATCTGGGCGCAATCGCCATAGACCGTCGCCGATGAGCTGAACACCAGGTTGAACACGCCGGCCTCGGCCATGGCTTGGCACAGCGTCACGCTGCCGCTGACGTTGGTATCGAAATACCTCAGCGGCTCGCGCACGCTTTCACCGACGGCCTTGAGTCCGGCGCAGTGGACGACGGCCTCGATGGGGTACTCCTTGAACACGTTATCCAGCGCCCGACGGTTGCGCACGTCGGCATAGACAAAACCGGGCTCACGCCCTGTCACATTCGCAATGCGCTGCAGTGTCGTCCGGGAGCTGTTGCAGAGATTGTCCAGGATCAATACCGCGTCGCCCCGGTTCATCAGTTCGACCGCCACGTGGGCACCGATGTAGCCCGCACCACCTGTTACCAGAATCATTATTCAGTCCCTCTCGGTTATCCCTGTCCTGATGTCTTTTGCACAAGACACTCGGCGTTGTTCGGCGGTCTCGCTTCGGCAGTGGTGCGCGTGGGAGACATCAGCCTGTTCAGTTGAGTGTGGTGGCGTGTGTCAGGAGTTCAGAGCAGTTGACTGATCGGTGCGTGCACTTTGTCGGCTGGCTTCAACAAGTTTTGGAACGGCCTCGGAACCGGTTTTCTCCAACGTCCACAAGGCCAAGCGCGAGGGGAGTCGGCAGGTCTTGTTTGCCAGGCGGCCAGCGCCAGATTCCGGTGGGCCCAGCATCGATCTCTAGAAAAGGAACGTCTCATGAATCAACAAGAACAGCTTCACCTCAAGCCCAGCGCCGCGTCCGCCACCAGCCTGCGACCCACGCTGTTGTGCCTGTCACATCTGCGCTGGGGCTTCGTCTTTCAACGGCCCCAACACGTGATGTCGCGATTGGCCAGGGACTACGACGTGCTGTTCTTCGAGGAGCCGATTTTCGAAGGGCGGCAGATCGCGCATCTCGAACACTATGCGGTGGCCGACGGCGTCACGGTGCTGGTGCCCAGGCTTCCCGAAGGATTGAGTGAAACCCAAGTGGTCGATGCCCAGCGGGAGTTGCTGGATGCTTGGCTGGCAGAGCACTGGCCGAGTGAATTGATGCTCTGGTACCTCACGCCGATGAGCCAGGCCTTCACCGATCACCTGGAGGCCAACGTGGTGATTTTCGATTGCATGGACGAGCTCTCGGCCTTCAGGTTTGCCCCGCCCGCCTTGGTGGAAATGGAGCGCAAGTTGCTGGCGAAGGCCGACGTGGTGTTCACCGGCGGCTTCAGCTTGTGGGAGGCCAAGCGGCAGCATCACGACAATGTCCACGCCATGCCCAGCAGCGTCGATGTCGCACATTTCGGCGCGGCCCGGCAACCGATTCCCGATCCGGCGGACCAGGCCGATATCGCGCATCCGCGATTGGGTTTCTTCGGTGTGATCGACGAGCGTTTCGACGTCCAGCTGGTACGCGAACTGGCAGCGCAACGGCCCGACTGGAACATTGTATTGATCGGGCCGGTGGTGAAGATCGATCCGGCGACATTGCCGCGCCTGGCGAACATTCACTACCTGGGTGCCAAGCAATATGAAGAATTGCCTGCGTATCTGGCCGGCTGGGACGTGGCGTTGATGCCGTTCGCCCTGAACGAATCCACGCGCTTCATCAGCCCGACCAAGACCCCCGAATACTTGGCGGGCGGTTGCCCGGTGGTATCCACGCCGATCCGTGATGTGATCAGCGGCTACGGTGACAGCGGGGTGGTCGCCATTGCCGATTCACCCCAAGCCTTCATCGACGCAATCCAGGCTGCGCTCGACTTGCGCACGCAGCCAGGCGTCATTGCAGAGCACGCCGACAAGGCCCTGGACGGCATGTCCTGGGACAAGACCTGCGCCCAGATGAAGGAGCAGATCGAATGCCAACGATAACCCTCGATGCCCTTGATCAATCTTCTGCCCCGTATGACTACCTGATCGTCGGCGCCGGTTTCGCCGGCAGCGTGTTGGCCGAGCGATTGGCCGAAGGGTTGGGCAAGCGCGTCCTGCTGATCGATCGCCGCGATCACGTCGGCGGCAATGCGTACGACCATCTGGACGAGGCGGGCGTGCTGGTTCATCGCTACGGGCCGCACATCTTCCACACCAACGCCCAACGCATCGTCGATTACCTGTCGCGGTTCACCGAATGGCGGCCCTACGAGCACCGGGTACTGGCCCAGGTCGATGGACACCAGGTGCCGATTCCGATCAACCTGACCACGCTGAACACGCTGTTCGGCTTGTCCATGGACGAGGCGCAGGCCGAAGCATTCCTGGCACAGCGGGCGGAGCCGGTCGAGTCGATCCGCACCTCCGAAGACGTGGTCGTCAGCCAGATCGGTCGTGAGTTGTACGAGAAGTTCTTCCGTGGCTACACCCGCAAGCAATGGGGACTGGACCCTTCGCAGTTGGACAAATCGGTGACGTCCCGCGTGCCGACACGCACTAACACGGACGATCGTTATTTCACCGATCAATTCCAGATGATGCCCTTGCACGGCTACACCCGGATGTTCGAGCGCATGCTCGATCATCCGAACATCGACGTGCTGTTGGCCACCGATTTCAAGACAGTGCGCCAGCGCATCTCCTACGAAGAACTGATCTATTGCGGACCCATCGACGAGTACTTCGATCATTGCTTCGGTCGGCTGCCTTACCGCTCGTTGCGTTTCCAACACGAAACCATGGATCAAGCGCAGTTCCAGCCAGTGGCGGTGGTCAATTACCCGGACGAGGCCGTGCCCTACACCCGGATCACCGAGTACAAGCACCTCACCGGCCAGCAGCATCCGCGCACCAGCGTGACCTACGAGTTTCCCTGTGCCGAGGGCGACCCGTACTACCCGGTGCCGCGTCCGGAAAACGCCGAGCTGTACAAACGCTACAAGGCGTTGGCCGACGAAACGCCGGGGGTGACGTTTCTCGGTCGGCTGGGCACGTACAAGTACTACAACATGGACCAGGTGGTGGGCCAGGCGCTTGCGCTGTATCAGCGTATCGCCGAGCAGGAGGGGGTCGAGGTGAAGGCCCACGAGGTCGAGCCAGGTTGACGCCTGGCTTGCGCCCCGCACACAGGGAGACAGCAACGTGCAGCACAAGATTTTCAGCAGTTTCGTGATGGCCGGCTACGAGTGTTCCACTCAACGCCGCGCCGATGGGCGCCGACTGGACATGCTTGCGGCGACTCGTCACGACCAATGGGCAGGGGAGGATTACCGCCAGCTCGCCACGCTGGGCATTCGCTGCGCCAGGGATGGCCTGCGCTGGCATCTGATCGAGCGGCAACCGGGCCGTTACGACTGGCGCAGCTTCCTGCCGATGTTGCGCGCCGCCCAGCGCCACGATGTGCAAGTCGTCTGGGATCTGTGCCATTACGGCTACCCCGACGATCTGGACATCTGGCGCCCAGGCTTCGTCGAGCGGTTTGCCCGGTTTGCCGGCGCCGTGGCGCGGCTGATGCGCGATGAAGGGATCGACGTCCCGTTCTATTCGCCGATCAATGAAATCTCTTTCTGGAGTTGGGCCGGTGGTGACGTCGCCTATTTCAACCCAGGTGCGCAACGGCGGGGCACGGAGCTCAAGCATCAATTGGTGCGCGCGAGTATCGCGGCCATCGAGGCGATTCGCGAGTCGGCTCCGAATGCGCGGTTTGTCCAGTGCGATCCGCTGATCAACGTGCTGTCCGCGACTCGGCGAGCCGAGGACATCGAGGCCGCCGAGGCCTATCGACAATCCCAGTTCGAGGCCTTGGATTTGCTGACCGGAAGAAGTTGGCCGGGACTGGGCGGGCGGGAAGAATACCTGGACATCCTCGGGGTGAATTTCTATCCCCATAACCAATGGTTCCTCCACGGCAACCGGATCGAGCCGGGAAACCCCGAATACCGCCCGCTGGTGGGCATGCTCAGTGAGGTCCACCAGCGTTACCGCAGGGCGATGCTGCTGTCGGAAACCGGTGCCGAAGACACCGCTCGCGTACCCTGGTTGCAGTACATCGGCGAGCAACTGGCCTTGGCCATCGAGCGCGGCATTCCGATGGCGGGAATGTGTTGGTATCCGTTTCTCGACTATCCGGGGTGGGACGACGACCGCTACTGTCCCACCGGCGTGTTCGGCTATGCCGACAGCAGAGGCAGCCGTGCGTCTTTCCATCCGCTGTCGAGCGCGGTCACAGCGTTGCAGGCGCGCTTCGCCGCACCCCTGGCGACGGCGCAACTGCCATGAACAGTCAGCAACCCCATGGACTGCCGTTACCCAACACTGCGATCGCGTTCCTATGGCGCTACGTCACCCTCAGGCCGTGGCATTTCGCGACCTTGTTCCTGCTGATCGTTGGCGCCGCGAGTTGCGCCGTGGCGGTGCAGTTCGGCATGAAACTGTTGGTGGATGCGATGGCCCAGGGCCGGGAGGCCGCGGGCCATGTATGGCTGCCGTTCACGGTGTTCATCGCCCTGATCGTGGTCGAAAACGTGTTCTGGCGTTCGGGGGGCTACCTGGGTTGCCGGACGGTGGTTGCCAGTTGCGCGGACCTGCGGATCGACCTGTTCAATCACCTGACCGGCCATCCGATGCGCTACTTCTCCGAGCATTTCGCTGGCGCCCTGGCCAATCGGATTTCCTCCGCGGGCGCGGCGGCGGGGTCCATCTACGGTGGTCTGGCGTGGAAAATCATCCCGCCCTGCGTCGACTTCATTGGCGCTGTCGTGGTGCTGTTCACCGTGCGACTGTCCATGGGCATCGCGTTGATCGGCGCCGTGGTCGTGGTGGCGACGTTGATCACGGTGATGGGTCTGCGAGGCCGCAGCCGGCACATCGACTTCGCGTCCCAGGCTGCGCGTGTCGGTGGCGAGCTGGTGGATCAGGTCTCCAATGTCTGGACAATCAAGGCATTTTCCGCCCGGCATCGGGAACGGCGTCGGCTCGAACAGGCGATTGGCGTCGAGGCCAAGGCCCAACGCCGTAGTTGGATCTACTTGGAAAAAGCCAGGGTCTTGCACGATATCTGCCTGTCGATCATGGCGGGTGGCATGCTTGGCTGGTCGATCCTGTTGTGGCAGGACGGGCAGATCACCCCGGGTGATGTGGTGATGGTCAGCGCGTTGTCGTTTCGCATCCTGCACGGCTCAAGGGACTTGGCGCTGGCGCTGGTAGACACCTCGCAGCAGATGGGCGTGATCGCCGAGACCCTGCGCATCATCGTCCAGCCGCACGCCCTCAGTGACAGCGCGGCGGAGCTGGTGCCCGGGCGCGGCAATATTCGCTTTATCGATGTGAGCTACAGCTACGCCGACGGGCGCGGCGCGATCAAGCACTTGTTCCTCGATATTCCCGCTGGGCAGAAGGTCGGCATCGTTGGCCCTTCGGGGGCGGGCAAGTCGACGCTGGTCAGCCTTGTCCAGCGGCTCGATGATGTGCGCAGCGGGGTGATCCTGATTGATGACCGGGACGTGCGCTCAGTCAGCCAGGACAGCCTGCGCCGTCAGATCGCCGTGGTGCCCCAGGAACCGGCGCTGTTCAATCGGACCATTTTCGAAAACATCGCCTATGGCCAGCCCGATGCCACCGAGCAACAGGTCCTCGACGCGGCCCGCCATGCCTATTGCGAAGAGTTTATCCGCGATCTGCCAGAGGGCTTCAATACGCTGGTCGGGGAGCGCGGCGTGATGCTTTCGGGCGGCCAGCGCCAGCGCCTCGGGTTGGCGCGGGCGTTCCTGAAAAACGCGCCAATCCTGATTCTCGACGAAGCCACCTCGGCCCTGGACACCGCGTCCGAAACCAAGGTGCAGATGGCGCTGGACGACCTGATGCGCGGCCGCACTGTCCTGGCGGTGGCGCATCGTCTGTCGACGGTCGCCCGATTCGATCGAATCCTCGTACTGCAGGCCGGAACAATCGTCCAGGACGGTTCGCCCGATGAACTGCGCCACCGCAAAGGACCGTTCCAGACGCTGTGGCAGGCTCAGGGGATGGAATTGGGCAAGCGTTAGCGGCCGGGATGATGCTGGATGGGCTGCCGCCTTCGCGAGCAAGCTCGCTCCCACAGGGGACGGTGATGTGGGGTGGTTGCGGGCATGGCGCAGAACTTATGTGGGAGCGAGCCTGCTCGCGAAAGCGGTGGTTCGGCTTGAACACAGCTGGGGAGGTGGGGCAAAGGTGCTTGCCTTTGCAGGTTCAGTTGGAAAAAACTGACACTTTTCCAGGCTGTGTCGAATGCTTATGACGCCTCAATTACCTACTGAAATCAATTCGCAGGTTTCCCGAGTGCTCGAGGTGCTGAAGCGTCATCTTGATCAGCACCTGCGCGCCGTCCTCTTGTTTGGCTCAGCGGTGGACGGTGGCCTCAAGCCCAACAGCGACATCGACCTGTTGGTGTTCGTCGGCCTGCAATTGCCTGACCCCGTGAGGCATGGGCTGATGAAGGGTCTGCTGACCGTCTCGGCCTGGCCGCCGACCGATTCGCTCCGGCCGTTGGAAGTGACGGTGGTCGCCCTGGAGGCGATCGTCCCGTGGCGATATCCACCGGTGCGCGAGTTGCAGTTCGGGGAGTGGTTGCGCGAGGACTTGCAGGCTGGGCATTTCGAGCCGGCCATGGAGGACCACGACCTGGCCATCCTGTTGACCAAGGCCAGGCAGCACAGCGTTTGCCTGTTTGGCACACCTATCGACGAAACGCTCAGCCCAGTGCCGGAGGCTGACCTGACCCGGGCGTTGTACGACACCACCACGCAATGGAATGAAGACGCCGATTGGCAAGATGAACAGTGCAACGTGGTGCTGGCATTGGCGCGCATCTGGCTCACCCTCGAGACAGGCGACATCGCGCCCAAGGACGAGGCGGCGGCATGGCTGCTGGACCGTTTGCCCCAGGCCCATCGATCCGTGCTGGATACGGCCCGTGGCGTCTATCTTGGGCGGTCGACTGATGATCTCGCTGACAAACCTGGACAGGTCAGGGCGTTCGTGGCGCATGCGCGACAGGAGATCGACCGGCTCTATGCTCGGCTTCGTGCCGACGTTCAGCCGCCCCGATTCTGATTGATAAAGTCCACGAACGCCCGCAATGGCGAGGGCAGGTAGCGGCGCCCGGGATAATAAAGAAACGGTCCGGTAAAGCGCTGCCACCAGGGTTCGAGTACGGGTTCGAGTACGCCACTGTCCAGGTACGGCCGCAGCCAATCCTCGAACAAATGGACAACACCCAGGCCGTCGATGGCCGCTTGTACCGCCAGGTCCATCGCCCCGCCAATGCGCACGATCAATGGGCCGTTCGGCTCGACGCTGATGGTTTCCCCGTCACGTTCATACTCCCAGAGTGGCATGGCGCCGCTGGGGAACTTGCCGGCCAGGCAAGCGTGTTGAAGCAGATCCCGCGGGTGTTCGGGGCGGCCCCGGGCGTCGAGGTATGCCGGCGAGGCGGCGGTGGCGAAGCGCTGCAAGCGCGGGCCGATGGGAATGGCGATCATGTCCTGCTCAAGACGTTCGTCGTAGCGAATGCCGGCGTCACACCCGGCCGCGAGCATGTCGACGAAGCTTTCTTCAGTCACCACTTCCAGGCGGATGTCAGGGTAGTTTTTCAGAAACGGCGCGATGACCGCGGGCAACACCAGCCGGGCGGCGCTGACCGGCACGTTCAACCGGAGGGTGCCCGAGGGGCGGTCGCGAAAATCGTTGACCACGTCCAGGGCCGACTCGACTTCGCCCAAGGCCGGCACGATGCGTTCCATCAACCGTGCCCCGGCCTCGGTTGGCACCACGCTGCGGGTGGTGCGGTTGAGCAGGCGCACGCCGAGGCGGCTTTCGATCCGTCGTACCGCGTCGCTGAGGCTGGACGCCGATTTGCCGCTGATCCGCGCGCCTTCACGAAACCCGCCCGCATTCACTACCGCCACGAAGGACAGCAAGTCCTGGATATCCGCCGCCATTGTTCTCTCCGCCGTACAACCCGTTCGGATTGCACCTGATTATCAGTGGAGTGGTCAACGCCTATAGTCGGCCCAGGCACATTTAATCCAAGGGGCACGAGATGAGCAGGGCAGACACCGCAGGGACTTTTCAACTGGGCGACCGTACCGTCAATCGCATGGGCTACGGCGCGATGCAGCTGGCGGGGCCCCAGGTTTTCGGGCCGCCCAAGGATCCGGAAGCGGCTATCGCCGTGCTGCGCGAAGCGGTGGCGGCGGGCGTCAACCATATCGACACCGCCGACTTCTACGGGCCGCATGTCACCAATCGGTTGATCCGTGAGGCGCTGCACCCTTACGCCGAGGATCTGGTCATCGTGACCAAGGTTGGCGCCGTTCGAGGCGCCGATGCGTCCTGGAACCCGGCCCACAGCCCGGCCGAGCTGATCCGCGCTGTCCATGACAATCTGCGCAACCTTGGTGTGGATGTCCTGGAAGTGGTCAACTTGCGTGCCTGGGGCAATCTGCATGCACCCGCCGATGACGACATCGAGGAACAGTTCTCGACGCTGGCCGAGTTGCAGCGCCAAGGCCTGATCCGGCATCTGGGCCTGAGCAACGTCACGGCGTCCCAAGTCAAGCAGGCCCAAGGCATTGCGAACGTGGTGTGCGTGCAGAATCACTACAACCTGACCCACCGTGATGATGAACAGTTGATTGTCGAGCTGGGCAAGCAAGGCATCGCCTACGTGCCGTTCTTCCCATTGGGTGGGTTTACGCCGCTTCAATCGCAAACCCTTTCCAGCGTAGCGGCGCGCCTGGAGGCGTCACCGCTGTGCGTCGCGTTGGCGTGGCTGCTGCAACGCGCACCGAATATCCTGCTGATTCCCGGTACGTCATCGGTGACGCACCTGCGGGAAAACCTCTCGGCGAGTGGGCTGCGGATTCCGGCGCAGATGTTGGCCGAGTTGGATGGGTTGGTTGACTGGTAAATGGCTGACACCCGTGGCGAGGGAGCTTGCTCCCGCTGGGCTGCGCAGCAGACCCAAGATCGTGCGATTGCTGCGCAATCGAGCGGGAGCAAGCTCCCTCGCCACGGATACTTCAGACGGGCTGTATCAAGATCTAGCCGTCGCTTTTTTCCGTCTCGTTTCGGTGATGTTCAGGCCAGCTGTCAATCGGTCGCTGGCGGTCCTCGTTGAACATTTCCGTGAGCAGCGCATTGGCGCGTCGGTAGGCGTCGTGCCGGAACTTGAGGTCGTCTTCCGGCTGGGCGACGATTTCCTCGAGCATGCGCAGGTTGAGGCGACGGAACTGATCGGCGCGTTCGCGCGCCTCGTACGCGCCGACGCCCATCTGCACCAAGGCGCTGCGACCCAATGCCAGCGCGCTTTCAAAGGTCTCCCGCTCGGCGCTTTCCACGCCCAGTTGCCGCAGGGTGATCAGGTGCGCCATGTCCCGCGCCCGCACGATCAGTTTCAGCGCGGGGAAATGTTCCTGGGCCATGCGGGTCAGCGTCAGGTTGTCCTGCTGGTCGTCTATCGCATTGATCAGCACCACCGCCTGGGCCGCGCCGGCCGCGTGGAGTAGATCCAGGCGCGTGGCGTCGCCGTAGAACACTTTCACGCCGAACTTGCGCAGCGTCTCGATGTTGTCGGGGTCATGATCCAGAACGACCACTTCGACGCCGCAGGACATCAGCAAACGCCCGGCTATCTGCCCGAAACGGCCGAAGCCGGCGATGATCACGCGAGGGTTCTGCTGATCGACGAGGTCGGATTCTTGACTGTCCTTCTTGGTGGCCGACTCTATTCGGTCCAGCAATAGGATCAGCAGTGGCGTCAGGCACATGGACAGGGCCACCGCCAGCGTCAGGCTCTTGCCCCACTGGTCGGTGAGGATGCCCGCCAGCGTCGCGGCGCCGAACACCACGAAGGCGAATTCGCTGCCCTGGCCGAGCAGCACCGCTTGCCAGGAGCGCTGACCGGCGGGGACGTTCAGGAAGCGGCTGACGGTTTTGATCACCAGCAGTTTGATCAGGATGAAGCCCAGGGTCAGGGTCATAACTTTCAGCGGTGCGTTGATCAGCGTGCCGAAATCGATCGACATGCCGACACCAATGAAGAACAGGCCCAGCAACAAGCCTTTGAACGGCTCGATGTCGCTTTCCAGCGCATGACGGTATTCGGAACTCGCCAACAAGACCCCGGCGAGGAACGCGCCCATGGCCATCGACAGGCCGGCTTCTTCCAGAAGAAAACCAAAACCGAACACCAGGAACAGTGCCACGGCACTGAAGATCTCCCGCAGGCCTGAGCGCGCGGCGAAGCGCAGCAGCGGCCGCGTCACGTAGCGCCCGAGCAGCACGACGACGCTGATGGCGGCGACGATCTTCACGATCGACAGCGCCAGGGCCAGGCCTGACGGGGTTTCGCCGTGGGCCGACAACAAGGGGATCATGGCGACCAGGGGAATGGCCGCGATGTCCTGGAATAACAGCACGGCAAAACTGCTGCGTCCGACGGCGGTGGCGGTCAGGTTGCGTTCGCTCATCGCTTGCATGGCGATGGCCGTGGAGGACAGGCTCAAGGTCAGGCCGACCAGCAGCGCCGCCGTCCAGTTCAGGCCCAGGACCGCACAGAACGCCGCGATCGCACCGCCGCAGGCCAGCATCTGCAAGGCGCCGCCGCCGAACACCATTCGGCGCAGCGCCCACAGGCGTTTGGGATCAAGCTCAAGGCCGATGATGAACAGCATCAGCACGACGCCGATTTCGGCGAATTCCAGGATCGCCTTCACGTCGGTGATGAGCTTGAGCCCCCACGGGCCGATCACGCAGCCGGCCAGCAGGTAACCCAGCACCGGGCCGAGGCCGAAGCGCACGGCAATCGGCACGATCAGCGTCGCCGAGGCCAGGTAGATGAGCATTTCTATCAGGCTGTGCGTCTCCATCTCAATCTTCCTTCCAGGCGGCCAGGCGTGCGCCGTAGTGTTCGATTTGTGCGCGTTGGGTGCCGGACTCGGCGGCATACGCGCCGTGCACGGCGACCGGTTCCAGCCAGCGCATGTGGCAATAAAGCGCCGTGGCGTGGAGCGGCTGGGCCAACGCTGAAAAGTCCGGGTACGCGCCGATCTGGAAATGTTCCGGCTCGCCACCCGTGGTCACGACCCACAGCAGGCCCTTGCCGTTGAGCGCGGTGGTGCCTTTGCCGTAGGCCCAGCCATGGGTGAACACCTTGTCGATCCACAATTTCAGAAGCGGCGGCATGCTGTACCAGTACATTGGGTGCTGGAGCACGACCAGTTGTGCCTGTTCGACGGCGCGCTGTTCCGCCTCGACGTCGATGGCGAAGTCCGGATAGAGATCGTAGAGCGACCGTATGACCACGTCCGGATTGGCGGACGCGCGCTTGAGCATCTGCTGGTTGACCCGCGACTGGTCGGGGTAGGGATGGGCGTAAACGATCAGGATCATCGGGGCAATTCCACGAGACAGGGTCCGGGTCAAAAGGCCGGACATCCTACCGAAATCGCGTGTGGTTTAGGGCATCGTTGTTCAGCGCGCCTCGCTGGGGTCAATTGAGCGGCAGCGAGACTTTGGCTTCCAGGCCTCCCTCGCGTCGATTCCTGAGGACCAGTGTGCCGCCATGCTCCAGCACCGTCGCCCGTGCCGCCGACAGGCCCAGACCGACGCCGCCGGTGTTCTTGTTGCGCGAGCCCTCGACGCGAAAGAACGGCGCGAATACCTGCTCTTGATATTGAGGCGCGATGCCCGGCCCGCGGTCGACGATGCGGATCTCGACGCAATCGGCGAAGGCTTTCAAACGAACGCCCGGTTCGCTGCCATATTTGACTGCGTTGTCGATCAGGTTGGTCAACGCACGCTTGATCCCGATGGGCCGACCGACATAGACAAAGCGCTGGGCGCCTTCGAACGATACTTCGGTGCCGGCGTCCCTGAAGTCGTCGACGACGGTGTGCAACAGCTCAGCCAGGTCGAATGCCGTGGCGTGTTCCAGGCGCGCTTCGTCGCGGAAGAATTCCAGTGCGGCGTTGACCATCGCCTGCATCTCGTCGACGTCCCTGAACAGCTTCGATTGCTGGTCGGTGTCCTCGATGAATTCCCCGCGCAGGCGCATGCGGGTCAACGGTGCCCGCAGGTCGTGGGAGATGGCCGCGAGCATCTGCGTGCGGTCCTGGACGAAGTGCTTGAGCTGGGCCTGCATGGCGTTGAACGCCAGGATCGCCTGGCGGATTTCATAAGGGCCCACGACCGGGATCGGCGGCGCCCGGAAATCCACGCCGAAGCGCCGCGCGCCCTCGGCAAAGTGCTCCAGGGGTGTCGCCAGGTGTCGGGTGGCGATCAGCGCGACGATCAAGGTTGAGAGCAGGATCAGCGCGATGATGATCAGGTTGCGCTGCCATTCGCTGAGGCCCCAACTGCGGGACGTCACGGAGAATATGGCCCAGGTGTGGTCGGTCAGCTCGATGATCACCGCGTAGCGCCTGTCCGGGTCATCCTTGGTCGGCCAATCGTCCGGCTCATAGGCCTCGATCCGGGCGTCTGGCCTGTTCAATTGTCGGCGCAGAAAAACCGAGCCTTCGCTGAACTCCGGGTCCCCAATGACTGGCAACCGGGCCTCCTCATGACGCTGCAGCCATTGCACGTCGAGCCCGAGATCGCTGGCGGCCCTGGCAACGTCGGGCCGTTGCTCGGGGGCCGCCGAGTCGATGATGCGGGTAATCGCCGCGGCCTTGTCCATCAGGCCGGTTTCCATCAGGGGAGGGCGCGCCCAGGCACCGGCCAATGCGCCGAACAATTCGTTGAGGGCCAGCAACGTCAGCATCGCCACCATCGTGGTCAAGGCGATCCAGCGCGCCACGGTGTCCCGTGGTCGAGACACTTTCGTGGGGCCCGGTGTCATCGCTTCACCACGTGGGGGCTGAACAGGTAGCCGCTGTTGCGGACGGTGCGGATCATCGACGGACCGGTGACGTCGCTCTCCAGTTTTCGGCGCAGTCGGCTGACCTGCACGTCGATGCTTCGGTCGAACGCATCGAAGGTCTCGCCACGGGCCAGGTCCAGTAGTTGCTGGCGGGTGAGCACCCGGCGTGGATGTTCGGCGAAGACCAGCAACAGTTCGAACTCGCCGCTGGACAGCGGAATCATGACCTTGTCGGGGGACCGCAACTCGCGGCGGGTGACGTCCAGTTGCCAGCCGTCGAATTCCAGGACCGGGCGGGTCAAATCGCCCAAGGTGCCCCTGGCTTCACCGGTACGCCGAAGGACGGCGCGCACCCGGGCCAGCAGTTCGCGGGCGTCGAAGGGTTTGGTCAGGTAGTCGTCGGCGCCCATTTCCAGACCGACGACGCGGTCGCTCAATTCGCCCATGGCGGTGAGCATGATGATCCCGACCCGATGTTCGGTGCGCAGGCGTTGGCAGAGCACCAGACCGTTGTCGCCCGGCAGCATCACGTCGAGGATAATCAGGTCCGGCTGCCGGCGCTCCACCGCTTGCCACAGGGCGTTTCCGTCGGCGGCGACTTCGACGCTATAGCCATGTTGTTCGAGGAATTTGCGCAGGAGGGCGAGGACTTCGAGGTCATCGTCCACCAGGAGTAAATGGCTCACGGTGGTCACGTCGGGCAATGAATACGGGATGGAATACTAGGGGCAATCCGGGGCTTGCGTCATATATTTCAATCCGGAAACAAAGCTGCCGGCGGGCAATATTCTGGAAATCTGCGGGCAAGAAAACGGCGGCAGGATGGGGTCGATGTCGGTCTATCCAAAGAGTCAGTTCTACCCATAACCCGTGGCGAGGGAGCTTGCTCCCGCTTGAGTGCGAAGCGCTCACCGCTTTTAGGGGGCCGCTACGCGACCCAGCGGGAGCAAGCTCCCTCGCCACGGGTTTGGTGTTCGGCTTTTAACCGGCATTGGCACCATCCCATTCCTCCCCGAGATAGCCCCGCATGCCGATCCTCAAACCTGCGCCGTTGTTTGTCCGATCCACCGTCATCGTCGCGCTGGCGGCATTCGCCAGCGGTTGCACCAGTACGCCCGCTACCACGCCGGGCAGTTGTGAGAGCGTTCCCTTCGCCGTCCATGACCCGGCCGAACCGGTGAACCGTGGCATCTTCGCCTTCAACCGCGCCGTCGACGATTACGCCCTGGCGCCCATTGCCCGTGGGTATCGCAAATTGCCGGACATGTTCCAGGCTGGCGTGCACAACTTCGTCGCCAACTTCGGCGAGCCCAAGGTATTCATCAATGATCTGCTGCAAGGCAACGGGCAGCGTTCGGTCAACACGCTGGGCCGTTTTGCCATTAACACCACGGTGGGCATCGTCGGGTTGATCGATGTGTCGGGCAAGCTGGGCATCGAGCGCCACGAGTCGGATTTCGGCCAGACGTTCGGCGTCTGGGACATCGCTCCCGGACCGATCGTCGAACTGCCGCTGCTGGGCACCGCCAACCTGAGGGATGCGACCGGCAAGGTGGTGAGCTTTGCGGTCGATCCGTTCGGCGACAACAGCGATACCGTTAAAACCCTGGGCACGATCAAGACCGTGGGTGGCGTCGTCGATGGCCGCGCGCAGGCGTTGCCGCTCACCGACACGCTCCAGGCCCAGCCTGATTACTATGTGGCGCTTCGCGACGCCATCGCCCAGCGCCGTGCCGATTTTGTCGCGCAAGGAAAGTTGGGTTCCGTCCAGGACGCGCCGCACTGTGGGGATGAGGGCGCCGCGAATGAATAGCCAGGCGCTGGTCCTGCATCGACGGGTGAAAACCCTCGACCAGGGTGCGTTGCATTGCCGCGAAATGGAGTTGCGGCTGGCCGAGGATGGTCGTCACGTGCTGTTCAGCCGCTACGTCGAACGGTACGACCCGCAGCAGGTCGGTCAATCGGCAACCCAGCACTATCGCGTGCCCTTGGCGAGCATGATTCGCTGGATGGTCAATAACGGCGAGCGGGGGAGTGCGCCGTGACGAACGGTACCCGCCCCGGTGTCTTTGCGCCGCCGGGGCGCATGAAACATTTCCACATAATTCCAGCCTGATTCTTGTTGTACGATGTCGTACGTAATGTGGTCGACTGTTTCCGTTTCTCACAAAAACAACAACGGAGACTCATCCATGTCGAGCATTCCTTCCGCCGAAGGCCAGGCCGTGGCCCCTGCGCAAAGCCGTTTCGTGCGACTGCTGAAGCTTCTAGGCCCCGGCATCATCGCAGTGCTGTCCTGGCTGGGCGCCGGCGACCTCATCACGTCGTCCGTGGCCGGCGCGAACTATGGCTACGCCATGATGTGGGTGCTGGCGGTGTCCCTGCTGTTGCGATATTTGATCGTCAACATCATCGCGCGCTTCCAGCTCTGCAATAACCAGGGCATGACCATCCTCCAGGGCTACGCCCAGCTCAATCCGTTCTTCGCCTGGTTCCTGCTGGTGTACGCGCTGCTCATGGGCCACTTGATGAACGCCTACATGATCAAGGGCGCCGGCGAGGCCCTGGCGATGTTGCTCAAGGTCGACTATCCGCTGCTGTGTTCAGTGGCGGTGGTGCTGGCGGTGTGGATGCTCGTCGGGCGCAATATCTATTCGATGATCGAAGGCGTGATGAAGGCGCTGCTGGCGATCATGACCCTGGCGTTCCTGGCCCTGGCGGTCATGTCCGGCCCGGATGTCGCCGGGATCGTCAAAGGCACCATCGGCTTCAGCATTCCACCCGATGAAGGCGTGCACGGCGCGCTGCTGGTGGCGGTCTCGGTGATCGGTGCGGTGGCGGGTTCCATCGCCAATTTTGTCCACCCTTATGTCATGCGCCAGAAAGGCTGGATCGGGCCCGAGCACAAGCGCGTCCAGCGCAACGACCTGCTGTTTGCGGTGTTCGTCGGGATCGTCATCAACCTGGCGATCTGGATCGTCGGCGCGGAGATCCTTCGGCCAAACGGTATCGAAGTGAAAACCCTGGGCGACCTGGGCAAGGCCCTGGAAATGTTCTTCGGCTCGATCGGTTGGTACGTGTTCTTCGTCGGCGTCTTCGCCACGCTGTTCGCCAGCATTTCCGGCAAGACCACGGCATTCCCGATGTTGATCACCGACGCCTTCCAGCACGTGCGGCCCGAGCGTCGCCAGCGCTATGGCAAGGAGTTCCACCGCGACCCGATGCACAAGTGGTTCATGTTGTTCATCCTCGTCACGCCATTGATCTGGTCGCTGCCGGGCATGCCGGACTTCGTGACGCTGACCATCGGTGTCAATGCGCTGAACATCGTCGGCCTGCCGGTGATCTCCCTGGGCCTGCTGATCATGTCCAACCAGAAATCGCTGCTGGGCAAGGAATACCGCAACAACCTGTTCGAGAACATTGCGCTGATGTTTGCAACCGGCCTGGCGTTGTGGGTCGCGTTCCAGTTGGGCGTCGATCTGTTCACCTGAGTCCTGGCCATTCACCTTCCGGAGGGGCTGCTAGACTTCACGGTCCAGTCCCTTTCGGAGAATCCGCATGAACAACAAGAACAGGATCTGCCTCTGGTACGACGGCACCGCGCAAGAGGCGGCGGAGTTTTACGCACGCACCTTTCCCGACAGCGCCGTGAACGCCATCCACCATGCGCCGGGCGATTATCCTTCGGGCAATCAGGGCGATGTGATCACGGTGGATTTCACGGTGATCGGCATTCCTTGCATCGGCTTGAACGGCGGGGCGATGTTCAAGCACAGCGAGGCGTTTTCGTTCCAGATTGCAACCGACGACCAGGCCGAGACCGACCGCTTGTGGAATGCGATCATCGACAACGGCGGCCAGGCGAGCGCCTGCGGCTGGTGCAAGGACAAGTGGGGCGTGTCGTGGCAGATCAGCCCTCGGGTGCTGGTGGATGCGGTCACCAGTTCCGACAAAGCCGCCGCCAAGCGCGCCTTCGAGGCCATGATGACGATGACCAGGATCGACATCGCGGCGAT
>NZ_VDLV01000011.1:0-230 GCF_013608025.1 Pseudomonas brassicacearum subsp. neoaurantiaca | reverse complement strand
GATGATGCTGGATGGGCTGCCGCCTTCGCGAGCAAGCTCGCTCCCACAGGGGACGGTGATGTTGGGTGGATGCGGGCATGGCGCAGACCTTTGTGGGAGCGAGCCTGCTCGCGAAGGCGGTGGTTCAGCTTGCAGAGATGTTGAATGTGCTGCCGCCTTCGCGAGCAGGCTCGCTCCCACAGGGGACGGTGATGTGGGGTGGTTGCGGGCATGGCGCAGAACTTATGTGG
>NZ_VDLV01000056.1:1446-2046 GCF_013608025.1 Pseudomonas brassicacearum subsp. neoaurantiaca | reverse complement strand
GTCGCGGTGTAAGTGATCTGGCCGCCTTCGGTGATGGTCTCGCTGGCAGACAAAGTCAGGCCAGTGGCGTCAGCGGAATCGGTGATCGTAGTGACCGCAGGCGCGGTGCTCGGCACCAGGTTTTCGAAGTTGCCGCCGGAGGTACCGGTGATCGTGGTGCTGACGGTGCTGCCGTTGTTGTAGACGTCGTTCGCCGGAGTATCGACAGCGACGGTGCCGGTAGTAGCGCCCGCAGCGATGTTGATTACTGCGCCATTGCTCAGCGTCACAGTCACTGGCGTTTGCGCTGGGTTAGTCAGCGTCGCGGTGTAGGTGATCTGGCCGCCTTCGGTAATGGTTTCGCTGGCAGACAAGGTCAGACCAGTGGTGTCAGCCGAGTCGGTGATCGTGGTGACGGCTGGCGTGGTGCTTGGCACCAGGTTTTCGAAGTTGCCGCCGGAGGTACCGGTGATCGTGGTGCTTACGGTGCTGCCGTTGTTGTAGACGTCGTTTGCAGGAGTATCAACAGCGACGATGCCGGTGGTTTGACCGGCTGCGATGTTGATCACGGCGCCGTTGCTCAAGGTCACGGTGACTGCGGTCTGAGCTGGGTTAGTCAGC
>NZ_VDLV01000056.1:614-1436 GCF_013608025.1 Pseudomonas brassicacearum subsp. neoaurantiaca | reverse complement strand
AAGTTGCCGCCGGAGGTACCGGTGATCGTGGTGCTGACGGTGCTGCCGTTGTTGTAGACGTCATTGGCCGGGGTGTCGACAACCACGGTGCCGGTGGTTTGTCCGGCAGCGATGTTGATGACCGCGCCGTTGCTCAAGGTCACGGTGACCGGCGTTTGCGCTGGATTGGTCAGCGTCGCGGTGTAGGTGATCTGGCCGCCTTCGGTAATGGTTTCGCTGGCAGACAAGGTCAGACCAGTGGTGTCAGCCGAGTCGGTGATCGTGGTGACGGCTGGCGTGGTGCTTGGCACCAGGTTCTCGAAGTTGCCACCCGTTGCGCCAGTGATGGTGGTGCTGACGGTGCTGCCGTTGTTGTAGACGTCGTTTGCAGGAGTATCAACAGCGACGGTGCCGGTAGTTTGTCCGGCAGCGATGTTGATCACGGCGCCGTTGCTCAGCGTCACAGTCACTGGCGTTTGCGCTGGGTTAGTCAGCGTCGCGGTGTAAGTGATCTGGCCGCCTTCGGTGATGGTTTCGCTGGCAGACAAGGTCAGGCCAGTGGCATCAGCCGAATCGGTAATGGTGGTGACCGCAGGCGTGGTGCTTGGCACTAGGCTTTCGAAGTTGCCGCCGGAGGTACCGGTGATAGTGGTGCTGACAGTGCTGCCATTGTTGTAGACGTCGTTCGCCGGAGTATCGACAGCCACGGTACCAGTCGTGGCGCCCGCAGCGATGTTGATCACGGCGCCGTTGCTCAGGGTCACAGTCACTGGCGTTTGCGCTGGGTTAGTCAGCGTCGCGGTGTAAGTGATCTGACCGCCTTCGGTAATGGTTTCGCTGGCG
>NZ_VDLV01000056.1:270-604 GCF_013608025.1 Pseudomonas brassicacearum subsp. neoaurantiaca | reverse complement strand
ATCGACAGCCACGGTGCCGGTGGTTTGTCCGGCAGCGATGTTGATGACCGCGCCGTTGCTCAAAGTCACGGTGACGGGCGTCTGCGCTGGATTGGTCAGCGTCGCGGTGTAGGTGATCTGGCCGCCTTCGGTAATGGTTTCGCTAGCGCTGAGGGTCAGACCAGTGGCATCAGCGGAATCGGTGATCGTGGTGACCGCAGGCGTGGTGCTTGGCACCAAGTTCTCGAAGTTGCCACCCGTTGCGCCAGTGATGGTGGTGCTGACCGTGCTGCCATTGTTGTAGACGTCGTTCGCCGGAGTATCGACAGCCACGGTGCCTGTCGTGGCGCCCGCA
>NZ_VDLV01000056.1:0-260 GCF_013608025.1 Pseudomonas brassicacearum subsp. neoaurantiaca | reverse complement strand
GTCGCGGTGTAAGTGATCTGGCCGCCTTCGGTGATGGTCTCGCTGGCAGACAAAGTCAGGCCGGTGGTGTCAGCCGAATCGGTAATCGTCGTGACGGCTGGCGTAGTGCTTGGCACCAGGTTTTCGAAATTGCCGCCGGAGGTACCGGTGATCGTGGTGCTTACGGTGCTGCCGTTGTTGTAGACGTCGTTTGCCGGGGTATCGACAGCCACGGTGCCGGTGGTTTGTCCGGCAGCGATGTTGATGACCGCGCCGTTGCT
>NZ_VDLV01000055.1:24883-282100 GCF_013608025.1 Pseudomonas brassicacearum subsp. neoaurantiaca | reverse complement strand
CCGTAAAATATTGGGGTCGCTGCGCAACCCAGCGGGAGCAAGCTCCCTCGCCACGGTTATTCATGCAGAGTAATAACCAGGCTGCTCAAGATCATCCAACAACCCCGGCCCGCTCGGCATCCAATCCAACAAGCCACGGGTGTACTCGCTGGACACCGCCATGTTCGCGCTCGCCATATGAGCGAACCAGCCGAAATGCGCGCGCTCACGTGATTCGACCGGCACCCCCAGGCCACGCCCGATCGCCTGGGCAATGTCCTTGAAGGGCACCGCCTCGTCAGCCACGGCGTGGTAGACGGACTGGGTCACGCCCTGCTCCAGCGCCAGTCGATAGACCCGTGCCGCATCCAGTCGATGCACGCCCGACCAGCAATGGCTACCCTCACCAGGGTAAGCCGATACGCCCTTCTCCCGGGCCAGACGAATCAGGATCGGCACGAACCCATGGTCGCCGGCACCATGGACCGAGGGCGCCAGCCGCACAGTCGCCACCCGCACGCCGCGCTCGGCCAGGTCCCTGGCGGCGGCCTCTGACTTGCGTGGCGAGGCCGGACTGGGCACCTCCAATTCGCTTGCACCCCGCGTCAATCCGAACAAGCCCGACGTCACCAGCAAAGGCCGATCGGATCCCTGCAACGCCTCTCCCAATGCCTCGATGGCGCGGCGGTCCTGCTCGGCATTTTCGGCGAAGCGCGAGAAGTCATGATTGAACGCGGTGTGAATCACGGCGTCCGCCGCCGAGGCTGCATTGTGCAGAACCTCAAGATCATCCAACGTTCCTCGGACCACCTTCGCGCCGGTCGCGGCCAGCGCGGCGCCCTTTTCCTGGCAACGGGCCAGGCCGGTGACCTGATGCCCGGCGTCGAGCAGATCCTGCACCACGGCCGAACCAACCCAGCCCGTGGCACCGGTAACGAATACGTGCATGAGCAACGCTCCTCTTTGAAAAAAGCGAGATCGAAATCTTCTATAACCCGAACAAGACTCAGGATTTGTATTGAACTTGTATTTCCCGACTTCTGAGCAACATCAACGCCACCCCGAACGACAAGGCAACGGCGATGGCGCCGCCCAGGTAAACCGCCTCGATGCCCCAACCACCGGCCAACACACCGGCCAGCGGACTGGTGATACCCAGGGAAATATCCAGGAACGCGACATAGGCGCCCATGGCGAGACCGCGTGACTGCGGCGGAGCACGCCGCACCGCTTCGACGCCGAAACCGGGAAACGCAAGGGAATAACCGAAGCCGGTGAGCGCCGCGCCGAGGTAGGCAACAAACGCTGTATCGGCGCCCCAGATCAGCAGCAGCCCAACGGCCTCGATTACCACGCAGACCAACGCGACACGGGCGCCGCCGGTCTTGTCCGGAAGATGCCCAAATAGCAGCCGCGCACCGATGAAGGCCAGGCCGAACGCCGTGAACGCCAACGACGCGTTGCCCCAATCCCTGGCCGCAAACAACAGGGCAATGAACGCCGTGAGGACACCAAAGCCGACGCTGCAAAACGCCAGGCCCAAGCCCGGCACCCACACGGCGCCGAGCATCTTGTAGAACGGTGTCCGCCGGGTCGCCGTCGGGGCAACGGCGCGGACACCGGCGACAACCGCCAAGGCCAGCAGCGGGATAATCATCGATGCCACGACGATGCCCATGAATCCCCAGCCCGAATTGAGCGCCACGCCAAGCGGAGCGCCCAAAGCGAATGCGCCATACATGGCGATGCCATTCCAGGCCATGACCTTGCCGGCATGCTGCGGCCCCACCAGGCCGATACCCCACCCCAACGCGCCGGTGACCACAAGGCTTTCGCCAACCGCCAGCAACACGCGGCCCACCAACAACAGCCAGACCGACAGCACCGGCGTGGCCTCGACCCCCAGGGACAGCAGATACACCAGCGCGGAAACCGCCGCCGTCACCAGCCCGGCCATGACCGCGCGCTTGCCGCCGCGCATGTCGGCAAAATTGCCAGCCCAGGCCCGCGACAACAGCGCCGCGGCGAACTGCGCGCCGACCACCAGGCCAATCACCAGCGTGCCCATCCCCAGCGTGTCGTGCAGATGAAGCGGCAAGACAGGCAACTGCAAGCCGATGGTGAGAAAAGCAATGAACACGGTCAACGTAAGCGGCAACAACCTGAGCACCGGATTGGCCTCGACGGTTGCCTGAGGCGCCGAAGCGGCGCCGTGATGGACATTTTCTTGAGTCATGAACCTAACCTGCAAAAAGGGACGCGATGAGACGTTGAACGCTGCTCGTGCAGCCGACTAGAATGCGATCAATTAGTCGCATTCAAGATACGAATAATCCGTCGCATTTCCTATTCGCATTCCTTTCCCCGGTGATTTCCTTCATGTCCGAACGCCCAAGCCCGCAGATTTCCTCGCGCAAACAGCCGAAACAGGCTCGCTCCACCGAGCTCGTGGCGGCGGTCCTGGAGGCAGCTGTTCAGGTTTTGGCGACGCAGGGCGCCCCGCGTTTCACCGTGGCCCGTGTTGCCGAGCGGGCGGGCGTGAGCGTCGGGTCGGTGTATCAGTACTTTCCGAACAAGGCAGCGATCCTGTTCCGACTGCAAAGCGATGAATGGCGACAGACCAGCGATATGTTGCGAGACATCCTGGAGGATCCTGCCACGCCGCCCCTAGAGCGGTTGCGAACACTGGTGCACGCCTTCATCCAGTCCGAATGCGACGAAGCCCAGATCCGCGTCGCACTCAACGACGCCGCGCCGCTTTATCGGGATGCGCCTGAACACCAGGCGGCGCGCAGTTCGGTGCAGGCATCGGTGGACGCGTTCATGCAACAGGTGCTGCCAGATGCCAGCGTGCAGACCCGCGCCCTGGCCGGTGAGCTGATCATTGCGACCCTCAGTTCCGTGGGTAAGCGGTTTTCGGCGACGCCTCGCACTCGGCAAGAAGTCCAGACGTATGCCGAGGCCATGGCCGATATGTTCTGCGCCTACCTGGAAAACCTGCGAGCGCTCGATAGCACTTCAGGATGATCATTCGCCTCGGCGTTCCGGTGACAGCCGGTTGGCAGTTTTACTACACTCCTGCGTCTTGTCCCCTTCCCTTGCGAGACGTCCCATCCTTATGAAAAACATAACAAGCACGATGACGTTCTTTGGCCTGCTGGCGCTCTGCGGCAGTGCATTGGCCGAGCCTGCACAGTCACATCTGGATCGAGTCCTTGAGCAGGGTGAGTTGCGGGTGTGCACGACGGGCGACTACAAGCCCTACACCTACAAGGCCGAATCGGGGGAATACGAAGGCATCGACATCGACATGGCCCGCTCACTCGCCACCAGCCTGGGCGTCAAGGTGCAGTGGGTCCAGACCACCTGGAAAACACTGATGCCAGACATGCTGGCCGGCAAATGCGACATCGGCATGGGTGGGATTTCGGTCACACTGGAACGCCAGAAGAAGGCCTACTTCAGCAATACCCTGGACGTCGACGGCAAGATCCCGCTGGTGCGTTGTGAAGACCAGTCGCGCTACCAGACCATCGAGCAGATCAACCAACCTTCGGTACGCCTCGTCGAGCCAGCCGGCGGTACCAACGAAGCCTTCGTGCGGGCGTTCCTGCCCAAGGGCCAGTTAGCCTTCCATGACAACGTGACGATTTTCCAGGAACTGCTGGAGAAACGCGCCGACGTCATGATCACCGATGCGTCGGAAGCGCTCTACCAGCAGAAACTCAAGCCAGGACTGTGCGCCGTCAACCCGACTCACTACCTGCAATATGGCGAGAAAGCCTACCTGCTGCCCCGTGACGACAACACTTGGAAAATGTACGTCGACCAATGGCTGCACCTGAGCAAGGCCAATGGCAGCTACCAGAAGGTGATTGGGCAGTGGCTGGCGGTGCCGGCCGCGCAGTAACCGCTCACGAAAACACCGCAAGACCCTGTGGGAGCGAGCTTGCTCGCGATAGCGGTATATCAGTCAAAACTGATGTGACTGACCTGACGCCATCGCGAGCAAGCTCGCTCCCACAGGATGGGGTCTGCTCAGGGACGCCCCATTCGTGTCACTGCCCCGCCCGCACCTTGGCGATTTCGGCGTACATCATCTTCACCAGGTCCCCATCCAACGATTTGGCGAACTTGTCGATCACCGGCTGCACGCGCTCGCGGAAACGGTCTTTCTCGGCCGGGGTGATTTCGTTGACGGTCATCGCGCCGGCCAACGTGGCCTTGGCCTTGTCCATGCTCGCCGCGGTGACTTCACGCTGGTAGGTCTGCGCTTCGGCAGCGGCTGCGCGAATCATCGCCTTTTCGTCGTCGTTGAGGCGGTTCCAGGTTTTCTGGCTGATGATCAACGACTGCGGGTTGAAGATGTGGCCGGTGACGGAAAGATACTTCTGCACCTCGTAGAACTTGTTGCCTTCAATCACCGTGTAAGGGTTTTCCTGGCCGTCGATGGTGTGCTGTTCAAGGCCTGTATAGACCTCGGGAAACGCCATCGGCACCGGGTTCGCGCCCAGGGCCGTGAAGGTCTCCAGGTAGATCGGCGACTGGATGACACGCAGCTTCAAGCCTTGCAGGTCTTCGAGCTTGGTCACCGGGTGCTTGCTGTTGGTCAGGTTACGAAAACCCAGGTCCCAGTAACCCAGCCCGACCAGCCCTTTGCTGTCCAGTTGCGCCACCAGTTTCTGCCCGACCGGCCCGTCGATGACCGCATGGGCTTCCTCGACGTTGTTGAACAGGAAAGGGAAATCGAGCATGGCGTAATCCGGTGCCTGGGCGGCCAGGATGCCGGAGTTGAGCACGGTGATGTCCAATGTCCCGCCCTGCAATGCCGACACCGTTTGCACGTCGCCGCCCAGGGTTCCGCCGGGGAACAGGCGGACTTTGATCTTGCCGCCGCTCTTTTCACTGAGCAGGTCGGCGAACTTCTGCGCGCCCTGGCCCTGGGGGTGTTCCTTGACGTTCTGGAAAGCGAATCGCAAGGTCCGCTCGCGGATCTCGTCCGCGTGGCTGGCGACACTGGTCAACAGCAAGCCCGTCGCACAGGCCCCGGCCAGCAAGGTTTTCATCAGTTTTCCCATGTCACTCTCCAATCATTATTGTTTTTAAGGTCGAGCCAGCAGGCACCGGAGTCATCCGGTGAAGAATTTCAACGGTCCCATGACCAGTTGCGGAAACAGGACCAACAGGAGCAGCACCACAAACTGCGCAAACATGAACGGCCAGACCCCGCGCACGATTTCCTCGAAGTCCAGCTTCGCCACGCTGCAGACCACGTTAAGCACCGTGCCCACGGGCGGCGTGATCAAGCCGATCGCGGTATTGATCAGAAACAGCACGCCGAAGTACACCGGGTCGATCCCCGCCTGGATCACCGCCGGCATCAATACTGGCGTCAGGATGAGGATGGTCGGGGTCATGTCCATCACCGTACCGACCAGGATGATCAGCGCCATCATCACCAGCAGCAGGAGCGTCTGGTTGTCCATGAACGGTGCGAGCAGTTCAGCCAACTGGCCTGGCAGGTCGGCGATCGTGACCAGCCACGATGAAACCATCGCCGCCGCCACCAACAGCATCACTACCGAGGTGGTCTTGGCTGAAGACAGGATCACTTCGTAGAGCTGGCTGACCTTCATTTCCCGATAGATCACCAGCGACACAAACAGCGAATAGACCGCCGCGACCACGGCAGCTTCCGTGGGGGTGAAAATGCCGAACTTGAGACCCAGGATGATGATCAGCGGCAAGCCCATTGCCCAGCTGCCATCGAGCAGCGTACGCAGCACTTCGGCACGGGAACGCTTGGGCGGCGTCTCGACAATTTCACGGCGAGAGATGAACCACCAGGCGGCAGCCAGCCCGATACCGAGCATCAGCCCAGGCACGATACCGGCGAGGAACAGCTTGGAAATCGACACCCCGGACGCCACGCCGAACACGATGAAACCGATGCTGGGCGGAATCACGGGCGCAATGGTGCTGCCGGCGGCGATCAATCCGGCGGAGCGCCCGCGGTTGTGTCCAGCCAGGACCATCATCGGCACCAGCAACGCCGCCAGCGCCGCCGCGTCGGCCACCGCCGAACCGGAAAGCGAGGCCAGCAGGCAGGAGGCGATGATCGCGACGTAACCCAGCCCACCGCGCTTGTGCCCCACCAGCGCCATGGCAATGTTGACGATGCGCTTGGACAGCCCGCCGACATTCATCACTTCGCCGGCCAGCATGAAGAACGGCACCGCCATCAGGGGAAAGCTGTCGGCGCCATTGAGCAGGTTCTGCGCGATGATCTGGGCGTCGAACAGGTCCAGGTAAAACATCAACGCGACGCTGACCACCAGCAAGGCAAAGGCAATCGGGATGCCCAGCGCCATGCTGCCCAGCAGCGACCCGAGGAAAATGGCCAGTGTCATGGGCGGGTACTCTTGGAGGTGTCTGGGGTGAAAGTGTCAGGGGTAAGGGCGTCAGGGTTGAGGATCGCGGCTTCGCTGTCCTCGACCAACAAAGGCTCTTCATCCCGCAGTTTGCCGAACGACGCCAAGAACAGTTCATACAACAGGATGGCCGTCGCGCTGACACCGAACACCAGCCCGGCGGCGTAGAACAACGCCATCGAAAGGCCGGACGCCGGCGCGACCACGTTCAGGTTGATCACTGCCTGCTGCCAACTGCCGATGACGATCAATCCGCAGATGTAGAGCATCAGCAAATGCCCGATGACCAGGCAAACTCGCTTGCCTGCCGGCGGCAAGCGCTTGACCAGGCTGTTCATGCCCAGGTGCGCGCGGTCCTTGAGGGCCACCAGGACACCGAGAAAAATCATCCAGACGAAGAACCAGCGCGACAGCTCCTCCGAGACGCTGATGCCGGAGTTGAAGGCATAGCGCAACACGACGTTGCCGAACACCAGCACGATCATCGCAACCATGCACAGCACGATCAGCAACTTGAGCAGCTTGAAATACAGATCGACGACTTTTGTCATCTTGAACACCTCACAGGTTGATCCAGACGCAGGCTGGCAGCCGGCGCGACAGGGCGAGCGCTATCGGATCGACGCTGGAGTATCCCGGAAGGCTCCGGAACGGGAGGTCTGCAATGAGGACAAGTTCGGTTGACGGGCACGCATGAGGGGATCCTCTGTTTTTATTATGGCCTCGCCTGGGCATGGCAAGGCTGGGTGACCGATAAAATGTACTACCCAGTTAATTCGGTCAATAACCTTGCGCGACCGGATGACCGATCCAGCCGGAACTATCGTGCGATTATCGGCCATCACTACAGGGCGGCCGGCAACCTCCCGGTCGGCTGGGATTTTTTTCAAGGCGTTTTGTATCGCTCTGTATAGGAACAGCCGATTGATACGAATCCGCTGATTTCGGGCCCTTGCGGCACACACCATCGATACACCTGCGCGTTTAACTGCACTCACCGGACAGCAGCACATCCGCTGCACTGGCCCACTCAAACAAGCGCAAGGAGAAACACCATGATCAATTTCTCGAAACTCTCGTCCCTGGCAATCGCCCTGACCTTGGTTGGCGGCGCCACCCTGTCGAACATCGCCGCAGCCGAAAGCGCACCGTCGTCCTACGACCAGGCTGCACATCAACTGGCTGAAGGTGGCTCCGATCGACTGATTCAGAATCGTGTTGCCGAGGGTGGCTCTGATCGTTTGATCGAGAATCGCGTGGCTGAAGGTGGGGCTGATCGGTTGCAGGAGCTGCGCGGACGCAGCCCTGTGTGACAGCGGTTTCTGTGGCGAGGGGATTTATCCCCGCTGGGCTGCGAAGCAGACCCAAATCAGGCAACTCGGTGGGCCTGTAAGACAGGGGCCAAGGCTTTAGGGCTGCTGCGCAGCCCAGCGGGGATAAATCCCCTCGCCACAAGAGCTTCCGGCCTTCATGGGCTGAAACATGACCCATAAAAAAACCCCGCATCTCTCGATGCGGGGCTTTTTCATTCATCAGCGAATCAGTTGGCCGTTACGACCGCCTGACCACTCAACGCCAAGTCCAGCAGCTCACGGTTGGCAACCGCGTACATGGCGTAGTCGGTGCCGCTGGCGGCACGGATGTCCACCAGCATGGCGCGCCAGCGCTCGACCATTTCGTGATGCTGCTCAAGCCACAGCGCCAGACGGGTTTCCACGTCCTGGCTACCGTCGCCTTCCTGCAGGACCGAGATGGTGATCGCCCGCTGCTGCCAGTCGATGTCATCGCGGAACGCTTCACGGGCCAGGGCCTGCCAGTTGTTTTCCACTGGCAAGGCACTGATCTGTTGCAGGTACCAGGTAATGTCCAACGCGCTGCCCACCGCGAAGTAAGCCTTGGCCACATCGGCCGCGTTCTGGCCAGTGACGTCGGACGCCTCGATGATCGGCAACAAGGTGTACAGGTGCGTAGTACCTGCAACCATGCGCGCCAGCAACTCCGGCACACCCGCCGCCACGTAGGCCTGGTAGCGGGTCTGCCAGCCTTCGCGGGTCGGACCTTCCAGCAGTTCGTCGAGCTTGAGGCCCAACGCCGCCAGGTGCGGACCGAAGTGAGCGACGTCACGGGCAGCGTTCTGCTCGTTGCGGCGGCTGCGCAGGAACCACCGCGTGGCACGGCGACCCAGGCGCATCAGCTCGTCCATCAGCTCCAGTTGCACGTCGGCGGAAACCTGGTGATCCAGGGCTTCAATCTGACGGAACCAGTGCGGGAGATGGAAAATGTCCCGAACGATCACATAAGCACCGGCCACGTTCGCCGGGCTCATGCCGGTCGACTCTTTCAACCGCTGGACGAAGGTAATGCCCATGTGGTTGACCAGGTCGTTGGCGATCTGGGTGCTGACGATCTCGCGCTTCAGGCGATGGCGACGCATGGCCTCGGAGAACTTGCTCACCAGGGTTGGCGGGAAAGCCGTCTCCATGTCACGGGTCAGGTAATCATCGTCCGGCACCAGGGAGTTGAGCAGCGCTTCCTTGAGGTCGATCTTGCTGTAGGAGATCAGCACCGACAGTTCGGCACGGGTCAGGCCATGGCCTGCCGCGACACGTTCGGCCAGCTGTTCTTCGGTCGGCAGGAACTCGATGGCGCGGTCCAGCTTGCCACGGGCTTCCAGGTCGTTCATCAGGCGCTTGTATTCAGCGATCCGCACAAACGCGCGACGGGCCGCCAGGGACAGGGCCTGGGTCTGCTTGTAGTTGTTGCCCAACACCAGGCCACCGACTTCGTCGGTCATGCTCGCCAGCAACTGGTTGCGTTGCTTGTCGGTCATGTCACCAGCCTGCACCACTTCGTTGAGCAGGATCTTGATGTTCACTTCGTGGTCGGAGCAGTCCACGCCGCCGGCGTTGTCGATGAAGTCGGTGTTGGAACCGCCACCGTTGAGGCCGAACTCGACGCGACCCAGTTGGGTCATGCCCAGGTTACCGCCCTCGCCCACGACCTTGCAGCGCAGTTCGTTACCGTTCACGCGTAGCGCATCGTTGGCCTTGTCGCCGACATCGGCGTGGCTTTCGGTGCTGGCCTTGACGTAAGTGCCGATACCGCCGTTCCACAACAGGTCCACCGGCGCCTTGAGCAAGGCGTTCAGCAGCTCGGTCGGGGTCAGCTTGTCGGCCTTGATGTCGAAGCGCTCTTTCATCTGCGGCGAAATCGCGATGCTCTTCGCGCTGCGCGAGAAGATGCCGCCGCCTTCGGACATGATGCTGGCGTCGTAGTCGGTCCAGGCCGAACGCGGCAGGTCGAACAGACGCTTGCGCTCGGCGAAGCTGCTGGCCGGCTCAGGATTCGGGTCGATGAAGATGTGCAAGTGGTTGAAGGCCGCGACCAACTGCAACTTGTCGGACATCAACAAGCCATTGCCGAACACGTCGCCGGCCATGTCGCCGACGCCCACCACGGTGATGCTGTCTTCCTGGACGTTGATGCCGCGCTCGCGGAAGTGACGCTGCACGCCAACCCACGCGCCCTTGGCGGTGATGCCCATTTTCTTGTGGTCGTAACCCGCCGAACCACCGGACGCAAACGCATCGCCCAGCCAGAAGCCGTAATCGATGGCGATGCCGTTGGCGATGTCGGAGAAGGTCGCAGTGCCCTTGTCCGCCGCAACGACCAGGTACGGGTCATCGTCGTCATGGCGCACGACGTTGGCCGGCGGTACCAGCGCGCCGTCCTTCAGGTTGTCGGTGATGTCCAACAGGCCCGAAATGAAGATGCGGTAGCAGGCGATGCCCTCGGCCGCGATCTCGTCCCGGCTGCCGCCCAACGGCAGGCGACGCGGCAGGAAACCGCCCTTGGCGCCCACTGGCACGATCACCGAGTTCTTCACTTGCTGGGCTTTTACCAGGCCCAGCACTTCGGTGCGGTAGTCTTCTTCACGGTCGGACCAGCGCAGGCCGCCACGGGCAACGTTGCCGAAGCGCAGGTGCACGCCTTCGACGCGTGGCGAGTAGACGAAGATCTCGAACTTCGGCACCGGCTTCGGCAGTTCCGGAATCAGGTGCGGGTTGAACTTGAAGCTGAAGTACGACTTGTTCTGGCCGTTGGCGTCGGTCTGGTAGAAGTTGGTCCGCAGGGTCGCCTTGATCAGGTCCAGGTAGCGACGCAGGATGCGGTCTTCGTTGAGCACTTGGACGTCGTCCAGGGCCGAGAGGATCGCCTGTTCCAGACGCAGTTGCTTGTCTTCCAGATCGTCGCCGGTCAGCTTGCGCGCCAGGTAGAAGCGGGTCTTGAACAACCGGGTCAACTCGCGAGCGATGTCGGTGTGGTTGTTCAGGGTGCTGGCGATGTAGCCGAGGTCGAAGCCCAGGCGGATCTGCTTCAGGTAACGGGCGTAGGCACGCAGCAGTGCCACGTCGCGCCACGGCAGGCCGGCGGTCAGCACCAGACGGTTGAACGCATCGTTCTCGGCATCGCCACGCACGATGTGGACGAAGGCGTCCTGCAAGGTGTCGTTGAGCTGCTGGATGTCGAGGTCCAGGCCTTCGGCGGCGGTGAACGCGAAGTCATGAATCCAGAACTCGCGGCCATTGGTGTGGCGCAGGCGATACGGGAACTCGCCCAGCACGCGCAGGCCGAGGTTTTCGAGGATCGGCAGCACGTCGGACAGCGCCAGCGGCGTGTCGGCATGATACAGCTTGCAGTGCAGCTCACGCTGGCCGGAGACCTGGCCCAACGGCTGGTAGAAGCTCATCACCAGCGGGTTGGTTTCGTTCAGGCTCAGCAGGTGTTGCATGTCGACCACGGCGGAGTGCGCGGCAAAACGCTCGCGGTAGCCGGCCGGGAAGCCTTTCGGGAAGTCCGACAGCACGTTGGTGCCCTGGGCTTCGCCGAAACTCTCGATGACCAGGCTGGCGTAGTCGTCCTTCCAGCTGCGGCAGGCCTGCACGACTTCTTTTTCCAGCAGCAGCGGGTCGATGTCGATGCGGTTCTTCGGGTCCACCCGCAGGATCAACTGCACGCGAGCCAGTACGGACTCGGAGAAGAAGGTCCAGAACTCGCAATCCGAAGCCTTCAGGCGCTCCATCAGCACCTGCTGAATCTTCTGGCGTACTTCGGTGGAATAGATATCACGCGGCACGTAGGCCAGGCAGTAGCAGAAACGGCCGTACGGGTCCTTGCGCAGGAATACGCGGATCTTGTTGCGTTCCTGGATTTGCACGATCGACATGACGGTGCTGAACAACTCGTCCACCGGGGTCTGGAACAAGTCGTCGCGAGGCAGGACTTCGACCACCTGGGCCAGTTCCTTGCCCAGGTGCGCCTTGGCCTGGAAGCCCGAACGACGCTCGATTTCCGCAACCTTGCGACGGATGTATGGGATGACCCGCACGCTCTCGCCATACACCGAGGAGGTGTAAAGGCCCATGAAGCGGCATTCCTTGATGACCTTGCCGTCGGCGTCGATTTCACGGATCGACACGTAGTCCGGGTAGGCCGGACGGTGCACGCGGCTCGGGTGCGCGGCCTTGGCGAACGACAACACGGTCGGTTCGCGCAGGTAATTGACGGCGTAGTCTTCGATGCGCAGGTCTTCGGCGGTCAGGCCGGCGCGCAGCAGTTTGGTCAGGCCGAGGAACGATTCGGGGTCGTATTCGATGTGGCCGCCATCGGCTTCATCGCGAACCACGAATTCTTCGTAGCCGAGGAAGGTGAAGTGGTTACCCACCAGCCATTCCAGGAAACTCTTGATTTCGGCTTTTTCGTCAGCGTCAGTGGCGTAGGCGCTGTTGTCCAGGCTCGCGAGGATTTCCTGGACCTTGGCTTTCATCGGTTCGAAATCGGCCACGGCCACGCGCACTTCGCCCAGCACTTGCTCAAGTTCCTTGCTCAGGACATTGAGTTCGGCGGCGTTGGCGCAACGGTCGATTTCCAAGTACATCAACGACTCTTGCTGCACGTCGTCGCCCTGGGTGCCTTTGGGCAGGATTTCCAGCAACTCGCCCTTGCTGCCGCGACGCACGCTCAGGACGGTGGTTTGCAGGGTATGGATGCTGTAGCCGCGACGGTTCAGCTCGGTGCGGACCGAATCCACCAGGAACGGCAGGTCGTGGTGCAGCACTTCGACGGCGGTGTGGGTCGACTGCCAGCCGTGGCGCTCGTAATCGGGGTTGTAGACACGCACCTGCGGTTGCGCGTGGTCAAAGCGCTCAAGCAGGCGCCAGGCGGACAGGGTGCAGCCGGCGAGGTCGGACAACCGGCGCTGGGTGAGTTCATCGAGGGAAATGATGCCGAAGAATTGTTCAGCGAACAGCGCCACTTGTGGCAGTGCCTGTTCACTGATGTGCTGCGCCAGTGCCGCTTGCAGTTGATGCTGGAAGTCGGCTTTGCTGGCTGCGGTGAAGAACGCCATCTGTGGTACTCCGCTTGGGCTTGTTATTGATGGTAGCGTCGCGTGCAACCCCTTTCGGGGCCGTCGGCCATCCCGTTCCTGATTCTCGGGCAGAGGAAACAGGATGACAGGTGGGTGAAGCTGGACGAGACCCGCAGGTCACATCCTTTTTGCAGGTAATTTCAAAGTAATGACCACCTGCAAAAAACACTCCGCGATGCCCTTTGCAGGTGCACATCCGTTGCGCAGCTTAACGAGTGCGACAACCTGCCTGCTTGCAGCGCTGCGACATATTCGGTCATCGGCTAGCTCCCTGGTCGCCATGCATCGAACAACCCTAGCAGTCCCACGGCCAAACGGCACCCTGTGGTGGTAATCCAGCAGAAAATCGTCGGGGCTGGCAGAATCGCGTTTTTGCCCGTGCAAGGCTCATCGGAGCCAGGAGCCACCCCATGAAAATGACCACCGCCCTGCTGATCGCCAACCCGTGCGATGACGAAGAAGACAACATGGCCATGCTCTGCTGCCACAGCGCCCAGGGCGAAATGTTCCTGATGACCCGCTACCCGGACGAAGACGAACTGGAAATCGCCCTCGACGGCGAGCCTTCGACGCTGGAAGGTGTCAAGGTCACGCTCAGCCCGACCCTGCTGAAAATCGAAATCGCCGCGGCGGATGCCGATGCGCTCAATGGCGATGATGTGTTGGAAATCATCCACGACACCGATGCGGCTGACCTGGCAGAAGTGGAACTGACCTTGCAGAACATCCTCAAGGGCACGGGCACCTACATCAGCCAGCTTTGACGCCCAAGGCGACCGCTCCCGTGTGGCGAGGGAGCTTGCTCCCGCTCGACCGTAGGAGCTCCTACATAGTTTCCACAGGCCAGCGGGCCACGCATCACCCGTTATCAGTCGTTCTGCACCAGATTGCCATCGGCGTCATAGACCAGATACTCGTCATCCTTATTCTGATCCCTCACGTAATAACGGGCCTCATTGCCGTTATCCGGCACCTTCATGCTGGTGTAGGACCCCAGCGCCTTGATCACCTTGTTGTCCTGACTGATCAAGATCAGCGAGGAACCCCCTCCCGCTCGGATCGCCGCGGCATAACGGGTCTGGAACGCATTGATCTGCTGGTAATCCAGTGGCACTCGCAACCGGCCCGCCAGGTCGATGGCACCGTAGCTTTCATCGCGCCCGACCACTGCCATGCCGTTGGAAAACGGCGTCACTTCGTCATAGGGCAACTTGATCGGTAGCCGCGCGCCCTGGCGATCGATAAAAGCGAATTTCCGACTTTTAGTGTCCTGGACCAGCGCCGGTTGCGGCCCCACAAACCGACCGATCACGTTGTCACCTTGAAGGTTGATGCGTTTACCTTGCAGGTCGAAGACGTCCTGTCGGCTGCGATCGGCGGAGGTGGCGTAGAGCAGGCCTTCGCTGTGCTCGATGCCGGAGAATTGCGTCGGGAGGATTTCTTTGCCGTTCAGGGTATACGCGCCGTACAGGCCTTCCGTGACATCGGTTCGCTTGCCGAGACGGGCGATGAACAGGTTGTCCGTCACGGTGGGGTTGACGAATTTCATCGGCAAGACGAAACGATGACGCCTGGCATCGTAGAGCCCATAAGGGCCGTTGGTTTCACGCTCCACCAACACCAGGTCGTTACTCAACACCTCGGTGATGTGTTCGAACGGCAGGTCGACGAGCTTATTGCTACCGGCGGGGAAATAGGCGAGCTGGCTGCGCAACCCTTGCCACTGCGACTCAGGGTCGCTGGACTCCTCCGGAAAAAACAACGTGTAGGTATCGGCCACCTGGCTATCTTGCACTTGCACCCAACGCGGCTTGATCAGCCACTGGCCGGCCTGGTCGATGAAACCGTAGCGCTCGGCCTTGCGGTCCAGGGCGATGTAGCGCGCTTGTTGCGCAAGGACGTTGTCGACTTGGGTGAACTCAACGGTGTTGTCTTCCATCGGATCGAGCACATGGATGACGATGCGTTGCGGGGTGGCCTCGAATTGGTAGTCGACCTCCGTGTGTTTCAACGGCCCCGCCTTTGCGGCCAACGCCTCGGTCAAGCGCTCCAATTGCTGCTGCACTGCCTGGGCGGTCTTGAGCTGATCGAGACCGTCCTTGGTCCGCAGCAGCGCTTTGTAATAGTCCTGCAACGCCGCGATATCGCCTTCCGAGGGGAACGCCCGGGAGCTGTTGCCGTTGCTGTAGAGCGCCCTGCCTTCATCGTCCAGCCCCTGTACCACGAAGGTCGACAATTTCGGCGTACTCAAGCGCACGGAGGCGCTGCCATCACCCAGGGCCATGAGCTGGAAGGACTGGCCGTCGTCCAATGTCACTTTCGGGTGATCTTTATCCAGCACCACTTTCTTGAACGCCGGATAGCTGCGGTAAGCAACCGTCAGGCCGACACTCGCCAGCGGTTTGTTCACCGCAAGTGCGAAGGCGTCATGGGACGCGATCATGTCGTCGGACTCGACCTTGGGCGGTGCCTTGAGCTCGGCGAAGCTGCTTTCGCTGCCATCGCGAAAAACCAAGCGCTGCGGCAGGTACTGCTCGGCCGTCGGCTCATCCGGCATGGCGGCGCGCTTCCAGAGCGGATCAAGCGTGCTGGTATCGAGCCGCACCTCAGAACCATCGGCAAATAGCCTCTGGGCAAAACGCAGGCCTTGGATCGACGCCAATTCAGCCTTCAACTGCGCGCTGGTGAACGGAACAAACAGCGACTCGTATTGCAACGGCTGCTCACCGGCAGGCTCGGCCGTCTCGACAGTCAGGCTCAATTGCACGTCATTGAGCACTTCCAGGGATCTGAGGGTTTCACCCGTGTCTTGAATCAAGTAATTGAGGCGTTTCTCCACCTCGGGCAATGCCAGCATGCCGATGTCTTCCATGCCCCCTTCGTTCAGTTGCTCGGCGGCAAAACCTTCATCGGCCGGCGCGCCGCTGTGGCGAAACAGGGCGTAGGACGCAAAGCCCACCACCAACAAGGTCACACTCAGTATCGACAGCAATCTCAAACGAGGCTGGGAGAAGGTCATGGTGGGTTCGGTCGTCAAGGGCTGGGAAAGGCAGGCAGCTAACCACACGGCCTGGCGCGCTGCAAATCGCCTGGCTGGCCCCGGTTCTGCTGAAGGGCTGCCTGGATCGTCACCACTGTCGGAGTGAAGCGAACCACCGTCGGTCGTCCTCCTGATGCATCGCCCTTGACGACCAATTGAGTTCTGGTGTTTCCTGAAACCGGTTTCAGAACCTCGATAAATCCAAAAAACAGGTCTCGATCCGTGAATTCTTTCTCCGCCGCCCAGCGCAGCCGCGTGACCATGCTCGATGTCGCCGAACGCGCCGGGGTCTCCAAGGCCAGCGTCTCGCGTTTCATTGGCGAAGACCGCGCCCTGCTCTCCGAAGCCATTGCGCGACGGATCGAGCAAGCCATCAGCGAGCTGGGCTATCGGCCAAACCAGATGGCCCGTGGCCTCAAGCGCGGGCGCACCCGCCTGATCGGCATGCTCGTGGCCGATATCCGCAACCCTTATTCGATTGCCGTGATGCATGGCGTGGAAACCGCCTGCCGTCGTCACGGCTATAGCCTGGTGGTCTGCAACACCGACCGCGACGACGAACAGGAACGCCAGCACTTGGCCCTCCTGCGCGCCTACAACATCGAAGGGCTGATCGTGAATACGCTGGGCCATCACCGCGATGAACTGTTCGAATTGCGCAGCGAGATGCCCATGGTGCTGGTGGATCGCAAGGTCGATCGGCTCGAAACCGATCTGGTCGGGCTGGACAACCCGGCCGCTGTCGAAATGGCCCTCGATCACCTCGAACAGCGTGGCTATCGCGATTTGCTGCTGGTGACCGAACCGTTCGATGGCACCAGTTCACGCATCGAGCGGGTCGAGAGTTTCAAGGCCAGCATCGAACGACGCCCTGCCCTGGCCGGCGCCGTGGTGGAAACCTGCGATCAATTGCTCCCACGCATCAAGGCCTTTCTCGCCGAGCCGGACCGTGGCCCCAAGGCGTTGTTCTGCGCCAACGGCATCGCCGCGCTGGCGGCCACTCAGTTATTGCGCGAACTCGGTTGCCATTTGTTCAACGACATCGGCCTGATCGCCCTCGACGACCTGGACTGGTACCCACTGGTGGGCAGCGGCATCACGGCCCTGGCCCAACCCACCGCGGAGATCGGCGCCAGCGCTTTCGAATGCCTGCTCAAGCGTTTGCGGGGGGACAACGGGCCGGTGCAGACCCTGGATTTTGCCGCGCGGCTGATTGAGCGTGGGTCGACGCTTGGAGTTTTGCGGTGATTGGGCTGGCCTCTTCGCGAGCAGGCTCGCTCCCACAAAGGATCTTCATTGCGACATAGCCCCAGTGTGGGAGCGAGCTTGCTCGCGATGAGGCCACCAAGCACACCCTCTAAATTTTTTTGATCAAAACTGAAACCGGTTTCAGAGGTACAACAACAATGAACAAACCCGCCGTTTCCATCAGCCTCTCCAGCTACGGCGCCGACCTGGTACGCCAGCGCGGCCAAGGCAGCTTCATCGACCTGCTGGCCGCCGCCGGCGCGTCGCGCATCGAATGGCGCGAAGAGTTGCTGACCACCGAACAACCCGTCGAACTGGCCGCTGGCGCGCGAGCCCAGGGATTGGGAAGTGTCTACTCCTCTCCGCTGGAACTCTGGCTCCCTGGCCAGCCCAGGCCAAATCCCGCCCTGGCGACGGCCTTACAATCTTGCGAAGCGTTCGGCTCGGCGTGGCTGAAGGTTTCCCTCGGCCATTTCACCGACTCCCACGACCTGTCGGCCTTGGCGGACATTCTTGCGACAAGCGCGGTGCAACTGCTGGTGGAAAACGATCAGACCTTGCAGGGCGGCCGCCTCGAACCCCTGCAACGCTTCTTCGCTGCGGTCGAAGCACTCGCGCTGCCCATCGCCATGACCTTCGACATCGGCAACTGGCAATGGCAGGACCAATCAGCCACGGTGGCGGCCCGGCAACTCGGGCGACATGTCGCGTACGTGCACTGCAAGGCGGTCGCCCGGCGTCCCGATGGCAAACTCGTTGCCGTACCGCCAGGCCAGGCCGACCTGCACCTGTGGGAACAATTGCTCAAGCACATGCCGGTCGGCGTGATGCGCGCCGCCGAATACCCTTTGCAGGGCGACGACCTGCTGCAACTGACCGCCGAACATGTCGCCATCCTGTCCCGCCTCGGGCAATCGCGCCGGGAGACTGCCCATGTCTGAATTCGATGTGCTGTCGTTCGGTGAAACCATGGCCATGCTGGTCGCCGACGAAACCGGCGACCTGGCCGCCGTCAACCAGTTTCACAAACGCATCGCCGGGGCCGACAGCAACGTGGCCATCGGCTTGTCGCGGCTGGGCTTCCAAGTGGCCTGGCTCAGCCGGGTCGGCGCCGACTCCCTGGGACGCTTCGTGGTGCGGACATTGGAACAGGAAGGCCTGGATTGTCGCCACGTGGCTATCGATCCGGCGCACCCCACCGGCTTCCAACTCAAGTCCCGCACCGATGATGGCAGCGACCCGCAAGTCGAATATTTCCGACGGGGCTCAGCCGCCAGCCACTTGTCCGTCGATTCCATCGCACCGCCCTTGCTCGCCGCCCGTCATCTGCATGCCACCGGCATCGTGCCCGCGCTTTCCTCTACGGCCCGTGAGATGTCCTTCGAATTGATGACCCGCATGCGCAAGGCCGGCCGCAGTCTGTCGTTCGACCCCAACCTGCGCCCGAGCTTGTGGTCGAACGAAGCGACGATGATCCGCGAGATCAATCGCCACGCCGCCCTCGCCCACTGGGTCTTGCCGGGCCTCGGTGAAGGTCGGTTGCTGACCGGTTTTGACGACCCGGCCGACATCGCCGCGTTCTACCTGGACCACGGTGCCGAAGCCGTGGTGATCAAGCTCGGCCCGGACGGCGCGTATTACCGCACCGCGCTCGACCAGGGGTTCATTGCCGGCGTGCCGGTGACCCGTGTGGTGGACACGGTCGGCGCCGGGGATGGCTTCGCCGTCGGCCTGATCAGCGCACTGCTCGAAGGCCGCGACATCACTGAGGCGGTCCGCCGCGCGAACTGGATCGGTAGCCGCGCGGTGCAGAGCCGCGGGGACATGGAAGGACTGCCGACGCGCGATGAACTGTCGACTGAATTTGAAACCGCTATTCGCGAGCAGGCTCGCTCCCACACGGGCTGACGCCAGACCTGTAGGAGCGAGCCTGCTCGCGAATGAAACCACTGCAAAACGCACCTGCTGAACAAAAACAACAAGCTCAGGAGTCAACGACATGCAAACGCTCAACCTCGCCGCCCGCCGCTGGTGGTACATCATGCCCATCGTCTTCATCACCTACAGCCTGGCCTACCTCGACCGGGCCAACTATGGCTTTGCCGCCGCCTCGGGCATGGCTGAAGACTTGATGATCACGCCGGGGCTGTCCTCGCTGCTCGGAGCGCTGTTTTTCCTCGGCTACTTTTTCTTCCAGGTGCCTGGGGCGATCTACGCGCAGAAGCACAGCGTGAAGAAACTGATTTTCGTCAGCCTGATCCTCTGGGGCTCGCTGGCAACCCTCACCGGCGTGGTCTCCAATGCCTACTGGCTGATCGTGATCCGCTTCATGCTCGGCGTGGTGGAAGCCGCCGTGATGCCGGCGATGCTGGTCTACTTGTGCCATTGGTTCACCCGAGCCGAACGCTCGCGCGCCAACACCTTCCTGATCCTCGGCAACCCGGTGACCATGCTGTGGATGTCGGTGGTCTCGGGCTATCTGGTGCAGCAATTCGACTGGCGCTGGATGTTCATCATCGAAGGCCTGCCGGCGGTGCTCTGGGCCTTCGTCTGGTGGCGCCTGGCCGATGATCGCCCGGCCCAGGCCAAGTGGCTCAGCGCCCAGGAAAAACAAGACTTGGAAAGCGCCCTGGCCGCCGAGCAGGTGGGCATCAAGGCCGTGAAGAACTATGCCGAGGCCTTCCGCTCACCCAAGGTGATCATCCTGGCGCTGCAGTTTTTTTGCTGGAGCATCGGCGTCTACGGGTTTGTGCTGTGGTTGCCGTCGATCCTCAAGGCCGGCCTGAAGATGAGCATGGTCGAGGCCGGGTGGCTGTCGTCGCTGCCTTATCTGGCGGCGGTGGTCGCCATGCTGATCGTGTCCTGGGCGTCGGACAAGGTGCAGAAACGCAAGCGTTTCGTCTGGCCGCCGCTGCTGGTCGCCTCCATCGCGTTCTACGCCTCCTACCTGCTCGGGGCTGAGCATTTCTGGTGGTCCTACGCCTTGCTGGTGATTGCCGGGGCCTGCATGTATGCGCCCTACGGGCCGTTTTTCGCCATCGTTCCGGAGATCCTCCCGGCCAACGTCGCTGGCGGCGCCATGGCGCTGATCAACAGCATGGGCGCGCTGGGTTCGTTCGGGGGCTCGTACCTGGTGGGTTACCTCAACGGCTCCACCGGCTCCACCGGCATGTCCTTCCTGTTGATGAGCGGCGCCTTGCTGCTATCGGTGGTACTGACCCTCGCCCTCAAGCCCGGCGCCAGCGACCGGGTCGCGTCCAAAACCGTGCCGCCCCAGCCGGCGCCTGCCCGTTAACGAATCGGAAATCCCCATGAAAAAGCACGTGGTGTTGTACAAGAAACTGTCAGCGCAACTGATGGACCGCCTGCAAGCCCAGGCCCAGGTCACCCTCATCGAACACCTCGACGCCCAGGGCCTGGCGCAATTGCGCGACGCCCTGCCCAGCGCCCATGCCTTATTGGGCGCAAGCCTCAAGCTCGATGCGGCGCTGCTGGACCTGGCGCCGAATCTTGAGGCCATCGCCAGCGTTTCGGTGGGCGTCGACAATTACGATATCGATTACCTGACCGAGCGCCGGATACTGCTCACCAACACGCCGGACGTGCTGACCGAAACCACCGCCGACACCGGGTTCGCCTTGATCCTCGCAACCGCTCGGCGCGTGGTGGAACTGGCCAACCTGGTCCGCGCAGGCGGTTGGCAACAGAGCATCGGCCCACGACATTTCGGCAGCGACGTCCATGGCAAGACCCTGGGCATCGTCGGCATGGGCCGCATCGGCGAAGCCTTGGCCCAGCGCGGGCACTTCGGCTTCGGCATGCCGGTGCTCTACCACAGCCACTCGCCGAAACCCGCTGTTGAACAACGCTTCAACGCGCGTTACTGCGACCTCGACACGCTGCTGCAACAAGCGGATTTCATTTGCCTGACCTTGCCCTTGACCGCTGAGACCGAAGGCCTGATCGATGCACGGGCATTCGCGCAGATGCGCCCTGAGAGCATCTTCATCAATATCTCCCGGGGCAAAGTCGTCGACGAAACGGCAATGATCGACGCCCTTCGCAACGGGCAGATCCGTGGCGCCGGGCTGGACGTTTTCGAGCGCGAGCCGCTGAATCCGGATTCGCCGTTGTTGCAAATGGACAACGTAGTGGCAACGCCGCACATGGGCTCGGCGACCCACGAGACCCGGGAAGCGATGGCGCGTTGTGCGGTGGACAATCTGCTGGCGGCGTTGGTGGGTGAGCGGCCGATGAACCTGGTGAATGCGGGGGCGTGGAAGGGCTGACATATCCCCACCTTCGAATATGCCATCGCGAGCAAGGTCGCGATGGCAACCGTGCTCATTTAGCTGTGCACGCAACGCAACCTTTCCGGGCACACCCGCCTTGGAACACCGCTGCCAGATCCCTTTTGATCCTTGCTTAAAATAATATAAACATCCCAAACGGCGAAAACAGTAGAGAGAAACCAAACTTTCAACAAAGCAGCCACCTTCCTACATCCCCCTCCTACTCAACGGCAGGAACGAACCTACGTCAGTCTCGGAAGTCGTGCAATAGCCTTCACCTCACCCCAATGCTATTAATTAATCACTTGCGAACAAACGCAAGTTGAGCGCTCGCGTCGTGACGCCCAATTCACAGTTTGAGCGCTTCAATATTAGAAACGGTCGCCTGGTGGTGCCGCAACACGTGTTACGCGGTTGAATTATCGAACACAAAGCAACCAGGAGCGGGTACATGCACAGCATCCGAGCGATGATAAAAACTGCCTATAAAAACCACGCCAAACTTCTAGCGATAACCACAATCACAATCATCGCACTCAAGCTCATCACACTAGCCCCTCCACTGTTACTCGGCACCATCATCGACACCCTGCAAGATAACGAAAATCCAGTATCCAGCACTCTACTTTCACTGACGACAGGCCTGATCGTCGCGGGATGTATTCATGCCATCATCACTCCTCTGCAGCTCCATGCGCTGTCCAAGCTGGTACAGAGCATTATCATGAACACTTCCATTGAGTGGATCACCGAACTCATGGGCAAAGAGTTTTCGTTATTCAACTCTTGGAGAATCGGCCACTTCATCAAATCGGTCGAGCGCGGAATTACTGCGCATGAACAACTACTCTCTTTCATCGCAACCATTGCGCTCCCCGTACTCCTGGAGTTCATAATTGTTGGGGGCGCTTTTATTTACATAGGGGGCGGTGAAATTTTTTTGAGCATGACGGCGTCCGGAGTTATCTATCTGGCTGCCACCCATCGAATTATCAAATGGCGAAGAAAGCACATCGATGCAGTCAATGAACAGGAGGATGAGTTAAGTGCACACCTCTACAACACCCTCAACGCGGGGAAAAACATAAAACTGGAAAATGCGATACCTACTGCCCTGCACCCGTTGAACGCGGCGTTCGGACGTTATGCCAACGCTGCAGTGACTACCGCATCCTCTGGCGGCCTGCTGAGCACCGCCAAGATACTGTTCGTAAGCCTTTCCACTGGGGGATTGCTCTATTGGGGCGTCGTGGATCAACTTTCGGGTCAACCCAGTATCAGCGTCGGACAGCTGGTTGCCATTTTTTCAATCGCGGGGAGTTATCTGCTCAGTATTTCAACCTTGACTGAAGGGTATCGGGTTCTTGATCAATTCCTTGCAGACCAGCGTCAATTTCAGGGTCTGTTATCGCTTCCGGACTTCGATCGCAGCAATCGGCTGGCCTGGGTTGATTTCCAGCGGTCCTCAGTTCTGGAACTCGGACCCTGCGAAGTGCCAGGAACGGGAACGCTTCGCCTGTCGATCAAGAACTCCCTGACATTTGCTCAAGGGCAATCAGTGGCCGTTACGGGCCCTAGCGGCGCAGGCAAAACCACTTTTCTGGAAGCCCTCGCCGGGCTTGATGCATCAAAGCGAGACCAACTGAGTATCGACTCGGTACCGGTCTCACTTTTGACAGGCCAAGCCCACTTGGACGCCTTGAGATACTGCCCCCAACAACCGCGGTTTCTAGAAGGCTCTTTTGAACAATCGGTTCTATTTGGAGGCAGCGCATCGCCGATTTTGTCTAGAGCCATACGGCAATTGGAACTGGAAGAGATCGTGACAACACGGCAGGTCAGCGAAAATGCATCGAATGTCTCCGGAGGCGAAGCCAAACGCCTGTCACTGCTACGCCTTATCAACAAACCCGGAAAATTCAATATGTTCGACGAGCCAAGCGCATCCATCGAACCTAGGCTGACCACGCCTCTTTGGGACCTGTTATTCGACGTTTTTGCCGGACAGGGGTTGATATGCATCACCCATGACATTGATCACCTTTATCGGTTTGACCGCGTCATTGTGATGCATGACGGGGCAATCGTGGAGGATGGTCCGTGGCGGGATCTTATCGACAGGCCAGCGATCAAGCTGCTGGTGGATGAGATTCGGATGCAAAACTAGCGAAAATATGAAGTGCCGAATCTACTACGGTAATCGCGAGCAGGCTCCCACAACAGGTCCAAACCGATCACAAATCCGCACGCCTCATCAAAATCCCGTTAGTCGCCACCCCCGCCATGCATTAAAGTAACGCCCCCAGCCCCGGCGTTATCCGAACGCCTGGGCCACCCTTTCCAGGAACAGTCATCGATGGAACATCGTGAAGCGCTGCTGGCGCTGCGAACCTTTCTTTCTACGCAGATTCTCGGCCAGGAAAAACTCATCGAGCGCCTGCTCATCGCCCTGCTCGCTGATGGGCACATGCTGGTGGAAGGTGCGCCGGGATTGGCCAAGACCAAGGCGATCAAGGAGTTGGCCGAGGGCATCGAAGCGCAGTTCCATCGTATTCAGTTCACGCCCGACCTGTTGCCGGCCGACATCACCGGCACCGAAATCTATCGTCCGGAAACCGGCAGTTTCGTGTTCCAGCAGGGGCCGATCTTCCACAACCTGGTGCTGGCGGACGAAATCAACCGGGCCCCGGCCAAGGTCCAGTCGGCCTTGCTCGAAGCCATGGCCGAGCGGCAGGTCAGTGTTGGGCGCAGCACCTATGAGCTGTCGCCGCTGTTCCTGGTGATGGCCACGCAGAACCCGATCGAGCAGGAAGGCACGTATCCATTGCCCGAAGCCCAGCTCGACCGGTTCCTGATGCACGTCAAGATTGGCTTCCCGGACGCCGCGGTGGAGCGCCGGATCCTGCAGCAGGCCCGGGGCGAAGCATTGAATGGGGAAACCAAGCCCGAGCGTCGCGTCAGCCAGCAGGCGATTTTTGCCGCGCGCAAGGAAATCCTCGGGTTGTACATGGCCGACGCCGTGGAGGAGTACCTGGTGCAACTGATCATGGCGACCCGCAACCCGGCCAAGTTCGACCCGGAAATGGCCGAATGGATTGCCTACGGCGCCAGCCCACGGGGCTCGATTGCTCTGGATCGTTGCGCCCGCGCCCACGCCTGGCTGGCCGGGCGCGATTTCGTCAGCCCGGAAGACATCCAGGCCGTGCTGTTCGACGTGCTGCGCCATCGCATCATCCTGTCGTTCGAAGCCGAAGCCGCCGGCATTGACCAGGACCGTGTGGTGCAGCGGATTCTCGACGTCGTCGCCGTCGCTTGAGTATTCATCATGAATAACCCACTGGCGCCCGTCCCGGGCATCCGCGTCAGCCTTTCGGAGCTGATCGAGATGCGCCATCGAGTGCGTGAAGTGCAGTTGTTTTCCACGCCCGGCCAGCGCAGCCCGTTGATCGGCCTGCACCACTCCAAGCTGCGCGGGCGCGGAGTGGATTTCGACCAGGTGCGGATCTACCAGGCCGGCGATGATGTGCGCACCATCGATTGGCGCGTCACCGCACGGACCCAGGAGCCCCATACCAAGCTGTTCCACGAAGAGCGCGAACGGCCGATCTTCATCATGATCGAACAGAGCCATCGCCTGTTCTTCGGTTCCGGGCTGATCTTCAAGTCGGTGCTCGCCGCCCAGGCCGCCAGCCTGATCGGCTGGGCCGCGCTGGGGCATAACGACCGGGTTGGCGGGTTGGTGTTCGGCAATAACACTCACTACGAAGTCAAGCCACGGCGCAGCAAACAAAGCCTGCTGCAATTGCTCAACCGCCTGGTGCGCGTCAATCAATCGCTGCAAACCGACGGCGAGTCGGACCGCGATTCGTTCGGCGTGGCCTTGCGCCGCGCCCGGGAGGTGCTGCGTCCTGGCAGCCTGGCGATCGTGATTTGCGACGAGCGCGCCTTGTCCGACAGCGCGGAACAGCAACTGAGTTTGCTGTCGCGCCATTGCGACCTGCTGCTATTGCCACTCTCCGACCCGTTGGACCACGCCCTGCCCGCCGCCGGACTGCTGCGTTTTGCCCAGCGCGGCGAGCAACTGGAGCTCGACACCTTGAACGTCGAATTGCGCCAGGCCTACCGCGCCCAGGCCGAGGCACGGCTGGAGCGCTGGGAAATGCTGGCCCAGAAGCTGCGGATCCTGATGCTGCCCTTGAGCACCCAAGGCGACATGGTTGAACAGTTGCGCGAATACCTGAACCCCAAGCGGCCGGGGAAAGCCCGATGAGCAGCCTCGACCAATTGCAACCGCTCATGGCCCCACCGCCCATCGGATTCTGGCCGCCCGCGCCGGGCTGGTGGCTATTGCTGGTGTTGCTGCCGCTGCTGGGCGTGGGTGCGTGGCAATTGCGCCGGTTCATTCCGGTCAAGCGCAACACCGCCCGCGCCGAACAGCCACTGGACCCGATCCGCCTGGCGGCGCTGGCAGAACTGGCGTTGTTGCCCAAGCCCTACGACGGCGCACCGGCAGGGGCCTGGCTGCAGCAACTCAATGGTCTGCTCAAGCGCTTGTGCCGCAACCATTATCCCTACAGCCAGAGCCACACCCTCAATGGACGCAAGTGGCTGGCCTTCCTCGACAACCGCTGCCCGGCCGCCGGCCTGACTCGCTGGATGATCCTGGTGGAAGGCGCCTACAAGCCCGAATGCAAGCTCGATGACAAAGCCATCGCCGGCCTGACCCAAGCCGTCGAAATCTGGATTCGCAAGCATGTTTGAATTCGCCTGGCCGTGGATCTTTGTCCTGCTGCCGTTGCCCTGGCTAATGCGCCTGGTATTGCCGGCGGCGGACAGCGGCGAGCCGGCACTCAAGGTCAGTTTCCTGGAGGACCTCGAAGGACTGGTGGGGCGTCGCGCCCGGGCTAATCTGCCCACCTGGCGCCAACAGGCCCCCTTCATTCTGCTCTGGCTGCTGCTGTTGATCGCCGCCGCCCGTCCGCAGTGGCTGGGCGAGCCGTTGCCGATTGCCGCAAGCGGCCGCGACTTGCTGGTGGCCGTGGACGTGTCCGGGTCCATGGACTTTCCGGACATGCAGTGGAAGGAAGAAGACATCAGCCGCCTGGGGCTGGTCCAGCGCATGCTCGGGGACTTTCTGGAAAGCCGTGAAGGCGACCGGGTCGGCCTGATTCTGTTTGGCAGCCAGGCGTATTTGCAGGCACCGCTGACCTTTGACCGCCATACGGTGCGGCGCTGGCTCGACGAAGCGCGCGTCGGCATCGCCGGCAAGAACACCGCCATCGGCGATGCCATTGGCCTGGCGCTCAAACGCCTGCGCCAGCGTCCGGCCCAGAGCCGCGTGCTGATCCTGGTCACCGACGGTGCCAACAACGGCGGCGAAATCGATCCGCTGACCGCCGCCCGGCTGGCCGCCGATGAAAGCGTGAAAATCTACACTATCGGTGTCGGCGCCGATCCTGAGCAAAGCGGCACGGCGGGCTTTTTGGGCGTCAACCCGAGCCTGGATCTCGACGAAGCAACACTCAGGGAAATCGCCCAAGTCACCGGCGGCCAGTATTTCCGTGCCCAGGACGGTGAACAGTTGCTCACGATCAAGACCACCCTCGACCGACTCGAGCCGGTGACCCAACAGCCGACCCAGGCCCGTCCGGCCCAAGCGCTTTATCATTGGCCGCTGGCTGCCGCGCTGCTGCTGAGCCTGTTGCTGGTGGCCCGGGAACATTGGCCGGATAACCCGTTGCAACGCCTGTTCACCCAGCCCTTGTTCCAGCCGTCACAACCGTCCGAATGGCGCCAGCGGCTCAAGCGCCTGCGACTGCGGAGGCGCCGATGATCGCGCTCTGGCCGCACTGGCTGCGCCCCGGTTTTATCCTGTTGCTGCCCTTGCTGGGCTGGCTGCTCTGGCAGTTGTGGCACCGTCAGAAACGCGTGGGCCGCTGGCAGATGATCTTGCCTGCGGCCTTTCACGCAGTGCTGCTCAGCGGCGGCAGCGGTCGTGAAAGCAAACTGCCGTGGATTGCCCTCGGGCTAGGCTGGCTGTTGATGGTGCTGGCCTTGCTCGGCCCCAGCTGGACGCGTGTCGAAGAGACCAGCCAGAAACCCGCCGATCCGCTGGTGGTCATCCTCGAACTGACCCCGGAGATGCTCGCCACCGACGTCCCGCCCACGCGCCTGGAGCAAGCGCGGCGCAAGGTGCTGGACGTGCTGCATAGCCGCAGCGACGCGCAGACCGCGATCATCGTTTACTCAGGCAGTGCGCACGCCCTCGTCCCGCTGTCGGATGACCTCGCCACCAGCGCCAACCTGCTCGAAGCCTTGAAACCGTCGATCATGCCCCAAGCCGGCCACCGCGCCGACCTGGCCGTGGTCAAGGCCATGGCCCTGCTGGACCAGGCCGGGCTTGGTCATGGACGGATCCTGCTGATCGGTTCTTCCCTGAACGAAGAAGAACGCCAGGGCATTCGCCAGGTCCTGGACGGCTCCGCCACAAACCTGCTGATGCTCGGCATCGGTACCCGGGAAGGCGCACCAGTGGCCCAGGATGACGGCAGTTATCTGAAGGATGCCAAGGGCGCGATCCTGGTGCCGCGCCTGGACAGTCCGGGCCTCAAGTCCTTCGTCAATGAGCTGGACGGCCGCTACCGTCCGGCACGCCTGGATGACCGGGACCTGCGCGGCCTGGGCCTGCTGGAAGGACCGCGACACTTGCGCAGCGACGGCCAGAAACTGCGCCTGGACACCTGGGCCGACCAGGGTTATTGGCTGCTGTTGCCGCTGTTGTTGCTGGCAGCGTGTGCCGGGCGGCGCGGTTGGCTTTTCTGCCTGCCGTTGCTGTTGGTATTGCCGCAGACGGGCCACGCCTTCGAGTTCGAGGATTTATGGTTGCGCCCGGATCAACAGGGCCAACACCTGCTCAAGCAAAAGCGCCCGGCCGAGGCCGCCGCGCATTTCCAGGACAGCCAATGGCAAGGGGTCGCCCTGTACGAAGCCGGCCGGTACAGCGAAGCCGCCCAGCGCTTTGCCGAAGGCAACGACGCCCGCGCCCACTACAATCGCGGTAACGCCCTGGCCCGCAGCGGCGAACTGGACGCCGCGATCGACGCCTATGAGCAGGCCCTGGAATTGCAACCGGACCTGCGCCCTGCGCAAACCAACAAGGCGCTGGTGGAAAGCTTGCTGCAAGAACAGGTTCCGCCAGCGGACACCCCCAAGCCTGCCGAGAACCCGGAACCGCCTCCCACCGAGGAACCGCAGCAGACCGACAGGCCGAGCCAATCGTCCGAGCAGGGCCATCCTTCCTCCGAAGCGACCGCCGCGCCGGACGACGCCCAGGCGAACGAGGCTCCACCGTCCGGCGCCCAGGATGTGCCGGGCAGCGAATTGCCCGACGAGCAGACCACTACCCCGCCGCTTCGCCCGGCCGCGGGTCAACGCAACGACGAAGAACAACGCCAGGCGCTGGAACAATGGCTGCGCCAGATCCCGGACAACCCCGGCGAACTGCTTCGGCGAAAATTCTGGTATGAACAGCAAAGCCATCAGGCCCAGGGAAAACACCCATGACCCGCTTCACCGCCTACCTCCTCGCCTTGCTGCTCTGGACTGCCGGGTCCCAGGCCGCGCAGTTGACTGCCAGCGTGGATCGCAGCCGGTTGAACTCCGGGGAGACCGTCGAGCTGACGCTGGAATCCAACGATGCCACGCTGTTCGGCAAACCCGACCTGAGCCCGCTGCAGGCGCTGTTCGATGTCCGGGGCACTCGCCAGGTCAACCAATTGACCACCCTCGACGGCGAGAATCGCGCCACCACGCGCTGGATCGTGACGCTGCTGCCGCGCCAGAGCGGCACCGTGGTCATTCCCGCTCTGCAATTGGGCGAAGTGACCAGCCAGCCAATCACATTGCAAGTGATCGAGAGCGAAACCCGCAACGCCTCCGGCATCCTCGAACCGGTATTCATCGAGGCCAGCCTCGACCAGACCGAAGTGTACGTACAGGCCCAGGCGATCCTGACCTTGCGCATCTACCATTCGGTGTCGCTGTACGACGACAGCAGCCTGACACCGCTGCATATCCCGGATGCTCGCACCGAGCAACTGGGCGAATCCCGCACCTATGAAAAAGTCATCAACGACGTACGCCACGGCGTGATCGAACTGCGTTACGGCATCTACCCGCAGCGCAGCGGCGAACTGGCGATCCCGGCCCAGACCTTCAGCGCCACGCTGGTCGAGCCGGTGGCCCAGGGCACCGCATCGCCAGGGGCCAAGCCCGGCCAACTGATGCGCGTGAGCTCCACGCAACTGATGCTGACCGTCAAGCCCAAGCCCGCCAGCTACCCGGCCGATCTCCCCTGGCTTCCGGCCCGCAGCCTTTCGTTGAGCGAAAGCTGGAGCCCGGAACCGACCCACAGCCAGGTCGGCGACTCGTTGACCCGCAGCCTGACCCTGGAAGCCGAAGGCTTGACCAGCGCCCAGTTGCCGCCGCTGCCAGCGACCGAAATCAACGGCCTGCGGCGTTACCCCGACCAACCGGTACTCAGCAGCCGCAGCAGCGAACGCGGCCTGGTGGGCAGCCGCGAAGACCGTGAAGCCCTGGTGCCCAACCGCAGCGGCACCATCGAATTGCCGCCGGTGGAAGTGGTCTGGTGGAACACCCTGGAAGATCACCTGGACCGCACCAGCCTGCCCGCGCGGACCCTGCAAGTGGCGAACAACCCGAGCCTGATGGTCGACACCCCGGCGGGCACGACCCAGATCGTGACGACGGTTGACAGCGAGGCGCTGTGGTATTGGCAGTTGAGCACGCTCATCCTCGCCTGTACGACGCTGCTCGGTTTCGGCCTGTGGTGGCGTGCCCGCTGGCAACCGGCGGTGCTGCGCTCGACCCAGGCCGGGCCCAGCCCGCGCACCCTGCTGGACGACCTCAAGCGGGCCTGCCTGGCCAACGACCCGCACGCCACTCGCCAGGCATTGGACGCCTGGGCCCGGCAGCAACCGGAGACCCTCGCCGACATGGCCGCGCGTTTCGTACCGCTGTCCGACGCCCTCGACGGCTTGAACGGCGCCCTCTACAGCGAAACCGGCCAGCACTGGCAAGGCGAGGACTTATGGCGGGCCATCCGCGCCATTCCGCCGCTTGAGGGAAGGCCGGACGGCGCCAGTGATTCAAGCTTGCCGCCGCTCTACCCCAAATAACGGGTGTAGCACCGGCTTCTTGTGGCGAGGGGATTTATCCCCGCTGGAGTGCGCAGCACTCCCAAGCCAGGCAACTCGGAGTGCCTGATAGATTGAGTCGCTGCTGTTGGGGCTGCTTCGCAACCCAGCGGGGCGGTGCGACGTTTCGCTAAATCCCCTCGCCACAAGAGCCGCGCCAGTCCATTCGACAAAGTTGAACAGCCCCTCCCCTGCGTTTCCCAGTAAACTCTGCATCTTTGCGCCGCTCATATTCCCGCGGCCATCGTCTGTTTCTGGAGTCTGCCTTGCGTCTGTTTCACACCTCCGACTGGCACCTGGGGCAAAACCTCCACGGTCAGGATCGCGACTTCGAGCATGCCTGTTTCCTTGACTGGCTGCTGCGTCAGCTGGCCAGCGAAAAACCTGACGTGCTGCTGATTGCCGGCGATATCTTCGACACGGTCAACCCGCCGGTCAAAGCCCAGGAACGGCTGTACGACTTCATCGTCAGTGCCCACGAACAAAACGCCAACCTGACCATCGTCATGATCGCTGGCAATCATGACTCCGGCTCGCGCATCGAATTGCCGGCGCCGTTGATGCGCCGCTTGCGCACCCATGCCCTGGGCCGGGTGTTGTGGCTGGACGATGGACAACTGGACGTCGAGCGCCTGTTGCTGCCATTGCCAGACGCCAAGGGCAAGGTCCGGGCGTGGTGCCTGGCGCTGCCGTTCCTGCGGCCGGCCGAGGTCACGGGCGCGCAGTTGGGAGATGATTATTTGCGGGGCATTGGCCAGGTCCATGAATGGCTGATCGCTGCCGCCAACGCCAAGCGCAAGAAAGGCCAGGCACTGATCGCTGTCAGCCATGCGCACATGGCCGGCGGCTCGGTGTCGGAGGATTCCGAGCGCAGCCTGATCATCGGCAATGCCGAAGCCCTGCCCGCCAGCCTGTTTGGCCCGAGCATCACCTATGTCGCCCTCGGACACTTGCACAAGCCACAGAAGGTCAATGGGGAAACGCGCATTCGCTACAGCGGATCGCCCATCCCGCTGTCGTTCTCGGAAATCGGCTATCAGCATCAGATCCTCGACATCACCCTCGACGGCGAAAAACTGCTGAACGTCGAGCCACGGCTGATTCCCCGCGCCGTCAACCTGCAACGCCTGGGCCCGGCACCGCTGGCCGATGTCCTGGTGCAACTCAAGGATTTGCCCGATATCGATCTGCTGGCCGATGTCCAGCGCCAACCCTGGCTGGAGGTGCGGGTGCGCCTCGACGAGCCGCAACCCGACCTGCGTCATCAAGTGGAAACGGCCCTGCAAGGCAAAGCCGTGCGGCTGGTGCGAATCGCCGCCGAGTACGCCGGCAACGGCGCCTCCGCAGGCGCCGATGAAGGTGCCACGTTGATCGAACTGGATCAGCTCAGCCCGCAAGATTTGTTCAGCCGCGCCTGGCAGGACACCTACGGCAGCGAAGTCGACGAGCAAACGCTGAAGGATTTCGCCGTGCTCTTGCAGGACGTACAGATGGAGAGCGAACAGCCATGAAGATCCTCGCCATCCGCCTCAAGAACCTTGCGTCCCTGGCCGGGCCTTTTGAAATCGATTTCACTGCCGAGCCGCTGGCCAGCGCCGGCCTTTTCGCCATCACCGGCCCCACGGGCGCCGGCAAGAGCACGCTGCTCGATGCCTTGTGCCTGGCGTTGTTCGGCGCTGTGCCGCGTCTGAACAACACCGGTCGTGACGCCAAGGTGCCAGACGCCGACGGTGAAATCGCCACGGGCGATCCGCGCACGCTGCTGCGTCGAGGCACTGGCGACGGTTATGCCGAAGTGGATTTTCGCGGCATCGACGGTCGCCGCTACCGGGCCCGCTGGGAGGCCAATCGCGCCCGGGAAAAAGCCTCCGGCAAGCTGCAAGCCAGTCGCCAGAGCCTGCGGGATCTGGACAACGATCAGCTATTGGCCAGCCAGAAAGGCGAATACAAGGCCCAACTCGAAGCCGCCCTCGGCCTGAATTTCGAGCAGTTCACCCGCGCCGTGTTGCTGGCACAGAGCGAGTTCAGTGCGTTCCTCAAGGCCGACGACAACGACCGTAGCGAACTGCTGGAAAAACTCACCGACACTGCCCTGTATACCCGCCTCGGCCGTCGTGCCTTTGACAAGGCCAAGCAGGCCAAGGAAACCCACAAGCAGTTGCAGGACCAGGCCAGCGGCGTCACGCCCCTGGCCCCCGAGGCCCGCGCCGAGCTGGATGAGCGCGTCAACCAGGCCCAGCAAGCACTCAAGACCCAACAGGCGCAGCTCAAGCAACTGGAGCAGCAACAAACCTGGCTCAAGGACCTGCGCCAGTTGCAGGACGAACAGGCCGGCGCCGCCGAGCAACTGCAACAAGCCCAGGCCGATTGGGAGGCGCAGGCCGATGAACGCCTGAAGCTGATCCGCCTGGAACAACTGGCGCCGCAGCGGCATCAGTTCATCCGGCAGGCGGAACTGGCCCGGCAATTCGAGCCGCTGGCGGTCAAGATCCAACAACTCACCCAGCAGCAAGTCGAGTTGCATGAACAACAGGGCGAATTGGAAAAAGGCCTGGGCGTGGCGCAACTGGCACTGGTCGCGGCCCGCCAGCAGAGCACCGACAACGCGCCCCTGCTGCGCCAGGCGTTCGATGAACAAAGCAGCCTCGCTCGCCTGACTCAGGAAGCCGGCCAGCGCGCCGAACACCTGCAACAGGCCCAACTGGCTTGCACCGACGGCCAACGCACCCTCGACACGTTGCTGGAGCAACAACGACAGGTGGGTGAACGCCTGCAACGGATCGCCGGTGAACTGGAACAAAGCACCGGACTCTCACCACTGAGCGATGCCTGGGGCGCCTATCGCGATCGCCTTCAACAATTGATGCTGATCGGTAACCGACTGAACAAGGGCCAGGACGAACTGGCGCTGTTGGAACACAACGCGGCGCGTGCCGCCGAGGATCTTGCCAGCCGTCGCCAAGACCTTGAGGTGCTCTACAAGGAAGCTGGCGCCGAACCGCAGGCGGTGGCCGAACAGATCCAGTTGCTCGGCAACCTCTTGCAGGACAACCGCAAGCAACTGCGCGCGTTCGAGGACCTGGCTCGGTTGTGGGCCAGCCAGCAGGAACTGGACAAACGCAGCGCGGAGCTTGAGCAACGCCAGCAGCGCGCCTTGCAGGAGCGTGACCGACTGGTGCGTGAAGGCGGAGAAGCCAAGGCCGAGCTGACCATCGCCGAACAGACCCTGACCGTGACCCGCGAGCTGCTGGAACGCCAGCGCCTGGCCCGCAGCGAAAGCGTCGAGCAACTGCGCGAACAATTGCAGGACAACCAACCCTGCCCGGTGTGCGGCAGCGTCGAGCATCCTTACCATCAGCCCGAAGCGCTGCTGCAGAGCCTCGGTCGCTTCGATGAAAGCGAAGAAGCCAATGCCCGCAAGGCGGTGGACCTGCTCAACGAAAAAGTCATCGATCTCAGGGCGCAATACAGCGGCGTCATCGCCCAGCTCAAGGAGTTCAAACAACAGCAGGAACAGCTCGCCACCCAGCATCAGAGCTTGGCGCCAAGCCTTGAAGCCCACCCGCTGGCGGCGCAAATGCTGGCCCAGGATTCGCCCAAACGCGACGCCTGGCTGGGCCAGCAAACCAGCCAACTGCAACTGCGCATCAGCCAGGACGAACAACGCCAGGCCGCCCTGCTCACCCTGCAACAGGACGCCGCGCGACTGACCCAGCAATTGCACGATGCAGAGACAGCCAGCCAGCAGGCGTCGCAGCACCTGAGCAACCAGCAACATGAACTGGCCCGGGATCGCCAACGCCTGGACGAGGAGCTCGAGCACTTCAGCGTGCTATTGCCGGCCGACACCTTGCAGGCCCTGCGCAGCGAACCGGCCGCCACGTTCATGGAACTTGACCAACGAATCAGCCAGCGCCTCGCGCAACTGGAACAGCAACGCGAAGAACTCGCCGAGCAACTCCAGCGCCAGCAAGCCTTGGAGAAAGAGCAGGATCGCCAGCAGGTCCGGGCGCAGCAATTGGAGTCTGCACAACAGCAGTTCAATGCCCTGGTCGAACAGCAACAGGCCTGCCAGGAAAAACTCACGCGGCTGCTGGGCGAACACTCCAGCGCCGAACAGTGGCAGCAGCAACTCGACGTGGCACTGGAACAGGCTCGTCATGCCGAGGCCAGCGCCAATCAACAGTTGCAGGACCTGCGTAACAACCTCGTGCAACTGGCGGCCGAACTCAAGGCTCGACATGAACAGGCCCAGGCCCTGGAGACCGAACAACAGACCTTGGCCGCGGGCATCGCCCAATGGCGCGCTTCTCACCCGGAGCTGGACGATACGGCGCTCGACGCCCTGCTCAGCCTTGATGAGCAGCAAGTCGCGCAGTTGCGACAACGCCTGCTCAACAGCGAAAAAGCCATCGAGCAGGCCCGCGTATTGCTCACCGAACGGGAGCAGCGGCTGCACAACCACCAGGCGCAAGACAACGGCAATCTACCAGCCGAACAGTTGGCCGATGCCCTCGCCACGCTCCACGAGCAATTTGCCGCCAGTGAACAGCAGTGTGTGGACCTGCGTGCCGAGCAGGCCGAGGACCAGCGCCGCCAGAACGCCAACCAGGCCCTGGCCCAGCAGATCGAGCAGGCCTACAGCGAGTACCAGCGCTGGGCACGCCTGGATGCGCTGATCGGCTCAGCCACCGGTGACCGCTTCCGCAAACTGGCCCAGGCGTACAACCTCGATTTGCTGGTGCACCACGCCAACGCCCAGTTGCGGCAATTGGTTCGCCGCTACCGCCTCAAGCGCGGCGGCAGCATGCTCGGGCTGCTGGTGATGGACACCGAAATGGGTGACGAACTGCGCTCGGTGCATTCGTTGTCCGGCGGCGAAACCTTCCTCGTCTCCCTCGCCCTCGCGCTGGGCCTGGCGTCGATGGCGTCCAGCACGCTGAGAATCGAATCGCTGTTCATCGACGAAGGCTTCGGCAGCCTCGACCCCGAGTCGCTGCAACTGGCAATGGACGCCCTCGATGGGTTGCAGGCCCAAGGCCGTAAGGTCGCGGTCATCTCCCATGTGCAGGAAATGCACGAACGCATCCCGGTGCAGATCCAGGTGCGTCGCCAAGGCAACGGGCTGAGCACGGTGGAGGTGAAATGAGCCACGCCACGCTGTATTCCTTCCGCCGCTGCCCCTACGCCATGCGAGCGCGCATGGCGTTGCGCTACAGCGCTATCGCCTTGGACATCGTCGAAGTCAGCCTCAAGGCCAAGCCCGCCGAAATGCTCGCGCTGTCGAGCAAAGGCACGGTGCCGGTATTGCACGTCGACGGGCGAGTCATCGATGAAAGCCTCGAGATCATGCGCTGGGCCTTGGGCCGGCATGATCCGCAGGATTGGAGGCTGGCGGACGACCCCGAGGGCCAGCGGTTAACGGCAGACCTGATCGAGGAAAACGACCAGGTATTCAAGCTTCACCTCAACCGCTACAAATACCCCGAGCGTCATCCCGAACAGCCGATGGAACATTATCGGAATGAGGGCGGAGTGTTTCTGCGCAAACTGGAAGAACGGCTGCAAGCGCGACCGTTCCTGATAGCGACTCACCTGAGCCTGGCGGACGTGGCGTTGCTGCCGTTCGTGCGCCAGTTCGCCCATGTCGATCGCCAATGGTTCGCCCAGGCGCCCTACCCTCGGCTACAGGAATGGCTGCAGGGTTTGCTCGATTCCGAGCTGTTCGTCGCGATCATGGCCAAATAGATATTAATCCGGCGAGCTTTCGTGGCGAGGGAGCTTGCTCCCGCTCGGCTGCGCAGCAGACGCTTTGGATGTAGCCCGAATGGGCCTGCTGCGCAGGCCAGCGGGAGCAAGCTCCCTCGCCACAACAGCTCGACAACCTGTTCAAGCTTCGGCGCTGCACATGCGCACTCTGGCGCAATCAATTTGAAACGGCCCAAACACCGCCACCCGTGGCTTGACCGGCGGATTCCCCACCAACACGCCCAAAGCCCGGGCGGTGAGGATGTTATGGGCGATGTTGTGGTTGCATTCGATCGTTCGCGCCAACGATCCCGCCGACGCCTGCCCCATTCCGAGCAATGAAAAACCATTGGTGATGAATGCCAGGAAGGCGATCACCCAGAATTTGCACCTGCTCATGCCCCGGCGGCTCCTTTCACTGCGCCCTGTTCAGCAGCGACAGCGGAGACTGGATGATGACCAAGGGTGGAAGCCTGCAGGGAAGTTTCAACGGTACCCTCATACTGGGTTCCAACACTGACCAGCAGCACCAACGCCACATAAAAACCAATGGCTATGTAGGCGCCGTGTTTGGCAGAAGACAGGATTGCGCTGGCCATGGGGTTCTCCGTGGGCATGTTTGAATGCCCACAGGATCAATCAAATAAACCGTTATGAGTAGCGACCAATATGCATAGTCACCATCATTTTTATTGATTGATAGAAAGTCCCCTTCAGTCACTCAGCAAGCTCAACAATCGCTCACGAGCCACTTCCGATTCGCCGGAAACGGGCTGGGCGGCCGAGACAATCGGGGTGGAATAAAGGAACAGCAACATCACTGCCAGACGCATCGCCATGGTGTCGATCCTTAACGCAAGGGAGTCAATTAACTAGCGTCAAATTTAAACACATGGCCATGTGATATCACAACGGTGATTTCCTCCCAAACGCACGAAGCCTGCGATCTTGTCTCTCCTGGAAATCCATGGGGAGATGAAAAGATCGCAGGCTTCAGTGGTCAGCGTGATTCAGTGTTGAGTCTTGTGGTCCAGCGCCGCGTAGAAATTGGCGCTCTGTTGCAGGTACTTTTCGGTGTAGCTCTGGGTGCGGTTTTGCTTGTTGCTGATTTCGACGCTGGCACTGGCCGGCAATGCAACGGTGGCGGAGATGGCGGAAGCAGCGATAACGGAGAAAAGATTCAGGTTCATGGCGGTAGTCCTCGGATTCAGTTGGCTGATTTGCCCGGTGGGGCCGTGAAGCAAACTTACGCGCCGAGGCGTCTCGCCTTGAAATGCTTTGTAATACTAGCGACTATCAGTCTCGTTGATACAACGGTGAAGGCCCCATGAATCGGGGCCTCCAGCTTATTGACGAACGAGGAATTTCAAATCGCTCGGTGCGTCCATCGGCAGTTTCTGGACGGTCTTGCCCAGCAGGCCGGTCTTGGAATCGCGCTCGATGACCACGATCTGGTTGCTTTTCTGATTGGCGACCAGGACGAATTTTTCGCTCGGATCGAGGCTGAATTCCCGAGGATGATCACCCTCGACGGAGCGCCGTTGCAATTCTTTCAGCGTGCCAGCGGCCGGGTCTACGGCGTACACCAGGAGTTCATTGGTGGTGCCTCGATTGCTGACGTAGAGGAACTTGCCATCCTTGGAAGCATGCAACGCTGCCGCAGCCTTACCCGGCTGGGGTTTTCCGTCGGCCAGATTGATCAGTTGGCGCTGAGTCAGGCGACCGTCGTGGTAATCGAATACGGCCACCTGGGCGGTCATTTCCATCGTCAGCCAGGCGTGCTTGCCGTCGCCACTGAACAACAGGTGACGCGGCCCGCTGCCCGGTGGCAATTGCACGAACGGCGGATCGGCAGGCGTCAGCGGCATTTCGGGGTTGGCCTTGGGGTCGTAGCGGTAGACAAACACCTTGTCCGCCCCCAGGTCATTGGCGAACACATACTTGTCATCGGGTGAAGGCACCGCCGAATGCACATGGCCGGACTTCTGTCGCTCGGGATTGACCCGACTCGGCTGATGGCCGCCCGCTTGCACCACCGGCGCCAGCTTGCCGTCCGCGCCCACCGGCAACACCACCAAGGTGCCGCCCGGGTTCTCCAGGACGGAATAATTACTCACCAGCAAATGCCGGCCGTCCTGGCTCAAGCTGGAATGGGTCGGCTCGTTGCCCAGGGATTGCACCTGGTTGATCAGGCTCAACGCGTGGGTCTTCGGATCGATGGCGTAGCTGCTGACCTTGCCCACCGGGTCTTTCTGGCCCGGCCCGTTTTCGTTGACGACGAACAGTCGCGTCAGGTCCTTGGACAGGGTCAGCCAGGAGGGGTTGTCGGTCTTGATCACCTGCAACGGATTGGCATCGAGCTGGCCGGTGCGGCTGTCGAATTGCAACCGGTAGATGCCCTGGCTCTGCCCAGCGGTGTAGGAACCCACCAGCAATTGATGACGATCGCTGGTGTCGGCCTGGACGCCCATGGCGCCGACGCTGCCGGCCATCAACAAGGGCCAGAAACTACGCATCTTCATGTTCGGAGTCCTCATCGTCGTGGCCGCTGGTGGCTTCCACGCATTCCAGGTGGTGATCGCCCGAATCGCTGGTGATGGTCCAATGCTTCAGGGCTTTGTCGAAGGTCGCGGCCTGCATCTGCGCAGGCGTGAAACGCCAATGTTCGAGGGTGCGACCGTTCATGCACTCGACGTGCAACTGGTCCTGCTCGTCGAGGGAGAAATCGAATGCGTGCAGCCCGTCGATGATCAGCATGTCGCAGTGTTCGAGGGCGTGCAGCAGGGTGTCGTTCAGGGCAGTCATGGCGATCAGTCGGTCATTGGGAAAACCAGCATGATAACCCAATGTCAGAGTGGGTCTTGGGTCATAAGGTTCGGAAGCGGCTTCGCCTGATAGATCGCTTTCGCGAGCAGGCTCGCTCCCACAGTTTGATTTTCAGCGAACACAATTTCTGCGTTCACTGGAGATCCCCTGTGGGAGCGAGCCTGCTCGCGAAGAGGCCGGCACATTCACTTTGAATGCAACGGCCTCACGCAGGTCCTCAAAGCGCCTCGCGCCCCGGCACACCATCCACCAACCGCAGAATCCCCAGCGGGTTGGCGTTTTTCAGCGGTTCCGGCAGCAGGTTGTCCGGGTAGTTCTGGAAGCACACCGGACGCAGGAAGCGATCGATCGCCAGCGTGCCCACCGAAGTGCCACGAGCATCGGACGTCGCCGGATAAGGGCCGCCATGGACCATCGAATCACACACCTCGACACCGGTCGGATAGCCATTGAGCAAGATGCGCCCAACCTTCTGTTCCAACAACGGCGTCAGTTCGCCGAACTGTTCGAAATCCGCCTGCTCGCCAATCATCGTGGCGGTGAGCTGGCCGTGCAGGCCGTTCAACGCGGCGCTCAGTTGCGCCCGGTCGGCCACTTCGACGAACACCGTGGTCGGCCCGAAGACCTCTTCCTGCAGTGCTTCGTCACCGTTGATCAACAGGCTGGCGTCAGCCTTGAACAATTGCGGCTGGGCCTGGTTGCCTTGCTGGTCGCGACCGGCCAGGCGCTGGATACCCGAGTGAGCCAGCAATTTCTGCAGGCCCTTGCCGTAGCTTTGCAGCGTACCGGCGTTGAGCATGGTCTGCGGTGCCTGGTCGCCGATCAGCGTAGCCACTTGCTCGGTGAAGGCAGTGAATTCCGGCGAGCGAATGCCGATCACCAGGCCAGGATTGGTGCAGAACTGACCGCAACCCTGCACCACCGAAGCGGTGAGGTCACGGGCAACGCTCTCGGCACGGTTTTTCAAGGCCTGTGGCAAGACGATCACCGGGTTGATGCTCGACATCTCGGCAAACACCGGGATCGGCTGCGGCCGCGCAGCCGCCATGTCGCACAGCGCACGCCCGCCCTTGAGGGAGCCGGTGAAACCCACGGCCTGGATCGCCGGATGCTTGACCAGCCATTCGCCGACACCCCCGCCATAGATCATGTTGAACACGCCTGCCGGCATCGCGGTTTTCTCCGCCGCGCGGATAATTGCATCTGCCACGTGTTCGGCGGTAGCCATGTGGCCGCTGTGGGCCTTGAATACCACCGGGCAACCGGCGGCCAGTGCGGCGGCGGTATCACCACCGGCAGTGGAAAACGCCAGCGGGAAGTTACTGGCGCCGAATACCGCCACCGGGCCGAGGCCGATGCGGTATTGACGCAGGTCCGGGCGCGGCAGCGGTGTGCGCTCAGGCAAGGCGCGGTCGATGCGCGCGCCATAGAAGTCGCCACGACGCAGGACCTTGGCAAACAGGCGCATCTGGCCGCTGGTGCGACCGCGCTCACCTTGGATGCGGGCCGCTGGTAGCGCGGTTTCGCGGCAGACCACGGCAACGAACTCATCGCCCAGGGCGTCCAGTTCATCGGCGATGGCATCAAGGAACTCGGCCCGACGCGCAGCGCTCAGGCTGCGATAAGCCGGATAAGCCGCCGCAGCGGCCTTGGCGGCAGCGTCGACTTCCTCCGCCGTGGCCTGGACGAAATCATGGGGCAACGCCTCGCCAGTGCTGGCGTCGATACTTTGCAGGCGAGTCTGACCGGCCGCGCTGCGCGCCCCGCCGATGTAGTTGTGGCCAAGGATCTGGTTCATCGCAAGTCTCCTCTTAAAGTGTGCCGATAGTACCCGGATTGAATACCGCGTCTACCGGGGCAATGCCGTTGACCAGCGGCGCGCCGAACTCGGCCTGGCTGATCTCGAACACATCCCCCGGCTGGGTGCGGATGCCGTCGGCGAACGACAGCGTCGCGGTGCCGAAAAAGTGAACGTGCACGTCCCCCGGGCGCAGGAACTGACTGTACTTGAAGTGGTGGAATTCCAGGTTTTCGAGGCTGTGGCACATGTTCGCCTCGCCACTGAGGAATTCGTTCTGCCACAGCACTTCGCCGTTGCGCAGGATACGACTGGTCCCGGACAGATGTTGAGGCAGTTCACCCACGCGAAGTTCCGGGCCGAAACTGCAACTGCGCAGTTTCGAATGGGCCAGGTACAGGTAATTCTTGCGTTCCATGACGTGGTCGGAGAATTCGTTGCCCACCGCGAAGCCCAGGCGATAAGGCTTGCCGTCGAGGCCGATGACGTACAGGCCGCTGATCTCCGGCTCTTCGCCAGCGTCTTCGGCAAACGGCGGCAGTGGGAACGGATGGCCCGGACGGACCACGATACTGCCGTCGCCCTTGTAGAACCATTCCGGTTGCACACCGGCCTGCCCGGCCTGTGGCTTGCCGCCTTCGACGCCCCATTTGAAGATGCGCATGGTGTCGGTCATGGCGCTTTCATCGCCGGCCTGTTGGTGCATTTTGTCTCGGGCCGAGGCGCTGCCCAGGTGGGTCAGGCCGGTGCCGCTGACCAACAGGTGCGCCGGGTCCGGGTGGTCAAGCGGCGGCAGGATGCGCAGCTCGCCGAGCAACCGGGCGTAGTCATGGCTCGCCCCCAGGCCCAAGCCGTTGACCTGCTGCTCAAGCTTCACGCTCGCCTCGATGGCAGCCAGCGCCAGCTCACGCACCGTGTGGGCGCCCTGCACTTCGCGCACTTGGTCACCATCAACCACACCAACGCGGCGCTCGCCGTTACTCAATTCGAACTGAACTAAACGCATATCTTTCTCCTTGTAAGCAAATCTTGAATTCGGTGCGGTCCCCTGTGGGAGCGAGCTTGCTCGCGATAGCGGCCTTATATTCACCCATGATGTCGTCTGTCAGATCGCCATCGCGAGCAAGCTCGCTCCCACAGTGGGTTTTGGTGACCTCAGGTACGCGTCGCCCCGCGGGCGCTGGCGGCGAACTGGTCCGCCGGCAATACGTGCTTGCGCTCCAGCAGGCGATAGACCACGCCAGTCAGCACCAGGCCGAACACCATCACACAGGACAGGAAATACAGCCCCGAGGCCAGGTTGCCGGTGTACTCCTTCAGCGCACCGATCACGAACGGCCCGATGTAGCCACCGAGGTTGCCCACCGAGTTGATCAGTGCGATACCCGCCGCCGCGCTGGCACCGGCAAAAAACCGCCCCGGCAAGGTCCAGAACACTGCCGTGCAGGAAAACAGCGCGAACGCCACCAGGCACAGCGCCGCCAATTGCAACACCGGCACCGACAGCCAGGCGCTGAGAAACAGGCCGATGGCACCCAGCACATACAACACCGCCAGGTGGCCGTACCGATCATTCAAGCGGTCGGAGCTGCGCGGGATGATCAGTAGGCCGACGATCCCGAAGATATACGGCACGGAAGAGACGAAACCGGTCACCAGGTCGCTGCCACCGAACTGCTTGATCAGCGTCGGCAACCACAGGCCCAGGCCATAGATGCTCAAGGTCACTGGCAGGTAGAACAGCGCCAGCAGCAAGACCCGCTTGTCTTTCAGCGCATGCAGCGGATTGCCGTGGCGGGTCTGGCCGTATTCCTGCAGGTCTTTTTGCAGCTCACCGGTCAGCCAATCCTTCTCGGCCTGGTCCATCCATTTGACCTGCTGCGGACCGTCCGGCAGGTAGCGCAGCACCGGCCAAGTCAACAGCACCGCCGGCAGGCCGATGACGATGAACAGCCATTGCCAGCCGTGCAGGCCAAGGATGCCGTCCATGCCCAGCAAGCCACCGGACACCGGACCGGTGATCATCATTGCGATGGGTTGGGAAAGAATGAACAGCCCGAGGATCTTGCCGCGATGGCGTACCGGGAACCATTGGGTGATGTAGTACAGCACGCCCGGGAAGAACCCGGCTTCGGCCGCGCCCAGCAAAAAGCGCATCACATAGAAGCTGTGCGGCCCTTGCACGAAGGCCATGCCGATGGTGATGGCGCCCCAAGTGATCATGATCCGGGCGAACCAGCGCCGCGCACCGAAGCGTTCCAGCATCAGGTTGCTGGGGATCTCCAGCAGGAAATAACCAATGAAAAACAGTCCGGCGCCCAGGCCGTAGGCGGCGTCGCCGATGCCGATGTCGGCGCCCATGTGCAGCTTGGCAAAACCCACCGCAGAGCGGTCTACGTAGGCGATCAGATACAGCAGGATCAGGAAGGGAATCAGTTTGAGGGTGATGCGACGAATAAGCCGCAATTCCTGGCTCATGGGACCGGTCTCCGATTGTTGTTGTTATAGAACCTCGGGGGATTTCTCTCGCGCATGACCGCCAGGACAACCCCTCCGTTGAATCGGACTATATAGTAATACTATTTACCCAACAACACTTCCAAACCGCGTAAATTGCGCTTATGTTACGCTTCAGCTCGAACAATATAGTCATACAATAAGAGAATCGATCATGTCTGATAAGAAACCCTCCCTGCGCTCGGCCCAATGGTTTGGCACCGCCGACAAGAACGGCTTCATGTACCGCAGCTGGATGAAAAATCAGGGCATCGCCGACCATCAGTTCCATGGCAAGCCGATCATCGGCATTTGCAACACCTGGTCGGAGCTGACGCCATGCAACGCGCACTTCCGGCAGATCGCCGAACACGTCAAGCGCGGCGTGATCGAGGCCGGGGGTTTCCCGGTGGAATTCCCGGTGTTCTCCAACGGTGAATCGAACCTGCGCCCCACCGCCATGCTGACGCGCAACCTGGCGAGCATGGACGTGGAAGAAGCGATTCGCGGCAACCCGATCGACGGCGTGGTGCTGCTCACCGGTTGCGACAAGACCACTCCAGCGCTGCTGATGGGCGCCGCCAGTTGTGACGTACCGGCCATCGTCGTCACCGGCGGGCCGATGCTCAACGGCAAGCACAAGGGCCAGGACATCGGCTCCGGCACCGTGGTCTGGCAATTGAGCGAGCAGGTCAAGGCCGGCACCATCACCATCGACGATTTCCTCGCGGCCGAGGGCGGCATGTCCCGCTCGGCCGGTACCTGCAACACCATGGGCACGGCGTCGACCATGGCGTGCATGGCCGAAGCCCTCGGCACTTCCCTGCCCCACAACGCGGCGATTCCAGCCGTGGACGCCCGTCGTTATGTGTTGGCCCATATGTCCGGCATGCGCGCCGTGGAAATGGTCCGCGAAGACCTGAAACTGTCGAAGATCCTGACCAAGGAAGCCTTCGAAAACGCCATCCGCGTCAACGCCGCCATCGGCGGTTCGACCAACGCGGTGATCCACCTCAAGGCCATCGCCGGGCGCATTGGCGTACAGCTGGACCTCGACGACTGGACCCGCATCGGCCGCGGCATGCCGACCATCGTCGACTTGCAGCCGTCCGGGCGCTTCCTGATGGAAGAGTTCTACTACGCCGGTGGTCTGCCCGCCGTGCTCCGTCGTCTCGGCGAAGCGAACCTGATCCCGCACCCGAACGCACTGACGGTCAACGGCAAGAGCCTCGGCGAAAACACCAAGGACGCACCGATCTACGGCCAGGACGAAGTCATCCGCACCCTGGACAACCCGATCCGCGCCGACGGCGGCATCTGCGTATTGCGCGGCAACCTGGCGCCGTTGGGCGCGGTGCTCAAGCCATCCGCCGCCACGGCCGAGCTTATGCAGCATCGTGGTCGTGCGGTGGTGTTCGAGAACTTCGATGAATACAAGGCGCGGATCAACGACCCGGAACTCGATGTGGACGCCGACTCGATCCTGGTGATGAAGAACTGTGGGCCAAAGGGTTATCCGGGCATGGCCGAAGTGGGCAACATGGGCCTGCCGGCCAAGCTGCTGGCCCAGGGCGTGACGGATATGGTGCGCATTTCCGACGCACGCATGAGCGGCACCGCCTACGGTACGGTGGTCTTGCATGTGGCGCCGGAAGCCGCGGCCGGCGGACCTTTGGCCGCCGTGAAAGAAGGCGACTGGATCGAACTCGATTGCGCCAGCGGCCGCCTGCACCTGGACATCCCGGACGCCGAACTCGCCGCGCGCCTGGCCGACCTCGCGCCACCGCAGCAATTGTTGGTGGGCGGCTATCGCCAGTTGTACATCGATCACGTGCTGCAAGCCGACCAGGGCTGCGACTTCGACTTCCTGGTGGGCTGCCGTGGGGCCGAGGTACCGCGTCACTCTCACTAACCCCGCCCATCCCCCTGTGGGAGCGAGCCTGCTCGCGATGGCGGTTGAACATTCAACATAAGAGTTGGCTGTCACACCGACTGTGGCGAGGGAGCTTGCTCCCGCTCGGTTGCGCAGCGACCGCCCAGGGGGGCCTGCTGCGCAGTCCAGCGGGAGCAAGCTCCCTCGCCACAAGGTCTCTTAGACCCAAGGGTTCAACCTGATGCATATCCGCCGCGCCTGCTATCATGCGCAGCACTCCCCTCGCCGACAGGATCGCGCCGCGTCCCATGGATTACCGTAAACCTTCCGACCGTAAAAGCATGCACGCGCGCATCGTCCAGGAACTGGGTATGCAGATCGTCTCCGGGCGCTTCAAGCCGGATGACAAACTGCCCGCCGAAGCCTTGTTATGCGAAGAGTACGCGGTCAGTCGCCCGGTGCTGCGCGAAGCCACGCGAGTGCTGGTCGCCAAGGGCCTGGTCTATTCGCGTCCTCGCGTGGGCACGGTGGTCAAGGCCCGTCGGGAATGGCACATGCTCGACCCGGACGTCCTGCACTGGCTGATGCAGAGCAGCCCGCAGAACGAATTCTTCGGCCTGCTGACCAGCGTGCGCAGCATCATCGAGCCGGCCGCGGCTGCCCTCGCCGCCCAACTCGCCACCGACGAAGACATCGCCTCCATCAACGAAGCCTACCAGCGCATGGAAGCCGCCCCGACACCCGAAGCCCTGTTGCAGCCGGACCTGGATTTCCACAGCCGCATCGCCGACGCGACCCACAACGACCTGCTCGCCAACCTCTGCAACATGTTGTCGGTGGCGATCGCCGAAGCCCTCAAGCACTCCAACCAGCGGCCCAACCTGCATGAGCTGGCGATGCCGCGGCACAAGGCGATCCTCACCGCCATCGAGAACCGCGACGCCCTCGGCGCGCGCCATGCCACGCTGGTCCAACTCGACGACGCCCGCAGCGCGCTGAATGTGGTGCTGGGCAGCGATCCCGACCCGGCCTGACACAACTGGCGCCGCACCGGGTGATATCTATATACCGCACGCAAAGGGCCTGAATCCCGATACTGGACTCGTCGTCATCCCGACGACCCTGAGTCCAGGAAAAGGAATTCTCATGACCTCGCTCTCCCAGGCTGACAATCCCCGCGCGCTTGTGCGAAACGTCAGCCAGCAATTCGCCGGCCGCCCCACGTTCGAGCAAGCCGTACACGACATGCTTGAACAGGCCATCAAGGCAAGATACCCCTCGTTGACCCTCGACCTGTCCAAGACCCAACTGGCATGCCCGGGTACCGACACGCCTGCCTGGCGCTTCCAACCGTTCATGCCCCTGGTGCTTGATTACCTGGCCCACGGTACGCCCGTGGAACTGGGATCAAACGGGAATGCTCAATGTTATCTTTCCGACACCCCGCCACACCGTCTCCAACCAGCCACCGGCGGCCTGGATATGGCCGTCATTGGAAAACTGTTGGCGGAGCTACCCTGGACGGTACCGATCGGCCTCGCTGATGCACTGGCTCGCCATTGGAACATGGACATCGACAACGGCGCCCAAACGCACGCGGTCGCCCGCACCAATCGCTGGCAATGGCTCAGCGATACGCTCAAGAACGGGCTGCATGTCCAAGGACTACGCCAACCGAGACTGCCTGAACCGGCACGCGAAGCCCTTGACCAGATCGTCCGCTGGCCAGACCGCGACCAACGCTTCAGCCAGAACCTTTCACCGGTGTATGCCTACAGCCTGAAAAGCATGGTCACCCAGGGCATGTCCCGTACCGAACTGCCCAGCTGCGAGATACTGTTGCTTCATTACACCCCGTCCGGGCTCGTCATTCTGCTTTGCAGCCCCGGCAGCGCCGTGCAGGCCTTCGATTCGATGGAGGCTTTCAACCGCCACTGGGGCGCGTTGATAGCCAAGCGTTACGTCGTCGACACCGTAAGCTGCCAACGCTACGAGATCGATGGCAATGCCTTCGACACCCAGGCCGCCATGATCCTGGAACAACAATTGGCGGACGTCGAGGCGATAGAACTTCCCTCCCAGATTGGCCTGCAAAACCTGGAAGCGCTCTACAGCGAGCTGAGCGACCCGGCTCGTTATTTGGGCGACGTGCCCCGCCTCAACACCGGGGCAATGACAAAACTCACGCCGCTGCTACCTGAATGGCTGGAAAGGGCATCCCTCGCCGATCGGACAACCTTCCAGCGATACAGCCTCGCGCTCGCCAGCGCCAAGCAACGTGGCCAAGACTGGCGCCCTATCGATGACATCAGGACTTTCACCGCTGACGCATTGCTCGTGCAGATGGAAAAAGCCAATGAAAGCAGTTCGAGCCAGGCCCCGCCCCGCCAGTTTCACCCCAACGACGTGGAACTGACGTTCACCGTCTCGGCCGGGTATCCCGGCGCCGTTGGCATCAGCGAAAAAAGGACCATGAGCCTGACCCAACTGGCGATTGATAATCTCGTCTCGCGTCTCAGTGGACATGTGACGCTCAGCCATCGCCAAGGTCTGGCATTGCCATCGTGGTTGACGGCAGACTTCATCAGCCGCCGGGGCGGGCTGGTCGAGCAGGTGGACATCGGCACGACGTATCCCCGCTACCTGCATGAGGCACTGTTGAGCGATTTGCCATACGCGCAAAACAATCGACGCATGTTCGCCGAGCAGATTGCGGCGCAGCTCCGGCTCGAAGCGCTGCAAAACATGCTCGACAACAAAAACGGAATGACCCGCCAAGGGCTCGGCCTGATAGAGGCTGTTCTTCAACCCGACGTCGACGGCCAGCGGATTGATGGCCGTGCCGTGGTGATTCGCCACTTGGCCTTCCTGCGCAAGCCACAGGCCAGACCCGACGTCGCGACAAACATGTTCATTGTCGAGACGCACGACGCCGCAAACGGTCCTCACGTGCTGTATCGCCCGCTGTATACGCCTGTATTGCTGGAGTTCCCCACGCGACAGGCTCTGTTGCAGTCGGTCGCCACCAGCGGCGATTTGCAGGACAGCATCCTGACCTGGATGGCCGACAATGCTCGCCCGGTCTATGCCAATGGCGGCTTCGCCGAACCCCACGTTGTGCACTTTTTCCAGAGCGACGAATTCAGCGTGCCCGAGAAACCCGCCCCGGCCACGCTCGCCATCGACGGCGGCGACGATGAACTGGTGCAATACCTGCGCAACGGCAAGCTGATGGAATATCTCTACGGTTGCAATGCCCAGGCCCTGGTGACCCAGGCCGACCGACAGTCGGTTTCCAACAGCGAGAGCCGCTGGGCAGTCTTCCTCCAGGGCGGCAGCTTGCTGTTCAACACGTTGCTGTTCCCGTTGTTGCGCGGTCCAGCCATGGCCAGCGTGTGGCTATTGAACCTCATGGCCAGCGCCATCCAGGACTTTCCGGCGCTGAACAGCGACGACCCGGCGACGCGGGAATTGGCCGCGGTCGATTTGCTGATTAACCTTGCCCTGCTGGTGAGCCAGGTTCCTTCCCTTCGCGAGCCCTCTCTCCCTGCCTTTTCGACATCAATCAAAAACCAAGCGATGCGCGCCCCCGCGACACGCTTCATCCCGGAGCAATGGCCTGCACCGGCAACGCCTGCCCTGTTGGAAGGCCCCGTAGCCATGCCTGGCGCCGATGCCCCGGCAGCCATTCTCGATCTGAGATTTTCCAACGCCCGGCGCCGCCTGACACCCGAGCAACATGCCCAACTGCGGAACATGCAAGTGGCGCAGCCCGCCTCGCTGCCCAACCCGATCAGGCATGGCCCGTTCAAGGGGTTGTATGTGATTGATAACGGTTGGCACGCACTGATAGAAGGCCGCCTGTATCGAATCGACCTCGAATCGCAGGACTGCGTGATGATCATCGACCCGCTTGCCCCGTCACACAGGGGGCCGCTGTTGCAGACGGATAATCAAGGCAACTGGACCCTGGACCTGCGCCTGCGTTTGCGAGGAGGGATGCCCCCCAGACGCATCGCCGAACAGCGGCGCGTCAACATGGAAAGAACGCGCGAATTGAACAACGAAATTCAAACCATCACGGCGCAGGAGACCGAACGGCAAAAAGCCCTGGACGTTGCCCAAAGCGTGATGGAAAGACTCCAAGACTCAAGCACCTATACCGAGGAGCAGCGCGCGCCGAAACGCAAGGTGTTTTACGACCTGCTTAACGAGCAGACCAACAACTATCTGAAACTGTTGGACAGCGCGCCCGAGCGCGCCAGGCTAGGCATCGAGTTACCGTCCGATATCCTTCGCAGACTGATGGAAAACATCATCAACAACGCGCGAAAGGCATTCGTCATCGCCGACATGGACTATGCCGCCATCAATACGGCCTACCCTCAATTCCAAGAGAAGGCTTCGGCGGTGGGTGCCTTCCTCTGGGACCCCGAGGCTTATTTCAATTTCATCAATGCGGTCAGCGACATCAATGATCGCAAAATCCATTGGTTGGAGCTCAATGACAAGCTCCTGGACAACCTATTGAACCTGGACCCTGTGGGCGCCCAGGTGTACGAACGCCTGACCAAAGACCGCCCACTCGATGAAGTCAGTGCAACGGGCACCAAGGGCCTGCAGTTGGCGACGCTTCCAATGCTCGCGATAAAACATCGCTCAACTGATCTGTCCGACAGCCTGTTGCGCATTGTCAAACCCTTGGGAAAGCATGTGCGCACCCATGCCGAATTGAGCATGTATGACTTGTCACCATCGGAACAGCTGCAAGTACTGGAAAGTCTGACCGAGCACTACGGTGGGGCCTTGGATGCGCTAGAAGGGATGAAAACCCTGTATGCCGAAGACATCCGCGAATCTTATTTCGACAGAATGATCGGAGTGGTCAAGAGTCTCTACGAAGAGGTTTCTGGAAAATTGGCGGCGCAAGTCAAACCCGAGCCAGCCCCGAGCAAACAGCCGCCAAGACGTTCCAAGACGACTGCGGGGCGGGCGCAGAAAAAAGTCATCAAGACCCGCCGCAGCGGTGTCCTGATCGGTGACCTCAAGCCGGCCGGTACCACCCTGCCGATCGAAGTCGTCGAACTGCGCTCCGAAGTGGACAACGAACTCATCGCCACCTATTCGCGCCACGAAGACGTCTGGGACGTCATCGAGGTGCAACGACCGGCTCCTGTGCCAACGACCCGTGCCCTCAATGCGATCAAGCGCGATGCGCGCGAACTGCTCGGTGAATTGGCTGAGCGCTTGCGCCGGGCTGAACGCTATAGACAGCATTGCCAGCATCCTCAGGAAATCGAGGAAATCATGAACAATGAGGCGAGTCGCTACCGCACGCTCAACGAAGAACTCGACAGGGCTTTCGCGGCGTCACAAACACCGCGCAGGCCCGCAGACGAGACGTTGATCACGCAACTGTCGGATGCCATTTCCGAGTTGACCAACAAGGGCAGCGCCCTGCGTACCCAATTGAGCCTGCAATTGCCGCCGACTGACGGCAACCTCAGGTACCTGTTCGAGAAAAAACTGATACAAGTTGCACGGCTGGGCGGACGCAAGGCCTTGAAAGGCACCCGCAAGGATTTCCTCCAGGAATACGCCATCAACGACCGCGACGGTTCTCCGCTCTGGTATGCGCATTTCCACTACGAAACGGCCGAGACGCCGAAAGCCGCCTACAGCGTCGCGCACCTGAAATCCAAGGAACAGCGCCGGGAGCATTACCATTCGCTGCTCGCCAAGGCGGATAGTCCCTACGCGGTAGTGAACGTGCATCGTGGGCAGATTGGCCCAGCCTTGGCGCGCGACAAGTTCTTGCCGTTGGCGCCTTGATCTTTCAATCAGGCGGTGTGATTGGGCTGGAGTGATCAGCAGCTGAGCACCAGAAAACCCGTGGGAGCGAGCTTGCTCGCGATGGCGGACGGACATTCAACATCTTCATTGACTGTCACATCGCTTTCGCGAGCAGGCTCGCTCCTACCTTTGATTCTCGGGAGAACGCCACATCAATGGGCAAACAATGAGTTGCCCTTCTGCCCCGCCAGCTTCTCAGGCTTGATCAGGAACCGCGCCAGCGCCGGTAGCAGCCACAGCGCGCCGAACATGTTCCACAGCAGCATGAACGTCAGCATCAAGCCCATGTCCGCCTGGAACTTGATGGCCGAGAAGATCCAGGTGCATACGCCGATCGCCAGGCACAGGCCGGTGAACAGCACCGCTTTGCCCGTGGATTTCAGCGTCTGGTAATAAGCTTCCTGCAGCGGCAAACCGGCCCGCAGGAAACTTTCCAGGCGGCTATAGATGTAAATGCCATAGTCCACGCCAATCCCCACCCCCAGCGCAACCACCGGCAGGGTCGCGACCTTCACGCCGATGCCCATGAACGCCATCAGGGCATTGCCCAGCACCGACGTCAGCACCAGCGGCAGCACGATGCACAGCGTCGCCGCCCAGGAACGGAAGGTGATCATGCACATGGTCGCCACGCAGACGTACACCAGGATCAGGATAATCAGCTCCGATTCCTTGATCACTTCGTTGGTCGCCGCCTCGATGCCGGCGTTACCGGCGGCGAGGATGAACTCCAGGCCGTCGCGGTTGTTGTCCTTGGCAAAATCCTGCACTGCCTTCACCGCGCGGTCCAGGGTCTCGGCCTTGTGATCGTTGAGGAACACCAGCACCGGTGCGAGCGAACAGCTGTTGTTGTACAGGCCATCGGCCCGGGCAATGGAACTGTTGAGCACGTCAGGGTTGCGCGACAGGGTTTCCCATTTCAGGTTGCCCTCGTTCATGCCCTTGATCATCTGCTTGGACACGGTCACCAGGGAAATCGCCGACTGCACGCCCTCGGTGTTCTGCATCTTCCACATCAGCTCGTCGATGGGCGCCATGGCTTCATAGCGCGAGCAGCCTTCGGCCTTGGTCTTGACCATCACCACCAGTACGTCGGAGCTGGTGGAATAGTTGCTGATGATGAAATTGTTGTCCTGGTTGTAGCGCGAGTCCGGGCGCAGCTCCGGCGCACCCTGGTCGAGGTCGCCGATCTTCAGGTTCTGGCTGTACCAGAGGCCGCCGCCAAACGCGACCACGGCCAGGGCAATCGACACCGGCGCGACCTTGGCGCTGGCGAAGTTCGACAATGTGCGCCAGAACGGATGCTCGCGGGTCGCGTCTTTCTTGCTGCGCTCGACCGCCCGTTTGCTGATGCCGACGTAGGAGATCGCCACCGGCAGCAGGATCAGGTTGGTGAACACGATGACCGCCACGCCGATGGAGGCACCGATGGCGAGTTCGCGGATCACGCCGATATCGATGATCAACAAGGTGATGAAGCCGACGGCGTCGGCCAGGATCGCGATCATGCCCGGCAGGAACAACTGGCGGAACGTGCGCCGGGCTGCGGTCAGGGCGTTGTCCGCCTCGCTGGATTGCAAGGCGATGCCGTTGATTTTTTGCACGCCATGGGAGATTCCGATGGCAAAGATCAGGAACGGCACCAGCATCGAGTAAGGGTCCAGGCCAAACCCCGCCGCGTGCATCAGCCCCAATTGCCAGACCACCGCCACCAGGGTGGTGCTCAACACGGCGACGGTGCTGCGCATGCAGTTGGTGAACCAGTACAGCAGGATCAGCGTAATCACGAAGGCCACGCCGAAGAACATCACCACCATGACCAGGCCGTCGATCAGGTCACCGACTTTCTTGGCGAAACCGACGATGTGGATCTGCACGTTCGGGTTCTGCGCTTCGAACTTGTTGCGAATCTTGTCTTCAAGTTCATGGGAAAACTTGCGGTAGTCCAGGGCGAGCAACTTGCCCTGGTCCTGCGGGTCCGGGTAGGACTCCAGCAGCGGAATGTCGACGATGCTCGATTTGAAATCGTTCGCCACCAGGCGCCCGACCTGGCCGGACTTGAGCACGTTGTTGCGCAACAGGTCGAGGCTGTCGGCCGAGCCGTCGTAGCTCTGGGGAATCACCTCGCCGCCGGCAAAGCCCTCCTCCGTCACCTCGGTCCAGCGCACGCTCGGGCTCCACAGCGACTTGAGCCCGGAACGGTCGACACCCGGGATATAGAAGACTTCATCGTGGATCTGGCGCAGGGTCTCCATGTAATCCTTGGAGAAGATGTCGCCATCGGTGGCTTCCACGGAAATCCGCACCGTGTTGCCCAGGTTCGCCAGGTCGTTGCGGTGTTCGAGCATCTTCTCGATGAAAGGGTGCTCGAGGGGGATCATTTTTTCGAAGCTGGTGGACGGCCGGATCAGCGTGGCCTGCCAGAACAGGAAAATGCTGACCAGCAGGCAAATGACGATCACTGCCGGGCGGTTGTTGAAAATCAGGCGTTCGAGGAACGTCGCCTTGTCTTGGTGATGACTGCTCATGGGGTCCGCCTTGTTGTTATTGTGCCCGTCTGACAGGCCCGGCTCATTTGCTCAGTTCGGCGCCAGTGGACGTGGTGGCGCGAACGCCGCCCTGTCCCGCCAGGATCAGGTTGCCGTTGCCCGCCGCCGTGACGGCCGCTACGGAAATACGGTCGGGGCGGTTGAACACACTGAACGTCACGCCGTCGTCGGTGCTGCGGATCACGCTGCCACCATTGCCGACGATCACGATCGAGCCGTCCGCCAACAGCGTCGCGCCCGACAAGCCGAACTCCAGCGCGCCACGGGCGGCCTTGAGCTCGACCTGCTCCCACGTCGTGCCGAAATCGACGGAACGGTAAAGATTGCCGCGAAGGCCGTAGGCCAACAGCGTCGAAGGCTGGGCGGTGCCGATGACGCCAAACAGCGAGCCTTCATATGGCCCCTGGAGTTTTTCCCAGGTCTGCCCCCAGTCGGCGGAACGGAACATGCTACCGGCCTCGCCGACGACGAACAGCCCGGCATCCTTCACGGCAGCGATGGCGTTGAGGTGGTATTGATCTTCATTGTCGAGACGGTCGCTGGCGTCTTCCCAGTGCTTGCCACCGTCGGAGGTCTCGTACAGCGCCCCGTAGGCGCCCACGGCGAAACCATGGCTGGCGTCCCGGAACCAGATGTCCAGCAACGGTGCTTCACGGGGGAGGTCTTCGAATTGCTTGGTCCAGGTGCTGCCGCCGTCTTCGCTGGCAAGGATCTGCGCGTCGTGCCCCACGGCCCAGCCGTGTTTGTCATCGACGAAAAATACGGCGGTGAGCAATTGACGGGTTGGCACCTTGGCCTGGGTCCAGGACTTGCCCTGGTCATCGGAATAGACGATATGCCCTCGGTCACCGACCGCCACCAGGCGCTGGCCGGCATGCACCACATCGAGCATCAGGGTCTTGCTGGCCTTGGCCGATTCGACGGAATAGATGACATCGGACGTCGATGCCGCCACCGCAAGCACCGGTGCCGACAACACGACAGAGCCCAGCAGCGAGAGCGCCGAGGCCAGCAACGCCACACGGCGCAGCATCGGCGGCCGGCAGCGGCCCACAGCCATGACAGGCTCATTCATAGACCTTTCCCCCATTATTATTGTTATGGCCTGGTACCTTGCCGGTCCTCGGGCATAGCCCTGAAACCTGCAATCTAGAGCCACTTCGGAAGCTGACCTATCCTATCGGGCTTTCGAAAGGTCTGACAATCGACGCCACGTTATCTTTTGTTAACCGTGGGGGATATCGGCCTGGGGTGAATCAGAAGACATTCGTGAGGGTGATGAATGTGGCGAGGGAGCTTGCTCCCGCTGGCCTGCGAAGCAGGCCTGATCTTGATTCGTTTCGCCAGTGAAGGCACGTAAATCAAGAAAAGGAGTCCTTCGGCCTCCAGCGGGAGCAAGCTCCCTCGCCACAAAAGGCAATGCGAAGCCCGGTCAAGCCAAGCTCTTGCTCACCACCTCGAACACATCGGCCGACAGCCCGCCTGACGCCAGGATGCGTTCCAGCTCGGCTTTCATCAGTGCTTGGCGGGCGCTGTCGTATTTGCGCCAGCGGGTCAGCGGGGCCAGTTGCCGCGAGGCAATCTGCGGATTGAAAGCGTTGAGCTGGATGACCAGGTCAGCCAAGAAGCGGTAGCCCGAGCCGTCGGCAGCGTGGAAGTTGATCAGGTTCTGCCCGGCAAACGCACCGACCAGCGCCCGCACCTTGTTCGGGTTCTTGATATTGAACGCAGGGTGTTCCATCAAGGCCTTGACCCGCGCCAGCCCACCCGGCAACGGGCTGCCGGCCTGGACGCTGAACCATTGGTCCATCACCAGCGGGTTGCCTTTGAAGTTTTCCGCGAACACTTCCAGCGCCTTGGCCTTCTCGGCCTCGAACGGCGAGTTCACCAGCACGGCGAGTGCCGTCAGGCGCTCGGTCATGTTGTCGGCGGTGTCGAACTGCTCCAGCGTCGCGCTCAACACTTCCGGCTTGTCGGTCAGCATCAGGTACGACAGCGCAATATTCTGCAGCGCGCGGCGGGCGAAATGCTCGGCCTCGGCCACGTATGGCGTGCGCTTGGACAGGTCGCGGTTGGCTTCGTAGCGCAGCCACAAGGCCTCGAACAAGCTGTCAGCCAACTGCTGGCGAGCGAACTCACGAGCGGCGTGGATCGCCTCGACATCCGCCACTTCGCTGATTTCGGTCAGGTAGGCTTCGCTTGGCAGCGAGAGCATTTCCGCGACCATCGCCTGGTCCAGGGATTCGTCCGACAACACGGTGCGCAACGCGCTCACCAGCCGAGGATCCAGCACCAGGCTTTCACCCTTCTGATGCTGGCCGATCAACTCTTGCAACACCTGCACCGACAATTGCTGGCCGGCATCCCAGCGGTTGAAGCCGTCGCTGTCGTGCTGCATCAGGAACATCAGTTGGTCGCGGTCGTATGGGAAACTCAGCTTCACCGGCGCCGAGAAACCGCGCAGCAACGAAGGCAGAGGCTTTTCAGCGATATCGACGAAAGTGAAGGTCTGCTCGGCTTCGGTCACCGAAATCACCCGAGTCGTGCCGCTGGCCGCCGCTTCGCCGCTCAGTCGCAGTGGAATTTCAGCGCCGTTGCTGGCGAGCAGGCCCAACTCGACCGGAATCACGAAGGGCAGTTTTTCTGCCTTGTCCGGTGTTGGCGGGCAGCTCTGGCGGAAGGTCAGGCTGTAGGTCTTGGCCGCCGCGTCGTAGGACTCGCTGACCACCAGGCGCGGCGTACCGGCCTGGCTGTACCAGCGCTTGAATTGGCTCAGGTCGACACCGTTGGCGTCTTCCATGGCCTTGATGAAGTCGTCGCAGGTCACGGCTTGGCCGTCGTGGCGCTCGAAATACAGGTCGCTGCCCTTGCGGAAGCCTTCGGCGCCCAACAGGGTGTGGATCATGCCGACCACTTCCGAGCCCTTTTCGTACACGGTCAGGGTGTAGAAGTTGGAGATCTCGATGAAGCTGTCCGGACGCACCGGGTGAGCCATCGGACCGGCGTCTTCGGCAAACTGGTGGGTACGCAGGTAGGCCACGTCCTGGATGCGCTTGACGGTGGCCGAGTTCATGTCGGCCGAGAACCCGGCGTCGCGGAACACCGTGAAACCTTCCTTGAGCGACAACTGGAACCAGTCGCGGCAGGTCACGCGGTTGCCCGACCAGTTATGGAAGTATTCGTGGGCGACGATCGCCTCGACCCGCTGGTGCGCGGCGTCGGTGGCGGTTTCGGCACGGGCCAGCACGGCGCTGGAGTTGAAGATATTGAGGCCCTTGTTTTCCATGGCGCCCATGTTGAAGTCGTTGACCGCGACAATCATGAAGATGTCGAGGTCGTACTCGCGGCCATACACCTCTTCGTCCCAGCGCATCGATTTCTTCAGGCTGGTCATGGCGTGCTGGCACTTGTCGATGTTTTCCGGCTCGACGTAGATGCGCAGCGCCACGGTGCGCTCGGTCATGGTGGTGAAGGTGTCTTCGACGCACCACAGGTCGCCGGCGACCAGGGCGAACAGATAGGCGGGTTTCTTGAACGGGTCTTCCCAGGTCGCCCAGTGCCGGCCGTCTTCACCGGGGCCGCTGGCGATCGGGTTGCCGTTGGACAGCAGCACCGGATAGCTGTGCTGTTCGGCCACCACGGTGGTGGTGAACTTGCTCATCACGTCCGGGCGGTCGAGGTAGTAGGTGATCTTGCGGAAGCCTTCGGCCTCGCACTGGGTGCAGAACATGCTGCCGGATTTGTACAGGCCTTCCAGGGCCGTGTTGGTTTCCGGGTGGATACGCACGGTGGTGTCTACCGTGAACGCCTGGGCCTTGGGCTGCAAGGTCAGGTGGCTGTCATCCAATTGATAGTCGCCCTGCCCCAGGTCAGCGTCGTCAAGCTTGATCGACAGCAACTCCAGTTGCTGACCATCGAGCACCAGCGGCGGCAAACCGGCGCCGCGCTCGGGGTTGCGGCGCATCACCAGTTGCGCATGGACCAGGCTGTGGTCCTCGAACAACTCGAAGGTCAGGTGCGTCTCGTCGATCAGGTATTCGGGGGCCTGATAGTCCTTCAGGTAGATCATCTTCGGTTGTTCGGTGCGCATGGGTCGAATCCTTCTACTGATGCACGGCGAGCTGGTAAGCCGTGTACTTACGAATATTGATCACGCCAGTGTCGAAAATCAGGTACTGGCCCTTGATGCCCAGCAGCGTGCCTTCGGCGATCGGGTTCTTGTCCAGGTTGAAGCTGACGATCTTGGCCGGATACTGCTGCACCGGGTAACGGATCTCGATAGGCTCGACGTCCGCTATGGTCTGGATCGCCTGCAAGCCGAATCGTTCCTGAAGCCCCTGCAAGCCCTGGGCACAGCTTTCGAACAGCGAATCGCGGATCGCCGGCAGATCCACCGCTGCCGCGTCGCCCTTGAGCAAGGCGCGCCAGTTGGTCTTGTCTGCCACTTGGCTGCGAAACAGGTCTTCGACAAAGCCCGACTGCTGGCGGGTCGCAACCCGCAGGATCGGCAGCGCCTGGCTCGCGCCCTGGTCGAGCCAGCGCGTAGGCAGTTGCGTGGCGCGGGTGATGCCGACCTTTACGCCCGACGAATTGGCCAGGTAGACAACGTGATCGGTCATGCAGAACTGCTCGCCCCAGGCCGGATCCCGACAGGTGCCCGCGTCGAAATGGCAGCGCTCGGGGCTCATGATGCACAGGTCGCATTGCGCCAGCTTGGTCATGCACGGGTAGCAATAACCCTGGCTGAAGCTGGTCTTGGTCCGGCGTCCGCAGTGGGTGCAGTGGATCGCACCGAGGTATTCCAGGCGAATCGTACTGCCGATCAACGGATTGACCGGCACCTCGACATCACCCAGGCGAAAGGCGTATTGAACGGTCGGCCCGTCAAGGCGTGCCGACATCTTGCTGATTGCACCGCGGCCAATCTCGATCAATGGATGGCGTCCGACTTGAACAGGATATTCGGCACTTCAGTGGCTTTCGACTGGCATTCCTGCGGGCCCATGTAGCCGGTGCGCTCTTCTTCAGGCAGGTTCTGGATTTCCCAGGCGATCATCGCCTGCAAGGACAGTTCGCGCTGCTCGGCGGTGAGCTTGTTGCCATCGGCCCATTTACCGATTTCCACGGCCAGCTTCAGGCTGCGGTAGATGTCGGGGGTGATGTTCTGGATCATTTCATTGAAGGAAGACATGGGTTCTCCGCGCAATCGCGCATTCTCAAATAGACACAGGCGCCAGTCAGAGGGCCATTTTACGGCGAGCGAAGAGCCCGCCCAACAGCCCGGTGAAGCAGCCGACGAGCAGCCCGCCGACATGGGCCGCGTTGGCGATCTCACCAAAACCGATCAACGAGACCAGGCCGGACAGGCATAGCAGCAACCACACCAGCATCATCACCAACACCCCACGGGGCAAGTGATACGCCGGGTTCGGCGCGAGCAATTGGTAGATCCAGCAATGCCCCAGCAGGCCGTACAAGACACCCGACAAGCCGCCGAACAGCGTCGGGCCGCTGAAAAAGTACTGGCTGAAATTGGAGACCAGGCTGAACAGCAGTGTCAGCCCCAACAGGTTGATGCCGCCCTGGCGCGCTTCGATCCGTCGCCCCAACTCCCAATACCACATGCCGTTCATGGCGATGTGCAGGAAACCGAAGTGAATCAGCATCGGCGTCACCAGGCGCCACCACTGCCCCGCCGCCAGGCTATCGGCCAACGGCGTGAACTGGATGTAGTCGCCGACGACGCGAAATTCCAAGAAGGTCAACCAGCGCAGGGCCTCAAGATTATCCCCCAGCAGCGTGACGGCGCTGACGATCAGGCTCAGCAACAGCACCAAGGCCGTCACCGGGCTGCGGGTCAACTGCGCGACGAACCCGGGGCGCCGGGACGTGCCGCCCATGTCCGGAAGCTCCAGCTGTTGGTCGGGATCACCAGCGGGAAAACGCTGGTACAACGAACGCACGTCCTCACTGATTTCATCCGGCACCCACAGCACCTGCTCGCCCGCCTCTTCGCTGACCCGATGGGGCACTTGCATGCGGTGCAGCAACTTGACGAAACCACTCAGGTCCACGCCCAGGGGCAAGCGCAGGACGGCCACGGCACTCATCGCACCACCTCCGGTCGCTCGACGTTCACCCAGACGAACTTGTGCGGATCGAGGCGGGTTTCCTGGTCGAGGCGATAGGCGACCAACTTGCCGTAGAGCACCGCGCTGTAGTCCAGGCACGCCAGGTTCGGACGGATCGGCGCGGGCTTGCCGCTGCGCCAATAGTGGCCGACGAACAGCATCGGCTCATCGACGCCATAACGCAGCAGGTTGTTTTTCTCGTCCGGGGTCAACGGCGTGCGCGCCACCGGCTCCGGCAATGCATCGGGCTGGAAGACGATGTCGCCGTAGGTTTGCGGGTTGTCTTCCCAGAATTTGGTGCGGAAGAATGCCCGCGTCAGGCCGTCGCCGCCGGTCAGGGTCATGCCATGGGGCAGGCGCATGTCCGTACCACGCAGCAAGCGGTCGAACACGGTACAGGCGAAACTGCCCGACTCGGCCGACGCCTGGAGAAAATGCTCGTCGATGCAGCCATCCGGGAACAGGCCGCGCAAGGGCTCGATCAGGCCCGCGTCCCAGCAGGCGTGAACCACGCGGAAACGGCCGGCATCGACAAACAGCGGCAGCTCATAGAACCACTTGAGGAAGTCCTGCCAGTCGCCAGGGTGCTGTTCGAATTGGGTCAGGGTCTCGCTGAGCAGGCGGGCGTGGCGCGGCGTGTGTTCGCGCACGTAGCGCTGGCCGCTGCCCGGCAATGCCGGCGTGCTCCAACCCAGGGCGTTGAATTCGTGGTTGCCCATGATGCACAGCGCCTGGCCGGCCACGACCATGTCATGGACGATGTGCAGCGCCTCGCGAATCCGCGGGCCACGGTCGATGATGTCGCCCAGGAACACGGCCATGCGCGACGGATGCCGCCAGACCCCGCCCTGCTTGTGGTAACCGAGTCGGTCCAGCAGGTGTTCCAGGGTCAAGGCGCATCCGTGCACGTCGCCGATCAGGTCGTAACTGCGCGCGGGATCGAGCATCAGTCGCCTCCACCCCCCAGACGACTGCCCCAGCCGAGCTTGGTCCGGCAGACTTCGTAGTAGTTGTGATCCAGCGGGTGGATCAGGCGCAGCTTCTGGGCTTTCTTGCTGACGGTGATGGTGTCACCTGGCGCGCAGGTGAAATGGTTCTGGCCGTCACACGACACTTGCGGGTAGATCTGCATATCCTTGGACACGACGATTTTCAGCTCACTGTTGCCATCGACCACGATCGGTCGCCCAGACAAGGTATGGGGGTACATGGGCACAATCACAATAGCGTCGAGCTTGGGATGCATGATCGGGCCGCCGGCCGATAGGGCATAGGCGGTGGAACCGGTTGGCGTGGCGACGATCAGGCCGTCGGCTTTCTGGCTGCAGACAAACTGGCCGTCGATGTACAGCTCGAATTCGATCATGCGCGTGGACTTGCCAGGGTGCAGCACCACGTCATTGAGGGCATCGCCCTGGCCGATGGCCTCGGCGTGACGACGGACCTCGGCTTGCAGCAGGAAGCGGTTTTCCACCAGGTAATGGCCGTCCAGCACCTCGGCGACCTTGATTTCCAGCTCGTCAGGGCGGATATCGGTCAGGAACCCGAGGCTGCCCCGGTTGATCCCCAGCACCGGGATGTTGTGCCGCGCCAAGGCCCGGGCAGCGCCCAGCAGGCTACCGTCGCCGCCGACGACGATGACCATGTCGCAGACTTCGCCGAGCATCTTGCGCGACGACGTCTGCAGGCCGTGGCCCGGCAGCACTTCGGCGATGGTGTCTTCGAGGATCACGTGCAGATGCCGCTCCAGGAGGAAGCGTTTGAGACGGCGAACGGTGTCCAGCACCTGTGAACTGCCCAGGCGACCGATGATGCCGATATTGCGAAATTGCTCCATGAGGCTCCTGCGAGGGTCTGCGGCGGGCGAAAAACCCGATTATGGGCGAAAGCGCGCCGTAGACAAAATTCTTTAAGCCTCCAGCGCAACGGCTATGCTCGCAACATGATCCTGTTCCCTGAATTGCTCGACCTGCCCCGCCGCCTGCGCCATCCCGAAGTGCGGGACCTGGCGTGGGTGATCATCGCGCCGCCGATGCTCATCGACACGCCTTGGCCCCAGCGCCATCCCCTGGCGGGCAGCGACTGGGTGCAGCAGCCCCACCGGCTGGAACACTGGCTGCGCCAACTGGACCGCGACAGTTACCCGCTGCTGCAATGCCTGTCCCAGGGCCGGACACGGCGCCTGGGCCTTTATTACGAAAGGTTGTGGCAGTTTGCCGTGCAGCACGCACCGGGCATCGAATGGATCGCGGCGAACCTGCCGATTCGTCGCGAAGGCCATACGCTGGGGGAATTGGATCTGCTGCTGCGTGATGGCGAAGGTGTGCATCACCTGGAGCTGGCGATCAAGCTGTACCTGGGTCCGCAACAAAGCAACGGGCACGACGCTGCGCAGTGGCTCGGCCCCGGTTGCCATGATCGTCTGGACCGCAAGCTTGCGCACCTGCGTGAGCATCAACTGCCAATTTCCGCACGCCCTGAGAGCCGCGAGGCCTTGGCGGCGCTGGGCATCGATTCGTTTCGCTCGCACCTTTGGCTTGGTGGATACCTGCTTTACCCCTGGCCGGGCGAGGCCGAACCACCGCGCGGCGCGCACCCCAGGCATTTGCGCGGTCGCTGGCTGCATCAGCGGGACTGGTCGGGATTCGTCGCCCAGCGACCGCCTGGGCACTGGCAACCCCTGCCCCGCGCCGCCTGGCTCGCGCCGGCCCATTACCCTGCGGAGCAGGTGTGGACCGAGGCGCAACTGGACGCCTGGCGAACCGCCCTCGACCCGATGGCACCGGCGCAATTGATGGTGCGCCTGTCCGAGAATGCCGAAGGCGAATGGGAGGAAGCCGAGCGGGCGTTCCTGGTGGCGGACCTTTGGCCGGATGTGCCAGGCAATGGTTGAGCCCTGCGGTGCCTGTCAGGGCCTCATCGCGAGCAAGCTCGCTCCCACATTGGAATGCATCCTCCTGTGTTCCCTGTGGGAGCGAGCTTGCTCGCGATTGAAGCCAACGCGGTCTAGAGAGACAACCGCACGGCCAGCGCCGCCAACGTCACCAGCAACACCGGCACCGTCAACACAATCCCCACCTTGAAGTAATAGCCCCAGCCGATGCGGATATCCTTGCGCGCCAGCACATGCAACCACAACAAGGTTGCCAGGCTGCCGATCGGGGTGATTTTCGGGCCCAGGTCGCTGCCGATGACGTTGGCGTAGACCATTGCCTCCTTGACCACGCCGGTGGCCTGGCTGGCATCGATGGACAAAGCCCCGACCAGCACCGTCGGCAAATTGTTCATCACCGATGACAGCAATGCCGTCAGCACGCCAGTGCCCATGGCCGCGCCCCACACGCCATAATCTGCGAAACCGTCGAGCCAATGGGCCAGATACCCCGTCAGGCCCGCGTTGCGCAGGCCATAGACCACCAAGTACATGCCCAGAGAAAAAATCACGATCTGCCAAGGTGCTTCTTTCATTACCTTACGCGTGGAGATCTTGTGGCCGCGTGCCGCCACGGCCAGCAGCAACGCAGCGCAGACTGCGGAAATCGCGCTGATGGGAATCCCCAGCGGCTCCAGGGCAAAGCAGCCCAGCAAGAGGATTACCAACACGGCCCAACCGGCATAGAACGTCGCCTTGTCATGGATCGCGCTCGCCGGATCGTCCAGTTGATGGGGGTCGTAATCACTTGGGATATCGCGACGAAACACCCACAGCAGTATCGCCAGGCTGGCCGCCACGCTGACCAGGTTCACCGGCACCATGACCGACGCATAGCGGTTGAAACCAATGCCGAAGAAGTCTGCCGAGACGATGTTCACCAGGTTCGACACCACCAGCGGCAGGCTGGCGGTGTCGGCGATAAAGCCGGCGCCCATCACGAACGCCAGGGTCGACGCGGGGGAAAACCGCAGGGCCCGCAGCATCGAAATGACGATAGGCGTCAGGATCAGCGCCGCCCCATCATTGGCGAACAGCGCCGACACCAATGCCCCGAGCAGAACCATGAAGGCGAACAGTTTCCGTCCACTGCCTCGCCCCCAACGCGCCACATGCAGGGCCGCCCAAGCGAAGAAACCGGCCTCGTCCAGCAACAGGCTGATGATGATCAGCGCGACGAACGTACCGGTGGCGTTCCAGATGATCTGCCAGACCACTGCAATGTCACCGACGTGCACCGCCCCACTGAGCAACGCCAACAATGCGCCGAGGGTGGCACTCCAGCCGACGCCCAGCCCTTTGGGTTGCCAGATCACCAGGGTGATGGTCAGCAGGAAAATCAGCGACGCGATGAGCATGCGTAACAGCCTGGAAAAAGAGGGTTAAAACAAGAAACAACGGCCACGCAATACCTTGTGGCGAGGGAGCTTGCTCCCGCTGGACCGGTCCGACGCCTCGGGCGCAGTAGGCCCCAGTTTTATGCTGCGACGCAGATGCGGGGGGCCGCTTCGCGACCCAGCGGGAGCAAGCTCCCTCGCCACGGGGGTTTGCGGTGGTATCAGATTTTCTTATGCTGCTCGACCCACTTGCCATAGGCGTCGATGAATTTTTGCAAGAACGGCTTCACGGAATCCGACAGCTTGCCCGCTTCGTCAAACGCAGTCCCGGCGCCGCTCAGGTAGGCTTCCGGCTGCTGCATGCAGGGCACGTCGAGAAACACCAGGGACTGGCGCAGATGATGATTGGCGCCGAAACCGCCTATGGCACCCGGCGATGCACTGATTACCGCACCCGGTTTTCCACTCAGGCAACTCTCCCCGTAGGGGCGCGAGCCGACGTCGATGGCGTTTTTCAGGGGGGCTGGGACCGAGCGGTTGTATTCCGGGGTCACGAACAGCAACGCATCGGCGGCTCCCACCTTCTGGCGAAACGCGGTGTACGCCGCCGGCGGCGTGACGTCGAGGTCTTCGTTATAGAGTGGCAACTCGCCAATCTCGACGATTTCCAGCTTCAGATGGGCCGGTGCGAGTTCGGCCAGTGCAAGGGCAATCTTGCGGTTGATCGACGCCTTTCGCAGGCTGCCCACTAAAACAGCGACTGTGTAGACATGACTCATGGGAGATTTCTCGACTGTCGGCTCAAAGGGAGCCTGTAGTTATAGATGATCGGCACGACAATTGGACCAGTGGAACGTCGAAAACCCGCCACAGCGACTATTTTTTTCTTGTAGGAAAACTTACCGCACTTGACCAAGGTCTACAGAACCGCAAATCGAGTGATCTATTTCCAGAGGTTCTAAGCAATGGCAGCAGTACTTGTCGGACAATTCCATGCACGGGACGCCGAAGGCCGCGTCTATTCGGTGCATGAATTCCAAGAATCAGACCCGTCCCAGGACGGCAGTGGCAAGGATGTCATCACCTATAAGCTGGCCATTGGCGACCGCGTCGACAAGCTGGACGAGGACACTTTCCGCCTGGTGCAGTCCGGCGTCCAACTGATCCGCGAGCCGGAATCACCGCTGCAGCCTCAGGCCCAGGTTGAACCGCAGATAGCGTTATAACTGCCTGCATGAGCAGAAGTCGCACCCGCAATTGGGTTAGGATTCAGCCACTCAATGGCTTACCTGCCTAATACGGACTTCTTGCATGCGTTTACGCCACATCGAAGTGATCCAGGCGCTGCTGCAGACTGGCCACCTGGGCACAGCCGCCGAATGGCTGCAATTGCCAGTGGTCGAGGTCGAGTCGATCCTGCGCGATGCCGAAGCCCAGCTCGGCTTCATGCTGTTCGCCAGTGTGCGTGGACGATTGCAGGCGACTCGCGAAACCCTGGCGTTGCGCGATGGCATCACGCAGCTGTACGACACCCTCGAACCGATACAACGGCTGGCCAGTAGCCTGAAACACTACCAGGCGCCGCCCCTTCGCATCATTTGCACGCCGCCATTGGCCCAACAATTGGTGCCCCTGAGCATCGCCGCCTTGCGCCGGCGACATCCAGACGCGCCTTGCACGCTCCTCAGCCAGCCGACCCGCGAGATCGTCAAGCATCTGTTGCTGCGTGAAAGTGACTTGGGCCTGAGCCTGCACGACCCCGAACACCCCGACATCCAGTGCCAGATGATCGCCCAGGGCAAACTGCAGCTGCTGGCGCCCCACGGCTGGCTGCAACCACGGCAAAAATACATTTCGCTTCAAGACCTGGCGGGCCAGTCGTTGGTGGGTCTCGAAGGTCACGACCCGTTGAGCCCGGCCTTCGACCATAAGCTGGCAGCATTGCTCCCCGCGCCGGTGATCCAGATCCGCGTGCAGACGCACCAGATGATGCGGGCGATGGTCGAGGCCGGCGAAGGCCTTGCCATTGTCGATCCGTTCACCGCTTCGGGGGCCAAGGGCAGCGGACTGGATATCTGCCCGGTGTCACCGGCGGTACCCATCTGCCTTTACGCACTGAGCCTGAACGGCGTAGAGCCAACGCCCACGATCCTATCGTTGCTGGAGCGGATCAAGGAACAAGCCGAGGCGTTGCTGAACCACTGATCGTCATGCCCAGTGGATCGTCGAACAACCGGTACCAGAACAATGCCACCTCGGCGGTGTGCCGATCGATGCCGCGATAGCGCAGGTGATCGATGCCACCCAGCACATAGCCGCAACGCTCGTAGAGCCGGCAGGCACCGAGGTTGTTGTTCTGCGTTTCCAACATGATCCCCGGGAGTTTTTTCTTGCGACTCCAGAACAGCGCCACGTCCAGCAATGCCTTCGCCACGCCATGCCGGCGCGCCGGGGCATGCACCGCCAACTCGTCGATATGGGCGTAACCGTTCCAATTGGTACTGACCACCAGATGCCCCACGGGCTGGTCGTCCAGATAGGCCATGAAGATTTCACTTTCCGGCGCATTGCGGAAGCTGCCGAATTCTTCCGGATCGATGCCATAGCACTTGCGATACGGAACGATGGGCGTCACCGGCCACTGGCTTACCGGCCGACCGATCTGCGCCGTGCCATAGGCACTGACGTCGAAACTGAAATCGCTGCCCCAGATATAGGCGGCGAATCCGTCATCGGCGACGCGGACCGACAGGCCAGGGTGCTTGGGATTCACGACGGGTTGCATACTGGGGAAGGTCCTCATTCCTTGAGGCAACCAACAGCGAAATGCCATCCATTGCCCTTGCCTCTCGAATCTATACGCATCAAGCGGATATCCATGGCCTGCCTTTACTTCAGGTTAGAAGCAACTGGTGATTGTGGCGAGAAATGATCGCTAATGTACCTGTGGGAGCGAGCCTGCTCACGAAAGCGGCGGATCAGTTGGCATCTGTGCTGGCTGCGCCGACGCCTTCGCGAGCAGGCTCGCTCCCACAGGGTGCCATCAATTCGCGGCGGACTGCGCCTCGACCAATTGCGTCCACAATGCCGGGGCGCCGGCCGACTTGGCGATGGCTTCCAGACGCGCGGCATGTTCGGCCAGGTCGCTTTCGCTGGCGCGGATGATCCGGGCTGGCTTGCGGTCCGCCGGCAGACGACGAATTTCCGTGGCCTGGTTGCCGGAGCCTTCGCCGGTACCGTTGCCGTCCGAGGCGTTGCCCGCCAGGGACAAGCTGGTCTGGCCACCAGTCATGGTCAAGTAGACGTCGGCGAGGATCTCGGAGTCGAGCAAGGCGCCGTGCAATTCACGACCGGAGTTGTCGACGCCGTAGCGCTTGCACAGGGCGTCGAGGCTGTTACGCTGGCCCGGGTGCCGTTCCCGGGCCATCATCAGGGTGTCGAGGATGGTGCAATGCCGGGTGATGTCGGCCCGGTCATGCTGGCCCATCAGGGCAAATTCGTTATTGATGAACCCGACGTCGAACGCCGCGTTGTGGATGATCAACTGCGCGCCCTGGATGAATTCGAAGAACTCATCGGCCACTTCGGCGAAACGCGGCTTGCCCACCAGGAATTCGTTGGTGATGCCATGCACGCCGATGGCGCCTTCGTCGCTTTCGCGGTCCGGCTGCAGGTAAACGTGGAAATGACGACCGGTCAGGCGCCGACCGATCAACTCGACACAGCCGATTTCGATAATCCGGTGACCGTCGGTCACCGGCATGCCGGTGGTTTCGGTATCCAGTACTACAGATCTGTTGGCCATCAGTGTTCAGCTCTCAACGGGCAGTCTTGCAAAAGCGCGGATCTTAACATGCTATTGGGTGGGATTAGCCTGGGACCGCTTTTGTGGCGAGGGAGCTTGCTCCCGCTCGGTTGCGCAGCGACCGCCAAAAGGGGCCTGCTCCGCAGTCCAGCGGGAGCAAGCTCCCTCGCCACAGGTTTGAATTCATGCCTTTCGACAGGGGCACCCTGCCGGATCAAGCCTGCTTATAGCCCCGTACCTCATCCACCCCACGGTTGGCCAACTGGTCGGCCCGCTCGTTGCCGTGATGGCCGATGTGCCCGCGCACCCATTTCCAGGTGACGTTGTGGCGATTGACCTGCTCGTCCAGCAGTTTCCACAGGTCGGCATTTTTCACCGGTTCCTTCGCCGCCGTCTTCCAGCCGCGTTTCTTCCAGTTGGCCATCCACTCGTTGATGCCTTTCATCACGTATTGCGAGTCGGTCACCAGCAGCACATCGCACGGCCGCCTGAGCTCTTCGAGACCCCGGATGGCGCCCATCAGCTCCATGCGGTTGTTGGTGGTGTTGGCTTCGCCGCCCCAGAGCTCCTTTTCAACGCCTTTGCATACCAGCAAGGCCCCCCAGCCGCCCGGACCAGGGTTGCCCTTGCAGGCGCCATCGGTGAAGAGTTCTACGCTATCGCTCATGCCAATCTATCCAGAAAAAATACAAAGACCTACCGGCCGGGGAGTGTTCAGCACTCAACACCGGATGCAGGCCAGAACCAGCGGAAAAGGGTCACGGCTCGATGTGGCGACGATTGACCTTGGCCATAGGCAAGGGAATCAGCTTGCCCATCGGCTCGCGTCGCGCCTGGCGCACCGGGCGCAACCCGACTGCGATCTTGCGCGCCACCAATAAATAGAAACCGCCGCCGGACAACTGCCAGCCACCGGCCCTGCGCTCCCAGCCGGCGAGGCGGGCCTGCCACTTGGGTGACGCAAGCGGCGGACGATAGCACCCGAAGCGGCGTTTCTCCAGCGCGAAGCCCAGCAGGTTCAGCCAGTCACCGACCCGTGAGGCCGAGATGCAACGGGCCTGGCGCAACGCGTCGCTGGCGAACACGTGTCGCAGCCCCCAACTGCTCCAGGGATTGATACCGAGGATCAGCAGATGCCCGCCGGGGCGCACGCTGCTGGCGGCTTCTCGCAGCAAACCATGGGGCGACAGGCAGAAATCCAGGCCGTGCTGCATGACCACCACGTCGGCGGCATGCTCGCTCAATGGCCAGGCCTGCTCCTCGCAGACGATTTCCACCCCAGGCAACGGCGCGCCCAGGCGCACATTGCGCTGGACCTGCGGTGCCGACGGCGGCGTTTGCGCCGAAGGGCCGTAATGCACCAGGTAGCCGCCAAAGAACCGGCCCAACTCGTCTTCGAGCATGCGCCGCTCTTCTTCCAGCAAAAATTGCCCGACAGGGCCGGACAGCCATTCACGGGCGGAGCTGATCAATGCCAGCCAGTCAGGATCGGCCTGAGCGAACGCTTCATCGGTCATTGCATTCTCCAACGCGCCAGGAAGTTCTAAGATGCGCCTTTGTTTCAAGCTTGGCGAATTCCACGATGATACAGATCAGTGCCCTGCCCGCGTTTACCGATAACTACATCTGGTTGTTACAGGACCACTCGACCCAACGCTGCGCCGTGGTCGATCCCGGCGATGCCGCGCCCGTGCGGGCCTGGCTCGACGCCCATCCCGGATGGACCCTGAGCGACATCCTGATCACCCACCACCATCATGATCATGTCGGCGGTGTCGAATCGCTGAAAAGTGCAACGAACGCAACGGTCTACGGCCCGGCCAGCGAAAACATCCCGGCGCGGGACATCGCCCTGGGCGACAACGCCAGTATCACTGTGCTCGGCCTGGACTTCGATGTCCATGCGGTGCCAGGGCACACGCTGGGCCATATCGCCTACTACCACCGCGGCCTGCTGTTCTGCGGCGACACGCTGTTCGCCGCCGGTTGCGGCCGGCTCTTCGAGGGCACGCCCGAGCAGATGCACCAGTCCCTGAGCCGACTCGCCGCGCTGCCTGAAGACACCCTCGTCTATTGCACCCATGAATATACCTTGAGCAACCTGAAGTTTGCCGCCGCGGTCGAGCCGGGCAATCCGGACGTCGCCGCCCGCCTGGAGAAAGTCGCCGAGCAACGCAACCAGGGTGTCATGACCCTACCTTCGACCCTGGCCCTGGAAAAACTCACCAATCCATTTTTGCGCACGGCTGAAACATCCGTTAAACAAAAAGCAGACGAACGGAACGGCCAGCGAAACCAGACGCCGAGTGAGGTTTTTGCGGCCTTGAGGGCCTGGAAAGATAAGTTCTAAGGCAGCTATCGATTGATACAAAAATTCTGAATGGTTGACCTGTTGGGGTGCGCTTCCTAGAATCGGCCGACATTTTTGCCCGGAACTTACTTCCAGCCAATGTCGTCATCTATCCGTAGGTCCGTCCAGTCAGACACATTGACCCGCTTGGCTCAAGCCATCGCGGTGGCTGTGTCCGCCACGCTGGCGGGCTGTCAGAGCAGCGGCCAGATGCCGCAGACCGATGCCGCGCATACGCCAAATGTCGCCGCGCGAGCCAAGCAGAAGCCTGTGTGGCTCAATGAAAAACCCAGCCCGCAAGTGCCCCAGGACGTCTGGGAACGCATGCGCCAAGGTTTTCAGCTCCAGGAAACCGCAGGCGTCAACCCGCGCATCGAACAACAGCGCCTGTGGTTCGCCAGCAACCCGTCCTTCCTGGAAAACGCCGGTGAACGCGGCAGCCTGTACATCCACTACATCGTCGAGCGCCTCGAAGAACGCAACATGCCGCTGGAGCTGGCGCTGCTGCCGGTGATCGAAAGCGCCTACAACCCCATGGCCTACTCACGGGCCAACGCGGTAGGCCTGTGGCAATTCATCCCGTCCACCGGCCGTTATTTCAACCTGCGCCAGACCCGCTTCTATGACGGCCGCCGCGATATCACCGCGTCCACCACGGCCGCCATGGACTACCTGACGCGCCTGCACGACATGTTCAACGGTGACTGGTTGCTCGCGCTGGCGGCGTACAACGCAGGCGAAGGCACGGTCAGCCGCGCCATCGAACGCAACGAGAAGCTTGGCCTTCCCACCGACTACTGGAACCTGCCGCTGCCCAGCGAAACCCAGGCCTACGTGCCCAAGCTGCTGGCGCTGTCCCAGGTTGTGATGGCCCCCGATGCGTATGGCGTGAACCTCAACCCGATCGCCAACGAACCCTACTTCCAGGTCGTCGAGATCAACCAGCGCATGGACCTGTCCAAGGTCGCGGCAGTGGCCAACATTGACGAAGACGAGCTGTTCCAGCTCAACCCGGCCTTCAAGCAACGCACCACCATCGACGGCCCGCAGCACCTGCTCGTCCCGACCTCGAAGGCGCAACTGCTGACCGCCAGCCTGTCGACCATGCGCCCGGAAGAGTTGATCAGTCCACGCTCGCTCAAGCCGGTCTTCGAGACCGCCGATGACAGCGAAGTGGAAGGCGCCAGGCGCACCTACCGCGTCAAGCGGGGTGACAACCTGGCCCAGATCGCCAAGGCCAACAAGGTCGAGACCAAGGACTTGCAACGCTGGAACAAGCTCAGCGGCAACAAGCTCAAGGTTGGGCAGACCCTGGTGATGCAGGACACCAAACCGACCAAGGCCACGGGCAAGCGCATCAATACCGTGGTGGCCGCCAACGACAAGAATCAAAAGAAGCAGACCCAATACAAGGTCAAGCAAGGTGACTCGCTGTACGTCGTAGCCAAGCGCTTCAACGTCGAAATGCAGCACCTCAAACGCTGGAATCCCAGCATGGGCAAGGCACTCAAGCCTGGGCAGATGCTGACGGTGTATTCCCCGCACTGACACCGGGGCTCCGGCGAGGAGCTTGTTGTGGCGAGGGAGCTTGCTCCCGCTGGGCTGCATAGCAGCCCCAAAAGCAGCGACTCAATTCACCTGTCACACCGAGGTGCCAGGTTCGGGGGCTGCTTCGCAACCCAGCGGGAGCAAGCTCCCTCGCCACAAAGGCACTCTCGCCACGGATCCAGGTAATCCAGCGCTTTGAGCCCCCGCCTTTTTCCTGCCGATACAAGCTGTTACTGTACCGTCCATAACAGCCCAAGCCGCCTGGATCGGATCCCAGACTTGATACGTCCCCTCCTCCTGCTCCTGATCAGCCTGGCCTTGAGCTCCCCCGCCGGCGCCACCATCAGCGAAAGCCATGGCTATGCGCAGTTCGGCACGCTCAAGTACCCGGCCAGGTTCACCCACTTCGACTGGGTCAACCCACAAGCGCCCAAGGGCGGCACCTTGCGGATCATGGCGTTCGGCACCTTCGATACCCTCAATCCCTACACATTCAAGGGTAGCAGCCCGGTTTCCACGCCGAACTTCCTGCAATACGGCATCAATGAGCTGAACGAACCGTTGATGGTCGGCACTGGCCAGTACGCGCCATCCGGTGACGAACCGACGTCAAGCTACGGCCTGATCGCCCAATCCGTGGAGTACAGCGAGGACCGCAGCTGGGTGGTGTTCAACCTGCGACCCGAGGCGCGTTTCCACGACGGCGTGCCGATCACCGCCTATGACGTGGCGTTCTCCTACCGGACGCTGCTCAAGGACGGCCATCCGCAATACCGGACCAATCTCCAGGAAGTGCTGCGAGTCGACGTCCTCAGCCCGCTGAAAATCCGTTTTGTCTTCAAGCGCTCGGGCAATCCGCTGCTGATCCTGCGCCTGGGTGAACTGCCGGTGTTGCCGCAGCATTACTGGAAAGGCCGCGATTTCAAGGCCACCACCTTCGAACCGCCCCTGGGCAGCGGCCCTTACCGCATCACCAAAGTGCAGCCAGGCCGTCAGTTGGTGTTCGAGCGAGTCAAGGATTACTGGGGCAAGGACCTGCCGGTCAATCGCGGCAAATATAATTTCGATCGGATGGAGGTAGAGTTCTACCGCGACAGCGATGTCGCCTTCGAAGCCTTCAAGGCCGGCGAATTCGATATCTACATCGAGCATCAGGCCAAGAATTGGGCCAACGGCTACAACTTCCCGGCGGTGGATCGAGGCGAGGTGATCAAGGCACAGATCCCCCATCAGATTCCGACCCAGACCCAAGGCCTGTTCATGAACACCCGGCGCAACACCTTCGCCGAAGTCAAGGTGCGCGAAGCGTTGGGGTTGATGTTCGATTTCGAGTGGACCAACCGCACCCTGTTCAGTGGCGCCTATAAACGTACCCTCAGCTACTACCCCAACAGCGAATTCTCAGCCACCGGCCTGCCCGTGGGCCACGAATGGCTGCTGCTCAAGCCTTATCGCGAACAATTGCCGCTACATTTGCTGACCGAACCGTTCAGCCTGCCCCAGACGGACGGACGCGGTATCCCCCGGGAAACCTTGCGCAAGGCCCTCGGCCTGCTGAAGGAGGCGGGATGGAGCCTCGACGGCCAGCGCCTGCTGAACGCCGACGGCCAACCCCTGCGCTTCGAGATCCTGCTGGTGAATCCGAACCTGGAGCGCATCCTGCAACCCTATGTCGAGAACCTTGCCAGCATCGGCATCCAGGCCCGGCTGCGCACCGTGGATCGGGCCCAGTACAAGCAGCGCCTGGACCAGTTCGATTTCGACATGATCCTGCTGACCCTGAACCAGACGCTCAGCCCGGGCCTTGAGCAGTGGCAATATTTCCACTCCAGCCAGGTCGGGATCAAAGGCAGCAAGAACTATGCGGGCATCGCCAACCCCGTCGTCGACCACCTGCTGGAAAAGCTCCTCGCCGCCCAGACCCGCGATGAACAAGTCGCGGCGGGCAAGGCCCTGGACCGCGTGCTGCTGTGGCAGCATTACTGCATTCCCAACTGGTATATCAATTATCATCGCCTGGCGTACCGCAACCGGTTCGCCTTCGTCACCACGCCGCCCTATACCTTGGGCCTGAGCGCCTGGTGGCTGAAATCTTCGGAGAAAGATCAATGAAGCTTCTACGCGCCCTGCTCCTGCAGGCCAGCAGCCTGCTATTCGCCGGGCTCGCCAGTGCCGCACCGCAGCATGCCGTGACGTTATACAACGAGCCCCCCAAGTACCCGGCCAATTTCCAGCATTTCGACTACGTCAACCCGGACGCGCCCAAGGGCGGCGTGTTTCGCCAGGGCGGGTTTGGCGGCTTCGACAGCCTCAATCCGTTCATCAGCAAAGGCGTGCCGGCCGATGATATCGGCCTGATCTACGACACCCTGGCCAAGCAGGGCCTGGACGAACCCTTCACCGAATATGGCCTGGTCGCCGAAAAAATCGAAAAAGCCCCGGATAACGCCTGGGTACGTTTCTACCTGCGCCCCGAGGCCCGCTTCAACGATGGCCACCCGGTGCGCGCCGAAGACGTGGTATTCAGCTTCCAGACGCTGACCAAGGACGGCGCGCCGATGTTCCGTGGCTATTACAACGACGTCGCCGAAGTCATCGCCGAAGACCCGCTCAAGGTGCTGTTCAAGTTCAAGCACACCAACAACCGTGAATTGCCGTTGATCCTCGGCCAATTGCCGGTGTTGCCCAAGCATTGGTGGGCCAGCCGCGACTTCAGCAAGGGCAACCTGGAAATCCCACTGGGCAGCGGCCCGTACAAGGTCGCCGAAGTGAAGGCCGGACGCTCGATCCGCTACGAGCGGGTCAAGGATTACTGGGGCAAGGATTTGCCAGTGAATCGCGGTTTTTACAATTTCGATGTCCTGGTCACCGACTACTACCGCGATAACACCGTGGCGGTCGAGGCATTGAAAGCCGGCCAGTTCGATTTCTGGCTGGAAATGACCGCAAAAAACTGGGCCAACGCCTACAACATCCCGGCCGTCACCGAAGGTCGGCTGATCAAGGAACAGATCCCCAACGGCAACCCCACCGGCATGCAGGGTTTTGTCTACAACCTGCGCCGGCCGATCTTCCAGGACGTACGGGTGCGCAAGGCCCTGAGCCTGCTGCTGGACTTTGAATGGACCAACAAGCAACTGTTCAACGGCGCCTATGCCCGCACCCGCAGTTATTTCGAAAATTCTGAGATGGCCGCCACCGGCCTGCCTGGCGAAGATGAACTGAAGATTCTCGAACCCCTGCGCGGCAAGATTCCGGATCAGGTCTTCAGCGAAGCCTTCCAGCCTTCGATGTGCGACGGCAGCGGCATGATCCGCGACCAGCAGCGCAAGGCCTATCAACTGTTGCAAGAGGCCGGATGGCGCATCGTCGACGACAAGATGGTCGATGCCCAGGGCAAACCGGTGGTGCTCGAATTCCTGCTGGCCCAGACAGAGTTCGAACGAGTGCTGCTCCCCTTCAAGCGCAACCTGAGTGACCTGGGCATTGACTTGGTGATTCGCCGGGTGGACGTGTCCCAGTACATCAACCGCGTGCGCTCCCGGGACTTCGACCTGATGGTGGGCAGCTTCCCGCAGTCCAGTTCGCCGGGGAACGAACAGCGCGAGTTCTGGATGTCGGCTGCGGCCGACAAGCCTGGCAGCCGCAACACCATGGGCCTGAAGGACCCGGCGGTCGATCAACTGGTGGAACAACTGATCAACGCCGATTCACGCAAGAGCCTGGTGGCCCACGCCCGCGCGCTGGACCGGGTGCTGCAGTGGGGTTACTACGTGATTCCCAACTGGCACATCAAGACATGGCGCGTCGCTTACTGGAACCACATCGGTCATCCGAAAATCACGCCGACCTATGACATCGGCACGACCACCTGGTGGGTCAAGCCGGAGGTCAAGCCGGCCGATGAAGTAGAGAAGCAGGTCATCGAGCAGCAAATCGCCGCCCCTGCGAGCGTGGAGTAACAAGATGCTGGCTTATATTTTTCGGCGACTGCTGCTGATCATCCCGACCTTGTTCGGCATTCTGTTGATCAATTTCGTGATCATCCAGGCCGCGCCTGGCGGCCCGGTCGAGCAGATGATCGCCAAGCTCGAAGGTTTCGAGGGCGCCACCAGCCGCATCGCCGGCGGCGGCGCCGAGGTGTCGGTGGCCGGTTCCTCCTACCGCGGCGCCCAAGGCCTGGACCCGGCGCTCGTCAAGGAAATCGAGCGCATGTACGGCTTCGACAAATCGGCCCCCGAACGCCTGTGGATCATGATCAAAAATTACGCCCACCTGGATTTCGGCGACAGTTTCTTCCGCGACGCCAAGGTCATCGACCTGATCAAGGAAAAAATGCCAGTGTCCATCTCCCTCGGGCTTTGGAGCACGCTGATCATGTACCTGGTGTCGATTCCGCTGGGGATCGCCAAGGCGACGCGGCACGGCAGTCATTTCGATGTGTGGACCAGCTCGGCGATCATTGTCGGCTACGCGATTCCGTCGTTCCTGTTCGCCATCCTGCTGATCGTGGTGTTTGCCGGCGGCAGTTATTTCGACTGGTTCCCCCTACGGGGACTGACCTCCAACAATTTCGACGAACTGACCCTGGGCGGCAAGATCCTCGATTACTTCTGGCACCTGGCGCTGCCGGTGACGGCGCTGGTGATTGGCAACTTTGCGACCATGACCTTGCTGACCAAAAACAGCTTCCTCGATGAAATCAACAAACAATACGTGGTCACGGCCAAAGCCAAGGGCCTGACGCGCAACCGTGTGCTGTATGGCCATGTGTTTCGCAACGCAATGCTGCTGGTGATCGCTGGGTTCCCCTCGGCGTTCATCGGGATTTTCTTTACCGGCTCGCTGCTGGTGGAAGTGATCTTTTCCCTCGACGGCCTCGGCCTGATGAGTTTCGAGGCGGCCATCAACCGTGACTACCCGGTGGTGTTCGGCACCCTGTTCATCTTCACCCTGCTGGGGCTGGTGGTGAAGTTGATCGGAGACCTGACCTACACCTTTGTCGATCCGCGCATCGACTTCGAAAGCCGGGAGCATTGAGATGAACCTGTCCCCTCTCAATCGCCGTCGTTTCGAACTGTTCAAGGCCAACAAGCGTGGCTGGTGGTCGTTGTGGCTGTTCCTGATTCTGTTCGGGCTGAGCCTGGGCGCCGAATTGATCGCCAACGACAAACCTCTGGTGGTGCATTACGACGGCGGCTGGTACTTCCCGGCCCTCAAGCGCTACCCCGAGACCACCTTCGGCGGCGAGTTCCCGTTGGAGGCAAACTACAAGAGCCCTTACATCCGGGAGTTACTCGCTGCCAAGGATGCATGGGTGGTATGGGCACCGATTCCGTTCAGCTACCAGAGCATCAACTACGACTTGAAAGTCCCCGCACCGGCACCGCCCTCGTCGGTGAACTGGCTCGGCACCGACGACCAGGGCCGCGATGTGCTGGCGCGGGTGATCTATGGCTTCCGTATCTCGGTGCTGTTCGCCCTGACATTGACGGTGCTCAGCTCGATCATCGGCGTGATCGCCGGGGCCCTGCAGGGCTTCTATGGTGGCTGGGTGGACCTGGCCGGCCAGCGTTTCCTGGAAATCTGGTCCGGCTTGCCGGTGTTGTACCTGCTGATCATCCTCGCCAGTTTCGTCCAGCCCAACTTCTGGTGGCTGCTGGGCATCATGCTGCTGTTTTCCTGGATGAGCCTGGTGGACGTGGTCCGCGCCGAGTTCCTGCGCGGGCGCAACCTGGAATACGTGCGCGCGGCCCGGGCGCTGGGCATGCAGAACGGTGCGATCATGTTCCGTCATATCCTGCCCAACGCCATGGTCTCGACCATGACGTTCATGCCGTTCATCCTCACTGGCGCCATCGGCACCCTCACCGCCCTGGATTTCCTCGGCTTCGGTCTGCCGGCGGGCTCGCCCTCCCTGGGCGAACTGGTGGCCCAGGGCAAGTCCAACCTCCAGGCGCCATGGCTGGGCATCAGCGCGTTCGCCGTGCTGGCGGTCATGCTGAGCCTGCTGGTGTTCATCGGCGAGTCCGCTCGCGATGCCTTCGATCCGAGGAAGTGATATGAACCAGGACAATCTGATCGAAGTACGCGACCTGGCGGTGGAGTTCATCGTCGGCGAACGCCGCCAGCGGGTGGTCGAGGGCGTCAGTTTCGATATCAAACGCGGCGAAACCCTGGCCCTGGTGGGCGAAAGCGGCTCCGGCAAATCCGTCACGGCCCACTCGATCCTGCGTTTGCTGCCCTATCCGCTGGCCCATCACCCCACCGGGACCATCCAGTACGCCGGCCAGGACATGCTGGGGCTGAAGGAAAAAACCATTCGCCATATCCGCGGCAACCGGATCGCGATGATTTTCCAGGAACCGATGACATCCCTTAATCCGCTGCACTCCATTGAAAAACAGATCAATGAGGTACTCGGTATCCACAAGGGCCTGACCGGTAAAGTCGCCACTCGCCGGACGTTGGAACTGTTGGAACTGGTCGGCATTCCCGAGCCCCACAAGCGCCTCAAGGCCCTGCCCCACGAGTTATCGGGCGGCCAGCGACAACGGGTGATGATCGCCATGGCCCTGGCCAACGAGCCGGAACTGCTGATCGCCGACGAACCGACCACGGCGCTGGACGTCACCGTACAGCTGAAAATCCTCGATCTGCTCAAGGATTTGCAGGCGCGATTGGGCATGTCGTTGCTGCTGATCAGCCACGATTTGAACCTGGTGCGAAGAATTGCGCATCGCGTATGTGTCATGCAGCGCGGTTGCATCGTCGAACAGGCATCGTGCGCAGAGTTGTTCCGCGCGCCGCAACATCCGTACACTCGGGAATTGCTGGCCGCCGAGCCCAGCGGCAACCCGGCAGACAACGTCGTCGGCCCGCCATTGCTGCAGGTCGAGGACTTGAAAGTCTGGTTTCCGATCAAGAAAGGCCTGTTCAAGCGCACGGTCGATTACATCAAGGCCGTGGACGGCATCCGCTTCAACCTGCCCCAGGGCCAGACCCTGGGCATCGTTGGCGAGAGCGGTTCCGGCAAGTCGACCTTGGGCCTGGCGATTCTGCGGTTGATTGGCAGCCAGGGTGGGATCCGCTTCGAAGGCAAGGATCTGGACAGCCTGACGCAGCAGCAGGTACGGCCGCTGCGCCGGGAGATGCAAGTGGTGTTTCAGGACCCGTTCGGCAGCCTGAGCCCACGGATGTGCGTGAGTCAGATCGTTGGCGAAGGGTTGCGGATCCACAGGATCGGCACCCCGGACGAACAGGAACAAGCGATAATCGCGGCATTGAAGGAGGTAGGCCTGGACCCGGAAACCCGGAACCGCTACCCCCATGAATTTTCCGGAGGGCAACGGCAGCGTATCGCCATTGCCCGGGCCCTGGTGCTCAAGCCGGCGTTGATTCTGCTGGATGAACCAACGTCGGCCCTGGACCGTACCGTGCAACGCCAAGTGGTGGAGCTGTTGCGGTCGCTGCAAACCAAGTACAACCTGACGTACCTGTTTATCAGCCATGACCTGGCTGTCGTCAAAGCGCTGAGCCACCAACTGATGGTGGTCAAGCATGGCCAAGTGGTCGAACAAGGTGATGCCCGCAGCATATTCGCCGCGCCGCAACACCCCTATACACAGCAGTTGCTGGAGGCCGCCTTCCTGGCCCCAACAACTGCCGAATAACCTGAAAGAGGAGCAACACATGGGTTTTCTCGCCGGTAAGCGCGTACTGATCGTCGGTGTCGCCAGCAAGCTGTCCATCGCATCCGGCATCGCCGCCGCCATGCATCGCGAGGGCGCTGAGCTTGCCTTCACTTATCAGAACGACAAACTCAAGGGTCGTGTCGAAGAGTTCGCGCAAGGCTGGGGTTCGAGCCCTGAGCTGTGCTTCCCGTGCGACGTGGCCAGCGATGAAGAAATCGCCAAGGTCTTCGAAGAACTGAGCAAGAAGTGGGACGGCCTGGACTGCATCGTGCACTCCGTGGGCTTCGCCCCGGGCGACCAGTTGGATGGCGACTTCACCGAAGCCACCACCCGTGAAGGTTTCCGCATTGCCCACGACATCAGCGCCTACAGCTTCGTGGCCCTGGCCAAGGCCGGTCGCGAAATGATGAAAGGCCGCAACGGCAGCCTGCTGACCCTGTCGTACCTAGGCGCCGAGCGCACCATGCCGAACTACAACGTCATGGGCATGGCCAAGGCTTCCCTGGAAGCAGGCGTTCGCTACCTGGCCGGTTCCCTGGGCCCGGACGGCACCCGCGTGAACTGCGTATCGGCCGGCCCGATCCGCACCCTCGCCGCTTCCGGCATCAAGAACTTCCGCAAGATGCTGGCCGCCAACGAAGCGCAAACCCCGCTGCGTCGCAACGTCACCATCGAAGAAGTCGGCAACGCCGGCGCCTTCCTGTGCTCGGACCTGGCGTCGGGCATCAGCGGTGAAATCATGTACGTGGACGGCGGCTTCAACACCACCGCCATGGGCAACATCGAAGAGTAATCTTCGCGCTTCAACAAAACGCCGCTTGCCCTGGAAAGGCCAAGCGGCGTTTTTAGTTTGCCTTGTGTGGAACGGCTAACAGCCCCCCAACGAAAGAGCATAGAAACAACAACGCCGCCAATATTCCCGAAATACTGTCATACATATAGGCTACTGAAACCAGCATCCCTAAAAGTGAAGTTAAAACAAGCGGAGCATTGAAAAATACATACAGACCCACATGCAGCCTGAACGAGCCGTGCTTGAGAACTTTACGCGCAATACTACCTAATCCCGTCAGAACCATTGATGTAACAGTCAGTATGATCAGCACGACCAGATAGATCGAAACAGGGGGCAGCCCATAGGTGTCATTGAGATCTCCAGGATTCTCCACCACACTGTCTACCGGAAAGAAAAACAACACTGTACAGGCTGCCAAGATAGCCATAACAGCCGCTACCAGCCTCTTCTCTCTTCGAATCATAGTGGGTTACCTTGAAAAATTGATGGGGAGCTCGCCAGTAATCCGTATCTCATAATCCTGTGCTCGGGCCACTCGCCCCACTTGACGCAGTGCAGTTGTCGCTCCCTCATCAAATATCGCACGATGATTGCTGGCATTGGCATCATAGCGATCCGAAAAAGCCCTCGCGGCACCGGTGAATTCCAGACTACCCGATGTATTGCGGATTACCTTACCGGTAATTTGAAGCGTGATATTTCCAAGATATATTCTCGCAATGTTCGAGTCCTGCGCCGTGGAGTAGGGAACCCTTAGGTTCACGGTGGTTACGCCAATCCCTGCCGTGTTGATAATCGCCATCAAATCGGGAATTTTGTTCGGCGCAGGAAGGCCTCTTCCGCTTCCGCGGGATGTACCATATGTTTCGGGATAAACATATGTCAGGGGGAGTTCGTTGTTCATTGAGGCGGGCACCTAATCAAGTCAAATAGTTGTAACGCTGCGGTTTAGATTCAGCATTACGGGATGCAAAACCCATCTTGCATTTTTCCCGTGCCCATCGTGCGGTACATATTTATAGCGTTGCGCCGATTATCAACGTGGCGTTTTGTGCAAAACTCGCCGTCCTACGTTGCCATCTTTGAAATGAGTCGAGATCTCCGTCGCAATGCCTCCTTGGATTAGTCCTATAATTAATCATAAGATTGCGGAAAAACGCCGCTTGCCCTGGAAAGGCCAAGCGGCGTTTTTTTGCCTGTAAAAATACCTGTGGGAGCGAGCTTGCTCGCGATTGCGGCGGGTCAGCCAATGGTGATGTCGGCTGTGCCAGCGTCATCGTCGGAACGCCGCCCGGAGCAAGCTCGCTCCCACATTGGACCGGCGTCGTCCAAAGTACCCTGGCCGACATGGACCCTGTGGGAGCGAGCCTGCTCGCGAAGGCGTCGGGTCAGAATGCCCGCGATGGTTCGATGACCTTGGGCTATCGGCGCTGTGCCTGCTTCTGCCGGTACATCGCCGCATCCGCCTCGGCCAGCAGGTTGTCGATTGATGCATGTCGCTCGGGATCGTATTCGATCTGGCCAACGCTGAAGCCGATGTCATAGCCGCGCTGCAACGTCGCGTTGCGCTCGTCGAGAATTTCCCCGAGCCGCGCCATGATCGCGCTCGTCTCGACATGGGAGGACCCGGTAAGCAACGCCACGAACTCATCACCGCCCAGACGGCCGATCACGTCGCTTTCGCGGAAGGCGATACGCAGCACGTCAGCAAAGGTCTTCAGCGCGCAGTCGCCCTCGGCATGCCCGAAGCGGTCGTTGATGGGCTTGAAGTCGTCGAGATCGAAAAACAGCAGCGTGGCCGGTCGTGATAGCCGACCGCAGACATTCAGCGCATGCTGGGCCAACGTCTTGAAGCCCCGCCGATTCGACAACAGCGTCAGTTCATCCATGCTTGCCATCTGCACGGCAACCAGTTCCTGCTCGGCCATGCTCGCCAGGTCCCGCAGCAGCTCGCGCTCTTCGTCATTGAGCTTGCGCGGCCTGGTGTCGAGCAGGCACAAGGTACCCATCTTGCTGCCATCGCCCAGGCCCAAGGGGTGGCCTGCATAGAAGCGGATGCCGGGCTGGTCTTTAACCAGCGGATTGTCATGAAACCGCTCGTCCTGCTCCGCGTCGCAAATCTCCAGGATTTCGTCTTGCAGAATGGCGTGCCCGCAAAAGGATATCTCGCGCGGGGTTTCACTGGCATCCAGGCCGGCGCTGGACTTGAACCACTGCCGGTTGGCATCCACCAGTGAAACCAGGGCAAAAGGCACATTGAACAGGCGTCGGGCGAGACGGGTGAGGCGGTCAAAACGCTCCTCGGGAGCGGTATCGAGCAACTTCAGCGATTGCAGGTTTTTCAGCCGGACGGCTTCGTTGTCAGGTTTGCCGGGCGCAAGCATCGGAAACTCCGTTGGCGAGAGTCCTTGCATTCTAGTCCAGGCCCGTGCCGAACTCGAACGGGCATTTTGCGGCACAGGCGAATACACTCAAGCGCAGCCAAAAAACAGGACACCCATCGATGAAGCCCGCCAACCACGACGCCGCCCCACGCTTCTGGCACGACGCGGCGCTGCCCTTTATCGAAGCCCGGTCCATCGCCGATGGCCGCAAGGTCTGTTATTCGCGTCACGCCCATGACCATTTTTCCATCGGCGCGATCACGGCCGGACGCAGCACCTATCTGCACGAGCAGTCGCGCTTTCAGGTCCAGAGCGGCACGGTGGTGCTGATGAACCCGGGCGATGTTCACGCCTGTAATCCGATCGACGACCAGCCTTGGTCCTACGTGATGCTGTATGTCGACACGCAGTGGCTGAGGGACCTGCAACGCCGGAACGGCTTTGATCCGACGTTGGACTTCCAGGCGTTCGACACGACTCACAGCCGGGACGTCGTGCTTTTTTCCGGCCTTTGCGCACTTTACGAAATATTGGTGGACGAGCAGATCGATGCCGATGAAAAGAAAGGTGCCGCCACGGCGTTTTTCACTGACCTGCAGCATCGCCTCAACCCGGCGGGACGCCCGGATCGGGGCAGTCATCCGGCGCTGATGCGGGCCGCGCAGTTCATTCATGATCACTGCACCGAAGCCCTCAAGCTTGAAGACATCTGCGCCTTTGCCCAGCTCTCCCCGTCCTACCTGAGCCGGGCCTTCAAGCGTCACTACGGCATGACGCCCCACGCCTTCCTGATCAACCGGCGGATCCAGTTCGCCCGCCGCCAATTGCGCGAGGGCAAGTTGATCGCCGATGTGGCGCTGGAGAGTGGGTTTGCCGACCAGGCGCATTTCCAGCGGGCCTTCAAGCAACACCTGGCGGCGACGCCCGGGCAATATCGCGGGTGATGCAGCCCATTTCCCGTGGCGAGGGAGCTTGCTCCCGCTGGGCTACGCAGTAGCCCTCGATTCTAGGCGACTGCTACGCAGTCGAGCGGGAGCAAGCTCCCTCGCCACAACAGCGTTCCAACCGCAAGGACGGGTTGCTCACGGCAACAACAGATACACCGCACTCGCCACCAGCAACGCCGCCATCGCCCGATTGAACAGGCGCATGGTTGCCGGATTTCCCAGCCAAGTCCGCAGGAAGCTGCCGGCGTAGGCCCAGCAGCCCACCGAGACGTAACAGATCACCAGGTAAATCGCCGCGAACTGCCACACCAGCGATGCCTCGCCATCGGCCACAAAAGCGCCCATTCCCGCGACGCAGGCCAGCCAGGCCTTGGGGTTGAGCCACTGCATCAGCGCGCCATGGAACATCGACGGCGCGCGCCCCTCGTCCCGGCCCCCCAGTTCGCCGTTGTCCATCGCCAGTTTCCAGGCCATGTAGAACAGGAATGCCACGCCCGCCAATTGCACCACTCGCGTAAGCCCCGGCCAGCGCTGCAACACTTCGTGCAACCCCAACCCCATCAGGACCAGCAGCAGGACAAACCCCAAAGTGGCACCGGCGACATGACGCAAGGTCGCGCGAAACCCATAGCGGGCCCCGGCGCTGAGGGCCACGATGTTGACCGGCCCTGGGGTGATGGAAGCCACCAGCGCGAAGGTTGCCATGGAAAATATCAAGCTCATCACATAATCTTCTTCAGTTCAGGAAAGAGGCCCCGACGGTAAACGGGCCTGCTTCGCAGGTATTGAAGAAAACTGCCTTGTCATCGAGCGCCACCGCTCATTTTTTCACGCAAACTTTACGCGGTAGCCGATTCACCAAAATCGATACCGTGCGGCTCATTGGATCAGGCGTTTCTCATGTCAATTGCGGTTCTGCGTCTCATCGGTTTCATCCTTGGTATTTTCCTGATCACCCTCGCGATCAGCATGGCGATTCCGCTGTTCACGCTGATGCTCTACGACCGCAGCGATGACTTGTCGGCGTTTCTCTGGTCGAGCCTGATTACGTTTGTCTGTGGTATCGCACTGGTCGCCCGTGGCCGGCCGGAGCATGCCCAGATGCGCCCCCGGGAAATGTACTTGCTGACCACCGCCAGTTGGGTGTTTGTCTGCGCCTTCGCCGCCCTGCCAATGGTGTTCATCCAGCACATCAGCTACACCGATGCCTTCTTCGAGACCATGTCGGGCATCACGACCACGGGCTCGACCATCCTGACCGGGCTGGATACCGCGTCTCCGGGCCTGTTGATCTGGCGTTCGATGTTGCACTGGCTCGGCGGAATCGGCTTTATCGGCATGGCCGTGGCGGTCCTGCCGTTGCTGCGGGTCGGCGGCATGCGGCTGTTCCAGACCGAATCATCGGACTGGTCGGAAAAAGTCACGCCGCGCTCTCACGTTGCGGCCAACTACATCCTGTGGATCTACGTCGGCTTGACCGCCCTCTCGACCCTGGCGCTATGGCTGGCCGGCATGACGCCCTTCGAGGCAATCAACCATGCGATGTCGCTGATTTCCACCGGCGGGTTTTCCACCTCCGATGCGTCCCTGGCGCACTGGCCGCAGCCGGCGGTTCATTGGGTGTCGGTGGTTGTCATGATGGCCGGATCGCTGCCCTTCACGCTGTATGTGGCGACATTGCGAGGCCACCGGCGCGCCTTTCTCAAGGATCAGCAAGTCAGGGGGTTCGTCGGGTTCCTGGTGGTCACCTGGCTCGTGGTCGGTACCTGGCTGAGCCTGAACAGCGACAACAGTTGGTGGGACGCGGTCCGTATCGTGGCGGTCAACGTCACGTCTGTCGTCACCACCACGGGCGTGGCCCTGGGTGACTACACGCTGTGGGGCAGTTTCGCCCTGTTGCTGTTCTTCTACCTGACGTTCGTCGGCGGCTGCTCAGGGTCTACGGCCGGGGGCCTGAAGATTTTTCGCTTTCAAGTCGCCAAGGTCCTGCTGATGGGCAGCTTGAAGCAACTGATCCACCCCCGGGCGGTGATCCAGAAGAAATACAACAACCACCCCATCGACGAGGAAATCGTCCGCTCGCTGCTGACCTTTTCGTTCTTCTTCACCATCACGATCGGCGCCATCGCCCTGGGCCTCGCGCTGATCGGCCTGGACTGGACGACCGCCTTGACCGGCGCAGCCACCGCCGTGTGCAACGTCGGCCCGGGCCTGGGCAACATCATCGGGCCGGCCGGCAACTTCTCGACTTTGCCAGACTCGGCAAAATGGCTGCTGACCATCGGCATGCTCCTTGGGCGATTGGAAATCCTGACGGTACTGGTGTTGTTTACGCCGGTGTTCTGGAAGTACTGATCTTCGCCACCGCCGATCGGCAGACGAAAAAAAACCGCGATGCCTTTACACAGGCATCGCGGCTTCATTCAAGCAATCAGCGGTCGTTCTTCATCGAAGAGCTGGTCGCGTTGGTCAGGCCCTTGGTGTTATGGGTACCCGGCGTAGCCGCGGAAATTGCCGACGCTTTGCTCAGGCCGCGAGTATCGCGATCCTTTGCAATGGCCGAGGTCACGGAAGACTTGCTGGTGCGATCAGTGCGGGTGGTGCCGGTGTGCTTGCCGCTCACGCCGTGATCACGGGTGCGGGTGCCGGTGTGGTCGCTGGCCAATCCCTTGCCATGACCGCTGGAATCGCCCGACTTGTCATGGCCTTGGCCACCACCAATGCCACCCCCCATGCCGCCACCGTGGCCGCCGCCATTACCGCCACCGTTTCCACCACCATTACCACCGCCGCCCCCATTGCCACCGCCTGCGGCGTAGCTCGAGCCGATTGGCGACAAGTCGGCAGGCAACAATGCCGAGGCACCGAATGCCAAGGCGCAGACAGCAACGGCAATCAGGGATTTCTTATGTTTGGACATGATGTCTCCGAAAGACAAAAACAGCGGGTGAACCTTTAAGACTCGAAGGTTCAATTTTTGTTCGCGATCGTCCGACCAAGTGACTGGAAAATTCGCTGTCGATTTTTCGGTGGAGTCTCCCCGGACGCGGTTCTATGCTCTGCCACATGAACCTACATGACTCGCTGCTCCCACCCCACGCCGAGATGGTCCGCGCCATGCTCGAACGAGACACCGCCTACGAAGGGGTGTTTTTCACTGCGGTCAAGACCACTGGCATCTTTTGTCGCCCCAGTTGCACGGCGCGCAAGCCAAAACCGGAGAACGTGGAATTCTTCGCCCACGCCGACGAAGCCATGTCCGCCGGCTATCGAGCCTGCCTGCGCTGCAAGCCGCTGGACGCCGCGGCCATTGCGCCGGACTGGATCCAGGCGCTGCTCAAGGCCGTGGACGCCGAACCCGACCTGCGCTGGACTGACGCGCTGCTGCTGGAACAAGGCATCGAACCGCTGACACTGCGCCGCTGGTTCAAGCAGCATTTCGGCATGACCTTCCATGCCTACCTGCGCACCCGACGCCTGGGCATCGCCTTGGGCGGCATCAAGGACGGTGCTTCGATCGACAACGCGGCGTTCGATTCCGGCTATGAATCCCTGAGCGGTTTTCGTGATGCTTTCGTTAAATCCTTTCACATTACCCCCGGCCGGGCTGGCCTCAGTGAGCCCTTGCTGTTCACCCGCCTGACCACGCCACTGGGACCAATGCTGGCCATGGCCGAGCGCCGTGGCCTGGTGCTGCTGGAATTCCTCGATCGTCCGGCCCTGACCAAGGAGCTGGAGGAACTCCAACAACGCTACGGCTACACGGTCGCACCGGGGCACAACGCTCATCTGCAACAGATCGAAACCGAACTGGCCGATTATTTCGCCGGCAAACTCACGGTCTTCAACGTCCCGCTGCACATGCCCGGCAGCGCCTTCGCGGTCCGGGTCTGGGCCGAGCTACAGAAGATCCCCTACGGCGAGACCCGCAGCTACGGCGCCGTCGCCTCCGCCCTGGGCAGCCCCGGCGCCAGTCGCGCCGTGGGCCTGGCCAATGGGCAGAATCGCCTGGCCATCGTTATCCCCTGTCACCGAGTGATTGGCGCCGATGGCTCGCTGACCGGCTATGGCGGCGGCCAGCCGCGCAAGGCTTTTATGTTGCGACTGGAAAAAGCCAAGGTGCAGGTTTCGTTGCCGCTGGCGTTTTGAACATGCTGGAGGATCCACAGCGGATGCCTGCGCCCTACCACGACGCCAGCGTTTTCCTGGCGAATCTCGACGAAGACTGGCGACGGCATGTCGAGGCGATCGGCCCATGCCTGCTGCAGCCCAAGCCTGCCCGGAATCCGTATGAAGCCCTGGTCAGGGCGATCGCCTACCAGCAATTGCATGCCAAGGCAGGCGATGCAATTCTCGGTCGTCTCTTGGCCTTGTTCCCGGCGCAGGCGTTTCCCCGCCCCGAGCAGATCCTGGCGACAGACGTGGCGCAACTGCGCGGTTGCGGATTCTCCGCCAACAAGATCACAACCATCCAAGGCATCGCCCAGGCCACGCTGGACGGCATCGTGCCGGATTACGCCTCGGCGCGAGTCATGGACGATGAAACGCTGATCCAACGCCTGGTCAGCTTGCGCGGCGTCGGTCGCTGGACCGTGGAGATGCTGTTGATCTATAGCCTGGAGCGGCCCGATGTGCTGCCGGCGGATGACTTTGGGGTTCGCGAGGGATATCGGCGGTTAAAGGGGCTGGAGGCTCAGACAAACCGCCGACAAATGCTCGCTATCGGCCAGGCCTGGAGCCCTTATCGTACGGTGGCGGCTTGGTATTTGTGGCGGGTGCCCAAGTGATGCTGGCTCTACCGGCCTCTTCGCGAGCAAGCTCGCTCCCACAGGGGATTTTTGGCGCACACATTATTTGCGGTCACTGAAGATCCAATGTGGGAGCGAGCTTGCTCGCGAAGGCGGTTGCATGGTCACTTTCGATTCAACGGTCAAGACACCGACCGTCTAGGCTGTACTGAGTCATTTCCAACCCCAATCGGAGGTTCCGATGCACCTCGAAGGATCCTGCCACTGCGGCGCCGTGTCGTTCAGCCTGGACAGCAACCATCCCTACCCTTACCAACGCTGCTATTGCTCGATCTGCCGCAAGACCCAAGGCGGCGGTGGTTTTGCGATCAACCTGGGAGGCGATGCGCAGAGCCTGAAGGTGCAAGGCCGCAAGCACATTTCGGTCTATCACGCGCGGATGAAGGATGAAGGCGATAAACGCGCCCACCGCAGCAGCGCCGAACGACACTTCTGTTCGTTATGCGGTTCGGGACTGTGGCTGTTCAGCCCGGAATGGCCAGAGCTGATACATCCGTTTGCCTCGGCCATCGACACGCCGTTGCCGGTACCACCGGAACACACCCACCTGATGCTGGGCTCCAAGGCCCCGTGGGTCGAGGTCGAAGCGCATCCGGGCGATCAGCAGTTCGAGGTGTATCCCGAGGAATCGATTGCCCAATGGCATGAACGCCTGGGGCTGGCCGTTTGAGAAATCAACGCTGCGTAAGGCCTCATCGCGAGCAAGCTCGCTCCCACAGGAGGTTTGCTGTGTAAACGCTATGTTGTGTTCACTGCAGATCAAATGTGGGAGCGAGCTTGCTCGCGATGGGGCCAGTAGAAACCCCGCGCATTAAAACGCAGGCACACCGCTGTGGAAGCGGAATTCCACATCCGGCGACTCGATCAGCTCCCGCTCGGCGGCGCGGACCTTGTCGATCACCTGGGTGATGTCCTTGGCGTCGCCGTACTGGTAGGCCAGCTTCAAGTAGCCCTGGAAATGCCGGGCCTCGCTTTTCAGCAGGCCGAAATAGAACTTGCCCAGTTCCTCGTCCAGATGTGGCACCAACGCTTCGAAACGCTCGCAGCTACGGGCTTCGATGAAGGCACCGACCACCAGGGTATCCACCAGTTTCACCGGCTCGTGGCTGCGCACCACTTTGCGCAGGCCCGAGGCGTAGCGTCCGGCGGAAAGCTGGCGCAGGCCGACCTTGCGCTTTTTCATCAGGCGCATGACTTGCTCGTGATGCACCAGCTCTTCCCGGGCCAGGCGCGACATCATATTGATCAAGTCAACGTGGGAATGGTACTTGGCGATCAGGCTCAGGGCCGTGCTGGCGGCCTTGAACTCGCAGTTCTTGTGGTCGATCAGCAGCGTTTCCTGATCGGCCAGCGCAGCCTGGACCCAGGCGTCAGGCGTGCGGCAGCCAAGGAATTCGTGGATTTCGGGAAGGATCATGGGGCTCACGGAAAAAGTAATCGAGCAAAGGGCGCCGATTATACCGGCCTGCCTCCAGACCACCAGCCACCGCCGTTGATATGCATCAAGTCGACGGGCCATCCACAGCAACTATAGTTGAGCAACGCCATGCCTCTTTATTGCTGGAGACGCCGAACATGCAAGCCATTCGCAGCATCCTGGTGGTCATCGAACCCGAACATTCGGAAAGCCTGGCGCTCAAGCGCGCCAAATTGATCGCTGGGGTGACCCAAGCCCACCTGCATTTGCTGGTGTGCGACAAACACCACGACCATGCGGGCCTGCTCAGTGTGCTCAAGAGCGCGTTGCTGTCCGACGGCTACAGCGTGACCACCGAGCAGGCCTGGAACGATAGCCTCCACGAAACCATCATCGACGTGCAGCAGGCCGAAGGCTGTGGCCTGGTCATCAAGCAGCATTTTCCCGACAGCCCATTGAAAAAAGCCCTGCTGACCCCGGCAGACTGGAAACTGCTGCGCCATTGCCCGACCCCGGTGCTGCTGGTCAAGACCACCGGCTCCTGGAAGGACCGGGTCATCCTCGCTGCGGTCGATGTCGGCAACGCCGATGGCGAGCACCGCCATCTGCACTCGACCATCATCGACCATGGCTATGACATCGCCCTGCTGGCCAAGGCGCACCTGCATGTCATCAGCGCCCACCCGTCACCGATGCTCTCGTCGGCCGACCCGACCTTCCAGCTCAAAGAAACCATCGAGGCCCGTTATCGTGAACAATGCCGGGCGTTCCAGGCCGAATTCGACATCGACGACGAACATTTGCATATCCAGGAAGGCCCGGCGGACGTGCTGATTCCCTATATGGCCCACAAACTCCAGGCAGCCGTCACGGTGATCGGCACCGTGGCGCGCTCCGGTTTGTCAGGGGTGCTGATCGGCAACACCGCCGAAGCCGTGCTCGACGCGCTGGAAAGCGACGTGCTGGTGCTCAAGCCGCAGGAGGTCGAGGATCACCTGGTGGAGTTGGCGGTCAAGGAGTGAGGCGAACACCGCGACTGATCAAGCCTGCTTTTGTGGCGAGGGAGCTTGCTCCCGCTGGGTTGCGAAGCGGCCCTCGCTCTTGACCTGGAAAATTCTGGTCCTGACAAATCCAGGCGTCTGCTACGCAGCCGAGCGGGAGCAAGCTCCCTCGCCACAAGAGCTACTTAATCCAGAAACTGAAAGCACCTTGCCACACATGAGGGCCTGTCAGCCGCCGATCGCATCCTTCAGGAACCCCGGCGCGATGTAGCGCTGGTAATGCGCTTCGGACAGCAGGAAAAATTCCCGATCAATGGCATCGCGCAGGTCCGGCAGCTCCCAATCGCGGAATTCGGGCAGCAGCACCATGCCGTAGGCTTCGAGGTTGTTGATTACCCGCGCGCCTCGGGCGATCAGTTGATAGGCCCAGCAGTATTCCGACTGGTGCGGCACAAAACGGATCTTGCGCGACTCCAGTTGCTGGCGCAGCAACGCCGAATCGAAAACCTCAAGCTTCGCCACCATCACCTGCACCAGCAGTTGCTCGAGGCGCATCCACACCGCGCGTTTTTCGTCCTCGTTGTAGCCGTTCCAGTGAATCACTTCATGGTGGAACCGCTTGCAGCCACGGCACACCAAGTCACCGTAGACAGTGGAACAGAGGCCGACGCAGGGCGTCTTGATGAGCTGGTTGGGCATAAGGCAACGCACACGCAAAAACAGGACAGGCGGGCATGTTAGCCCTTTGTCTAAGATTGATCACCCCTCAAACCTGGAAGCCCAACTTACCTTTAATTTTTTTTTCCCGTAGAATCAGCCAGCCTTTTAAGGCGCCAATGTCCGTTAGAAGCTGTTTTCAAAGCGTCACGAGCACAGTCGTTCCTTCAGAGCGGTGTTGGCGAAGGGTCTTTCCAGCGGGGAAAGCCCAACGCCAACCCTCATCAGCTCCCGTTCTGCAGGCGTAAAACTTTGAAAGCAGCTTCTGTGAGGAACTCCGGCCATCCTGGCGCGGCGGCTCAAAAAGCCCCATGCGCGCATGAATGCCGTGAGTTTCTGGATGAGCGTCCCGGACACCCATTTGGGACCACTGATGAGGGTAATAACTGTGCTTGAAGCCTACCGCAAACATATCGAAGAGCGCGCAGCACTGGGTATCGTTCCCCAGCCGCTTAACGCCGAACAAACCGCAGGCCTGATCGAGCTGCTGAAGAATCCTCCGGCTGGCGAAGAAGCTTTCCTCGTTGACCTGATCACCAATCGCGTTCCGCCTGGAGTCGACGAAGCCGCCTACGTCAAGGCCGGTTTCCTGTCCGCCCTGGCCAAGGGCCAGGCCCAATCCCCTCTGCTGGACAAGAAGCGCGCCGTCGAACTGCTCGGCACCATGCAGGGCGGCTACAACATCGTGACCCTGGTGGAACTGCTGGACGACGCCGAGCTGGCGCCAGTCGCTGCCGAAGAACTCAAGCACACCCTGCTGATGTTCGATGCCTTCCACGACGTGGCTGAAAAAGCCAAGAACGGTAACGTCCACGCCAAAGCCGTATTGCAATCCTGGGCTGACGGCGAGTGGTTCAAGAAGCGCCCGGTGCTGGCCGACAAGATCAGCCTGCGGGTGTTCAAGGTCACCGGCGAAACCAACACCGACGACCTGTCCCCTGCCCCGGACGCCTGGTCCCGCCCTGACATCCCGCTGCACGCCCTGGCCATGCTGAAAATGGCCCGTGACGGCATCGTTCCGGACGAGCAAGGCAAGACCGGCCCGATGAAGCAGATCGAAGAAATGCGCGGCCAAGGCTTCCCGATCGCCTACGTCGGTGACGTGGTCGGTACCGGTTCCTCGCGTAAATCGGCGACCAACTCGGTGCTGTGGTTCTTCGGCGACGACATCCCTTATGTGCCGAACAAGCGCGCTGGCGGCTTCTGCTTCGGCAGCAAGATCGCCCCGATCTTCTACAACACCATGGAAGATGCCGGCGCACTGCCTATCGAGTTCGACGTGTCGAACATGAACATGGGCGACGTGATCGACCTGTACCCGCACGCTGGCAAGGTCTGCAAGCACGGTACCGACGAAGTCATCACCACCTTCGAAATGAAGACCCCGGTGCTGTTGGACGAAGTCCGCGCTGGCGGCCGTATCCCGCTGATCATCGGCCGTGGCCTGACCGAGAAGGCTCGCGCCGAACTGGGTCTGCCACCGTTCGACCTGTTCAAGAAGCCTGAAGCGCCAGCCGAAAGCACCAAGGGTTTCACCCTGGCGCAGAAGATGGTCGGCAAGGCTTGCGGCCTGGCAGAAGGCCAAGGCGTACGCCCTGGTACCTACTGCGAACCGAAAATGACCACCGTGGGTTCCCAGGACACCACTGGTCCAATGACCCGTGACGAACTGAAAGACCTGGCGTGCCTGGGCTTCTCGGCTGACCTGGTGATGCAGTCCTTCTGCCACACCGCGGCCTATCCGAAGCCGATCGACGTGACCACCCACCACACCCTGCCAGACTTCATCATGACCCGCGGCGGCGTTTCCCTGCGTCCGGGCGACGGCATCATCCACTCGTGGCTGAACCGCATGCTGCTGCCAGACACCGTGGGCACCGGTGGTGACTCGCACACCCGTTTCCCGATGGGCATCTCGTTCCCGGCCGGTTCTGGCCTGGTCGCGTTCGCCGCTGCCACCGGCGTCATGCCGCTGGACATGCCGGAATCGATCCTGGTGCGCTTCAAAGGCAAAATGAAACCTGGCATCACCCTGCGTGACCTGGTTCATGCCATTCCGTACTTCGCTATCCAGAACGGTCTGTTGACCGTCGAGAAGAAAGGCAAGAAAAACGCCTTCTCCGGCCGCATCCTGGAAATCGAAGGCCTGGAAGGCTTGACCCTGGAACAGGCTTTCGAATTGTCCGACGCCTCGGCCGAACGTTCGGCTGCCGGTTGCACCATCAAGCTGTCGAAAGAGTCGATCACCGAGTACCTGCAGTCCAACATCACCCTGCTGCGCTGGATGATCGGCGAAGGCTACGGCGATGCACGTACCCTGGAGCGTCGCGCCCAAGCGATGGAAGCCTGGATCGCCGATCCGCAACTGATGGAAGCCGATGCCGACGCCGAATACGCCGAAGTCATCGAGATCGACCTGGCCGACATCAGCGAGCCTGTGCTCTGCGCGCCGAACGATCCGGACGATGCCCGTCTGCTGTCCAGCGTTGCTGGCGAGAAGATCGACGAAGTGTTCATCGGTTCGTGCATGACCAACATCGGTCACTTCCGCGCTGCCGGTAAACTGCTGGATCAGGTCAAGGGTCAACTGCCAACCCGTCTGTGGCTGTCGCCGCCGACCAAGATGGACGCTCACCAGCTGACCGAAGAAGGCTACTACGGCATCTACGGCAAGGCCGGTGCACGGATGGAAATGCCAGGCTGCTCGCTGTGCATGGGTAACCAGGCACGCGTCGAGCCGAACTCCACCGTGGTCTCGACCTCGACCCGTAACTTCCCGAACCGTCTGGGTGACGGCGCGAATGTCTACCTGGCTTCGGCCGAACTGGCATCCGTAGCATCGATCCTGGGTCGCCTGCCGACCGTCGAGGAGTACATGGAATACGCCGGCAAGATCGACAGCATGGCAGCGGACGTATACCGCTACCTGAGCTTCGACCAGATCGCCGAGTTCCGTGAAGCCGCTGCAAACGCCAACATCCCGGTCGTCCAAGCCTAACGCTCAAGACGCCCAACTAAAAACGCCGCCCTTCTTGCGAGGGGCGGCGTTTTTTTATGCCTGGGATTTCACTGTCGGATGAAACTGTGGGAGCGGGCTTGCTCCCACAGGGATTGAGCATGAACACAAATTTTGAGAACACCCCAAAACCAATGTGGGAGCGAGCTTGCTCGCGATGGCGGCGGCACAGCCAACATCCCTGCCGACTGACCCACCGCTTTCGCGAGCAAGCTCGCTCCCACACGGATTTATGCCGGACGCAATGCCATAAACACCCACAAAAACGCAGGTCAGGCCAAGAGGGAGTAAACCAACGCCGTAATCGCCACCAAGCCCACCGCGACCACAAAGACATTCGAAGCCTGGCCACGGTAGCGGGCCATTGCCGGGACTTTGCGGATGGCGTACATCGGCATCAGGAACAGGATGGCCGCGATCACCGGGCCGCCCAGGGTTTCGATCATGCCCAGGATGCTCGGGTTAAGGGTCGCAACGATCCAGCAAACCACCAGCATGAACGCCGCCGTCAGCCGATCGAGGGTTTTCGGCGCCGGGCGCCGGCCGCTCTTGACGATCAGGCCCTTGAGGCCTTCGCTGGCGCCGATGTAGTGCCCCAGGAACGACTTGGAAATGGCGACAAACGCGATCAACGGCGCCGCAAAGGCGATGGTCGGGTTGCTGAAATGATTGGCCAGATACGACAGGATCGACAGGTTCTGCGCCTTGGCCTCGGCCAGTTGTGTCGGGGACAAGGTCAGCACGCAACTGAACACGAAGAACAGCACCATCACCACCATCAGCACATGGGCGCGGGACAGGATCTGTGAGCTGCGCTCTTCAGCGTTATGGCCGTAGCGACGTTTCTGATCCACCGCAAATGCCGAAATGATCGGCGAATGGTTGAAGGAAAACACCATCACCGGAATCGCCAGCCACAAGGTATGCAGCAATGCGGAAGGCTCCGGCAGCGTCGACGCGGTGGTCAGGATTCCGCCGTTCCAGTGGGGCACGAGGAATACCGCGAGGAACAGCAGCGCCACGATAAACGGATAGACCATCAGGCTCATGGCCTTGACGATCGCCTGCTCGCCGCAACGGACCACGGCCAACAAGCCGAGGATTAGCATCAACGACAACACAACCCGAGGAGGCGGTTGCAGGTGCAACTGATGTTCCAGAAAGCTGCCCACGGTGTTGGTCAGCGCCACGCTATAGATCAGCAGGATCGGGAAGATCGCAAAGAAGTACAACAGGGTGATCAACGCGCCGGCCTTGATACCGAAATGCTCTTCCACCACCTCGGTGATGTCTGCCCCGTCGCGACCGGACAGCACAAAACGAGTCAGGCCCCGGTGCGCATAGAACGTCATGGGGAACGCCAGCACCGCCAGGACCAGGAGCGGCCAGAAACCGCCAAGGCCAGCATTGATCGGTAAAAACAGCGTGCCCGCACCGATGGCGGTGCCAAACAGGCCCAGCATCCACGTCGTGTCTTGGCGACTCCATTGGCTGAGGGTGGCTGGGGCTATCGTTTCAAAGCGCTCTTCGACGCTGTTGGCCTGATCATTCATCCGGTCGGATCTCCGCTTTCCGGTCACATGCACCCGGCCAGGACGAGTCGGAAAACCCCGACAGGCAGCGCCCTGGCCGAAACAGGGGCGCGATTGTCCGGGATTAGCGAGCAGAAGCAAAGACTTAGCTGAGGAGTGGTTTTGCGGAGCAGATCGCTGCGGCAGACGTTGTCCCGTTAATCTCCATTCCCTGTGGGAGCGAGCTTGCTCCGGGCGGCGATCCGACGAAGGCGGCGGCACATTCAGCATCGTTGCAAGCTGAACCACTGCTTCGCGAGCAGGCTCGCTCCCACACGGACAGCGCCCGGATCCAAAAATGCTCCTAAAAAGCCCAAGCTACCTCTCCCTTCGGCTCCTACAATCAGGTTGAATACCTGATGATCGAAAAAGCGCCCACAGGAGCCCAGCATGACTGCAACCGTTCTGGTACTGGTTGAAACCGTTAACGAATACCTGCCGATCCTGGAGCGCCAAGGCTATCACTTGGAACTCGCGCCCACGCCCGCCGAACGCAAGGCAGCGGTTTTCGAACACGGTGAACGGTTCAGCGCGGTGTTGACCCGCGGCCCCTTGGGCTTGACCGCCGAGGAAATGGCCGCCCTGCCCAACCTGAAGATCATCTGCGTGATCGGCGCCGGTTATGAACAAGTGGACCTGCAAGCCGCCAGCGACCGAGGCATCGTCGTCACCAACGGTGCCGGGGTCAACGCCTCGTCGGTGGCCGACCATGCCATGGCGCTGTTATTGGCGTTGGTGCGCGATGTGCCTCGATCCGACGCAGCCCTGCGCCGGGGCGAATGGCCGCGAAGCACGCGCCCTTCCCTCGCCGGCAAGCACCTGGGCGTGCTGGGACTCGGCGCCGTGGGCATGGCGATTGCCAAGCGGGCCGCCCTCGGCTTCGACATGAACGTCAGCTACCACAATCGCCGCGTACGCAGCGACGTACCCTACGCCTTCTGCGCAACGCCCACCGAACTGGCCCGGGTCTCGGATTTTCTGATTATCGCCACGCCCGGAGGGCTGGACACCCGCCAGTTAATCAACAAGCAAGCCCTCGACGCCCTGGGTCCCAACGGATTCCTGGTCAACATTGCCCGCGGCAGCGTGGTCGCCACGACCGAACTCATCTACGCCCTCGAACATCGGCGAATTGCCGGGGCTGCGCTGGATGTATTCGACCATGAACCCGAAGTACCCGACGCCCTGAAGCATTTGTCCAACGTCGTGCTGACACCTCACGTGGCCGGCCTGTCGCCGGAAGCGACACGCGCCATGGTGGAGTTGGTCGGCGATAACCTTAACGCGTTTTTTTCCGGCAAACCGGTGCTGACCCCAGTGGAGCTACCCGACGCGCAGCATTAAAGCACCCCGAGTAACGTCCACAGCCGTCGGGACTCGGCATCGGCACTGATCAGTTCTCCCAGCAGCTCGCTCAGCGGCTTGTTGCCCCACTCAACACCGCGCCGGATCAGATAAGGCACGGGACTGTGAGGTTCGGTACGCGCCAGGTAACCAGCGATGACCAGCAATTGTCGATACGCCTCTTCACGATTGGCCGGTTCCTGGAAGACCTGGGCAGGTGCCGCCGTCGGCTGGGAGGTCGGCGTCGTTGCCACCGTGGGCGTTTGCGCGGGCACGACGGCGGGTTGCTGTGGATGCATCGCGATGAACTCCTCTACCAATGCCAACATGGCTTGCATCACGTCCTGCAAGGATCTGTAGCCCGGCGCCAGATTACCCAGGTAGGCGTCGCTCCAGGCTTCGAGCCGTTGCAGATGTTGCAGGCTCAACATCAGGCTGCCCTGGCGATGCAACCAAAACGACAACGGGGTGCTGCGAATCAGTTCGCTGAGTTTCTTTTGTTCGTTGCGCGCCGCCTCCGCCGAGGCCTTGGCGTTCTTGCTGTCGTTGCCAAGCACTTGCTGGCGCTGCAGGCGCTGCCAATCGTCCAGGCTGAAACCCGCGAAGGCTGGGTCACGGCCATCAAGCAACGGCACCCGCGTCAGCAGCACTTCGCTGTAGCGGCGGGCCAGCCATTCCAGCGGAATCACCCGCCACGATTGATCGCCATCCTCGGCAAGGGGATGCAGGTGTTCCGGATAGCGCTCGCACAGCCCCGCCACCAGTGCCAGGCTGCCCGGCAAGCCCTCCAGCCCGGCCAGGTGCAGCCAGGCCTCCCCCAGCCAGGCGCTGACCATCAGGTCCTTGCTACGCTCCAGCAGCAACGTGGTCGCGAGCCGCTCCAGGTCCGGCCAGAGCGCGCGCTTGATCGAAGACTGCCACACGCCGGTGGGCAGGCTGGTGTCGTCTTCCCGACGCAATTCGCGTAGCTGGTCGTACTCCGTTTCGTAACGCAGATCCTGGCCACAGGGCGACTCGGCGCTGATTGGTTCGAGCAGTTGGCTGACCAACTCGGGCAACGGGGTTATCGGCAAACTCACAGGCCCTCCTCACGGGTGGCAATGGCAGGCCTCGACGCAGGCGCGAGGAAAGGTGACCGCGGCGCCTGTGTCGGCAGCGGCGGGATCGACAGCGGCAATTTGGAACCCTGGCTCATCAACGACAGGCGCACGAACATCAAGGTCTGTTGCGCCGTGCGGGCTTGGGTCTGGGCGGTCACCGGCAGTTGCAGGGCCAGGGGGAAATCGGTGTAGTCGACATTCGGCTGGCGTTGGGCCGAGCCCAGCGAACGCATCAGGCGCAGCAATGACCATGGCCCTTGGTATTCCCACCCGGCTTCGAGGTCGCGCACCACCAGGTTCGGTTGCAACGGGTCGTTGGCCGGGCGCTGGTAGCCGTTGCGGGCCCAACGCAAGGTCAGGCGCACGGGTTGGCCGACCATCCAGCGCAGGTTCTGCTGGCCTTCACCGGGGTAGTTGATCTGCTGGTTGCCGGCGTCCAGGCTCCAGGCGATGACCTGGTCGGCGCCGCGCTCCTCATCGCGATCGGTACGCCAGCGCACGTCCATTTCCACGCCCAGGATGCCGCTCTTGTCCCGCACGAACAGCGGCCCGAGCCAGACACCGGCCTGCTTCAAGCGGTTGAGGAAATCCGCGGCCGCCAACCGCTCCGGCGTCTGGCTCAGCGTCAGCCCGGCCTGGGCCAGGGGCACGCGTGTCTCGATCAATTCCAACAGGTGCTGGACCCGTGCCGGGTCGGCATCACTGGCCCGCACGTCCTGGGAAAACGGGAAGCGGCCCGCCAGGTATTGGTTGAAATAATTGGACAGGTCATTCCAGGCCATCGCCGCCTGGTTCTGTTGCAGGTACAGGCAACGCTGCAGCGCCCCCTGCTGCAATGCGACGGTGCGCCGAGCCAGGTCGCCGCGCCCACCGGACAGGCTGGAGGTCTGCAAGATCTGCGCGCAGGACGCGGTGTCCATCGCATTGAAATCCCGACTTACCAATTGCTCCAACTGGGCAGCCGAGCTGGCCGGGTTCTGATTCTTGTACTTGAGCAGTTCGTCGTTGAGGGCCATGAACCGCGCCACCTGGTCATGCTCCAGGGCGGACAGATCGTCCTGCTGGACGATCAGCCATTCCAGGGCAGGCATGCGCTGTTCGGCGATCTGCAGCATGGCACTGAATTGCTGGTTCAGGTTCAGCTTCAGTTCCTGTGGATCGTTGGCGCCATATAGCTGCAAGCCGAAGTTCTTCGAACCGTCCCAACGCTCGATATCGGCGCGCTGGCTGAATAACGGCTGGGCATCGATTTCGGCCAGGCCATTGTTGATCTGCGCCAATGCCCGGCGATTGAGCAGGCGCTGGAAACGTATCGCCAGGTCGCCCCGGTGCACGTCCATGAAGGCTTTCTGCAACGCCACGGCTTGGGCGGTCTGTACGTTGAAGCCCAGGCCCGGCGACGGCTCGTCGCTTTCATCCAGGCTCAACCACATGGCCCGTGCCGCGGCGTTTTCGGCGGCCTGCATCAGCGCGTCACGGTAATCCGGCGGAATCCGCGACAGCTCTTCGCTGGCATAGCTCTTGTAGCTGGCGAAATAATTCAGGGCGACGCTGAAATCATCACTGCCATCGCCCTGGCCGATTGAATCCGGATTGCCGGTCGACGGATCCTTCTGCATCGCCAACGCCACGAAATCCCGTTTGAACAGCGCTTGCACCGCACCGTCCAGCGCCGTGACATGGTCCTGCAGCACCAGCAAGCCGCTGCCCTGCTGCACCAGCAGATTGTCCCGGGAACCACTCTGGACGATCCACTGGTCGCGAAAATTCTGCTGCAACTTCACCGCCTGGCTCTCCAGGTCCTGTGTGATGTCCGGGCCAAGCAAAGTGCTGTGGCTGACCTTGTCCAGCATCTGGGTGTAGCCCGGCACCAGGTCCTGGCCCTTGCCCCGGCCCCAGGCGGAGTTGGTCAGGCTGACCAGCGTCTGCAGGTCATCGATCAGCGCCGTCAGGTCTTCCAGCTCACTCAAGGAGTTGCCGCTGCCGGCCTCCAGTCGTTGCAGGTGCAACTTGAGATAACCGGCCTGGCGAACGAAGTTGTCCGCCAGGAAGTAATGGTCCAGCCAACGTTGCATCAGGCCGGTGAAATTATCGGCGATAACCGGGCGCGCGGCGTTCAGGTCCAGCCCTTGCAAATCACTGTTTCGCGCATCGAACAGGACCCGGTTGTAAAACTGTGGGCGGCTCAAAGTTCCGGTGTTTAGGCCCAAGGACAACGCGGCGTTGCTCAACTGCACCAGTTCGTCCAGCGGCGCCTTGGGGTCATTCACTACTTGGCTGAACATCTGGTTGTGCTGCTCGAGGCGTGCCGCCAGATCCACCAGCGCCTTGGCCTTCAGGTAGCTCTGCCACTGCGCCGGGTCATCGTTTTCGACGTTGCCCCGCCGCTCGGTGTTGCGGATGGACTTGAGCTGTTCCAGGTCGGAATTGAGCAAGTCTCGCAGCGGTAGTATCCAGTGGTGCCGGGCGGTCAGGCGCAAGCCATCCTCCAACTGCGTGTCCACGGAGGAAAACCAGGATGTGGGGAAGACGACCGAGACATAACGCCAGCGCGGGGCTTTCTCCAAGACGTTCCAGTAGTTCTGCACGTTATGCCGGGTCGGCTCCAGTTGCGGCTGGTCCGGGTCAACGACGATGTGGTTTTTGTGGGCACTGAGGACCAACCGCGACAGTCCCTCGGCGTTTTCCACCGAATCGCGCCAGACCCAGACCATGCCTCCCAACCAGACCAGGCCCACCACCAACGCCACCGCGCCGGCCAGCCGATGACCGCGTTGGCGCACGCGCAGCAAACGAGGCACCGGCTGGGCCAGGCCGCGTTCGGCTATCAGACGTCGCGACCACAATTGCCGGGCAAATACCGTTTGCCGCTGGCCATTGTGATGGACGGTCAAACTGTCGCCGCTGATGGCCGGTGCCTGACTGGCGGTGAAGTACACGCCGCGAAATCGCGGCGCTTCGCCTTGGGCGTTGCCCTGGAATACCGGCTCCAACAAGATCTGCAAGGCTCGTCGCAAGCCTTCGAAGCGTTCCGGCAGGCCATAGAGATCGGTGCTCAGCTGTCCCGACAGCGCACCGATCTCTATGATCGATTGCGCCAGCGCGGCGTTGATCTCATCCAGCGCCTGGTCGCTCCAATGCGACTGCCACGCCGCATCCGGCAAGTAAGGCGACGACCAGCCCAGCATCGACTCGCGCGCCTTGGCAGGCAGCGCGCTGACCAACTCCTGGAACCCGGGCAACTCTTCCATCCCGGTGATCACCACGTAAACCGGCAGGCTGAGGCCAAACCGTTGCAGTAAATCGATAAAAACCCGCCGGACCTTGAGGCTCAGCTCAGTGGTGTGCTCGATGTCATCGAACTTGCTGAACGGTACTGTCCAGATCACTCCGTCCAATGGCCGCTTGCTGCGCAGCCGCAACAGCAGGCCCAGCAGTCGCCACCAGTTGCCCCGTTGCCGGTTCATGCCTTCATCGGGCAGGAACAACGCCTGGGGCACCACCAGTACGGCGCCTTCGGCATCGCAGAACCAGCGCCCGAACCATCCCGCCTTGTCTGTGGGTTGCAAACGCCATTGACTGCACAGCTGGGCACCGTCGGTTTCGTTGCCAAGCATCATCAACCAAGGCGTCTGATAGCGGTCGCGGGTGCCCTGCTCCTGCTCCATTTGGCGCACCGCCCCGTAGAAATTGCGAATCGCCGCGCCGCCCTGGGTTCGCAACCACCAGACCGCTGCCGCGATTACCAGCACCACGACAATGGCGAGAAGCACCAAGGTGACGATGCTCAGGGTGTTCATGAATCCTGCTCCTGGACTGACGACTCGTTCAATTGCAACACCGGTTCGAGCTCCAGGCGGATGTCACGCCAGAAGACCTGCCCCAAGCCAGTCAACAACAGCACCATCGCCACGATCGCCAACCCCAGGCGAAAGCCGTCCGGCAAGGATTGCTGCGTGGGCATACGCGCAGGCGTCGCCGCCGCAGACATCGCCAGGCGCTGGCTGACGTCGACGTAATCGGGTTCGTGCTGCCAGGCAAAGGTGAACAACGCCACGCGCCATTTTTCGTGCTGGACCTGGCCAGGCTCGCCGCGCAAGCGCCCTTGGAATCCCAGGATCAGGCATTGCAGGTAGACATTCGCCAGGTCCCGAGTGCCCGGCATCTGCTCATCCAGCAGTTTCTTGATCGCTGCGGGCAAGCGCTCGCCGGCCTGGCGGCTGGCGTACATGCGTGACTCGAGGGGATGCTGCTGCCAAGCCAGCTGGCCGGGCCAGGTGCTGAACAGCAAGGTCTCGTCCACCAGCGCGACGAAGGCATAGACCAGCGCCTTGACCTGCTCGGAAGCGGCATCGCCGACGGTGGCGTAGGCCACCCGCCAGAGCCGCTGGGCGCCGCGACCGGAAAACTCCACGACCCGATTGACGAGCACCGCAGGGTCGCTGTCCTTGGGCAAGTCTTGCCATTCCTGGGACCACTTCAACCAGGCTTGACGAAACGCGCTGCTCAGCGGCGCCTCGTGCAGACTCCGAACCACCCCGCCACTTCCGTCAGGCATACAACACCCCTTTTGCGATCAGGCACTTTCACTGGCTTGCGCCACGAACAACACCACTTGCCACGGGCTGCTCGCCTGGGCCGAAGCCGGCGCCACGATGTGCAGCGGCAGTTGCCCGTCGAACCATTGCCCGCTCGCGGCCACCACAAACAAACGCGTGTCGTCACCGACGCTGTAGGCCACCTGCTCGTTGCGGCTCATGGCCTGGTGCGGCAAACCACTCATGCGTTGGCGGCTCAGCAGCGCAATGTGGGGCGCCGACGCGATGATCGCGCCGCGCAACCATTCGGCCGCCGCTTGTTCGCCGGCGCCGTTGGGCATGCGCAAACCGATCACCAGGCGTTGATTGGGCTGATCGTCAGGCAACTGGATCGAGAAGACCTGCTCGTTGCGCTCGAACGCCAGGCTGCGGTAGCCGGCGCGGACCAATTCCAGGGTGGTTTCCAGCCAGTCGAGCAGCGGCTCATAGCCGCGCTGCAACTCGAGAAAATCCAACGGCGCAAAAGCCGGGACGCCCGCCAACGGGTCCAGCGCCGACCAGCTCCCGGCCAGCCCCAGCAGCAAACCGTAGAGCGCCTGGGGCGTCGCCACCCGGGTATTCAACGCCCCTTCGACCTCCGGAAAGCGCGCCCACAGGGCCGTCAATTGCCGACGGATCTCCATGGCATCGTCCTGGTTGCCTGCCGCCTGGGCCTGACGCAAGCGACCGGCGAGAAACATGCACTTTTCCCTGGCCCTCGCGCACACCCCGGCCACCCGCCGGCCAAGGGCCGACTCCGGCAGCAAGATCGGCGTTGGCGGCGTATACGGCACGCGCCAGAAACCGCCGCCTTCCTTGCGGATGCGCAGCAATGGCAAGCAGATCGAATCAGCTTTGCTCAATTGCGTGCACAACCTCGGGTTGGGCCGCCAGACGGTGATCGACTCCGGAAACTCGCCGCTGGTGAGGTCTGGCAACGCCTCGCCGACCACTGATTGCAAGCGGCCCTTGAGCGGTAGTAACTGCCCGGCGCGCCACAGCGGGCTGACCGCCAGGTACACGGTCACGGTGGCGTCGTCGGTCTTGTCGATCGCCTCGCTGACGTCCAGTTCCAGGGTTGGCCCGACACCAGCCTGCAGATTGACCGGCAAGCCGTCCGGCAAGGTGACTTGCAATTGCAGCAGGCGTACCTGGCCGGCACTCAGGGCCGAAGGATCGACTTCCAACTGGCTGACGCCCCAGAACCAAGGGTTGCAAGCCCCGGCAAAATGCGCGGCGAGGGCCTCGGCGCGCAGTCCTTGCAACTGAAAATGCTGGGGCAACAGTTGCATGCCCTCGTGCCAGCACACCGCGTCAGGTAACAGGCTCATACGACTCCCTTCGACATCCCAAATCGCCGCGCGAGGCGGCCCACGGTCACTCAAGGCTGTTTGTGCCGATCGTCATTCACGAGGGTCATCTCGCGACTGTCGAACTTCAGCCAGGCCTCGTGCTGATCGTCCAGCCGAAGCCGGTGGGCTCCCGGAGTGTTATAGCTGGCGAAGACCAAAAGTCCAGCGGCGCGCCGGCCCTCCAGCGGGAAGGGTTGGCGGTCGATGAATTGCCCCGGGACCAGCTCCAGCCCCCACACCGACATGAGCTGACGATAGTCGCGCTGGAACTGTTCGCGCTCGGCAAACCACTGGCTGGCGGTAATGCCCGACAGTTGCTTGAGCAGGTCCGGGTCGTTTACCGCGATGAAATCCACGGCGATCGGCGTGTCGTCATTGGCCCGAGGCGCGACGTCCAGGGTCAGGCTGTCGAGGTCGACGCTGGGGGCAAACAACGAGCACCCGCTGAGCGCCAGGCTGAAAAAAAATCCATGAAAAAACGCACGCAAAATGAATCTTCCTTTTCTCAGCGGTCAAAAATTGTTTTTGCTTGCATTTTTATAGACCTGTTCTAGCGTCTTGGATAGTTCGACCCACACGGTCGAATGGACCAGGTTCGTCAAGGGAATGACAGGTTTTCTGCCGTCCATTTGCAACCTGCGGATCAGCAAGGGAATGCGATGAGCGGGACTCCCGATGCATTGCTTCCACACCTGCATCGGAGTCGGCCGCCATGGCAGAAAGTACCCAGCACAAGCTCGATAGAGTCCGTCCTCCCCGCGTCCAGATCACCTACGACGTGGAAATCGGCAACGCCATCGAGAAAAAAGAACTGCCATTGGTCGTCGGCATTCTGGCCGACCTCTCGGGCAAGCCACTGGAGCCGCTGCCCAAGCTCAACGAGCGGCGCTTCACCGAGATCGATCGGGATAATTTCAACGAGGTGCTCGCCTCCATCTCCCCCCGCGCCACGCTGCAGGTGAACAACACCCTCAGCGGCGACGACAGCAAGCTCAATATCGAACTCAACTTCCGGCACATCGACGATTTCGACCCGGTAAAGGTCGTCGAGCAGGTCACGCCGCTGCGCCGCTTGTTCGAAGCCCGGCAGCGCCTGCGGGACCTATTGACCAAGCTCGACGGCAACGATGACCTGGACAAGCTGCTGCGTGACGTCATCGCCAACACCGAAGGCTTGCAGGAGATCAAATCGGCCCGGCCCCAGGACGCGCCGCCAGAGCTGCCGACCGTAGCCGCCAACGATGACCCTGCCCCGGCCGAACCACAGGCCTGATCGCGCGCCTCATTCAAGGGAGATAAAGCCATGCCTGCTTCATCCAGCGCTCAAACCAGCGAGAGCACGACCCAGACCCTGTCCCTGCTGGACAAGATCATCGCCGAAGGCCGCATGGCCCACGACGACAGCCAGCAAGACTACGCCCGCGACATGCTGGCGGAGTTCGCCACCCAGGTCCTCGACGAAGGCATGGCCATCGACAAGGACACCGTGGCCATGATCAACGACCGCATCAGCCAGATCGACGAACTGATCAGCGCCCAGCTCAACGAAGTCCTGCATCATCCCGACCTGCAAAAACTCGAGGCCTCCTGGCGCGGCCTGCACCTGCTGGTGCAGAACACCGAAACCAGTACCCGGCTCAAGTTGCGCCTGCTCAACGTCACCCAGAAAGAGCTGCAGAACGACCTGGAGAAAGCCGTCGAATTCGACCAGAGCGCGTTGTTCAAGAAAATCTACGAGGAAGAATACGGCACCTTCGGCGGGCACCCGTTCAGCCTGCTGGTGGGTGACTACACCTTTGGCCGGCATCCTCAGGACATCGGCCTGCTGGAAAAACTCTCGAACGTCGCCGCCGCCGCGCACGCGCCGTTCATCGCCGCCGCCAGCCCGCGGCTGTTCGACATGACCAGCTTCACCGAACTGGCGATCCCCCGGGACCTGTCGAAAATTTTCGAAAGCCAGGAGCTGATCAAGTGGCGCGCCTTCCGCGAAAGCGAAGACTCGCGTTATGTGTCCCTGGTGCTGCCGCAGTTCCTGCTGCGCCTGCCGTACGGCCCGGACACGCTGCCGGTGGAAGGCATCAATTACGTCGAGGATGTCAACGGCACCGACCACAGCAAATACCTGTGGGGTAATGCCGCCTGGGCACTGTCGCAACGCATCACCGAGGCCTTTGCCAAATACGGTTGGTGCGCGGCGATTCGCGGGGCCGAGGGCGGTGGTGCGGTCGAAGGCCTGCCGGCCCATACCTTCCGCACCAGCTCCGGGGACCTGTCGCTCAAGTGCCCGACCGAGGTGGCGATCACCGACCGTCGCGAGAAAGAACTCAACGACCTGGGCTTCATCGCGTTGTGCCACAAGAAAAACAGCGACGTGGCGGTGTTCTTCGGTGGCCAGACCACCAACAAGGCCAAGGTCTACAACACCAACGAGGCCAACGCCAACGCGCGGATCTCGGCGATGTTGCCGTACGTGCTGGCGGCGTCACGTTTCGCCCACTACCTGAAGGTGATCATGCGCGACAAGGTCGGCAGTTTCATGACCCGCGACAACGTGCAGACCTACCTCAACAACTGGATCGCCGACTACGTGCTGATCAACGACAACGCGCCGCAGGAGATCAAGGCGCAATACCCGTTGCGCGAGGCCCGGGTGGACGTGACGGAAGTGGCGGGCAAGCCAGGCGCCTACAAGGCCACTGTGTTCCTGCGGCCGCACTTCCAATTGGAGGAACTGACCGCCTCGATCCGCCTGGTGGCGACGTTGCCGCCACCGGTGGCTGCCTGACCACGGCGTGGCTGTTTGGTTAAAGAGCTTTTTGTGGCGAGGGAGCTTGCTCCCGCTGGACTGCGTAGCAGTCCCAAAAGAGAGGGGCCGCTGCGCGACCCAGCGGGAGCAAGCTCCCTCGCCACAAGAGCTCCGTTGCCACATAAAGTCTCCAGCCACAGCAAGGGTATTGGCCACAGGTTAATTCATCGGTATCGGGCACTGCCTCATTCGTCTTCTTCAGGAGTTCCAAACAATGGACGCAATCATTCTCGACCTCGGCGGCGACATCAAGGGCGACAGCCTGCTGGAGGGTTTCACGGACAAGATCGAAGTCATGTCCTACAGCCACAACGTGGCGATGCAGGTCACCAACGACGTCAGCAACTCGGAGCGCACCTCCGGTCGCCCGCACATCGGCGAATTCACCCTGACCAAATTCATCGACAGTTCCACCCCTTCGCTGAACGAGTATTGCTGCGCCGGCAAGCCGATCCCGCAAGCCGTCGTCACCATCGGCCGCAACGCCGCCGAAGGCAGCGGCCAGATCATGCCATTCATCGTCTACACCCTGACCAGCGTCGTACTGTCGAATGTCAGTGTCAGCGGCGGTACTGGTGGCAAACCGGTGGAAACCCTGTCGCTCAATTTCACCAAGATCAAATGGGAGCTCACCGCGCAGAAAGACGACGGCACCAAGGAAGGCACGGCCGGCACGACCTGGGATTTGGCCGCCAACAAAATGACCAAATAGGGACGCCGCGCCATGGCTGGCTTCGGGTTGCGCCCGCCCCTGTTTGAACGTTTGGCAAGCCCGGCGGACGATGCCGGGCGGGTGTTCGATCGACAGGCATTGCAGGACTCGGTACATGCCGAACTGTCACGCCTGTTCAATACCCGGCGCGGCCCTAGGGCGCTGACCGAACCACCGAGCATCCTGGACTACGGCATCGCCGACTGGACCGCGCTGCAACAGCAGCGCAGCGATGACCGCCGCCAACTGACCCGGGAAATTCGCCAGGCCATCACCCACTTCGAACCGCGCCTGCGGCTGGGCGAGGTAGAAGTCTGCCCGGTGCCGGGCCATCCGCAGCAACTGTGCATACGGCTGTCGGGCGAACTGCGTGGCGACCCGCACCCATGGCCCGTGGCGTTTGTAATCGAGCACGCCGGCGACGGCCTTGAGGTGCGCCATGAGCGACTCGATTGACCCGCAACTGTTGGATTACTACCAACGCGAATTGACTTGGCTGCGCCATGCCGGAAGCCTTTTCGCCGGGCGTTACCCCAAGGTTGCCCGGCGCCTGGAACTGTCCCCCGGTGAATGTCCCGATCCCCACGTCGAACGATTATTGGAAGGCTTCGCACTGCTGGCCGCGCGCTTGCAGCGCCGGCTGGATGACGACTACGCCGAATTCAGTGATGCCCTGCTCGAACAACTTTACCCGTTGGCCATGCGGCCCTTGCCGTCGTGCGCCATCGTGCAGTTCGAGCCCGATCCGAGCAAAGGCAACTTGAACGCGGGCTATCCCCTGCCCCGCGACACACCGTTGTTCGTCACCACGGACAAGGGCCAGAGCATTCATTTCAGGACCACGGCCGCCGTGCATTTATGGCCACTGCAAGTGAGCGAAGCGTTGCTACTGGGCAGTGACGAGGCCCAGGCGTTGACCGGAGTGGTCCAGGCCCGCTCGGCCTTGCGCCTGGAGCTGCGCTGCCTGGGAAAAAGCCAATGGTCGACCCTGGGCATCGACTCGCTGCGGGTACACCTGGCGGCGTCACCGATGATCAACGCCGGGCTGTACGATTTGCTTGGCGCTCACGCCATCAAGGTCCTGGCTGGCGCGCCGGGCAGCGTGCCGGAACCGTTGGCGGGTTTGCCACGCATCGTCGGTTTCGCCAGCGACCAAGCCTTGCTGCCGGACGAGGACGGCGTGCATCCAGGCATGCGCCTGTTGGCGGAGTATTTCGCCTTTCCGGACAAATTCGGCTTTTTCGACCTGCCGCTGGCCGGCGCCCACAGCGACAACGCTTCTTTATACCTGTACATCGCATTCGACCGGGCGCCAACCAGCCGCTTGCCGCTCCAGGCCAGCGACATCGCCCTGGGTTGCGCGCCGGTGATCAATCTGTTCCCTCGGACCTCCGAGCCGCTGCGCCCGGACGGCACCCGCAGCGAATATCGGCTGGTGGCCGACAGTCACCGCGAAAACAGCGTCGAGATCCACAGCATCCGAGGCATGCGCGCCATGACCGGCCAAGGAGTGCGCAAAGTGCCGGCCTATTACGGCAGCCAACATGGCAGCGACGAGCCCTGTTATTGGCATGCGCGACGGGTCAGCGGCATGAGCCCGAACCGACTGGGCACCGACGTGATGGTCAGCCTGGTGGACACCCGCTTCGACCCACTGGCCGAATCCCGGGATTACAGCCTCACCGCCGAACTGCTGTGCACCAACCGCCACCTGGCCCAGAGCCTGCCGGCCGGCACGCCATTGGGTTTCGAACGCCCGGGACCGGTGGCCTGGGCGCGCCTGCGCAATCCTCCCAGCCCGCAGAGCCTGCCGCGCCTGGACGGTGAGTCGCGCTGGCGACTGGTGTCGCAACTGACCCTCAATCATCTGTCACTGGTGGAAGGTCCCCAGGCGCTGGACGCACTGCGCGAGATTCTCGAATTGCACAACCTGCGGGACGAGGCCAGCGTGCGCCGCCAGATCGAAGGCGTATCCGGACTGACCTGTGAGCGGGTCATCGCCCATGTTGGCGAGGATGCCTGGCGCGGCTGGCGCAATGGCCTGGAGGTGCGCATGCAACTGGATCCGCATCACTTCGTCGGCAGCAGCGCCGTGCTGTTCTCCGGCGTGCTGGCGCAATTCTTGTCTTTGTATGCCACCGCCAATCGATTTGTGCGCACCGTGCTGGTCCAGTCCGACAAGGAGGTGAAGACATGGCAACCCCAAGCCGGCAAACCCCTCGCGCTCTGAACCTGGGCGAGCGACTGCGGCGCGACCCGCAACGCTTCGAATGGCTCCAGGCCCTGTTGCTGCTCGAACGCGAACATCCCCAGGCCGAGCCCCTGGGCAGCGGCACCGCGCCACAGGCCGAGGCCGTGCGTCTACGTGGACCGCTGACGCCACTGTTTGCCGCCAGTGAGGTCGAAAGCCTGGGCCAGGAACCCGGCCTGCCGCCGACCCTGACCACGCCAATCTTTGGCCTCGGCGGGCCCGACGGCCCGCTGCCTTACGCCTACCAGGAATGGCTGCAACAACGGGCGCGGGCGAAGGATCATGCCCCGGCGGAATTCCTCGACCTGTTCCAGCACCGCCTGCTCAGCCTGCTGTACAAGGTGATGCGCAAGCATCGCATCGCCCTCGGTTTCACTCCCCCTGGCGCGTCCGCTGTACACGCACAATTGCGCGCATTGACCGGCCTGCTGCCCAAGGCCTTGCAGGAACGCCAGGCCGCCCCCGACTCGGCGGTGCTGGCCTGCACTGCGCTGTATGCCGATGGCCGCCGTTCCCTGGCCGGTTTCGCGGCGATCGTCCGCGAACAGTTCGGCTTGCCCGTCGAGCTGAACGCCTATGAAGGTGGCTGGCGTGAAATCCCGCCCGCCAGCCGCAGTCGCTTGCAGCCGGGCGGACGCAACCTGCGCCTGGGTCGCGACGCAGTTGCCGGCACTCGGGTCTGGGACGAACACGCCGGCGTGCGCCTGACGCTGGGGCCGTTGAGCACGACCCAGGCCAACGATCTGCTGCCCACCGGCGAAGTCCATCCGCTACTCGCCAGCCTTTATGCGCTGTATTTCGGCCCGGACCTGGATTGCACATTGGTCCTGCTGGTTCGTGGCGCCGGCCCGTTGCAGTTGAGTCGCCAGACCGCGCCACGGCTGAATTGGAACGGTGGCCTGCAACGCCAGCCGAGCCTGGCCGTGCAACGCATCGAAACCCGCCTTCGCCAGCCGGAGATCGCCTGAAATGGAACTGGCCAGCCTGATCGGACGCCTCAATCCGGACAACCGCCGAGCCTTGGAACGGGCCGCGCAACGCTGCCTGCAACGCAGCCACCACTACGTCGAAATCGAACACCTGCTATTGGAACTGCTGGACATAGAGGGCGGTGACTTCGCCTGCCTGCTGCCGCGTTTCGGCCTGGAACGTGACGCGGTGGCAACGGAAACCAACAAGGCCCTGGACCTGTTCAAATCCGGCAGCACCCGCACGCCCGCCCTGTCGGCACAAACCATCGGCCTGCTGGAGGACGCCGTGGTCCAGGCCAGCGTGTTGGGCCTGGACAGCATCCGCTCGGGGCTGTTGTTGCTGGCGTTGTTGGACCGTGACGAACGTCGCAGCCTGTTGCTCAACAGCGCCTCGTCACTGCTGCGCATTCCCCGCGATGCCCTGCGCGCTCATCTGTTGGAATGGACCGAAAGCTCCCGCGAGCATGTCGGCGGCGTGCGCCCGGCCAAACCCGGCGAAGCACCACAGAAACAGGACCCGGTGCTGGACCAGTACACCCAGGACCTGACCGCCGATGCCCGGGCCGGCCGCATCGACCCTATCGTCGGCCGTGACGGCGAGATCCGCCAGTGCATCGATATCCTGCTCCGACGCCGGCAGAACAACCCGATCCTGGTGGGCGCGCCAGGTGTCGGCAAGACCGCCGTGGTGGAAGGCCTGGCCCTGCGCATCGCCGCCGGGGATGTGCCGCCGTCCTTGCAGGAAGTCACCCTGCGCGTGCTTGACCTGGGCCTGTTGCAGGCCGGCGCGGGGGTCAAGGGCGAGTTTGAGCAACGCCTCAAGGGCGTGATCGACGCGGTACGCAGCGCGGAAAAACCGATCATCCTGTTCATCGACGAAGCCCATACGTTGATCGGCGCCGGTGGTGCGGAAGGCGGCAGCGACGCGGCCAACCTGCTCAAGCCAGCCCTGGCCCGGGGCGAATTGCGCACCCTGGCCGCCACCACTTGGCTGGAGTACAAGAAATACTTCGAGAAAGACCCGGCCCTGGCTCGGCGCTTCCAGTTGGTGCAGGTCGAGGAGCCGGACGAGCTCACCGCCGTGGAAATGCTTCGCGGGGTGGCGAGCAAACTGGAGCAGCACCACGGCGTACAAGTGTTGGACGCGGCCATCCACGAGGCGGTGAAGCTGTCCCACCGCTACATCTCCGGGCGACAGTTGCCGGACAAAGCCATCAGCGTGCTCGACACCGCCTGCGCCCGGGTCGCCCTCGGCCAGCACGACGTACCGCCGCCGCTGGAAAGCCTGCGCCATCGGCAGAACAGCCTCAATGATGAAGTCGAACGCCTGCGTCGCGAACAGGCAACCGGCCTGGATCATCGCGAGCGCATCACCCTGCTCGAAAGCGAATCGAGCAGCAACGTGCAGGCCATCCGCGAACTGGAAACCCGCTGGGGCGAAGAGCGCGAAGCCGTGCGCGAATTGCTCGACACCCGCCGCGAACTGCTCGCCTTGAGCGAACGCGCCGACAGCGAAAAAGCCGACACCGAGATCGATAACCGCATCGATCACCTGGCCGCCGAACTGCTGCGCCTGGAAGCCGGCCTCGATGCCATTCGCCAGGACGATCCGCTGGTGCCCGAACAGGTGGACAGCAAGACCGTCGCCGCGGTGATCGCCGGTTGGACTGGCATCCCGGTTGGCAAGATGCTCGCCGATGAAGCCCACGCCGTGCGCACCCTCGGCCAACGCATGGGCCAGCGAGTCATGGGCCAGGGCACCGCGCTGAATACCATCGCCCAACGCCTGCAAGCCTACCGCGCCGGTCTCACCGACCCGCAGAAACCGGTCGGCGTGTTTTTGTTGGTGGGCCCCACGGGCGTGGGCAAGACCGAAACCGCCTACGCCTTGGCCGACGCCTTGTACGGCGGCGAACGCAACCTGATCAGCATCAACCTCTCGGAATACCAGGAAGCGCACACCGTCAGTCAACTCAAAGGCGCCCCGCCCGGCTACGTCGGTTACGGCAGCGGCGGCGTGCTCACCGAAGCGGTGCGGCGCAAACCCTATTCGGTGGTGCTGTTGGATGAAATCGAAAAGGCCCACCCGGACGTGCTCGAAGCCTTCTACAACGTCTTCGACAAAGGCCTGATGGAAGACGGCACCGGCCTGGTGGTGGACTTCAAGAACACGGTGATGCTCGCCACCAGCAATGTCGGCGCCGAACTGCTGCTGGACACGCCGGTGGCGCAACTGGGCACCGATGCCTTCAACGAAGCCTTGCACAAGGTGTTGCTGCAAGCGTTCCGCCCGGCGTTCCTGGCGCGCATGACGGTGGTGGCGTACCGGCCGCTGGATGAAGCGACGCTGGAAGGGATCGTGTTGGCGAAGTTGGAGAAATTGCGCGGGCGCTATAAGGCAGCGACTGGCAAGCAATTCGAATTCGATGCGGGAATCGTCAAGGCCGTGCTAGCCAAGTGCAGCGCGGCCGGGGCACGGGATGTCGAGAATGTGTTGATGACGCAGGTGACGGGGAAGTTGGCGGAGTGGGTGTTGGAATGACTTGCCCTGGGCCTCGGCGGTGAAGTGTCACTCTTCACCGTATATTTATTCATGACCAATGGAAGGACGGTGCCATGCTGAAGGCAAGACTTGAACTGGAAAAACGTCATCTTCGCCCCACCTTTGCCAATACTCACGCGGGCATCGTCAACTTTGCACTGAGCCTTGATGTAGATCGAGACCTGCTGGCGCTGGTCGACGGCAACACCCATCGTGCCTACTACCTGCCGTGGGATATGGATTCGGGACTTTATGTAGACCTGCCGACGACCCCGACGGGCAACGACCCTCTGCTGTTCCTCACCGCGAACCTGACAGGATGTTGTGTGGGGATCCAGAACTTTGGCGGGTTCATCAGGGTTCGTCACTACAACCTGTACACCACGGGCAATCAGAATCCGATCTTTTCCCAGGATGACCTTTTCCGCTATGGCACAAACGTTTCCTGGCTGCTGCCGTCGGACAAATACAATGTTCCTGCCATCCAACGGGCGGTCCCGTATACCCATGGAGGGCCATGGGCCGAAGCTGTCCTGTGGGGTGAGTATGTCGCCACCTATTGGCCGTTCACTTCGAAATGGCACTTCTACTACCAGAATGGAAACGCCAATAAAGTTATCCATGAATTGAATTACCAGTAGCGGGCCATTCAATGTCCCGCGCCACCGACAGCAACACCACCCTCTCCCTAACCGCCACCTCGCTGTCGGCGCTGTACCCTGACTCACTGTCCGGCGAAGAACGCCTCAACGCCTTGGGCTCGCACACCCTCAACGGTATCAACGACGGCGCCTCCCTGGACCTCACCACGGCCGTCGCCAGTCACGTAACCACCACGCTGCACAAGGACGCCTTGCTGCGCCCGCAGGATTGGTTGGTGGCCGAGATCCGCCAACTGCCGGCCGACGCCACCGCCGAGCGCTATCAACTTCTGCTCCGGCCATGGCTTTGGTGGCTGAGCCTGGCCAGCAACAACCGCGTGTTCCAGAACCTCGCCACGTCGGACATCGTCACCACGATTTTCAACGCCCATGGCTTCAGCGATTTTCAACTCAAGCTCAGCGGCAGCTACATCCCGCGCGAATACTGTGTGCAATACGGCGAAACCGACCTGGCCTTCGTGTCGCGCCTGCTGGAGGAGGATGGGATTTTCTGGTTCTTCAGCCATGAAGACGGCAAGCACACCCTGGTCCTGGCCGACAGCAACGACGCCTTCGCGCCCATCCCCAATGGGCCAACGGTGAATTATCTCGGGCAGAAACTCGGGGAACGCGAGCTGCACGGCATCCGTTCCGGACAGGTGTGCCTGCAAGCGGTGGCCGGGGTCTACCAGGCCACTGATTATGAATTCACCACGCCGACAACATCGCTTTTCAGCCAGGCTGAAGCCGTGGCCGGGCCGAGTTCGATGTACGAGCATCCGGGCGGCTACACCGCCAAGGCCCAGGGCGACGCGTTGACCAAACAGCGGGTGGACGGCCTGCGCAGCCAAGAGAAACGCTTCGTCGGCGAAAGCGATTGTCGCTGGCTGGTGCCGGGCTATTGGTTCACCCTCGCCGGTCATGAAGACACGACGCTGAATATCGATTGGGTAGTAACGTCGGTCAGCCATGAGGCCAGCCACGACAGCTACCGCAATCGCTTCGAAGCGATCCCCAAGGCCACGGTTTATCGACCGGCCCGCATCACGCCCAAACCACGCATGCACACCCAGACGGCGCTGGTGGTGGGCAAGGCCGGCGAAGAAATCTGGACCGATGAATACGGCCGGATCAAGTTGCAGTTCCCCTGGGACCGCACCGGCAAGAACGACGAGACCTCCTCCTGCTGGGTGCGCGTGGTCTTGCCCTGGAGCGGCAAGGGCTTTGGCATGCAGTTCGTGCCGCGCATCGGCCAGGAAGTCATCGTCACCTTCATCGACGGCGACCCGGATCGGCCCTTGGTCACCGGTTGCGTCTACAACGGCGACAACGCCCTGCCTTATGCGCTGCCAGCGAACCAGACCCAGTCCGGGATCAAGACCAACTCGTCCAAGGGCGGCGGCGGTTTCAACGAGTTGCGCTTCGAAGACAAGAAAGATGCCGAAGAGGTGTTTCTCCAGGCTCAGAAAGACTTCAACATCAACGTGCTCAACGACACCACCGCCATGGTCGGCCACGACGAAACACTCACGGTGCAGAACGCCCGAACTCGCACGGTGAAGGACGGCGACGAAACCGTCACCCTGGAGAAAGGCAAGCGCAGCGTGACCATCCAGACCGGCAGCGACAGCCTCGACGTGAAGGACACCCGCACCGTGACCGTGGGCTCGGACCAGACCCACAGCACTGGCGGCAACTACGATCACAAGGTCACCGGCAATTACAGCCTGACGGTAGACGGTAACCTGACCATCAAGGTCAGCGGCACCCTTACCCTGCAAAGCGGCGACAGCTTCACAGTCAAGAGCGGTACGGACCTGGCCGTCCAGGCCAGCACGTCCATCAGCCAGAAAGCCGGCACGGCCCTGAGCAATCAGGCGGGGACATCCTTGGAAAACAAGGCTGGCACCACCCTGACCAACGACGCCGGCATCAGCCTGGTGAACAAGGCCGCCGCCGAACAGACCGTTGACGGTGGCGGCATGCTGACCATCAAGGGCGGCCTGGTGAAGGTCAACTGAGGGAGCGCGGCCATGGCCTCGAAGAAACTGGACGTGGAACGTGACGACAGCCAACTGAAGGGGCAACTGATCGATGGCAAGCTCGACGGTCCGTTGCAGATTGAAGAAGCACAGCGCCCGCAAGCGACACTCAACTACAGCCAGGGTGAACTGGAAGGCACCAGCACGTTGTATCACCCCAATGGCAAGGTCTCGGCGGTGTTGCCGTTCGTGAAGGGCAAACTGCACGGCGTGGCGAGCTTCCATGCGGCCGAGGGCGGCTTGCAACGCCAGGCTACGTACCGCCGCGGGCTATTGCACGGTGAGGCAAACAACTATTTCCCCGATGGGCAACTGGCCGAAGCCGAGTTCTATCGCGACGGCGTGCGTGACGGTCATTATCGACGCCTGCACCCCAACGGCAGCCCGGCAGTCGAAGCCCGCTACCTCAACGGCCAACTGCTGGAACCGGCCCAGGCCTATGCCGAAGACGGCCGGCCATTGGATGCCGGGGGCAAGCCGATCTCCCGGGTGCGCTGGTGGTTCAGGCGCTGGAATGATCCGGCGCAGGCGTGACATCAATCCCCCAATCACCTCAGTGCATGTGGGAGCGAGCTCGCTCGCGATGACGATCTCATAGTCAATATCATCGCCAACTGCCCCACCGCTATCGCGAGCAAGCTCGCTCCCACCGGGTCCGTGCAGTGGCGACAAAATTGCCAATCAAGGAATCAACATCTGCACCTGCCCTGGCACGACGATCTTGATCACCCCGGCCCAGGTACACATCAACGTGCTGTTGGCATCGATGGCCGGCATGTTGCCGAGCAACAGGGTCGGTGCGCCGCCGGGGATCCACGGGGTCGCGGTGGCCGGAATGCATGGCATGGGCGTCAGCACGCCCAACGCCGCCGCGGTGGCCGCGGCCACCGTCGGATTCGCCAGGCTCTGGCACATGCCAAACGTGGTGATGTTCACCAAGGGAATATGATCCATGATATTGGCCGCCGGCATCCCGCCGGTCAGCAGGCGATTGACCGGCAGCACATTGAGCACCGCCGGCGCCACGCCGAAGCTGCATTGCAGGGTCGCGGTGCCACAGACTTGCGGACATCCCATCGCGGTTGCTCCTTGGAGGCGACAGTCTCCAAACCTTAGCTCGCAAGCGCCCGCTGCGCACGGACGCCATGCATCAAGGCCGCTGATTATCCTGCAACACGCTAACCTATAAGACCCCGGCGTGCTTGTGACGCCTTCCACGCGCCATTAGATTAGCCAATGATTGATGGCCTCCAAAATAAGCAGAAGGGATAAGCATGGCAGTGACTGATCAGTCCACCCGCGTGCGCGACGGTGAAGAACTCGATGCCAACCTGATCGACCCGTACCTCAAGGCCCACATTCCTGGCTTGACCGGCACGCCGGTGATCAGCCAGTTTCCCGGTGGCGCGTCGAACCTGACGTACCTGCTGGAATATCCCGAGCAGGAGTTCGTCCTGCGGCGTCCGCCGTTCGGCCACAAGGCCAAGTCGGCCCACGACATGGGCCGTGAGTTCCGGATCCTCAATCAGTTGCGCGAAGGTTTTCCGTACTGCCCGAAAGCCTACGTGCACTGCACCGACGAGTCGGTGATGGGTGCCGAGTTCTACGTGATGGAACGGGTCAAGGGCATCATCCTGCGCGCCGAGCTGCCACCGGAACTGGGCTTCGACGCCGCCCGCACCGAAGCACTGTGCAAGAGCTTCATCGACCGGCTCGTCGAGCTGCACCGCGTCGACTACAACGCTTGCGGCCTGGCCGACCTGGGCAAACCCGAAGGCTACGTGGCGCGGCAGATCCGTGGCTGGAGCGAGCGCTACCAAAAAGCCCTGACCCCGGATGCGCCCAAGTGGGAGACGGTCAAGGCCTGGCTCAACGACAAGATGCCTGCCGACCATCCAACGTCGAGCATCGTCCACAACGACTACCGCTTCGACAACGTGATCCTCGACCCGGACAACCCGATGCAGATCATCGGGGTACTGGATTGGGAGCTGACCACTCTCGGCGACCCTTTGATGGACTTGGGCAACAGCCTCGCCTACTGGATCGAGGCCGGCGATCCGGCACCGGTGCAATTGATGCGCCGTCAGCCAAGCCACGCGCCAGGCATGCTGACTCGCCGCGAATTCGTCGATTACTACGCCGAGCGCGCCGGAATCCGCATCGACAACTTCGACTTCTACTACACCTACGGGCTGTTCCGCCTGGCCGGGATCGTCCAGCAGATCTACTACCGCTTCTTCCATGGCCAGACCCAGGACAAACGCTTCGCGCAGTTCGTTCAGATGAACAAACTGCTGGAGCAGATGAGCCTGCAGGTCATCAGCAAATCCACACTCTGAGCGCACCTATAACAAGGAAACAGCATGTCCAAGACCCAGTTGTTCGACCTCGACGGTAAAATCGCTTTCGTTTCCGGCGCCAGCCGTGGCATCGGCGAAGCCATCGCCAAACTGCTGGCCCAGCAAGGCGCCCATGTGATCGTTTCGAGCCGCAAGCTCGACGGTTGCCAGCACGTTGCCGATGCGATCATCGCCGCTGGCGGCAAGGCCACCGCCATTGCCTGCCACATTGGCGAAATGGAGCAGATCAGCCAAGTGTTCGCCGGCATCCGCGAGCAGTTCGGGCGCCTGGACATCCTGGTGAACAACGCCGCCACCAACCCGCAATTCTGCAATGTGCTGGACACCGATCTGGGTGCGTTCCAGAAAACCGTCGACGTGAACATCCGCGGCTACTTCTTCATGTCGGTGGAAGCCGGCAAGCTGATGCGTGACAACGGCGGCGGCAGCATCATCAACGTAGCGTCGATCAACGGCATCTCGCCGGGGATCTTCCAGGGCATCTACTCGGTGACCAAGGCCGCGGTGATCAACATGACGAAGGTCTTCGCCAAGGAGTGCGCGCAGTTCGGCATCCGTTGCAACGCCCTGTTGCCGGGCCTGACCGACACCAAGTTCGCCTCTGCGCTGGTGAAGAACGACGCCATCCTGAAGACCGCCCTGGCGCAGATCCCCCTCAAGCGCGTGGCCGACCCGAGCGAAATGGCCGGCGCGGTGCTGTACCTGGCGAGCGATGCGTCGAGCTACACCACGGGTGTGGCGTTGAATGTGGATGGTGGGTTCCTTTCCTGAGGTTATTTCCCTTGTGGGAGCGAGCCTGCTCGCGAAGGCGTCAGGTCAGTCGATCTCAATGTTGACTGAACTATCGTCTTCGCGAGCAGGCTCGCTCCCACAGGAATCTGCATCGACAACGAAATGAATATTTATTCCGATATTTGCATTTAGCGAATATTTATTCCATAAAGAGCCCTTCTGAAAATAAAAACTCAAAGGGCTCTTCTCATGCGTGAACTCGGCATCGGTCTGATTGGCACCGGCTTCATGGGCCGTGCCCATGCCTTGGCGTTCCACAATGCCAAGGCGGTGTTCGACCTTCCCCTGAACCTGACATTGGCCGCCCTGGCCGACGCCGATCCGCAGCGTGCCCGCCAGTGCGCCCGGAGCTGGGGATTCGAAACGGCCCACAGCGACTGGCAACGGCTGATCGATGACCCAAAGGTTCATCTGGTCGCCATCACCACCCCCAACCACCTGCATTTCCCGATGGCCATGGCCGCGCTGGCGGCGGGCAAACCGGTGTATTGCGAAAAGCCCCTTGCGGTGTCCCTGGAACAGGCCGAGCAGATGCGCCAGGCAGCCAAGGCTGCTGGCGTGGTGACACGGGTCGGTTACAACTACCAGCACAACCCGATCATCCAGCTCGCCCGGGAAATGATCCAACGCGGCGAGTTGGGGCGGATCATCAGTTTCCAGGGCGAATTCAGCGAAGATTTCATGGCCGACCCAACCTCGCCGTGGTCATGGCGTTGCGAAGCCGAGCATGCCGGTGGCGCGCTGGCAGACCTGGGCAGCCATTTGCTGGCGATGGCTCGGCATTTGTTGGGTGATGTCGAGGCCGTGTGTGCTGACAGCCAGACCGTGCACAGCCAACGCCCGGCCAGCCTCGGCAATACCGAACAACGTGCGATCGCGGTGGATGATCAAGTCCACGCACTGTTGCGCTTCGCCAACGGCGCCCGGGGCACGGTGAGCAGCAGTTGGCTCAAGCATGGTTACAAGAATCACCTGAGTTTCGAGATCAGCGGCACCCTCGGCACGCTGGCGTTCGATCAGGAACGGCTGAACGAACTGCGCGTCTGCCGCGCCGGCCAGCCGGGTTTCCAGCGTTTGCTGGCCGGCCCGGACTTACCCGGCTATGCCGCCTTCAGCCCAGCCGCTGGGCACCAGTTGGGGTACAACGAATTGAAGACGTTGGAGGTGCAGGAATTGATCATGGCGCTGGCAGGCGAAGGTGGCAGCGGGACGGATTTCGAAGAAGCCTGGGAAGTGGAGCGACTGGCGGCGGCGATTCGCGTGGCGGCGCGGGAGGAGCGTTGGGTACAAGTGCGGTAGCAATGCAACTCGCTTCTGTGGCGAGGGAGCTTGCTCCCGCTGGGTTGCGCAGCAACCCCAGAGAATTGGGAGGTAGTTGACCTGACACACCGAGGTGAATGGTTTTGGGGCTACTTCGTAGCCCAGCGGGAGCAAGCTCCCTCGCCACGGTGCTCAGTTTTGAGCTTTTAGTTCAGCCAACCGCCCCGCCAGCGCCTTGGCCTGGCTCGCCACATCAGTCACCGCCGTGCTCTCCCACCACATCCCCCGAAGTGGCGGGCCCATGGCGAACAGGCGCTCGGCGGGGTTGCCTTGGGCGTCCAACACCGCGCCATCTGCACGCGCGGCGATGCCCAGTGCCAAGGGGCCGGGCTGGACCAAACCTCGTGCCAACAACTGCTGCGGCAACGGTCGCGCAACCCGGCGCCAGTCGTATTCGATACCACTGGAGTTGATCAACGCAGCGCCCGCCACCACCTCCAGTCCAGCCTCGCCCCGTCGGCGAATGTTGATTGCCACTGATCCCTCGCCAGCCGATACCAGCCCCTTGTACGACGCCGCCTGAATTCGCAACCGCCCTTCCCCATGCAGACGCGCCACCAGTTCCCCGCTCAACGGCGGCGAGCGATGGTGATGGCTTTCCCACCACGGCCGCACATGCCGCACGAACTGTCGGCGCTGCACGTCGCTGGCCTGGTTCCACAAACGCCCGATGTGTGCGCGCACCGTATCCAGCGGCGCCTGCCAATCGATCCCCTGGGCCTGGGCTTTACGGCATTGCTCGCGCAGCGCACGCATCAACTGGCGGGGCGAACGCAAGTTGTGGTCTTCAGCGAGAAAATCCACCCAGGCGGGTGGCTGGCGGCGCACATGAGGCAGCAGGCCATGGCGGGAAAACACTTCGATCGGCCCACGGTGCCCGGCCTGTTCCAAAGACACCACGGCATCGACCATGGTCAGCCCCGAGCCGATGATCAGCACCGTGGACTGCGGATCGAGCTGGCGCATCGCGGCCACGTCCCAAGGATCCAGCGCCGCGGCATTCAAGCCGCTCGATTCAGTCTGCGGGGTCCGCGCTGCTGGGAACATGCCGGTGGCCAGCACCGCAAAACGGCCATGCAAGACCTGGCCGTCGCCCAGCGTCACCACCACGCCACCGTCGGCAAGCCGCAGGTCCACGGCTTCCCCACGCACATGCTCGGCGGTCGAACCGTGTTGTGCGCCCAACTCGCGCGCTTCGGCAAGGCGTTGCTGCGCGTAAAGGCCGAATATCCCGCGAGGCGGGAACAACTCACTAATGGGCACGTGTTGCTGATCCGACTCGGGCCAGCCGCCGGCCTCGATGAATGCGGTGAGCCATTGGGTCAAATCGTCGGCGTTATCCGGATCGACACTCATGCGCGCCGCGTTGCCGTTCAAGGTGTGGCCCAGCTCCACCGCGCTGTAGGCCTCGCCCCGGCCCAACTCGCTGCGCGGCTCGACAATCAACACCTCGCGCCGGCCCGGCAGGCGCAGCAGCTGCGCCGCGAGCATGGCACCGCTCAGGCCACCGCCGATGATCAGGACATCGGCGGAACGGGAAATCGAGGTTGGCACGTCAGTCATCGAACGCTTCCGTCATGAAAACAGCGGTTATCGTTCACGGCCCAAGGCCCTGACGGGGCGCCGAAGCAACGGAACGACGAGACGCTACCTTACTGCCATCGCCTGATGCTCCGGAAGCGTTCTTTGGTAGCACTCGCGATGCAATGGAAGTTCAGATCACCACATTGCGCACAAACCGCGCCGCCACCAAATCATTGTTGCGATAGGCATGGGGCTGGTTGCTGGCAAACATGAAAAATTCACCGGCCTCGATTCGACGCTCCTCGCTGCCCAGCAGTAGCGTCAGGCAACCTTCGAAGACATAAAGCTGCTCGCTCCAGCCGTCCGCGTCGGGCTCCGAGACATAATGCTCGCCGGGCTCCAGGCGCCATTCCCAAAGTTCCACTTCGCGATTGGCGGTGGCCTTGGCCAACAATACGGCTTTGCTGCCTGGAATCACGCCGGCCCAGGCCAGCTCATTGATACGGCTCGGGTCGCGGGCATCGGGAGCCTGGATCAAATCGCTGAAAGCCACATCCAACGCTTCGGCGACACGGTCCAGGGTGGTCAGGCTGACATTTTTTTCGCCGGCTTCGATGGCAACCAGCATCCGTCGACTGACTCCGGACAGTTCCGCGAGCGCGGTCTGGCTGAGCTGCGCGGCATGCCTCAGACGTCGGACGTTCTGGCTGACGTGTTGCAGGACTGATGCCCGCTGGCTGTTTTCTTTGTGCACTATATTGCTCATCTGCCGGGGTTGCGCATTATACTGCCCAACTTCGGGCGCATTGTGCGTCCGCCTCAGGTAGCGCGCAAGGTCATGGCATCGTTGAACTCCCCACAAGCGTCCTCCCGTTTCCCAAAGTTCAGCAAGGCCGAGTGCGTGCTGGTACTCATCACGATGATCTGGGGCGGAACATTCCTGTTGGTGCAGCACGCCATGACCGTCAGCGGACCGATGTTCTTCGTAGGCTTGCGCTTCGCCGCGGCGGCCGCGTTTGTCGCATTGTTCTCCTGGCGGCACTTGCGGGACCTGACGCTGTTCGAGCTCAAGGCCGGCTGCTTCATCGGCGTGGCAATCATGCTCGGCTATGGCCTGCAAACCGTCGGCCTGCAAACCATTCCCAGCAGCCAGTCAGCGTTCATCACCGCGCTCTATGTACCGTTCGTGCCTTTGCTGCAATGGCTGGTGCTGGGCCGACGGCCCGGACTGATGCCAAGCATCGGCATCATGCTGGCGTTCACCGGGCTCATGTTGTTGTGGGGCCCGGCCGGTGCGTCGCTCAACTTCAGCTCCGGTGAAATCGCCACGCTGATCAGCGCCATCGCGATCGCCGCCGAAATCATCCTGATCAGTACCTACGCCGGCCAGGTCGACGTACGCCGGGTGACGGTCGTGCAACTGGCCAGCACGGCGGTGTTGGCCTTCCTGATGGTGGTGCCAACCCAGGAAGTGATCCCGAGCTTCTCCTGGCTGCTGCTGGTCAGCGCCGTGGGCCTGGGCGCCGCCAGCGCAGCGATCCAGGTGGCGATGAACTGGGCACAGAGAAGCGTCTCGCCAACCCGCGCCACGCTGATCTATGCCGGCGAACCGGTGTGGGCCGGCATCGCCGGGCGCCTGGCTGGCGAGCGGCTGCCGGCGATAGCACTGGTGGGCGCCGGGTTGATCGTGGCGGCGGTGATTGTCAGTGAGTTGAAGACGCGAAACAAAGGTGTTGTAGAGGCGGATGAGGGGCTTGAGCGGGAGCGGTGAAGCCTCGTAACTCTTACCGGTCACAAGCGAGTGATGCCGGTCAACCAGCGAAATATCGGCGAGCAAAGACTCCTGTGGCGAGGGGATTTATCCCCGCTGGTCTGCGCAGCAGACCCAAAGCAGGCGACTCCATTGAGCTGATACACCACGTCGGCAGGTTTCGGGGCCGCTACGCGACCCAGCGGGGATAAATCCCCTCGCCACAGGTGATATGTAGAACGCAAAGTCAGAAAACTCCACCTACCTTGTAGGATTCTGCGACATCCTCGCGGTTGGTGATCGGGAATACGCCACGTATGATCCCGGACAACCTTTGCCGAATAGAAACCTATGTCACTGATAGTTCTATTGCTTTTACCCTTTATCGGCAGCTTTGTCGCAGCGCTGTTGCCGCATAACGCGCGTAACGCCGAATCACTGCTGGCCGGCCTCGTGGCCCTGGTCGGCACGGTACAGGTGGCTTTGTGGTACCCGCAGATCGCCGACGGCGGCGTGATTCGTGAACACTATGATTGGCTGCCCAGCCTGGGCCTGAACTTCGTGCTACGCCTGGACGGTTTCGCCTGGCTGTTTTCGCTGTTGGTACTGGGCATCGGCACGCTGGTGTCGTTGTACGCCCGCTATTACATGTCGCCGGACGATCCGGTTCCGCGTTTCTTTGCGTTTTTCCTGGCGTTCATGGGCGCCATGCTCGGCCTGGTGATTTCCGGCAACCTGATCCAGATAGTGTTTTTCTGGGAACTGACCAGCCTGTTTTCGTTCTTGCTGATCGGCTATTGGCATCACCGCGCCGACGCCCGACGCGGTGCCTATATGGCGTTGATGGTGACCGGCGCCGGCGGGCTGTGCCTGTTGGCCGGGGTGATGTTGCTCGGCCATGTGGTGGGCAGCTATGAGTTGGACAAGGTCCTGGCCGCCGGCGACCTGATTCGGAACCACGCCCTCTACCCCATCCTGCTACCGCTGATCCTGATCGGCGCACTGAGCAAAAGCGCTCAATTTCCCTTTCATTTCTGGCTGCCCCACGCCATGGCCGCGCCCACGCCCGTGTCGGCGTATCTGCACTCGGCGACCATGGTCAAGGCCGGGGTGTTCTTGCTGGCGCGGTTATGGCCGTCGCTGTCGGGCAGTGAAGAATGGTTCTACATCGTCGGCGGCGCCGGGGCCTGTACGTTGCTGCTCGGCGCTTACTGCGCGATGTTCCAGAACGACCTCAAGGGCCTCCTCGCCTACTCGACCATCAGCCACCTCGGGCTGATCACCTTGCTGCTCGGTCTGAACAGTCCGCTGGCGGCGGTGGCGGCGGTGTTTCATATCCTCAACCACGCCACGTTCAAGGCCTCGCTGTTCATGGCCGCCGGCATCATCGACCACGAAAGTGGCACCCGGGACATCCGCAAGCTCAGCGGCCTGGTGCGGCTGATCCCGTTCACCGCCACCCTGGCGATGGTTGCCAGCGCGGCCATGGCCGGGGTGCCGCTGCTCAATGGCTTCCTGTCCAAGGAAATGTTCTTCGCCGAGACCGTGTTCATTTCCGCCACGGCCTGGGTCGAGCTGGCGCTGCCAATCATCGCCACCATTGCCGGCACGTTCAGCGTCGCCTATTCCCTGCGCTTCACCGTGGATGTGTTCTTCGGTCCGACCGCCACCGACCTGCCGCTGACGCCTCACGAACCGCCACGCTGGATGCGCGCGCCGGTGGAACTGCTGGTGTTCACCTGCCTGTTGGTGGGCATCTTCCCTGCCCAGGTGGTGGGCTCGTTGCTGGCCGCCGCCGCACTGCCGGTGGTGGGCGGCCCGCTGCCCGAGCACAGCCTGGCGATTTGGCATGGCCTGAACGCACCGATGATCATGAGCCTGGTGGCGATGTCCGGGGGCATCGTCCTGTACTTGCTGCTGCGCAAACAATTCAAGCAAGGGCACATCAAGCGTCCGCCGTTGATCGGCCGTCTCAGCGGCAAGCGGCTGTTCGAGCGTTGCCTGGTGCTGATGATGCGCCAGGGTCGGCGGCTGGAACGCAAGATCAGCACGCGGCGCCTGCAAGCCCAGTTGTTCTGGCTGGTATTGGCGGCGGTATTGGCCGGGCTGATTCCGATGCTGCACAGCACGCTGGTCTGGGGCGACCGGCCGAAGATCCCCGGCTCCGTGGTGTTCGTCGTCCTGTGGGTGCTCGCCATTGGATGCGCCTTGGGTGCCGCTTGGCAGGCCAAGTATCACCGTCTCGCGGCACTGACGATGGTCAGTGTCTGCGGCCTGATGACCTGCGTGACGTTCGTGTGGTTCTCGGCCCCGGATCTGGCATTGACTCAGTTGGTGGTGGAAGTGGTCACCACGGTACTGATCCTCTTGGGCCTGCGCTGGCTGCCGCGGCGAATCGAAGACGTCTCCCCCCTGCCCAACAGCGAACGCCGGGCACGCGTCCGGCGCCTGCGGGATTTGCTGCTGTGCGTCGCGGTGGGTGGCGGCATGGCGCTGTTGTCCTACGCGATGCTGACACGCCAGACACCCAACGACATTTCATCGTTCTACCTGAGCCGGGCCCTGCCCGAAGGCGGCGGCAGCAACGTGGTCAATGTCATGCTGGTGGACTTCCGTGGCTTCGACACCCTCGGGGAAATCACCGTGCTGGTGGCGGTGGCCCTGGCGGTGTTCGCCTTGCTGCGGCGTTTCCGACCGCCCAAGGAAAGCATCCAACTCCCGGCGCAACAACGCCTGCTCGCGCCCGACGTGGTCACCGACTTGGTCAACCCGCGCCACGCCAGCGACACCGCGCTGGGTTTCATGATGGTGCCGTCGGTGCTGGTGCGCCTGTTGTTGCCGATTGCCCTGGTGGTGTCGTTCTACCTGTTCATGCGCGGCCACAACCAACCGGGTGGCGGCTTCGTCGCCGGCCTGGTGATGTCGGTGGCGTTCATTCTGCAATACATGGTCGCCGGCACCCAATGGGTCGAGGCGCAGATGAGCCTGCGACCGCTGCGCTGGATGGGCACCGGGTTGTTGTTCGCCACCGCCACGGGCCTGGGGGCGATGGCGGTGGGTTATCCATTCCTGACCACTCACACCTGGCATTTCGAGTCACCGCTGCTGGGTGATATCCATGTCGCGAGTGCGCTGTTCTTCGATATCGGCGTCTATGCCGTCGTGGTCGGTTCGACCCTGTTGATTCTCACCGCCCTGGCCCACCAGTCGGTGCGCGCCCATAAACCGGGCCTGCATGCCAGACCCGTCGCCCCTCTCAAAGGAGCCAACGCCTGATGGAAGAAGTCATCGCGATTGCAATCGGCGTGCTGGCCGCCTCCGGTGTCTGGCTGGTGCTGCGCCCACGGACATTCCAAGTGGTGATGGGCCTGTGCCTGCTGTCCTACGGCGTCAACCTGTTCATTTTCAGCATGGGCAGCCTGTTTATCGGCAAGGAGCCGATCATCAAGGACGGCGTACCGCAGAACCTGTTGCACTACACCGATCCACTGCCCCAGGCGCTGGTGCTGACCGCCATCGTGATCAGCTTCGCCATGACCGCGCTGTTCCTGGTGGTCCTGCTCGCTTCCCGGGGCCTGACCGGCACCGACCATGTGGACGGCCGGGAGCCCAGGGAATGACGTTGACGCCTCACTTGATCGCCGCGCCCATCCTGCTGCCGCTGCTGACCGCCGCGTTGATGCTGCTGCTCGGCGAGAAACATCGACCGCTCAAGGCGCGGATCAATCTGTTCTCCACCCTGCTGGGCCTGGGCATCGCCGTGCTGTTGCTGGCCTGGACCCAGGACCAGCCCTTGCCCGCTTCCATCGGCGTCTACCTGCCGGGGAACTGGCAAGCCCCGTTCGGCATCGTGCTAGTGGTCGATCGCCTGTCGGCCCTGATGCTGGTGCTGACCGGCATCATCGGCGCCTGCGCCTTGCTGTTCGCCATGGCCCGCTGGGACCGGGCCGGGGCGAGTTTTCACGCGCTGTTCCAGATTCAATTGATGGGCCTGTACGGGGCGTTCCTGACGGCGGACCTGTTCAACCTGTTCGTGTTCTTCGAGGTGCTGCTGGCGGCGTCCTATGGCCTGATGCTGCACGGCTCGGGCCGGGCGCGGGTGTCGTCTGGGCTGCATTACATCTCCATCAATCTGCTGGCTTCGTCGCTGTTCCTGATTGGCGCGGCCCTGATCTACGGCGTCACCGGCACGTTGAACATGGCTGACCTGGCGCTGAAAATCCCGCTGGTGCCGGAAGCCGACCGAGGCCTGTTGCACGCCGGCGCGGCGATCCTGGCCGTGGCGTTCCTGGCCAAGGCCGGCATGTGGCCGCTGAATTTCTGGCTGGTGCCGGCCTACAGCGCGGCCAGTGCACCGGTGGCGGCGCTGTTCGCGATCATGACCAAGGTCGGTGTCTACACGATCCTGCGCCTGTGGACCTTGCTGTTCTCCGGGCAGGCCGGCGCCTCGGCGTACTTTGGTGCAGACTGGCTGGTCTACGGCGGCATGGCGACGATCACCTGCGCGGCGATTGCGATTCTCGCGGCCCAGCGCCTGGAACGCATGGCCAGCCTGAGCATCCTGGTCTCGGCCGGCATCCTCTTGTCAGCCATCGGCTTCGCCCAGCCCAACCTGGTCGGCGCGGCGTTGTTCTATCTGGTGAGCTCGACCCTGGCGTTATGCGCAATGTTCTTGCTGGCCGAATTGATCGAGCGCTCGCGCTCGGCCAACGAACTGCCTTTGGAGGATGACCTCGATAGCCTGCCGCGACCACTGGAGTCGCTGCAGCCACCCAAGGGCAGCAACCTCGACGACGAGCAGAAAGCCGTGGTCGGCCAGGTGATTCCCTGGACCGTGGCGTTCCTGGGCCTGAGCTTCATTGCCTGTGCATTGCTGATTATCGGCATGCCGCCGCTGTCGGGGTTCATCGGCAAACTGGGCCTGCTCAGTGCGCTGCTCAACCCCGAAGGGCTTGGGGCGAGCGGTGATGTGCCAGTGTCGAATCAGGCGTGGGGCCTGTTGGCGCTGTTGATTCTGTCCGGGCTTGCATCGCTGATCGCCTTCTCGCGCTTGGGCATCCAGCGCTTCTGGACGCCGCAAGAGCGACCTTCGCCGCTGCTGCGACCTTTCGAATGCGTACCGATCATTGCGCTGCTGGGCCTGGGCATCGTGTTGAGTTTCAAGGCCGAGCCGTTGCTGCGCTACAGCCAATCCGCCGCCGATGCGTTGAACACGCCGGAACATTACGTGATGGCGGTGCTGGCTACCCGTGCCGCCCCCAGCCCGCAGGCCAGCACGGAACTGCAGGCGGTGCAGCCATGAAGCGCCTGTTTCCCGCACCTTGGCTGTCCCTCGCATTGTGGTTGCTCTGGCTGTTATTGAACCTGTCCCTCAGCGCCGGCCATCTGTTGCTGGGCGCGGCACTGGGTTTTCTCGCGCCGTTGATGATGCGCCCGCTGCGGCCGCGCCCCATCCGTATCCGTCGGCCGTGGGTCATGCTGCGGCTGTTCCTGTTGGTGGGCCGCGACGTAGTGACTTCCAACCTGGCGGTTGCCTGGGGCGTAGTCAACGCCGGACGCCACCCGCCTCGCTCGCGATTCATCAAGGTGCCGCTGGACCTGCACGATGCCAACGGCCTGGCGGCGCTCGCGATGATCGCCACGGTGATTCCCGGGACGGTCTGGTCGGAGTTGGCGCTCGATCGCAGCCTGCTGCTGATGCATGTGTTCGATCTGGAGGACGAGGCAGCGTTCATCGCGCACTTCAAGGCCACCTACGAGCGCCCGTTGATGGAGATTTTCGAATGAGCCCGCTGCTGTCCAACGCGATCCTGCTGAGCCTGTTCCTGTTCTCGCTGACCATGGTCCTGACCCTGGTGCGCCTGTTCAAGGGCCCTTCGGCACAGGACCGGGTCCTGGCCCTGGATTACCTGTACATCATCGCAATGCTGATGATGCTGGTACTGGGGATTCGTTATGCCAGCGATACCTATTTCGAGGCGGCGTTGCTGATTGCCCTGTTCGGCTTCGTCGGTTCCTTCGCGCTGGCCAAGTTCCTGTTGCGTGGCGAGGTGATCGAATGACCGGCGAATTATCGTTATGGGTACAGATTCCGGTGGCGATCCTGCTGGTGTCCGGCAGCCTGTTCGCCCTGGTCGGTGCCATCGGACTGGTGCGCTTGAAGGATTATTTCCAGCGCATGCACCCGCCTGCCCTGGCTTCGACATTGGGTGCCTGGTGCGTGGCGCTGGCCTCGATCATCTACTTTTCGGCACTCAAGTCCGGGCCGGTGCTGCACGCCTGGCTGATACCGATCCTGCTGTCCATCACCGTGCCGGTGACGACCTTGCTGCTGGCCCGGGCGGCGTTGTTTCGCAAGCGCATGGCCGGGGATGATGTGCCGGCGGAAATAAGCAGCCCCAGGACCGGGAGCGATGGCTAAGAAAGCTTGAGTCAAGCACCGTTGTGGCGAGGGGATTTATCCCCGCTGGGCTGCGCAGCAGCCCCAAAAAGCCAGAACACAAATCAGCCTGACACACCGAGGTGAAAAGTCTTGGGGCTGCTGCGCAACCCAGCGGGAGCAAGCTCCCTCGCCACGGGACTTGCGCTTATCTGCAAGCGCTCAGGCCCACGCCACCGCCAACAACCCTGCCCCCAACACGACACACAACGGCGAGTACACCCAGGTATCGAGCCGGGCGAACGTCGAGTCCTTGACCTCCTTGAAGAAGCCCACCAGGTTCGACTCGCCAATGGCGCGGGCAAACATCAACAAGGCAATCGCACTGATCAACCACTGCAACGCCCGGTGGGTGACGGGCGGCGCGATCAGGCCGACACGCAGGCACACCAGGACCGCGATCATCAGCAGCGCGAGCGCCACCAACAACGTCAGCCACCCCGACGGGTTGAAGGCCGGTTGCAGCGTGCCACCCTGCTTCACCGCAACCTGCGGCACGACCGCTGAAGCAGCCCAGCGGCCCCCCAGCGCCCAATACAAATGAATCAAGCTGATGGTCGCAAAGACTGCGACCAGCGACCGAGCCAATAAAAGCGTCATTCGCCAGCCTCCAGAAAAAGGTTGAACATTCATCCTAGCTCGAATTTGGCATTTCGCTGGACGGGGCAAAGATTGCCAGTTTCCAGCGAATGACGACTTGCCCAGGATCAACTGTTCAATGGACTGGCGCAGGAACTCGCTACAGGCCGGCGGAAACCTTGTCGGCAATCTCCTTGGGCACCCAGGCCTGCCAGACCTGGGGATGAGTCTTGAGGAACGCCTCGGCCGCCTCGCGGGACGGCGTGCGCTTCTCGCTCATGTCGGCCAGGGCCTTGTTCAGCGGCTCGATGGGCAGGTCGACCTTGCTGAAAAACTCAGCGATGTCCGGGTGTTGCTGCTGGAACGGCGCCGACACGCCAATCGACAATTTCGACGCCAGGGATCGGGTCGGCTTCGGATTGGGGTTGTCGGCGTCGGTCAGGGTTTTCCAGGCCTCGGCATCAAACGGCGGTTCTTGCAGTTGCATCAGTTTGAACCGCCCGAGCAATGGCGTGGGGGACCAGTAATAAAACAAAATAGGCTTGCCACGGCGGATCGAAGAGGTGATTTCCGCGTCGAGCGCGGCGCCGGAGCCGCTGCGGAAATTCACGTAGCTGTCGGCAAGACCGTAGGCCTTGAGCTTCTGTTTATTGACCACCTCGGACGTCCAACCGATGGGGCTGTTGAGAAAGCGGCCCTTGTCGGGACTTTCCGGGTCCTTGAACACGTGTTTGTAGCGCGCCAGGTCCTCGACGCTGCGCAAGTCCGGCGCCAGCGGCTTGATGCCCTTGGCCGGGTCACCCTTGATGACGTATTCCGGCACCCACCAGCCTTCGGTCGCGCCCTTGACGGTATCGCCTAGCGCCACCACCTTGCCCTCGGCCTCGGCCTTGACCCACACCGGACTGCGACCGGCCCATTCTTCGCCGATCACTTGGATATCGTTATTGGCCAAGGCGGTTTCCAGTGTAATGGTCGTCCCCGGTAGCGTGTCGGTCGATAGACCGTAGCCTTTTTCAACAATGATTCGCAGGATATCGGTGATCAGACTGCCGCTTTCCCAGTTCAGGTCGGCGAAATGGATTGGCGCCGATGCAGCGGACGCTGGAAGGGGTGAAACCAACACAGCGAGGGTGGCCCAGGCAGCCAACCACTGTCGAACTCGTTTCATGCTTGATACCTCATGCCGAACACAGCAATAAACCGAACGGACTGGCGAACCGGACGCAAGCCTCTGAATAGTTCAGTCAATTGACTGTAGCCAAGGTTCCAGCAAGAGCCTTTTAAAACTGTTACGGAAAGGGAAAGAGCGAAGGTCAATCAACCCGATGCGTCATTTCTTTCAATCACCGGCCGCGTGTTACTCACTGGCCTTGAATGTCACAAGTTCACCTTTGCGCCATTTGGCTGCCTTGGCGGTAACCGCTTTCAAAGTCTTGGTCAAACCTTCCTGCAACTGTTCGTTGGCGGCAAATACCGTCACCACGCTGTGCCCTTCCTTGAAGAGGATGGCCTGGCCATCGGCAGTCGTGACGAACGCATAATCGCCAAGGCCATAGACGGTCAACTTGATTTCACGAAACCTGATTTCAAATTTTCCGCCCTCGCGACTCGGCAACACTGCCGCGCGAAAATGATCACCAACCTTGAGCTCGAGCCGCGGCTTGTCATCAACCACCAAGGCCGACTCGGTATCGATTTCGGCAACATAGATGCCTTCCGCGCTCTGTTCGGTGATGTAGACAAAACGTGACTGGAACAGCTTTACCAGCTTTGCCCGCAGATCACCCAGTACAAATAACGCATGCATGTCGAGATTACTTACTGCCAAGGAAACATCCCCATCTTTATACGGCCACCCTCGAAGGATGGACCACGAGAACCCGCACGGTCGCAATGACCGGTAGTTGAATTCGAAGTGAACGGCGCGCCCAGGCCCGGGGCGAGAGAAGACTAAAGGATTGTCGCTCTCGCTGTCTTTCCCGGCGGTCTGCAGAGGCTGAAGGAAAACACCACTCTGACCATCGGAAAAGGTGGGACTACTAACTTTAGGGAAATTTCTCACTTAAAAAAGCTTTTTTCTGACATCGAGGCCAAAAAAAATTGCTTTAGATAGCACAGCCGCCCCCACGGTGTAGTCGATTCTAGAGCAGCCGCGGGCGCGCAGACTACTCGAAATGACCGGCAATTCGTCGGTAAACCATAGAAAAGGAATTCGCATGGCAACTTTCACTACGCTGATTCGTCCGGTCACCCCCTGTATTGCCCAAGCACGTGGGGCCGCTGACGATTGCAATTACCTGCCCATTGCGCTGGTCCAGCCACGTTACAGGGTTGTCCTGGCCGGCAGGTGTTTTTTTCACATCGAAGAAACATCGACTGGACGTGTAAGGGGTTTCCGCGCCGATCACAACGAAGCCTGTCATCTGGCCAGGAGCCTCGAACAACGCGCTTGAGCTCATTTATGAACCGTCCATGACTTAACTCAGCCGTGCAACGGCAACTGCTGCCATACTGGCTGCCCAAAAAAGACCGCCGCTCATTGGCGGTCTTCGCATAAGAAGAAGGGAAGCGCGACGTGACGGAACTTGATATCGGTGATTTTTTTATTCGGGGCGAGGCCAGAGAGGTAGAGGGCGAATTCCAGGCGGTGATTGTCATGCGCGCCAAACCGCCGTTGACCGCCATCACCTGTCACCAGGTGGAAAAGGATCGCTGGTTCAAGACTCCGGAAGTTGCCGCCCAGGCAGCCAGGGAAGCGGCGAAGGCCCTTAAGCGTGCCATCGACGAAGGTGCGCTGAAAGCGTGAAACCGATCGAACTCCTGACGACTGCTTGCCTCAGATAGAAGGAAGCAACCGAAGCGCCATGACGGCGGCAGTCCTGAGGAGTCCTGCAAAATGGAACAACCATCCCACGAGCTCAAAACCCTGTTCGACCAACTCGGCCTGCCTTCGGACGGCAAAGCCATCGACGATTTCATCATGGCGCACCCGCTGGACCCGAATATCAAATTGGTTGATGCGCCTTTCTGGTCAGATCAACAACAAGACTTGCTACGCGAATGGCTGCTCGCCGACGGTGAAGAGGCGGTCCTGGTGGATCAGTTGAACGTGCGTCTGCACGACGGGAAATAAACCCTACATGAGGCAATGACAGTTGAGTTTTTGTGGCGAGGGGATTTATCCCCGCTGGGCTGCAGAGCAGCCCCTCGAAAGACTGGAATGCAGCCCCCTGACGTACCGCAGCGATAGCTATTAGGGGCGCTGCGCACCCCAGCGGGGCGGTGCGACGTTTCGCTAAATCCCCTCGCCACAGGTTAGTCATATCGCCGGTGATCAGGCTCAGTGCGCCTTCTCGGGCTTATAGCCCAACCGCAATCCTCCCCAATGACGCCCTTTCAGCATGATCGGTACCGACAGGTCATGCATCAGCTCACCGGTGTCCCGGGTGTAGGTTTGCAGCAGCACCGGCTGCTGGTGACTGCCACAGCGAATCCCGGTGCGATCGGAGAACTTGCGTTTGGTGCGGTTGCTCAGCGTGTCCACCTGAGGGTCGCCGGTCAGCGGCTGGCAGAACGCGTTGTTGTGGGTCGGCACGTAGCCTTGCTGGGTGCAGGCAATCGCAAAGACCAGCCCTTCATGCCGCGCCAGTAACGGCTCCTGGATCGCCGGCAGCACTTGGTCGGTGTAGCGGTCGAAACGCGTCTGGAACTTGGCGGGGTGGGTATTGGGGATGGGTTGGTAGTTTCGGTCGAACAGATCGTCCAGGCTGATGCGGCCCTGGTCGATATCCGCCTCGAATTGCGCGGCGATCCGGCTAGCCCCTTCTCGCGCCAGGTCATAGACCCGCTGGTGATAATCGTCCAGGCCCACCTCGGCCAGGCGCTCGCTGATGGTTTCGGCCTGGCCTTCCATCTGCACGGCCGCTTCGGCCAGGCGCTGGGTCTGCTGGTCGCTGATGGCCAAGTCGCCCCGCATCTGTTCGATGGCATGGAACAGGCTGTCGAGTTGCCCACGATTGGTGTCGGTGCCTTGGGCGATGGCGCTGACCTGGGTTTCGACCCCCGCTGCGAGGCGGGCGATATTCTCCAGGTGCTGGCCGGTGTGCTCGACTTGCTGCACGCCACTGTCCAGGTCGCCGGCCAACTGGCGTATCTGCTCGACAACTTGCGCGGTGCGTTGCTGGATGTCCGCCACCATCACGCCAACCTCGCCGGTTGCCGCGGCGGTGCGCCCGGCCAGGCCGCGCACCTCATCGGCCACCACCGCGAAGCCACGACCATGTTCACCGGCCCGCGCCGCCTCGATGGCAGCATTGAGGGCCAGCAGATTGGTCTGGCTGGCAATCGACTGGATGACCAGGCTCACGCGCTGGATTTCATCGCTGCGCACGCTCAGCGCCTCGATCAACTCACGACTTTCATTGGCGCGCTGGCTGAGCTGATGCATGCGACTGATGGATTCCAACAGTTCGCTGCGCCCGGCCACGCTGCTGCGATGGGCCTCGCTGGCCGCCCCCAAGGCTTGCTGACTGAGCTGCGAGGTGGCCTGTTCGGTGGCGATCATCGATTCGGCATTGCTGACGATCTGCGCGGCGGCACCCAGTTGCGACTGGACCTTACCGGCCAATTGCTTGACGGAATAGGCCACGCCGGCGGCGGACAGCGCGTTATGGCTGGTGGTATAGGAGAGATCGCGGGTCAGCTCGGCCAGGCTGTCGCTTGCCGCCTGTACGGGCACATTGGCCAGGCGCGAGCGCAGGCGTGGCAACCAGACGATGAGCATCGCCAAGGGCAGGCCCAGGTACAACGGCCATCCGCCCAAGGCCATGCCGCACAGCAGCACAACCAGCGCCAGGCTTTGCAACGTCGGCGCAAGCCAGCGCGCCGCACCGTGCGCCACAGGCACCGAGGCCGACGCTGTCGCCGCCAGAGATCCGTCTGTCGCCATTTTTCGTCACCCACATTTCTCGTTGTTATGCCAGCATTAAACGCCACTACCGAGCCATTATCCATGGTCCATTAGTCGTGTTTTCGGCTATAGATCAAGAAGCGTGAAGATCAGAAAGCAAAAAGATCGCAGCTTCGGATGAAGGGCTGCGATCTTTTCCAGAAACGGGGAATCAGGCCTGACGTTGGTGCTTGTCGATCTGCTCGTGGCGTTCTTGAGCTTCGATGCAATATTTGGTGGTCGGGCTGATCAGCAGGCGCTTGAGGCCGATGGGCTCGCCGCTGTCATCGCACCAGCCGAAGCTTTCGTCGTTGATGCGGTCCAGGGCCTGCTCCAGTTGCGGCAGCATGCGCTGGTCGCGATCGATGGCGTTGACCAGCCAGGTGCGCTCTTCTTCTACGGAAGCAGCGTCCGCCGGGTCGGCCGGGCTGTCCAGGCTTTCAATGGCGATTCGGTTCTGTTCGATGCGCTCGTGGGTTTCGACTTTCATGTTCTGCAACAGCTTGGTGAAGTAAGCCAGTTGCTCGGCATTCATGTAGTCATCCGCCGGCATGGCCAGCAACTTTTCCTTTGTCATTGATTTCTCTATAAAAAAACGTGCATTAAGGCGAATTATGGAGCGTCCCGCATCAAGCGGCCACGCTCATCGGAAAGGCGCCGTCTATTCCAAGCGCCACCCGGCACTCAATTTACGAGGGGCGGCAGTCTAAGGCCGAGTCGGGGCGTCAGCAACCGAAAACATGGGGAAAATGTCCGACAAGCGCCTCAAATGCCGTTTAACGGGCTTCTGCCAGCCGTCGGAGTGCGTTTATAACAAGAAATTCGCTGCAATGGCTGTACTAAGAAGACAAATGGCAGCGCCACGCGGGTCAGGCGTGGCGCTTTGTCGCATCGAGCGGTGGTTAACGCTTGAGCTTGCGCTTGTTGCGATATTGATCGATTACCACGGCGACCACGATGATCAATCCTTTGATGATGTCCTGGATGTACGCATCGACACCGACGAAGGTGAAGCCGCTGGCCATGACGCCGAGGATCAACGCACCGATCACCGTCCCGGTGATGCGCCCTACTCCGCCGGCCAGGCTGGTGCCGCCGATCACCGCCGCGGCAATCGCGTCCAGCTCATACGACATGCCCATGCCCGCCTGCCCGGTCGCCGCCCGCGCCGAGGCGACCACGCCGGCCAACCCCGCGAGCAGGCCGGCGATGCTGTAGACAATCACCAGGTGACGCTTGACGTTGATGCCCGACGTCCGCGCGGCCTGCATGTTGCCGCCAATGGCGTAGGTGTATTTGCCGTACTTGGTGTAGCGCAGGGCAATGTGGAAGATCACCGCCACCACCAGGAAGATGATCACCGGCATCGCGCCATGGCCGATGGCCGTGTACGAATCGGACAACATGCTCACCGGCTGGCCTTCGGTGTAGTAGCGCGCCAGGCCACGGGCCGAGACCATCATGCCGAGGGTAGCAATGAACGGCGGGATACCGGTCACGGCGATGATGCTGCCGTTGATCGCTCCCGCCAGCAGCCCCACGCCGAGCCCCGCCACCACCGGGATCCACACGGGCAGGTCGGTCAGGGACGGAAACACCGCCCGGGCGAAATCCGAGGTCTGGGCCAGGCTGGCGGCGATCATCGCCGACAGCGCCAACACCGAGCCCGATGACAGGTCGATACCCGTGGTGATGATCACCTGGGTCACGCCGATGGCCAGCAGGCCGATGATCGACACCTGCAGGATCATCAGCACCAGGCGCTGGGAGTTCATCAGGAAACTCTGGTCGCGCATGATCCAGCCGAACATTTCGAACACCAGGCCGATGCCGATCAGCACCAGGAAAATGCTCAGTTCCGTCGGCAACCGCCGACGCGTCCTGGCCGGAGCGGCCGCAGGTTTGTTTTCCAATATCGCGTTCATAGCCACTTACCTTTTTTATCTGTGGCGAGGGAGCTTGCTCCCGCTGGGTTGCGGAGCAGCCCTAAAAACAGGGACGCTTCGCGCCCCAGCGGCAGCAAGCTCCCTCGCCACGGGATTATTGCTCGACGTTATTGATCCGTACGACGGGCATCAGGACAGGCCCGACGCCAGCTGCATGACGCGTTCCTGGGTCGCTTCGCCACGGTCGAGGGTGCCCATCAGGTCACCTTCGTGCATGACCATGACGCGGTCGCTCATGCCCAGCACTTCCGGCAGCTCCGAAGAAATCATGATCACCGCCATGCCTTCGCTGGCGAGGTAGGCAATGAGCCGATAGATCTCGGCCTTGGCGCCGACATCGATGCCGCGGGTCGGCTCGTCGAGGATCAGGATCCGCGGGTTGGTCATCAGCCAGCGCGCCAGCAGGGCCTTCTGCTGGTTGCCGCCGGACAACGTGTCGATGCACTGCTCCAGGGACGGCGTCTTGACCCGCAGCTTCTTGCACATGTCCTCGCACAGCGCTCGCAGGGCTTTTTGCTGGATGAAGCCGTTGCCGACGTAATGAGGCAGCACGGCCATTTCCATGTTTTCCAGCACCGACAGGCACGGGAAGAGGCCACTGAGCTTGCGATCCTCGGTCAACAGCGCGAAGCCCTTCTCGATCGCCATGTGCGGATCGGTGATGCGCACCGGCTGGCCGTCCAGCAAGATCTCGCCGCCGGTACTCGGGGTCACGCCAAAGATCGCCTCGGCAACGTTGGTCCGGCCCGAGCCCATCAGCCCGGCGATGCCAAGGATTTCCCCGGCATGCAGGTCGAAAGACACGCCTTTGAAAATGCCTTCCAGGCTCAGGTCGCGCACCGACAGGACCAAGTCACCGATGGGCTTGTCCCGCACCGGGAACAACTGGCTCAGTTCGCGTCCGACCATCATCGAAATCAGACTGTCGCCGTCCATGCTGTCGGCCCGTTGCAGGCCGATGTAGGCGCCGTCGCGAAACACCGCCACTTCATCGGCGATGGCGAACACTTCATTCATTTTGTGGGTGATGTAGATGATGCCCTTACCCTGGGCCTTGAGGTCGGCAATGATCGAAAACAGGTGGGCGACTTCGGTCTCGGTGATGGCCGAGGTCGGTTCGTCCATGATCAGGATGTCGGAGTCGTACGAGACCGCCTTGGCGATTTCCACCATCTGGCGCTCGGCGATGCTCAGGTTGCCCACCTGCTCCTCCGGGTCGAGCTTGATGCGCAAGCGCTCCAGCAACCGGGCGGTGCAGCGATGCATTTCACCGTGGTCGACCATGTGCAGGCCGTTGAGCTGTTCGCGGCCGATCCAGATGTTCTCGGCGATGCTCATGTGCGGCATCAGGTTCAGTTCCTGGTGGATCATCGCGATCCCGGCCTGCAACGCCGCCAAGGGCGTGTCGAAGGTGACGGGCTTGCCGCGCAGGCGCAGCTCGCCGGCGTCCGGCTGGTAGATGCCGGCGATGATCTTCATCAAGGTGGATTTGCCTGCGCCGTTTTCGCCCATCAGGGCCAGCACCGAGCCGGGGCGCACCCGCAATTGCACGTCGGACAACGCCACCACGCCGGGAAAGCCCTTGCTGACGTTGACGACCTCCAACAAGTACGGTTCGTCGGGTAATACGCCCGGTCGGAACGTTGCCGCCGGGGCGCTCGAAGCAGTCGCAGATGCGAACATGGTCAGGTACTCCCTCGGCAAGGTCGGCGCGGCGACCTTGCCTGCTTATTGTTGTGGTGGGCCAGGCGCAGCGTCACTTGAACTGGTCGACGTTCTCCGGCGTGATCAGGCGATACGGCACCACGACGGATTCCATTTTCTCGCCCTTGGCCATCTTGACCGCCGTGTCGATGGAGCCATCGGCCTGGCCCTTGGCGTCCTGGAACACCGAGACTGCCATGTCGCCTTTCTTGATGGCGTTCAAGCCGTCCGGCGTGCCGTCGACCCCGGCAATTAACACGCTGCCCTTCTTGGTGCCCGCTTGCTTGAGGGCCATGGCGGCGCCGATGGCCATCTCGTCGTTGTTGGACACCACCGCGTTGAATTCACGGCCTTGGGTCAGCCAGTCGTTGACCAGGGTCATGCCCTTGTCCCGGGACCAGGTGCCGGTCTGTTCCTGCTCGATCTTGATGTCCGGGTATTTCTTGAGGACTTCCTTGACGCCTTTGGTGCGGTTGGTGGTGGAGTTGTTGGCCAAGTCACCCAGTAGGATCACGATGTCGCCCTTGCCGCCCATCTTGTCGGCCAGGTATTGCATCTGCATGCGCCCGGCTTCCAGGTCATCCGAAGCCACGGTGACCACGCCTTGCGGCAACTTCGGATCGTCCGGACGACGGTTGACGTACACCAGCGGAATACCGGCGGCCACGGCGGCCTTGGTGATGCGCTGGGTCGCGGCGGTGTCCACCGGGTTGACGATGAGCGCGTCGACCTTCTGGCTGATGAAGCTTTCAACCTGGCTCAGTTGCTTGACCACGTCGCTGCGCGCGTCTTCGAACTGCAGCGTGACGCCGTCCGGCAGGGACTTGGCTTTCTTGTCCATGGATTCGCGCAGGTAGGTCAACCAGGTGTCATCGAACTGAGACATGCTGACGCCGATCTTCAGGTCCGCCAGGGCTGCGCCACTGGCAAACATCAATGACAGGGCCAGCGAGGCAATGCGGGTCTTGGTGTTCATGAACGTTCTTTCTCCACTTTTTTGTTGGTCTTATGGATAAGGCGTGACGGACTTCAGGAACGCGGCAAACGCACGATCGGTGCGCCGGGCATGCAGCACACCACGGCGCCCTTGCGCTGGATGCACAGGGATTCAAACAAGGGAAGGATTGCGGACAGGCGCAAGGACGGTGACAGGTGAAACGCAGAGCGGTTGAAGGTTTTCATCGACGGTACCTGGCTGTGTTTCTTGTTTTTGTTTCGTCCTTCGTCCATTCAGGGCAGGCCTGGATAAACGCGGACAGGGTTGTCGGTAACCTGGAATCGACTTTATTGGAAAATATTTTCCATATCAACTAATTTTAGAATTTTATTCGTTTTTTGTTCCATGCCCTACGGGCGCAGATAAACACACCACCACGCCTTGCTCCGCACTTTGCCTGGCAGCGTCCAGGATACGCGTCGTGGCCAAGGCATCGCGGGCCGCCACCGGCAGAGCGCCGTCGCCCTGCAACGCGGCCTGGAGGCGCTGATAGAACTCCAGCCAGCATCCCCGCTCCGAGGCGACCCGTTCGCGCTCTGCGCCGTGTTCGAACCAACCCCAGCGCCGGTGCTCCTCGGCGCCCCAGCGTTCGCCTTCGGTAGCCGGGCTCAAGCCCGCCAATGCCTGGGCTTCCTGCCCGTCGAGGCCTTCGACGGTATAGCAGCCTTCGCTGCCGCTGACCCGGAAACGTGGGCGTGGAGCGTTTTGCACGCAATTGCCGCTCAAGTGGGAAATGACGCCACCGACATGGGTCAGTGACATGAAGAAACCGTTATCGAACGCCTGGCCCGGCTGTCGATAATCGAGCTCTGCATACACTCTTGTCACCGGCCCGAACAATTGCAGTGCCTGGTCCACCAGATGGCTGCCTAGATCCCGCAGGAATCCCCCGCCACTGCCTTTTCCCACCGAAGTCGGCGAATAACGCTCGACGCTGGATTCAAAGCGAATGACCTGCCCGAGGGCGCCGGACGCAAGCAATTTGCGCACCGTAAGGAAATCCGAATCCCAGCGCCGGTTCTGGTAGACGCTCAACGGCACGTTGCGTCGCTCGGCGGCCAGCACCATCGCTTCGGCCTGTGCGGCGTCGAGGGCAAAAGGCTTGTCGCTGACCACCGCCGCGCCGAGTTCGATCGCCTGCATCACGATGGCCGGGCGACCGTCCAAAGGGGTGGACACGACCACCGCATCGACACCCGCCGCCACCAACTGTTCGAGGGTGTCGAACGCCTGGACCTCCGGGTAATCGCCGGCCAACTGCTGGCGCCGCTCGGCAGAGCGGGTCACTACGCCGACGAACGTAGCCCCCGGCAGGCTGCTGATCAGCGGCGCATGAAAAAACCGCCCGCCTTTGCCGTAGCCGACTAGTCCGATTCGCATGAAAACTCCTTGTCAGTCATTGAACATGCCATCCCCTGTGGGAGCGAGCTTGCTCGCGATGGCGGTGGATCAGCCTGCATTATGTTGACTGACCCACCGCTATCGCGAGCAAGCTCGCTCCCACAATTGAACTGCATGCCACAGGGGAAATAGGGTCAGCCGTAGAACCGCGGCCGCTCCGGCAGCTCGACCCGCACAATCTGCCCACTCTGCTGCGCTTGAATACACGCATCCGCCGCCACCGCCGCGGCAAAACCATCCCAGGCCGAAGGCCCGCCCACCTGCCCGGCGCGTACACCGTCGATGAAGGCCTGCAACTCGACGTCATAAGCCGCGATGAAGCGGTCCTTCCAATCCATCAGGATCGCATTGGACAGCTTGGCGCCGCTGCGCAGTTGCACCTGGGACGGTTCCGGCAGCTTGGCAATGCCGGTCTCCCCCACTACTTCGCATTGGATGTCGTAACCGTACTGGCAATTGACGAACACCTCGACGTCGATGCGCGTGCCCTTGGCGGTTTCCAGCAGGACGATCTGCGGATCACGCAAGTGCGCCAGGGCCTTGCTGCTCTTGCGCGGGAACACCACCTGCACCGACACGTAGTCATCGGCCAGCAGCCAGCGCAGCACGTCCAGCTCGTGGATCAGCGTGTCGGTGATCGCCATGTCGGTCTTGTAGTTTTCGCCCACGCTCGGGTTGCGGTGGGCGCAGTGCAGCATCAACGGCTCGCCGATCTGGCCGCTGTCGATCACCGATTTGAGCGCGCGATAACCTTCATCGTAAGGCCGCATGAAGCCGACCTGTACCAGGCGCTTGCCCTGGGCCACTTCGGCTTCGACGATCTTGCGACAGCCTTCGGCCGTGACCGCCAGGGGTTTCTCGCAGAACACCGGTTTGCCTGCCGCGATGGCCGCCAGCACGAACTCTTCGTGGCTCGGCCCCCAGGACGTGACAAGGATCGCCTCGACGTCCGGCGCCTTGATCAACGCGTGGCCGTCCGGATAGACCTCGGCGGTCAGTTTCAGGTCGGCCACCACTTTTGCCGCCTGGGCAAGGTTGATGTCGGTCACCGCCACCACCTGGCTGTTAAGCAAGGTCTGGCTGCAACGACGGATATGGTCCTGGCCGATGGCCCCGGTGCCGATGACGCCCAGCTTCAAAGACATGTGGAACTCCTTAATGTAGGTGTTGGCGCAATCAGTATTGACGGGCCTTGGCCAGTCGTTCGTTGAGGGTCTTGGCGACGGCGTCGGTGCGGGCGCTGGTGGAGACTTGCGCCACGCCGACCCGCCACCACGACAGGTATTTGTGGATCATGGTCTTGGGCAGGACCTTGATGTCGATCAGCGTCGAGACCGTCTGGCGCCGGGCGTCGGCCAATGCCGCGTGCAACTCGTCCAGCGTCTTGACCTTGTAGGTCTTGCAGCCGTAGGCCGCCGCGCTCATGGCGAAATCCACCGGCACGAAGCCGCCGTCGAGCTTGCCCGTCTCGGGGTTGCGGAAGCGGAACTCGGTGCCGAAGCTGTCCATGCCGTGTTCCATTTGCAGGTTGTTGATGCAGCCGAAAGTCATGTTGTCCAGCAGCACCACATTGATCTTGCGCCGCTCCTGGATCGAGGTCGCGAGTTCCGAGTGGAGCATCATGTAGGAGCCGTCGCCCACCAGCGCGTAGACCTCTTTGTCCGGCTCGGCGAGTTTCACGCCCAGGGCGGCATTGACCTCGTAGCCCATGCACGAATAGGCATATTCGACGTGGTAGGTGTTCACGCCCTTGCTGCGCCAACTGCGCTGCAGATCACCGGGCAGGCTGCCGGCGGCGGCGACGATGATGGCGTCGTCCGCCAAGGTTTGGTTGAGCGTGCCGAGCACGCGGCTCTGGGTCAGGCAGGAGCCGGTGAGTTCGATGAATTCACGAAATACCGCCGGGTCCATGTGGTCGTTGATTTCCGGGACGAAGTCCTGGGTGTGGAAATCCGCCTGGTAGATCCGGTCCACTTCCGCGTCGAGTTGGGCCTTGGCGTCAGCGATCTGTCCGCCCCATTCGGCACGGTAATCCGCCAACTTGTCGGCCAGCGCCTCCAGGCCCGAACGGGCATCGGCCAGCAGTTGCACGCCGTCGAGTTTTAGCGCATCGCACGGGCTGATATTGAGGTTGAGGAATTGCACGTCGGGGTGCTGGAACAGCCATTTCGACGCCGTGGTGAAATCGCTGTAGCGGGTGCCGATGCCGATGATCAGGTCCGCTTCCTTGGCCAACAGGTTCGCCGCCAGGCAACCGGTCTCGCCGACGCCGCCCACGTTCAGCGGATGGCTGGAGACAATGGCGCTTTTCCCCGCCTGGGTTTCTGCAAAAGGAATGTCGAAGCGCTCGGCGAAGGCTTGCAACGCGGCGTTGGCGCCGGAATATTTCACCCCGCCGCCGCAGATGATCAGCGGCTTGCGCTTGCCTTTGAGCAGCGCCAGAGCGTCACCGAGCATCGCTTCGGTCGCCGGACGACGGTCGATGCGGTGCACGCGTTTTTGCAGGAAGTAATCCGGGTAATCGTAGGCCTCGGCCTGCACGTCCTGGGGCAGCGCCAGGGTCACCGCGCCGGTTTCGGCCGGGTCGGTCAGCACGCGCATGGCATGGATCGCGGCGGTCATCAATTGCTCGGGGCGGTTGATGCGATCCCAGTACTTGCTCACGGCCTTGAACGCATCGTTGGTGCTGATGCTCAGGTCATGGAATTGTTCGATCTGTTGCAGCACCGGGTCCGGCTGGCGACTGGCGTAGACATCCCCCGGTAACAGCAGCAGCGGGATGCGATTGGCCGTCGCGGTGGCGGCAGCGGTCAACATGTTCGCCGCGCCGGGACCGACCGACGAAGTACAGGCGTAGATCTTGCGCCGCAAATGTTGCTTGGCAAACCCGATGGCGGCATGGGCCATGCCCTGCTCGTTGCGGCCCTGATGGACCACCAGGTCGCCGCAGTCCTGCTCCAGCGCCTGGCCCAGGCCCAGCACGTTACCGTGACCAAAAATGGTAAACACCCCGGCGACGAATTTGCTCTGGACGCCATCGACCTCGACGTATTGATTATCGAGGAATTTCACCAGGGCCTGGGCCATGGTCAGTCGTGTTGTGGTCATGCTTGCACCTTTTCAAACGCAACTCGGTCAAGTGTGGGAGCGAGCTTGCTCGCGATGGCGGCGGCCCAATCAATATATCGTTGCCTGACACACCGCTATCGCGAGCAAGCTCGCTCCCACAAGGGTTCTCCATCGTTCAGGAAATCGTGTCAGGCCTGTGAGCTTTGCAGATGGTTCATGCTCGCCCCCAACGCCTGGCGGATATCGGCCAGTTCATGAACGCTCTCGGCAAAGGGTTCGAAGGACAGGTAACCGTCATAACCTCCATTCACCAGCGCTTCAATCTGCGCGGCATTGCCGAGAATATCGCCCTCGCCCACCAGCACCCGATGACCGTCCCGAATCGTCGCCAACGGCGCCTGGGCATCCTCGACCCCGGAAATGTGCACCAGCCCAGTCAGCTCCGGGAAGAATTCCTGCTCGCCGGCCAGATGATGGTGGAAGGTGTCGTGCACCAGGCGGAACACATCCAGCCCGCCGATGGCCTTGATCGCTTCCACCGCCGCGCGCTTGCGGCGCAGCGAGCACTCTTCGAAACCCAGGGGCTCGATGAAACCGTAGATACCGAAGGCCCGCAGGATCGGCGCCAGTTCACTGAGGGCGGTGCGCAGCCCCGTCGCCCGTTCGGCCTCGCTGCGCGGGTCGGCGCGGTCGTTGAGCGGGCACATCACCAGCCCTTCGGCGCCGCACTCACGGGCGTAGTCGGCCAGGCGCACGGCCTGGGCACGGCGCTCCTCGTTCCACACATCGAACGGGTACAAGGCGTTGATCGACAGCACCTTGATGCCGCGCGCCTCGCACAACTCACGGACGCGTGCCGGTGGCATGCCGTCTTCGATCTCGACACCTTTCAGATCATTGCGAATCTCGATGGCATCGGTTTTCAACGCCAGCGCCAAGTCGATGAAAGCCGGCAGTGACAGGCGTGGGGCAACCATTCGGTTCAAGGCAAAACGCAGGGGCTGGTTCATTGTTGTTCTCCCTCCGGCATTCATGAAATTGAGTTTATTGGGCAGTGGGCATGCTGAATTCGGGGCCCTTGGCGATGCTGTCGGGCCAACGCTGCATCACGCTCTTGTAGCGACTGTAGAAACGCAGGCCTTCCTCGCCATAGGCATGGTGGTCGCCGAACAGCGAACGCTTCCAGCCGCCAAAGGAATGCCAGGCCATGGGCACCGGGATCGGCACGTTGATGCCCACCATGCCGACCTTGATGCTGCGCGCGAATGCCCGGGCGATGCCGCCGTCACGGGTGAAGCACGACACGCCGTTGCCGAACTCATGGGCGTTGATCAGCGCCACTGCGGTGGCGAAATCCGGTACACGAACGATGCCCAGCACGGGGCCGAAAATCTCCTGCCGGTAGATGCTCATCTCGGCGGTGACCTGGTCGAACAGCGTCGCGCCGACAAAAAATCCCTGCTCGGCTCCCGGCACCTTGAAGCCCCGGCCATCGACGATCAGCCGAGCGCCCTGGGCCACGCCGGCATCGATAAACCCTTCCACCTTGGCCTTGTGCTCGGCGGTAACCAGCGGCCCCATGTCCGTACCTGGCTGCTGGCCGTTGCCGACCTTCAATTGATCAATGCGCGGCAGCAATCGAGCAATCAACTCATCACCGACATCGCCCACCGCCACGGCAATCGAAATCGCCATGCAGCGCTCGCCGGCCGAGCCGTAGGCCGCGCCGATCAAGGCGTCCGCCGCCTGGTCGAGGTCGGCATCGGGCATGACGATCATATGGTTCTTCGCTCCGCCCAGCGCCTGGACGCGCTTGCCGTTCGCGGTGCCCTGCTGGTGGATGTATTCGGCGATGGGCGTGGAGCCGACAAAGGAAATCGCCTCGATGTCCGGGTGCTGCAACAGCGCATCCACCGCCGCCTTGTCGCCCTGGACCACGTTGAACACGCCGTCCGGCAAACCGGCTTCGGTCAGCAGGCGGGCCATCAGCAAACTGGCGGACGGGTCGCGTTCCGAGGGCTTGAGGATGAAGCAATTGCCGGCAACCAGCGCCAGCGGAATCATCCACAGCGGCACCATGACCGGGAAATTGAACGGCGTGACGCCGGCGCAAACACCGAGGGGCTGGCGCAGGTTCCAGTTGTCGATGCCGCCGCCGATGTTGTCGCTGAAATCGGTCTTGAGCAGGCTCGGCGCACCGCAGGCGTACTCGACGATCTCGATGCCACGGGTGACTTCACCGTGAGCATCGGACAGCACCTTGCCGTGTTCGCGACTGATGATCTGCGCCAGTTCGTCGTGGTGACGATCGAGCAATTCCTTGAACTTGAACATCACCCGCGAGCGACGCAACGACGACTGCTCGGACCAGGCCGGGAACGCCGCCAGCGCCGAGGCCACCGCCGCGTCGACGGTACTCGGCTCGGCCAGGGCCACCCGCGCCTGCACCGCGCCGGTCGCCGGGTTGAAGACGTTGCTGGAGCGAGCGGTGTCGCCGTCCTGCACCTGGCCGTTGATGTAATGACCTATTACCGGGGTGTCGCTCATTGTCCTGGTTCTCCGTTGGAATGTTCGAATTCAGAGGTCGAGCAGCCAGCTGTGCTGCGGGTCGTTATGGAACTGCCAGACGCGCTTCGGGCCGGCCATGACATTCAGGTAATACGACTCATACCCGTAGGGCACGCTGACCGGGTGGTATCCCTTGGGCACCACCACCAGGTCGCTGTTTTCCACGGCCATGGCCTGGTCGATGCTGCGGTCGTCGGTGTAGACCCGCTGGAACACGAAGCCCTGGGACGGATTGACCTGGTGGTAATAGGTTTCTTCGAGAAAACTCTGGTGCGGCAGGTCGTCGGTGTCGTGCTTGTGGGGCGGGTAGCTGGACGAATGGCCGGACGGCGTGCGCACTTCCACCACCAGCAGCGAATGCGCCGGCTCGCTGTCGGGCAGGATGTCGCAGACGTAGCGGGTATTGGCGCCCTTGCCGCGTACGCTGCGTTTCATGCTGTCGGGGCGGATCAGCCGTGGACCGTATTCGCTTTGCGCGGCACCCGGCGCGGCGCACACCGCCACCTGCACATCACTCAGCGCGGTGACCTGGGCCTGGCTGCCGGGCGGGAGATAAGCCGCGAAGGGTGATTTGTCCTCGAACACCGATTGGCGATCACCGAGGTTGTCCCAGTTGAAGGCGCCCTGCCCTGGCGCTTCGCCCTTGAGGTCGATGCGTCCGCTGAGCAGGACCACGCACAACTCCTTGTCACCGGCCATCACGGGAAGGGTTTCGCCGAGGCTCAGGCGGTAGGCGGCGAATCCCACGTACTCCAACGCGCCATGGGGCAGTTCGACCAGCTTTTGGCCGCCAGGATTGCTCTTGATCAACAGGCTCATGCCGGCATCCTCTCTTGCAGCAGGGCACGCAAGGTGTCGTAGCCCTTTTTGGCGTAGACATAACTCGGCGCTACTGCCGGATCCTGCTCGGCTTCCACCACGAGCCAGCCGTGGTAGTCGGCGGCGAGCAGGACGTCGAGCAACGCGGCGAAATCGATGTCGCCATCACCCGGCACGGTGAAGGTGCCGTTGATGATGCAGTCGGGAAAGCTCCAGAGGTTGTTGCGCGCCAATTGCACCACCGGTTTGCGCACATCCTTGAAATGCACATGGCAGATGCGCTCGATGTGCTTGCGCAGGACTTGCAACGGTTCGCCCCCGCCCATGTAGCAATGGCCCGAGTCGAACAGCAGGCCCACTTCGCTGCCGGTCAGCGCCATCAGCTTGTCGATGTCCGAAGGCGATTCGACGTAGGCGCCCATGTGGTGGTGATACGCCAGGCGCACGCCTTGAGACAGCGTGAAGCGCGCCAGCTCGGTGAGTTTGTCGGCGTAGGCTTGCCAGGCTTCGTCAGTATGAAAGCGCGGGCGTTCGATCAGCGGGATGCGCTGGCCCTGGATCGAATCCGCCACCTCGCCGTAGACCAGCACCGTCGCGCCGTTCTGCGCCAACAGCTCGACATGGCTGGCGATGGCGTCGATCTCCTCGGCCGCCGAACGCCGCGCCAAGCGACTGGAATACCAGCCAGACACCAGCGCCAGGTCATACGGGCGCAACACGTCGCCGACGCCCTTGGCGTCCTTGGGGAACTTGCCGTTGAGCTCGAAACCTTCGTAGCCGATTTCCTTGCCTTCGCTCAGCGCCGTGCTCAAGGGCGTCTCGCCGCCGAGGGATGGCAGGTCGTCGTTACTCCAGGAAATCGGGTTGATGCCAATTCGGATTGCGGGCATGGCTGCACCTTTTATTGTTTTCTCTAATATTTAACCGATCACCCGTGGCGAGGGAGCTTGCTCCCGCTCGGCTGCGAAGCAGACGCAAAATCTGTGACCGCGGTTTCCCTGTCGAATCGAGGTGACTGGCCTGGGACTGCTTCGCAGCCCAGCGGGAGCAAGCTCCCTCGCCACAAGAGCCCCATCGCGTCACGCCCGTGCAGCACGCCACGCCTCGATCAATTCCACAAACCGTCCCTGCACGTCCCGGATCAACGTTTCATCATCGATCTCTCCGGCCATCCAGGCCCGGCTCGGTTCCTGGAAGATCGTCCGGCCCACGGCAAACCCCCGGCAGGTGGTGCTTTGACTGGCCTGGCGGAAGCCTTCGGCCAATGCAGACGCCGGAGCGTTGAGGCCCAGCAGCACCACGCCACGGCAGTACGGGTCGCGCTGCTGGATCAACTCGTCGAGCTGTTTCCACTCCTCGGCCGTCTGCGCTTCGATCTTCCACCACGCCGGAAAAATACCCAGGTTGTAGAGGCGCTTGAGCGCGCGAAGCAGCACGTCCGGATGGGCCGATGGATGATCCTTCGGCGGGATCACTTCCAGCAGCAATTCATGGCCGCTGACCTGGGACGCCTTGTACAACCCCATCAGCTGCGCCTCCTGTTCCAGGCGCAGCAGCGGCTCGTCGTCGGGGTGAAATTGCACCAGGCATTTGATGATCTGTTCCTGCGGCCAGGCGATCAGATTGCTACCAATGGAGCGCCCATGCTCGAACGCCAGCGGTCGCGAGCCCTGCACCTCCACGGGCCGCGCCACCCACCAGCCGCGCCCGGTGGCCGCGTTGAGGGAGTCCTGGCCGAAACGCTGATCGGCCAACAGGCCGACGTCGGCCTCGATGCCCTGTCGCTGCAGGTCGGCTTCGACCCGCTCCACCGCCTGGATAAACAATTGCTTGAGTTCGCCGATGCTGCTCAGTTCACGGCCGCCCTTCTGCGCCAGCTCCACCAACTGCCAGCGATGATCGAAGGCAAAGATGAACAGCTGTTTCCAAGCCTTGCGCGGCACGCTGACCTGATGCAGCCGTTGCAACACGGCATCCTGGTCCGGTCGAGTAATGGGCACCGGGCTCTTGAACAGATAATCGAGCTCGGCCCGAGTCGGCATCGCCGGGGCGCACGCATGGCGCGACACCACCAGGCCGCCACAAGCATTGGCCAACTGGCAGCAGCGCTCATCGCTGGCGTCTTCCAGCCAGCCGGCGAGAAAACCCGACATGAACGCATCGCCTGCGCCCAACACATTCAGGACTTCGACCCGCACGCCAGGGTAAAGGGCGCCGTCCTCCAATCGGCTTGGAATATCACCATGGATCACCGTGCACCCTTGCGGGCCGAGCTTGACCACCAGGGTTGCGGTCGTCAGCGAGCGCACCGTCCGCAGTGCGGTCAATAGATCTTCGCTGCCGCCTGCAATCAGGAATTCTTCTTCAGTGCCGACGATCAGGTCGAAACGCGGCAGGATCCCTTGCACGTGCTGGCTGACTTTACGATCGGCGACGAAACGGGTCTCGCCATCGGCCTTGCCTGCCAGGCCCCAGAGGACGGGGCGGTAATCGATGTCGAGGACGCACTTGACGTTGTGTTTCCGCGCATGGTCCAGCGCCTGGATGCTGGCGTTGTAGACGCCTTCGGTGGAGAAATGCGTGCCGGTGATCAGCAGCGCCTTGCTGGAGGCGATGAAGGCTTCGTCGATGTCTTCGGCCCGCAGCGCCATGTCGGCGCAGTTTTCCCGGTAGAACACCAAGGGGAAGGTCTCGCGATCCTTGATGCCCAGCAGGACCATGGCGGTGAGTCGCTCAGGATCGACCTTGATACCGCTGACGTCACACCCTTCACGCGCCAGTGATTCCACCAGAAAGCGCCCCATGTGATCGTCGCCGACCCGGCTCAGCATTGCCGACCGAAGCCCCAGGCGAGCCGTGCCGAAGGCGATGTTGGCCGATGATCCGCCCAGGTACTTGGCGAAGCTTGAAACATCTTCCAGGCGCGCGCCGACTTGCTGCGCGTAGAGATCGACGCCCAGGCGTCCCAGGCAGATCACATCCAATTGACGCCCACTGGCAAAACGAGTCTGGCCCATGCTGGCTCCTGTTATTTTTATCAGCCTGCGCTGGTCGTCGGACCCGACATCAGCGCTTCGGTGGATGCAGACTAAAACGAGCCAGCGCCAATAATCAATATTTTTTCCATAAATTTTTATCGTGGAATATTTTTTCCAATATGCTACTGCTCAACCGGGCCAGGCGCAGTGCATCGTTTCAGCAGGTGCTGCAACGTCGTTCACCCATGATTTTCCTCGCGCCTACGCTGTAGACTGCGGCCAGCCAACCTATTGTCGAGGGCGGCCCGTTTGCACGGGTTGCCCTATAAGAACAAGCCAGAAGGATTTCCTATGACCCGCCCCGATCTGCCGGCGCCGTCCGAGAGCGCATCCGAAGCCGCTCTCCCCAGCCCACCGATCAACGCCGAGCGTCTGCTGCAACTGATCACCGAGGAATACGAAAGCCTGCCTCGCCAGCTCAAGCGCATCGCCAGCTACATGAGCCAGCAAAGCGACCGGATCATGGTCGATCGCATCAGCGACATCGCCCGGGAATGCGAAGTCCACCCTTCGGCCATCGTGCGATTCTCCCAGCGCTTCGGCTTCAGCGGGTTCAGCGAAATGCAGGCCTTGTTCCGCGAAGCCTATACCCACAAGACCACGCCGGTGCAGAACTACCAGCAGCGCATCCGCAGCATGATCGCCAACAAGTCGCAGAAGGCCAGTGCCGGCGATCTTGCCCGAGAGTGCGTCAACGCGACCTTGTCAGGCATCGAGCGCCTGGGGTTGGAACTGGACGACGAGGCGTTCGAGAAAGCCGTGGACCTGGTGGTCAATGCCGACAATATCTACGTGGTCGGTGTGCGGCGTTCATTCGCGGTGGCCGACTACCTGGTCTACAACCTGCAGCACACCAACAAACGCATTCACCTGGTGTCCGGCCTGGGCGGCAGTTATCGCGAGCAGATGCGCAGCGTGCGCGCCAATGACCTGGTCATCGCCATCAGCTTCACGCCCTACGGCAAGGAAACCCAGCACTGCCTGCGCATTGCCCAGCATCACCAGGCCAAGACGTTGATCATTACCGATAGCAATTTGTCGCCCCTGGCCAAGCGGGCCAATGCGGTGCTGCTGGTCAACGAAGGCAGCTCGTTCGCGTTCCGCTCGTTGAGCGCCACGTTGTGCCTGTGCCAGGCGTTATTCATCGCCGTGGCCTACCGCCTTGAACTCAAGGTTGATGAAATCCATGAACAGGTCGGCTTCGAGGATTGATGCCCGACCTGAAAACCGCTGAAGGAGAAGCCATGAAACTGATCGGCATGCTGGACTCGCCCTATGTGCGCCGCGTCGCCATTTCCGCCAAACGCCTGGGGATCGCCCTGGAACACGAATCGGTTTCGGTGTTCAGGCATTTCGAGCATTTCCAAAGCATCAACCCGGTGGTCAAGGCACCGACTTTGGTGCTGGATGATGGCTCGGTGCTGATGGATTCCACGTTGATCATCGATTACCTGGAGGCCCTGGCCGGCCCAACGCACAGCCTGATGCCGGACGATCCCAAGCAACGGCTGCGCTCGTTGCAACTGATTGGATTGGCCTTGGCGGCGTGTGAGAAGTCGGTGCAGATCTATTACGAACGCACCCTGCGGCCGGCGGAAATCCAACACGGTCCATGGCTTGAGCGGATCTCCGGCCAACTGCTGGCGGCGTACGGCGGGTTGGAGCAGGCGCTGGCAAAACAGCCACTGCCCACCGATGGCTCGATCGACCAGGCCGGCATCACCGTCGCCGTGGCATGGACCTTCACCAACCTGTTGGTGGCGGATCAGGTGCAGGGCAAGGCCTTCCCGCAGATCAGCGCGTTCACCGCCTATGCCGAAGGGTTGGAAGCGTTCATCAGCACGCCGGTGGAATAACGGCTGATACATTCCCGTGTGGGAGCGAGCCTGCTCGCGAAAGCCGCGCATCAGTCACCATGGATGCCGACTGACATGACGCCTTCGCGAGCAGGCTCGCTCCCACAGGGATTTTTGGCGAATCATATGCCGCGACCAACCGAGGACAGTGTGGGTGCGAGCCTGATCGCTCCCACAAGGTTCGCTCAGGCAGGCTCCACTTCCCTTGGTTCTGCAATCGGCGCCACCTCGAACCGGTCCGCCAGGAACGGCGTAATGTCCAGCGGCAGCGGCTCATCATTGACCAGTTTATCCAGCAACACCCCGGTAATGGCCGAGGTGAGGATGCCGGTGCGGAAATGTCCGCAGGCGTTTAGATAGCCCTCCACGCCGCGCATCGGCCCCAGGATCGGCAGCTCGTCGGGTGAGCCGGGGCGCAGGCCGGCCCAGGTGCGTTTGAGGTTGATGTCGGCCAGTTTCGGAATACAGCGCATCGCGCCTTGCACCAGCCCTTCGATCTCCGGGTAGGTGGTGGTCACGTCGAACCCCTTGTCCTCCGTGGTGCTGCCGATCAGGATTTCGCCGTTGTCTTTCTGCGCCACATAGCAATCGCTGGTGGTCAGGCAACCGTTGAGTATCCTGGGCATGCGTTCGGTCAACAGGATCTGGCCCTTGACTGGCTTGACCGGAATGCGCACGCCCGTGGCCTGCTCGCTGAGGTCCGCCGCCCAGGCGCCGGCGGCGTTGATCAGGGTCCGGCAATTGAATGTCCCGGCTTCGGCGGTTTGCACGCCGACCACCTGCGCGCCGCTGCGCAAGACTTCCGTCACATGGGTGTTGAAGTACAGGTCGACGCCGTTCTGCCGCGCGCCCTCGGTGTAGGCGTCGGCGAGGCGGAACGGGCTGACCTGGTGATCGCAGAGAAACTCCAGCGCACCGAGGGCCTCATGGCTCACATTTGGTTCTGCCTCGCGCAAGGCCGCCTGGTCGAGCCAACGCACCTGATCGGCCAGATGGGGAATGCAGGCGGCGATGTGCTCGGCGTACAAGCGGTCCTCATCGTCATAGATCACGAACTTCAGCCCGGTTTCTTCGAATTTGAAATCCATGCCGTGGCGCTCAAGCAACTCGCGATGCAGTTGCGGGTACATCGCGTTGGACTGCAAGGCGAACTCGAAAAACGAGTCGGGCAGGATATGCGGCGTGCTCGCATCCACCGCCACGGCGGCGCCCTGGGCCTGACGCTTGCGATTGGCAGACATCATGCGAAAGAAAATCACCCCGCAGCCCAGGCCCACCGATTCACCGATGGCCCACAAGCCACCCGCCGACGCACGGGTGGCGTTGCCGGGGCGCTTGGCGTCGATCAGGGCGACCTTCAAATGGCTGCGCTTGGACAGCTGATAGGCACAGGAAGCGCCGATCACACCGCCGCCGGCAATCACCACGTCATAGTGCTTAGTCATGGGAAGCGGCCTCCGTGCCGACATTCTGAAAGGCTGAGAAAGGAATCGGATCGATGGGAAAGCGCGGCCGCAACCAGCCTACATCGGCGCGTCCGGTGGCCTCGCGCAACCGGTCGCTGCAGTAACCGACGCACATGCGCCCCTGGCAATCACCCATGCTGACGCGGGTGCGCATTTTCAGGCTGGCCATGTCTTGCACACCCTGCTCCAGAGCCCGGTCGATGTCGGCGCGGGTGGCATGCTCGCAGCGGCAGATCACCGTTTCGGCACTGGGCAGCGCAGTCTGGCCCGCCCCGCGCCGGGTATAGCGATCGACGGCGGCGCGAAAGCGAATGATCCGCTCCAGTCGGGCCTGATAGTGGCCGCGACGCTCAAGGGCAGCCGGCTCATCCAGGACATTGCGTTGCATCAGCACTGATAGCGCGGCAATACGCCCGCTCAGCATGGCGGCTTCACCTCCGCGAATCCCGCCCATGTCGCCCGCCAGATGAACATGGGTCTCGCTGCTGCGTTGCCAGGCATCGGACACCGCACGCAAATAACCGTCTTCGCTGAAGCCGTGTTCCAGGCCCATCTGCTGGCTCAGTTGGGTGCGCGGGATAAACCCGTAGCCGACCGCCAGCGTCTGGGCCGGCAGCTGTTCGGCGCGCTCGAGGTCCGGCGCCCAATCGGCGGAATACGGCGCGACGGTCACGCCGCTCAACTCGCCCCCGCCCGCGGCACGCACCACGCCCCAGCCATAGCGGACGGGAATACGATGCCGCTTGAGATACGCGAGCATGCCCAGGCCATCGAGGAACAGCTGCGGCTTGTTCAGCAACGCCAGGCTTTGCTTGGCGATCCGGCCGAACGCGCAGGCCTCGTAGACACCCGCCACGGTGACACCCGAGGCGTGCAGTTGGCAGGCCACCAATGGCAGCAGCGGGCCCGTGCCGGCAATCACCACCGGGCTCGGCGGTTTGACTACGCCGCTCTTGATCTGCAATTGCAAGCCACCGAGCATCATCACACCCGGCAACGTCCAGCCAGGAAACGGCACGCTGCGTTCATGGCAACCGGCCGCAAGGATCAGCTGGGAATAGGCGACTTCGCGCAAGCGCTCGTCAGCGTCCAGCAACATCAGGGCCCGGAACCCTTCGGCGCCGATGACCCGGCTGCCCAACCGCACGTCGATCAGGCCGGCATGGCGCTGGAATTCCCCGTGGAGTTTTTCCAGGGCTTCGCTGTAGCGCCGCCCCAGGTAATCCAGGCGTACCCCATCGCGCAAAGGGCCGCGATACACCACCCCGCCCAGGCGCGGCGCCTCTTCGAGCAAGGTGCAGCGCACGCCGTGGGCGGCCAGTTCAATGGCCGCCGCCATACCCGCCGGACCGCCGCCGACAATCACCGGATCGAGGCTCATGGCGCCTCCGTTTCGGCAATGCGGTTGGTCCGGGTTTCGATGTGCATGCCGGGGCGCACCAGAGTCTGGCAGGCACGGCGCTTATGGCGACCGTCGATCTTGACCAGGCAGCATTGGCACACGCCCATGCCGCAATAGGCACCGCTGATCTGGCCATGATCGTTGCGGGCGACCTGGCGCTGGCCCAGGGCCTGGATGACCGTGAGCACGGTTTCGCCCTGGGCGGCGTTGACAGCTTGGCCGTCCAGGTGCACGGTCATGTCAGCCTGTTCCAGGGGTTGGATATCAAATGGTCGATGTATGAAGTCTTGAGGTTGCATCATGCAGCTCTTCCTTGAAAGTTCAGTAGGTCTCGGCTCCTTGCGACACGCCACTCTTTGCCTTGCGTCAATGCCCATCGGCGACAGCGCGCCAGAACCGGGCAGCGAGCGCAGCATGATGGTGCGCACCGAAAGGATGTTAGGGAATATTTGTGACGAAGTATTGATCCAGGCCACTAAAGCCGCAGGCTGGCGTCGATGAACTTTTTTTCAGAAAGCCGACAGGTATTCTTTGGCAAAATGCTGCGCAGTCGCTCCAACTTCCCCACACGGTACCGCCCATGAACCGCATCCTGACTATCGAAGACGACGCCGTGACCGCCCGTGAGATCGTCGCCGAACTGACCCGCAACGGCCTGGATGTCGATTGGGTCGACAACGGCCGTGAAGGCCTGGAACGTGCAGTCAGCGGTGACTACGACCTGATTACCCTGGACCGCATGCTGCCCGAACTCGACGGCCTGGTGATCGTCACCCAACTGCGAAGCATGGGCGTCGCCACGCCGATCCTGATGATCAGCGCCCTTTCCGACGTCGATGAACGTGTGCGAGGCTTGCGGGCCGGTGGCGACGATTACCTGACCAAACCGTTCGCCACCGACGAAATGGCCGCCCGGGTCGAAGTGCTGCTGCGACGCAACAACGGCGCGCGCGAACCGGAAACCGCGCTGCGAGTGGCCGACCTGGAGCTCAACCTGATCAGTCGCGAAGCCAGCCGCAACGGGCAGTTGCTCAGCCTGCTGCCCACCGAGTACAAACTGCTGGAATTCCTGATGCGCAACAGCGGGCAGATTCTCTCGCGCATGATGATTTTCGAGGAAGTCTGGGGTTATCACTTCGACCCCGGCACCAACCTGATCGACGTCCACATCGGCCGCCTGCGCAAGAAAATCGACCCGCCGGGCCTGGAACCGCTGATTCGCACGGTACGGGGTTCCGGCTATGTCATTGCTGAACCCCGCTAAGGGCTGGCGCTCCTCCAGCAGCCGCCTGCTGGCGCTGTACAGTTCGCTGTTCGTGCTCTGGAGCGCGATCCTGATGGGGGTGATGTACTACGAGGTATTTGGCTACCTTGACAGCCTCGCCAAGCACTCCCTGATGCAGCGCCAGCACTTGTTCGCGCGCATCCACGGCGACCAATTGGAAGACGCGCTGATGGCCAGCCTGACGCTGGACGAACGCGGCGTTGACGCCTATGGCCTGTTCGACCCGCAACTGCGTCACCTGAGCGGGCCGATCCAGCGAATCCCCGCCGACCTGCCGCTCGACGGCAAGATCCACATGCTTGGCGGCTGCGTGGATTCCGACGATCCGGACGTGCCTTCAGACAGTTGCGATGCAGTGGCGTCCCGGACCCAGGATGGCCGCTGGCTGGTACTGGCGAGGGACAACGGTTCGCTGTTCGCCGTCACGCGCATCATCCTGCACGCGCTGTTCTGGGGCGTCTCGCTGACGATCCTGCCAGGCATCGCTGGCTGGCACCTGTTGCGCCGCCGACCGTTGCAGCGCATTCGCAAACTGCAGGCCAGTGCCGAAGCCATCGTTGCCGGCGACCTGACCCATCGCCTGCCGCTGTCGAGCCGGCGCGATGAATTGGATATGCTGGCAGCGATCGTCAATGCCATGCTCGACCGCATCGAACGGCTGATGAACGAGGTCAAGGGTGTGTGCGACAACATCGCCCACGACTTGCGCACCCCGCTCACCCGGCTGCGCGCGCAACTCTATCGCATCCAGCAGGAAGCCGCCGACGGCTCCCCCGAAGCGTTGCAGATGGATCAGGTGATCGCCGAGACCGATACGCTCATGGCGCGGTTTCGTGGCCTGTTGAGGATTTCGGAACTGGAGGACCAGCAGCGCCGCTCAGGTTTCGTGCGCCTCGATCCGTTGCAGTTGTTGCAGGAATTGCATGATTTCTATCTGCCCCTGGCCGAAGAGCGCGAGCTAGTCTTCACCCTGGAAGTACCCGACGCACTGCCCCTGCTCAACGGTGACCGGGCACTGCTGTTCGAAGCGGTGTCGAACCTGCTGAGCAACTCGATCAAATTCACCCCGCCGGGCGGCGAAGTGATCCTCAAGGGCGTTGACCAGGGCGACAGCACCCGCATCGAAGTCCTCGACTCCGGCCCCGGAATCCCCGAGGCCGAACGCAAGGCCGTGTTTCGACGCTTCTATCGCGCCGAGGGCAGCAGCCAACACGGCGGATTCGGCCTCGGCCTGTCGATCGTCGCCGCGATTGTCAGCCTGCACGGGTTTACGCTGGAGGTGGATCGCAGCGAGTCGGGAGGCGCGCGGTTGACGCTGGATTGTCGGGCGACGTTGTTGTAGAGGGGTTTCACCGTAGCACCAGGAACGCTCGATGTGGCTACAGCGGAATTTCATCGTGGCGAGGGAGCTTGCTCCCGCTGGATCGCGCAGCGATCCCAAAACCTGCCGAACGCGCAGTTTCGACACGCCGCTTGCACCAGATTGCGACTGCTTCGCAGCCGAGCGGGAGCAAGCTCCCTCGCCACAGGACGCCTTTCAGGCAGGATCACTGCGATGCAACGGCGTGTTGTGCAATTCATAGCGCAACTCATCGATCAGCTTTTCCAGGCCTTCTTCGGAGCGGATGCTGTCGACGCTCATGCCGCTGACCACCAGGTCGACCTCGCCGCTTTCCTGATGATACAAACGAATGGTGAGCGTGCCGTCGCCATTGAGGCTGCATTCGCAGGACAGGGGCGCAAAGCTGTTCTCAAGACGGGTGCGTAACGGAGCCAGGTGGGTCATGGGCGCACCTCAGCTGCGGAGTCGCAAATGACCGGCAACTCGCTCCGGCCTCCGGGCTCGCACAGACGTCCTGTCGGTCTCACTTTTAAAGGGTTTGCTACACATCGTGACGTATTCCTTGACTGTTTCGTGGGGACGCGACACCTCTGACAATGCCGCACCCCATCAGCCTAAGGACGTAACCGCCTGGGTAGAACCCGAATTTGCACCATAACGCCAGGTGCATATGCACTAGCCACTATAGTGCCTTCATCCGCCATTCATTCCCGAACAGCCCCCGCTCCCGGGCCCAGACAATCGCCTCGCTGCGGCTGTGGACGTCCAGTTTCGAATACAGCGTCGCCACGTGATTGCGCACGGTATTGGGGGCCAGTTTCAAGCGTGCGGCAATTTCCTTGTCGGCCAGGCCTTCGCAAATCAGCCCCAGCACGTCACGTTCCCGGGCCGTCAGTTCGGTGAAAGAGGTCGAGGGTGATTGCGCGTTGATGCTTTTTACATTCGCCAGTTTTTCGATCAGGGTTCGGCTGAACCACGAGGCGTCCTTCATCACCTCCTCGATAGCCGCCACCAATTCCAGCTCCGAGCGCTTGCGTTCGGTGATATTCATCAGCACCAGCAAATAGCAGGGCTTGTCCTGGATGACCACGGTATCGGCGGCCACTTCGCAATCGATCTGCTCGCCGCCTTTCTTGTGCACCTTGACGTCGACGCTGGACACGGCGGCAGCGTTCTCCAGCCGGGCAAACAATGCTGCGCCCGCCGCCTTGTCCAGGAAGCCGATTTCATCCACTGTCTTGCCCAGCAGTTCCTCGCTGGCGTAACCAGTCACTTGGAGGAAGGCTTCGTTGATCTCCAGCAATTGCAGTTCACCACTGCAGATCAAGGTCGGCACCGGAGACAGGCGGAATGACTTGGCGAAGCGCTCCTCGCTCTGACGCAGCGCCGTTTCGGCCTTGCGCCGCGGCTCCATGTCCATGAACGAAAACAACATGCAGTCTTCATCGTGCAGATCCAGCGGCTGCCCGGCGACGATCACCTGTTTGATCGTGCCGTCCGGCAAGCGCAGCTCGGCCTGCATCTGTGGAATGGTTGCGCCCTGCCCCAGTCGCTCGATGGCCAGGTCGCGCTTCTCCGCGGCCTCGAGCACATCCAATTCGTACACCGAACGGCCGATCACCTGCTCGCGGCTGTAGCCGGTCATTTCCAGGAAGCCGGGGTTGACCTTGATGTAGCGCAAGTCGCTGAGACGGCAAATGACCGCTGGCGCCGGGTTGGCGGCGAAGGTCCTCTCGAAACGCTGCTCGGCGCTGGCCCACTCGGTGGCATCGCTGAGAATCAGCACCAGGTATTCCGGCTCGCCGGCGCGGTCGGCCAGCACCATGCTGCGGATGCGGTGCACCCAGGTACGGTCGGGGTCGGCCGCTGGCGTGACTTCCACCAGCACGTCACTGAACTCATCACCACGGGCCACCCGGGCGATGGGATAGTTTTCCTCTGGCAGCGGATGATTGTTGCGATAGCGCAAGTTGAAACGCCGGGCATATGCCTTGGCGTTGGCACCCAGTTCGCTCAGCTCCTGCACGCCATGCATGGTCAGTGCCGCCTCGTTGGCCCAGGCAATGGTCTGGTCGACCTCGACGAGCATGACGCCGTCGGACAGCCCGGCGATGATCTGCAGCAACTGGCGGCGATTGGTGTCGGTGTTCGGGACATCCTGATTCATTGGGTCTCCATGGGGTCGTCACGTTCTGGCATGGATGCGTTGAAGGTTACGACCGCATGGCTCCGGGATAGTGCGCCAGCCGCTCAAGCCGCCATGCGCCCCTCGGCGATCGCCTGGGAGGCGGCCAGCATGGCGCGCAGCAGCACGGCGCAGCCGGCGGCGAGGTCGTCGGGGGCGGCGTTTTCGATTTCGTTGTGGCTGATGCCGCCTTCGCAGGGCACGAAGATCATGCCGGCGGGGCCCAGTTCAGCGAGGAAAATCGCGTCATGACCGGCGCCGCTGACAATGTCCAGGTGCGACATTCCTAGCCCTTGTGCAGCGCCGCGCACCGCGTCGACGCAGCCCTGGTCGAAATACAGCGGCGGGAAGTCTGCCGTGGGTTTCAAATCAAAGGTCAGGCCGTGCTGCCGACACGTGTCTTCGATCACCTGCTTGACCTCGGCAATCATCGAGTCCAGGCGCGCCGGTTCCAAGTGGCGGAAGTCGAGGGTCATGCGCACCTCTCCGGGGATGACATTGCGCGACCCCGGGTAGGCTTGCAGGCACCCGACCGTGCCGCAGGCGTGGGGTTGATGGCCGAGGGCGGCGCGGTTGACGGCACCGACGATGATCGAGGCGCCCACCAGTGCATCCTTGCGCAGGTGCATCGGCGTGGGGCCGGCGTGGGCCTCGACGCCGCGCAGGGTCAGGTCGAACCACTTCTGCCCGAGGGCGCCCATCACCACGCCGATGGTCTTGCCCTCGTCTTCGAGGATCGGTCCCTGCTCGATATGGGCCTCGAAATACGCGCCCACCGGATGGCCAGTCACCTGCCGGGGGCCGGCGTAACCGATGGTGTTCAGCGCCTGGCCCACCGTGATGCCTTCGGCGTCGGTCTTGGCGAGGGTTTCTTCGAGGGTGAATTTCTCGGCGAACACCCCGGAACCCATCATGCACGGGGCAAAGCGCGAGCCTTCTTCGTTGGTCCAGACCACCACTTCCAACGGTGCTTCGGTCTCGATGCCCAAGTCATTGAGGGTGCGCAGCACTTCCAGCCCGGACAATACGCCGAAGCAGCCGTCGAACTTGCCGCCGGTAGGTTGGGTGTCGATGTGGCTGCCGGTCATCACCGGTGGCAGGTTCGGATTGCGCCCCGGGCGGCGGGCGAAGATATTGCCCACCGCGTCGACGCTGACCGTACACCCCGCCGCTTCGGTCCATTGCACGAACAAGTCGCGGGCCTGGCGATCGAGGTCAGTCAGGGCCAGCCGGCACACACCGCCCTTGACCGTGGCGCCGAGCTGGGCCAGGTCCATGAGTGATTGCCAGAGGCGGTCGCGGTTGATGTGCCGGTGGGTAGATTGCAGGACGTCGGTGGCTGCGTTCATGGGGATCTCCATTTTCTTCAGGCATTTTTGGGTGTGTTTGAGACCGCTATCGCGAGCAAGCTCGCTCCCACCCTGGATTGGGGTGCACAGCAGATCCCTTGTGGGAGCGAGCTTGCTCGCGATGAGGCCCTCCTTCACACCGCGGTTTTAGCGACGGACGGGCTCGCTCGCATACTGCACAACCCGTAATAAATCACCCCGCCCAACGCCGAGCCGGTGAACCAGCCGTAGCTGTAGAACCAGCTGAACGCATCGCTGCCCAGGGACAGCAACGTCAGCACCACCGGTACGCCAAAGGCGATGAAACCGTTCCAGTTCCACGCCGGGTAGATGTCGTCGCGGTACAAGCCAGCCAGGTCCAACTGCTGCCGCTTGATCAGGAAATAATCCACCACCATGATCCCGGCGATCGGCCCCAGCAGGCTCGAATAGCCCAGCAGCCAGTTCGAATAAACCGATTCCAGGCTGACGTCGGAAACGATCCAGCCGAGTTTTTTCAGCAATTCGTGGCCCATCAGCGCCAGCCCCACCAGGCCGGTGAGCAGCACGGCCTTGGTGCGACCAATCAGTTTCGGCGCCAGGTTCTGGAAGTCATTGGTCGGCGAGACGATGTTGGCAGCGGTGTTGGTCGAAAGCGTGGCGACGATGATCAGCACCATGGCCAACGCCACCCATAGCGGGCTCTGGATATGCCCGATCAAGGTCACCGGGTCGGAGACGGTCACACCCACCAGTTTTTCCGAAGCGGCGGTCATGACCACGCCGAGGGAGGCGAACAGGAACATGGTCAACGGCAGGCCGATGATCTGTCCGACGATCTGGTCCTTCTGGCTCTTGGCATAGCGGCTGAAGTCCGGGATGTTCAATGACAAAGTGGCCCAGAAACCGACCATCGCCGTCAGCCCGGCGAGAAAATAGCCGGTCACCCCAGCGCCTTCGGGCCGCTTGGCCGGGACCGCCATCAGCTCGGTCAGCGACACATTGGGCAACGCCCAGACCAACAGCCCGGCCCCCACCAGAACCAGCAGCGGCGCAGACAAGGTTTCCAGCCACTTGATCGACTCGGCGCCGCGCAACACCACCCACAGGTTGATGACCCAGAACACCATGAAGCCGATCACTTCGCCGGTGCCGCCGAGGCTCTTCCAGCCGTCGAACACCGAACCGAAAAACAGGTGGATCGCCAGCCCGCCGAACATCGTCTGGATGCCGAACCAGCCACAGGCGACCAGGGCGCGGATCAGGCACGGCACGTTGGAACCGATAACGCCAAAGGACGAGCGCAGCAACACCGGAAACGGGATGCCGTACTTAGTCCCGGCAAAGGCATTGAGGGTCAGCGGGATCAACACGATGATGTTGGCGAACAGGATCGCCAGCAGCGCCTCCCCCACCGTCAGTCCGAAATAGGCCGTGAGCACGCCGCCCAACGTATAGGTCGGCACGCAGATCGCCATGCCGACCCACAGTGCGGTGATGTGCCATTTGTTCCAGGTTCGCTCGTGCACCTTGGTTGGCGCGATGTCGTGGTTGTAACGGGGGCTGTCGAGGACGTCGCTGCCGGCTTCGAGTTCGAATAACCCGTCGCGCTCGGTCACTGTTGATCTGGTCATGTCCGCTCCACTGTTTTCATTATTTTTTGCTCATCGACGGGCGATGGCTGGAGTACTTGCACGCGTACTGCCGATCACCCCGCCAGGCCACGACGACACTCAATAACCGTGCCGAACAAATGAATAACTGACGGAGCGATCGATATATCCCTTTCAACCAATTGATATTCAACGCTTTACGGCCACATTACCGCCCTGCTTCATTCCATGATCATCGATGTTCAGGCTAGATGACCTTCGCGCCCTGTCGAGCGGGAGATTCAAAGTGGTGCAGCCCGGCATGGCGCGAAGTGTCTAGACCGCACTTCAAGCGCTTTCAAGCCGCTGATTTAGCATGGTAAATCTCGCTCAAATAGCGATCCTGTCAAGTGCGTCAAATTGGTGAGCACGCTCACCAATTTGGTGATTTGAATATTTAACTATTTAATTTCAATCACTTAAATAACGAATAAGCTTATAAAAAATAATCTTGCTGATTTCAATAACTCCAGCTAGCGTCTAATCCTGACAGTCGTGACAGGAATTAAAATCTGCTCGACTGACTTACCCACCGTGATTGTTAAAACATAAAGAACCGGCAACAGTCGGTCATGCCCTGCGAGGAACTCGGAATGTCTCTGTTGATCCGTGGCGCCACCGTTATTACCCATGATGAAAGTTATCGCGCCGACGTGTTCTGCGCCGACGGCGTGATCAAGGCCATTGGTGAAAACCTTGATGTTCCGGCCGCGACCGAAGTGCTCGACGGTAGCGGTCAATACCTGATGCCCGGTGGTATCGATCCCCATACCCATATGCAGTTGCCCTTCATGGGTACGGTCGCCAGCGAGGACTTCTTCAGCGGCACGGCGGCGGGGCTTGCCGGAGGCACTACCTCGATCATCGATTTCGTGATTCCCAACCCTCAGCAATCGCTGATGGAAGCCTTCCATCAATGGCGCGGCTGGGCCGAAAAAAGCGCCAGTGACTACGGCTTCCACGTGGCGATCACTTGGTGGAGCGAACAGGTTCGCGAGGAAATGGGCGAGTTGGTCAGCCATCACGGCGTGAACAGCTTCAAGCATTTCATGGCCTACAAGAACGCGATCATGGCCGCCGATGACACCTTGGTGGCGAGCTTCGAGCGCTGCCTGGAACTGGGCGCGGTGCCCACGGTGCATGCCGAGAACGGCGAGCTGGTCTATCACCTGCAACGCAAGCTGCTGGCCCAAGGCATCACCGGGCCGGAAGCCCACCCGCTGTCGCGCCCTTCCCAAGTGGAAGGCGAAGCCGCCAGCCGGGCCATCCGTATCGCCGAAACCCTCGGCACGCCGCTGTACCTGGTACACGTCTCGACGAAAGAAGCGCTGGACGAAATCACCTACGCGCGCGGCAAGGGCCAGCCGGTCTACGGCGAAGTATTGGCGGGGCACCTGCTGCTGGACGACAGTGTCTATCGCGATCCCGACTGGCAGACCGCCGCCGGTTATGTGATGAGCCCGCCCTTCCGTCCGCGCGGGCATCAGGAAGCGCTCTGGCACGGTTTGCAGTCCGGCAACCTGCACACCACCGCCACCGACCACTGCTGTTTCTGCGCGGAACAGAAAGCCGCCGGCCGTGATGATTTCAGCAAGATTCCCAACGGCACCGCCGGTATCGAAGACCGCATGGCCGTGCTCTGGGATGAAGGGGTCAACAGCGGCAAATTGTCGATGCAAGACTTCGTTGCCCTGACCTCCACCAACACTGCAAAGATCTTCAACCTCTACCCTCGCAAGGGCGCGATCCGCGTCGGTGCCGACGCTGACCTGGTGCTCTGGGATCCCCAGGGTAGCCGCACGATCTCTGCCAAGACCCACCACCAGCAAGTGGACTTCAACATCTTCGAAGGCAAGACCGTGCGCGGCGTGCCCAGCCACACCATCAGCCAGGGTCGGCTGGTCTGGGCCGACGGCGACCTGCGGGCCGAGCGCGGGGCCGGGCGCTATATCGAACGACCGGCGTATCCGGCGGTGTTCGATTTGCTGAGCAAGCGGGCTGAGTTGACCAAGCCGACTGCTGTTAAACGCTGAAATCGAGGCCTTCGGCCTTCGCGAGCAGGCTCGCTCCCACACTGGATTTTGGGTGAATGCAAAAACCATGTGCACAGCAGATCCCCTGTGGGAGCGAGCTTGCTCGCGATGGCGTCAGCCCAGGCAACAAAAAAACCACTGCCCACCAGAGGCAGCACCTCAAACACCGTGAGGCCCGATTCCATGATCCAGCCCTTGAATCATCTCCCCCATTCCCAGGAAGACCCGGCCACCGTCGCCGCCCGTTTCAGCGACCTGGCGCCACCGCTGAACGCGCGCCAGGCCCACCTGGAAGCATCACGTTGCCTGTATTGCTACGACGCGCCTTGCGTGAATGCTTGTCCGAGCGAGATCGACATTCCATCGTTCATTCGCAACATCCATCAGGACAACGTCCAAGGCGCGGCCCAGCGGATTCTCTCGGCGAACATCCTCGGCGGCAGTTGCGCCCGGGTCTGCCCCACCGAGGTGCTGTGCCAGCAAGCCTGTGTGCGCAACAACGCCGACGAATGCGCGCCCGTGCTGATCGGCCTGTTGCAACGCTACGCCGTCGACAATGCCCACTTCAGCGAACACCCGTTCAAACGCGCCGCCGCCAGCGGCAAACGCATCGCCGTGGTCGGGGCAGGCCCCGCCGGGCTGTCCTGCGCGCATCGCAGCGCGATGCACGGCCATGACGTGGTGATCTTCGAAGCCCGGGAGAAGGCCGGCGGCCTCAACGAATACGGCATCGCCAAGTACAAACTGGTGGACGATTACGCCCAACGCGAATTGGACTTCCTGCTGAAAATCGGCGGCATTGAAATCCGTCACGGCCAAAAGCTCGGCGACAACCTCAGCCTGAGCGACCTGCACCAGCAATTCGACGCGGTGTTTCTCGGCCTCGGCTTGGCCGCCAGCAAACAACTCGGCCTGAGCGACGAACAGGCACCCGGGTTGCTGGCCGCCACCGAGTACATCCGCGAATTGCGCCAGGCCGACGACCTCAGCCAGTTGCCGCTGGCCGACCGTTGCATCGTGCTCGGTGCCGGCAACACCGCCATCGACATGGCCGTGCAAATGGCCCGCCTCGGTGCCCGCGACGTCAACCTGGTCTACCGTCGCGGTCTTGAAGACATGGGCGCGACCTTACATGAGCAAGACATCGCCAAGGCCAATCAGGTCCGCCTGCTGACCTGGGCCCAACCGCAAGAGGTGCTGCTGGACGACAGCGGCGTGGTGCGCGGCATGCGCTTTTCCCGGACCCATCTGGAGAACGGACGGCTGGTGATCAGCAGCGAGACCTTCGACTTGCCCGCCGATGCCATCTTCAAAGCCATTGGCCAAGCCTTCGACGACGACGCGCTGGTGGACCCGCTGGCCCGTGAGCTCAAGCGCCAGGACGGCCGCATCCTCGTGGACGAACATCTGCGCACCAGCATTCCCGGGGTCTATGCCGGCGGCGACTGCACCAGCCTGGACCAGGACCTCACCGTGCAAGCCGTGCAGCACGGCAAGCTCGCCGCCGAGGCGATCAATGCTCATCTCACGCTCAATGTGGAGGCTGCGTAATGGCCGATCTGTCGATTGTCTTCGCCGGCATCAAAGCCCCGAACCCGTTCTGGCTGGCCTCCGCGCCGCCCACCGACAAGGCCTACAACGTCGTGCGTGCCTTCGAGGCGGGCTGGGGTGGCGTGGTCTGGAAAACCCTGGGGGAAGATCCGGCGGCAGTGAACGTGTCCTCGCGCTACTCGGCTCACTACGGCGCCAACCGCGAAGTGCTGGGCATCAACAACATCGAGCTGATCACCGACCGTTCGCTGGAGATCAACCTGCGGGAAATCACCCAGGTAAAGAAGGACTGGCCGGACCGGGCGCTGATCGTGTCGCTGATGGTGCCGTGCGTCGAGGAATCCTGGAAGAACATCCTGCCCCTGGTGGAAGCCACCGGCGCCGATGGCATCGAGCTGAATTTCGGTTGCCCCCACGGCATGCCGGAACGGGGCATGGGCGCGGCGGTGGGCCAAGTGCCCGAATACGTCGAGCAAGTGACGCGCTGGTGCAAGACCTATTGCTCGCTGCCGGTGATCGTCAAGCTCACACCGAACATCACCGACATCCGCGTCGCCGCCCGAGCCGCCCATCGAGGCGGGGCCGATGCGGTGTCGCTTATCAACACCATCAACTCCATCACCAGCGTCGACCTGGACCGCATGGTCGCCCTGCCCATTGTCGGCAACCAGAGCACCCACGGCGGGTATTGCGGCTCGGCGGTCAAGCCGATTGCGTTGAACATGGTCGCGGAAATTGCTCGTGACCCACAGACCCAGGGCCTGCCGATCTGCGGCATCGGTGGCATCGGTAGCTGGCGCGATGCGGCGGAGTTCATCGCCTTGGGCAGCGGCGCGGTGCAGGTCTGCACCGCGGCGATGCTGCACGGCTTTCGCATCGTCGAGGAGATGAAGGACGGCCTGTCGCGCTGGATGGACGAGCACGGTCACGCCAACCTGCAAGCCTTCTCCGGCCGCGCGGTGGGTAACACCACCGATTGGAAGTATCTCGACATCAACTACCAGGTCATCGCCAAGATCGACCAAGAGGCGTGCATTGGTTGCGGGCGCTGTCACATCGCCTGTGAAGACACCTCGCACCAGGCCATCGCCACCCTCAAGTTGGCGGACGGCACCCATGCCTACGAGGTGATCGATGAAGAATGCGTCGGCTGCAACCTCTGCCAGATCACCTGTCCGGTGCAGGACTGCATCGAAATGGTCACGGTGGACACTGGCAAGCCGTTCCTGGATTGGAACCACGATCCGCGCAATCCCTACCACGTTGCGCCTTGATCCCCTTAACGGGCGCTGAACCTCAGCCGGGACAACATCCGCAGATCGCCGTCGCGGTAGTAGTCATCGGTCCAGCTGTCGTTCGGCGCCAAGGGATTGACCTGCTTGAGGGCGAGTTTTTTCGCAAAGTAGCGGAACCGGTAGTGCTCGTAGAAGCGCAGCAGTTCCAGCCCGTAGCGGTCGGCCAGGTCGGTGTCGCCCTGGATGATCAGGTAGTTTTCATCGTTGCCGCTGCTGGCGGCGGCGCTGAGGTTATGGCTGCCGCTGATGATCGTCGGCGCATCGCTGGTGAAGTCGGTGACGATGGCCTTGGTGTGCACCAGCAAGTTGCCCTTCTGGCCCTTCATGTTTTCCCGCAGCCAACCTTCCAGGCCGGTATTGAGTAACGCGGTGGCGGCGAACTCCGCGGTGCGATCGGCATGAAAACCGGTGATGCGGCTGGCAGAATTCTGCAGGCCGTAGCGCAGCACATCGTCATTCGGCTGGCCGAGCAAGGCATCGAGAATCGCGTCCGGCAGGGCAAATGCCGTGACGAACAGCAGGTCCTTGCGCGCGGACCTGATGATGTCGACGAAGCGATCGAGATCGCCTTGGCCGTTGCGGGGTGAAAACCCGGCGAACAGTTTGTCATCGACGTTCATAGGATTGTGTTGGGTCAACCAATCGCGGGTGGCGTCGACGTCCTCGGGCGCGTGCCAGATCTGCTCGAACACCTGGCGGTAGCTGTCGCTGATCCGTGAATCGTCCAGCACATGGATGACGTTGGCCTGGCGATAAACACCATTGGCGGTGAAATTGGTGCTGCCGCACAGCACCGCCTCGGGCGTCAACGTGCCATTTGCTTCGACCCGGCTCAGGACGATGAACTTGTCGTGAAAGATATTGTGGGTGACCCGCCCACGTTTGTTGGCGGCCGGAAGGTTTTCCAGGCCGGCTTCGTTGCGCAGTGTCGTGTCGTCATCCGGCTCGGCGTGGTACAGCACCCTGACCTGCGCGCCGCGTGCATGGGCGGCGTTCACCGCAGCGACGATCACCGGCAGTTCGTATTCATAGATGGCCACGTCCAGCGCCCAGTTGGCGTCCAGGGCCCGGTCGATGAAGCCGATCAAGCGCCCCAGCAAACCGTTTTCCAGCCAGCGACGTGGCGCGTCGGGCCATTCCTCGATGGACAACTTTTTATTCGCGCTGATCAGCGCATCCACTTCCGGAAACTTGCGCTGGAACGCCTGGCTGGCGGCCACCGCGCGGTTGAACATGACCCGCTGGCTGGCCGGTTGGCCGTCGTCGCTGGTCACGGTTACTTCCAGCGCTTCGCCCAGTTGCGGCGCATCGGGGCTGCCATAGGCCAGGTGCACGCGATAATGAATCGTCACGCCCGGGTTGACCGCGTAATCGGCCCAGCGAAATTTCTGCAACGGTGCCTTGTCGCTGGGCGTGGCGTGAAATTGGGGAAAAGTGTGGGCCTTGTCGGGGAAGGTCAGGCTGTTGAACAGGAACAGCCAGGGCTTGTCACCCGCCTGCTTCTCGATGGCAAAGCCCAGCAACCCCTTGCGCCGGGGTTCGGCGAGGTCCATGGCGAGCAGCACCCCGTTGGTGCCGGCGTAGGCCTTGACCCGGAAGTCATCCCGAGGATTGGTGACGAGTGCGCGCATGGGTTCATTCCTTTGAGGGTTGCTTGAGCATAGAGCAGTGATGCGGGTTGGGTGGGCAGAGCATTGAAACCACGGTGATGCCATCGCGAGCAAGCTCGCTCCCACAGGGAGCTGGGGTGTTCAGCAGTTATGTGTTCACAGCGAAACCCATGTGGGAGCGAGCTTGCTCGCGATAGGGCCCAGACAGCCACAGCACATTTCAAGTGCCTTCATCGATATGCCGATACTCAGCCCCCAACTGCCCCGCCAATTGCCGCGCCCGGCCCAGGCGAATCGGGCCGCGCTCGATGTCGATCAGCAGGCTGGGGCAATCGAGGGGCGGCAGGGGTTGGCCTTCCTTCACCCGGCCGTCGGTCATCAGCAGCACTCGCTGTCGCTCCGCCGGGAAGCGCTTGCGCCGGGCGGCCAGCCAGCGCTGCGCCTCGCCGATCGCCGCCAGCAAAGGCGTACCGCCGCCAGCACCCAGCGCGTCGAGCCAGTGGCCCAGGCCGGTGGAGGCTTTGAGGCCCTGCACTTGCCAGGTCGGTGCGGCGCCGCTGGCGGTCAACAACGCCAGCCGGGCGCGTTGCCGGTAGGCGTCGTCGAACAATTGCGCGAGCAGCCCCTTGCCGTCGCTCAAGGCCCGATGGCGACGGGTCGAGGCCGACGCATCGACGATCACCAGCCACAGCTCATGGGCCGAACGCTGCCGCCATTTGAAACGCAAGTCGGCCAGCAAGCGCGGACGTCCGCCGAGCAAGGAGCCCGGCCAGTCCACCAAGCCGCTGGCCGCCGCTTTGCTTCGTCCTTGGCGGCCCTGGTCGAGTCGCCCGGCGCGGGGTCTGGCATTCGCCCCCGCTGGCGAATGGGGGCGAATGCCTAGGGCTTTTTTGGCCAGCTCGGCACTTCACGCCGGGCGCCGGTCGGCAGTGCCCGAGGCGGCAGGTCGCCCCATTGGCCTTGGCCTTCGCCCGGCTGGCTGGCTTCATTCGGGTTCGAGGGCGGCGCCTGGGTGGGCGCCGGAGCCGGTGCGGTGTGGCCGCGGCGGCGATGACGCAAGGCAAACTCGGCAACGGCTTCGATGTCTTCCGCCGCGATGGCTTGCGCGCCACGCCACGCGGCATGGGCGCGGGCCGCGCGCAGCCAGACCAGGTCGGCGCGCACCCCGTCGACCCCGGCGGCAAAGCAACGCTCGGTGATCTGCCCCAGCGCCGTATCATCGAGGGGAATCAGGGCCAAGCCTGCCCGGGCCTGTTCGCAGCGTTCGCGCAACTGCTGCTGGGCGGGCTCCCACTCGGCGCAAAACGCCGCCGGATCGCTGTCGAAATCCAGTCGCCGACGGATGATCTGCCCGCGCTCGGCCGGGGCGGTATGGCCGTCCAGGGCCACGTTGAGGCCGAAGCGGTCGAGCAGTTGCGGACGCAGCTCGCCTTCTTCCGGGTTCATCGTGCCGATCAACACGAAGCGCGCCGGATGCCGGTGGGAAATGCCGTCGCGCTCGATCAGGTTGGTGCCGCTGGCGGCGACATCGAGCAGCAGATCCACCAGATGATCCGGCAGCAGGTTCACTTCATCGACGTACAACACGCCTCCGTCGGCCTTGGCCAGCACGCCGGGGGAAAACTGCGCGCGCCCTTCCCCCAACGCCGCGTCCAGGTCGAGGGTGCCCACCAGCCGTTCTTCGGTTGCGCCAAGCGGCAAGGTGACGAACTGGCCGCTGGCCAACAGATCCGCCAGGCCCCGGGCCAGGGTGGACTTGGCCATCCCGCGCGGGCCTTCGATCAGCACGCCGCCGATCTTCGGATCGATCGCCGCCAGGCACAGGGCCAGTTTCAGCGCATCGGCGCCGACCACCGCGGCGAGGGGGAAATGGGGGATGTCGGTCATCTTGTTCTCTCAAACTGTCCGGTGAGGTTCAGGCAACACAGTATTCCGTGGCGAGGGGATTTATCCCCTCGCCACAGATATATCCCATCACCATAGATATCTGTCTTGGCTAAAGTCAGCCATCTTCTTCAATGTCCAACAGCAGGTTTTCCAGCGCCTCGCGATAATCCCCCGGCTCCTGCCACATCCCGCGCTGCTGCGCTTCGAGCATTCGCTCGGTCATGTCCCGCAGGGCGTCGGGGTTGTGCTGGCGGACGAAATCGCGGGTGTGCGGATCGAGGAGATAGGCATCGGCCAGCAAGGCGTACTGGTGGTCGTCGATCAACTGGGTGGTGGCGTCGAAGGCGAACAGATTATCCACCGTCGCCGCCAGTTCGAACGCACCTTTGTGGCCGTGGCGCTTGACCCCGTCGATCCACTTCGGATTGGCCGCGCGGGAACGAATCACTCGGTTGAGCTCTTCCTTCAGCGTGCAGATCTTCGGCAGGTCCGGCTGGCTGTGATCGCCGTGATAACTGGCGGCGGCTTCGCCACTTAGGGTTTCCACGGCAGCGAGCATGCCGCCCTGGAACTGGTAGTAATCGTTGGAGTCGAGCAGGTCATGCTCGCGGTTATCCTGGTTCTGCAGCACCGCTTGTACCTGGCTCAGGCGCCGTGAGAATTGCGCCCTCGCCGCGGTGCCCTCGTCGCCCGCGCCATACGCATAGCCGCCCCAATTGAGATAGACCTCGGCGAGGTCTTCGCGGCTCTGCCAGAGCCGACCGTCAATCGCCCCTTGCACGCCTGCACCATAAGCGCCGGGCTTGGCGCCGAAGATCCGCCAGCCGGCCTGGCGCGCCGCGTCTTCCGGGAGCAAGCCCGATTGCAGCAGGGCTTCGCGCTCAGCGCGGACCTTGGCCGCCAGCGGGTTCAGGTCGTCGGGCTCATCCAAGGCGGCAACGGCCTGCACCGCCGCATCGAACAAGCGGATCAGGTTGGCGAAGGCGTCCCGGAAGAACCCCGACACCCGCAGCGTCACATCGACCCGAGGCCGGTCCAACAGGCTCAGCGGAAGAATCTCGAAATCATCCACGCGCTGGCTGCCCGTGGCCCACACCGGACGCACGCCCATCAGCGCCATGGCCTGGGCGATGTCGTCGCCGCCGGTGCGCATGGTGGCGGTGCCCCACACGGACAGGCCGAGCTGGCGCAGGTGATCGCCATGGTCTTGCAAGTGTCGTTCGAGAATCAGGTTCGCCGACTGGAAACCGATGCGCCACGCCGCCGTGGTCGGCAGGTTGCGCACATCGACGGAGAAGAAGTTGCGCCCGGTAGGCAGCACATCCAGGCGTCCGCGACTCGGCGCACCACTGGGGCCGGCCGGTACGAAACGCCCGCTCAACGCATCGAGCAAGCCGCGCATTTCCGCCGGGCCGCAGGCGTCCAGGCGCGGCGCGACAACGGAGCGCAGGTGCTCGATGATGCCGTGCACCGTCTCCCAACCCGGCGCGTCGAGCTGCCCGATGTCGCCGACCAAGGCTTGCTCGATCAATTGCCCAGCGAACAACTCCAGACGCTCGCGGGTGTCGCCAACGGTGCGCCAAGGCTCGTCGCTGACGTCGCGCAAAGCCTCGGGACGCTCGCCGATCCAAGGTTCGGCCAAGGCACAATCGAGCGGATCGAAACCCAGCCCGAACGCTTTAGCCAGCGCTCGCAGCAGGCTCGATTGGGCGCCCTTGCCGTCGCCACGGGGAATGCGCAACAGCGCCAGCAAGGTGTCGATGCGCAGCCGTCCGCCGGGCGATTCGCCAAAGATATGCAGGCCGTCGCGGATCTGCGACTCCTTCAAGTCGCACAGGTAAGTGTCCAGGCGCGGCAGCCAGATCGCCGCGTCGGCGTCGCTGTCGAGGGCGGCGTCGAGTTGCAGCTCGCGATCGATGTGCGTCTCGCGCACCAGGGCCAGGATGTCCCGTTGCAGTTCCCTGGCACGGCGCGGATCGAGCAGTTGCGCCTCGTAGTATTCGTCGGCCAACAACTCCAGGTTACGCAGCGGGCCGTAGGTTTCGGCGCGGGTCAGCGGCGGCATCAAGTGGTCGATGATCACCGCCTGGGTGCGACGCTTGGCCTGGGCGCCCTCGCCCGGGTCGTTGACGATGAACGGATAGATATTCGGCAGCGGCCCCAGCAGCGCATCCGGCCAGCAGCTTTCCGACAGCCCGACGCCCTTGCCCGGCAGCCATTCGAGATTGCCATGCTTGCCGACATGGATCACGCCGTGGGCGCCGTAGGTGTGGCGCAACCAGAAATAGAACGCCAGGTAGCCATGGGGCGGTACCAGGTCCGGGTCGTGGTACACCGCGCTCGGATCGACCTGGTAACCCCGCGCCGGCTGGATGCCGACGAACGTCAGCCCCAGGCGCAGGCCGGCGACCATCAAGCGGCCGTCGCGGAACATCGGGTCCTGTTCGGGCGCGCCCCAACGCGCCAGCACCGCTTGGCGATTGGCCTCGGGCAGCGCGTCGAACATTGCCTGATACACGTCCAGGGCCAGGCTTTGATGGCAGGGCCGCAAGTCGAGGCCGTCCAGGTCGTTAGTGACGCCGCCGAGCAATTGCTGGATCAACGCGGTGCCACTGGCCGGCAGCTCGGCGGACAGCGGATACCCTTCGGCCTGCATCGCCCGCAGGATATTCAACGCCGCCGCCGGCGTGTCCAGGCCAACCCCGTTGCCGATGCGCCCGTCCCGGGTCGGGTAGTTGGCAAGGATCAGCGCCACCCGTTTTTCGCCGTTGGGCAGCCGCGCCAGGGTGGTCCAGCGCCGGGCCAGGCCGGCGACAAAATCCATACGCTCGGGCACCGCCCGGTAGCAGACCACATCGCTCTGGCTGCGCTCGCTGCGCCAGGCCAGATCCTTGAAGCTGATCGGCCGGCTGATGATGCGCCCGTCGAGTTCCGGCAAGGCGATGTGCATCGCCAGGTCTCGCGGCCCGAGGCCTTGTTCGCTGGCGCGCCAGCCGGGTTCGTTGTCCTGGGCGCAGATTGCCTGGATCACCGGGATATTGCGGCGAAACGGCCGCAGGTGCGGTGCTTCCGGGCTGGATTGCGCGAAGCCGGTGGTATTGAGAATCACCCCCGCCTCTGCCTCGTCCAGCCAATTCTCCACCTGTGTCAGGCAGCCAGGTTCCTTGAGGCTCGCCACGGCGATCGGCAACGGATTGAGCCCCGCCGCTTGCAGGCGCTCGCAGAACACATCGATGAACGCCGTGTTGGCGGCTTGCAGGTGGGAGCGATAAAACAACAGCGCCGCCACCGGTTCGCCGGCCTGCCAGTCGGGTTGCCAATCGTTCAGGGTCGCGTTGTTTTTTTCCGGATGATAGATCGCCGTGCGCGCCAGGGGCTGGGGCTCGTCCCACGGATAATCGCGGCCAAACCATTGACTGGCGAGGTGACGGAACAGGTTCAGGGCGTTTTCCAACCCGCCCTGGCGAAGAAACTGCCAGAGCCGGTCGCGATCTTCGACAGGCACGTTGCTCAAGTCACTGAGCTCCGGATCCGGACGGTCGTCCCCCGGCACCAGGATCAGTTGCACACCGCGCCCGGCCAGCTCCATCAGCCGCTCGATGCCGTAGCGCCAATAGCCAATGCCACCGTGCAGCGACAGCAAGATGACCTTGGCGTGGCGCAGCACATCTTCGAAGTACAGATCCACCGAGGCGTGGTTCTGAATTTGCATCGGGTTGGCGAGACGGAACTGCGGATAATCGTCCGGCAACTGCCGCGCCGCTTCGGCCAACAGCGCCAGGCTGGAATCGCCGCTGCACAGGATCACCAGCTCGGCGGGGGTTTGCCCGAGGTCGGCAATGTTGTCATCCGACACGAAACCGCCGGGCTGGGTCCTGAGCAGGTGCATGGCTTAGGCGCTGAGGGCAGCGCGCAACTGCGCTTCGAGCAGCCCGGCGTCCAGCGCCTGGCCGATCAGCACCAGCCTCGTCACGCGTGCTTCGTCGGCGCCCCACTGGCGGTCGAAGTGCTTGTCGAAACGCGTGCCGACGCCTTGGATCAGCAGGCGCATCGGCTTGTTCGGGATGGCTGCGAAGCCCTTGACCCGCAGCACGTCGTGCTGGATCACCAGTTGCGTCAGCGCGTCGAGCAGCAGGCTTTCGTCAGCCTGGGGCAGTTCGATGGAAATCGAATCGAAGGCATCGTGATCGTGGTCGTCGTCATCGCCGTCATGGTGATGGTCGTGATGGCTGTGGCGGCTGTCGATGTGTTCTTCGGAACCGGCGCCCAGGCCGATCAGCACGTCCAGCGGCAGGCGACCGCTGCTGGCTTCGATGACCTTGACCGCTGGCGGCAGTTCCTCGGCGACTTCCAGGCGAACCTTGGCCAGGTCTTCGGGGTTGATCAGGTCGGCCTTGTTGAGGATCACCAGGTCGGCACTCGCCAGTTGATCGGCGAACAGCTCGTGCAGCGGCGATTCATGGTCCAGGTTCGGGTCCAGCTTGCGCTGGGCATCGACCTTGTCCGGGAACGCGGCGAAGGTGCCGGCGGCAACGGCCGGACTGTCGACCACGGTGATGACCGCATCGACGGTGCAGGCGCTGCGGATTTCCGGCCACTGGAAGGCCTGGACCAGCGGCTTGGGCAAGGCCAGGCCGGAGGTTTCGATGAGGATGTGATCGAGGTCGCCGCGACGGGCCACCAGTTCGCGCATCACCGGGAAGAATTCTTCCTGCACGGTGCAGCACAAGCAACCGTTAGCCAGTTCATAGACGCGGCCGTTGGCTTCTTCTTCGGTGCAACCGATGGAGCACTGCTTGAGGATCTCGCCGTCGATGCCCAGTTCGCCGAATTCATTGACGATGACCGCGATGCGCCGGCCTTGGGCGTTGTCGAGCATGTGCCGCAGCAAGGTGGTCTTACCCGAGCCGAGGAAACCGGTGACGATAGTGACGGGGAGTTTGGCCAGTGTTTTCATCGGATGCCCTTTGGCAAGGTGGCGGGCAAACGGGACGACAACCGCAGGCACGGGCGCGCGGAAGATTTCGCCACCGGATCACCCCGCCCGGTTGTAGTGAGAATCTTGTCGAGGCAGGTCTCCTGGCTGACGGTGGGCCAGCCAGGCTTCTGATGCAAAGCCTGGCTGACAGTGGCTGCGCCTTCCCGTGCGCCCGTTGTAACAGGGCATGCACAGTGGCATTGCAGAAACAGCACCGTTCACAGTTGCGGGGGCAGCCGCGGCTTGGACCGCGTTCCCTTCTTAGCTTCGGCGCGTGCCGAAGAACCTCGAAGGCGCAAGGCTACGCAGGGTGTGCGGGCGGGTCAATGTCCGAAGGCAATCTCCGATGACTGATGCGTCCTGGCAACCGACCGCAGGTGAAAATCAGCGGGCTGCCACTCGCCAGAGCCGGGCGATGTCCCTGGCCCGCTCGGCCAGCAGGCGCGGCGCATCGGTGCAGGCTTCTTGCAGGGTCATCGGCCCGTTTGCCAGGGCAAACGCGGCCTCGATACCGTGTTCATAAAGCGCTTCGTAGCCCTCCCCCAACGTACCGGCCAAGACCACCACCGGCACGCCGTGGCGCCGGGCGATGCGGGCGACGCCGAAAGGCGTCTTGCCGCGCAGGGTCTGGGCGTCGAAACGGCCTTCGCCGGTGATCACCAGGTCGGCACCGTTGATTGCATCGGCCAGGCCGGTCAACTGGGCGACGACTTCCACGCCGGTCCGAAACTGTGCCTGGAGAAACGCCTTGGCGGCGAAGCCCAGGCCGCCGGCCGCACCGCTGCCGGGTTCGTCGCGTACGTCGCGGTTCAACACCTGGGCGCAATGTTCGGCAAAATGCCCCAGGGCCCGGTCCAGTTGCTGCACCTGCTCGGCGGAGGCGCCTTTCTGCGGGCCGAACACAGCTGAAGCGCCATGGGGCCCGCAAAGCGGATTATCGACATCCGCAGCAATCTCAAATCGCACGCCGGCCAGGCGCGGATCCAGTTCGCTCAGGTTGATACGCGCCAGTTTGCCCAGGGCCAAGCCGCCGGGCGGCAGCGCCTGGCCCTGGCCATCAAGCAACGCCACGCCCAGGGCCTGCATCGCCCCGGCACCGCCATCGTTGGTGGCGCTGCCGCCGATCGCCAGGATGACTCGGCTAGCGCCTTCATCCAGGGCCGCGCGGATCAACTCACCGGTGCCATAGGTGCTGCTGGAACAGGCATCGCGCTGCCCCGGTGCTACCAGTTGCAGACCGCTGGCCTCAGCCATCTCGATGATCGCCGTGCGGCTTTGCGGCAGCCAGCCCCAACGAGCCTCGACGGCGGCTCCCAGCGGGCCGAGGACCCGGTTTTCACGCCACTGACCGTCGCAGGCCGCAAGCACCGCCTCCACTGTCCCCTCGCCTCCGTCAGCCATCGGACACTTGATCAACTGCGCATCCGGCCAGACCTGGGCCAACCCTCCTGCGATGGCGTCCGCCACGCCCTGGGCGCTGAGACTGTCCTTGAACGAGTCGGGGGCGATGACTATTTTCATTTTTGCTCTCCGGTTCCGATGCACAGCATTCTGCCAGCTGACCGCAACCGTGACGCCGGTCCGCCGCACAAAAGTCTTGGAGCATTATTGGTCAAATTCACAAAAATGGTGGTTTGGCGTTGCTGGCCTCTTCGCGAGCAGGCTCGCTCCCACAGTTGATTGGGGGTGTTTGGGTAAATCTGTTTGATCCTCGCGGCTGTTCTGGGGTTTGATTGAGCCTTTCCCCATGGATGAAAGGATCTTGTCATGAGCTACCGCACGCTAGGCCAATCCGGGTTGCAAGTCTCGACGTTGACCCTGGGAACCATGATGTTCGGCGAACAGACCAGCACCGAAGATTCGCTGCGGATCATCGACAAGGCCTGGGACCAGGGCATCAATTTCATCGACACCGCCGACGTCTACACCGGCGGTCGCTCCGAAGAAATCGTCGGCGAGGCGATTGCCAGCCGCCGCCACGAGTGGGTGCTCGCCACCAAGGTCGGTTTCGGCCCGCCGGACGGCGTGCCCAACCGCAGCGGCCTGAGCCGCAAGCATCTGTTCAATGGCATCGAGGCCAGCCTGACGCGCCTGGGCACCGATTACCTGGACATTTATTACCTGCACCGCGAAGACCACAACACCCCGCTGCACGTCACCGTATCGGCCATCGGCGACCTGATTCGCCAGGGCAAGATCCGCTACTGGGGCCTGTCGAACTATCGTGGCTGGCGCATCGCCGAAGTGATCCGGATCGCCGACAGCCTGGGCATTGACCGCCCGGTGATCAGCCAACCGTTGTACAACATCGTCAACCGCCAGGCGGAAACCGAGCAGATCACCGCGGCGCAAAATTATGGCCTTGGCGTGGTGCCGTTCAGCCCCCTGGCTCGCGGCGTACTCAGTGGAAAATACGCGCCAGACGTCGCACCGGACGCCAACAGTCGTGCCGGACGCCAGGACAAGCGCATCCTGGAAACCGAATGGAGGGTCGAATCCCTGCGCATCGCCCAGCAGATCCTGGAATACACCCAAGGCCGGGGCGTGGGCATCGTCGAGTTCGCCATCGCCTGGGTGTTGAACAACAATGCCGTGACCTCGGCCATCGTCGGGCCGCGCACCGAGGAGCAATGGGATTCGTACACCAAGGCGCAGGCGGTGAAAATCACCGCGGAAGATGAAGCGTTCATCGATTCGCTGGTGACGCCTGGGCATGCCTCGACGCCGGGGTTCAACGATGTCGGCCATTTCGTGCCGGGACGCGTGCCGCGTACGTCGTAACTTTCATGAATATCACCGTGGCGAGGGAGCAAGCTCCTCGCCGCGGGGACTCAGGCTTATCCAATAACAAGAGGCATCCGTGTCCAAAGGCATCGCTCTATCGGTCTCGGCATCCGCCCTGTTCGCCGTCATGTATTACTACACCTCGCTGCTCACGCCACTGACCGGCCTGGAGATTTTTGGTTGGCGCATGTTGCTGACGATGCCGTGCATGACGGCGTTCATGTTGATCGCCCGTGAGTGGAAACTCGTCTCGGATCTTGTCGCCCGCCTGGTCGCCACGCCGCGCTTGCTGCTCGGGGCAATGGCGTCATCGGCGTTGATGGGCGCGCAGTTGTGGCTGTTCATGTGGGCGCCGCTCAACGGCTACAGCCTGGACGTGTCGCTGGGCTATTTCCTGCTGCCGCTGTCGATGGTTCTGACCGGACGTATCGTCTATGGCGAGCGGCTCTCGCGCTTGCAAAAGGTCGCGGTGTTTTTCGCCACCCTTGGCGTGCTCAACGAGCTTTACCAGGTGGGTGGTTTTTCCTGGGCGACGTTGTTGGTGGTGGTGGGCTATCCCATCTATTTCATCCTGCGCAAACGCCTGCGCACCGACAACCTGGGCGGGCTCTGGATGGACATGACATTGATGCTGCCATTGGCACTCTGGTTCGTGCAGAGCGGTGAACAGGGCTTCGGTGTTTTCGATCAGTATCCGTGGCTGTCGCTGTTGATCCCGATTCTCGGTGTCATCAGTGCGTCGGCACTGGTGTCCTACATCGTCGCCAGCCGACTGCTGCCATTCAGCCTGTTCGGGTTGTTGAGCTATGTAGAACCCGTGTTGCTGCTGGGTGTTGCGCTGTTGCTGGGGGAAAGTATCAAGGCCGAAGAATGGCTGACCTACATTCCCATCTGGATGGCCGTGGCGGTATTGGTGTTCGAAGGGTTTAAGCACTTGGTACGGCAGCGGCGCCGGACTTAACGTCACCGCCAGACCCTGTGGGAGCGAGCCTGCTCGCGAAAGCGGCGTGTCAGGCGCCATTGATGTTGACTGAAACGACGCCTTCGCGAGCAGGCTCGCTCCCACATTGGGGACTGCGTCGGGCAACAAAAAGCCCGCCCGGCATCACTGCCGGGCGGGCTTTTTCATGATGCCTGGGTGTTACTCGGTAGCGAGCACACCACGACGCACCTGGTCGCGCTCGATCGACTCGAACAACGCCTTGAAGTTGCCCTCGCCGAAGCCGTCGTCACCCTTGCGCTGGATGAACTCGAAGAACACGGGTCCCATCAGGGTTTCCGAGAAAATCTGCAGCAGCAGTCGCTTGTCATCCGGGTTGGACGAGCCGTCCAGCAAGATGCCGCGAGATTGCAATTCATCGACAGGTTCACCGTGGTTCGGCAGGCGGCCTTCGAGCATTTCATAGTAGGTGTCCGGCGGCGCGGTCATGAAGCGCATGCCGATTTTCTTCAACTGGTCCCAGGTCTTGACCAGGTCGTCGGTGAGGAATGCCACGTGCTGGATGCCTTCGCCGTTGAACTGCATCAGGAACTCTTCGATCTGGCCGGCGCCCTTGGACGATTCTTCGTTCAACGGGATGCGGATCATGCCGTCCGGAGCGGTCATCGCCTTGGAAGTCAGGCCGGTGTATTCGCCCTTGATGTCGAAGTAGCGGATCTCGCGGAAGTTGAACAGCTTCTCGTAGAAATTCGCCCAGTACGCCATGCGTCCGCGATACACGTTGTGGGTCAGGTGATCGATGATTTTCAGACCTGCGCCCACCGGGTTGCGGTCCACGCCCTCGATAAACACGAAGTCGATGTCGTAGATCGAGCTGCCTTCGCCGAAACGGTCGATCAAATACAACGGCGCGCCGCCGATGCCTTTGATGGCCGGCAGGTTCAGCTCCATCGGACCGGTCTCGATGTGGATCGGCTGGGCGCCAAGCTCGAGGGCGCGCTTGTAGGCCAATTGCGAGTCCTTGACCCGGAACGCCATGCCGCACACCGACGGGCCGTGCTCGGCGGCGAAGTAGGACGCCACGCTATGGGGCTCATTGTTGAGGATCAGGTTGATCGCACCCTGGCGATACAGGTGCACATCCTTGGAGCGGTGGGTGGCCACTTTGGTGAAGCCCATGATCTCGAAGATCGGCTCCAGGGTGTTGGGCGTAGGTGACGCGAATTCGATGAATTCAAAGCCCATCAGGCCCATCGGGTTTTCGTATAGATCTGCCATGTCGGCGCCTCATCATGCTTATCAATTAACAGGAAACGTTAGTTGCCAGTCATGCTGAGGGCACGGGGCGGCGCGCAGGAGATGCCACGAACGCTGCGGGCGAGGAAATCGCCATAGATCAGTTGAAACCCAAGTATCTTCATTGTCGACCCAAGGCTTTTGCGGGCGAGGCTTCTGCTGCCAGAAGACGTTATTCTTATATGCGTAAATCGATTCTACACAGCGTAACCGGATTTGTCCGCCTTCCGTATCAAATCGTTTTTTGCGCCGACTGTGCAACGGGTTTGTTGCAAAGAAAAATGCCCGCCAGAATCACGCCACCGCCGACGCACATCAGGGCCGTGAGCCGTTCGTCCAGCAACAACGCCCCCAGCAGCACGGCTGTGAGCGGATTGAGTGCGATGAATACGCCGGAACGGGTCGCGCCAATCCGGCGAATACCGTCATACCAGGCGATGTAGGCCAGGGCCGAGCCCAGCACGCCGAGGTACAGCAGGCTCAGCCATTGCCTGATGTCCAGCGCGGTCAACGCCTCGAAGCGAACCTCACCCACCGTCGCGCAGGCCGCCCACAACATCAGCGAGCCCAACAGGATCGACCAGGTGACCGTCTGCAGGGGGCCGAGGCTCTCATTCAGGCTCCGGGAGAACAGCGAATAAATGCCCCACCCCAGTACGCAGCCGAAGATCAGCAAGTCGCCGGTCCAGCCCTGCCCGGTTGCGTGCAACAAGGAAGGATCACGACTGACGATCACCAGCCCCGCCCCGCCGATGCACAGCGCGATGCCAGTGATTTTCAAGCGTCCCAACCGCTCCTTGAACAGCCACCAGGACGCCAACCCGATCACGGCCGGATTCAATGCCACGATCAGCGAGGCGCGTGACGCGCTGATGTGTTGCAAACCATAAAAGAAGCACAGGTTGTAGAAGAAGATACCGAAGAACCCCAGCACCGCCAGTTGTACCCCCTGCTTCAGGCTGGGCCTGGCCAGGGGAATGCCGGCCAGGCCGAGAAACGCCAACAGCGCGACACTTGCCAGCAGGAACCGCAGGCTGGCGGCGAACAGGGGCGTCAGGGCATCGGAAAGGATCCGTCCGGCCACGAAAGTCCCGCCCCAGATCATCGTGACCATGGCGAGTTTCAGATAGACCGGGAGGTCTGAGGGGATTGGGACGGTTTGTTCGAAGGGTTTCATGGTTTCACCACGTTGAAATAGAACGAATTACCTGTGGCGAGGGAGCTTGCTCCCGCTGGTCTGCGAAGCAGTCCTCTCATTTACCAGCAACGGGCCCGCTGCGCGGTCCAGCGGGAGCAAGCTCCCTCGCCACAGAAAAGCGCCAGGGCCAAAGTTCCGTGTACGGTTGGGATGCCGTATTGTTCGCCTCATATTCGATCATCGTAAAATGAGCAATCCCTCATGACGCTCACCCAACTCGAAATCTTCTCGCTGGTCGCCGAGCTGCGCGGTTTCACTGCTGCGGCCACGCGTCTGGGCATTGGCCAATCCGCGGTGTCCCATGCCATCAAATCCCTGGAACAAGAGCTGGGCGTGGAATTGCTCAGGCGTCATCAGTCGATGGTGGAACCCAGCGATATTGGCCAACAGTTGCTGCTACGGGCCCGGGCCATGCTCGGGCTGGCCAACACCTTGCGCCAGGAAGCCGCCGATGCCCGAGGCATGCGCCGAGGCACCTTGCGCATCGGCTCGTTCGGGCCGACGTCATCGATGAAACTGCTGCCCGGGATCCTGCGGCGCTATCGAGCCTTGCACCCGGGGATCGAAGTGCACATCGACGAAGGGCCCGACAGACAGGTCATCCAATGGTTGGACGAGCGGCGGATCGACATTGGTTTCGTGGTGCTGCCCGAGGAGCGTTTCGATACGTTCATGTTGATGGAAGATCAGATGGTCGCCCTGCTGCCCAGCGCACATCCCCTCGCCGCCCAGGCCAGCCTGAGCCTCAAGGACCTGTGCAACGACCCCTTCGTGCACACCGAGGCGGGATCGTCGGAGCTGGTCACGCGCCTGTTCAATGCCGCCCGGTTGACGCCGATCGTGCGTTTCCATTGCTCGCAGTTGCTCAGCACCCTGGATGTCGTCAGGCGTGGCGAGGCGGTGAGTGTGGTGTCCGAAGGGTCATTGCCAGATGCCGAGAACCCTGGTTACGTCGTCCGGCCCTTGTCGCCGCGGGTGCCGCGACAGATCGGCCTGGCCGTGTTGGACAGTCGCCAGGCCTCTCCTGCCACCTTGGCGTTTATCGAACTGGCCCAACAGAATCTGTAGCCTTCACAGATTCCAAGAACTCCCCTGATAAATGTGGGAGCCGAGCTTGCTCGCGATGACAGCGGGTCAGCATGCATCAATTGCGTAAGGCAAGTAACCGGCAGGCCATCTATCATGGTCGGCATCCAACGCTTCCCCCTCATCCCCTTTTCCTCAGGTTGTGCCGATGCCCTTGACGACCACCCGCTCGCACACCCGGTCCCGCCGCTACCTGGTCACCCTACTGTGCGGCCTGGTGCCGATACTGTCAGGGCTGGCCATTTTGTACATGCAGGCCGAGCGGACGCTGGCGCAACACACCCGGGAGACCGCCGAGGAACTGGTCAGGCAGATCGAGTTGATGCTCGACAATACTGCCCTGGCGGCCCGTGAATTGTTGCCCCTGGCGGGCCAGCCCTGCGAAGCGGTGAAGCTGGCCTTGCGCGAACAAGTGACGCGCCGGCCCTTTGTCCGCTCGACCAACCTGATCTGGGACGACAGCCTGTATTGCAGCTCGCTGTTCGGGGCTTTCGAGGAGCGGGTCAACCCGAGCGATTATCATCAGGGCATGCTATGGCTCATGGACGGCAACCCGGTGACGCCGGATACCGCACTGCTGATCTACCGACTCAATGACGGCCGGCAAGGCGCCTTGGCCACACTTGACGGGTATCACTTGGCCAATGTCCTGCGCCTGATCGGCGGCCAGACCCGGCTGCGACTGCAAGTCGGGCCAAATTGGCTGGCGGCGGACGGCAAGGTCCGGCCAGGGCCCTTGCCGGGGCTGCCGGTGGCCCAGAGTGAACTGGGTTCATCGCGCTACGCCTTTAATGTGGAGGCCGGATTCGAGGAGGGTGAAACCTGGCGCTACATGACCAGGGAATATCCACCGCTGTTCAGCCTGCTGATCTTCTTTGGCGCGGTGCTCGGGACACTCGGACACTGGCTGCAAAAGCGCGCCTCGTCTCCCAGCCGTGAATTGCAACGGGCGCTGGAAGCCGGCGAGTTCGTGCCCTACCTGCAACCGGTCGTGCACAGCGACAGCAAACGCTGGGCAGGCGTCGAGGTGCTGATGCGCTGGAACCATCCCAAGGAAGGCCTGGTCCGCCCGGATCTCTTCATCCCCTTCGCCGAACACAGCGGTGTGATCGTGCCGATGACCCGTGTGCTGATGCAGCAAACCATGCGCCTGCTGGCGCCGCTCGCGCCGCGACTCGAAGCGCCGTTTCATGTCGGTATCAACATCACCGCCCGCCACTGCCATGATCTGGCGCTGGTGGACGACTGTCGCAAGTTTCTCGGCGCCTTCGCGCCAGGGGCGATTACTCTGGTGCTGGAGTTGACCGAACGCGAGCTGATCGAACCGACGCCCGTGACCCGGCAACTGTTCGACCAACTGCGGGAATTGGGCGTCAAGATCGCGCTCGACGATTTCGGCACCGGTCATTCCAGCCTGGCGTATTTGCGCCAGTTCAACGTGGACTTCCTGAAAATTGACCAGAGTTTTGTCGCGATGATCGGTGCCGACGCCCTGTCGCGTCACCTCCTTGATAGCATCATCGAACTGTCGGGCAAGTTGGGCTTGGACATGGTGGCCGAAGGCGTCGAAACCGTCGAACAAAGCGACTACCTGAGCGCCCATGGGGTGAACTTTCTACAGGGCTATCTATTTGGTCGACCGATTAGCGGACAGGCATTCGCTGAGTCATTGAACACCACTAACGGCAGTTAACCGTCGCCGATCTATTGACGACGACGTCCAGTTGATAAAGCGTTTGCTGTTGTTACATAACGAAAAAGTTACGATTTACACTTTCTGGATTAACTACTACAATTTTTCTACCTGTGCCACATAACAGCAGAGGGTCATTAACACCGGGTCGCTTCAAGGCGCTTGGCTTATAGCTTTGTTTGCGGTTGGTATCAGCCAAATATTTTGATTGGAGTAATCATTTTGTCCAGACTCGCTGAATTTCGTGCAGCCGAAAAGGCCCTTCAAGAACAGCTCAAGCAGCTGGAGTCGCTGAAGAACGATGCCGGGCTCAAGAAGGAAATCGAATTCGAGGAAAAGCTCCAGGGACTGATGAAAACCTACGGCAAGAGCCTGCGCGACATCGTCGCGATCCTCGACCCGAACCCGTCCAAGGCAAGCCTGCCATCGAACAAGCCCACCAAGACCCGCCGTGCGCGAGTGGTGAAGGTTTACCAGAACCCGCACACCGGCGAGTTGATCGAAACCAAGGGTGGCAATCACCGCGGCCTGAAAGCCTGGAAAGAACAATACGGTGCAGCGACCGTTGACTCCTGGTTGCGTGGTTGACAGCCCAGCATGCAAAAGCCCTGACCATTCAGGGCTTTTTTATGAGCTGAACTTTAGGATTAAACCTTTTGGCGTATTACGCTTAAGGCGTCACAGTTTCAAACTGTTTCGCACCGACTGTATTTCATCCTGGCTTTCAATAAACGCCTGCGCCTGCCCTGCATAGGACAGCACATAAGCCTTGCCCTCAGTTAGTGCCGCGACGAGTGTCTGAGACAATACATGTCGTCCGTTTTGCGTGATCGTGCAAGTGGTTTCCAATGCAGTTACGTCAGCCAACATGGAGGCATGGACCTTAGTGCACACACTTTGATAACCGCCCTGGAAAAAATCCTTCTGGATTGATTTGCGCATTTCCAGCAACACACCCTGCAAGTTGACCTGATGATCCGGCGCGACGGGGGTCATGGTCAGCTCCATGACCATTACGGCATTGCCTGCCGGATCACTCTTGGTGGCACGTTGGCGCAGGGTTCCAGGGGCAGCCGAGGCCGATGTATCCGCTGGCAGCGGTTCGACAACCCAGCCCTGGGGCCAGGTGACCTGCGGTTCGGCCGCCTGGACACCGCCGACACTTGCAAGTAGCAGGACAAACAGCGTAAGGAACGGTCGAATCATTGCGTTGGCACTCAAGAACGAATCGTGAAGTCTGAAGCCCGAGGCAGAACCAGGCAATAGCCATGCGCGGTTTGGCGGCGCCGCGTCCCTTGCGTATCATGGGCGCACCTGCAAGGAAGCCATCTGACGCAAGCCCAGGAACCGTCGTGCCCCAGGCTGCGACGCCGTTTGCCCCACTTATTTTCCGGAGGGCCCATGAGCCTGCACGAACTCAATACTTTCCCTGGCGTCACCGCCCAACCCGATGCGGCCACGGCCAAGTTCGTCTTCAACCACACCATGCTGCGGGTCAAGGACATCACCAAGTCCCTGGATTTCTACACCCGCGTGCTGGGTTTCTCGCTGGTGGAGAAACGCGACTTCCCTGAAGCCGAATTCAGCCTGTATTTCCTGGCGCTGGTGGACAAGAGCCAGATTCCGGCGGACGCGGCGGCGCGCACCGAGTGGATGAAGTCGATCCCCGGCATCCTCGAACTGACCCACAACCATGGCACCGAAAACGACCCGGCATTTGCCTACCACAACGGCAACACCGACCCGCGCGGTTTCGGTCATATCTGCATTTCCGTGCCCGATGTCGTCGCCGCCTGCGAACGCTTCGAAGCGCTGGGCTGTGACTTCCAGAAACGCCTGAACGATGGCCGCATGAAAAGCCTGGCGTTCATCAAGGACCCGGATGGCTATTGGGTTGAGATCATCCAGCCTGCGCCGTTGTAAACCGCATTACCGCTCCAACATTTGACAAATCCCCTGTGGGAGCGAGCTTGCTCGCGATGACTTCAGCACATTCAACATGGATGCAAGCTGACCGGCCGCTATCGCGAGCAAGCTCGCTCCCACAGGAAAACGCGAGATCCAAAAAAAAACCCCATGAGCCAAGGCCCATGGGGTTTATTCGTTTCAGCGGGAGGCGATCAGGCCGGCGCGGAAGTGCGGATCAGGTGGTCAAAGGCACTCAACGAAGCCTTGGCACCCTCGCCCACGGCGATCACGATCTGCTTGTACGGCACGGTGGTCACGTCACCGGCTGCGAACACGCCAGGGATCGAGGTTTCGCCACGGGCATCGACGATAATCTCGCCGCGCGGTGACAACTCAACGGTGCCCTTGAGCCAATCGGTGTTAGGCAACAGGCCGATCTGCACGAAGATCCCTTCCAGCGCCACGTCGCGCACTTCACCGCTCGGACGATCCTTGTAGCGCAGGCCATTGACCTTTTGGCCGTCGCCCGTCACTTCGGTGGTCTGGGCATTGGTGATCACCGTCACGTTCGGCAAGCTGTGCAGTTTGCGCTGCAACACCGCGTCGGCTCGCAACTGCACGTCGAATTCCAGCAAGGTGACGTGGGACACGATACCGGCCAGGTCGATGGCCGCTTCGACGCCGGAGTTGCCGCCGCCGATCACTGCGACACGCTTGCCTTTGAACAGCGGACCGTCGCAGTGCGGGCAGTACGCCACGCCTTTGTTGCGGTATTGCTGCTCGCCCGGCACGTTCATTTCACGCCAGCGGGCACCGGTCGCCAGGATCACGGTCTTGGCCTTGAGGCTCGCACCGCTGGCGAACTTGACTTCATGCAGTCCGCCGTCCGTGCCAGGCACCAAGGCGTCGGCGCGTTGCAGGTTCATGATGTCGACGTCGTACTGCTTGACGTGTTCTTCCAGGGCAACGGCCAGTTTCGGGCCTTCGGTTTCCTGGACCGAGATGAAGTTCTCGATGGCCATGGTGTCGAGCACCTGGCCGCCGAAACGTTCGGCCGCCACACCGGTGCGGATACCTTTGCGCGCCGCGTAGATCGCCGCCGAAGCACCGGCCGGGCCACCGCCGACCACCAACACGTCAAAGGCATCCTTGGCGCTGATCTTCTCGGCCTGGCGCTCGATGCCGCTGGTGTCGATCTTGGCGATTATTTCTTCCAGGCCCATGCGGCCCTGGCCGAAGTTCACACCGTTCAAGTAGATGCTTGGCACGGCCATGATCTGGCGTTCATCGACTTCGGCCTGGAACAGCGCGCCGTCGATAGCGACGTGCTTGATGTTCAGGTTCAGCACAGCCATCAGATTCAGCGCCTGGACCACGTCCGGGCAGTTCTGGCACGACAGCGAGAAATACGTCTCGAAGTTGAACTCGCCCTTGAGCGAGCGGATCTGTTCGATCACTTCGACACTGGCCTTCGAAGGGTGGCCACCGACTTGCAGCAGGGCCAGCACCAGCGAAGTGAATTCATGGCCCATGGGAATGCCGGCGAAACGCAGGCTGATATCGGCTCCCGGGCGGTTCAACGAGAACGACGGCTTGCGCGCATCGGTACCGTTGTCGAGCAAGGTAATCTGGTTGGAAAGACTGGCGACGTCTTTGAGTAACGCGAGCATTTCCTGGGATTTCGCACCGTCGTCGAGGGATGCAACGATCTCGATCGGCTGGGTGACCCGTTCCAGGTATGACTTCAACTGAGCTTTAAGATTGGCGTCCAACATACGGGCGATTTCCATGTGTGAATTTCAGAAAAAACAACGCCCGAGCGAATCTCGCCCGGGCGTTTTTTGGGGCGAAGCGGCTTACTTGATTAAGAGCGGATCGCCCTCGGATAACTCACAGACTTAGATCTTGCCGACCAGGTCCAGGGACGGAGCCAGGGTGGCCTCGCCTTCTTTCCACTTGGCTGGGCAGACTTCGCCTGGGTGAGCGGCAACATACTGAGCAGCCTTGATCTTGCGCAGCAGCTCGGAAGCGTCACGGCCTACACCGCCGTCGTTGATTTCAACGATCTTGATCTGGCCTTCAGGGTTGATCACGAAAGTACCGCGGTCAGCCAGGCCAGCTTCTTCGATCAGCACGTCGAAGTTGCGGGAGATAGCCAGGGTCGGGTCGCCGATCATGGTGTACTGGATCTTGCCGATGGCTGGCGAAGTGTTGTGCCAGGCAGCGTGGGCAAAGTGAGTGTCGGTCGACACGCTGTATATTTCGACGCCCAGCTTCTGGAATTCGGCGTAGTTGTCGGCCAGGTCTTCCAGTTCGGTTGGGCAAACGAAGGTGAAGTCAGCCGGGTAGAAGAACACGACAGACCACTTGCCTTTCAGGTCAGCGTCCGACACTTCGATGAAGCTGCCATTTTTGTAAGCGGTGGCTTTGAACGGTTTAACTTGGCTGTTGATGATAGGCATCGTTGACTCTCCGTCAGGGGTTGAAAAGTTGATGGGGGAATCTTAGCCATTCAATTCGCGGTTGGCTCATTGCCAAAGCTCATGCGAATGATTGGTTTTGGCTATCAGGAAACCATATAGATAGAAGAAATCTGTAGAAGCTGGCGAAGGCTCGGGCCGCGTTCGGACGATCTTTTGATCCTGATCTTTCGTTTGAAGTGAAAGTTCCAAGGAATAGATCGCAGCCTCGTTGCACTCGGCAGCACCTACAGGCATCTTCCATGCGTCAGGCGGTGGGCGTACGCATGGTGACGAATTCTTCGGCGGCGGTCGGGTGTACGCCGATGGTTTCGTCGAAGTCACGCTTGGTCGCGCCGGCCTTCAAGGCAATAGCCAAGCCCTGCACGATTTCTCCCGCATCCGGCCCGACCATGTGGCAACCCAAGACCTTATCGGTTTTGGCGTCAACCACCAGCTTCATCAGCGTGCGTTCCTGGCACTCGGTGAGGGTCAGCTTCATCGGCCGGAAACGGCTCTCGAAAATCTGCACCTCATGCCCCTCCTCCCGGGCCTGTTCTTCCGTCAGGCCAACCGTGCCGATGTTCGGCAGGCTGAACACGGCTGTGGGGATCATCCGATAGTCCACCAGGCGATACTGCTCGGGCTTGAACAGGCGTCGCGCCACCGCCATGCCTTCAGCCAACGCGACAGGCGTCAGCTGCACGCGACCGATCACGTCGCCAATGGCCAGGATCGACGGCTCGGCGGTCTCGTATTTTTCGTTGACCTGCACAAAGCCTTTTTCGTCCAGCGTCACGCCGGTGTTTTCAAGGCCGAGGTTGTCCAGCATCGGTCGCCGGCCAGTGGCGTAGAACACGCAGTCGGTGGACAGCGTGCGACCGTCCTTGAGCGTCACTTTCAGGCTGCCGTCGGCTTCCTTGTCGATGCGCTGGATATCCGCATTGAATTGCAGGTCCAGGCCTCGACGTTCGAGTTCCTCTGCAAGATGCTTGCGCACTGCGCCGTCGAAGCCACGCAAGAACAGGTCGCCGCGATACAGCAAGGACGTTTGCGCGCCCATGCCGTGGAAGATCCCGGCGAACTCCACCGCGATGTAACCGCCGCCCACCACCAACATGCGCTTGGGCAGCGTCTTCAGGAAAAACGCCTCGTTGGAACTGATGGCGTGCTCGCGCCCTGGAATATCCGGGATCACCGGCCAGCCACCCGTGGCGATCATGATGTGCTCGGCGGTGTGGCGCTCGCCGTTGATCTCGACTTCGTGAGGGCCGGTGATCCTGGCGTGGCCTTCGTGCAGCGTGACGCCACTGTTGCCCAGCAGGTTGCGGTAGATGCCGTTGAGGCGATTGATCTCGCGGTCCTTGTTGGCAATCAGCGTGGCCCAGTCGAAATTCGCCTCGCCGGCCGTCCAGCCGTAGGCCGACGCTTGTTCGAAGTCCTCGGCGTAATGCGCGCCGTAGACCAGCAGTTTTTTCGGCACGCAACCGACGTTGACGCAGGTCCCACCCAGGTAGCGGCTTTCCGCCACGCCCACTTTTGCGCCGAAACCCGCGGCAAACCGCGCCGCCCGCACACCGCCGGAACCGGCGCCAATCACATACAGATTAAAATCGTAGGCCATCATCTATCTCCTTCGGCAGGTTGTCAGCATACCTGCTGTTCCTGCGCGGAGCAGCCAGAACGGGCAGCGTTGCAATTGATTATGGGGACGGAAAACGAAAAGCCAAACGGCATCTGCAAAGAGCCCTTGTGGCGAGGGAGCTTGCTGATCTGCAGGCAAAAAAAAGCCCCGAACCAGTCGGGGCGTTTTTTCAAGGCGCGACGCTGGCTATCAGTAAGCCTTGCCGGTCTTGTAGAAGTTCTCGAAGCAGAAGTTGGTCGCGTCGATATAACCTTCGGCGCCACCGCAGTCGAAACGCTTGCCCTTGAACTTGTAGGCCATGACGCAGCCGTTCTGGGCCTGTTTCATCAGGGCGTCGGTAATCTGGATTTCACCACCCTTGCCTGGCTCGGTCTGTTCGATCAGGTCGAAGATGTCCGGGGTCAGGATGTAGCGACCGATGATCGCCAGGTTCGACGGCGCATCTTCAGGCTTTGGTTTTTCAACCATGCTGTGGACGCGGTAGATGTCGTCGCGGATCATTTCGCCAGCGATCACACCGTACTTGTTGGTTTCCTGCGGATCCACTTCCTGGATTGCCACGATGGAGCAGCGGAATTGCTTGTACAGCTTGACCATCTGGGTCAGTACGCCGTCGCCTTCCAGGTTGACGCAAAGGTCGTCCGCGAGAACCACGGCGAACGGTTCGTCACCGATCAGCGGGCGACCGGTGAGGATCGCGTGGCCCAGGCCTTTCATTTCGGTCTGGCGGGTGTAGGAGAACGAGCACTCATCCAGCAGCTTACGAATGCCGACCAGGTATTTTTCCTTGTCGGTGCCCTTGATCTGGTTTTCCAGCTCGTAGCTGATGTCGAAATGGTCTTCCAGGGCGCGCTTGCCACGGCCGGTGACGATGGAAATTTCCGTCAGGCCTGCATCGAGGGCTTCTTCGACGCCGTACTGGATCAGTGGCTTGTTCACCACCGGCAGCATTTCTTTGGGCATGGCTTTAGTCGCTGGCAGGAAGCGAGTACCGTAACCGGCTGCTGGGAACAAGCATTTCTTGATCATATAAGTCCTTGAAAAGGCGGTGTGTACAAGTTTCGGCGCAGTCTAATCAGCCGGCAGGCGGCTTACAATGCCTGCACTGGCCAACCGATGCCATCATAGAGAAATAAACCGGCGGATAGTTCAATCGCCTTTCGCTTCGATGGTTCCAGCGGTCCCCACTGTACGCCCATCAGCGCTGTTTGCGGGTATTTGGCGTATCATGGCCGCCTTGATCCCGCCAATGAGGCAGCTAGATGTCGGCAACACAGAACGCAAACGGTTATTCGGTCAGCCAGGACAAGGACGGCCAATGGTGGATTATCAACTACCATGGCGAGCAGGTCGCCGGCCCCTTGCCGACCAAGACGATGGCGGTGGAAGTCGCCGCGGTCTTCCAGGACGAGCGCTCTGCCCCGGCGCCGCGAGAACGCGAACAGGCGCCTGCGCGCAATAATCGCCGCAAGAAATAATCGGCCAGCCCCTTCGACGCCTGGGTGCTCGAAGGGGCCATTGGTTTAGCTGTACCGGAATGGCTATTCGCTATAATCTCGCGCCATTCCTCCCTTCTTGATGACTATCCCATGAAGACGTTCCTGGCGCTGTCCGCAGTCCTGGCCCTGGCAGGTTGTGCCTCGGCGGAAAAAACCTACCTGGATAACGGCGAGCAAGGCCTGTCCATCGACTGTTCGGGCGAAGCCAACTCCTGGGCCACCTGCTATGAGAAGGCGGATGCCTCCTGCGCCGGCACCGGTTACCGCATCGTCGGCACCGATGGCACGCCACAGGCCAAGGAAAGCGAAAAGACCTTGGGCGTCGATGTTGGAAACTTCACCAGCCGCAGTGTCGTGGTCGTCTGCAAATAAGCTAGATGTGAATCTCGGCGAACTTGATCCCCAGGCCCCGCAGGGTCTCGATCAGGTCATCGAGCCGGCTGAAGGATTCGACTTCGTCCTGGTCATCCACGAGAAAGAAACTGCGTCCGGCGCTTTTCTTGAAGAAGACGATCCATTCCCCGGGGCTCGCGGGGTTCTGTATCACATGGGTGGCGCAGATAAGTCCTTCTGCATGGCGCTCGCGGACCTGCTCGCGTTTCATCGACTGAACTCCATAAATGACAATGCCGCCAACGTGACCGTGGCGGCATTTTTTTCGAAGGGCGCAGCTTAACCGATGCCCGGCCCGTTCGTCAGGCCCGGAACGCGCTCAACCGGAGATGCACGCGTTGGCCGCTTCCTGCACGTCCCCCGGACGCACCGGCACGTTGGACATGCTTTCGTGCAACTTGATGCTGCTGCCACTGGAACGCTCGTCGATGTCGAACACCGCCGCGGGCAACGTCGATATTCTGCCTGGCACGATCACCCGGACGCCGTTCTTGTGCGGTTCCATCTGCAGCGGGCCACGGGTCTTGAGCAGCTTGTCGGCAACGCAATTGGCGTATTCATGAGGCTTCTTACCGGAGATGACGCTCATGGTGGGTGGCGTCTGGTTGATGTCCGATACCGATGCACATCCACCCAGGGCCAAGGCCAGTACCCACACGCTGCGCTTCATATCATTCCTCCAGTAAAGACCCTCCGACAATGCAAACGCCGTTTTTCTCCAACGCCCTGGTTTTTTTTATTCGCCAACCGGCAATAAATGACTTTCACCCAGGACAGGGGTCGGTTATTGACCCTAGGTGCTGGTAAACTGCGCGCCATTATTTGCCCATCTTGCCGTGTCGATTTGCAAGAAATGCCCTTCTGGAGGCACCCATGAAATTCATCCATCAGCGCGAGCACCTCAACGAGGACGATATCGTCGTCATCGAATGCTCCCAAATGTGTAACATCCGCCTGATGAACGACGCCAATTTCCGCAGCTTCAAGAACGGTGGCCGGCACACTTACCATGGCGGCGCGTTCGACACGTTCCCGGCCAGGATCACCGCGCCCAGCACCGGTTTCTGGAACATCACCATCGACACCGTCAACCGTCGCGCCATCAGCGTCACCCGCAAGCCGACCCTGACCCACAAGATCAAGATCATCCGGCGCTCCAGCTCGAAGCTGAGCTGAGCGGCCCTTTCGTAAAAAACAGGAAAGACCGTGGCCCCGACGACCAAATACGTTATCAAGTACAAGCTCAACGGCGAACGCCGCTTCGAGTTTGCCCAGCTGCAAACCGGCACTGAGGAAGAAGCCATGGCCGCGCTGAAAAAGCTGCATGGCGAGACTGACGATGTGATCACCGACCTCAAGGTCAGCAAGGCACTGTAAGACGCAGCCACGCATCCGTGGCGAGGGGATTTATCCCCGCTGGGCTGCGCAGCAGCCCCAAAACTTGCTACTTCATTGCAGCAGGTGAACCGTGGATGCAAGCTTACGACTGCTGCGCAGCCGAGCGGGGATAAATCCCCTCGCCACAAGAGCTCTCAAATAAGCAAGAATCGGGGTGCCTGCAACACAGCATTCTTCAGACTGACAGTCCTTCCAACAGGATTGCAATCATGTCCCCTAAGCCCTCCCTGCCCCAACACCTCGCCGATCTCGACTGGCCTGCCCTGGAACAAAGCCTCGACCAGGACGGCTGCACGATCATTCGCAATTTGCTGTCGCCAACGCAATGTCGGCAGTTAAGTAGTTTGTACGCCGACCCCGGGCTTTTCCGTTCGCGGGTCATAATGGCACGCCATGGATTCGGGCGCGGCGAGTATCAGTATTTTGCTTATCCGCTGCCTGAAGTGATCCAGCAATTGCGTCAGTCGCTGTATCCGAAGCTGGCACCCCTGGCCAATCGCTGGAACGAATGCATGGGGCTGGACGCGCGCTATCCCGACAAACACGCCGATTTCATCCAACGCTGCCACGCCGCCGGGCAGCAACGCCCCACCCCGCTACTGCTGCAATACGGGCCGCAGGACTACAACTGCCTGCACCAGGACCTGTATGGCGAGCACGTGTTCCCGCTGCAGGTGGCGATCCTGCTGTCGGAACCGGGCGAGAACTTCATCGGTGGCGAGTTTGTCCTCACGGAACAGCGGCCGCGCATGCAATCGCGCCCCCAGGTCATCGACTTGAAACAAGGCGACGCCGTGGTATTCGCCGTGCATCAGCGGCCGGTCAAGGGCGTTCGCGGTTATTTTCGGGTTAACTTGCGCCATGGCGTCAGCCGCGTGCACAGCGGTCGCCGGCATACACTCGGGATCATTTTTCATGATGCGCAATGACGACACGCCCATCACCTTCGACCTGTTCGCCGACCAGGCGCCCACCACGCCCGGCCAGGTCGAACAGATCGGCCAACAATCCTTTGTGCTGCGCGGATTTGCCCTGCCCTGGCTCGACCGCTTGCTGCCGGCGCTGGAAGGCGTCTTGCAGGCGGCACCGTTCCGGCAGATGGTCACGCCCGGCGGCTTCACAATGTCGGTGGCGTTGACCAGTTGTGGTGCGCTCGGCTGGACCACTGACCGCAGCGGCTACCGCTACACCGCCCATGACCCGCAGACCGGCCACCCCTGGCCCGACATGCCGCAAGTTTTTCGCGAATTGGCCCGGGCCGCTGCCCGGCAGGCTGGGTTCGAGCATTTCGAGCCCGACGCCTGCCTGATCAACCGCTACGTGCCTGGCGCGCGCATGTCATTGCATCAGGACAAGAACGAGCGCTCCCTGACGGCCCCCGTCGTTTCACTCTCCCTTGGCCTGCCGGCAATGTTCCAGTTCGGCGGGTTCGAGCGCAGCGACAAAAGCCAGCGCATCCCGTTGTTCCATGGCGACATCGCCGTCTGGGGTGGCGTGGACCGGTTGCGCTACCACGGCGTGCTGCCCCTCAAGCCGGGAGAGCATCCGCGCCTGGGCGCCCAACGGATCAACCTGACGTTCCGCATGGCCGGATAAAAGCGCAGAATTCAACCGCAAGACCCGGAGTGTCGTCACAAGCATGGCTCCTTACTCTAGGCAAAACGGGCCAATGGAATAACGACCATGAACAGCACTTCCAACAACCGCTCCCCCGACCAAGACCCACGCTGGGCCGCCGTGCTCGCTCGGGATCCGCGCGCCGACGGCACATTTGTCTACGGCGTGAAGACCACCGGCATCTATTGCCACCCCAGCAGCCTGTCGCGCCTGCCCAACCCGCGCAACGTCGAATTCTTCGATACGCCGGAACAGGCCCAGGCCGCCGGTTACCGTCCGAGCAAACGCCTGGCGAGGGACCAGACCCAGATTGCTGCGCAACAAGCGGCCCGGGTCGCGGCCGCCTGCCGGCAGATCGAGGCGGCCGATGAACTGCCTGGGTTGAATGACCTCGCCCGGACAGCTGGCTTGAGCCCCTTTCATTTCCACCGAGTCTTCAAATCCGTCACCGGCCTGACACCCAAGGCCTACGCCGCGGCCCATCGCTCGCGCAGGGTGCGCGAACGCCTGGCCGACGCCGGGTCGGTGACCGAAGCGCTGTACGACGCCGGCTTCAACTCCAACAGCCGCTTTTATGAAGCTGCCGACAAAGTTCTGGGCATGAAACCCGCCGATTACCGCGCCGCAGGGCAAAACACTGACATTCGCTTCGCCGTCGGCCAGTGCTCCCTCGGGGCGATCCTGGTGGCGCAGAGCGAGCGTGGCGTGTGCGCGATCCTGCTGGGCGACGATCCGGACGTGCTGGTGCGCGACCTCCAAGACAAATTCCGTCGCGCCAACCTCATCGGCGCCGACCGGGAATTCGAGCAACTGATCGCCCAAGTGGTGGGTTTTATCGAAGCGCCTGCCCTGGGCCTGGAATTGCCGCTGGACCTGCGCGGCACGGCGTTCCAGGAGCGGGTCTGGCAGGCCCTGCGGGAGATTCCGCCAGGCAGCACCGCCAGCTACGCCGAGATCGCCCAGCGCATCGGCTTGCCCAAAGCGGTGCGCGCGGTGGCCCAGGCCTGCGGCGCCAACAGCCTCGCCGTGGCGATCCCCTGCCATCGGGTGGTGCGCAGCGACGGCAACCTGTCGGGCTACCGCTGGGGTGTTGAGCGCAAGCGTCAGCTGTTGGCGCTGGAACGCTCGTCGGAGGATTGAACGCCGATATAGATCGCGACCGAATCAGCCGTGTTGTACACCTCGAAATCGGTGGTGAACCGGCGCACGGCTTGCGGGTTGTCGGCGAAGTACGCCCAGATCAGCCCCCAGGTCTGGATCACGCAGTCAGGCATTTCACCCTTGGCCGAGAACACCAGGTAATCCCCGCCCTCGATATTCACGGCGGGGTAGCCTGCGCTCGTGGCATCGACCTGCACACCCGCGGTCACGTTGAAATAGCCGGTTGCATCGGACTCGTAGCCGGAATACACCCCATAGACGAACGACTCCGACTGACGCGCCGGGATCTGGTCGAACAGCCCTTCGGTGAAGAACTGCTGCCACATCGGGCCGATCTTCGCCGCGTCGCCCTGTTGCTCGTCGACGTTGCGGGTGCGCACCTGCAAACCGGCGACGGTGAAGGGTTCGACAGTCCTGAGTTTCACGTCCATGGGTCGGGCTCCTTGATGATTGAAGTCCGCATGGTACCGATCCTTGCGTCGGGATCAACCCGGGCATCGATTGAAAAACTCGACTGGCACTGGCCGGGTCACTCCTGCTAAAAACACGGTTTCCTTCTGCCGTCGGAGACACCCGGACATGAGTCAGTGGCCAGACACCCGCATTCTCGACCTGCTCGGCATCGAGCACCCGATCATCCAGGGGCCGCTGGCTGGGGTGACCGGTCCGGCCATGGTGGTCGCCACGTCCAATGCCGGTGGGATGGGTTCGATGCCTGCCGCGATGCTCGATGTAGAGCAACTGCGCCAGGCCCTGACGGACATTGCTGGACAGACCGACAAGCCGTTCAGCGTGAATTTCTTCAGCCATCAACCGCCAGTCTTTGATGAACAAAGGGCCGAGGCCTGGAAGCAACGCCTCAAGCCTTACTATGAAGAACTGGGGGCTGACTACGACGCGCCAACGCCAGTGTCCAATCGCACGCCGTTCGACGATGCGGCCTGCCGCGTGCTGGAAGAACTGCGGCCCAAGGTGGTCAGCTTCCACTTCGGCCTGCCGGAAAAATCGTTGCTGGATCGGGTCAAGGCCACCGGCGCGAAAATTCTCTCGTCGGCCACCACCGTCGAAGAAGCCGTCTGGCTCGAACAGCACGGCTGCGACGCGATCATCGCCATGGGTTACGAAGCTGGCGGCCATCGCGGGATGTTCCTCAGTGACGATCTCAACACCCAAGTGGGCCTGTTCGCCTTGCTGCCGCAGGTCGTGGACGCGGTGAAGGTGCCGGTGATCGCCACTGGCGGAATCGGCGATGCGCGGGGAATCGTCGCCGCGTTTGCCCTGGGCGCGTCAGCGGTACAGCTGGGCAGCGCCTACCTGTTCACGCCCGAGGCGAAGATCAGCGCGTCCCATCACCGGGCGTTACGCACGGCCAAGGAAAGCCAGACCGCAGTCACCAATCTGTTCACCGGTCGCCCGGCCCGTGGGATTGTCAACCGAGTGATGCGCGAAGTCGGCCCGATGAGCCCGCTCGCCCCGGCATTCCCCTTGGCGGGTGGCGCCTTGATGCCCTTGCGCGCCAAAGACGAAGCTGACTTCTCCAATCTCTGGGCCGGCCAGGCGTTTCCCCTGGGGCGTGAGTTACCGAGCGGCGAGTTGACCCGGCGTCTGGCCGAGGAGGCGCTGGCTCGGTTCAAGGGCTGAGCGCAAGCCTGACAGTCCCCGGCGCTTGACCGGACGCTATCGCGAGCAAGCTCACTCCCACAGGGGTTCAGTGTGAATATCAATCATGCATTCATCCCGAAATCCTGTGGGAGCGAGCTTGCTCGCGATGACGGCAGCCCTGCCACCGCTGACTTCTGACAAAATGCCACGTTCCGTTTGTCAGCCTTTCGCTATATATTCCGCTATATAGCGAACCCGCCCCCACGGAACTCTGTCCATGCGCCCTGTCCATTTCGCCCCGCTGCTGCTGGCAGCCTGCTTTTGTATCAATGCTGCCCAAGCCGAAGAGGTGCAGGTTGCCGTCGCGTCCAATTTCACCGCCCCGATCCAGGCCATCGCCAGCGAATTCGAAAAAGACACCGGCCACAAACTGATCGCCGCATACGGCGCGACCGGGCAGTTCTATACCCAGATCAAGAACGGCGCGCCGTTCGAGGTGTTCCTGGCCGCCGACGATACCACCCCGGCCAGACTGGAAAGCGAAGGCGATGCCGTGAAAGGCTCGCGCTTCACCTACGCCGTCGGCACGCTGGCATTGTGGTCGGCCAAGGACAATTACGTCGACGCCAAGGGCCAGGTCCTGCGGGACAACGCGTTCCAGCATCTGTCCATCGCCAACCCGAAAGCCGCGCCCTATGGCCTCGCCGCCACCCAGGTCTTGGATAAACTGGGGCTGACCGGGCAGGTCAAGGACAAGATCGTTGAAGGCCAGAACATCACCCAGGCCTACCAGTTTGTTTCCACCGGCAATGCCGAGCTAGGCTTCGTGGCCCTGTCCCAAGTATTCAAGGACGGCAAGTTGGCGAGCGGTTCCGCGTGGATTGTCCCGGCCGAACTGCATGATCCGATCAAGCAGGACGCCGTGATCCTCGGCAAGGGTCGGGACAACCCTGCCGCGAAGGCATTGATGGACTACCTCAAGGGCCCGAAAGCCGCCGCCATCATCCAAACCTACGGTTATCAACGCTAAATGCTGACCGGCGCCGACTATTCCGCCATCGGGTTGACCCTGAAGCTGGCGTCACTGACCACGGTGATCCTGCTGCTGATCGGCACGCCCATCGCCCTGTGGCTATCACGCACCCGATCCTGGCTGCGCGGGCCCGTGGGCGCGGTGGTGGCGCTGCCGTTGGTGCTGCCGCCTACCGTGATCGGCTTCTATCTGCTGCTGGCGTTGGGACCGAACGGCTGGATCGGCCAGTTCACCCAGGCCCTCGGCCTGGGCACCCTCACCTTCAGCTTTACCGGGCTGGTGATTGGCTCGGTGATCTATTCGATGCCCTTCGTCGTGCAGCCGCTGCAAAACGCCTTTTCCGCCATCGGCAGCCGTCCGCTGGAAGTCGCCGCCACCCTGCGGGCCGGCCCGTGGGACACCTTTTTCAGCGTCATCCTGCCCTTGGCGCGCCCGGGCTTCATTACGGCGGCGATCCTCGGCTTCGCCCACACAGTCGGCGAATTCGGCGTGGTGCTGATGATCGGCGGGAACATCCCCGAAAAGACCCGGGTGGTGTCGGTGCAGATCTACGACCATGTCGAAGCCCTTGAATACAGCCAGGCCCACTGGCTGGCGGCGGCGATGCTGGTGTTTTCTTTCCTGGTGCTGCTAGCGCTGTATTCCAGCCGCCGCACCCGCGCCGGTTGGAGCTGATCGATGATCCAGGCGAGATTTCAACTCGACCACGGCCCGTTTTCCCTGGACCTGGACGTGCAACTGCCTGGCCGGGGCGTGACGGCGCTGTACGGCGAATCCGGCTCCGGCAAAACCACGTGCCTGCGCTGCATCGCCGGGCTGGACCGGCCCGCGCGGGGCTTCGTCGAGGTCAATGGCGAAGTGTGGCAGGACAGCGAGCGTGGGATTTTTGTGCCGCCTCACCAGCGAGCGCTGGGGTACGTTTTCCAAGAGGCGAGCCTGTTTGATCACCTGTCGGTGCGGGGCAACTTGCTGTTCGGCCTCAAGCGCGTTGCCATGGCGCAACGGCGTGTGGACATGACTCAAGCGACGGAACTGCTGGGCATCGGCCACCTGCTCGACAGGCAGCCGCACAACCTCTCCGGCGGCGAACGCCAGCGCGTTGGTATCGCTCGCGCCTTGCTGACCAGCCCACGCTTGCTGCTGATGGATGAGCCGCTGGCGGCGCTCGATACGCGACGCAAGAACGAGATCCTGCCTTACCTGCAACGGCTTCACGATGAGCTGGACATCCCGGTGCTGTACGTCAGCCATTCACAGGATGAAGTGGCGCGCCTGGCCGATCACATCGTGCTGCTCGATGCCGGGCGGGCCTTGGTCAGCGGGCCGATCGGCGAGACCCTGGCCCGCCTCGACTTGCCCCTGGCCTTGGGCGATGACGCGGGCGTGGTGATCCAGGGCAAAGTCGCCGGTTATGACCCGCAGTATCAGTTGCTCACCCTGACGCTGCCCGACAGCCAACTGCACATGCGGGTGACTCACACGCACCTGGCTGACGGCTTGCCGCTGCGCATCAAGGTCCAGGCCCGAGACGTCAGCCTGAGCCTGGCAAACGACGCGCAGACCAGCATCCTCAATCGCCTGCCCGTGACGGTAGTCAGCGAACTGGCCGGTGACAACGCCGCCCACGTGCTGATCCGCCTGGACGCCGCCGGCACCCCGCTGCTGGCGCGGATCACCCGGTACTCCCGCGATCAGTTGAAGCTGCACCCGGGACAGGCGCTGTGGGCGCAGATCAAGGCGGTGGCGGTGTTGGCGTAGCCTTCGCGCTCGTAAGAGCAGCCCCTTGTGGGAGCGAGCTTGCTCGCGATAGCGGTGGATCAGCTTGCATAAATAGTGAATCTTCCAACGTCATCGCGAGCAAGCTCGCTCCCACAGGTTATTGGTGGTGACATGAGAATCTCGGCACGACCGCAACGGCCAGCGGTCAATGAATTCACAGGCCATCCGAATTCATCGCCAAGGATCCACCATGCCCGACACTCAAATGCCCGATGCGCTCCCGGCCGACCTGCATTACGTCGACGACACCGCGCCGGGCATCACCCGCAGGAAACTGCGGGGCAAGTTCTGCTATTTCGATCCGTCGGGCCAGCGCATCACCGACGCAGCCGAAATCCAGCGCATCAATGCCCTGGCCGTTCCGCCGGCCTACACCGATGTCTGGATCTGCACCGACCCACGCGGCCACCTCCAGGCCACCGGCCGCGATGCCCGTGGGCGCAAGCAGTACCGTTACCATCCGCGCTGGCGTGAAGTGCGCGATGCCGACAAGTATTCACGCATGCTGGAGTTCGGCCGTACCCTGCCCCGCTTGCGCAGGCGCCTGGAAGACATTCTCGCCACCCCGGGCTTCAGCCGCGACAAAGTCATGGCAACGGTCATCACTTTGCTCGATGTGACATTGATCCGCGTCGGCAACACTCAATACGCCCGGGACAATCGTTCCTATGGCTTGACCACGCTGCGCAACAAGCATGTCGCGGTCAACGGCAGCGCCATCGCGTTCCAGTTCCGTGGCAAGAGCGGCATCGAACACCAGATCACCGTGAAGGACCGGCGCCTGGCGCGGATCGTCAAGCGCTGTCAGGAAATTCCCGGGCAGAACCTCTTCCAGTACCTGGACGAGAACGGCGAGCGCCACGCCATCACCTCTTCGGATATCAACGCTTACCTCAAGACGCTCACCGGCGCCGATTTCACCGCCAAGGACTATCGCACCTGGGCAGGCAGCGCGGCCGCCCTGGACGGACTGCGCACGTTGCAATGGGAAACCGAAACCGAGGCCAAGCGACACGTGGCCGAGATGGTCCGGCAGGTCGCCCGGCAGTTGGGCAACACACCCGCCGTCTGTCGCAAATGCTATATCCACCCCGCCGTACTGGAAGGCTTCATGGGCGGCGTGCTGCATGAGCTGCCTAAACCTCGGGTGCGCAAGGGTCTCAGCGCGCAAGAAGCGGCGCTGACGATGTTCCTGGAACGCATGGCCCACGCCGTCGAAGCCTGCTGACCGAAGCGATCGATTCGTTGCCGGACCCGACAAGCGTGTTACGGAAGTGGAACATCCGACAGCCGGCGGACTCCCAACTGTACAGAGCCGCTGATCCGCAGACTCGTCAACGCGTGACGTCGAGAGGAGTTTCAGATGTCCGAACACATCGTCCATTTCCATTGCCAGATCGATCAGGGAACCACCGAACGCTTCCGCGACAATTGCCTGGAAGCCATTGAAAAAGGCGCCGACTCGCTGATGCTCAACCTCTCTACGGTCGGCGGCAGCACCAACTTCGGGTTCACCCTCTACACGTTCATCAAGTCCCTGCCCGTGCCGGTGCGCGCCGTGAATGCTGGCAACATCGAGTCAATGGGCATCGTTATGTACCTGGCGGCCAGCGACCGCACCACGACCCCGCATTCACGCTTCCTGATCCACCCGATGAATTGGTATTTCGGCCAGAAATCCGTGGACCACTCGCGTTTGCGGGAATACCTGTCCAGCCTGGACAACGACGTGGCGCGGTACGTGGAAATCTATGTCAAGGAAACGGCTGGCGCTGCCACGCAACTGGATATTTTCAAATGCCTTTGCGCCGAGGAACGAGTGATCCCGGCGGAGAATTCCCTGGCCTTCGGCATCGCGCACCGGGTTGAACAAGTGGTGTTCCCACCCGAGGCCAAGCATTGGAAAGTGAGCGGCGGCGAGGACTGATACCGTTGCCTTGGCAATGAGTAATTTCGATTTGACGCCGTTATGCTTATTAACAAAATCCATGTTGTATAAGTTCAAGCGAAACGGCTGTATAACTTTTTCACGCACTCTTTTTAAATAAATACCGTTCGTCGCCAGCGAAACGTTTTTTTAAACTTCCCTCCGCAGTTTTCTTTCACAGTACTGCGAGGCACGTTTTACTCGCTTAACCAAAATGAGGATTCTCGAAATGGCTAATAGCGGAAACAAAAACCCAGGTAACTTCGCAAACGACCGTGAGAAAGCATCCGAAGCCGGCAAGAAAGGCGGACATGCTTCCGGCGGCAATTTCGCAAACGACCGGGAAAAAGCTTCTGAAGCTGGCCGCAAAGGTGGCGAACGCAGCCACGGCGGCGGCCGGAAGTCGTAACCCGGAGAATCGCTGGGGCGCAGCTTTGCTGCGTCCTGGCGCTTAATCTGTCGAGGTCATGAATGAGCCAGGATCGATTCATCGTCAGTTTCATCGCCGACGGCCAGCCCGATAACCGGGTACTTGCGACGGACACCGAGACGCTGACCACCGAAGAAGCCGAAGCGCTTTTGAGGGTGACGTTTACGGAACTAAAAAGTGCCCGGATCAGCGATGTGCAAGTTCAGAAAAGAACCAAGCCAAACGAAACGGAACATGATGTTCCGGGGCATTTCAAACAGCCGTAATTCGTTTTACCCCCCTTATTTCCGCTCCCTGCCCCTCCGTGGCGAGGGAGCTTGCTCCCGCTGGGCTGCGCAGCAGCCCTAACTAATAGTCAATAAAACTTATATTTCCAAGTTGATTGCCCTGTGGGGTTGCTTCGCAACCCAGCGGGAGCAAGCTCCCTCGCCACAAAAGCATCGCGGCAATACGCTTCAATGAGCATGCCCCGTCGGATCCTTGATCTGCCAAATCTTGCCTTTCTGCCACGCGTCCGCGCCAGGATCGATTGCCGGCGCCTCAATGGATTCGCGGGCGCGTTTCTTCGCTTCGCTATCGATGCCCATCCGCCCGTCGCGCTCGCGCACCAGTTGCGAATCGATCTGGCCGTCGGCGGTGAAGCCCATCATCAGTTGCGGGACACCGTAGGGCAGCGCATTGCCCTGCTCGGTGTGCCAGGTGTGCCATGTCTTGCCGTAGGTGCTGACCAGGTTTTTCATCAAGCGTGTCTCCGCGACTTCGGGTATGCCTGGCGCCACCAATTGACCCGACTTCACCTCGTGCACATGGCTGTGCCATAGCTGCTTCTCGGCGGCGGGCAAACCTTCGAACAAGCGCTTGCTGATGATGTACTCCACGCCCATCAATTTGGCGTTGGCGGTATTGGCGTCAAAGATGGCGCACTGGAAGACTTCTTCGTTCAGTGCCGTGCAGTAGTGGTGCGCTTCCATTTGCCCGGACATTCGTCCGTTATAGAAATGAAAGCCATCGAGGTAGGTATCCAATGCTTGCAGCGGGGGTTTGTTCTGCATGATCCCGGCCCCCGCTTCCAAGGTCGCGGTGGTCGGGCTTTTCGCGGCGCCCGGGGCATCCACCGGTGAATGGCTGTTGCCGCCCGCGCAGCCCGCCAGGCCCATCGTTGCCGCGCAGAACATGGCCCAGGTTCCATGAACAATCTTTCCAGGCATCTCGACTCTCCTTTCCATGACTGTTCATGAGAAAGGCGCCTGCGGACCAGGGTTTGATTTTTCCCCTTGGGCAACCGACGAGCGGCCGCTATGGCCGCGGGTTGTAGGCCTGTTTCACGGCGTCGATCCAGGCCGGGTCCAAGCGTGACTGATCAGGGTCCAGGCCTTGCGCCTGGAGTTTTTCCAGATGCTCGTCGGCCTCGCGAACCAGCGAGGCGTGGTCGCTGGAGTTGGCGTCCAGCAGGTGCATCTGGGCCAGGCCAAGGTGATAGAAACGCAGCAGCTTCATCGCCGCCGGATCCCGGGCCTGCACACCGGCCTTCACCTGGTGCATGACGTTGGTGATGCTCATCAGGCTGCGCTTGAGCTGCCAGCCGTACACCGCAGCGCTCATCCACGGCTGCGACCAGAAATACCCGCGCATCAGCCCGACCATCACCAACACGGCAGCAAATACGCCACCGACATTGAAGCGAAAGTTGTCCCCTCCAGGCGTACCGAACGCCATCACCGCCAGACTGGACAACAGCATCGCCAGCGCGAGAAACACCACGGCCAGGATGAACGTGCTGCGACGGGTCTGTCGCCGGTAGTCGGCGGCGTCCCACGGTTTGATCTCGAACATCGCGTCGCAATTTCCTTGTGTGGCGTGAAAAGAGTCGCGCATTATCGCCTGCCCGGTCGATTTAGCTATGCTGGGGCTCATTTTAAGTGGCAAGCGACCCGAAGGACCCGGATCAAAGTCCATGGCGATACCGCAAGGATCGTGCGATCTTCCTGCGTGGATGTTTTTTTCAAGATGCCGCCGTCGTGCGAGCGGCATCGTTTTCAAGGAAAGCTGAATGACTCAAAGACATGTAATCAACGCTTCGGTCAGCCCGAAGGGCAGCCTGGAAACCCTGTCCCAACGCGAAGTGCAACAGCTGAGCGAAGCCGGTTCCGGCAGCATCTACGATCTTTTCCGCCAGTGCGCCCTGGCCATTCTCAATACCGGCGCCCATGTCGATAACGCCAAGACCATCCTGGAAGCCTACAAGGACTTCGAGATCCGCATTCACCAGCAGGACCGAGGCGTGCGCCTGGAGCTGCTGAACGCCCCGGCCGACGCATTCGTCGACGGAGAGATGATTGCCAGCACCCGCGAGATGTTGTTCAGCGCCCTGCGCGACATCGTCTACACCGAGAACGAACTGGACAGCCAGCGCATCGACCTGAGCTCATCCCAGGGCATCAGCGACTACGTCTTCCACCTGCTGCGCAACGCCCGCACCCTGCGCCCGGGCGTGGAGCCGAAAATCGTCGTGTGCTGGGGCGGCCACTCGATCAACACCGAAGAATACAAATACACCAAGAAAGTCGGCCACGAACTGGGCCTGCGCAGCCTGGACATCTGCACCGGCTGCGGCCCGGGCGTGATGAAGGGCCCGATGAAAGGCGCCACCATCGCCCACGCCAAGCAGCGCATCCACGGCGGTCGCTACCTGGGCCTGACCGAGCCGGGCATCATCGCCGCCGAAGCGCCGAACCCGATCGTCAATGAGCTGGTGATCCTGCCGGACATCGAGAAGCGCCTGGAAGCCTTCGTGCGCGTCGGCCACGGCATCATCATCTTCCCGGGCGGCGCCGGGACGGCGGAAGAGTTCCTCTACCTGCTGGGCATCCTGATGCACCCGGCCAACCAGGACCTGCCCTTCCCGGTGATCCTCACCGGGCCTAAAAGCGCCACGCCGTATTTCGAGCAACTGCACGCATTTGTCGGCGCGACCCTGGGCGAAGCCGCGCAGAAGCACTACCAGATCATCATCGACGACCCGGCCGAAGTCGCCCGTCAGATGACTCAAGGGCTGAAGGAAGTGAAGCAGTTCCGCCGCGAGCGCAACGACGCCTTCCACTTCAACTGGCTGCTGAAAATCGACGAAGGTTTCCAGCGTCCGTTCGACCCGACCCACGCCAACATGGCCAGCCTGGGCCTGAGCCGCGAATTGCCAGCCCACGAATTGGCCGCGAACCTGCGCCGGGCGTTCTCGGGCATCGTGGCGGGGAACGTCAAGGACAAGGGCATCCGTCTGATCGAAGAACACGGCCCGTACGAAATCCACGGCGACGCCGCGATCATGGAGCCCCTCGATCGCTTGCTCCAGGCTTTCGTCGCACAGCACCGGATGAAACTGCCGGGCGGCGCGGCGTATGTGCCGTGCTATCGCGTAGTGACCTGACCTGATCGAATCACCGCGGATCCAATGTGGGAGCGAGCTTGCTCGCGATGGCGGTGGTCCATCCAGCATCAGTGCTGGCTGAACGAACGCTATCGCGAGCAAGCTCGCTCCCACAGGGGTTTAGTGGTGGCTTGATAGGCGTATCAATCCGTCGTCCACCGCAATGCTCAACCCACGGTAATCCGCGATCTGCCCATGCAACGTCACCACCGGATGCGTATGCGTGGCTGTCACCACCATCACGTCCATGCCCGCTGCCTCGCCCGCCTTGATCCCGGCTTCGGCGTCTTCGAACACCAGGCATTCCTCCGGGGCCACTTGCAAGCGTTGCGCGGCCACGAGATAGCACGTTGGATTCGGCTTGCCGGCGCTCACGTCTTCGGCGGTCACCATCACCTCGGGACGCGGGATCCCGGCGGCTTCCATCCGGCGTAAAGCCAAGGCCATGGGCGCCGACGTAACGATGGCCCATTGCGTCGGCGGCAGGCTCTTGAGAAACGCCAGCGCACCGGGCACCTCGACCACTCCTTCCACGTCTTCGATTTCTTCGACGGTCAACTGCGCGGCCTCGGCCTGGGCGTCCACCCCGGGCAGGTTCTGGCGGGCGACGGTGTCGATGGCGCGCACGCCGTGGATGGTCGGCAGGAACTTCGCCACGTCCAGGCCATGGCGGATGGCCCAACGGGTCCAGATCCGCTCAGTGGCGGCGACGGAATTGAGCAGCGTGCCGTCCATGTCGAAGAGGAAGGCGCGGTAGGCGATGGAGGGGCGTTCTACGGACATCGGAATCCTCGTGGATGACGGGAAGAAGGTGACCGCCCGTGTGGGAGCGAGCTTGCTCGCGATGGCGGTGTGTCAGCCTATATCAATGTTGAATGTACCAATGCTATCGCGAGCAAGCTCGCTCCCACAGGGATCAGTGATAAGCCAACTACACCAACCGCTCGATCCGCTGATGCTGCCAGACCCGTTTGTAATACAGCGTCTGCAGCAACAGCATGCTCAGGTAAGCCACTGGAAACGCCATCCACACCCCTTGCAGGCCGAAGTGTGCGTCGAACAGGTAGGCGACCGGCACTTGCACGCCGATGATGCAGAAGATCGAAATCGCTACCGGCACCAGCACCGTGCCGCTGGCGCGCATGATCCCGCCGATGATCGCCTGGAAGCCGAACACCAGGAGGCTCCAGAGCATGATGTGCAGCAAGTGCTCGGCCTGGACCCGCGCCGCCGGGTCGGTGAGAAACACCCCCAGTAGCCAGTGGGACAACAGGTAACCCAGCAGCACCAGCCCACCGGTCAGCCAGACATTGATCAGCAGTCCGGTGCGCAGGATCGGCCCCAGGCGTTCCAGGCGCCCGGCGCCGATGGCCTGGGCACCGAGGATCGAAGCGGTGATGGCGATCGACAGCGCCGGGAACTGCACGTAATTGACGATCTGCGTTACCGCGCCGTAGGCCGCCGTGGCCTGGGAACCGTGGCGATTGACCAGGGCGAGGATGACCAGCTCCGACAGCGAGATCACGACCATTTGCAAACCGGTGGGCAGGCCGATGCGCAGGACTTTGCCGAGGATGTCCCGGTCCAGGCGCATCGCCGCGAACAACGCCCGATCCGGCGCCAAGGCATGCGCCCGGCGGTTCAGGCGCCACGCCAGCATCGCCATCGCCGACGCGGTGCCCACCAGGCCCGCCAGTGCCGCGCTCTGGATGCCCATCTGCGGGAACCCCAGCCAGCCACGGATCAACACCGGCGTCAGCATCATTCCGACGCTGGTGGAAACGAGCAACGCCAGCAGCGGCGAAACGGTGTCGCTGACGCCGCGTAACAGCTGGGTGAAGAGCACGAACACCAGCAGCATCGGCAAGATCCACATCATCACCCGCGCATAGGAGACCGCATCGTCCAGCACATCGGCCGGTGTCCCGAGTCCCTGCAGGCCTTCGCGGGCAAAGACACTGCCCAGCACCGCCGCGACCAACCCGATGATCGCCCCCAACAACAGCGTCGAACCGGCAATCGCCTTCACCGTCCCGGTCTCGCCGGCGCCATACGCCTGCCCGATCAACACCCCTGCCCCGGCGCCCAGGCCAATCACCAACGCGATGAAGAAAAACACGATGGGAAACATCCCCGACACCGCCGCCAAGGCCTGGGTGCCGAGCATCTGGCCGATATAGATGCTGTTGAGCGTACCGGACATCGATTGCAGGAAATTGGACAAGACCATGGGGGCCAGGAACAGCAGGTAGGTTTTCCAGAGAGGCTGGGTGGGCATGAGGGCTCGATGGCAGGTTCGAAATTTGATGCGGGGTAATTTAGCTCAATCCTTTCGTTGTGTTTCAGAGAATGATCTGACGAACACTGTTGTGGCGAGGGGATTTATCCCCGCTGGGGCGCGAAGCGGCCCTGACTGTGGGTTACCTAGGGCTCAGGCTTACTTCCCTTGTGGACCTTGGGGCTGCTTCGCAACCCAGCGGGGATAAATCCCCTCGCCACAGGTTCACCGAGCCTCTTTCCACAGGTCAGGCCACCTCGACATTTTTGGAATCTCGTCTATTCTGAGATATCAATGTGCCATCTTTTTAGCAAAACCGGACGACTGGTCCTCAAGGCCAAGTCGGTTTTGCAGATAACCAGTTATTCGCAAACACCTGTCCGCAACACTGTTCAAGGACCGAACCATGACGTCGTATTCCCACGACCAATCCTTCGCCAAATCCCAGCCTCGCGTGCTCTGGCCCGCCATAATCGTGGCCGTTGCCGCCTGCGTCGGCGTGCTGGTATTGAATGGCGCGAACGCGCAGAACATCAGCCTGAGCGCCGCGCTGCTGATCCTCGGCGTGGGCGCCGGCCTGTTCGGCGCGCGGTCGCAACGTGTTCAATTCAACCAGGCCATCGCAGCCGCCGCTGCCCATCACGAATTGCAAGCAAGCCACGCCAGCCACGATGGATCTGCGCAACTCAACGAAGTGATGCTCGGCGCAATGCCGATCTGGGCCAAGCAAGTCGAAAGCTCGCGCCAGCAGACTGAAACCGCAATCGTCTCGTTGACCAGCCGTTTCACCGGCATCTCCTCGCGCCTTGAAGAAACCGTGCAAGCCTCGCAACTGGCCGCCGGCGAGTTGGCCGGCAGCAGCAGCGGCGGTGCCGTCCAGGTGCTGGCGCAGAGCGAAGGCGAACTGGTCAAGGTCATCGATTCGCTGAAAGCCACCCAGGCCAGCCGTGATGAAACCCTCGCCCAGGTGCGCAACCTGACGGCCTATACCGGTGAGTTGCGGACCATGGCCGCCGACGTCGCGGCGATTGCCGCACAGACCAACCTGTTGGCCCTCAACGCTGCCATCGAAGCCGCTCGCGCAGGCGAAGCCGGACGTGGCTTTGCGGTGGTGGCCGACGCGGTGCGCGCCCTCTCGAGCAAGTCCAGCGAGACCGGTCAACAGATGTCGGCCAAGGTCGACGTCATCAACACCGCCATCACCCAATTGGTCCATGCGGCCTCCAGCGGTGCCGACCAGGACAGCCAATCCGTGGCCGTGTCCGAAGGCAGCATCCAGCGTGTACTCGAGCGCTTCCAGAGCGTCACCGGGCGCCTCGCCGATTCGGCCGACATGTTGCAACGGGAGAGCTTCGGCATTCGCGACGAGCTCACCGAAGTGCTGGTCAGCCTGCAATTCCAAGATCGGGTCAGCCAGATCCTCAGCCACGTGCGCGACAACATCGAGGACCTGCATGTGCACATGCAGCAGGCCAGCCAGTCGCCCGAACAGGCCGCTTCCATCGACGCCCGCCAATGGCTCGCGCGCATGGAAACCACCTATGCCACCGACGAGCAGCGCCGCAATCACCACGGCGACTCGGCGGCGCAACAGACTTCACAGGAAATAACCTTCTTCTAGGAGCCCCCCATGGCGAAAAGTGTATTGGTTGTCGACGACTCCGCGAGCGTTCGGCAGGTGGTCGGCATCGCGCTGAAAAGTGCCGGCTACGACGTGATCGAGGCCAGCGATGGCAAGGACGCACTGGGCAAGCTCAACGGCCAGAAGGTGCACTTGATCATCAGCGACGTGAACATGCCGAACATGGACGGCATCACCTTCGTCAAGGAGGTCAAGAAGCTCGCGAGCTACAAGTTCACGCCGATCATCATGCTCACCACCGAATCCCAGGAATCGAAGAAGCAAGAAGGCCAGGCCGCGGGCGCCAAGGCCTGGGTGGTCAAGCCATTCCAGCCGGCCCAGATGTTGGCGGCGGTGTCCAAGCTGATTCTTCCTTGATGGCCGGAGGCTTCAATGCCGCTGCTGTACGAAATAGAAGATGACACCGCGACGGTGCAGATCGATGGCGAGCTGACGATCTACACCGCCGCCGACCTGGCCGCGCAATTGCTACCGCGACTGGGGGCCACGCCCGCGATGGCGCTGGACCTGTCGCAAATCACCGAGATGGATGGCGCCGGCCTGCAACTGCTGCTGATGGTTCAGCGCGAGGCACCCAAGGCCGGCACCCAACTGACGGTGACCGGCCAAAGCAAAGCCGTCACGGAGACACTGGCCCTGTGCAACCTGGTTGCCTAGCGCCACCGCAACACGTCGAACACGACAAAGGAAATGAGCGTGAGCATCAATCTCGATCAGGCACAACAAACCTTCATCGTCGAGGCGCGGGAACAACTGCAGGCGATGGAAGAATCGTTGCTGCAGTTGGAAAACGACCCCGGCGACGATGACGCCATCGGCGCGATTTTCCGGGCGGCCCACACGATCAAGGGCTCGGCCGGACTGTTCGGCCTGGAGCCGATCGTCAGTTTTACCCACATCGTCGAAGACGTGCTCGATCGCTTGCGCGAGGGCAGCGTCGAGGTGGACCCGGGCTTGATCGCGGTGCTGCTCAAGTCCGGCGACCATATGCTCGAGCTGATCGACGTGGTCGCCAACCAAGGCTCGACGTTGCAGCCCCCTGCCCTGGCGCGGGAAATGGAACTGTGCCAGATCCTGCAGGAATACCAGGCGCCTCCGACCGCAGCCGAACCGGCCCGGGCGGCAAAAACCGAAACGAGCGACTCATCCGAAGCGAGCCTCTGGAACATTTCCCTGCGCTTCGGCCAGGACGTGTTCCGCAACGGCATGGACCCTTTGTCGTTCCTGCGCTATTTGCAGACCCTGGGTGAAATCGTCGACCTCACCACGTTGACCGAGGCGCTACCGGCCATTGAAGCCTGGGATGCCGAGTCCTGCTACCTGGGCTTCGATATCGCGTTTCGCTCCGCCGCCGGATACGCCGCGATCAACGAAGTCTTCGATTTCGTCCGGGAAGACTGCGTGATCGAAATCGTCGCCGCACAGGACATCGAAGCCCTGACGAACACCGGCCTGGTCGCAACATCCAAGGCGCCGAGCGACGAAAGCACCGCCATGGTCGCCACGGGCGAGCTGATGCCGGACCAGCGCAAGACCCCGCGCATGCCCGCCCAGGTCGCGCCCGACAGACAGCCCGTCACCAGTGAAAACAAAGCCAAGGATGGCGCCTACGTCCGGGTCAACGCCGACAAACTCGACGAACTGATCAACCTCGTCGGTGAGCTGGTGATCGCCAGCGCCGGTGCCAGCCTGCTGGCCCGCACCTGCCAGAACGACCCGTTGCAGGAAGCCACTTCGTCGGTGTCCGGCCTGGTGGAAGAGATTCTCGACGGCGCCTTGCGCCTGCGCATGATCCCCATCGGCGAGACCTTCAACCGCTTTCGCCGGGTGGTGCGCGATGTCAGCCAGGAACTGGGCAAAGACATCGACCTGATCATCAGCGGCGCGGAAACCGAGCTGGACAAGACCGTGGTGGAAAAGATCGGCGACCCGCTGATGCATCTGCTGCGCAACGCCATGGACCACGGCATCGAAACCGCCGAGGCGCGGCTGGCGACCGGCAAGCCGGCCAAGGGGCACCTGCACCTCAACGCCTACCACGACTCGGGCAGCATCGTGCTGGAAATCGCCGACGACGGCGCCGGCCTGAACCGCGACCGCATCCTGGAAAAAGCCCACGAACGTGGCCTGATCGCCCAGGGTGCGAACCTGACCGACCAGGAAATCTACAACCTGATTTTCGAACCGGGCTTCTCCACCGCCCAGGCCGTCACCAACCTCTCCGGGCGTGGCGTCGGCATGGACGTGGTCAAGCGCAACATCACGCTGCTGCGCGGCACCGTCGACCTGGACAGCCAGCCAGGCAAGGGCACCGTGGTGCGCATCCGCTTGCCGCTGACCCTGGCGATCATCAATGGCTTCCTGGTCGGCATCGGCCAGTCCACTTATGTCATACCCCTGGACATGGTCCAGGAATGCATCGAGTTGAGCGAAGACGATGGCATCGCCAGTCGCGAACAAGGCTACCTCGACCTGCGGGGCGAGGTGCTGCCGCTGGTGTACCTGCGCGACCACTTCCATCACGAAGGCCCGGCCTCGCGCCGGCAGAACGTGGTGGTGGTGCGCTACGCCGAACTCAAGGCCGGGCTGGTGGTGGATGACCTGCTGGGTGAATTCCAGACCGTGATCAAACCCTTGGGCAAGCTGTTCGGCGCACTGCGCGGCATCAGCGGCTCGACCATCCTGGGCAGCGGCGCCGTCGCGTTGATCCTCGACGTCCCGGCCCTGCTCACCCAGATCGCACAGCTAGAAAACCGCTACAACTCGACCCCATTACAACAAGCCAACGCTCGCTGACGCTTCAACACTCCATGGAGAGGTATTCCCCAATGAAATGGTTCTACGACCTTAGAATCGCCACCAAACTGATCACTTCCTTCCTTGTGGTGTTGGCGCTGACCGCCGTCATGGGCGTGTTCTCGATCATCCAGTTGGGCCAGGTGAACGGCACCGCTCTGGACATTCGTGAAAACTGGATGCCGTCCATGCGCGCGGCCTCGGGCATGCGCTTCTTTGCGGCGAGCTATCGCCTCAAGGAAAACCGCCACATTGCCGCCGACTCTGATCAAGAGCGCGCCGGACTGGAACAGGAAGCCGAAGAAGCCAAGAAGGCTTTCGAAACCCGTCTTGGTACTTATGAGAAATTGCTCTCCAGCGCCGAGGACCGCCAGCTGTTCGAAACCACTCGCAATGATTGGGCTACTTATCTGGTCACCAGCAAAGACCTGTTCGCACTGTCGCGGCAAAACCAGACAGAGCAAGCCATGGCGCTGCTCAAGGGCGAGTCCAAGCGTCAGTTCGACCTGGTGACCGGCGACTTGCAAAAGCTTGTCGAGCTCAACGCGGCCGGTGCTGACGTGGCCAGTGCGCACGGCACCAAGCTGTATGAGAACGCGCGCCTGTCGATCATCGTCGTGCTGGCAGTTGCTTTGCTGGTGGGCCTGGGTCTGGCGCTGTTCATCTCGCGCATCATTTCCCGCCCGCTGAAACAGGCCGCCGCCGTCGCCGAACAACTGGCCGAAGGCAACCTGAACGCAAAAATCGACGGTGGTTCGAAAGACGAAACCGGCATGGTGCTCAACGCCATGCAGAACATGGTCGGCAAGCTGTCGCACATCATCGGTGAAGTGCGCAACGCGGCGGACAACCTCGCCAGCGCTTCCGAAGAAGTCAGCGCCACTGCCCAGTCGATGAGCCAGGCCACCAGCGAACAGGCGGCCAGCGTCGAGGAAACCAGCGCGTCCATCGAACAGATGAGCGCCAGCATCAACCAGAACACCGAGAACGCCAAAGTCACCGATGGCATGGCCAGCAAGGCCGCCAAGGAAGCCACCGACGGTGGCGAATCGGTGCAGCAGACCGTGGTGGCAATGAAGAAAATCGCCCAGCGCATCAGCATCATCGACGACATCGCCTACCAGACCAATCTGCTGGCGCTCAACGCCGCGATCGAAGCGGCCCGCGCCGGCGAACACGGCAAAGGCTTCGCGGTAGTGGCAGCCGAAGTTCGCAAACTGGCCGAGCGTAGCCAGGTCGCGGCACAGGAAATCGGCGAGCTGTCGTCCAGCAGCGTCGACATGGCCGAGAAGGCTGGGAACCTGCTCAACGAGATGGTCCCGTCCATCAACAAGACCTCGGACCTGGTGCAGGAAATCAGCGCCGCGTCCGAAGAACAGGCCGCCGGCGTGGCGCAGATCAACACCGCCATGACCCAGCTCAACCAAGTGACCCAGCAGAACGCCTCCAGCAGCGAAGAACTGGCCGCCACCGCCGAAGAGATGAGCAGCCAGGCCGAACAACTGCAACAGGCCATGAGCTTCTTCACCTTGGACACGCCGCCCAAGTCCGCCGTCCAGGTCGCCCGGGTCGACAACACGCCCGGCCCGGCCAGCCGTAAACCGGCCCGGGCACCGGCACCGGTGATGCCCAAGGCGTTTGCCTACAACATGGCCAGCGCGCCGGACGAATCGGAATTCACCCGGTTCTGATGGCCCGGTTCCACAGGCTTGCTTAAAGGAGAAAAGGCAATGGGCGCCATCGCGACCACACGTCAGACCGCCAGCGCGGTCGAGGAAGAAGCGCAGTACCTGACGTTCATGCTCGGCACGGAGATGTTCGCCATCGGCATCCTGTGCATCAAGGAAATCATCGAGTACGGCAACCTGACCGTCGTGCCGATGATGCCGGCCTTCGTCCGCGGGGTGATCAACCTGCGTGGCGCGGTCGTGCCGGTGGTGGATCTGTCGGCCCGTTTCGGCCGGCCGAACTCCACCATCAGCCGTCGCAGTTGCGTGGTGATCATCGAGGCCGCGAGTGCCGATGGGCTGGCCCAGGACATTGGCCTGCTGGTAGACACGGTGTCGGCGGTGCTGGAAATCCCGGCTTCGCAGATCGAGCCGCCACCGAGTTTTGGCGCGAAGATCCGCGCCGATTTCATCAGCGGCATGGCCAAGGTCGATGGCAAATTCGTCATCGTGCTGGAGGTGGACCGGGTGCTGTCCATCGACGAAATGTCCGAACTCGCCCAGGCCAGCCCCGCCGCGTTGGAAGCGCCAGAGTCATGAGCACAGACACTTGCAAGGAACGCACGGTGAATTCGATGGCGCTCACTGACCGGGAGTTCGGCCAGTTCCAATCCTGGCTGTACCAGGCGGCCGGCATCAATCTGTCGCCGGCCAAGAAAGCCTTGGTGGCCGGACGCCTGTTCAAGCGCCTCAAGCACTATGAGCTGGACAGCTACGGCGAATATTTCAAGCTGATCATGAGCGGCCAGCGCAGTGACGAATTGCAGGTGGCGCTGGACCTGCTCACGACCAACGAGACCTATTTCTTCCGCGAACCCAAGCACTTCGACTTCCTTCGCGACCACGTGCTGCCGCATGCGACGCCGGGCAAGACCTTTCGCTTGTGGAGCGCGGCCAGCTCCTCCGGCGAGGAACCCTACAGCCTCGCCATGACCCTGGCCGAAAGCCTGGGCACCACGCCCTGGGAAGTCATCGGTTCGGACATCAGCACGCAAGTGTTGGCGAAAGCCCGTTCGGGGCATTACCCGATGGAGCGCGCCCGTAACCTGCCCCATTCGCTGCTGGTGAAATATTGCCTCAAGGGCACCGGCAGCCAGCAAGGCACCTTGTTGATCGACCGGGCATTGCGCAACCGGGTCAACTTCATCCAGGTCAACCTCAACGACACCCTCCCGGAGCTGGGGGAATTCGATGTGATTTTCCTGCGCAACGTGATGATCTATTTCGACCAGCCCACCAAAAGCAAGGTGGTTGCCCGGCTCATCCCTCGGCTCAAGCGTGGTGGGTATTTCATCGTCAGCCATTCGGAAAGCCTCAACGGCGTGTCCGACGCGTTGAAACTGGTGGCCCCTTCGATCTACCGCAAGCCATGAGCGCCGCGATCAGGGAAGTGGCCGAAGTCTATCTGGGACCTGGCGAGTTTCGTTTTGCGACCTGCCCGACTCGGCTGCGCACGATCCTTGGCTCTTGTGTGGCGATCACGCTTTGGCACCCAAAACGCAAGATTGGCGGTATGTGCCACTTCATGTTGCCCAGTCGGGTGCGTTGTTCCACCTCGCTGAACGGGATGTACGCCGATGAAGCCCTCGAACTGTTCGTCCGCCAGGCGCGGGCCCATCGCACCGAGCCCGAGGAATACCAACTCAAGCTGTTCGGTGGCGGAGAAATGTTTCCCGAGCTGCAACGCCATGTGGCGTTCGGCGACGTGGCGCGGCTGAACGTCAACGCCGCGCTGGAAATGGCCGCACTCTATCGCCTGGACCTGATCGCCCAGGACATGGGCAGCACCGGCTACCGCAGTATCGTTTTTGACCTGTGCAATGGCGATGTCTGGGTCAGGCACCAACCGATAAGGACGTTGAATTAACCATGCCAGGCAGAAAAATCAATGTGTTGCTGGTGGACGACTCCGCCGTGGTCCGCCAAGTGTTGCTGGCGATCCTGAGTGACACGCCGGACATAAACGTTATCGGCGCGGCCTCCGACCCGATTTTTGCCATGGACAAACTGGCGAAGGAGTGGCCCGACGTGATCGTGCTGGACGTGGAAATGCCGCGCATGGACGGCATCACCTTCCTGAAGAAAATCATGAGCGAACGGCCGACGCCGGTGGTGATCTGCTCGTCGCTGACGCCCAAGGGCGCTGAAACCACCCTGCAAGCCATGGCCGCCGGCGCGGTGGAAATCATCACCAAGCCCACCAGCGGCCTGAAAAACTTCCTGTTGGATTCGGCACCGGAACTGGTCTCGGCCATTCGCGCCGCCGCCCAGGTCAACGTCCGCAACCTGGGCAAACGTGCCGCCCCGGCGGCCCCGCTGACGCCCGCGACCAAACTCACCGCCGACGCCATGCTGCCCGCCGCCAATGGCCACGCCATGGCCCAGACCACCGAACGTATCGTCGCCATGGGCACCTCCACCGGCGGCACCCAGGCGCTGGAAGCCGTCCTGACTGCGCTGCCACGGGTGTGTCCAGGCATCGTCATCGTCCAGCACATGCCGGAAAAATTCACCGCGTCCTTTGCCGCCCGGCTCAACAGCCTGTGCCAGATCGAAGTGCGCGAAGCGAAGAACAACGACCGCATCCATCCGGGCCTCGCGCTTATCGCCCCTGGCGGCAAGCACATGATGGTCACCCGCAGCGGCGCGTTCTATCACGTGCAAGTGGTGGACGGCCCGCTGGTCAATCGCCATCGCCCTTCGGTGGATGTGCTGTTCCGCTCGGTGGCCAAGTTCGCCGGCCGTAACGCCACGGGCATCATCATGACCGGCATGGGCGACGACGGCGCCCGCGGCCTGAAGGAAATGCTCGACGCCGGCAGCGCCACCGTCGCCCAGGACGAGGCCAGTTGCGTGGTGTTCGGCATGCCCAAGGAAGCGATCAAACTCAACGCTGCGCAACGGGTGATGCCGCTGCTGGAGATTGCGCAGGTGATCTTGCATCGGTGATCGACACATCTGTTTGGAGTGAACGCTGTTGTGGCGAGGGGATTTATCCCCGCTGGGGCGAGAAGCGGCCCTGAAAATTCTTGGGGCCGCTTCGCAGCCCAGCGGGGATAAATCCCCTCGCCACAGAAAAACTCTTAAACAGGCGAAATCGTTGCCAGCACACCGATCAGCAACGTCAGCGCCAGGAAACCACCCAGAAAAATCGCCATCTTTGCCATGAGCATTCTCCCAATAGAGTTATTGCGGCACGGCGGGATTGTGGAGCGAGAACTGAGACCATTACAGACGCACCTGCCCTAAAAAAATGCGGATCAGCGCATAAAGCCAGCATCCCACCAGGCGGGAATGAACAAGTAAGCCGTGATCCCAGCTATCATGCCCCACGCCCATTTGACGGGCATGCTGCAGCCAACCTTCAAGGACCCAGGTATGACCCTTCTGCCGTCACGCGCCACCCTCTTCGCCTCCAGCCTCCTGATCAGCTCACTGTGCCTGGCCGAGGGCGAGCCGGCGGAGAGCGTCATCAAGGACTCGACCAAATCCGCCGTCTCGACCTTCATCACCGCCGGCAAGAACCTGTTGGGCGGCGTGAGCGAAGGCGTGCTCGATGGCCGTGAGTCGGTCCAGGGCACCGACGGCGCAGCGATCATCTCCTCCGGCGATCAAATGAAAGACCGCGTCACCGTAGAAGTGCTGAAGCTGGAACCCAGCGAAGAAAGCGTCACCATCACCCTCGGTTTCAAGAACAGCACCGACACCCAACTGCGGCTGATCAACCTCGGACAGACAGGCGCCCTGCTCGCCATCGACCAGGCAGGCTACGCCAACCGACTCACCGGCCTGGACAACCCCGACGAAGTCACCATCCCACCGAAAATCGCCGTGCGGCAGAAATTTGTTTTCGAAGGCATGAACGAGGCGGTCAGTGCTGTGCGGATGTGGGGTGCGGATTATTCGGTCAAGAAGTAGCTTTCATCAGTGACTGCCTACTCAGGACACTCAGGATTACCTGACCAGTCGAGTGTCCAAGCCAAAGCGCTCTTGAGAAATAAGCTTGAATTGGCCCTTCGCCAAATCGCAGCTCACCAGCAAATTCCAGGAATGCCGGGTCACCGCTGAAGGAATCAGCACAAAGGGAAACTGCGCCAATAACTCATCGGCAAACCACTGCTGATTGGGCGAAGGTTGAGCCGGGGTGAGCCAGTTTGGATTCGGCACCTCTTCGGCATGAACCACCTTTATCAGTGCCGGATCCAGTACCTCAAAGCAGGTCAGCAGGTAGGGCACCTTATCCAGCGCGTCGAAACCAAGATGAGCCGCGACTTCCAAGATGGCGGTGGAGGGATCGGCCGAAGCATAAATCACACGACGGCCAGGGGGATTCCAACGTCCGCCTGAGCGTTGAGCGCCGATCCCGCTATCCCAGGTCTCTTTGTAAACCTCTCGATCAAGACGCCAAGCGTGCCACTGCCCCTCCCAAGGCAAGGGGCTCATTGATAAACCCCATGCTCGATACGGCTCAGATAATCTTCCACCACTTGGAAGCCCAGCGAATTGTCGATCAACTCCAAGGGCACATGACCATCCAGATACTTGCAGGGCTTCTTGAGCCAGTCTTCCGCCAACGACTGGCTGCCGAACACCTCTGTAGCGTGCTCCAGCGTTTGGGCATATTGAAACGCGACAGTACTCTGTTGCCGGTTCAACCGTATCGGTTGGGCATCTTTCGCTAATCGCTGCACGGTCCTCACAGACTTGCCGGTAATGCGCTCAAGCAAACCGTGTTCCATATACAAGGCGGACGTGGAAAGCATCTTCCTGACATCGTCCAAACTGAAACCTTCTTGCGTGTATCGGAGGATCAATAAGCGTTCGTCCCCTTTGCGCCCCTGCAATAGTATTTGGGTCGGCTTTTCGACAGTCTTCTTTGGGCTCGTCTTCGCCGCTTTAGCTGTGGATTTGGCTGTGGGCCTCTCTGCTTGCTTGGCTACTACGGTCATTAGGCTGACCTCCTTGCGACATTTGTCGCAATCATAGCGCCAAATGTCATACGCATGACAAGTGAATTTATCAGCCTTGACCTCCTGGCTTCCTGGCATCGACTTTTCCTCTCAATATAAAACGAGACTGGACATGCCTCGCGCAGCATTGGGCTAGGCCAAGATGCTAAGGACGGCGCTTCCGAAGGCCAACCCTAAAATGTCGTAAGAGAATTCATCCACTTACCCAAAACGCGACCTTTGGCTGTCAGACACACATCAATCCCGTGGCGAGGGAGCTTGCTCCCGCTGGGTTGCGCAGCAGCCCTCGCCCTTCTGAACCACCTCTCGCTTCATCGGTCGACTCAGTACGCCCGAAACCAGGTGACCTGACGATGCCCGATAAACACACCCCACACCCGCCCGGCCTTTCACATGGCGCCTGGCTGAACGAACCCAAGCTCCACAGCGCCCCCACCACACAAACCCTGGAGCTTGAAACCGACAACGCCACCGACTTCTGGCGCGAAACCCACTACGGTTTCACCCACGACAGCGGTCACTTCCTCGGCGTCGAAACCCCACCCAGCTTCACCTGCCAATTGCGCATCCGCAGCACCTTCGAAGCCCTGTATGACCAAGCCGGCCTCATGATCCGCATCAACGAGCGCCAGTGGGTCAAGGCCGGCATCGAACTGAGCGACGGCCAGGCCATGCTCGGCAGCGTGCTCACCGATGGACAATCCGACTGGGCGACCAGCCCCTACACCGCAGACCCCAGCGATTTCTGGATGCGCGCCACCGTGGCCGATGGCGTACTGCGCTTGCAAGTGTCCAGCGATGGACGTCGTTGGCCGTTGGTGCGGTTGTGTCCCTTTCCCGTTGCACCTCATTACCTAGTGGGCCCGATGGCCTGTAGCCCCAAGCGAGGCGGATTGAAAGTGACGTTTTCAGACTGGGCGCTCGGCCCCGCGCTGGGCAAGGACTTGCACGATTTGTCCTGAGATCAGCCTTTTACAACGCTCTGTATCCAAGACACACAGCCATACAAACGTACCGCCAAATGACATATCCCAGATACACGGCAAGCGCCAAATGGCCCCGTCCGAACAGGCAGTACCGCCCTGCTTCGACCCGACGCGCTCAGCACCGGGCAGCAGCGTGACACCGCCACGGCATACCCCGCGCACCGTTGCCGGGGCCATACAAGCTCTTATCTGGAGAAATTTCATGACCCGTACAAAAAATTCCAACGCCGCTCGCCTCGCCCTCGCCGCCCTCGCCCTGTCCGGTGGCTTGAGCCTGGCCCAGTCCGCTTTCGCCGTCGAAGCCCTGCCCCAGGGTTACCAGTTGGCTTCGGCTGAAAAGACCTCCGAAGGAAAGTGCGGCGAAGGCAAATGCGGCGCCGCTGAATCGGGAAAAAAAGTCACCCAGGCCGAAGGCAAATGCGGTGAAGGTAAATGTGGCGACGCGTCTTTTGCCCGCACCGACACCGACGATGACGATCGCGTCTCGCTGAAGGAATTCCTCAGCGTGGCGCCGACCCAGCAAGCCGAGTTCGAAAAGATGGACAGCAACCACGACGGCTACCTGTCCGAGGCCGAAACCTACAAATACCGCACCGGCCAATACACGGCCAACGGCAAGAAAGTGCCAACCGAGCTGTTCACCCGCATGAGCCAAGCCAAGGAATAACCGCCTTCGCTCCGACCCTCCCGGACATTCACGCCGGGAGGGTTTGGTCATCCCTGGAGAACCGCGATGAGTACCTTCACTTCCCCCAGCGGCGCCGGGCTCGGTCTGCGCCGCGCCCTGCTTGGCGACCTGCTGGAAATGGCCCCGGGCGCCGTGGATTTCCTCGAATGCGCCCCGGACAACTGGATCGGCGTCGGTGGCGCCTACGCCGAACAACTGGACCAACTGGCCGCACGGCATCCCATCACCTGCCATGGGCTGTCGCTGTCCCTCGGCGGCCCCCAACCCCTCGACCTCGACCTGCTGCGGGGCACACGCCGCTTCCTCGATCGCTACGCCGTGGCGATCTACAGCGAACACCTGAGCTACTGCTCCGACAGCGGTCATCTCTACGACCTCTTGCCGATCCCCTTCACCGAAGAAGCCGTCCACCACGTCGCCGCCCGCATACGCCAGGCCCAGAACGAGCTGGGTCAACGCATCGCCGTGGAAAACATCTCCTACTACGCCGCGCCTTTCCAGGCCATGAGCGAAATTGACTTCATCAACGCCGTGCTCGTGGAAGCCGACTGCGACCTGCTGCTGGACGTCAACAACCTCTACGTCAATGCCATCAATCACCGTTACGACGCCGAGAAGTTCCTGGCAGCCCTCCCCGCGCAACGCGTCACCTACCTGCACGTTGCCGGCCATTACGACGAAGCCGACGACCTGAAAATCGACACCCACGGCGCCGCCGTCAAACCAGAAGTGTGGACGCTGCTGCACCAGACCTACCAACGATTCGGACCGGTACCGACCCTGCTGGAGCGCGACTTCAACTTCCCGCCCTTGTCGGAACTGCTCGCTGAAGTCGGGCAGATCAAACACCTCCAACAACTCGCTTGCCTGGCAACACCGGAGGCCCGCCATGCCTGAACAACTACTCGAACAACTCAACTGCATGGCCGGCTACGTGCGCAACCCCCTCCAGACGCCCCCGCCCGGACTCGAAGCCCGCCGCCTGGCGATCTACCGCCAACTGTTCATCGGCAGCATCGAATCACTGCTGGCCGCCAGCTTCCCGGTCATCCAGCAAACCCTGCCGCCTGCCGACTGGCGATGGCTGGTCCACGACTTCTACGCCAACTACCGCAGCCAAACGCCACTGTTCACAAAACTGGCCGGCGAGTTCGTCACCTATCTGGAACAACACACCGACCTGGACAACCTCCCGCCCTGGCTGCCCGAACTCGCCCAACACGAATGGAGCGAAAGCGCCCTGCTGCTAAGCGATGCGGTGGAACCGTCCCACAACCCCTTCGGCGACCTGATCGAGGGCACGCCCGTGGTGTCCGGACTTGTGCAGGCGCATGCCTATGAATGGCCGGTGTGCGACATCGGACCGGATCATCAGCCGACTGAAAAACCTTCGGCTCCGACCTTGGTCCTGCTACAGCGCCGCGCTGGGCAGGTGACATTTTCACGCCTTGCGCCGCTGGCTTATGGGTTGTTGGTATCGCTGATGGAACATCGGCGCAGTGGGCGGGAGCATCTGGTTGCGTTGGCTGAAGTGGCTGGGGTGACGGTGCAGGCGATCATGCCGATGGGCGTGGCGGCGCTTGAAGGGTTCAAGGCGCAGGGGATTGTTTTGGGGGTTCGTTGGGGGTGAGTGATGACGATTCCTACGCAATTCTCGGAATCAGATACCTGTTCGAGTTTCGAGCTGAAAACTATAGTCGTTGCGTCGCCTTGAAGGGCGGTCAGGTTTGGCGACCTAAGTATCGGATCAGTCCATTAATCTGATCGGAGCAATCCCATGGAAAGATACATCCCCATCACCGGCATCGACTGCACCCCGGCTTCGCTGCTGATTGATAGTCAGGCACCGCTTGATGTTCTGCACGCTACGGCTGATTACCGTATTCGCGTTGTTACGCAAGTGCTGGAGAACATAGCGTTTCGAGCTGAGCTTGGTAGCGATACGGTTGTGCTGTCGGATTTTGCGCAGTTGTTGGTGATCCCGTTGCGGGATGGGTGTGATTTGTTGGAGGTGATCGGGCGGCGGCTTCAGGAGAAGGCAGAGGGTTGATGAGGGAACGGGCGTTGGAGGCGCCCGTTTTTTTGGCCCAAATGACCGGCTGGGATGGATTCTCTGGACGTTTTCTGCGTTTTGCATCTCAGGAGTATCAAGGGCAGAAAGCGGCCAAGAGCAGTCGTTTAGAGCAGAGAAATAAATCTGTTCTTTTTTCCCAATGGACATCACCGCGGCGTACGCAGGGCTATCGCGTGGTGCGCGCAGCGCTCTCTACAACGGCACCTGAGCACTTGGCGCCGCGCAATGAGGCGAAGCATGGACTTCGCGTACGCTAACGTTATGCCTGAACCAATGCATTAAAGAACCACTCGTAGAGTGCCTGAGGCTGGTATTGGGGAAAATACGCAACTAGCACGGTTGAAGTTACAAGCGTCAGCACCACCAACAGCGCTGTAAGTAGCTTTACCAACGTCGAAAGAGGTGGATTGGGCGGGCCGTATTTATTAATCGCTTTACGCCCCGGAAGCATCATGAGCGGAAGCGTTATCACAAAGCCGATAACAGGGAATACGAAGAGAATTCCCCATATCGGACTCCAGCCTAGATCACGTGCCCTGCGTATCAGTAGAGACACGTTGAGCAGGATGGCAGGAACGACAACGGTGACACCGACTATCAGCAAAACCACCAGTTGATGGCGCAACCCCACCATAAAGAACAACAGCAAAATGCACGGAAGAACCAGCACCAAGGGCACATGAATCAGCCAGAAGCGCGCCAGAGAAATACGCCCGGAAAAACCCAAAATCTTGGGGTTTGAAAACGTGACAACCTCGTCGTCAATCAGTTGGGCGTCGCCCGGTTGGTATGGGTTTTCGATTTCGCTGCTGATGCTGCCGAAAACGGGTTCTATCCTGGCCATTTAGTGCTATTCCCTTGTGTTTGATGGTGCTATTTACGTCACAACGTTTATGCCTCATATCTAATCGAAGGCCGGCATCAAACTCAAGAGAAAAGGCGCTACCGTATAAGGGGGGCTGCGTGCACCACAGCATGTGTGGGTCTGTCGCATGGTGCGCGCAGTTCACCTTATGAAGTGTTTTGCCGCTAGTAAGCAGGCGGGGCATGTCCCTACTCTGAACGACTGCTTCTGGCCAATAGCTGCCACTTGCATCGCTAAGATGCATGTACCCGATGCATAGGGAAATGAATGAAACCGATCAAGATTCACCAAATTACGCACCTGCCGGCGGAAGTTCTCACCTTGGAGAAAGAGGCAGTTGCGGAAGGTTTCAGGTTTCTTACGCGCCTGATTTCGGAGTGGCACTCTGGAACGAATCGCTTCAATGCGCCCGGTGAATGTCTCATGGCAGCGTATTCGAACCAGCAGCTGATAGGCATCGGAGGACTATCAGTTGACCCCTATAGTAAGTCCGATACCGCAAGGCTACGGCGTGTGTACGTGACACCTGCAGCCAGGAATCAACGCGTCGGTCAGGCGTTGGTAAAAGCGCTGGTTGCACAGGCCTCCCTTCATTTTCACAAGGTGCGTCTTTTCACCGATACTTCTGGAGGCGACGCGTTTTACCTGCACTGCGGCTTCATGCGAATAGAAGATGTCCATGCCACTCATATCATGGTGCTTGTCAACGCCTGAATAGGCTGCTTTCGAGCCAATAGCAGACGGTCCTACACTGGCACACTTCAACTATCCATCAAGCGATAAAGGGCTTGAACGTGAGATATCGCTAACCCCGTGCGCTCCAAGTTACGGCGACTTTGCGAGCTGGGAAGAGCCGTTGCGGCGATCATCAAACTCCCGTGCTTCTTTGCTTGCTCTATCCGGTGAGATATCAGGGCTCCATGGTAGCCCAAGCCTCGTGCATCTTTTCGGGTGGCAGCCGTCCCGAGGTAGGCAATCCCATTGCCGGCCAGGTACATCAACGCTCCTGCAACTACCTCTCCATCAGCTTTAAGGACGTAGATTTTCAGCCGATCATTTGACAGTAGCCCCGCAAAAGAGGCTTGGCTCAACTGACGATGCTCTGGCTTGGTATGAAATCCGCTCGCATGCACAGCTGCGAACTCAGGAAGCGTGCGTAAAGTGGCCTCTTCGACCTCAAACGAGTGGGGACTCAAGACCACGTCCTTGATGGCGCACGCGAGTTGCAGGTGCGTCCAACCCTTCAGGCGTTCTAATCGCCTCTCCCCCACAAAAACGTACTGCTTCAACGTCGAGGTCTTCCCGATAAGAGGCGTTACGGTCGAATATTCCGCTGATTCCTTGAGCAAGTTCAACAGTGGTTGGGGGCTGCCGGTACTGTTGCCGTAGATGCGATTGAACATCGGGCTGGCTGATGCTTGCACTTGAAAGCAGGGAAAAGCTTCGTTGAAAAACACGCGGGCACCGAAAGGATTTCCACTTATCCGTAACAAGCTCTCAACGCGGGAACACAAATACTCGCCTTCAGCGGCCTCGATTGCATGAGCCAATCCAACATCCATGTGCGTAATCCTTATTGCGCGATTTCCAAGGAAGGTAGCGGTCAGTCAAACAGGTGGAGTGTAGGCGGCGGATGAATACGCGCGAAATCCGGTAAGCCGCTTCTGGTGTTTCGGTGCCACCTGCCCCCCAACCGTCCATCGCCTCCCCCCGCTCTCCCCAACCATCACTTTGAACTACTCACCCCCTCCTCCAACGGGAAAAGGGGACAGATTTATTTACTGGAAATAAGTCTGTCCCCTTGTTCTTTGACGCAAGAACTGGCTCTTCGCAGGATCGTTGCGCAGCGGAAAGCGGGCGGCGGCGGCGGCGATCATGAGTCTGATTCCGTCGGCGCGGCTGAATCGTCATGACCCATACGGTTATTTGAAGGATGTTCTCAAGCACCTGCCGACGCAGCGAGCGAGTGAAATAGGACAACTGCTGCCGCATCACTGGATGCCGGACTGACTTAATCAACTTGAGTTCGGCAGCCTGCTTGTCGCCCGCGTTACGTTCAGTAGCTCTTCACTGGCCAACTTTTTCCGCATCGGTGTACAAGCCAGCTCAAGACCGGAGGGCGACGTATAGATAGCTTGAATATCTCCGTGATAGCCACACCGACGGTAGAACGCGGTTGCGTTAGGGGTAGCATCTAAATGGATGTCAACGATCCCAGCTTTAAAGGCCAGTCGCTCAAGGTACAGGAGCATTGTCTTGCCAATCCCCTGTCCCATGAATGCAGGCAATACGAAAATAGCGCCTATCTCTCCAGACTGGAAATCAATCAGACCTGTTGCGACCGGTATCTCGCCCAACCAGGCAACGTGGTACTCCTTTTCCACCGAAGCCCGATATCGGTCTGTGAGCGGCACATCAGTCCACGCCATTACTTGCTCAGCGGTATAGACGGCAATGCATTGATGCCGGATCGCCTGGAGGCGTATATCAAACGCGGCCTCGGCGTCAGTACGTTTGGCTGGGCGAATCAACAGCATCTTCACTCTCCTTGTCATCAATGAGTTGGAAGGGGAATGAAAAAGCCCCATCCATTTCTGGCGGGGCTTCTGGTCAATGCTTCTGTTCTAAGCGCGCATCGCCCTATGGCCCGCCAAAGGCAGTCATCAAGGGGCGCATCATACTAACGAGATTTGTAGGAGTCATTGATCGATAATCTGGAGATTTGAGCACTGTGTCAAGAAACGAAAAAGCGAACTAGCGAGTTGCTCTTTCGGGAAATCTGATCGTATTGAGACCATTTGCTTTGTCCAGAGGACGTCACCAGACGCTTACAAAGCAACGCTACTGGCACGGGAGCATTCAGCTTCTGCTTCTGCGTTCAACTGTCCGCAAGGTTTTCCCGAGCCCACTGCTCGGCAGTGGTGACCTGAATCGACTGCTGTTCGTTGAACGTCGCAGCTTTCGGCCACGCCACGCCTTTGCCTTGTGCGAACACAGCGCGGTACTTCTTGATGTGATGAGTGGGGTCTTTTTCCAATTCCTGGAACAGGTACGGAACACTCCAAACGTTACGTTTGAATGGACGCCCCAGAACACGTTCAAGGATGCTCGCCACCTCCCCATATGCCACGGTGTCGCCAGACAGATAGACGATCTGATTGCGCAAGCGCGGTTCGAAGAAAACAATCTCCGCTGTCAGCGTCCCAATGTCGTCCGGTGTCGTGAGTGTCACGCTGTTATCAAGACTGCCCAGGGCGTTCACGGTGTCGGTTTCGAAATCCACCACTTCAAACACGGGCTCGAAAAGGAAGCTGGTGAACATACCCGTCGAGATGATCACCCATTCGGTTTTATGTTGGGCGCGCAGTAACTCGCGCACGTCGAGTTGAGCATCGAACAGATCTTGAGGACTGCCCCGACCGATCACCTCGAAATCGACGCCAAACTGCCATGGGAAATAGCGCTTCACGCCGGACTTCAGCGCTGCCGTCGCCAACTTCATCGGGGTTTCTCGGCCCGCGACCATGCCTGCGCAGCCTATGACGGTATCGAACCGTGCGAACACTTCAGCAAGCTGATCGATTGAATCGTTCACCAAGTCTGCGGCGACCATCTGAATGCCCAGACTCCGCAGCTCATCGATTTCAGCCTTCTTCTCAGGCACCTGGCTGTTGATGGTCGAATCTCTGAGCAAGACGCTGATTCTGGAACCGGGCTTGCTCTTAGCCACCCGCGCGAGGTTGCACAAAACCGGAAGGCCAAGTTCACCGGCGCCTAGAACGAGAATCGATTGGGGGGTATCTGTCATGACTTCTCCTGAAACCTGCTGCCTGTAAGATGAGCAAATGCTTGCACGATTCGGCAGCGCTCGTAAGAAGGCACACGTGTGATACCAGAGGAAGAGATGACCAATCATGAAACGCTTAGTCAGGCAGAAGTTATCTGCCAGACGCTTAGGAGAGACGATGATGGCGTCAGGCGCGAAGTCCTCGCTCACGCAGGCAGCCGCTGGTCACTGGGCATCCTGCATGCCTTGGGTGTGTACGGAAAGATGCGCCACGCCGAGCTGAAAAGGCAGATGACCGGTGTTACTCAACGGATGTTGACGAAGACGCTACGCGCCTTGGAGCGTGATGGTCTGCTGATTCGGCGGGAGTTCGGTGAAATTCCACCCCGCGTTGAATATGAGCTGACACCGCTGGGCATGGAACTGTTGATCCGTATGTCCCCTGTTTGGACTTGGGTAGTCGAAAACGTCGACGACTTTCGCAAGGCGCGGCGCACGTTCGATAGCCGGGATGGCAAGAAACCTTCATGGCAAATTCCCACTTCGACTCCGGCAGATCCAGAAGTGCCTGGGTAATCGTTGGTATTGCAAGCCCCAGCTCACCCCGGCGGCCCATCAAGCCCGGCTTGACTGGCATCAGCCAGCCAAGCTCCCGCAAGGGCTTTACGACATATATCAATACCTTCGCAAGAACAGGCCTGCCTTACATGGCCGGATCCAGTACTCACAGGTACTTCAGGAAACTCGCGTTGCCGGCGAAGCGATAGCCGCCACTCCAGGGCCCTCTTCCAGCGTCTTTTGAAGTACCTTTTCGTCCAACTGCCCACACCACCTGGCGACCACGATTGTCGCCACGCCATTACCGATCAGATTGGTCAGCGCCCGCGCTTCGGACATGAAACGGTCTATCCCCAAAATCAAGGCCAGCGCTGCAACCGGCACATGCCCTACCGACGACAACGTGGCCGCCAAGACAATGAAGCCACTACCCGTTACACCCGCCGCGCCCTTCGATGTGATCAGCAAGACCAGCAACAACGTAATCTGGTGCGTAATGTCCATGGGCGTATCGGTGGCTTGGGCAAGGAAAATCGCCGCCATGGTGAGGTAGATGGAAGTGCCATCGAGGTTGAAGGAGTAACCGGTAGGGATAACCAGGCCCACGACGGACTTATGCGCACCGAGCTTCTGCATCTTGACGATCATGAGTGGCAACGCGGTCTCGGACGACGAAGTACCGAGGACGATCAGAAGCTCCTCGCGGATGTACTTGATGAACTTGAAGATGCTGAACCCGTGCAGGCGCGCAATCGTGCCCAGTACTCCCAGTACGAAGACCACGCAGGTGAAGTAAAAACACAGCATCAGATAGCCCAACTGGACTAGAGAACCCACACCGTACTTACCGATAGTGAAGGCCATCGCACCCAGCGCACCGATGGGTGCGACTTTCATGACCACGCCCATGATGCTGAACAGCACCTGGGAGATACTCTCGATGAACTCGAACACCCGACGGCCATAATCACCGATACGATGCAGCGCGTAGCCAAACAGTACAGAGAAGAGCAGCACCTGCAGGATCTCACCCTCGGCAAACGCGCCAACAATCGTGTTGGGGATAATGTGCAGGAGGAACTGGATGGTGCTCTGTTCTTTTCCTGCGGCGGCATACGCAGCAATCCCCGACGCATCGAGCGTGGACGGATCGATATGCATACCAGCGCCCGGCTGCACGACGTTGACCACAGCCAGCCCGATCAACAGGGCAATTGTCGAAACAATCTCGAAGTATAGAAGCGCATAGCCTCCGGTTTTTCCGACCGCCTTCATGTTTTGCATGCCTGCGATGCCGGTGACCACAGTACAAAAGATGATGGGGGCAATGACCATTTTGATTAGCTTGATAAAACCATCGCCGAGCGGTTTTAACGTGGTAGCGGTTTCCGGATAGAAGTGGCCAATCAGGATGCCGATGGCGATCGCGAACAGGACCTGAATATACAGAATCTTGTAGAACGGTTTGCGGATCTGGGTTTCAGCTGACATGACGGAACCTCGTTTGGGAGGCGTGCGAGGTCCTCGGACCACAGCACCCGTTACATACACCTTCCTTTGATGGAAGAATTTGTTTTGAAGTGAGAGACAGGAATAATTGAAGCTACGGGCCGCTGGTTCGCGGCATGTTTAGAGTGCTGTCCAGCAGAGGCGCCATTGTAGGCACCGCCTCTACCGGGACTGATTTAAAGAATGACGGTAATAAGCAACACCCCGTTTATTTACCGCTCAGGTTTTTAATATCCTCAACCAGGCTATCGAGTGTCGGACGCATGATTAATGGATCAGGCGCACCTGCGGGCGCATCGAGCCCTATCCTGTTATGCCAGAAAGTTGGCAAGCCGACTTTCTGCGTGCCAAACAGATCGTAAGCTGAGCCCGCTACGAATATGGCGTGAGCGGGCTCAACGCCCGCTATTTGCAGGGCAAGCCTGTAGGGTTGCGCATCGGGCTTGTAGAAGCCGGCCTGTTCAGAAGTGACAATGACGTCAAATGGCACGCCTAGAAGATCCGCTGCGATATGCCCCAACCGCTCCGAACAGTTGGTCACTACCCCGAGTTTGTAGTGCGGCGCCAACTCGGTGAGCACGCGTTTGGCCTCAGGCCAAGCTTGCAACTGCATCCAGCGCGCCTCCAGATTTTGCGCGGCTTCCTTGCCCAGTCCCACACTGATCGCAGCCTCCTCGACCAACGTTTCATAAGGCCGGTAAGCACCACAGCCGTAGGTCGCCTTCAAATAAGCCATACGCCAAGTGCGCCCCATTTCATCGGAGCCTGCCACGGAATTCCATAGCGTCCACGAGTCCAGCAGAGCGGTAAGCAAATCGAACAGGACGAGTTTCACAGGAGTTTGCTGAAGATTGTTTTCAATCGAATTCATGACGACTGTCCTTCTTGAAAGTATTTAAAGTTCAGCCACTGCTGAAATTTCGACCAAAGCCCCGTAATGGAGTGGCCCACATGGAATGATCACTCTTGCGGGACGGTGCGACCCCATTAGCGTTGAATACGCGAGATTCACGACCGACCAGTCAGCAACATCAACAATGTATATCTGCACGCTGACCAAATGACTAAGCGAAGCACCCGCTGCCTGAAGCACCGCTTCTACATTTGCCATTGCCTGAATAACCTGGGCTTCTATTCCATCGGGGAATTCTTGTGCATCAGGCGGAAACGGCAACTGGCCGGAAATAAATAGAAGTTTTCCTGCCATGACACCGTGTGAGTAATGTCCACCGGGTACAGGCAGTTGCTCTGCAGTGACCAATTTCATTTGCCCCCCTTGATCGATCAAAGTTTGTGTTCTGTTGAATGAGTTGATTACCATCCCGCGATGCGTGGCCAATAACCCACACTGCGCCCCTCGCTGAGGACGTGATAACCCGCGTGCTGCGCCGAGGTGGCACAGGCGTGATTCGGCAGGATCCGCAGCAGCGTGCCCAAGGGCAGCAAGTTCGAGGCTTCAAGCTTCCCGGCCCGCGATGAAATGATTCCGTGCTCCTGATTGGTGGCGCTGACGATCAGATCGCCAATGGGCAGGCCCGCGGCGTCACACACGATGCCATAGCCCTGATCGACCGCTTGTTTAGCGGTACCACGATCACGAGAAAGCGCCATCCATCCCGCATCCATAATGATCCAGCCTTTCTCGATTTGATGACCGATGACAGTGGTCAGAACCGAGACGGCAATATCTTGCAACTGACAAACGCCCAAGCCCGCCATGACCAGATCGAAGAAGGCGAACACACCCGCACGTACTTCTGTCACCCCGGATAAATCCTCAGTAAAAAGTGCCGTGGGTGTCGAGCCGACGCTGATGATCGACAGATTGAAGCCAGCACTCGACAGCATTTGGCTGGCCTCGATAATCGCCGTGCGTTCCCGCCGGGCGCTCGCTTCGATTTCAGTAATCGACTGGCTGTCGTAGGACTTGCCGGCGTGTGTCATCAGGCCGCTGACCCTGACGCCATTGGCGCTCAACAACTGTGCAATTTCCACCAGCATCGGTGACTGCGGGTCGAGGCCGGAACGGTGACCGTCGCAATCGATTTCCAGCAGAACTTCAAAGACATGACCCGACGTTTTGGCGAATTCGGCCAGTAACCTGGCGGTGTCCAGATTGTCGAGTACCAACTTGAGCTGTGCGCCTTTGCCGATCAATGAAGCGGCATGAGCGAACTTATTAGGCGCAATGCCAACGCCATACAAGATGTCGGTAAACCCGGCCTCGAAAAAGAAATCTGCCTCCCTCAAGGTTGAAACAGTGATAGGCCCGCGCCCGCCTGCGAACAATCGCTCGGTGACTTCCAACGATTTGTTGGTCTTCACATGTGGCCGCAATACCACGTTGAATGCGGCCAGCTTATTGCGCATCCGTTGGATGTTGGCATCGAGTCGATCGCGGTCCAGCAATAAAGCGGGGGTTTCGATATGAGTGAATGCTGACATGTGTGGTCTCCTGGAATGGCGCTATTCTAAGCCTCCAGTTTCAGATTAAAATTTAATAATTCTAATTCTAATATTCAGTGATTCTTAATGAACGAGACATTTGATATCCGTTTTCTCTTGGTCATCCGGGAAAGCGAGAGTTTGTTGGCTGCGTCACGCAAGCTGGGCCTGACGCCTTCGGCGGTGACCCAACGCCTCCAGCAAATGGAGAAAAAACTGTCGATTCGATTGCTGGATCGGTCAGCCCGGCAACTGCGCTTTACCGATGAGGGCGAGTTCCTATGCCAGCGTGGGGCTGAGCTGGTCGAGCAGTTCGATTCCCTGTTGGCTGATTTGCAAGAGCGGCGCAGCGGCTTCGTCGGCAAGTTGAAAATCAATGCACCGTTCGGGTTTGGACGACTGCACGTGGCCCCCGCGGTGGCAGCTTTCCAGCACCTGCATCCAGACGTAGAGATTCAATTGAGTCTGTCCGAACAGCCTATGGTTGAAGCGACAGACCGATTTGATGTCGTTATCCATATTGGGGAACTGCGCACCTCCAACTTGGTAGGCCATTCCATTGCACCCAATCGTCGCTACGTATGCGCGTCACCCGACTTTATTGAACAGCACGGCCTGCCGGAACACCCCGACCAGTTGGCTACCCTGCCGTGCATTGCATTGCGGGAAAACAACGAAGACGTCACGCTCTGGCATTTCACCCGTGCGGGTAAAACACACAATGTGCGAATCCGCCCAGCGTTGAGCTGTAACGATGGAAGTGTTATTCGGCAATGGGCTTGCGAAGGGAACGGCATCATCCTGCGCTCTGAATGGGATGTTGCCGACGCTCTGGCGGAGGGGACGTTGATACGACTACTGCCTGGTTGGAAACTGCCAGAGGCCAATATTGTTGCGCTAACCCACCAACGCGAAGGGTTGCCCGCGAGAACGCTCAAGTTTTTGCGCTTCCTCCAGGATCAATTCCGGCCGCAACCGCTCTGGCGGCAATAGTTTTTGGGAATGCCGCTGCCCGGCCGGCAACGTATTGGGCAGCAATGGCGATAACTCCCCCCAACCGTCCATCGCCTCCCCCCACTCCCCCCGCCATCACTTTGAACTACTCGCCCCCTCCTCCAACCGAAAATGTCAGTAGGTCCGCAACGAGCCTGATCGTAGCGACCGTACCGTCCCCACCTAGGAGGTATACCCAAGTGAAAGCGCTACGCTGGCATGGAAAGAAAGACATCCGCTGCGATGACCATCTCCCCGACCCCACGATAGAAGACCCGCGAGACGCGATTATCAAGGTCACTTCGTGCGCCATTTGCGGCTCGGACCTGCACCTGTATGACGGCTTCATGCCTGGCATGAAGCATGGCGACATCATGGGCCATGAGTTCATGGGTGAAGTCGTGGAAGTGGGCTCGGCCAACAAGAAGTTGAAGATCGGCGATCGCGTCGTGGTGCCCTTTACGATTTGTTGTGGTGAATGCGATCAATGCCGCCGGGGTAACTTTTCTGTTTGCGAGCGCAGCAACCGCAACAAGGATCTGGCCGACAAGGCCTTCGGCCACACGACGGCGGGTTTGTTTGGGTATACCCATCTCACCGGCGGCTATCCCGGCGGGCAAGCGGAGTACGTGCGCGTGCCTTATGCGGACTTCACGCCGGTGGTGATTCCCGAGGGGCTTACCGATGAGCAAGTGTTGTTTCTTGGGGACATCTTCCCTACTGGCTGGCAGGCCGCCGTGCAATGCGATATCCAGCCCACCGACACCGTGGCCATCTGGGGCGCCGGCCCGGTCGGCCAGTTCACGGTGCGCAGCGCGGTGATCCTCGGGGCCCGGCAAGTGGTGTGCATCGACAACGTGCCCGAGCGCCTGGCGATGGCGAAGGCCGGCGGCGCCATTACCATCAACTTTGATGAGGAAAGCGTGCTGGACCGCCTGGCCGAGTTGACGGCTGGCAAGGGGCCTGAGAAGTGCATCGACGCGGTGGGCATGGAGTCCCACGCGACCCGTTCGTTCGACTCCATCTACGATCGGGTCAAGCAAGCGGTGATGCTGGAATCCGACCGCCCCCACGTGCTGCGGGAAATGATGTACGTGTGCCGTCCCGCCGGGACCCTGTCCATTCCCGGAGTGTATGGCGGCTTGATCGACAAGATTCCGTTCGGCGCTGCGATGAACAAGGGCCTGACTTTCAAGATGGGGCAGACCCACGTGAACCGCTGGACGGATGACTTGCTCCGACGCATCCAGGAAGGGCAGATCGACCCAAGCTTTGTCATCACCCACACCGTGAGCCTTGAAGACGGACCGGATATGTACAACACCTTCCGGGACAAGAAGGACGGCTGCGTGAAGGTGGTGCTCAAGCCCTAACCCCCGGTAATGCCGCTCCTCGGATTGCGGGTTCGCCCGCGATCGCGGAGCGGCGGCTCATTTCCCCCCGGTCACATCGAGAAAGGTCCCGGTCACGAACGACGCCTCCGCGCTCGCCAGCCACAGAATGGCCCGCGCCACCTCCTCCGGCTGGCCGCCCCGGCCCATGGGGATCGAGTCCTTGACCCGATCGACCCGCCCCGGCTCGCCGCCGCTGGCGTGCATGTCGGTGTAGATGTGCCCGGGGCGAATGCAGTTGACGCGGATGCCTTCGCGGGCGACCTCTTTGGCGAACCCGATGGTGAACGTCTCCAGGGCGCCTTTCGACGCGGCGTAGTCGACGTATTCATGGGGGCTGCCCAGGCGTGCCGATGCAGAAGAGATGTTGATCACCACGCCGCCCTGGCCGTTGTGCCGGTAGGCCATGCGCCTCACCGCTTGCTGGGCGCAGAGGATCGGACCGATGGAGTTGACCGCGAAGATGCGCTGCATGCGTTCGAAGCCGAGGTCCTCCAGGCGTGACTGGGTGGACAGCACCCCGGCATTGTTGACCAGCACATCGATCCGCCCGAACGCCCGGTCGATGGCCTTGAACAGTTCATCGACCTGCCTGGGGTCCGCGCTGTCGGCCCGCACGGCCAACGCCTGGCGTCCCATCGCCTGCACATCCGCCACCACGGCCAGCGCCGCAGGCTCATTGGCGACGTAGCTGATCGCGACGTCGTAACCTTTTGCGGCGGCGAGCCGGGCGGTGGCGGCGCCCACCCCGCGACTTCCACCGGTTATCAGGATCAGCGGTGCCGACGAGACGTTATCCATGAAATACCTCCTAGCCAATGATGAAGGTGCCGCTGGCGATCACTGCGCACGCCAGGATCCGGCGGGCGGTGAGTGTCTCGCCAAGGAATGCGTAGCCAATCAGCAATGCGAACAGCACGCTGGTTTCCCGCAGTGCCGATACCGCGCCCAGTGGCGCTTCGCTCATGGCGTAAATGACGATTCCATAGGCCAGCAGCGAGACCAGTCCGCCGACCAGCGCGGACAATGTTCCGGGGCGCAGCGAAAACAAGCTGCGGGCGTCGCGCAGGCCGATGTACACCGCCGGCATCAGCGCGCCCCACAAGGCGCACATCCAGACCGTGTAGGAAAGCGGAGCGCCGGAGAGCCGGGCACCGATGCCGTCGACGACGCTGTAGGCCGCGATGAAGCAGCCGGTTCCCAGCGCGTAGGGCAAGCTGGGGACTGACAGGCTGCGGCCCCTGAAGGCCAGCGAGATTATTCCGCCTGATACCAGGGCAATCCCCAGCATCTCGCCGGGGGTGATTGTCTCGCCTGCAAAAATAGCGGCCCCCAGGGTGATCAGCGCCGGAGACGATCCACGGGAAATCGGGTAGATCTGCCCCAGGTCGCCGACCCGGTAGCTGCGCACCAGGAACAGGTTGTAGCCGACATGCAGCAACGCCGAAAGCAGCGCATAGCCCCAACTTTCAACCGCTGGCGGCACCATGAACACTGCGGCGATGACGCAGGTGACGGCGATGGCGATGCACATCACCGTCATCGACCATAGACGATCGGCACCGCCACGCAGCAATGCATTCCAACTGGCATGCAGGAGCGCGGCGAAAAGAACCAGGAAGACGATATGGATAGGCATGGTCGCCATTCTAGGGAGCCCATCGCCTGGACTACAGCGAAGTCTCCTCATCGCGCCATGAATAGATCTTCATGCCCTATCCGTAGGTTCGTTGGACTTCCAGCGCTTCGCTGGTCAGCCATTGGCGAAAGCTGACGATATGCGGCTGCGATTCAATGCCCTTGGGGCACACGAAATAGTAAGCAAGCGGCGATGGGAACGGCACATCGAACAGCCGCACCAGACGGCCATCGCTGATTTCGTTTTCAACATGCCCGCTGCGCACCAACGCGACGCCTTGGCCGAGCAGCGCGGCTTCTACCGTCATGTTGGTGTCGCCAAACCGCACGCTTTCCTTGAGCGGCAAAAACGCCAGCCCGACCTGTTGGAACCAGGCCTCCCACTTTGGCACCAGCTCGGCGCCATCCCGGGTCAGTAACGGGAAATGCAACAAATCGGCCGGGCTACGCGGCGTGCCGAAGCGCTGCAAAAGATCAGGACTGGCTACGGGAAACACCTGCTCGCCAAACAGGAACTCCGAATACAGGCCAGGATAGATGCCCTTGCCGAGCCGGATCGCGACGTCGGCCTGGCCGTTGGAGAAGTGGATGACCTTGTCCGTGGTGTCCAGCGAGACCAACAACTCGGGATGTTGGCGAGAGAGCAGTGGCAAGCGTGGCAGCAGCCACTTCAGCGCGAAGGAATACGTGGTGCTGACGCTGAGTCGGACCCGGCCTTTCTGCTCGCGCAAATCGCTCAAGGTCGCCTCCAGGCTCATGAAAAACTCCCGCACGATGGGCGCCAGCGCAGCCCCCGCCGCCGTCAGGCTCAATGACTTGCCACGCTCGAACAACTGCAACCCCCACAGCGCCTCGAGATGTTTGAGCTGGTGACTGACCGCGCTTTGCGTGACGTGCAATTCATCCGCAGCCGCCGTGAACGTCGGGTGCCGGGTGGCGACTTCAAAGGCCCGCAACGTGGCGGTTGGCGGCAGATCTCTCATGTATACGGTTCCGGGGGAGTTGGTTGAAAAATACGGAGCATGAACGTCTGCTCATGATAGAGCACTCGCAGCGTGTACCGCTCTACGTCGGCAATTCCAGCCAATGTAGGCTTTATCGTTCAGAAAAATCCTGAGACACTTAAACGCTAATCGTTATCACAATCATTAGCATCTCAGGACCGACTCATGTCGACTTGCACCACCACCCCGCGTTATTTCAACCCTGCCCGTGACCTTCTGGCCATGGCGATCTGCATGGCCTCGCTAGCCCCCGCCTACGCCGACGACAACAGCGCCGCCGCCCAGAACACCCCACCGGCCACGCTGGAACTGGGCGCGACCGAAGTCACGACCAACCAACTATGGAGCACAACAGAAGGCACCGAATCCTACACAACCGGCACGATGTCGACGGCGACCAAGCTGCCGCTGACGATGCGTGAAACCCCACAAGCCGTTACGGTCATCACGCGCCAGCGCATGGATGACCAGGCGATGACCAGCATCAACGACGTGGTCAAGGCAACGCCCGGGTTGTTCCTGGACTTTTCCAGCGGGCCTGGCCGGCAGACATACAAGGCGCGCGGGTTCGAAATCGATAACCTGATGTATGACGGCATTCCCACTGGCTACAACGGTGTTTCGGTCGGCGCCCAGCCCAACCTGGCGATGTTTGATCGGGTCGAGATCGTGCGCGGTGCCACAGGTCTGGTGACCGGTGCAGGCAACCCGTCAGCCGCGATCAACATGGTCCGCAAGCGCCCACTGGCTGAACAGAAAGTCACCCTGACCGGTACCGCCGGCAGCTGGGATAACTACGGTGGCGAGCTCGATGCGTCCAGCCCATTGAATGACAGTGGCACGCTGCGCGGTCGGGTCGTGACCTCTTATCGCGACGCCAACAGCTTCATCAATGATGTCGAAGAAAACCACGGCCTGTTCTATGCAGTCACCGAAGCAGACCTGAGCGAGGACACCACCTTGACCCTGGGTTTTTCCCATCAGAAGGACAAGACCAATTACTTCTGGGGTTCCTCGATGATCGGCCAGGATGGGCATCACCTGGACCTGCCACGCTCTTACAACCCGGGAACGGATTGGGAGAACAAAGACCAGGAGATCAACACGGTGTTCGCCGAAGTGCGTCATCGCTTGGCCAATGACTGGAACCTCCAACTCAACGCAAACTACTCAGAACAGAACGCCCTTTTCTCCGGCTCTTACCAATCGCGCTGGGTCAACAACACGCTGGCCCGCACGGTTTACCAGGCTGCTCATGACGAAAACCAGGCCGGCGTTGACGCCTTTGCCAGCGGCCCCTTCGAGGTATTTGGACGCACCCATGAACTGGTTGTGGGCGCGAGCAAGCGCATCTACGACGACACCACCCACAGCTACAACCCATACGACACCAACTGGCCGATCAACGCAGGGAAACCGAACTTCGTCCATACGAACAACCAGCGCGACGTGACCACCCAGGACGGTGTCTACCTCACCACGCGCCTGAGCCTGGCCGACCCGTTGAAGTTGATCCTCGGCGGACGCCTGGACTGGTACGACTACGATAACCGTGATGGCGAAGGCGATTACAAAGTCACCCGTAACCTCACCCGTTACGCCGGCTTGATCTACGATCTGGACGACCATCATTCCGTCTACGTCAGCTACAGCGATATCTTCACGCCACAGGTGGAAAAGGATACGTCTGGGTCCCCGGTCAAGCCGATCGTAGGCAAGAATTATGAAGTCGGAATCAAGGGCGAGTACTTTGATGGCGCGCTGAATGCGAGCGTTGCGCTGTTCCGGATCGACCAGGAAAACCGCGCCGTGGCGGTGGTCGTGCCCAACTGCCCGCAGGCAACCTGCAACGAGGCCTCCGGCGAGATTCGCAGCCAGGGGATCGACTTTGAATTGCAAGGCGCATTGACCGAAAACTGGCAGGTCGGCGGTGGTTATACCTACGCACGAACCCACACCATCAAGGACGCCGCCAACCCACAGAACGTAAACAAGCAGTTCGACACTGACACGCCGGAGCATCTCTTCAAGCTGACCACCAACTATCATTTCCAGGGCCCGCTGGAAAAACTGCGTGTCGGCGGCAACGTCTCCTGGCAGAGCCGGATGTACAACGACATTCCGCTGGCCAACGGCAGCAAGTACCGCCTCGAACAGGGCAGCTATGCCGTTACGGATCTGATGGCCGGGTACAGGGTCAACCAGAACCTGGACTTGCAGGTCAACGCCAACAACATCTTTGACCGTCGTTATTATTCGACTATCGCCAACTCTGCGAGTTATGGGGGGGATGCGTATGGTAATCCGCGGAATATGATGTTGACGGCGAAGTACAGTTTTTAATTAAGGGCGGATTTTGTCCGGTCCTGAAACAGTTCGGACCTGTTTCAGGACCGCGCTTTTTGCGGTGGGCTGGCGAGAATTATTTAAGCGCCTATTGCCTGGAAGCGCCCTTGAAAAACCTCGCCCAGTGGTCACCAGCTGTCTCGATAATCGAATGCTATCTGATAGTCATAGCCGCCCCAATCAATTGAGTGTTGAAAATGGGGTTGCAAGATCGCCACCCATTCCAAGACGACATTAAAGCCTCCGTTATTAATATTATTCTCGAAGGGAAGACCTAAAGCCTCGACAACAGCGCCGTCGTCACCCAGATCCTCTGAATACTCCTCCCCCTCGAAAGATTCTGTTCGTTTGCTATACCACTCGAGTCGCAATTTGAGGCCCATACGATTCCTTTCTGGCTTTTTCTCAGGCATCGACACAAGTTCCGATGTAGTACTCCAGCCCCGCCGGGAACGCCATACCCAGCACCCGACCTACTTCCCTTAGCTTCTCGCTTGTTATTTCCAGCTCTCCTGGGCTGACTTCGCCAAAGGACTTGCCTTCAGTTATCTGGGCGAGCACCTCATTCTGCTCAGCATTTTTTATGTACATTTCAAACTGCAATGAGTCGTCATTTTTGTCGTCGGGATAAAAGCCCGTTATTGAGAAATAAGGCATTCCACTTCCATTGCCCCGCTGCTACCAAGTTGCTCGGTAACGAAATGAGATCTGGTAATCAAACTGCTCAGGAGCGATTGAGTGTTTGAAGAGGGGTTGAAGAAGCGGGATCCATTCTTCGAGCACATCAAAACCTCCGTCGTATATCCTTGGCTCGCTTCCCAACCCCAGCGCGGTAATTGATGACATATCGTCTCCCATATCCCTCGAATACTCCTTTCCTTCACCCAACTCGGTTCTCTTGTCATACCAATCCAATCTGATTTTCAAACCCATCGAACCCTCACAGATATTTTTTGATGTTACGATTTTTTCGGATCGGCCCTACTTTAAGCCCTGTCTCATGGCTGAATGCACCTAAGTGGCTTCCATCGCTTGCACGATACAACTCCAACTCTCCATGCCTAGAGTCCCACTCATAAATAGTTCTCCCTTTAGGATCAACCCAGCGTTCTCTAAGTCCAGCCCCTCCCTGTTTCGGGGTTTTCTTCTTCGCCGATTTCAGGTCTCGAAAACCGGTAATTTCTTCAGTGTCTGGTGCTGGATAATAATCAAGATCGGGATTGAGCTGCCTTCTGACGGAGGCAACCACATAAACCGGCCGAACCCCCGAATCCGCCGGAAACACCAAAATGAAATCCTTGTACTCCGGCGGATAGATCGGGTTGACGATGATGCTGTCCGCCACCGGCGTCGGTGGGTAGATCCAGATGTGCGGGGTTTGGGGCGCGGCTTCCAATGCTGGGATGCCGAGGGTATCGGAGGGGTTGGTGGCTGGGGTCCAGATCAGCTCGATGCCGTCGCCCAGGTCGGCGATGTATTGGTCGCCGCGAGGAGTGAGGTGGACGACGTCGACCATTTCCCAGCCGCGGTTCTGCCCGGTGTAGAAGCCGTAACCCTTGATACTGCCGTCGGCCTGCTGCTCGATGCTCAGGCGCATGCGGGTGCGGGCCTGTTTGAGCTGGCGTAGCTGCTCTTCGCTGTAAAGGGCGCTGTCGCCCAGGCTGGAGGGCCAGAGCAAGGCGACGATGCCGGTCAACAGTGCCGCGCCGACCGTGCCACTGGCCGCTGCTCCCGCCGTCGACACGGCCGAGCCTCCCAGTGCGAGTCTGCCGAAGGTGACGGGTATTGCGCTTGAGCCGATTTGCTTGAGGGGAACGCTGCCCGACGCGTCGGAGCTTCGGCCTCCCAGCCACGTTACGTCGCCGTACTGCTTGAGCATGTCCGGCGGTACGAAGCCGTTGGGGTTGCTGTAATCGATGATTCCGTTGGGTAATGTGCAGCTTTTGGCGAACACGGAGCCGGTAATGACTAGAGGCTTTTTCTCCCCCGTGGCCCAACGTTCGTGTTCATAGGCAGCCTGTCGGGCGAGCATGGCTTCATGGCCGCGCTGGAGGGCTTCGTAGTCCGCCAGCTCGCTGGAGGTCATGTCTCGATAGGAGATGTTGTGCCCTTCGCCGGAACGTGGGTTACGAACCTTGGGCAGGTCTTTTGGGCGTGTGGTCACGAGTCGCGAATCTCATCCTGAAAATCCAGGACGGACGCTAACGCAGGGGATTTGAGTGGCGATGTAGGATGTTTCTTGAAATGATCGCTCCGCTTTCATCGAGCGATGTAGGGCCGAAAGAATCATCCAGCCGATTGGCTCTAATCAGCGGTTGGTCCACACCGTTAAACCTCCATCGCCGCTTTATCAGGAGTCTGCATTTGATTGGATATCGATTCGAGCGCACCGCACGGGGTGACTTGCACATCCACTCGATCAACCGAGTGCAGAGCGTAGTCGTGCTGCTGACCAGTGCGATGGCGTTGATCTTTCCCGTGGCCGCCGTGCTAGCGATTGCCGATGCAGACTCGTCGCCAGCGGGCATGGACCCACTGACCTTACTCCTGATGGTGCTCGGGCTGCTGCTGATGCCTGCCCTGGGTCTGGCGCTGCTGGTTTACACCGGCACCCGAGAGACCTTGCTGTTGTCGCGCCTCGACGGTGAAGGCAAGCGCCGCACCCAGAACTTTTTCGGACGCCGTGAGCGGGTGCATTCGGTGTTCAGGATCGACGCCGTCAAACACTTCGAACTTCGCCGCCACCCGGAGGCGAAGCCAGCCAGCACCCAACTGTGGCTGGTGATGCGCGACGGCACCACCCATCGCCTGACGAGCAGCAACGTTCCGGTCGTACCGGGAAGTAAACGCACCGACCTGTGGCTGCGTGAGATAAGCGACTACCTGCAAATACCAATGCCCACCGAGGTAACGGTCGGTCCAGCACCCGTTGCGAAGGCCGCCTACCGGCCTGCTCCGACCCCGGCGAAGATTGCCAGGCAGCGCAAAGCAACGGCGCCGACGCCTTCGGCTGAGACGACTGAGCAGCTAGGCAATCCCGCACGCGCCCTGCTCGCCCTGATTGGCGCGTTCCTGGCTGTGTTCGAACTGACCCGCATCCTCACGTTGGTGCCCTCGCTGTTTACCGGACGGCTGCGCATTGGCATTTCCCGCCCGACCACCTTTTATTGGGCGGAGCAGCCGATGAGCTTTTCATTCCACATGCTTATCGGTGTCGTCGAGTTGCTGGTGATTGGTGTCATCGCCTGGGGGTGTTTGCGCGTGGCGATCGAAGGACGGTTGAAATCCGATCCTTGAGAGTGGCGATTCTGTGCTCAGCATCTGAGTCATGAAACCCGAGCCAAGCCTACAGCGTGCAACCCCACTCGTCCCGCAACACCGCAATCACCCAATCAACAGATGGCCCCTGTACCGTCGGCGGATCAGGGCGCTCACAAAACTCCCGCCATACAAAAAGCGTCAGCTCTGCGCCATCGGTCTGCGGCGAATCGCTTTCGATCGTGCCGAAGGTTTGCAGCAACCTGTACCTGTCGTCGCGCCAGAACAGCGCTTCAACCCAGTGATAGATCGGGATGAAGTGGAAGTGGATGGAGTGACCCGCGTCATGGCCGAAACGGCCGATGTAGAGTCGCTTGGGTTGCAGGCGCGTTTCAATGGTTTGCTGGATTCGCGCCTGCAGCACACCCAACTCAGCCAGCGCCTCGGCAGGTAACGATGCGAGGGAGTTCGTCATCATTTTTGCGCTGAGCATCAGGTATCCGGGCAGCGCACTGTCCATGCGGTGATTGATGATCCAATGCTCGGATTCATGCACGACGAAGCGAGGCGATATGTTCATGAGGGTTCCTAGTGAAGACGGATGCGAAGCATCAAGACAACCTCCGTCTCCGCCAGGATTACAGTTGCGGGCTATTGTCACAATCCGGCGTAACCCGCCCGCTCCCGACACGCCTGCCCAAACGCCCGAAAAATCGCCCGATAATCCGCGTTCTCCATCACTTCCCACTCCGGATGCCATTGCACCCCCAACGCAAAGGCCCGGCTACCTTCCACCGAAAGGCCCTCCACCAATCCATCCTCCGCCACGGCCTCGACGCGCAAGCCCTGCCCCACCCGCGCGATGCCCTGGCCGTGGACGGAGTTGACTTCGATGACGACCTTGAGCCCCAGCCGCGCCAACACCCCGCCCGGGCGCACCGTCAGGGCATGGTTGCGGGCGTATTGTTCCTGGACGGGCTCGTTGCTCGGCGGCTCGTGTTCGGCGCCTGGGCCGTCGAGTTGTTGATGGAGCGAGCCGCCGAAGGCGACGTTCATTTCCTGGAAGCCACGGCAGATACCGAGCACCGGCAGGCCCGCTTCGACGGCGGCGCGCCAGAGCGGCAGCGCCAGGTTGTCCCGGGCCGGGTCGTGCTCGGTGCCCGGCGGGCTGGGTGGGCCGCCGTAGTGATGCGGATCGATATTGGACGGTGATCCAGTGAACAGCAGCCCGTCCAGGCCGGCAATGACGTGGGCAGGATCGATCAGGCTCGGGAACACCGGCAGGATGACCGGCAGCGCTTCAGCCGCGGTGGCGACGGCCTGGGCATACTTGTCGTTGCTGAGCTGGACGGTGTGCGGGCCGATCTTGCCTGAGCAGGCGATGATTCCGATCATGGGTGGACGAGACATGGGACTCCCCTGTTCCTCAAAAGCTTATGAATGGGATTGCGGCGCGGGTTCGGTTGTTCCATTTCGATGACCCTCGACAGGCACGCCTGAACGAAGCCATCGACGCAGCGGTCGGAACAGCAAACCCCGGCAAAGAACCCCACCCATGCGCTTACGATCCGTCGCCCTCGCCACATTCTTGAGCTGCGCAGCCAGCACAACCGCCTCGGCGCAAGAAGCGTTGCGCCTGGAAGGCCTGAAGCGCTGCGGCGACCTGCTGGAAAGTCGGCAGCAGGAATGGTGCCTGACCGCGCGTGGGCTGGGTGACGCAACGCCGCAACTGAAACTCGGTGAAAAGACGATTCCTGCGGACAGCATTCAGCGTGAGGGACAGAAGCTGCGCCTGCGCCTGGACAGCGCCGATTACCACAGCGGTCCGCTCTGGCTGGCCGACGGCCCCCGCATGAGCAATGCCGTTTGGCTGACCATGGGCAACAGCCACGTGCTCGCCGCCGGGCCGAATGAGGTGGCAAAGAACATGGACGGCCTGACCACCTATGTGGATCTGGTCAGCGTGCTGATCGAGGAAAGTCACGACGGCCGCCAGGAGGCCGAGCGGCTTGCCGGCAAGTATGGCGCGAAGGTGGTCGGCAGCATTGCGCCGCTGAACGTCTACCAACTGCGCCTGCCGGCCAAGGATCTGGTCCAGCGCGACGCGTTGGTGCTGCGCTTGGGCAGCGAGACCAGCGTCGATGCGGTGGTGATCGAGGAATCCGGGGCCGAAGAAGCCGAGCAAGCGCCAGTCCAGCCTGACGAGCCGAAAAAACCGGCCCAGGACTCCGATGAGTGGGCGGCGAATCGCTTTCTCGACGCGGTGCATTACTACCAGCGGCGCATCCCCGGACAGCAGGTGCCGATCCGACCGCAACCGGTACGCATCGGCCTGATCGAGCGCGATGTGGATTTCGACACGGCGGATTTCGCCGATTACCTGGGTCCCTGCTCGGTGCCGCGCACCTGCGTGTACGCCCGCGATGCGGACAAGCCGGACAACCACGGCACGACAGTGGCCGGGATCCTCGCGGCGCGCTGGAACGATGGCGGCAACAGCGGTTTTCTCCGGGGGCTGGAGAAGGCCAGCGGTGGCTTCGAGGTGATCGTCGAACGCAACTCCGATGCCGGGATCACCGCCAACATCGCCGCTTCGGTGAACCTCGTCGAGGACGGCGTGCGCGTGCTCAACTGGAGCTGGGGCATTCACCGCGTGGGGGCGAAGGATGTGAAAGGCGATGAGGTGGATTCGCTGCTGCGCTCGGGCATCGCCATGGGCGGCTACGAAGAATTGCTAGAGGAATTTTTCCTGTGGCTGCGCAAGGAACATCCCGACGTGATCGTGGTGAACTCCGCCGGCAACGGCTCGTCCTTTTCGGGCACCGATGAATACCGCCTGCCCTCCTCGTTCATCACCGAGCAACTGCTGGTGGTCGGCGGGCACCAGCGCAACGAACGCGCCGGGATCGCCGTCGACGACCCCGGCTACGCGGTCAAGCGCAGCTCCTCGAACATCGACATGCGCGTCGACATCACCGCCGCCGCGTGCACCCACGCCTCGACGGTCAACACCGACGAGGACGGTGCGGTGCATTGCGGCACGTCCTACGCCACGCCGATGGTCACGGGCCTGCTGGCGGCGATGCTGTCGATCAATCCGCAACTTCAACCCGAGCAGCTGCGCATGCTCCTGCGGCGCAGCGCCATGACCATCGGCGACAATCACGATTTCGAACGCATGGACGGCGAAGACCTCACCGCGCCCATCCTGCCATCGGAGCGCAACTACCAGCTCAACGACAAGGACGTGGGCCGCTCGGCACGGTTGGACATGCAGAAAGCCTTGGATTTGTCGGTGCAGAGCCGCAGTCGCGTGCGTTGATGCTGCCTTGGGCAATCACTGCGTTGAAAACCCAAGGCATCATCGCTCGCCGTCAACTCTCGACGGCCGCCGTCATGGAACCTCTATAGCGGCTCATCAACCCGTAATAGGCACCGGCTGGAATCAGCAAGCCGACGACCCAGGCAAGATCGATTCCTTGCAAGGCACTGGCAACGGGACCGGTGTACAACGAAGTACTCATGAACGGGATTTCAAGCACGATGGTGATCAGGAATACACTGACCGCGATCCAGTTCACTCGACCATAAATACCGTCCGCGTCGAAGATATCCGCGATCCGATAGACACCTTTTCGCAAGGCGTAGTAGTCCACCAGGTTGATAGCCGTCCAGGGAATCAGGAAGTAGCTCATGAAGAAGATGAAGTTCAGGAAGAACTGCAAAAAGTCATTCTGGGCCAGGGTGCACAAACCGGTCGCGGCGGCGCAGATGATCAACATGAACCCCGCGCGTACAAGCGGCGTGACCTTGAGTTGCGCATAGGGCTCGACCACCGTCACGGTGGACATGAACGCGCCGTACAGGTTGAACACGTTGATCGCAACCTGCCCGTACAGCACGAAACCGAACATCAACAGCGTCCCTCCGCCCACGAGCCCGACCAGGTTCAAGCCAACGTTATCCGAGAACCCGGCCACGCCCTTGGCCAGCATCGCGCCCAGCACCATCATCCAACTGCCGCCGATAACCGTCCCCAAGTAGCTGTACCAGAACACCTGGCGAGTGGACGTGCGGGTCGGTAGATAACGCGAGTAATCGGCAACGTACGGCGCGTAGGACAATTGCCAAGTCACCGAAATGCTCACTGAGGCCAGGAAACTCACCAGGCTGAACCCTTGCGGTGTCCACTGTCCGGGTTCGATGGGCAACGCAAGGGACAGAACAGTGGCGAAACCGAAGACCGCGATGGACACCAGCGAAAGGATCTTCTGGAAGCGATGGATGAACCGGTAGCCGACCAAGGCCACCAGGAAGCACACCACGCCGAGCAGGACGATGTTCACTTCGTTGCTGAATGGGCTTGCCGTCGCGACGGCCTGGGCCGCCAACAGCGTGTTGCTGACGAAAAAGCCCAGGTAGATCAGCATCACGAACAGCAGCGGGACAATGGCGCCAAACACCCCGAATTGCGCCCGACTCTGAATCATCTGCGGGATGCCCAGTCGCGGCCCTTGGGCGGAATGCGAAGCCATGAAGATCGCGCCGATCATGGAGCCGACAAGGATTGAGAGCACGCTCCAGAACAGGTTGAGGCCCAGGCTGATCGGCAATACGCCGGCGGCCACCGTGGTGATGTTGGCGTTGGCGCCAAACCAGACGAAGAACAATGAGCGAGGCTCGCCATAACGTTCGTCTTCGGGGATGAAATCAATGCTTCTGTTTTCAACTTTCATGATTGTTCTCTCCGATTAGCGTTCGTTGACGAGACGGCTTTCGAGATGCTCGATGGCCTCTACGAACGCTTCTGGCAGGAAGGCGAGATGGTCGGGCGTCGCGGTGTGGAGCGAGACCGCTGGCTGGTTCCACCAACGTCGCAGCAACTGCTGCGCAGAGAAAATCTCCAGCCCGTAGATCCAGTTGGAAAGAATCATCAATGCCGAGTAGTGCGCGGCCGTGGTGGTCGCGGTGCAGGCGTCGGCCACGACGGTGACTTGAAAATCGCGCTGATACGCATCGAACACGCTGGTCATGACGCACACATCGGTCAGCACGCCCATCACCACCAAACGCTTGATGCCCCTGCGGCCCAGCATCTGGGCCAGCCGAGTGCCGTGGAAAGCGCTGTAGCGATGCTTGTCGATCACGACATCGCCGGCCCGGGGCGCAAGCTCATCGAGAATCTCGACAGCAGCGGTCCCGGCCAGATAAGTGGTAGGCCGGCCCAATCCATCGACCGGCTCACCCAACATCAAGTCGCAGCCATGGGCATCATTGATATGTCGCGTGTAGAACAACGGAATGTTCAGGCTACGAGCGGCATCGATGACCGATGCGGCGTTCTTGATCACTTGCTCGAATCGCGCGAGCGCAAATTGATCTTCTTTTTGCAGATCGACCAGCAAAATTGCAGTTTCAGTGTTCATCAACGTTCTTCCGGGTGCAGCTTCCCCGGCAAGCGCAACAACGGCTTGCCAACGGCTCAGCGGATAAAGACAGGCGGCACGCCTGCTGGAGCAGGCATGGCGCAGGACGCGTCAAACGCTCGGAAAAGGGTTAGCTGACTATCTGCCAGAAACCGTTCTGCTTGGCGGCAACGCAGGCCGGGAGTCGTTGGAGGACAACGGGAGATGGTGAAACGGACCGACGAAGAAAGACCTTCATGGCGCCACTCGGCAACGCGCGAGCCGAACCACCTGCACTGAACAGGTGGCGACCAGGGGCGTTATCAAATCGTGACGAGGGCCGGATCATTGGGGTGAGTCTCAAGGGAATCGCTATTTTGAAGACTGCAATAAATCGGCCAAATGGATTGAATGGATTGGAAGCGGCAGCTTAGAGCGATGCGGGGAAACGGCGCGACATTCAGGTATGCCGAATACCATCAGACAATGATACAGAACGTAACACAGCAGTACCTGGTTCCAGTCGGTATGATCCCAACCTATCCAAATCCCAGGACCACCCGCATGCCAGCCTCAAAAACCCGACCTTCCCCCGCGCCGCTGCTCAAGCCAGGCGAAACGGTGGTTTTGTTCGACGGCGTCTGCAAGCTCTGCAATGGCTGGGCGAAGTTCCTGATACGCCATGATCGGCAGCGACGGGTTCGACTGGCGGCGGTGCAGTCGCCTGAAGGCCAGGCCCTGCTGGCGTGGGCGGGTTTGCCGGTGGATCAATTCGACACAATGGCGGTGATTCGCGACCGGCATTATTGGGAACGCTCGGATGCCTTCTTCGAGGTCGTGTCACAGTTGCCCGCTCGCTGGCAGCCGTTGACTTGGCTGCGCCTCGTCCCTCGTCCGCTGCGGGACTGGGCCTACGACCGCATCGCGCTGAATCGTTATCGGCTTTTCGGCAAATACGACACGTGCCTGCTGCCGAATGCGGATCATGAACAGCGTTTCCTGAAGAGCCATAATGTTTAGAATACAGATTGATCACGGTGCCTTTCAAAACAGACAGCCGTCACTCTTCATTCGGGTAAAAACATGAATCGCCGTAAAAAGATAAACCAGCTGCTCAAGGCCAACGCAAAGAAGGCCAGCGCCAAACTGGCGCCCAAGAGCAAGGACAGGTACATCAGCAAAGCCGACCGTTTGAAACTGGCGGCTGAAGCCAACCCTGACGTGGTCGCTTCCTCCGAGAGTTGATTCCTTGATCCCCATCGATCCCCTGTCGCTGCAACGCATCACCACTGCTCACGGCACGCTCGAGGGCGCGGCTTATTTCGATGCCGAGGAAAGCCTCGTGCATGACATCTTTGCTGACCGCATCGTTTTCCAGACCAACTACCTGGACCACAGCAGCTATGGAGTCAGCGTCGTCGAGGGAGCTGTCCTGGTTCACAAGACGCGGCTGGACAATTACCACCGCGGCCATAAGGCGCAGGTGATCGATGCCGACATGGATGAAGACGACTGGACGGAACTGGCCAGTCTTTGGCAGCGTTTGAGCCATGACTTGGGCTCCCTGGAGCAAGGGCCTGGACCGGATCCGGCCGACACGCTGGCGGACCTGTTCGATTGCCTGTTCGACGAGACGCATGCCCAAGCGCTGATCGACAACATGCCCGCCGCCAATGGCCAGTGGGACTGGGCGTGGACGCAACTGCGATCGGCACTGGCCGAGGCCCATCGCTTGGCTGAGTTCGAGTGGAAGGAGTGGTCGCTGTCAGGCGTCCACGCCATCAACGCCCTCGCCCCGCTCCGGGAACTGGGCATCGAAATCCCCACCCCTGACAGCAAAACCGTCGCTGCGGTCAACCGCGCCAACGATTGGGAACGGGCGTTGCTGCAGTATTTCAACGCACGATTGGAAGCCCACGATTTGAAGTTGCTGGCCATCGGCACCCACTTCGATGAGTACCAGGCGTTTGCCTGTCTGCCCATGAACGGCTTGGGCCTGGTCAATGCCATGGAAATCATGGGCAGGCTGGGCATCGTCTATAAATACTGAGCATCAGGTGCGGCGACGGTTCGCCGTCGAACAAGCGTCTTCCGGCCTAGGCATAACATGAAGAATTGTGATCACTGCGGAACCCTTATTCTGGCTGACAACGGCGAGTGCACATTTTGCGCCGAGGCCATGAGTCACGCGATCGAAACCTTCGCCCCGAGCGCCGGGCCATCGAAGTGGCTGAAAGTCGTCAAATGGCTGTTTATCGGCTTGCTGGCGGCGGTGCTCATCGCCATCGCCGCAGTCACTTGGATTCTCCACTCGCTGGGGCCGATGCCTTCGTTTGGTTGATTGCTCAAGCGAAAGATCAACATCAAAAGATCGTCCGAACGCGGCCCGAGGCTTCGCCAGCGCCTACAGGGCCGACCGGGCAAGCTCCCTCGCCACGATCAAAAACGCAGGTATCTGATATCCCTATAGTTGCTATCGATGCCAGCGCCGTTCTCGTTGCGCTTCGCCCTCTCTAATCTGCCCACCAACGCGATCGACGACGATCCCGGCAGATCAAACCGTCCCTTATGGAGAGAGAAACGATGAACACATTCAACCGCACCCTCGCTATCGCCACCCTGGCCTTGGCCACCCTCGGCGCAGAAGCGGCCACCCCCGTCCAGGCCGGCGCCAGCGCCTCCGCGGTCGGCAGCGTTGTGCAGTCCGCCAGCTACATCACCACGAAGGATGGCGTGCAGCTCTATTACAAGGATTGGGGCCCGCGCAACGGCCAGGTCGTCACCTTCAGCCACGGCTGGCCGCTGGACTCCGATAGCTGGGAAGGGCAAATGATGTTCCTCGCCTCCAAGGGCTATCGCGTCATCGCCCACGACCGTCGCGGTCATGGCCGTTCCAGCCAGCCGTGGGAAGGCAACGACATGGATCACTACGCCGACGACCTGGCAGCGGTGATCGAGGCGCTGGACCTGAAGGACGTGACCTTGGTCGGCTTCTCGACCGGAGGCGGCGAAGTGGCTCGCTATATCGGTCGCCACGGCACCAGCCGCGTCAAGAAAGCCGTGCTGGTGTCCTCGGTCCCGCCACTGATGCTCAAGACCGACACCAACCCTGGCGGCTTGCCGATCGCGGTGTTCGACGGATTGCGCAAAGCCTCCCAGGAGAACCGTTCGCAACTGTACCTGGACATCGCCTCCGGCCCGTTCTACGGCTACAACCGCAAGGGCGCCAAGCCGTCCCAAGGTTCGATCCAGTCGTTCTGGGCGCAAGGCATGCAAGGCGGCGCCAAGAACACCTATGACTCGATCGCGGCGTTCTCGGCGACAGACTTCCGCGGCGACTTGAAGAAGTTCGACGTGCCGACGCTGGTGATTCACGGCGACGACGACCAGATCGTGCCCATTGACGCCGCGGGCCGGGCCTCGGCAGCCCTGATCAAGGGTGCTCGACTGATCGTCTACCCTGGCGCGCCGCACGGCCTGACCGAGACGCACAAGGATCGCCTTAACCAGGACCTGCTGACGTTCCTCAAGGAATAAGAGCTCGATAGCGGACGTTATCGCTGTAGAAGCTCAAGGCCCTTCTTCGGAATAAATGCTGTTCACTTAGGAAAAACGATACCCCGTGGCGAGGGAGCTTGCTCCCGCTGGGTCGCGAAGCGCCCCCAAAACTGCCGGATGCGGAGCTTCAGATACACCGCATTCATCGGTTTTACGGCCGCTTCGCAGCCGAGCGGGAGCAAGCTCCCTCGCCACAGGTGTTTAGGCGACCCCAAGTGAACCGCGTTACTCCTCGCAAGGGCCTTCGCGTTGCAGCGCAGCCTCCACCGCAGCCTTGTCGATCACCGACCACACCCGAACGATTTTTCCGCCTTCGAAGGTATAAAACACGTTCTCGGAAAATCGAATCCGCCGGCCGTGGGTTTCCAGTTCCAGGAATCGTCCACGCGGCGAGCAATCGAACAGCAACCGACTCGCCACATTCGGCGGTTCGACGACCAGCAGGTCGATATTGAAACGCAAGTCGGCGATGGTGCTCACATCGTTTTCCAGCATCGCCCGGTAGCCTGCCAGCCCCACCGATTTGCCGTTGTACTGCACGTTGTCGTCGACGAAGTTGCCCAGGTCCTGCCAGCAACGTGCGTTCAGGCAGGCGATGTAGTTGCGGTATTGCTCGGCCAGGTCCATTTCGAGAGCCTCCGTGGTTGAGGTTGACCCTGCATCACAGTCAACGGCAAAGACCTCAAGGCTGCAACCCTATCCCCCGCAAGATCACGCTGGTGACCGTCTGCACCGCCCGTTCGAATTGCATGTCGGACAGCGGCTGGTGATCGTTGAGGATGTTGATCTGATGGTCGAAGTCGGCGTAGTGCTGTGTCGAAGCCCAGATCATGTAGAGCAGGCTGGACGGCTCCACCGGCAGGATGCGTTTGTCTTCCACCCACTGGCGGATCTTCGCTTCCTTCATCTTGGCCCAGTCGTAGAGGCTCGCATCCAGCGCTTGCCCCAGGGTCGGCGCACCGTGGATCACTTCGTTGGCCCAGATCTTCGAGCCATGGGGCCGGCTGCGGGAGTGGTTCATCTTGGCGCGGATATAACTGCTGAGCACGACGCGTGGGTCGTCGAACATCTCGAAGCACAAGGCGTCCTGCTTCCAGACGTCCAACAGGTCGAACAACACGGCGCTGTACAACTCATTTTTGGTACTGAAGTAATAGTGCAGATTGGAACGCGGCAGTTGTGCTTCAGCGGCGATGTCGGCCATGGTGGTACTGCCGAAGCCCTTTTCGGCGAAGACCTTCTCGGCGGCCAACAGAATTTTTTCGACGTTACTGCGACGAATCTCGATCTTGTGATTGCCCATGAGGGCTCCCTGACGACAGCGTTGGCCAAGACTAGCATTCACCTACTGTCGATAACACCAACGAGCCCTGCCCCTTATTCCTGCAACCTAAGAAGCAGGCACGGTCGTGGCGAGGGGATTTATCCCCTCGCCACAGAATGACGGCTCGGACTTTCCACCCCATCCATTCGACTAATGTCTTAGACCAGTCATCGCACAACCTGGACCGAACCCTTGCCCTTGCCAACATGCGAATTTCGCGGCGCAACGGGCCTCAATCTGGATTCCGTCCACCGTCAACCATTGATACACCTCATTTTGAAGCACCCCCGGCTTGGATATTTCCGATAATGGCCAGTTGACAACGGACAGCGACCACCAAATAATCTGCGCCATGTTGTACGACGACGTATGACAAATAAAAACAACAAAAAGTAGGAGCGCCAGAGTGAGCACACGTGCCCGTTTTCCGTCCAATACCCGTTCCAGCCGCCGTACCCTTCTCCGTTCCACACCTGTATTGACCCTGCTCGGCTGCACCAGCCTGGCGGCATTCATGCCGTTGACGGCCAGTGCCGAAGGTTTTGTCGATGATGCCAAGGCCACGCTGAACCTGCGCAACGCCTACTTCAACCGCAACTTCGTCAACGACAGAGCCACCCAAGGCAAAGCCGAAGAATGGACCCAGAGTTTCATCCTCGATGCCAAGTCCGGTTTCACCCAGGGCGTGGTCGGTTTCGGCGTGGACGTGCTGGGGACCTACTCGATCAAGCTCGACGGCGGTCGCGGCACGGCGGGCACCCAATTGCTGCCGGTGCACGACGACGGCCGCCCGGCCGACGACTTCGGTCGTTTAGGTGTGGCCTTGAAAGCCAAGGTTTCCAAGACTGAACTGAAAGTCGGCGAATGGATGCCGGTGCTGCCGATCCTCCGCTCCGACGACGGCCGTTCCCTGCCGCAAACCTTCCGTGGTGGCCAGGTAACCTCCACCGAGATCAACGGCCTGACGCTGTATGGCGGCCAGTTCCGCGCCAACAGCCCGCGC
>NZ_VDLV01000055.1:19382-24873 GCF_013608025.1 Pseudomonas brassicacearum subsp. neoaurantiaca | reverse complement strand
GGCGAATACGCCTTCAACGAAAAACGCACCCAGGTTGGCGTCTGGTACGCGGAACTGTCCGACATCTACCAGCAACAGTATTTCAACCTGACCCACAGCCAGCCGATCGGCGACTGGACCTTGGGCGCCAACCTCGGTTACTTCACCGGCAAGGAAGACGGCAGCGCACTGGCCGGCGACCTGGACAACAAAACCGCATTCGCCATGCTTTCCGCCAAATACGGCGGCAACACCTTCTACGTCGGCCTGCAGAAAGTCGGCGGCGACGATGCCTGGATGCGCGTCAACGGCACCAGCGGCGGCACCCTGGCGAACGATAGCTACAACTCCAGCTACGACAACGCCAAGGAAAAATCCTGGCAAGTGCGCCACGACTTCAACTTCGCGGCTGTCGGTGTTCCCGGCCTGACCCTGATGAACCGCTACATCAGCGGTGACAATGTGCACACCGCCACGGTCGATGACGGCAAGGAATGGGGCCGCGAAACCGAACTGGCCTATACCGTGCAGAGCGGCGCGTTGAAAAGCCTCAACGTGAAATGGCGTAACGCTTCGATTCGTCGCGACTTCAGCACTAACGAATTCGACGAGAACCGCATCTTCATCAGCTATCCGATTTCGCTCCTGTAACACCCCATGGAACCCTTGCCATGTGCGCCTGCCAGCGCCATGGCGAGCCCGGCAAGGATGCCGACCTAGAGCGGTTCGTCGATCAAACGTTGACAAGGTAGCGGAAGGATAAGGATATTCCCTCTCGGTCGTACGACAACTTATAACAACTGTACCTCTCACTGTTTGCTCAGGTAATGCCATGACCACGACACAGATTCGCCATCCCTTCAATCGCCTGCTGTTGACCGGTGCCGCCGGCGGCCTTGGCAAAGTCTTGCGCGAACGCCTCAAGCCTTATGCCCGCCATATTCGCCTGTCGGACATCGCCAACATGGCCCCGGCCATCGATGAAAGCGAGGAAGTGGTGCCGTGCGACCTGGCTGATAAGCAGGCCGTGCATCAACTGGTGGAAGGTGTCGATGCCATTCTGCATTTTGGCGGGGTATCGGTTGAGCGTCCGTTCGAAGAAATCCTCGGCCCCAACATCAGCGGCGTGTTCCACATCTACGAAGCCGCGCGCAAGCACGGTGTCAAACGCGTGATCTTCGCCAGCTCCAACCACGTCATCGGTTTCTACAAACAGGACGAAACCCTCGACGCCCATTGCCTTCGTCGTCCGGATGGCAACTACGGCCTGTCCAAGTCCTACGGCGAAGACGTCGCCAATTTCTACTTCGATCGCTACGGCATCGAGACCGTGAGCATCCGCATCGGTTCGTCGTTCCCTGAACCGCAGAACCGCCGGATGATGAGCACCTGGCTGAGCTTCGACGATCTCACTCAACTGATCGAATGCTCGCTCTACACCCCGAAAGTCGGCCACACCATCGTCTACGGCGTCTCCGCCAACCGTGATGTCTGGTGGGACAACAGCCACGCCGCGCACCTGGGCTACAAGCCCAAGGACACGTCGGAAGTCTTCCGCGCCAAGGTCGAGGCGCAGCCAATGCCGGCCGCCGATGACCCGGCCATGATCTACCAGGGTGGCGCCTTTGTAGCGGCCGGCCCGTTCGACGACTGATTCGCCTGTTGTTCATGGGATACAAACGAACCAAGGAATCACCATGCAAGCCGAATTGATTGTCGACGCACGCAACGCCGTCGGGGAAAGCCCGGTGTGGGTCCCCGAGGAAAACGCCCTGTATTGGGTGAACATCCCCAGCGGCGGCCTGCAACGCTGGAATGCCAGCAGCGGAAAAATCCAGGGCTGGGAAGCGCCCGAAATGCTCGCCTGTATCGCCCGTCACCAGGACGGCGGTTGGGTCGCGGGCATGGAGAGCGGTTTCTTCCGCCTGCACCCCCATGACGACGGCAGCCTGGACAGTGAACTCTGCGCCAGCGTCGAACACAGCCGCGCCGACATGCGCCTCAACGATGGCCGTTGCGATCGCCAGGGCCGTTTCTGGGCCGGCAGCATGGTGCTGAACATGGGCGCCAACGCCGACGAAGGCCGGATGTACCGTCATGAAGCCGGGCAACGCAGCCCGGTCGAGGCGCAACTGAGCGGTTTCATCGTGCCCAACGGCCTGGGCTTCAGCCCGGACGGAAGGACGATGTACCTCTCTGATTCGCACCCGTTGATCCAGCAGATCTGGGCCTTCGACTACGACATAGACAGTGGCACCCCGTCCAACCGGCGCTTGTTCGTCGACATGATGCCCTTGGCTGGTCGCCCGGATGGCGCGGCGGTGGACGCTGACGGTTGCTATTGGATCTGCGCCAACGATGCCGGGCTGATTCACCGTTTCACCCCGGACGGACGTCTCGACCGCTCCCTGGAAGTGCCGGTGAAAAAACCGACCATGTGCGCCTTTGGCGGCAGCCAGCTGGACACCCTTTTCGTGACCTCGATTCGTCCGGGTGACGACAACGACCCGCAATCCCTGGCCGGTGGCGTGTTCGCGCTGACCCCCGGCGTCAAGGGCCTGGCTGAACCTGCTTTCGGAGGACCGAAACACTCCGCGAATTGATCTGCTGCACCGCTTCACTGGATGAGCCATAAAAAAAACAACAAGACTGGAGATTGACCATGAATTTCAAACGTACGCTTCTGATCGCAGCGCTCCCCCTGGCCTTTCTGGCACAGGCGGCGCACGCCGAACTCACCATGAAGATCGCCGACATCCACCCCAAGGGCTACCCGACCGTGGTCGCCGAGGAATCCATGGGTAAAACCCTGGAAAAGGAGAGCAAGGGCGAACTGAAGTTCAAGTACTTCCCAGGGGGCGTACTGGGGTCTGAAAAAGAAGTCATAGAGCAGATGCAAGCCGGCGCGATCCAGATGTCCCGCGTCAGCCTGGGCATCGTCGGCCCTGTGGTGCCTGACGTGAACGTGTTCAACATGCCGTTCATTTTCCGCGACCAGGCGCACATGCGCGCTGTCATCGACGGTGAAGTCGGCGATGCGATCCTCGACCGGATCACCAACTCCGAATTCGGCCTGGTGGCCCTGGCGTGGATGGACGGTGGTACGCGCAACATTTACACCAAGAACCCCGTGCGCAAGCTCGAAGATCTGAAGGGCATGAAAATCCGTGTCCAAGGCAACCCGATGTTCATCGAGATGATGAATGCCATGGGCGCCAACGGCATCGCCATGGATACCGGCGAAATCTTCAGCGCCCTGCAGACCGGCGTGATCGACGGCGCGGAAAACAACCCGCCGACCCTGCTCGAACACAACCACTACCAGAACGCCAAGTACTACAGCCTGACCGGTCACCTGATCCTGCCCGAGCCAATCGTGATGTCGAAAATCACTTGGAACAAGCTCACGCCGGAACAGCAGGACATGGTGAAAAAAGCCGCCAAGGCGGCCCAGGCTGAAGAACGGGATCTGTGGGACAAGAAGTCCGCCGCCAGTGAAGAAAAACTCAAGGCCGCTGGCGTTGAGTTCATCACGGTCGACAAGAAGCCCTTCTACGACGCCACCGCGCCGGTCCGGGCCAAATACGGCGCGCCGTATGCCGACCTGATCAAGCGTATCGAAGCCGTCAAGTAAGGTCCCTCAATCTGTACTCATGACACGGCTGGGCGCGCCTGCGGTTGAAGGTGCGCCCAGTTACGGTGGAACCCGATGAAGAATTTGCTGCTGCGTATCAACGACAAGATTTACATGACTTGCATCTGGGTCGCCGGCCTGTCTGTCCTGGCAGTTTCCCTGATGATTCCCTGGGGTGTGTTTGCCCGCTACGTATTGGGCTCGGGCGCCAGCTGGCCGGAACCCACCGCCATCCTGCTGATGATGGTGTTTACCTTCATCGGTGCTGCCTCCAGCTACCGTTCCGGATCGCACATGGCCGTGGACATGGTCACCAGCCGTTTGCCATCTGAATGGCGAACCGCGGCGTCGATTTTCACCCAGTTATTGATGGCGGCGGTGTGCATATTCATGACCGTCTGGGGCGCCAAGCTGTGCATGACCACCTGGAACCAATTCATAAGCGCCATCCCTACCCTGCGCGTCGGCATCACGTACATGCCGATCCCGGTCGGTGGCTTCCTGACGCTGATTTTTGTCTTGGAAAAACTCTTGCTGGGTGATCAAAGCCAGCGTCGGGTCGTGCAGTTCGACCTGGTTGAAGAAAACGAAGGTGCCGCTTAATGGACGCTCTGATTCTGCTGGGCAGTTTTTTGCTGTTGATCCTGATCGGTATGCCGGTCGCCTACGCATTGGGCGCCGCCGCCTTGATCGGGGCGTGGTGGATCGATATCCCGTTCCAGGCCATGATGATCCAGGTGGCGGGCGGGGTGAACAAATTCTCTCTGCTGGCCATTCCGTTCTTCGTCTTGGCCGGCGCGATCATGGCCGAAGGCGGCATGTCCCGCCGACTGGTAGCCTTCGCCAGCGTGCTGGTCGGTTTCGTCCGTGGTGGCCTGTCCTTGGTCAACCTCGTGGCGTCGAGTTTCTTCGGCGCGATCTCCGGTTCCTCGGTGGCCGACACGGCCTCGGTCGGTTCGGTGCTGATTCCGGAAATGACACGTCGCGGTTACCCGCGTGATTACGCCACCGCCGTCACCGTCAGTGGTTCGGTGCAAGCGCTGCTGACACCGCCAAGCCACAACGCGGTGCTGTACTCGCTGGCCGCGGGCGGCACCGTGTCGATCGGTTCGCTGTTCATGGCCGGCATCGTCCCCGGCGTCATGATGAACCTCTGCCTGATGGCGCTGTGCCTGGTCTTCGCGAAAAAACGCAATTACCCCAAGGGCGAAGTGATTCCGCTCAAGGAAGCGCTGAAGATCTGCAAGGAAGCCATGTGGGGCATGATGACCCTGTTCATCATCCTTGGCGGCATTCTCTCGGGTGTGTTCACCGCCACCGAATCGGCCGCGATTGCCGTGGTGTGGGCGTTCTTCGTGACCATGTGCATCTATCGCGACTACAAGTGGAGCGAGTTGCCGAAACTGATGCACCGCACGGTGCGCACCATCTCCATCGTGATGATCCTGATCGGCTTCGCCGCCAGCTTCGGCTACATCATGACGCTGATGGAAATCCCGGCGAAGATCACCACCGCGTTCCTGACCCTGTCGGACAACCGCTACGTGATCCTGATGTGCATCAACGTGATGTTGCTGCTGCTGGGCACCGTGATGGACATGGCGCCGCTGATCCTGATCCTCACGCCGATCCTGATGCCGGTCATCGTCGGCATCGGCGTGGACCCGGTGCAGTTCGGCATGATCATGCTGGTGAACCTGGGTATCGGCCTGATCACGCCACCGGTGGGTGCGGTGTTGTTCGTCGGCTCCGCCATCGGCAAGGTCAGCATCGAAAGCACCGTCAAGGCCCTGCTGCCGTTCTACGCCATGCTGTTCGTGGTGCTGATGTTGGTGACTTACGTGCCTGCCATTTCGCTGTGGCTGCCGCATTTGGTGT
>NZ_VDLV01000055.1:19057-19372 GCF_013608025.1 Pseudomonas brassicacearum subsp. neoaurantiaca | reverse complement strand
AACGACGCGAGCATGGAAGACATGTCGATGAACGGCCGCGGTGCCTTCACCTCCGACCGTTTCAACTTCGGTGGCGGCGAATACGCCTTCAACGAAAAACGCACCCAGGTTGGCGTCTGGTACGCGGAACTGTCCGATATCTACCAGCAACAGTATTTCAACCTGACCCACAGCCAACCGATTGGCGACTGGACCCTGGGCGCCAACCTCGGTTACTTCACCGGCAAGGAAGACGGCAGCGCACTCGCCGGAGACCTCGACAACAAAACCGCATTCGCCATGCTTTCCGCCAAATACGGCGGCAACACCTTCTAT
>NZ_VDLV01000055.1:0-19047 GCF_013608025.1 Pseudomonas brassicacearum subsp. neoaurantiaca | reverse complement strand
GCGAACGATAGCTACAACTCCAGCTACGACAACGCCAAGGAAAAATCCTGGCAAGTGCGCCATGACTTCAACTTCGCCGCTGTCGGTGTTCCCGGCCTGACTTTGATGAACCGCTACATCAGCGGTGACAACGTACACACCGCCACGGTGGATGACGGCAAGGAATGGGGTCGTGAAAGTGAGCTGGCCTACACCGTACAGAGCGGCGCACTGAAGAGCCTGAATGTGAAGTGGCGTAACTCGACGATGCGCCGGGACTTCAGCACCAATGAGTTCGATGAGAATCGGTTGATTGTCAGCTATCCGATCAGCTTGTTGTAAAAGCCAAGCATGGATGAAGGCTGTACTACCGTCTTCGTCGGACCGCCGCCCGGAGCAGGCTCGCTCCCACAGGGTAATGCTGTTCACTTAAGAAAAATGATGGCCCCGTGGCGAGGGAGCTTGCTCCCGCTGGGTCGCGAAGCGGCCCCAAAACTGGCGAATGCGGAGCTTCAGATACACCGTATTGGCCGGTTTTACGGCTGCTTCGCAGCCGAGCGGGAGCAAGCTCCCTCGCCACGGGTGTTTACATGAGCTTTAGTGAACAGCGTTCGCTCCCGCCGGAATCGGGGTAAGTCTCAACCCCGCGATTCGACGCCCAGCTCATCCCAGACCGATTCGGCTAGGTGGAAGGTGGCGTTGGCTGCCGGGATGCCGCAGTAGATGGCGCTCTGCATGATCACTTCCTTGATCTCGCTGCGGCTCACGCCATTGTTGGCGGCGGCGCGCAGGTGCAGCTTGAGTTCTTCGTTGCGGTTCATGCCGATCAACATGGCGATGGTGATCAGGCTGCGCGTATGGCGCGGCAGGCCTGGGCGGGTCCAGATGTCGCCCCAGGCGTGACGGGTGATCATCTCTTGGAATTCACTGTTGAATTCGGTCAGGGCGTTGAGGCTGCGATCGACGTGGGCATCGCCCAGCACCGCGCGGCGCACTTGCATGCCTTCGTCGTAACGTTGTTTCTCGTCCACAAAAAAACTCCTCAGGCCCGGCCGGAATCAAGCAGGAAATCCAGGACCCGTGCGCTGAACGCAGCGCCAGCCTGGACGTTGGACAGGTGCGCGGCATGGAACTCGGCGTACTCGGCGCCACTGACGCGCTCCTGGATAAAGTGCCCGCCCGACGGCGGCGTCACGGCATCTTCGGTGCCGGCGATCACCAGCAGCGGCACGCGAATCGACGCCAACTGCTCGCGGAAATCGGCATCGCGAACCGCCGCGCAGTTGGCCGCATAACCCTGGGGCGAGGTCGCCGCCAGCATGTCGGTTATTTTTTTTGCCTTTGCAGGCTGGGCCTCGGCAAAGTCCGGGGTAAACCAACGGGCAATCGAGGCATCACGCAACGCCACCATTGCCGCCTTACCGTCACGCAGCACGGTTTCGATGCGCGGGTTCCACATCGATGGATCGCCGATCTTGGCGGCGGTGTTGCACACCACCAGTTTGTGCAGGCGTTCGCCGGCGTTGATTCCCAGCCACTGGCCGATCAACCCACCCATGGACAAGCCGCAGAAATGCACCTTGCCGATGTTCAACTGATCAAGCATCGCCAGCACATCGCGGCCCAGTTGTTCGATGGTGTAGGGACCTTCGGTCACCAGCGATTGACCGTGGCCGCGGGTGTCGAAACGCAGTACCCGAAAGTGCTCGCTGAAGGCCGGGACCTGCTCGTCCCACATCTGCAAGTCAGTGCCCAGGGAGTTGGAAAGCACCAGCACCGGGGCATCTTGCGGCCCGTCGAATCGGTAGTTCAGATCGCCCTCGGCGAGTTTGACGAATCCCACAACAATCTCCTTTCAGGCATTCAAGGCAAGGTGTTCGGCCACGGCCCGGGCGACCCAGGTCTGGGCCTGGCCGAGGTAGTGGGCCGGGTCGAGCAGATGATCGATTTCACTCGTGGTTAATTGCGCGGTGACCTGGGGTTCGTCCCCCAATACATCGCGCAGATGCCGCTGTTCGGCCACGGCGCGCTTGCAGCATTGTTCGAGCAAGTGATGCGCGGTGTCGCGCCCTACCCGCTGGGCCAGGACGATGCTCACCGCTTCCGCCAGCACCAAGCCTTGGGTCAGTTCCAGGTTGCGGGCCATGCGCGTCGCGTCCACTTCCAGCCCTTCGGCCAACAGCCGCGCCTGTTGCAAGGCACCGGAGACCAGGCAGCAGATCTCCGGCAGGGTTTCCCATTCGGCGTGCCACAGGCCCAGGCTGCGCTCGTGTTCCTGGGGCATGGCGCTGAACAGCGTCGACAACAGGCCTGGCACCCGCGTTGCCGCGCCGATCAGCACCGCCGCGCCCACCGGGTTGCGCTTGTGCGGCATGGTGGATGAGCCGCCCTTGCCCGGCGCCGAAGGTTCGAACGCTTCGCCGGCCTCGGTCTGCATCAATAAACTCATATCGCGCCCCAACTTCCCCAGGCTGCCGGCGATCAGCCCCAGCACCGCGCCGAACTCCACCAAGCGATCGCGCTGGGTGTGCCACGGTTGCTCGGGCAGGCTCAGTTGCAGCTCGGCGGCCAACGCTTCTGCGACTGGCAGCGCGTGCTCGCCCAAGGCCGCGAGCGTCCCGGAGGCGCCGCCGAACTGCAGCACCAGCAAGCGCGGCTTGAGTTCGCGCAAGCGTTGGCGACTGCGAGTGACGGCCCCCAGCCAACCGGCGATCTTCATGCCCAGCGTTACTGGCGTGGCGTGTTGCAGCCAGGTGCGCCCGGCCAGTGGCGTGGCGGCGTAGCGCTCGGCTTGTCGGGCCAGGGTGACGGCCAATTGCGCCAACTCTTCCTCGATCAAGCCCAGCGCCTGGCGCAGTTGCAGCACCAATCCACTGTCCATCACGTCCTGGCTGGTGGCGCCCAAGTGGACGTAGCGTTCAGCCTCGGCGCTGTCGGTGGCGATGCGCTTGCCCAGCGCCTTCACCAGCGGGATCGCCGAGTTGCCGGCACTGGCAATCGCTTCGCTCAACGCAGAGAAATCGTATAGCTGGGCACGGCAGGCGTTCTCGATCGGCGCCACCGCCTCCTGGGGAATCAGCCCTACTCGCGCCTCGGCCCGGGCCAATGCGGCCTCGACGTCCAGCATGGCCTGGACCCGCCCCGCATCGCAGAACACCTCGCGCATGTCGCGGGCGGTGAAGTAGGCATCGAACAGCTGATTGCCCGGTCGTTCGCTCATAAACAGTCCTTGGGAAAATGGATGCCTCAAAGGTCATGGTGCAAATACGCCGGTTGCTTGGGCAGGCGCAGGCTGAACAGGAACGCCACCACCATCATCACCGTGACATACCAATAAAAGGCGTTTTCCATGCCCTGGGCCTTCAGGCTCAAGGCGACGTATTCGGCCGAACCGCCAAAAATCGCATTGGCCACCGCGTAGGCCAACCCTACCCCCAGCGCCCGCACTTCGGGTGGAAACATTTCAGCTTTCACCAGGCCGCTGATGGAGGTGTAGAAACTGACGATCGCCAGCGCCAAGGTAATCAGGACAAATGCCAGGAACGGGCTGCTGATGCTTTTTAGGGTCAACAGGATCGGCACGGTACACAAGGCACCCAAACCGCCGAACCAGAGCATGGAATTCCGTCGGCCGATCTTGTCCGCCAGCATGCCGAACAGCGGCTGCATGCACATATAGAGGAACAGCGCGCCGGTCATGATGTAGCTGGCGGTCTTGGCATGCAGGCCGGCGGTGTTCACCAGGTATTTCTGCATGTAGGTGGTGAAGGTGTAGAAAATCAGCGACCCGCCAGCGGTGTAGCCCAGCACAGTAATGAACGCCGCCTTGTGGCTGCGAAACAGCGCGGCGATACTGCCGGCGTCCTTGTTTTCGCGCATTTCCTTGCTGCTGGTTTCCTTCAGCGAACGGCGCAGGAATAGGGAAATCACTGCCGCTATCGCGCCCACCACAAACGGAATCCGCCAGCCGTAGGCACGCAGTTCATCCTCGTTGAGAAACTGCTGCAGGATCACCACCAGCGACACCGCCAGCAGTTGTCCGCCGATCAACGTCACGTACTGGAAAGACGCAAAGAAGCCGCGCTGGCCTTTCAAGGCGACTTCGCTCATGTAGGTGGCGGTGGTGCCGTATTCGCCGCCCACCGACAGGCCTTGCAGCAGGCGGGCGAATAACAGCAACAGCGGTGCCCAGACACCGATGTCCTTGTAGGTGGGCAGGCAGGCGATGAGCAACGAGCCGAAGCACATCATCAGCACCGAGATCATCATCGAATTCTTGCGCCCGTGGCGGTCCGCCACCCGACCGAAGATCCAGCCGCCGATGGGTCGCATCAGGAAGCCGGCGGCGAACACACCGGCCGTGTTGACCAGTTGCACGGTGGGGTTGTCCGACGGGAAGAACGCCGGCGCGAAATAGATCGCGCAGAACGCATAGACGTAGAAGTCGAACCATTCGACCAGGTTGCCGGATGAGGCACCGACGATGGCGAAGATGCGCTTGCTGCGCTCCTCACCGGTGTAGTGGCTGGTTGGGGTGGTCATGGGCTAATCACTCGTTGGGGACTTTAACGAAGTCTAGACACACTTCGTAACAGTCCCGTTCCACAAACAGGCTTTCAAGCAGCAGCGCCTGTACTGCCGCCATCGCGAGCAAGCTCGCTCCCACAGGGTTGCATCATCCCTGTGGCAAGGGAGCTTGCTCCCTTGCCACAGGGGTTCAGTCAGTAATCGAAGAACACCGTCTCGGCATCGGTGCCCTGCAGGATCACGTTCCACTGATACACGCCAGACGCATCGGCCTTGGCGACAAGGGTGCCGCGACGCTCCTCGGGGACACAGGCCAGCAGCGGATCAGCTTCGTTGGCCGGTTCGCCGTCAAAGTAGATACGTGTCAGCAAATGCTTGACCAGCCCGCGAGCAAACACCAGCACGACCAGATGCGGCGCTTGGGTCGTTCCCCCCAGCCCCGGCACAGTGCCCGGCTTGATGGTGGTGAAACGGAAGCGCCCTTCGGCATCCACCGGCACCCGGCCGAAGCCTTCGAAGTGCGGGTCCAGAGGTTTGTCTTGGTCGTCTTCCGGATGGGCGTACTTGCCGGCGGCGTTGGCCTGCCAGACTTCCAGCATCGCGTCGTTGACGAATTGACCGTTGCCATCGACCACCTGCCCGGTGATCGCCACGCGCTGGCCGAGTGTCTGTGCAACGGTCAGGTTTTCGCGGTTCAGCCACGTCAGGCCGATGTGGTAGTAAGGCCCGACGGTGTGGGACGTAGTGGCGTTGAGCGTCATCTTATTTCTCCATCGGCGTGGCATCGCGGCCGCGCAAGACGATGTCCCAACGATAACCGAGGGCGTAGTGAGGGACGGTTTTTTCCAGGTCGAAACGGGCGATCAGGCGTTCCTTGGCACTTGTGTCCGGCACGCAGTTGTAGATCGGGTCGTATTCCAGCAACGGGTCGCCCGGAAAATACATCTGCGTCACCAGGCGCGTCAGAATACTCGGCCCGAACAGTGAGAAATGGATATGCGCCGGGCGCCACGCGTTGTGGTGGTTACCCCACGGATAGGCGCCGGGCTTGATGGTCTGGAACTGATACCAACCGTCGGCGTCGGTGACGGTGCGGCCGGTGCCGGTGAAGTTCGGGTCCAGCGGCGCGTCGTGGTCGTCACGATCATGGTTGTAGCGACCGGCGGCGTTGGCCTGCCAGATCTCTACGAGGATGCCCGGCACCGGCTCACCGTGCTCATCCAGCACGCGCCCGTGAATGATGATTCGTTCACCCAACGGCTCGCCGGCATGCTGGGCGGTCAGGTCGTGGTCCTTCTCTTGGATACGATCAGCGCCTACAGTCGGGCCGGTAATTTCCGACAGCGAGTGAGGCAGATACACCAGTGGCTTGGACGGCGAGCGCAGATTGGTGGACTGATACGGCGGGTGCAGATACTCCGGCTGGGTGCCCGCTTGAGGGCGACGATAACCAGGCTTGTCAGTCATGAAGCATTCCTCGATTTCTTATTAGTAGAGCGACGCATCAGACGCGTTCGATCGCCAGCGCCAGACCTTGGCCGACGCCGACACACATGGTCGCCAAGCCTTTCTTGCCGCCCGTTTTTTCCAGGTGATGCAGCGCTGTCATCACCAACCGTGCGCCGCTCATGCCCAGCGGGTGACCCAAGGCAATGGCGCCACCGTTCGGGTTGACTTGCGGCGCATCGTCCGCCAATCCCAAGTCACGCAATACCGCCAAACCTTGGCTGGCGAAGGCTTCGTTAAGCTCGATCACATCAAAATCCGCGACGGCCAATCCCAGGCGTTCGGTGAGTTTGCGCACCGCCGGCACCGGGCCGATGCCCATTACCCGTGGTGCGACGCCGGCGCTGGCCATGCCCAGCACTTTTCCGCGGGGCGTCAGGCCATGTTTTTTCACTGCTTCGGCCGACGCCAGAATCAACGCGGCGGCGCCGTCATTGACACCCGAAGCGTTGCCAGCGGTGACCGTCTTGTCAGGGCCATTGACCGGTTTCAGTTTGCCCAGGGTTTCCAGCGTCGTGTCGGCGCGCGGATGCTCGTCCTGCTCGACCACGGTTTCGCCTTTTTTATGGGCGATGCGCACCGGCACGATTTCTTCAGCGAAAAAGCCGGCCGCCTGGGCTGCCGCCGTGCGTTGCTGGCTGCGCAAGGCGAAAGCGTCCTGGTCGGCGCGGGACACCGCGTAATCATCCGCCACGTTATCAGCGGTCTGCGGCATCGCATCCACGCCGTACTGGGCTTTCATCAACGGGTTGATGAAACGCCAGCCGATGGTGGTGTCTTCCAGTTTCATGTTGCGGGAAAACGCCGCGTCGGCCTTGCCCATCACGAACGGCGCGCGGGACATCGATTCCACACCGCCGGCAATCGCCAGTTCCATCTCGCCACTGGCGATGGCGCGGAACGCGGTCCCGATGGCGTCCATGCCCGAAGCGCAGAGGCGGTTGAGGGTCACGCCGGGAATACTCTCCGGCAGGCCCGCCAACAGCAGCGCCATGCGCGCAACGTTGCGGTTGTCTTCGCCGGCCTGGTTGGCGCAGCCGAGGAACACTTCGTCCACGGCGCTCCAGTCCACCGATGGGTTGCGCTCCATCAGCGCCTTGATCGGCACGGCCGCCAGGTCATCGGCGCGCACGGCGGACAAACCGCCGCCAAACCGGCCGATGGGGGTTCGAATCGCATCACAGATATACACGTCGCGCATCAGGCTTCTCCCGGTGCCTGGCCGTGGGCCGCCGCAGTGCGAGCTTCCAGGTCGCGCAGTGCGCGCAGCTCCACCTCGGTCGGTTCGGCGGTGGTTTGCACCTGGTCGGCGAAGCGGATCGCCCACCCGGTGGCCGCGATGACTTGCTCGCGGGTCACGCCGGGGTGCAATGCGGTGACCACGAATTCATGGCTGCCGGCTTCCGGCTCCATGATGCACAAGTCGGTGATGATGCCCACGGGACCGGCGCCCGGCAGGCCCAGGCGCTTGCGCGAATCGCCACCTTCGCCGTGACCGACCGAGGTAATGAAATCCAGCTTGTCGACAAACGAACGCGCCGACTGCTTGAGGATGATCAACACGCTCTTGGCCGAACCGGCGATTTCCGGCGCGCCACCGGCACCCGGCAGGCGGACTTTCGGTTGATGGTAGTCGCCCACTACCGTGGTGTTGATGTTGCCGAAACGGTCGACCTGGGCCGCGCCGAGGAAACCGACGTCGATACGTCCGCCCTGCAGCCAGTAGCGAAAAATCTCACCGGTCGGGACGACAGTGTCTGCGGTTTCCGCCAGCTCCCCGTCGCCGATGGACAGCGGCAGAACGCTGGGCTTGGCACCGATCGGGCCGGATTCGTAGATCAGCACGACATCGGGCGACGAGGTCAGCCGCGCCAGATTGGCCGCTTTCGACGGCAGGCCGATGCCGACGAAGCACACGGCATTGTTCTTCAAGCGCCGCGCCGCGGCGACGGTCATCATTTCGTTGGTGGAGTAGTTCATGCTTTCACCTGCGAAGCGGCTGCCAGCCGGGCCTGGAACTCACTGAAGTCCCGGGTGCCGTGGATGTATTCGTTGATCCATGCGGTAAACGTCTCACGGTCCCGGGCGATAGGATCCCACGCCTGGTAGAAACGGTTATCACGCTCGGTGTAGCCGTGGGCGTAGGACGGATGCGCGCCGCCAGGGACGTGGCACACGGCGCTCAACGCCCAGGTCGGCAGCACGCAGGCGTTCATCGGCGCGTTCAGGTCGTCGACGATTTCTTCTACGGTGACGATGCAGCGCTTGGCCGCCAGGGCGGCTTCTTTCTGAACGCCGAGGATGCCCCACAGCAGTACATTGCCCTTGCGGTCGGCTTTCTGGGCGTGGATCACTGTTACGTCCGGGCGCACCGAAGGCACGGCGGCCAGGACTTCACCGGTGAAGGGACACGTCACGCTCTTGATCAGCGGGTTGACCTTCGGCAGGTCGGAGCCCGCGTAGGCTCGCAGTACCGCGAACGGTAGGCCGGAGGCGCCGGCGACGTAGGCATTGGCCAGGTCAGCGTGGCTGTGTTCTTCGATCTCCAGCGGGTGCGGCCATTGTTTTTCCACGGCATCGCGCAGGCGGTGCAGAGACCCAACGCCGGGATTGCCGCCCCAGGAGAAAATCAATTTGCGAGCACAACCGGCGCCGATCAACTGGTCGTAGATCAGGTCAGGTGTCATGCGCACCAGGGTCAGGTCTTTCTTGCCCTGGCGAATGATTTCATGACCCGCCGCCGTAGGAATCAGGTGCGTGAAGCCTTCGAGCGCGACGGTATCGCCGTCGTTGACGAATTGCTTCACCGCGTCGTGCAGCGAAAGGATTTCAGCCATGGGGCAGGCTCCCGTTTTTCCAGTAGACCGACGTGAAGAAAAAGGCGCGAGGTTAAGCGCCGGAGTGACTGAAGATTAAGCTTCGGGAAGGCGGCAAAACAATCCGATAATCGACTGAGTGTTCGTTTATCGAACAGATTGTTGTTTGGCTAACGTTTTATGGGACGCGGAAAATCCTTGTGGGAGCGAGCTTGCTCGCGATAGCGACATATCAGTGACTGATACTTATCTGATCCACCGCTATCGCGAGCAAGCTCGCTCCCACAGTTGCTCTGTATGCCCACAGATAGAGTCAAGCCATTGGCTCAGGTCGCATCCGCATGGCTGACCATGCCCTTGATCACCACTGCAGTGGTCGCCAGGGCCGCAGGAATGACCAGCGCTGTCAGGACTTGCTCGAAGTTCCAGCCCAGGCCCAACAACGTCGCGCCCATCCAGGCGCCAAGGATCGCCCCGAACCGGCCGATGCCCAGCATCCAGGAAACCCCGGTGGCGCGGCCCTGGGTCGGGTAGAAGCGCGCCGCCAGTGAAGGCATCGCCGATTGCGCGCCGTTGACGCACATGCCGGCCACCAACACCAGGGTGGCGAGTAAGGTGATGTTGCCTAGGCTCTGCCCCACCGCGTAGGCAAACAACCCGGCCATCAGATAGAAAATGCCGATGACCTTGTGCGGATTGAACCGGTCCATCGCCCAACCCACGCCGACCGCGCTCAAGACACCGCCGAACTGAAACAATGCACCGATAAACGCGGCCTGCTCCATGCTCGCGCCACTGTCACGCATCAAGGTCGGCAACCAACTGGTCAGGAGATAAACAATCACCAGCCCCATGAAATACGTCAGCCACAACAACAAGGTGCCAGCGCTGTAGGTGCCGGAGAAAATCACTGCCAGCACGTTGCGCGCCTTCACGGTTTTCTGTTCCGGCACACTGAAGCTGGACGCCTGGGCAATGATCGGCGGGTCGATCGGCGCCAAGGTCTTGCGCACTTTGTCCGTGCCACGGTTACGCACCACCAGGTAACGCGCCGACTCGGGCAACCAGAACAACAGCACCACCGCCAGGATCAGCGGCAGGATTCCGCCGATCATCAACAGGCTGTGCCAGCCGAATGCCGGAATCAACTTGGCGGAAATGAACCCGCCGCCGGCCATGCCGAGGTTGAAGCCACAGAACATGCTCGTCACCAGCAGCGACTTCTTGCGCTCCGGCGTGTACTCGGAGAGCAGCGTCGTCGCGTTCGGCATGCCAGCGCCCAGGCCCAGGCCCGTCAGGAAACGCAGCACCAGCAATTGGTCGACATTGGTGCTGTAGGCGGAAGCCAGGCTGAATGCGCCGAACAGGGCGACGGCCCCGACCAGCACGATCTTGCGCCCGAAGCGGTCCGCCAGGGGCCCGGAACCCAACGCGCCGAAGACCATGCCGATCAGCGCGGCACTCATCACCGGTCCAAGGCTGGCCCGGTCGATGCCCCAGTCCTGGGACAGGGCCGGCGCGATGAAGCCCATGGCCGCGGTGTCGAGGCCGTCGAGAAAAACAATCAGGAAACAGAGAATGACCACGCGCCACTGATAGCGCGAAATCGGTTGAGCATTGATGAAGGACTGCACATCGAGGCAAGTGCCTACGGAAGTCTGGGGCTGGTTCATTTTATTTTTATTCCACGCAAGAGACGCCAGATGACGCTGCGCGACATTAATGAGACCAGGCAAATACCGTCAATTCATCCCAGCCGACTCTGTGCGTTTATCGAACAACTTAGCTGAACACTCAGCTGAACAGCTGCGCACTCAGGTCTCGACTCGCCCCCAGCAAGCCTGGCAGAAAGCGCTGCTCCAACTCGTTGCGGCTGACCCGCCCCGCGTGGGTACTGACATTCAGCGCCGCGACAACCTGGCCCGATGCGTCATACACCGGCACGGCGATCGAACGCAGGCCTTGCTCCAGTTCCTGATCGACGATGCACCAGCCCTGTTGCCGAACCTGTTGCAGGCATTCGAGCAACGCCTCGGGCGTGTGCAGCGTCCGGCTGGTCTTGGCCTGCAGGTCGGCGTGGTCCAGATAATCGCGCAACGACGCATCGTCCAGGGCCGCCAGCAGGATCCTGCCCATCGACGTGCAATACGCCGGCAAACGGCCGCCCACGGACAAGTCCACGGAAATCAGCCGCTGGGTGGTGGCCGACCGGGCGATGTAGAGGATGTCGTCGCCTTCGAGCGTCGCCATGTTGCAAGCCTCGTGCAGCTGTTCGCTCATGCGGTCCAGGTACGGCTGGGCGGACACGGCCAACGGCGTCGACGAGAGATAGGCATGGCCCAGGGTGAGCACCTTGGGCAGCAACGAGTAGGTACGTCCGTCGGTGGTGGCGTAGCCGAGCTTGATCAGGGTATGCAGGCATCGTCTGACCGCGGCGCGGGGAATTTCCGTGCGGTGGCTGATCTGGGCGATGGTCAGGTGCCGCTTGCGCTCCTGGAACGCCTGGACCACGGCCAGGCCGCGAGCCAGCGACGTCATGAAATCCGGATCGCCCGTCAACGCCTGGATCCGCTTGGCGGGCGAGGCAACGATCGGCGGCGCGACTGAAGTGAAAGCGTTGCGCAATTGGTCGTTCATGTCGGATCCTCTGCGGAATATCGGCTATTACAACGGGCGGGCCGGCAGACAGACAAGGGCGGATCGCCGAGACCGTTCGATTATCGAACCGTCGATCGATAATCGCAATCGAGTGTGAATCAATCCGAGCTCCGACTGACTCGCGCAGCTCTTTCGGAAGCGGCCGGCAATGGAACTCCCCCACTCGACAATTGAACTTGTCAGCAATAGTGACGTCAGGATATCGACAGTTGGGGAAATACCTCTGTTGACACAACTAGTCCCCACAAATATTGATTCACACAAACAACCAGCGGTTTTATTTTTACCGATAGTGTTCTTCCAACGGACCGCTATAATGCGTTTCAGTGACGGCGAGGCCCATCGACCTGACCGTCCGCAGGCACGACAGTTTATCGCTGTTGTGTCGCCTGCCGGTGCCTGAAGCACCCATGGCCGCTTCCCCTGTATCGGCAACAACACGAAGCCCTGATGCTACGTCAGCTGTCAGCTCTGGTGCCGTGGCCGTCTGCATGTTTCCATGCAGTGCGTATCACCAGATTCAATTAAATAATTAGGTAACACTGTGACGAAAGACGAACTGCGCGCGGAACTTGAGCGCCAGGAACAACGTTACAAGGAAGTTTACGGCGGGGAAATCACCACCTACGCTGCGCAACCTGAACCGGAACGCAAACCTTGGCGTAAACGCGCCACCGTCCAAGACCAGGCGTTTAGCCAGGAACTTCAGAAGATGGAAAAGGAACTCAAGGCCGAAGAAAGCTAACGTCCGGGCTTGTTGTTTTCTGTGGACGGTATCCGGTCGCTACCCTGACCGGACCCCGTCGTCAAGCGCCCGCCAAAAGCGGGCCGTCATTTTCGCCTTCGCCGGTTGGGGGGTTCGTGACCGACTCTCTTTCAGATATTTCATACATATTTTCGAGCCCCTTCCCACCCAAAGGAGAGGCTTATCCGCTGGGCTTTCTGCCTTGTAAACAAAGGGTTGCACCTCCCCGGCAAAACCATGCCACCCACGGTTTCCTCCCGATTATTTCGTAGAAGAATGTTACCGATGAGCAGGCAATGCATCGATTACCGAGGTTTTCTGGCATAATCGCGCCCCCTTATGACCGGGTCAGAAAACCTTCATGATCGATTTATTCAGCGGACTGGATGCTTGGGTGCTTGTGAGCCTCTTGCTCGCCCTGGCTTTTGTCCTCGCCTTCGAGTTCATCAACGGCTTTCATGACACCGCTAACGCGGTTGCCACTGTTATCTACACCAAAGCCATGCCGCCTCACCTGGCGGTGTTCTTTTCCGGTGTGTTCAATTTCCTCGGCGTGCTGCTGGGCGGCGTGGGGGTGGCGTATGCCATCGTTCACTTGCTGCCGGTGGAACTGCTGATCAATGTGAACACCGGACACGGGCTGGCCATGGTGTTCTCGCTGCTCGCAGCGGCCATCACCTGGAACCTGGGCACCTGGTACTTCGGTATTCCAGCGTCCAGCTCCCACACGCTGATCGGCTCGATCCTCGGCGTGGGCCTGGCCAACGCGTTGATCAACGACATCCCGTTGGCCGACGGGGTGAACTGGCAGAAGGCGATCGATATCGGCGCTTCCCTGGTGTTCTCGCCCATGGCCGGCTTCCTCATCGCCGCCCTGGTGTTGGTTGGCCTGAAATGGTGGCGTCCGCTGTCGAAGATGCACAAGACGCCAGAGCAGCGTCGCAAGATCGACGACAAGAAGCATCCGCCGTTCTGGAATCGCCTGGTATTGGTGATCTCGGCCATGGCGGTCAGCTTCGTCCACGGTTCCAACGATGGGCAAAAAGGTATCGGCCTGATCATGCTGGTGCTGATCGGTATCGTGCCGGCGCAGTTCGTACTCGACCTGACCAGCACCACCTACCAGATCGAGCGCACTCGTGATGCAACCCTGCACCTGAGCCAGTTCTACACGCGCAACAGTGACTCCCTCGGCGAGTTCCTGGCGCTGGGCAAAAGCGTTCCAGGTGATCTGCCGGAAAAATTCCGTTGCAATCCGCAACAGACCGAACCGACGATCAATGCCTTGCTCGATACCCTCAAAGGCGTGGCGGACTACCACTCGCTGCCGTCGGAACGACGCATCGAGGTTCGTCGCTACCTGCTTTGCCTGGACGACACGGCGAAGAAAGTCGGCAAGTTGCCAGACCTCGCGGCCCGTGAAAAAGACGACCTGAACAAGCTGCGCAAGGACCTGACCGCTACCACCGAATACGCCCCGTTCTGGGTGATCCTGGCGGTTGCCCTGGCGCTCGGCCTGGGCACCATGGTCGGTTGGAAGCGCGTGGTACTGACCATCGGCGAGAAGATCGGCAAGCAAGGCATGACCTATGCCCAGGGCATGTCGGCGCAAATCACCACCGCGTGCATGATTGGTGCGGCGAATGTCTTCAGCCTCCCGGTTTCCACCACACACGTGCTGTCTTCCGGCGTGGCGGGCACCATGGTCGCCAACAAGAGCGGCCTGCAAGGTGGCACGGTGCGCAACATCCTCCTGGCCTGGGTGTTGACCCTGCCAGCGACAGTCGCCCTGTCGGCCGGGCTGTTCTGGCTGGCGTCCAAGGCCTTGGGTAGCTGATTCCAGCGGCCCCACAAAAAAGGTGCGTTCCTTGCGGTTCGCACCTTTTTTTTATGCCCTGACGTCAGATATCTGTGGGAGCGAGCTTGCTCGCGATGGCGGTGGGTCAGTCAACCACATGCATCTGCAGACATACCGCTATCGCGAGCAAGCTCGCTCCCACAGTCGATGGGTATCGGGCTGGAGAATCACGCACAAAAAAAAGGGCGACCGAAGTCGCCCAAAATGCCTTGCGTGCTCGTTGCCCCTGGAAAGACCTACGGCTTTTTGCGCTTGTGAGCATCTTTCCAGATGAATAATCCGAAACCTGCGAAAAACACGAACATGAGGCCAACCGTCAGTACACCGGCAAACACCACATTATCGATAAACATGACTGGCCTCCTGGTCTTGTCCCTGTTGCGATGGGTTCAAGTTAACCAATCAGGCCCGGATGGAAATTGACCGGCGTCAATAACGCCCGCAACGGGGCGCGAAGAGGGGGAAATAACTGATCTGCATCAATGGATCGAGGGGGTGTCAGCGCTTTTTCGGTTTGTTTTTCGGCTTTTTCTTCGGCTTGCCCAAAGGCATCGCCTGTTCGAACGCCTGGCGAACTTCATTGAGGCGCTTTTCATTGAGGTCATGAATGCGCTTGGCGCGTTCGGCACTGAAATCGATCAGCTTGTCGTCTTGGCTCATGGCGTACGGCATCATGCAGTAATGGCGGATGCGCCCATGATGCGGGCTGTCGGCCGTATTGGCAAAGCCCGGATCAGATCTGGATATCGACCCACAAGCCCTGGCGCGATTCACCTTCCACCAGCGGGACGACCGGAACGGTGTTATCGGCGTTCAATTCCGTACCGGGCACCGCCAGGTGCTCCTCGGGATCCTCGTCGGCTTCACGGCGGCGCCGGTTGCGCTCCTGCTGGCGCTGCTGTTCCTCGCGCAAAAGCAGCGCAGCCTCTTCCGGGTCACGGTTTTGCAGGTCGATGGTGCTTTCGTTGGAGCTTTGTTGCACCGGGACCACGGGCGGTATGTCCGGTCGCTGGCGAACCGGATCCTGTTGAGCGGTGATGGGTACGGCGCTCAAAGGGAGCATGGGTGGCAACATAAAGGTCTCCTGTCTTCAGGTTGTCGGCCAAGGGGGGTGCGGCTTGAACCGCTGGTCCGAAACTTGTGACCTGGTTGGCATTACGCCCCGGCAGGACACAAGCTTGTTTGATCACCGAGCCCGCTTAAGTTCCCTTGGATCACTGGATGGACAAGTCGCCGCAAAGGCTGCATGCGTGCGTAAATCCTTTGGTCTGACGGAGCATTCCGTTAAGATAGCCGGCTTTTTCAAGGCGGGAGTCAGGCAGCATGGCGCAGCAGTATCAACCGGGGCAACGCTGGATCAGTGACAGCGAAGCCGAGCTGGGTTTAGGCACCGTTCTGGCACAGGACGGCCGCTTGTTGACCGTGCTCTATCCGGCCACTGGCGACACTCGCCAGTACGCGCTACGGAATGCGCCCCTCACTCGCGTGCGGTTTTCGCCGGGTGACGTGATCACTCACTTCGAAGGCTGGAAAATGACCGTGCGCGAAGTCGATGACGTCGACGGGCTGCTGGTCTATCACGGCCTCAACGCACAGAACGAAGTCGTCACGCTGCCGGAAACCCAACTGTCGAACTTCATCCAGTTCCGCCTGGCCAGCGACCGCCTGTTCGCCGGCCAGATCGATCCCCTGGCGTGGTTCTCCCTGCGCTACCACACGCTGGAACACACCAGCCGCCAATTGCAGTCCCCGCTATGGGGCCTGGGTGGCGTCCGTGCCCAGCCGATTGCCCATCAATTGCACATCGCCCGCGAAGTGGCCGACCGCATCGCGCCACGCGTGTTGCTGGCGGACGAAGTGGGCCTGGGCAAGACCATCGAAGCCGGCCTGATCATTCACCGGCAACTGCTCTCCGGCCGTGCCAACCGCATCCTGATCCTGGTGCCGGAGAACCTCCAGCACCAATGGCTGGTGGAAATGCGCCGGCGCTTCAATCTGCAGGTGGCGCTGTTCGACGAAGAGCGTTTCATCGAAAGTGATGCCAGCAACCCGTTCGAAGACACCCAACTGGCGCTGGTGGCACTGGAATGGCTGGTAGAAGACGAGAAGGCCCAGGACGCACTGTTTGCCGCGGGCTGGGATCTGATGGTCGTCGACGAAGCCCACCACCTGGTGTGGCACGAAGATCACGTCAGCCCGCAATATGCGCTGGTGGAGCAGTTGGCCGAAACCATCCCTGGCGTGTTGCTGCTGACCGCGACCCCGGAGCAACTCGGCCAGGACAGTCACTTCGCCCGCCTGCGCCTGCTGGACCCGAATCGTTTCCATGATCTGCAGGCCTTCCGCGCCGAAAGCGAAAACTATCGTCCGGTGGCCGAGGCCGTCCAGGAGCTGCTCGACAAAGGTCGCCTGTCGCCTGAAGCGCACAAGACCATCCAGGGCTTCCTGGGTAACGAAGGCGAAGCACTGCTGACCGCCGTCAACGATGGCGACATCGAAGCCAGCGCCCGCCTGGTTCGCGAGCTGCTGGACCGCCACGGCACCGGCCGCGTGCTGTTCCGCAACACCCGCGCCGCCGTACAAGGCTTCCCCGAGCGCAAGCTGCACGCCTACCCACTGCCGTGCCCGGATGAATATCTGGAACTGCCGCTGGGCGATCACGCCGAGCTGTACCCGGAAGTCAGCTTCCAGGCCCAGCCAGATGCCAGCGAAGAAGAGCGCTGGTGGAAGTTCGACCCGCGCGTCGAGTGGCTGATCGACCAACTGAAGATGCTCAAGCGCACCAAGGTCCTGGTGATCTGCGCCCACGCGGAAACCGCCATGGACCTGGAGGACGCCCTGCGCGTGCGCTCCGGCATCCCGGCCACGGTATTCCACGAAGGCATGAACATCCTTGAGCGTGACCGCGCCGCCGCCTACTTCGCTGATGAAGAGTTCGGTGCGCAAGTGCTGATCTGTTCGGAAATCGGCAGCGAAGGCCGCAACTTCCAGTTCGCTCATCACCTGGTCCTGTTCGACCTGCCGTCGCACCCGGACCTGCTGGAGCAGCGGATCGGCCGTCTGGACCGGATCGGCCAGAAACACACCATCGAGCTGCACGTGCCTTACCTGGAAACCAGCCCGCAGGCGCGGCTGTTCCAGTGGTATCACGAAGCCTTGAACGCATTCCTCAACACCTGCCCGACCGGCAACGCCTTGCAACACCAGTTCGGCCCGCGCCTGCTGCCACTGCTGGAAGAAGCCGACGATGGCGACTGGCAAGCGCTGATCGACGAGGCCCGCGCCGAGCGCGAGCGCCTGGAAGCCGAGCTGCATACCGGTCGCGACCGCCTGCTGGAGCTCAATTCCGGAGGCGCAGGTGAAGGTGACGCGCTGGTCGAAGCGATCCTCGAACAGGACGACCAATTCGCCCTGCCGATCTACATGGAGACCCTGTTCGACGCCTTCGGCATCGACAGCGAGGACCATTCCGACAACGCGCTGATCCTCAAGCCGAGCGAAAAAATGCTCGACGCCAGTTTCCCGCTGGGCGACGACGAAGGCGTGACCATCACCTATGACCGCAACCAGGCGCTGTCTCGCGAAGACATGCAGTTCATCACCTGGGAGCACCCGATGGTGCAAGGCGGCATGGACCTGGTGCTGTCCGGCTCCATGGGCAACACCGCCGTGGCGTTGATCAAGAACAAGGCGCTCAAGCCCGGCACCGTGCTGCTGGAACTGCTGTACGTCAGCGAAGTGGTTGCCCCGCGCTCACTGCAACTGGGCCGCTACTTGCCACCAGCGGCCTTGCGCTGCCTGCTGGACGCCAACGGCAACGACCTGGCGGCCCGGGTCTCGTTCGAGACCTTGAACGACCAGCTTGAAAGCGTGCCTCGCGCCAGCGCCAACAAGTTCATCCAGGCCCAGCGTGACCAGCTCGCGCCGCGGATCAATGCCGGCGAAGAGAAGATCACCCCGCGTCACGCCGAACGCGTGGCCGAGGCTCAACGTCGCCTGGCGGCTGATACCGAGGAAGAACTGGCACGTTTGACCGCGCTGCAAGCGGTGAACCCTACTGTTCGGGACAGTGAGCTGGAAGCTTTGCGCCAGCAGCGTGAGCAGGGGTTGGCGATGCTGGAGAAGGCGGCGTTGCGGTTGGAGGCGATTCGGGTGTTGGTGGCGGGATGATTTTGGGTTTGGGGTGTTTATCCGTTTCTTTGATAACGGCTGATTATGGTTCCGCCCTTACGGCGGGTCACTTTTGGAAAGAGCGCCAAAAGTAACCAAAAACGCTCTGCCCCACCACTCGGTGCCTCGCCTAGGCTCGGCATGCCCGCACTCCGGCCTTGCTCCGTGAGCCCGCCGCGATGGGCCATCCATGGCCCTGCGCGGCTAACCCGGCATCCATGCCGGGTTGCCCACTGCGCAAGACCTGCGTTCAGCCATCGTGGTTAACGGGGCGCTGAAATCTACATCCACCGTGAGGCGGCCTTAGGGCCGACCTGGCTTTGGTGGGGATAACGCATTTCCCCTGTGGGAGTAGGCTTGCCCGCGAAGAGGCCTGCAGAGCCAACATCTCCATCGGCCGAGCCACTGCTTTCGCGAGCAGGCTCGCTCTCACAGTTGGATTTTCAGCGACCAAATCCATGCACACCATAGCCCACTGTGGCAGCGGGCGTACCCGCGAAGGGGTCGGAGCATCCAGCATCTTCATCGACTGAGCAACCGCCTTCGCGAGCAAGCCCGCTCCCACAGGGGAAATGCGGTATCCCCACCATGAACCAGGTCGGCTATCGGGCCGCCTCGTGGTTGACGTTGATCTCGGGCGCCCCGTTAACCACGATGGCTGAACGCAGGCGTTGTGGAGTGGGCACCTCGGCATGGATGCCGAGGTAGCCGCGCAGGGCCATGGAGGGCCCATCGCGGCGGGCCCACGGAGCAAGGCCGGAGTGAGGGCATGCCGAGCCTAGGCGAGG
>NZ_VDLV01000010.1:261399-462455 GCF_013608025.1 Pseudomonas brassicacearum subsp. neoaurantiaca | reverse complement strand
CCCACCGCAGACCAGGTTGAGGACTGCTTCGCAGTCCAGCGGGAGCAAGCTCCCTCGCCACAAAAACCTTTCGCAGCCCACATGAAATCCGGGCATAAAAAAAGGCCACCCAAAGGCAGCCTTTAAAAAACTAGAGAGGTTTTTTGCTTACACGGCCGCGACAGGGCGCATGTAAGAGATTGGTGCGGTGCTGGCGTCTTCGAACGTCACGACTTCCCAAGCGTCTTTCTGCTCAATCAACTTGCGCAGCAGCTGGTTGTTCAGTGCGTGGCCGGACTTGAAGCCCTTGAACTCACCAATCAGGCTGTTGCCCAGCAGGTAGAGGTCGCCGATCGCATCGAGGATCTTGTGTTTGACGAATTCGTCTTCATAACGAAGGCCGTCTTCGTTCAGCACGCCATCGGAATCGACCACGATCGCGTTTTCAACACTGCCGCCGAGTGCGAGGTTGTGCTTGCGCAGGTACTCGATATCACTCATGAAACCAAAGGTACGGGCGCGGCTGACTTCTTTTACAAACGAAGTGCTGGAAAAATCCACGCTTGCACTCTGGGTGCGGTCACGGAAAACCGGGTGATCGAAATCGATCTCGAAGCTCACCTTGAAACCTTCGAAAGGGACGAAAGTGGCGCGCTTGTCGCCGTCTTCCACTGTCACTTCCCGCAGGATGCGGATGAACTTCTTGGCCGCGTCCTGTTCTTCCAGGCCAGCCGATTGAATCAGGAATACGAAGGGTCCGGCACTGCCATCCATGATCGGGACTTCGGACGCGGAGAGCTCGACGTAGGCGTTATCGATGCCCAGGCCAGCCATGGCCGAGAGCAAATGCTCCACCGTGTCCACTTTGGTGTCACCGTTGACCAGCGTGGTCGACATAGTGGTTTCACCAACGTTTTCCGCGCGAGCAGGAATCTGCACCACAGGGTCGAGGTCGGCACGACAAAACACAATGCCGGTGTCGACAGGCGCGGGCTTGAGGGTCAGGTAGACCTTCTCGCCGGAGTGCAGGCCGACACCTGTGGCACGGATAATATTCTTCAGGGTGCGTTGTTTAATCATGGCATGGGCCGCTTCAGCGCAAATTGCGAACTGGTATCAACAAAGGCTGGCGATGATAGCAGACCAGACCTTTGCTGAACACCAATCACCCGTATACCCCTGATACATTCCATCAATCGGCCTGACGACGCAGGAATGCCGGGATGTCCAGGTAATCCAGATCGTCTTGCGGATTCATCTTCGCGGCAGTCGCAGCACCGGCCTGGGCCTGGTTGCGCATGACGGTCGGACGGTCCAGGTCACGGTAGTTCACCGCTGGTGCTTCCTGACGAGCGGCTGGTTGCTGTTGTGGCTGGGAGGCCATGGCAGTCTGAACGGTGTTGTCGATCACCTTCATCGGCTTCTCGATTTTCGCGCCCAGGCCAGTGGCAACCACGGTCACGTGCAACTCGTCACGCATGTCCGGATCGATCACGGTGCCGACCTTGACCATTGCGTGGTCGGACGCGAACGCCTCGATGATGCTACCCACGTCGGAGTACTCGCCCAGGGACAGGTCCGGACCGGCGGTGATGTTCACCAGGATGCCGCGGGCGCCCTGCAGGTTCACATCTTCGAGCAATGGGTTGCGAATGGCCGCTTCGGTGGCTTCGCGTGCACGGTTCGGACCGCTGGCGCAGCCAGTGCCCATCATTGCCATGCCCATTTCGGACATCACGGTGCGTACGTCGGCGAAGTCGACGTTGATCATGCCTGGACGCTTGATGATGTCGGAGATACCGCGAACGGCACCGGCCAGTACATCGTCAGCCTTGGCGAAAGCCGACAGCAGGCTGGCGTCTTTGCCCAGGATGGTCAGCAGCTTCTCGTTGGGGATGGTGATCAACGAGTCGACGCTTTCGCTCAGCGCGCGGATGCCTTCGTCGGCGATCTGCATGCGCTTGCGGCCTTCGAACGGGAACGGACGGGTCACCACCGCAACGGTGAGGATGCCCATTTCCTTGGCCACTTCGGCAATGATCGGCGCTGCACCGGTACCGGTACCGCCGCCCATGCCCGTGGTGATGAACACCATGTTGGTGCCGGCCAGGACTTCAGCGATGCGCTCGCGGTCTTCCAGGGCAGCCTGACGGCCAACCTCGGGATTCGCGCCAGCACCCAGGCCCTTGGTCACGCCGGTACCCAGTTGCAGGATGGTCCGCGCGCCGATGTTTTTCAGCGCTTGAGCATCGGTGTTGGCGCAGATGAACTCGACGCCTTCGATGTTGCTCTTGACCATGTGGTTGACAGCGTTGCCGCCGCCACCGCCGACACCGATTACTTTGATAACCGGGCTAGCGGGGATGTTGTCTACGAGTTCGAACATGTTCCCTCTCCTTACATTCTCTAGTTTTTTTCGCCTACTGCGTTTATTGCCGTCTTGCACGCCGAGCCTGAAACCCGGCGCTTGAAGCTTGAATCAGTCAAAAATTACCTTTTACCCAAGCCTGCAGCCGCTCGAACAGCGGTGCCTTCGGCTCGTCGCTGCTGTAGCTGTCGCGGCTGCCTATCCCTGAGAACGAGATCCCGTCGGACTGCTTTTGCAGGCCATACATCAACAGGCCCACGCCAGTGGAATAGATCGGGTTGCGCACCACGTCATCCAGGCCCTTGACGCCATGGGGCACGCCCAGGCGCACCGGCATGTGGAAAATCTCTTCGGCCAGCTCGACCGCGCCTTCCATCTTCGACGTACCACCGGTCAGCACGATGCCCGCCGGGATCAGGTCTTCGTAGCCGCTGCGACGCAGTTCGGCCTGGATCAGCGTGAACAGCTCGTCGTAACGCGGCTCGACGACTTCGGCCAGGGCCTGGCGCGACAGTTCGCGCGGTGGACGGTCGCCAACGCTTGGCACCTTGATGGTTTCACCGGCACCGGCCAGTTTCGCCAGGGCACAGGCGTAGCGGATCTTGATTTCCTCGGCGTACTGGGTCGGAGTGCGCAACGCCATGGCGATGTCGTTGGTCACCTGGTCGCCGGCAATCGGGATCACGGCCGTGTGGCGGATCGCGCCTTCGGTGAAGATTGCGATGTCGGTGGTACCGCCACCGATGTCCACCAGGCATACGCCCAGCTCTTTCTCGTCGTCGGTCAGCACCGAGTAGGCCGAGGCCAGTTGCTCGAGGATGATGTCGTCGATTTCCAGGCCGCAGCGGCGCACGCATTTCTCGATGTTCTGCGCAGCGTTCACCGCACAGGTCACCACGTGGACCTTGGCTTCCAGGCGCACGCCGGACATGCCCAGCGGCTCGCGCACGCCTTCCTGGTTATCGATCACGTAGTCCTGCGGCAGGGTGTGCAGCACCCGCTGGTCGGCCGGGATCGCCACGGCCTGGGCGGCGTCGAGCACGCGTTCGAGGTCGGCGGAGCTGACTTCGCGATCACGAATCGCCACGATGCCGTGGGAGTTCAGGCTACGGATGTGATTGCCCGCGACGCCGACGAACGCCGAGTGGATCCGGCAACCGGCCATCAGCTGCGCCTCTTCGATGGCGCGCTGGATCGATTGCACGGTGGACTCGATGTTCACCACCACGCCTTTCTTCAAGCCGCGGGACGGGTGTGTACCGATCCCGACGATGACCAGCGTGCCGTCGTCCGCGACTTCGCCTACCAGCGCCACCACCTTGGAAGTGCCGATATCAAGACCGACGATCATTTTTCCGCTTTGCACGTTTGCCATGGGTCCAGCCTCTTCTTAATTCTTCGCGACGGCGGGTACGGCCGTCGTCGGCGCTACCGGTTCCCGCCAGCCAACAGCGAGGCCGTTGGCGTAGCGCAGATCGATGCGCGCAATGTTCGTAATCTGTTCTTTGAGCGTCTTGTCATAGATGGCAATGAAGCGGCGCATCTTTTCCACCAGGTTGCCGCGCCCGAGCAACAGCTCGATGCCCGGCCCCGAGCTGCCCGCGCCAGTGGTCAGGAACCAGCTGCCGCGCTCACGCAGTTCCAGGCGCGCGATGGAGAAGCCCAACGGCCGCAGCATCTGGCTCAACACCTGGTATTGCTGCATCACTTGCTGCTGGGCCCGTTGTGGACCGAACAGTTGTGGCAAATGTTCATAATTCGCCAGTTCCCGTGGCGTAAACGCCTGGCCCTGGTTGTTCAACAGCGACTCGTCGCCCCAACGGGCCACCGGCAGTTGCTCTTCCAGGCGGATCGACACCTGGTCAGGCCACACCCGCCGGACTTCGGCATGGGCGATCCAGGGCATCTGCTCCAGCTCCGTGCGCATGCCCGCCAGGTCGATGGTGAAGAAGCTCGACGCGACGAACGGGGCGATCCGCTGCTGCACCGCCTGCTGGCTGATGTAGCTCAGGTCGCCCTGGACGTTGATCCGGGCGATCGGCCGATCGGCGTAAGGCAGCAGCCGTTGGGCGCCTTCGTAGGTACCGAACCCCAACGCCACCAGCAGCACCGGCCAGAACAGGCTCTTGAGAAAACCAAAATTGGCTTTCGGCAGGCGCGCCGACATCGGCTCCTTGGCCACCATTCGGCTGGCACCCCGCGGCACCGGCTTGCGGCCGGGTGCGGAGGGCTGATGACGAAGCGATGCGCCTTGCATGGCTTAACCTCTTGGCTCTTGTTTGCCGACACTGGCGGCGAGGATCGACAGCACCAGTTGCTGGAAATCCAGGCCGGCGGCGCGGGCCGCCATCGGTACCAGGCTGTGATCGGTCATGCCGGGGGCGGTGTTGACTTCGAGGAACCAGAACTGCCCATCGGCGTCCTGCATCACATCTGCCCGGCCCCAACCGGCAATACCCAGCGCCTCACAGGCCTTGGCCGTGAGGTCCATCAGTTCTTTTTCCTTGGCAGCATCCAGCCCGCAAGGAATGCGGTACTGGGTGTCATTGGCGATGTACTTGGCGTCGTAGTCGTAGAACGTGTGGGGCGTGCCCAGCGCGATCGGGGGCAACACCTGATCACGCAGGGTGGCGATGGTGAACTCCGGACCGGTGATCCATTGCTCGACCAATACTTGCGAATCGTAGGAACTGGCGTCCTTCCAGGCTGCGGTCAATTCAGGCAGCGAATTCACTTTCGCCATGCCGATACTGGAACCTTCATGGGCCGGTTTGACGATCAAAGGGAAGCCCAGTTCCGTCGCCGCCGAAATACAATCGGCCTCGGATGCCAACACGGCGTGACGCGGCGTTGGAATGCCGAGGCTGTGCCAGACCTGCTTGGTGCGCAGCTTGTCCATCGCCAGGGCCGACGCGAGGATGCCGCTGCCGGTGTAGGGAATGCCCAGGCATTCGAGCAGGCCTTGCATGCTGCCGTCTTCGCCGCCGCGACCGTGGAGAATGATGAAGGCGCGGTCGATCTTTTCAGACAACAGGCGCTGCAGGAAATCGTCGCCCACGTCGATGCCGAACGCGTCGACGCCGGCGCTTTGCAAGGCTTGCAGCACGGCGTTGCCGGACTTGAGGGACACCTCGCGCTCGGCGCTCTTGCCGCCGAACAGCACGGCAACGCGGCCGAAGGCTTTCGGTTCGAGGGTCGAGACCAGGTTGGCGTAGGCAGCAGTCATTTCAGTTTCCCCTCGCTGGAGGCCACGATGGCACCGGCGAATAACGGACTATTCAACAGTTTCGGGGCCAGGCCGCCGATATCGCCGGCACCCTGGCACAGCAGGATGTCGCCGGCGCGCAGCAGCGGCTTGACCAGCGGCGCGAGGTCCACGCCGCGGTCGATGTAGATCGGGTCCAACTGGCCGCGCTGGCGAATGCTGTGGCACAGCTGACGGCTGTCGGCACCAGGAATCGGCTCTTCGCCGGCCGGATAGACTTCCATCAACAGCAGCACGTTGGCGTCGGCCAGGACCTGGACGAAATCGTCATAGAGGTCGCGGGTGCGGCTGTAGCGATGCGGCTGGTAGACCATCACCAGACGGCGCTCCGGCCAACCGCCGCGCACAGCCTTGATCACCGCCGCGACTTCGGTCGGGTGGTGACCGTAGTCGTCCACCAGCATCACGTTGCCGCCGTCCACCGGCAGTTCGCCGTAGACCTGGAAGCGTCGACCCACGCCCTGGAACCCGGACAGGCCCTGGACGATCGCTTCATCGCTGACGCCTTCGTCGGTGGCGATGCAGATGGTGGCGAGTGCGTTGAGCACGTTGTGGTTGCCCGGCATGTTCACCGACACATCCAGCGGCTCGCGGTCAGGACGCAGCACGGTGAAGTAGGTCTGCATGCCCTGCTGGCGCACATTGATTGCGCGAACGTCGGCGTCTTCGCCAAAGCCGTAGGTCACGGTCGGACGCTTGACCAGCGGCAGGATTTCACGCACCACCGGATCGTCGAGGCACACCACGGCCAGACCGTAGAACGGCAGGTTGTGCAGGAACTCGACGAAGGTTTTCTTCAGTTTGTTGAAGTCACCGTCGTAAGTCGCCATGTGGTCGGCATCGATGTTGGTCACCACGGCCACCAGCGGTTGCAGGTGCAGGAAGCTCGCATCGCTCTCGTCGGCTTCGGCGATCAGGTAGCGGCTGGTGCCCAGCTGGGCATTGGTGCCAGCGGCATTCAGACGACCACCGATCACGAACGTCGGGTCCAGGCCACCGGCGGCGAACACCGAGGCGATCAGGCTGGTGGTGGTGGTCTTGCCGTGGGTACCGGCGACGGCGATGCCGTGGCGATAGCGCATCAGCTCGGCCAGCATTTCGGCACGCGGCACCACGGGAATGCGGCGTTCCAGGGCGGTGGCAACTTCCGGGTTGGAGGTGTTCACGGCGCTGGACACTACCAGCACGTCGGCGTTGGCGGCGTTCTCGGCGCGGTGACCAATGAAAATCTGCGCGCCGAAGGACTCCAGGCGTTCGGTGACCGGGGAAGCCTTCAGGTCGGAACCCGAGACCTGATAACCCAGGTTCAGCAACACCTCGGCGATCCCGCACATGCCCACGCCGCCGATCCCGACGAAGTGGATGCGGCGGATACGGCGCATTTCCGGTTGCGGCATGGCTTTGCGATTCTCAACCATGGGCCACCTCCAGGCAGCTATCGACCACTTGGGCGGTGGCATCGGGTTTGGCCAGGCGGCGCGCGGCGCGGGCCATGTCTTCGAGTGTTTGCGGCTGCATCAAGACCTCTGTCAGGCGCGCGGCAAGATCCGCGGCGCCAGTCGTTCTTTGCGGCATCAGGAAGGCAGCGCCTTCACGGGCCAAATAATCGGCGTTGCGGGTCTGGTGATCGTCGATGGCGTGGGGCAAAGGCACCAGCATCGAGGGCAGACCGGCGGCAGCCAGTTCACTGATGGTCAGCGCGCCTGCGCGGCAGATCACCAGGTCGGCCCAGCCATAGGCTTGGGCCATGTCTTTGATGAAGGGCTGCACCTGCGCCTCGACGCCAACGGCGCGGTAGCGCTCGGCGGTCACTTCATCGTGATTTTTGCCAGCCTGGTGAAACACTTCCGGGCGCAGTCCGGGAGCGACCTGCGACAGGGCTTCGGGCAGCAATTTATTCAACGGTTCTGCCCCCAGGCTTCCGCCCAGGACCAGCAAACGCGCCTTGCGTCCGGCCAGGGCCGGGCGCGGTGTATCGAGGAACAGCTCGGTGCGCACCGGATTGCCGGTGGTGCGGCGGCTGCCCGACAGGGTAAAGGTGTCAGGAAAGGCTTCACAGACCCGGGCGGCCAACGGCACCAGTAACCGATTGGCGGTACCGGCCACGGCGTTCTGTTCGTGGACGATCACCGGCACGCCGGCCAGTTTCGCGGCGACACCGCCAGGCCCGGTCACATAACCACCGAAACCGACAACACACACCGGCCGCAGCCGACGAATGATCGCCCGCGCTTGCCAGACTGATTTGAGCAGCATCAGCGGCGCCTTGAGCAGCGACAGCTTGCCCTTGCCCCGCAAGCCGCTGGCGTTGATCCGATGCAATTCCAGGCCAGCGGCGGGCACCAGTTCGTTCTCGATGCCCCGGGGCGTACCCAGCCAATGCACGGTGTAGCCGCGCGCCTGGAATTCCCGGGCACAGGCCAGCGCCGGGAATACATGCCCGCCGGTTCCGCCGGCCATGATCAGCACGTTAGCGCCCATGAGTCGGCTCCTCGGCGAAGTCGCTCTCCTGGAATTCCATCTCTTCGCTGCCCAAGTGGGTTCGACTCTCCCATTCGATGCGCAGCAACAGGCCGAGACAGGCACAGCAAATCACCAGGGAGCTGCCGCCATAACTGAGGAACGGCAGCGTCAGGCCCTTGGTCGGCAACAGGCCGACGTTGACACCGATGTTGATCAGGAACTGGCCGATCCACAGGAACGACAAGCCATACGCCACGTAGGCGGCAAAGAACTGCTTGGCCTTCTCTGCCCACAAGCCGATGTACATGCCGCGTACGCAAACGAATACGAAAAGGGCGACGGTGCACAGGGAACCCACCACGCCCAGCTCTTCGGCCAACACCGAGAACACGAAGTCGGTGTGCGCTTCCGGCAGGTAGAACTGTTTCTGCACGCTGTTGCCCAGGCCCACGCCCAGCCACTCGCCGCGACCGAAGGCGATCAGCGCCTGGGTCAATTGATAACCGGAACCGAACTGGTCGGCCCACGGGTCGGTGAAGGTGATCAGACGCGCCATACGGTAAGGCTGCGCCTGCACCAGCACGGTCACCGCTGCCACCGCCAGCGCCACCATCAGGATGAAGCGGAACAGCCCCACCCCACCGAGGAACAGCATGGCCGCCGCCGCACCCATCATCACCACCGTGGCGCCGAAGTCCGGCTCCATCAGCAGCAGGCCCGCCATGGGCAGCAGCACGATGAACGGCTTGAAGAAGCCCATCCAGCTCTCGCGCACTTCCTTCTGGCGACGCACCAGGTAACCGGCCAGGAAAATCACCACGAAGACCTTGGCGATTTCCGAAGGCTGGACGTTGAAGAAGCTGAAGCCGATCCAGCGCATCGAGCCGTTGACCTCGCGGCCAATGCCCGGCACCAGCACCATGACCAGCAGGCCGAAGGCTCCCAGCAGCATCATCCAGCCAAGACGCTGCCAAGTCGCGATCGGCACCATCATGGTGACGACGCAGGCACCCAGGCCGATCACCAGGTAAATCAGGTGGCGGATCATGTGGTAAAGCGTGTTGCCCGACTGCACGGCGGCCACTTCCGACGATGCGGACGTGATCATCACCAGGCCCAGGCCGAGCAATGCCAGGCAACCGGCAAGCATCGGGAAATCCAGGTCGATGCCGCGCCCGGTGATCAACGGCGACGGGTACGGCTTGATGATGTTCATCAGACTCATGCCAAGTCCTCCGCGGCCTGGGCGAACAACTGCCCGCGCTCTTCGTAGTTCTTGAACATGTCGAAACTGGCGCAGGCCGGCGACAACAGCACGGCATCGCCGGGTTGCGCGAGGGCACGGCTTTGCTGCACGGCTTCGTCCAGCGAAGCGACGCGCACCAGTGGCACTGCATCGCCGAGTGCAGCGGCGATCAGCTCGCGGTCGCGGCCCATCAGCACCACGGCACGGCAGTTGGCCGCCACCGGATCGCGCAGATCCTTGAAGTCGGCACCCTTGCCGTCGCCGCCGGCGATCAGCACGAGCTTGCCGTCGATGTCCGCGCCCAGGCCTTCAATGGCCGCCAGCGCGGCACCGACGTTGGTGGCCTTGGAATCGTTGTACCAGGCCACGCCATCAAGATCGCGCACCCACTGGCAGCGGTGTTCGAGCCCGGCGAAGTTGCGCAGGGCCGAGAGCATCGCGTCGAACGGCAAGCCGACCGCATGCCCAAGGGCCAGCGCCGCCAGGGCGTTGGCCTGGTTGTGAGCGCCACGAACCTTCAGCTCGCGCACCGGCATCAGGTTCTGGAACTCGAAGGCGAGGTATTTTTCGCCGTTCTCTTCGCGCAGGCCGAAGCCTTTGAAATCAGGGACACCGAGGCCGAAGGTCCAGCACGGCAGGCCTTCACCCATCAGCGGACGGGTCAACGCATCCTGGCGGTTGAACACCACTTGGCGGGCGCCGCGGAATATCCGGTGCTTGGCCAGGTGATAAGCCGGCAGGCCGCTGTAGCGGTCCATGTGGTCTTCGCTGATGTTGAGTACGGTCGCCACTTCGGCGCCCAACTGATCGGTAGTTTCCAGCTGGAAGCTCGACAGCTCCATCACGTACAACTCGATGTCATCACTGAGCAGGTCCAACGCCGGCGTACCCAGGTTGCCGCCCACGGCGACACGCTTGCCCGCGGCGGCAGCCATTTCGCCGACCAGGGTGGTCACGGTGCTCTTCGCGTTGGAGCCGGTGATGGCGATGATCGGAGCCTTGGCGTTACGTGCGAACAGCTCGATGTCGCCGGACATTTTCACGCCACTGGCAGCCGCAGCCTGCAGGGCCGGGGTTGCCAGCGCCAGGCCGGGGCTCACGTAGAGCTCATCGGCGCGGCACAGGAACTCGACGTCCAGTTCGCCACAACGCACATCTACCTGCGGATAGTCACGGCGCAGCGTGGCCAGCTCAGGCGGATTTTCCCGCGTATCGGCCACGGCAAACGACACGCCCCGGCTCGCCAGGAAGCGAACCAGGGACATGCCGCTCTTGCCGAGGCCGACAACGATGCGGAAGTGGTCAGAAGCGATCAGGGACACTCGTTCTACCTCAGCTTCAGGGTGGCAAGGCCGATCAGCACCAGAATCACGGTGATGATCCAGAAACGGACGATCACACGCGGCTCGGGCCAGCCCTTGAGTTCAAAGTGGTGGTGGATCGGCGCCATGCGGAATACGCGGCGGCCGGTCAATTTAAAGGAGGCAACCTGAATGACGACTGACAGGGTCTCCATCACGAACACGCCGCCCATGATGAACAGGACGATTTCCTGGCGAACGATCACGGCGATGGTGCCCAGCGCCGCACCCAGTGCCAGCGCGCCAACGTCGCCCATGAAGACTTGCGCCGGGTAGGTGTTGAACCACAGGAAGCCCAGGCCGGCACCGATCAGCGCACCGCAGAACACAATCAACTCGCCGGCGCCCGGTACGTACGGGATCAGCAGGTATTCGGCGAACTTCACGTTGCCCGACAGGTAGCAGAAGATCCCCAGGGCGCCGCCGACCATCACCGTCGGCATGATCGCCAGGCCGTCGAGGCCATCGGTGAGGTTGACCGCGTTGCTCGAACCGACGATCACCAGGTAGGTCAACACGATGAAGCCAGCGCCCAGCGGAATGCTGTAGTCCTTGAGCATCGGCAGGATCAGGGTGGTCTCCACCGGCGACGCGGCAGTCATATAAAGGAAGATCGCCGCGCCGAGGCCGAACACCGACTGCCAGAAATATTTCCAGCGGCTTGGCAGCCCACGGGAGTTTTTCTCGATGACCTTGCGGTAGTCGTCGACCCAGCCGATGGCGCCGAAGAACAGCGTCACCAGCAGCACGACCCAGACGTAACGGTTCGCCAGGTCGGCCCAGAGCAAGGTGCTGATGCCGATCGACGACAGGATCAGCGCGCCGCCCATGGTCGGCGTACCGGACTTGGACAGGTGCGATTGCGGGCCATCATTACGGACCGACTGGCCGATTTGCAGGCTTTGCAGGGTGCGGATCATCCACGGGCCCAGGAACAGCGACAACGACAACGCGGTCAGCACACCCAGGATCCCGCGCAGGGTCAGGTACTGGAAGACCGCGAAGCCTTTGTGGAACTGTTGCAGGTACTCCGCTAGCAGCAGCAGCATTAATGTTTCTCCATACGGGTGCCGCACAAAGCCGCCACGATGTTTTCCATCGCCGCACTGCGTGAGCCCTTGATCAATAAGGTGGTGTTCGGGTCTTGCTCGGCGCCCAGGGCCTGGATCAGCTCGGCCTGAGTCGTGAAATGCTGTGCGTGCTCGCCAAACGCCGCCACCGCATGGGCCATCATCGGGCCAACGGCGTACAACGCGTCGACCTTGCCGCGCGCATACGCGCCGACATCATGGTGGCCTTGCTGCGCCCACTCGCCCAACTCACCGATATCGCCAAGCACCAGCACGGTGCGACCGGAGAAGCCGGCGAGGATGTCCACGGCCGCGCACATCGATGTCGGGTTGGCGTTGTAGGTGTCGTCGATGACGCGCATGCCATTGCTCGCCAATTGCGCGACGCTGCGGCCCTTGACCGGTTGCACCGCGTTCAGCCCGGCGACGATGCCTGGCAGCGAAACACCCAGCGCATGGGCGGCTGCAGCGGCGGCCAGGGCATTGGCAACGTTGTGAGTGCCAAGCAGGTTCAACTGCACGCGCTCGGCACCGTTGGGGCTGTGCAGGTTGAAGGCCGGGCAGCCACGGGCATCGCGGTCCAGGTCGCTGGCGTAGAAATTCGCGGCAAGATTGCTCAAGGCAAAGGTCAGTACCTTGCGCTCGCCCGCCCGGTTCTTCCAGATCTCGAAGGCCTTGTCGTCGAGATTGAGCACGGCGACGCCATCGGCATCCAGCCCTTCGATGATCTCGCCCTTGGCCTCGACGATTTTTTCCGGGCCGCCGAACTCGCCGACGTGGGCGGTCCCGGCGTTGTTGAGCACCGCCACGTGGGGCTTGGTCATGGCGACCGTATAGGCAATCTCGCCGAGGCGCGAAGCACCCAGTTCGATGACGCCGGCACTGTGCTCCGGCGCGAGTTCAAGCAGGGTCAAGGGTACGCCGAGGTCGTTGTTCAGGTTGCCACGGGTCGCCAGGACGGGACCGCGCGTGCGCAAGATACTGGCGAGCATTTCCTTGACCGTGGTCTTGCCGCTGGAGCCGGTAATGGCCGCGACCGGGTTGGCAAATGCCGCGCGATTCAACGCACCGAGCTGGCCCAGGGCCTGGCGGGTGTCGCCGACCAGCAATTGTGGCAGCGTGCTGTTGGTCACCTCGCGCTCGACCAACGCCGCGACCGCGCCTTTGCCCGCCACTTCGTTCAGATAATCGTGGCCGTCGAAACGCGGCCCGGCCAGGGCGATGAACAACTGGCCCGGGGCGATCGCCCGGCTGTCGATGCTGACGCCGTTGAACGTGGCGTCCGCTGCGATCAGGCGCGCGCCCAGGGCGTTGGTCAGTTCGCTGAGCTTCAAGGCCTTAAGCATGGGCCACCTCCCATGCGGTCAGCGCGTGATCGGCTTCCACCAGATCGGAAAACGCGTGGCGCTCACCGTTGATTTCCTGGTAGTCCTCGTGCCCTTTGCCGGCCAGGACAATGACGTCATTCGCCGACGCACTGGCGATCAATTGGGCAATGGCCTGGCCGCGTCCGGCCACGAAGGTGACGTTATCCACCGCCGAGAAACCGGCACGGATATCGTCGAAAATCCGCAACGGGTCTTCGCTGCGCGGGTTGTCGTCAGTGACGAGGACACCATCGGCCAGCCGCTCTACGACCTCAGCCATCAACGGACGCTTGCCACGGTCACGATCACCGCCACAGCCGAACAGGCACAGCAACCGACCCTTGGCGTGAGGGCGCAACGCCGTAAGGACTTTTTCCAATGCGTCAGGGGTGTGGGCGTAATCGACCACCACCAGCGGCTGGGTGCCACCGCCCAAGCGCTGCATGCGCCCGGCCGGGCCTTCAAGCTTCGGCAAGACCTTGAGAATTTCATCCAGCGCGTAGTCCAGCCCGAGCAAGGCGCCGACGGCGGCCAATACGTTGCTCAGGTTGAAGCGACCCAGCAAGGTGCTGCGCAGATGATGCTCGCCTTGGGGCGTGACCAGCGTGGCGCGGACACCTTCGTCATCGAATTGTGCCTGGCGTACATAAAGGTAGGCGCTGGCGTCTTCCAGGCTGTAGGTGATCAACCGGGACTCGCGCTGCTCGGCGGCCAGTTGCCGACCGAACTCGTCATCGATATTGATGACCCGGCATTTCAGGTTGTTCCAGGCGAACAGCCGGGCCTTGGCCTCGCCGTAGGCCTGCATCGTGCCGTGGTAATCCAGGTGATCGCGGGACAGGTTGGTCAGCACCGCAACGTCGAAGGCCAATGCGGTGACGCGACCTTGATCGAGACCGTGGGAAGAGACTTCCATCGCAACGGCCTTGGCCCCGGCCTTCTTCAGGTCCGCCAGGGTCGCCTGCACGGCAATCGGGTTCGGCGTGGTGTGCAAGCCGCTTTGCAAGGCGCCGTGGAAGCCGTTGCCGAGGGTCCCGACGATGCCGCAATGCTGCCCGAGTAGATCCAGCGCCTGCGCCACCAATTGGGTCACGCTGGTCTTGCCGTTGGTGCCGGTCACGCCGATCAGGTTCAGGTGTCGGCTCGGCTCGCCATAGAAGCGCCCGGCGATATCCGACAGCTGCGCCGCCAGCCCCTTTACGGGGATCAGCGGCACATCGGTGATCGGCAGCACGGTTGCACCGCTCACTTCATAGGCCACGGCGGCGGCTCCGCGTTTCAAGGCATCGGCGATGTGGTCGCGGCCATCGAAACGGGCGCCCGGCACCGCCAGGAACAGGTCACCGGCGCGCACGTCTCGGCTGTCGAGGGCCAACTCGCGAATCAGCAGGTCATGCCCGGCGTGGGCAAAAATCTTGTTCAGGCTCAGGGACATCAGCCACGCCCTCCGTCAGCTTTCAAGGGAACGACCGGGGCGGTACTCGCCTGCTGGGTCGGCGGCAGATTATCCGGAGTGACGTTCATCAGGCGCAGGGTGCCGGACATCACTTTGCTGAACACCGGCGCGGAAACCAGGCCACCGAAATAGCCGGCCTTGCTCGGTTCGTCGATAACCACCACGATGGCGTAGCGCGGGTCGCTCATCGGGCCGAAGCCGGCGAACAGCGAACGATAGGAGTTTTCGGCATAGCCCTTGGTGCCCACGGACGTCTTGCGCGCCGTACCCGACTTGCCGGCGACGTGATAGGCCGGTACCTGGGCGCGATAGACACCGCGCGGTGCCTCGATCACCTGTTGCAACATGCCCTGCATGGTCTTGGCGACGTTTTCCGGGATGACCTGGGTCGTCTGCGGCGCCTTGTCGGTCTTGATCAGGGTCAGTGGGGCGATGCGCCCGTTGTTGGCCAGCGCGGAAAATGCATGGACGAGCTGGATCGCGGTCACGGAAACACCGTAGCCGTACGACAACGTGGCGGTTTCAGCCTTGCGCCAGTCACGGTAGTTCGGCAGGTTGCCGACGCGCTCGCCCGGGAAGCCCAGGCCGGTGTCCTGGCCAAGGCCGATCTTCTGGGCCAGGCGGTAAATCGTTTCGCCGCCGATGTCGAAGGCGATCTTGCTCATGCCGACGTTACTGGAGTTGATCAGGATGCCGGTCAGGTCGAGCACCGGCCCTTCCGTCTTGGACACGTCGCGAATGGTGTACTTGCCGATCTGCAGGGTGCCCGGGTACACCTCGACGGTGTCGCTCGGTTTCCAGCGCCCGGTTTCCAGCGCAGCAGCCATGGACACGGCCTTCATGGTCGAGCCCGGCTCGAACACGTCGATCATGGCGCGGTTGCGCATCATCGCCGGTTGCAGGTTGCGGCGGTTGTTCGGGTTGTAGGTCGGCTGGTTGACCATTGCCAGGATCTCGCCGGTCTTCACGTCCATGATCACCAGGCTGCCGGCCTTGGCACCGTTCTCGACGATGGCATTGCGCAGCTCGCGGTTGGCCAGGTATTGCAGACGCAGGTCAATGGACAACGCCAAGGGCTTGCCGGCCTTGGCGTTTTTGGTGACTTGGACATCCTTGATCAACCGGCCGCGCCGGTCCTTGATGACCTGGCGCTTGCCGGCGACCCCGGCGAGCCATTCGTCGTAGGCCAGTTCGACCCCTTCCCGCCCTCGATCGTCGATATCGGTAAACCCGACCATATGGGCAGTGACTTCACCGGCCGGGTAGAAACGCCGGAACTCTTCGATGCCGTAGACGCCTGGTACTTTTAAGTCGAGCACACTCTGGCCTTGCTCGGGGGTCAACCCGCGCACCAGATAAATGAATTCCTTATTGGCCTGGGCTTCAAGCCGTTCGGCCAGGGCCTTGGGATCCTGGCCGAGAGCGGCAGCCAGCGCCGGCCACTTCTCCTTGGCCTGCTGCATTTCCTTGGCGTTCGCCCACAAAGTCGTCACCGGCGTACTCACGGCCAGCGGTTCGCCATTGCGGTCGGTGATCAGGCCGCGGTGGGCAGGGATCGGAATATGACGCACGCTACGCGCGTCGCCCTGGCCCTTGAGGAAATCACGGTCGACCACTTGCAAGTCGATGATGCGCCACGAAATCGCCGCCACCATGATTCCGAGCAAGCCCAGGACCAGGCGGAACCGCCACGGGAACAATGCCCCTTCGAGCTTCATCATGGCGCCACCATCTGCACTTCGGCGGCACCGGGGATGCGCATCTTCAATTGTTCAGTGGCCAACACTTCGATACGGCTGTGGGCAGTCCAGGTGCTTTGCTCCAGAATCAACCGGCCCCACTCGGCCTGCGCCTTGTCGCGCACGCTCAGCTCGTTATAAAGGGTGTTCAGCAACTGACGGTTCCAGTGCGCGCTGTAAGACACGGCAATGGCCGACACGAGCACGCCGATAAACAGCAGCAGCATGAAAAAGCTGCCGCCCGGCAGGGGCTTGGCGAAGAGCTTGCTCACCGCAACTTCTCCGCGACGCGCATGACCGCACTACGGGCACGTGGATTGGCCTTGAGCTCGGCCTCGGAGGCGAACTGCGCTTTGCCGTGAATTTTGATTTTCGGTACGAAAGCCTCGAAACGCACCGGCAGGTTGCGCGGCAGATTATCGGCTTCGCCTTTGGTGAGCTTGCGCATGAACAGTTTGACGATACGGTCTTCCAGGGAATGGAAGCTGATCACCACCAGACGACCGCCAATCTCCAGCGCTTCAAGGGCGGCCTCAAGACCAGCCTCAAGATCACCCAACTCGTTATTGACGTGAATGCGCAGGCCTTGGAAAGCCCGGGTTGCCGGATTCTTGCCTTTTTCCCAGGCAGGATTGGCCACTTTCAGTACTTCGGCCAAGTCACCGGTACGCTCGAACGGCTTGATATCACGACGCTCGACCACGGCACGGGCCATGCGACCGGAGAAACGTTCTTCGCCGTACTCTTTGAAGACACGGGCGATTTCTTCCGCCGAGGCGGTGTTGACGAATTCAGCGGCGCTGATGCCGCGGGACGGGTCCATGCGCATGTCCAGCGGGCCGTCATTGAGGAAACTGAAGCCGCGCTCAGGATCGTCCAACTGCGGCGAAGACACGCCGAGATCCAGCAGCACGCCGCTAATCTTGCCGGCCAGGCCGCGCTGTTCGACTTCCGCACCCAGCTCGGCAAAGCTGCGCTGCACAACGACAAAGCGGCCGTCTTCGGCCGCCAGCGCTTGCCCGGTGGCAATCGCTTGAGGATCCTTGTCGAACCCCAGCAACCGACCGTCCGGCCCGAGCTGGCTGAGGATCAGCCGGCTGTGTCCGCCACGTCCGAACGTGCCGTCCAGATAGCAGCCATCAGGACGTACGGCGAGAGCCTCGACGGCTTCGTCAAGCAGTACGGTGATGTGGTTAAAGCCGCTATCAATAGTCACAGGATCAAATCACGCAGTTCATCAGGCATGGCGCCCGGTTGTTGAATAGCAGCAAGGTCAGCGGCGGAAACCGCATTCCAGGCATCTTCGTCCCACAATTGGAACTTGTTCAGTTGGCCTACCAGCATCGCGCGCTTGTCCAGCTTGGCGTACTCGCGCAGGCGCGGCGGCACCAGGAAACGACCGCTGCCGTCGAGTTCGAGGTCGACGGCATTACCGATCAGCAAGCGTTGCAGGCGGCGGTTTTCTTCTCGCAACGACGGCAGTGCGCGTAGTTTGGTTTCGATGATTTCCCACTCATCCAGAGGGTAAACGCACAAACATGGATCAACAGCGTCGATCGTGACGATTAACTGCCCGGAACTTCGCGAAACGAGCTCGTCACGATACCGGCTGGGCATGGCGAGCCGGCCTTTTGCATCGAGACTGATTGCGTTAGCTCCGCGAAACACGTCAGCGTTTCTCCACTTTTTGGCGTTTTACCTTCAAAAAAACCCACTTCATGCCACTTTCCGCCACTTGCGCACACTATAGGAATGCGCCCACCGCACCGTCAAGGCGCGTAATGAAGGAAAAGCCTTATAGATCGGAGATTTAGGAGCGTTTCAGGAGGGGTAACAAGAATCTGACGTAGGAAAATTCGCCTTAACTCAAAGCAACACAGGAGACTGCACGCAGAAGTTAAAGTGATTTGTTAAGAGTAAGATTTTTTTGGTATTAGGAACTGCGTCTGCCAGCGATTCCGGCAGGGAGGGAAAAAGGTGGAGAGTCGATCTGTAAGCCGGGTTCTGTCTTGAACAGTCATTCGTCTACGATGGCCATCACTGGACATCTTTAGCAACCTACCCGGTCCCAGCGCGGGCCACGCCTTGGGACCCTATTTGGTCTTGCTCCAAGTGGGGTTTACCTAGCCACGAACTGTTGCCAGCCGTGCGGTGCGCTCTTACCGCACCTTTTCACCCTTACCGGCGCCGAAGCGCTTAGGCGGTTATTTTCTGTGGCACTTTCCGTAGGCTCACGCCTCCCAGGCATTACCTGGCACTTCGCCCTATGGAGCCCGGACTTTCCTCCCCCCCCTAATTTTCATAGAGGGCAGCGACTGTCCGATCGACTCTCCGCCGCGAAGGTTAACGGTAGAGCGGCTCAAGAACAAGCGATAAAAGCCCATGGCCAGCCCGATGCGCCGGTTTCATTGGCCCTTCTGTTTTTCCAACGCGACCTGGTACAGCACATTCTTGCGCTCGCCGGTGATCTGCGCCGCGAGGGCGGCGGCCCGCTTGAGAGGCATTTCCTCCAATAACAGGTCGAGAATGCGCATTGCTTCGCTACTGACCGCATCCTCACTTTCAGGCGGTGTCCAGCCCGACACCAGCACGACACACTCACCACGCTGTTGATTGCTATCGCTCTCGACGAACGCACGCAGCTCCGCCAACGGCAGGCCCTTGAGGGTTTCGAACGTCTTGGTCAACTCCCTGGCCAGCAACGCCTGGCGCTCGGGACCGAACACCTGCTCCATGTCTTGCAGGCACTCCAGAATGCGGTGCGGCGCCTCATAGAAGATCAGCGTGCGCGGTTCTTCTTTTATAGCTTCCAGGCGCGCCCGCCGTCCGACCGCCTTGGCTGGCAGGAAACCTTCGAAGATGAAACGGTCCGACGGCAAGCCGGCTGCCGATAGCGCCGCAATCAATGCGCAAGCTCCGGGCACCGGCACCACATTGATACCGGCAGCACGCGCCTGGCGTACCAGGTGATAACCCGGATCGGAAATCAGTGGCGTGCCCGCATCGGAAATCAGCGCCACGTTATCGCCTGCCAGCAGACGAGTGATGAAACGGCTGCCTTCATCCCGTTCGTTATGTTCGTGGCAGGCCGCCAATGGCGTAGAAATACCGAAATGCTGGAGTAGACGTTGGGAATGACGTGTGTCTTCGGCTGCAATAAGGGCGACTTCCTTCAAGATTTTCAGCGCCCGGGCACTGATATCGTCCAGGTTGCCAATGGGCGTCGCCACCACGTAAAGCGAGCCGACCGCGGAATTCAAAGCACCTGGAGCAGTCAAAACGCGTACCTCATGATCGGTAAAGAGCGGCATTGTAGCGTGTAGCGGCGGTCTCGGCTGTTCGCAGTACCTGGCACCCCGAAGTGCCACCTTTCACTGGAAGGTTGCACAAGCCCTTGTGGCGAGGGAGCTTGCTCCCGCTCGGCTGCGCAGCAGTCGTAAAAATCTGCCAGCCACATTGATGTAGCGTATTGAATGGCTTAGGGCTGCTACGCAGCCCAGCGGGAGCAAGCTCCCTCGCCACAAAGGCAATACTGCGGAGCGATCAGTGTCTTTTATGCTGCGCCGCACTCTTTGAAATACCTAAATTGATCGATTCGCACCACTAACATCGCGCCCCGGCCAGTGCTTGGGTACAATTCGACGCTAATTTGATCTCGTATCAGGAACATTTACATGATCGCTTGCCTGCGGCTGCTCTCCGCCCTCTGCCTCGCTGCCCTCCTGGCGGCTTGCGCCAGCTCGCCCTCGTCCAGCCTTGGCGAACTTCCACGGACCCCGGATGCCAGTATCGAGCAATTGCTCGAACAGGCCACCCAAAGTAAAAACCCGGAAAAAGCCGCCCTGCTGCGTCTGAGCGCCGCAGACCTGGCCTACCGCCAGGGCAATGCCGGCCAGTCCGCACAGATCCTGCAGCAGGTGCCGATGGAGCAACTCAAGCCCGGTCAGCAGATTTTCGCCAGCACGCTGTCAGCCGAACTGGCCATGACACGCAACCAGCCCAAGGCTGCCCTGGCTTCGCTGAACCATCCGAGCCTGCAACACCTGAGCGAAATGCCGGTGGAACAGCAGGTCCGCACCGGCACCGTCCGCGCCCGCGCCTTTGAAGCCGATGGCCAGACCTTGGCCGCCGCCAAGGAGCGGATCTTTATCGCCCCGCTGCTGGAAGGCGAAGCTGCGGCAAAAAACCACGAGGCGATCTGGACGCTGATCGCCTCGCTGCCTACCGACCAACTGCAGCCGACCACCACCGACGACCTCGGCGGCTGGCTGAGCCTGGCCAAGGCCGTGAAAACCGCCGGCACCCTGGAACAGCAGCAAGCCGCGATCGATAGCTGGCGCGAACAGAACCCGAAGCATCCAGCCGCGCTTCAACTGCCGACGCCGCTGGTCAAGCTCAAGGAGCTGGCGAGCCAGCCACTGAGCAAGATTGCCTTGCTGCTGCCGCAGAACGGCCCGCTGGCATCGGTCGCCAAAGCCTTGCGTGATGGCTTCATGGCCGCGCACTACCAGGCCCAAACGGCCGGGCAGAAGCCGCCAAGCATCCAGATCTATGACAGCGCCAGCCTGACCTCCATGGATGAGTTCTATCGCAAGGCCCAGGCTGACGGCGTGCAATTGGTGGTCGGCCCATTGGAAAAACCTCTGGTCAAACAGATCAGCACGCGCCCGCAACTGCCGATCACCACCTTGGCGCTGAACTACAGCGAAGGCGAACAAGGCCCACCCCAACTGTTCCAGTTCGGCCTGGCGCCGGAAGACGAAGCCCGCGAAGTGTCCCGCCGCGCCCGCGCCGACGGCCTGCATCGCGCCGCCGCCATGGTGCCGAAAGGCGAATGGGGCGATCGTGTATTGAAGGCCTTCAGCCAGGACTGGCAGGCCAACGGCGGGACCATCGTTGCGATCGAGCGTGTCGACCAACCCGTGCAACTGGCGCAGCAGATCGCCGACATGTTCCAACTGCGCCAGAGCGAAGGTCGCGCCAAGAGCCTCCAAAACACGGTAGGCACCACGGTGGCCGCCCAGCCGTCGCGTCGCCAGGACATCGAGTTCATTTTCCTCGCATCGACGCCGCAGCAGGCCCAGCAGATCAAACCAACGCTGAACTTCCAGTACGCCGGCGACGTGCCAGTCTATGCAACGTCTTCGGTGTTCAGCGTCAGCGGCGACCAGAACCAGTACAACGACATGAATGGCGTGCGCTTCTGCGAAACGCCATGGCTGCTCGACGCTAACGACCCACTGCGCCAACAGGTGACTGCACAATGGCCCCAGGCCGGTGGCAGCCTGGGCCGACTGTATGCAATGGGGGCCGACGCCTATCGCCTCGCTCCGCGCCTGGGCCAACTCAAGGCGTTGCCGGAAAGCCGTATCGAAGGCCTGTCCGGCAGCCTGGCTATCTCGCCGACCCAGCGCGTGCAACGTCAATTGCCTTGGGCTCAATTCGTCAATGGCCAGGTCCAGCGCCTGCCGGACACCCAGCGCTGATGCCTGATCGATCACACTTGCAAAGCGGAAAGGATGCCGAGGGCCACGCCCTTGCGCATCTGCAGCAACACGGCCTGCGCCTGGTGGCGCAGAACTGGTTATGCAAACGCGGCGAGTTGGATCTGGTCATGCTTGACGGCGATACAGTAGTATTCGTCGAAGTCCGCTATAGAAAAAATACCCAATGGGGTGGCGCGCTCGCCAGCATCGACGAGCGCAAACGCCGAAAGCTGGTTTTCGCTGCGCAGTATTTCCTGCAAAGCGAGTCTCGCTGGGCCGATCATCCCTGCCGCTTCGACGTGGTTGCCATCGACAGCAGCGTCGACCAGTTGAACTGGCTGCAGAATGCCTTCGACAGTTGAGCGCCCAGCCGAGCCGGACACCCTCACTTAACTTTTTTTGCTCTTTGCTTTGCGCGCCGCACATGCCTGTGCCGATAAGTCGCGCTACTTAAGGTCACACAGATGGACATGCAATCGCGAATCCGCCAGCTTTTTCAGGCCAGCATCGACACCAAGCAACAGGCGATGGACGTACTTGCACCGCACATCGAGCAAGCCAGCCAAGTGATGGTCAACGCCCTGCTCAACGAGGGCAAGATGCTCTCATGCGGCAATGGCGGCTCCGCCGGCGATGCCCAGCATTTCTCCTCGGAGCTGCTCAACCGTTTCGAACGCGAGCGCCCGAGCCTGCCGGCCATCGCACTGACAACCGACAGCTCGACGATCACCTCGATCGCCAACGACTACAGCTACAACGAAGTTTTCTCGAAGCAGATCCGCGCCCTCGGCCAGCCCGGCGATGTCCTGCTGGCGATTTCCACCAGCGGTAACTCGGCCAATATTATTCAAGCGATCCAGGCCGCACATGATCGCGAAATGATTGTCGTAGCATTGACCGGTCGCGACGGCGGCGGCATGGCATCCCTGCTCCTGCCTGAAGACGTCGAAATTCGCGTACCTGCCAATGTCACCGCACGTATCCAGGAAGTCCACCTGCTGGCGATCCACTGCCTTTGCGACTTGATCGACAGCCAACTGTTCGGGAGTGAAGAATGACCCCTAATCGCCTAGGCCTTCTGGCCCTGACCCTGTGCCTCGGCATCAGCGGCTGCACGTCGATGGTTAACGCCAGCCGGGAAAAGCCGATTGAAGATGACCGCGGCACCCGTACCTTCGGCAGCAAGATCGATGACTCGCTGATCGAAACCAAAGTCGGCGTGAACATCGCCAAGGCCGACCCCGACCTGGACAACAATTCGCACATCGTCGTCACCAGCTTCAACGGCGTCGTACTGCTGGCCGGCCAAACGCCACGCGCCGACCTGAAGGCCAAGGCCGAGCAGGAAGCCAGCGCGGTGCAGCGGGTCAAGACGGTGCATAACGAACTGCAGGTCCTCCAGCCTTCCTCACTATTGGCACGTCAGAACGACGCCTGGCTGACGACTAAGATCAAGACACAAATGCTGACCGACGCCAGCATTCCAGGATCGCGCATCAAGGTTGTGACCGAGAACGGGATCGTCTATCTGCTGGGCTTGCTGACCAAGCAGGAGGCTGCGCAGGCAACCAACCTGGTGCAGGGCGTGTCCGGGGTGCAGAAGATTGTGAAGTTGTTCGAGTACATCGACTGATATAAATGCTCGTACAAGAACGGCGCTTTTCCTGGAAAGGAAAGCGCCGTTTTTTTATGCATCGTTGGTGGCCTGTGTCAGCGCGCACTCCGCTCTTGCTCTTGCTCTTGCTCTTGATCTCGATCTTGCTTTGGATCTTGATCTAGGTCTTGGCGCCCCGTTAAACCACGATGGCCGAACGCAGGCGTTGCGCAGTGGGCATCCCGGCATGGATGCCGGGATAGCCGCGCAGGGCCATGGATGGCCCATCGCGGCGGGCCCACGGAGCAATGCCGGAGTGAGGGCATGCCGAGCCTAGGCGAGGCACCGAGTGGTGGGGCAAAGAGCTTTTGCTTACTTTTGGCGCTTTTCCAAAAGTGAGCCGCTGTAAGAGCGGAACCGCAAGCGGCCGTTACCGCAGGAATGGATATACACTGACTTCAAAAAAATGCCCGCGTCTTGCGACACGGGCATTTTTGTATAACCAACCGGAAAATGGCTGCGGCTTACATGTTCAGCGATCGGATGGCGTCTTTAAAACCACTATCTACTTCACCACCTTCAAACTCGGCCGCCCGCTAGGCCGTGGCGGCTCGTCATCCGGCGGCGGCATGTCATCATCCGCCTCGAACTCTTCCTCACCGTCCAACGGCACTTCCAACTCGAACACCATGCCCTGCCCGTTCTCCCGAGCATAAATCCCCAGGATCGAAGCAATCGGCACATAAAGCGTATGCGGCACTCCACCGAAGCGCCCCTCGAAGCTGACCGCATCGTTGTCCATGTGCAAATGACGCACAGCGGCCGGCGACACGTTCAATACAATCTGCCCGTCATTGGCAAAACCCTGCGGCACCTGTACCGACGGATACTCGGCATTGACCAGCATGTGCGGGGTGCAATCGTTGTCCACAATCCACTCGTAGAGCGCGCGGACCAGATAAGGTCGACTGGAGTTCATAGCGGCTCCCTAAGCCTTAGCGCATGTCGCGTTCGACACCAGACAGACTCGCCTGGAAAGCCTCACGCGCAAATTGGCGCTCCATATAATCAAGCAGCGGCTTGGCAGGCCGCGGCAGTTCGATACCCAGGATCGGCAAACGCCAGAGTATGGGCAATAGGCAGCAATCCACCAGACTTTGTTCCTCACTGAGGAAAAACGGCTTGTCGACAAACAGCGGCGACACGCCCGTCAGGCTTTCGCGCAGCTCCTTGCGCGCCACGACCCGAGCCGGCTCCTTGGTCCGAGGATCCAGGATCAGATCCACCAAACCGCACCAGTCACGCTGGATGCGGTGGATGAGCAGACGACTGTTCGCACGCGCAACGGGGTACACCGGCAGCAAAGGCGGATGCGGATAACGCTCATCCAGGTATTCCATCACCACAGTCGATTCCCACAACGCCAGGTCGCGATCGACCAGCGTGGGCAGGCTACCGTAAGGGTTCACCTCGATCAGCTTCGGCGGCTGACGGCCCGCTTCGACGTAAATGATCTCGGCGCTGACACCCTTCTCGGCCAGTACGATACGTACCCGGTGGGAATAGTGGTCGGCGGGGTCGGAGTAACAGGCCAACCGATTGGTCACGCCCATGGCGATCCTCGCTTGTTGAAATTATCGAAAAACGGAAAAACGAGCGCGCCCAGAGGGCGTCTCCCGTAACCACCTGGCCGACCAGGCTCGTTACACCTTCAGAGACGCCCTTGGGCGCGCACGATTAACAGCAACGGCTTACAGCATTTATCAATGAACGTCTTTCCAGTATTCACGCTTGAGCAGATAAGCGAATACGAAGAAGAACGCCAGGTACAGCAATACATACGTACCGATGCGCTGATGCTCCAGCTTCACCGGGTTGGCCGAGTAGGCCAGGAAAGTCACCAGGTTCTTGACCTTCTCGTCGAACTGCTCCGGCGTCAGGCTGCCGGTGTTCGGCACGATGGTCAGCTGGTCGCAGGCTTCATGGGTCAAAGCCGTGCCGGTCAGCGGATCATACTGCTTCTTGCCGTGCTCGACGATCTGAACCTGTTTGCAGCCTACCACCTGGCGACCTTGGAGGCCGACCAGGACGTTCGGCATGCCGACGTTCGGGAAGACCTTGTTGTTCACGCCCCATGGACGCGCAGGATCTTCATAGAACGACCGCAGGTAGCCATAAAGCCAGTCGGTACCACGCACACGCGCCACCAGGGTCAGGTCGGGCGGCGCTGCGCCGAACCAGGTCTTGGCGTCCGCAGGCTGCATGCCGATCGTCATGTGATCACCCAGCTTGGCACCGGTGAACACCAGCTTCTCAAGCATCATTTCATGGGGGATACCCAGATCATCGGCCACACGCTCGTAGCGCTGGAACTTGGCACTGTGGCAACCCATGCAGTAGTTGGCGAACGTACGCGCGCCGTCCTGCATGGCCGCTTTGTCGGAAACGTCGATGTCGACTTTTTCCAGCTCCGGACCACCGTGTTCAGCCGCGAAGGACAGTACAGGCATGGCAGCAAGAATCAGTACAGCAAATAGCTTTTTCATCAGCCAGTCACCCTTTCCGGAACCGGTTTGGTCTTCTCGAGCCTGGTATAGAAAGGCATCAGAATGAAGTAGGCGAAGTAAAGGAACGTGCAAACCTGCGAGAGCAACGTACGCTCCGGTGTCGGCGCCAGTACGCCCAGCACACCCAGGATCACGAACGAGATGCAGAACACCACCAGCCAGATCTTGCTCAGCCAGCCTTTATAGCGCATCGACTTGACGGGGCTGCGGTCCAACCATGGCAGGACGAACAGCACGGCGATGGCCGCGCCCATGGCGATCACGCCCAGCAGCTTGTCCGGAATCGCCCGCAAAATTGCGTAGAACGGTGTGAAGTACCAGACCGGCGCAATGTGCTCGGGGGTCTTGAACGCGTTCGCCTGCTCGAAGTTCGGCTTCTCAAGGAAGTAACCGCCCATTTCCGGGAAGAAGAACACGATGGAGCAGAAGATGAACAGGAAGACCACCACGCCGACGATGTCTTTCACGGTGTAGTACGGGTGGAAGGCGATGCCGTCCAGCGGTACGCCGTTCTCGTCCTTGTGCTTCTTGATGTCCACGCCATCCGGGTTGTTCGAACCCACTTCGTGCAGCGCCAGGATGTGCAGCACCACCAGGCCGAGAATTACGATCGGCAGCGCCACGACATGCAGGGCAAAGAAGCGGTTCAGGGTGATACCCGAGATGAGGTAGTCGCCGCGGATCCACTGGGTCAGGTCATCACCAATGACCGGGATCGCGCCGAACAGCGAGATGATCACCTGGGCGCCCCAGTAGGACATCTGGCCCCATGGCAGCAGGTAACCCATGAAGGCTTCAGCCATCAGCGCCAGGTAGATCAGCATGCCGAAAACCCACACCAGCTCACGCGGTTTCTGATACGAACCGTAGAGCAGGCCACGGAACATGTGCAGGTAGACCACGATGAAGAACGCCGAAGCGCCGGTGGAGTGCAGCAGACGCAGGATCGAACCGTACTCGACGTCGCGCATGATGTATTCGACGGAGGCAAATGCTTCCTCCGCCGACGGGGTGTAGCTCATGGTCAGCCAGACACCGGTGACGATCTGGTTGACCAGAACGAGCAATGCCAGGGAACCAAAGAAGTAGAAGAAGTTGAAGTTCTTCGGGGCGTAATACTTGCTGAGATGGTCTTCCCACATCTTGGTCGCGGGAAAGCGCGCATCAACCCAATCCATAAGTTTGCTCATCACGCTTTCTCCGTGTCGACGCCGATGACGATGACGTCATCCGACTCATAGGAATGCGGGGGAACTGGCAGGTTCAGGGGTGCAGGCTGGGATTTGTAGACGCGACCCGCCAGGTCGTAGTGGGAGCCGTGGCATGGGCAGAAATAGCCACCTACCCAATCCTTGCCCAGGTCGGCAGGGGCCACTTCGGGACGGAACGTTGGCGAGCAACCCAGGTGCGTGCAGATCCCGATCAGAAGCAGGACTTCCGGCTTGATCGAGCGCGTTTCAGGGTTGACGTATTCCGGTTGGACCGAGTTCTTGGAAGAGGGATCGGACAGCTGGCCCTCGATCTTTTTCAGATTCCCCAGGATCTCCTCTGTACGGCGGACGATGAACACCGGCTGACCGCGCCACTCAGCAATCATCTGCTGGCCTGGCTCGATCTTGCTGACATTCACTTTCACCGGTGCACCTGCGGCTTTCGCCTTGGCGCTGGGAAACCATGACCCCACGAACGGGACCGCAGCCCCCACCGCTCCTGCAGCACCCACCACGGATGTGGCTGCTACCAGGAAGCGACGCCGGCCTGCATTCACGCCGTCATTGCTCATTCAGTCCTCTCCCATCAGCTTTGTGGCCTGTTAGATCAGGCGTCTACTAAGTAAAAATCTGAACTTATAAAAATTTTGCCGAATGGTAATGAAAAGCCCCAATTCTGACAAGGTAATTACCATGCGGCCAAACCGCTAAGCCTTGTAGTATAGGGGCTCTACGAATGTGGCAAGTTGTCACAGAGCAATTATTTCGCACATAAAAAAACGCCCAGCTCCGTGAGGAACTGGGCGCCTTTTGAACGCGGAAGCGAAATTAACGCTTCGAGTACTGCGGACGCTTACGCGCTTTACGCAGACCGACTTTCTTACGTTCAACTTCGCGAGCATCGCGAGTTACGAAGCCAGCTTTACGCAGGGCGCTGCGCAGAGTTTCGTCGTAATCCATCAGGGCGCGAGTGATGCCGTGGCGGATTGCGCCAGCCTGGCCACTTACACCACCACCGATAACGGTGACGTAGATGTCGAACTTCTCGACGGTCTCGGTCAGTTCCAGCGGCTGACGAACTACCATGCGGGCAGTTTCGCGGCCGAAGAAGTTATCCAGGGAGCGGTTGTTGATGGAGATGTTACCAGTGCCCGGACGCAGGAAAACGCGTGCGGTTGCAGTCTTGCGACGGCCAGTGCCGTAATTTTGAGTCGCCGACATAATGAACTATTCCGTTAAAACTTCAGTTCTTGGGGCTGCTGAGCAGTATGAGGGTGAGCAGCGCCCGCATAAACCTTCAGCTTACGATACATGTCGCGACCCAGTGGGTTCTTAGGCAGCATGCCTTTAACCGCGGTCTCGATCACGCGCTCAGGGGCTTTGGCGATCAGCTTTTCAAAGTTGATCGACTTGATGCCGCCAGGAAAACCGGAGTGGGAGTAGTACATTTTGTCAGTGGTTTTAGCGCCAGTAACACGTACTTGCTCGGCATTGATCACGACGATGTAGTCACCGGTGTCAACGTGAGGGGTGTACTCAGGCTTGTGCTTGCCACGCAGACGGCTCGCGATTTCGGTGGCCAGACGACCCAGGGTCTGACCAGCAGCGTCGACGACAAACCAGTCGCGCTTTACTGTTTCCGGTTTAGCAGTAAAAGTTTTCATTCTTTATAGCCTCAGGGGCCGCCCTGTAAATTAGACGGCGGATCTTACTGAATAGTGCGTACTTTGACAAGTCAAAGGCAGCCGGATACAGACGCTTTCGGGGGCTCGGGTCGGCGCGTCCGTTCAACGGCAAGATTCTTCGGCGGCGGCGCATCACTTCCACTGCAGAAAGAGGTGCGCAATTATGCAGATTGCGAAAAATATTTCAACCTGCTTTTATGATTGTTTTGCCCAAGGAGTCCCCGATGGACTATCGCAAGCTAGGCCGTACCGATCTGAACGTCAGCGCCCTGTGCCTCGGAACCATGACCTGGGGCGAGCAGAACAGCGAGGCAGAGGCGTTCGCCCAGATCGAACGTGCCAAGGGTGCCGGGATCAACTTCCTCGACACCGCCGAGATGTACCCAGTGCCGCCGAAGGCCGAGACCTACGCCACCACCGAGCGCTACATCGGTAATTACTTCAAGAGCCGCGGCGACCGCGCCGACTGGATCCTGGCGAGCAAGATCGCCGGCCCCGGCAACACCATCGACTACATCCGCGACAAGAACCTCAAGCACAACCGCCGACACATCGTCGAAGCCCTGGATGCCAGCCTCAAGCGCCTGCAAACCGACTGGATCGACCTTTACCAGTTGCACTGGCCGGAGCGCAGCACCAACTTTTTTGGCCAGTTGGGCTACACCCACAAGGCCGACGAAGACTTCACGCCGCTGGAGGAAACCCTCGAAGCCCTCGACGAGCAGGTCCGGGCCGGCAAGATCCGCCATATCGGGCTGTCCAACGAAACGCCATGGGGCACCATGAAATTCCTCGCCCTGGCCGAAGCCCGTGGCTGGCCGCGCGCCGTGTCGATCCAGAACCCGTACAACCTGCTCAACCGCAGCTTCGAGATCGGCCTGTCGGAAATCGCCATCCGCGAACAATGCGGCCTGCTGGCCTATTCGCCATTGGCGTTCGGTTTCCTGTCGGGCAAGTATGAGAACGGCGCGCGCCCCGCCAAGGGCCGCCTGACGCTGTACAGCCGCTTCATGCGCTACTTCAATCCACAGTCGGAAGCGGCATGCAGTCGCTATGTGGCATTGGCCCGTGAGCACGGTCTGGATCCGGCGCAGATGGCCCTGGCGTTCGTCACCCAGCAACCGTTCGTGACCAGCAACATCATTGGCGCCACCACCTTGGAGCAATTGGACAGCAACATCGCCAGCTTCGACCTGAAGCTGTCGGATGAAGTCCTGGCGGGGATCGAGGCGATTCACAAGGATCAGCCAAACCCGGCGCCTTGATTGATTCATAGACCCCATCGCGAGCAAGCTCGCTCCCACATTGGATTTATGACTGACCACTCATTTGTGATCGACATACAGCCCATGTGGGAGCGAGCCTGCTCGCGATAGCGCCCCAAGCTCACCACCGCATCAAAGCGACCGCGCAATGATCTCCTTCATGATCTCATTGGTTCCGGCATAGATCCGCTGTACCCGCGCATCCGCCCACGCCCGGGCAATCGGGTATTCCCACATGAAACCGTAGCCGCCATGCAACTGCACGCACTCGTCGAGCACCTTGCACTGCAGGTCGGTGCCCCAGTATTTGGCCATCGCCGCCGTCGGCACATCGAGCTTGCCTTGCAGGTGCAGCTCCAGGCAACGATCGACGAAGACCCGGCCGATCTGGATCTCGGTGGCCATTTCCGCGAGCTTGAAACGGGTGTTCTGGAAATCGGCGATGGACTTGCCGAATGCCTTGCGGTCGCGGGTGTAGTCCAGCGTCCATTGCAGCGCCGCTTCGGCCGAGGCCAGGCCACCGATGGCGACGGTCAGGCGCTCCTGGGGCAGTTCCTGCATCAGGTAGGCGAAGCCCATTCCAGCCTGTCCCAAGAGGTTTTCCTTCGACACCCGCACGTCCTGGAAGAACAATTGCGACGTGTCCTGGGCCTTCATCCCGACTTTTTCCAGGCGCTTGCCTTTCTCGAAGCCCGGCGTGCCCGCTTCTACCAGGAACAGGCTGGTGCCCTTGGCGCCCGCCTTCGGGTCAGTCTTGGCGACGACGATGACCAGGTCCGCAAGGAAGCCATTGGTGATGAACGTCTTCGAGCCGTTAATGACGTATTCGTCACCGTCCAGCACCGCCGTGGTCTTCACCCCCTGCAGGTCCGAACCGGCGCCCGGCTCGGTCATGGCGATGGCCGTGACCATTTCCCCGGAGACCAGTTTCGGCAGGTACTTTTGCTTCAAAGCCTCGTTGCCGTAATGGAGGATGTACGGCGCGACGATATCGGAGTGCAACGAGAAGCCAATCCCGGTGAGCCCCAAGCGGCCGATCTCCTCGATCACCACGGCGCTGTAGAGGAAATCTGCATCCAGCCCGCCGTAGGCTTCTGGAAGGTGTGAGCACAACATGCCCGCCTCCCCCGCTTTGTTCCAGAGCTGGCGATCGACATGGCCCTGTTTTTCCCACTGGCTGTGGTACGGCACCGCTTCTTTTTCAAGGAAGCTTCGTACAGTGTCTCGAAACAATTCGTGCTCGGGACTGAACAGGGTTCTCGGGATCATGGCGCACCTTTGGTTATTGTTGAACAGGTCATCCAAAAGAGCCTAAGCCTGCGGCGCACAACGGGACACTGGACACTTGCGCCAAAAAATAAGACGATCCAGCCGTTTGATGACCACTATCCCCTATAAAAATAAAGATGAATTATGTCCATGCACGTCTCCACGCCCTTGCGGCGCGTCAGCATCCTGGCCATCGACCGGGTTTTCGCTTCCACCCTCATGCAAGCCAAGGATTTTTTCCACCTGGCCAGCCTGCGCTATGGCAAACAACTGGGCCACGGCCTGACGCCGGCGTTTGAAACCCGGCTGGTCAGCCCTGATGGCAAATCGGTGAACAGCTTCAGCGATGTGATCATGCCGGTGGACGGTGGCCTGGAAAACGCCGACGTCATCATCCTGCCGGCCTTCTGGGATGACTTCGCCACCCTCTGCCAACGCTATCCACAGGTCCTGCCATGGCTGCGCGAACAACACGCGCGCGGCGCGGTGCTCTGCGGCGAAGCCACCGGGGTCTTCTGGCTGGCCGAAGCCGGGCTGCTCGACGGCAAGGAGGCCACCACCTATTGGCGTTTTTTCAACGCCTTCAAGGAACGCTTCCCCCAGGTGCACCTGAACCAGGACAAACACCTGACCGACGCCGACAACCTGTTCTGCGCGGGCGGCACCACGTCGGCGTGCGATCTCTACATCTACCTGATCGAACGCTTCTGCGGCGCCAACGTCGCCCAGGCCGTGGCGAGGGACATCCTTTACGAAGTACAACGCAGCTATTCGCCTGGGCGGATCGGCTTCGGCGGGCAGAAGCTGCACCAGGACGTGATCATCCTGCAGATCCAGCAGTGGCTCGAAGAGCATTTCGCCGACAAGTTCCGCTTCGAGGACGTCGCCCGTGAACATGGCATGAGCATCCGCAATTTCATGCGTCGCTTCCAGACCGCCACCGGCGACAAGCCACTGCATTACCTGCAACGGCTGCGGATCGAAACCGCCAAGGGCCTGCTCTCCGGCAGCCGCAAGAGCATCAAGACCATCAGCTACGAAGTCGGCTACGACGACGCAAGCTTTTTTGCGCGATTGTTCCGCCAACACACCGATCTGTCGCCGAATCAGTATCGGCAGCAGTTTCAGCAGGCGGCGTGAACCAAGGCTGACTGCAAATCCAATGTGGGAGCGAGCCTGCTCGCGAAGACGGTGTGTCAGCTTGCATCTACGCTGGACATGCCGCCCCCCTTCGCGAGCAGGCTCGCTCCCACCTTCAACCATGCGCAACACAAGGCCACCGCCCTCACATTCCTACAGGAAAAACAGAACGCAGAATGCCCGAGTGCCGAATTTCACTCACATACAGCGCCCCATGAACACCGCAACATCAATCCCTGAAAAAACACCATCAGGGACGACCAACAGTGACTATCGGATCAAGCTACAACTACCCCGCCTCCGCCACCCGGGGCATCACTCGAGCCAAGCGCTCGACTGACAAGAAATGGGTCGCTCGCTTTCCAAACCCTCCCGATTTGTGCTTCGACTACCGGGCGCTGGTCGAACAGAAAGATGGCATCGCCAAGGCTACCAAACCAAAACACAGGATTTGCATCATCGGTGCGGGTATCACTGGGTTGACGGCCGCGAGGGAACTCTCAAGACCGCTGCGATCTTCAACGGCGGATTCTCCCTGAATGACTACCCGCACTATGACCCTGGCACACTGTGCATGGCGCTGCCGAGTCCTCCAAAGCGCTCCAATGTCCATTCTCAGAAGTTGCCTACAACCTACACGGAAACGGCTGACTTACATCCCTGCTTGTTTAGCCTCTTATATACACGCCAATACACAGCGTAATAACAATAAAAAAAGGTTATCCCATGAGTGAGCCAATCAGCCCTGTTCGTGTCGCCGTCGTGCAATTCGACCCACAAGTAGGCATCAATAATCGAGAAACCAATCTGCTGCGCAGCCTTGCGTTGGCCCAGGAAGCGGTCGACGGCGGCGCCAACCTTGTCGTCCTGCCCGAGCTGTCGAATGTCGGCTATTTCTTCAGCAGCAGACAGGACGCGTTCGAACACGCCGAGCCGGTCCCCGACGGGCGAAGCGTGCAGGCCTGGATCGATTTCGCCCGTCAGCAGCAAGTCTTCCTGGTAGCTGGTTTGGCGGAGCGCGAAGGAATGCGTCTGTTCAACACCGGCGTCCTGGTGGGGCCTGACGGCTTTATCGGCAAGTATCGAAAGGCGCATCTGTGGAATCTGGAAAAACTCTGGTTCACGCCAGGCGATGTCGGCTTTCCAGTGTTCGAAACATCCATCGGCCGCATCGGATTATTGATCTGCTGGGACATCTGGTTTCCGGAAGTGCCGCGAATCCTCAGCCAGCAAGGCGCGGACATCATATGCAGTTTGAACAATTGGGTCTGGACACCACCGCCTCTGTTTGATGACGCCGGCAAATGCATGGCCTCGTACCTGACAATGACGGCCGCGCACGTCAACAATGTCTTTATCGCAGCGGCTAGCCGCATAGGGGAAGAGCGAGGCGCCCGCTACCTGGGATGCTCGCTGATCGCGGGCACCAACGGCTGGCCAATCGGTGCGGTGGCATCCGCCGACCAACAGGAAATCCTGTTTGCCGACATCGACCTGACCAGTTCCCGCAGCGCCGCCATCTGGAACAATCTGAATGACCTGCATCGCGATCGTAGAGCCGACCTTTACGATCAAATGCTTGGCTACACCCAGCACCCTTCTCTGCCGCGTTGATAAGGGAGCGATCCGATGGAAACCACAAGCGAAAAACTCGAACAACGCCCGCTGACCACCGGATCACCGCTGGACGTCGCCATCGTTTTGCTGATGTTCGGTGCCATAGCGCTGGTCATCTGGCTTTCATTCACACACCGCGCCTCGTGGCCCGCCCACTGGCCAGACTACAGCCACATGGTATCGAACCTGCCGCAGCCCAGTGCCTGGCTACGCTGGGTGCTGGGGGATATTAGCGAGGTTACGTTCTACAAGCATGAGTTTGCCTCTATCGGGCTGCTCGCCGGGGCCTACCTCGCGTACCGGGCCAATCGGACCGGAAAAGCCTGGCAGGGTTTTTCCATCTGCTATGGCAGCGGCCTGTGGCCGTGGCTCGTCACCAGCTCATTGTTGGGGCTCTTGCTCAGCAACCTGTTGTGGGGCTGGACAGTGACCGCCACCGCTTGGCAGCCCACCTTCGCCGCTTTCGTTTCGTTGCCGGCGGCCATGGTTCTGATGTTTGGCGGCGGCTGGAAGGTCGCGATCAATGGCGCAGTCATGGGCGCTTTGCTGGTCACTCCCGCCAGCTTGTTGATCGTCAACTACGTCTGCAATCCGCTCGGATTACCCGTCGTGATTGGCAACGTCTCGGGCATGGCTGTCGGCAGCGTCATCGCCTTTCTTATCTGTCGCTATCATCCGGGCCTGGTGAAGCCGCAAGCTTCGGCTGAACCATCCGAGCCACCACGAGCCCCACTTCCCGCCAAGACGCCGGACTACGGTGTCGTCTGGACGCTACGCCGGATCCTGGCGGACTTTTCCGAAGCGCCATTCTTCGGCAACGAATGGGCCAGCCTCGGCCTCATAGCGGGTGCATTGCTGGCCTATAGCTTGAGCCCGATGAGCCCAGCCTACGGCTCGGGGTTGCTGCCCCAATTGATCGGTGCGCAAGCATTGACCTCCGCTCTGGGCGTGATCATCTGGCGCCGACAGTGGATGCGACGCGGCTGGTATCCCACCTACATTCCACTGGTGTCAGTGGTTCCGGCGGCATTGTTGACCTACGGCGACAGTTGGCTGGTGACTATTTCAAGCGCCTTGCTGGGTGCCTTGATGGCGCCGCCACTGGCCTGCGCGATCGCCAAACGGCTACCCGCTGACATGCATGTCTTCATCGCCAATGTCCTGTCCATGGCCATCAGCACCGTGCTGATCATTCCGTTTATCGGATTGCTGATAACTCTCTGATTCCTTCATCCCTTGGCTGTATTGCGGCCTTGAGACTCGGCGCATACAGCCTTTCTTATTGAAAGTGAGGTATTGCATGAACCTGCCAAAACTGGCTATTGCATCACTCGGAGGCACCGTCAGCATGCAGGCCCGGGCCTCCGGGGAAGGTGTGGTCCCGACCGTCAGCGGCGCGACCCTGCTGGCTTCAGTACCGGAGTTGAGATCCCATGCCCACGTTACCGTCGAAACGCTGGGAATGTTGCCCAGTGCCTCATTGGATTTCGAGTACCTGCTGAGCGTTCTCCATTGGGCCAAATACCAGATCGAGCAGGGGGCAGTGGGTATTGTCATCACTCAAGGCACCGATACGCTGGAAGAAGCCGCTACGTTCCTGGACTTTCTATGGGACCACGACGAACCCTTGGTCCTCACTGGGGCAATGCGCTCTGCTGCCCAGGCAGGGGCCGACGGACCGGGAAACCTGTTGGATGCCTGTCGAGTCGGCCTGGCCAAGAAGAGCCGGCGACGAGGCGTCCAGGTGGTGATGAACGGGCAGATTCATTCGGCGCAAGCGGTTCGCAAAAGCGATTCGATGGGGTTGCAGGCTTTTTCTTCACCCAACATGGGCCCGACCGGTCTGTTGATGGAAGGTGCCGTCCGCTATTTGCATCCCGCACGACAGCGCAGCGTCTTGCCTGCGCCGCAACACACGACACATAAGGTCGCCTTGTTACAAGCGACACTGTCTGCCGACACCTTGTTATTGGAAAACATACTTGCGCTGGGCTATGAAGGGTTGGTCATCGCCGGTTTCGGTGCAGGGCACCTTTCTGAAACCTGGACTGAGGCGATCGATGCCATTGCAGACAAGATCCCGGTCATCGTTGCAACTCGCTGTGGCTCCGGCTCCACGGCTCGTTCAACCTACGGGTTCAAGGGTGGCGAGATGGATTTGATACAAAGAGGCGCTTCGATGGCTGGCTTTGCCTGCCCGCGCAAAGCGAGGATTCTCTTGTGGTTATTGATCGGGTGCCAGCGACAAGACGACTTGGCTCGCTATATGACGTCTTAGCAGCATTTGAGAATTGGCTAGACCGCTGTGGCGCGAGGGGCTGCTGCGCAACCCAGCGGGAGCAAGCTCCCTCGCCACAGGTGCTTGCTGCCCTTGAAAGAACAGCATGGCTGCTGCCCTCCTCTGTTGCCAATCCCCTACGGCTTATGCGCCCGCGACAGGAATTCGTGGGATTGCATTTCCAGCAAACGGCTCAAGGTCCGTTGGAACTCGAACGTCAGGCGACCGCCGGTATAGAGGTCCTTGAGTTCGACTTCTGCCGAAATGATCAGCTTCACGTTGCGGTCGTAAAACTCGTCGACCATGTTGATGAAGCGACGGGCGATGTCATCGGTGGTGACGCTCATCTGCTCGACGCCGCTGAGCAGCACGGCGTGGAAGATCTTGCCCAGCTCGATGTAGTCGTTCTGGCTACGCGGACCGTCGCACAGTTCGCGGAAATCGAACCAGGCGACGTCGTCACAGGTGCGGATGGCGCGGATCTTGCGATTTTCGATGATCAGCTCGTCGTTTTCGACCGCTTGGGTGCATTCCGGCGTCAGGGCGCGGAAGCTCTTGCGCAGGCTTTCTTCAGCGGCAGCGTCCAATGGGAAATGGAACAGCTCCGCTTGCTCAAGGTGACGCAGGCGATAGTCCACGCCGCTGTCGACGTTGACGACTTCGGTGTGTTCCTTGATCAGCTTGATGGCCGGCAGGAAGCGCGCCCGCTGCAAGCCGTCCTTGTAGAGGCCATCGGGCACGATGTTCGAGGTGGCCACCAACGTCACGCCGTTCTTGAACAGTTCTTCCATCAGCGTGCCGAGGATCATGGCGTCGGTGATGTCGGAAACGAAGAACTCATCGAAGCAGATCACCCGGGTTTCGGCGGCGAAACGCTTGGCGATGATGGTCAGCGGGTTCTTTTCGCCGCCCAGGGTCTTCATTTCTTCGTGCACGCGCTTCATGAAGCGGTGGAAGTGCGTCCGCGTCTTTTCCTTGAACGGCAGCGCTTCGAAGAACGTGTCCACCAGGTAGGTCTTGCCACGGCCGACACCACCCCAGAAATACAGGCCCTTGACCGGCGCCTGGTCTTTCTTGCCGAACAGTTTGCCCAACAAGCCCGGCTTGTTGTTCGACGCGGCGATCAGGTCGTCGTACAGGCGCTGCAAGTGCCGCACCGCCGTTTCCTGGGCTGCGTCGTGGAAGAATTCCGGGCGTTTCAGATCAGCTTGATATCGTTCTAGGGGCGTCATATTCGTTAGCAAGGCAACAAAAACGGGCCGTCACTGTAGCGATGGCCCAGAAGAATGGCAATCGGCCCTTATTCGGGCCGATAGTCGGGTAACGCTTCGATCAGTCCTGAGCAGGCGTCAATGCCACGCGCAACGCATCGATGGCCGCCTCCCGGGCGGCACTGTCAGCGAACGCTGGGCTCTGGGCCACGCACGCGCCGTCGAGCCAGACGCTGAAACTCAGGTCGTCGCTGCGCACATCCAGGGGTTGGCCGGATTGCAATTGCTTGGTCACCTGCCCGGCGGTCTTGCCGTCGGCAAAGTTGTTGGAGAGCAACAATTGCTCGCCCTCGGCGGACAGCAGGCGGAAGCGGAAACTGCCGTCCTCGTCGCGGAAGCTGACGAAGCGTGCCGCCTTGGCCGCTTTCTTTTTGGTCTGGGTCGTCACCTGGACTTGGCTGACGAAGGACCGCAGGCCAACCGCCTCGCGCAGCTCGTTGAGGAACGGCGTCGCCACAGCCCGGGCTTTCTTCGCGCCCAGTTGCAGGATGTCCTCAAGGTCCGACGGACGCTCGATGAATTGGTGATAACGCTCGCGCGCCTCACCCAACTGGTCATCGAGCAATTGGAACAGGCGACTCTTCGCCTCGCCCCATCCCAGGCCTTGCAGCAGTTCGCTGCGGAATTCGGCGGACTGCGCTGGAGTGGAGAAGGCTTGGAACAGGGTAAACAGGTGCGAGTTGTCCGGGTCCTTGGCTTCGCCCGGCGCGCGGGAGTCGGTGACGATCCGCGAGATGGCGTCCTTCATGTCCTTGGCGCTGCTGAACAACGGGATGGTGTTGTCGTAGCTCTTGGACATCTTGCGGCCATCGAGGCCCGGCAGCGTGGCGACGCTCTCTTCGATCAGCGCTTCGGGCATCGTGAAGAATTCCTTGCCCTGGCCGAACAGGTGGTTGAAGCGCTGGCCGATGTCGCGGGCCATTTCCACGTGCTGAATCTGGTCGCGACCGACCGGCACCTTGTGAGCATTGAACATCAGGATGTCGGCGGCCATCAGCACCGGGTAGCTGTACAGCCCCATGGTGATGCCGGCGTCCGGGTCTTCGCCGGCCTCGACGTTCTTGTCCACCGACGCCTTGTAGGCGTGGGCACGGTTGAGCAGGCCCTTGGCGGCGACGCAGGTCAGCAGCCAGGTCAGCTCCGGGATTTCAGGAATATCGGACTGGCGATAGAACGTCACGCGGTCCACGTCCAGGCCACCGGCCAACCAGGTCGCAGCGATTTCCAGGCGCGAACGCTGGATGCGCAGCGGGTCATCGCACTTGATCAGGGCGTGGTAGTCGGCCAGGAAATAAAACGAATCGGCGTTGCTGTCGCGGCTGGCGAGGATTGCCGGACGGATGGCGCCGGCATAGTTGCCCAGGTGCGGGGTGCCGGTGGTGGTGATGCCGGTCAGGATACGGGTACGCGTCGTCATGGGTTATCGCTTGTCAGACTGCTGTCAATTCGAGAGGCGCGGCAGGAGCAGATCCTTGAGGTCGGTCAGCTTGCCATGGAAAAAGTGTCCGCATTCTGCCACTTTCAGCAGCTCATGGGGACGTTGGAGCGCGTCGGACCATGCATAGACCAGTTGCGGATCGACCACTTCGTCGGTTTCCGGCTGGATCACGGTCAGCTCACCACCTGTCGGCAACGGCGATTGCTCGTCCAGGCGCATCACCGCCGGTGCGACCATGAACAGGTGCTTGAGCGCTTTCCCCTGGGCTTCGAGGCGCCCGCCGAGGGTCGCGGCAACAAAGCCGCCGAAAGAGAAACCGAACAGGGCCAGTGGCAGGCCGGGGTGTTTTTCCAGCAGCCAGGCGGCTGCGGCCTGGGCGTCGTCCACTTCGCCAGTGCCCATGTCATGGCTGCCGGCGCTGGCGCCGACGCCGCGATAATTGAAACGCAACGTAACCAGGCCGGCATCGCGGGCGGTGCGTTGCAGGGTCGAGACCACTTTGTTGAGCATGGTCCCGCCCTGTACCGGGTTCGGGTGGCAGATCAGCGCCAGGCCACGGGGGGCCTCGCTGTCCAGGTACAAGGCTTCCAGTTGGCCCACGGGGCCATCGATGAATACAGGGGTTTCGCGCATAAGCAAGGAAAGAACTCCGTGACCCCGAATAGGGTCGACTCGTCTAGCTAAAAGTCTGTGCCTGGCATGATTGCGATGTTCTTCGCGGTATACAGCGCAGGTCCGAGCCGTTAACGTAAAGCAAAGCCGTTTATAGAGGAAGGACTCGTGGAACACTCGCTCTTAGTTTGGTTGTTGCCGACTCTTGCCCTGGTTGCCGGTGTCGCCATTGGATTCCTGCTTGCCCGCCTGCTGCCGAACGCGGTGCCCAACAGCACCCAACGTCAGCTGGACGACATCCAGGAACGTTTCGACAGTTACCAGAATGAAGTGGTCACCCACTTCAACAGCACCGCTTCGCTGGTGAAAAAACTCACCCAGAGCTACCAGGAAGTTCAGGATCATTTGTCCGAGGGTGCCAATCGCCTGGCCCTGGACGAGCAGACTCGTCAGCGTCTGCTGGCTGCCCTGCAAGCCGATGCGGCACAGACCCCACGGGAACGCCTGACCCCGCCGAAAGGGATCCAGGAACCACCACGGGACTACGCGCCAAAGGCCCCGAATTCGCCCGGCATGCTCGATGAGCATTACGGTTTGAAGAAGTAATTTCCAAGCGACATCAAAAAGCCCGCCCGATCGCATGATCGGGCGGGCTTTTTATTGGCTCTGATTCCACTCACTTCAATGTCTGATCCATTGTGGCGAGGGAGCTTGCTCCCGCTGGGCTGCGCAGCAGCCCTTATAGCAGCGAACTCGATTTTCCTGGCGCACCGAGGTGCCTGGTTTTGGGGCCGCTGCGCTGCCCAGCGGGAGCAAGCTCCCTCGCCACGGGATACAGGTGTCCTGAAGTATTGTGTACTCAGCTCAAGCCAACACTTCCTCCGCCACCTGGTCGATAGCCCCCTTGGTGATGTTGACAATCAAGTCCGCCTCTTCCCGGGTCAGGATCAGCGGCGGGGCGAAGCCCAGGATGTCGCCGTGGGGCATGGCGCGGGCGATCATGCCGCGTTGCAGGCAAGTGGCCGAGACCTTGGGGCCGACCTTGAGCGCCGGGTCGAACGCCGTGCGCTGTTCACGGTCGGCCATGAACTCCACAGCGGCCAGCATGCCGTCACCGCGCACCTCGCCCACCAACGGATGACCTTCCAGCGTTTCACGCAACCGACGGTTCAAGTAGCCGCCGACATCCTCAGCGTTGGCCGTAAGGTTTTCCCGCTCCAGGATATCGAGGTTGGCCAGCGCCGCCGCCGCGCAGATCGGGTGACCTGAATAGGTCCAGCCATGGCCCATGGCACCTTCGGCCTGTGAAGCTTTTTCGATTACGCTCCAGACTTTTTCGCCGATGATCACCGCCGACAACGGTGCATAGGCACTCGTCAGCCCCTTCGCAGTGGTGATCAGGTCCGGTTTCATGCCATAGCGCTGGCTGCCCATTTTCGAACCCAGGCGCCCGAATGCGCAGACCACTTCATCGGCGATCAACAGCACGTCGTACTTGTTCAGCACGGCCTGGATCGCATCCCAGTAACCCGCTGGTGGGACGATAATGCCCCCGGTGCCCATCAGCGGTTCGCCGATGAACGCCGCCACGGTGTCGGGACCTTCGGCGAGGATCATTTTCTCCAGCTCATCCGCGCAATAGCGCACGAAGGTCGCTTCGTCCATGCCCGCCGGGGCCTTGCGATACCAGTGCGGGCACACGGTGTGCTTGACCCCTTCCGCCGGCAGGTCGAAATGCTGGTGAAAGGCGGGCAGCCCCGTCAGGCTGCCGGTCATGATGCCCGAGCCGTGGTAGCCACGGTCGCGGGAGATGATTTTCTTCTTCTGCGGCCGCCCCAGCACGTTGTTGTAATAGCGCACCAACTTGATCTGGGTCTCGTTGGCGTCGGAGCCGGACAGGCCGTAATAAACCTTCTTCATCCCTTCCGGCGCCCAGTCCATGATGCGGCTGGACAGCTCGATGATCGCCTCGCTCGAATGGCCGACGTAGGTGTGGTAGTAGGCCAGTTCCTTGGCCTGCTTATAGATGGCATCGGCCACTTCGGTGCGGCCATAGCCGATGTTCACGCAATAGAGCCCGGCGAAAGCGTCGATGAAATCGCGGCCCTCATGATCGCGAATGCGGATGCCCGACGCGCTCTTGATGATCCTTCCCTTGAGCGCGCCGCTGGCGTGGTCATGGGCGTGGGTCGATGGGTGCATGAAATGCGCGCGGTCTTGTTCGAATAGCGTGTTGAGTTCTTGGCTCATGCGGACTCTCCTGGGAACTGGCCTTGATGGTGCAGGCAAAAGTATTTGGTTTCGACGAAAGGCTCGAAGCCTTCGGTGCCGCCCTCGCGGCCGAGACCGGAGGCCTTCATGCCACCGAAGGGAATCGGATGACCGGTGAACTTGACGCCGTTGACCGCGACCATGGCGTGGTCGAGACGGCGGATCAGTGGGTAAATGACATCCAAGCGGTTGGAGCAAATATAGGCGGCCAGTCCGTACTCGGTGTCGTTGGCCATTTCGACGGCCTCGTCCAGGGTGTCGAACGGCATCACCCCGGCGATCGGCGCAAAGTTTTCTTCACGGTAGATGCGCATCTGCGGCGTGACATCGGCCAACACGGTGGGCTGATAAAACAACCCGCCCAAAGCATGCACCTCGCCACCCACCAAGCGATTAGCACCCAACGCCAGGGCATCGGCGACGCGGTCGGCCGTCGCATCGAACGCGGCCTGATGCATCAACGGCCCGACCTCCACCTCTTGTTCCTGCTGATCGACCATGGCCGGCCCGACCCGCAAGGCGCGCACCGCCGCGGCGAAACGAGTGAGAAACGCCTGATACACCGGGCGCTGCACCATGATCCGGTTGGCCGCGCAGCAATCCTGGCCCGAAGTCTGGAATTTCGCTTCCACGGCGACTTTTACCGCCAGGGCCAGGTCGGCATCGGCGCAAACAATGAACGGCGCGTTGCCGCCCAGCTCCAGCGCGACTTTCTTTACGTCATGGGCCGCCGCTTGCAGCACCAGTTTGCCGACGCGTGTCGAGCCGGTGAAGCTCACCGAACGTACGCGGCGGTCCTTGACCAGGGTTTCCATGGCCATTTGCGGCTCGCCCAAGACCACGTTGAATACCCCGGCGGGAAAGCCCGCTTCCTCGGCCAACTGCGCCAACGCCAGGGCTGAGTAAGGCGTTTCATGGGCCGGCTTGATCACTACCGTGCAACCGGCGGCCAACGCGGCAGCGGCTTTGCGGGTAATCATCGCCGAGGGGAAGTTCCACGGTGTGAGCAGCGCGCAGACGCCTACCGGTTCCTTGATCGTACCTAGGTGCGCATTGGGAATATGGCTGGGAATGTTCTGGCCATAGAGGCGCCGGGCCTCCTCGGCGAACCATGGAATGAAGCTGGCGGCATAGGCGATTTCGCCACGGGACTCGGCCAAGGGCTTACCCTGCTCCAGGCTGAGAATCCGCGCCAAGTCTTCACCGTGTTCGGTGATCAGCGCCGCCCAGCGCCGCAGGATAGCGCCGCGCGTCTCCAGGCTTTGTTCGCGCCACGAAGGAAAAGCGCGATGCGCCGCGTCCACCGCCGCGACGATCTGCGGTTGATCGAGCATCGGCACATGGCCGATGACGGTGCGGTTGGCAGGGTTGTGGACGGCCACGCTGTGGCCGCTGTCGCTGTGGACCCAATGGCCATCGACGTAGCAAAGCGCTTTGAACAGCAGCGGATGTTGGTAAGGCATGACGTTCACTCCAGAGCGTGTGCGTGAATCCATGCTAGGGCAGCGGCGCTTGGGTTTTCGGGTGTTCGAGTGGGGTCGGACCTTGGTTTTTTTCTGGAAACGACGGGCTGGAAAGTGTTTTCTGCGGTGCTCAGGAAGCTGGCGCCAGCTCTGCCGGCAACGCACCGGCGGTCTTGATGGTCTTGGTGACGATGTAGGTGAAATAGCGTTCGATGCCGAGGTCTTCGAGCAGCAGTTGATCGACGAAGCGCTGATAGGCATCGACGTCCGGCGCCTGGATCATTGCCAGGTAATCGACACCGCCGCCGGTGGCGTAACAGAACGCCACTTCGGGCGCGGCGATCATGCATTGCTCGAAACGGCGCATGTCCTGGGCGGTGTGCCGGGCCAAGGTGATTTCCACCAGCACCTGCTGGCGCTTGAACACCGCGGCCCAATCGATCTGCGCCCGATAGCCGATGATCAATCCCGCCGCTTCCAACTTGCGCACCCGCTCCCAGGCCGGCGTCACCGACAGGTTGATGGCCTCGGCCAGGCTCGACTTGGTGATGCGCCCGTCCTCGGCGAGTATCTGCAGGATCTTCAGGTCGTAGCGATCGAGTTTGTGCATGGGCCGGGCTCCCGGTGATGACAGAAAAATTCCAGACACACATCAATTGTGGCGAGGGGATTTATCCCCGTTGGGTTGCGAAGCAGCCCCTGACTATCGACCCACTTCGGCCTGACACACCGAGTCGCTTGATTTGGGGCTGCTGCGCAGCCCAGCGGGGATAAATCCCCTCGCCACAGTTCTGTGGTCCATCTGACCTAAGCCAACACATCCGCAATCACCACCAACGTATCGCCACACTGCACTAGCCCGGGAAAGTGCCGGGCCGCGAGCAGGCCGCTGCGGGCGGCGCAGTATTCAACCGGGGCGACGCCGCTGCGGGTGGTGTCATGGATGCGCGCCACCACCTCGCCCTGGGTGACGTTTTCGCCGAGGTCGCGGCACATCTCCAGCAAGCCGTTGTGCTCACTGGCAACGAAGCAACTGGCGTCCGGCATGTCGAGCACCAGCGACGGCTGCAACTCGATCGAGCCCCGCAAAATACCGGCATGGATCAGCAGGTTGCGCACCCCACGCTCGGCAATCGCCACACTGCGGGCGGTCGACGAACCGCCGCCACCCAACTCGGTGGTGACGAACACCTTGCCCTGGGATTCGGCGGCCGTGTCGTACATCGATCCGGCGTCCAGCTCCAGCATGCGCATGCAATACGGCGCGTTGAACGCCAGCATGCCGGCCTCGCAGCGCGCCTGTTGCTGTTTGTCGGGCAAGACGTGGCAGGCGGCGAACGGCAGGAAATCCAGGGTTCGGCCACCGGAATGAATGTCCAGGACAATGTCCGCCAAGGGCAACAAGGTGCGATTGAAATAATCGGCGATTTTCTCGGTGACGGTGCCGTCCGGCCTACCCGGAAAACTGCGGTTGAGGTTGCCCTTATCGATGGGCGAAGTCCGGCGCCCGGCATGGAACGCCGGGGTGTTCATGAACGGCACGATGATCACCCGCCCGCTCACTTCCTCGGCCGTAAGTTGCTGGGCCAGTTTGCTCAAGGCCACCGGGCCTTCGTACTCATCGCCGTGGTTGCCACCGCTGAGCAGTGCGGTCGGGCCGCTGCCGCGCTGGATCACAGTGATGGGGATCATCACCGCGCCCCACGCCGAATCGTCCCGCGAATACGGCAGCTTGAGAAAACCGTGCTGCACGCCCTCGCGGCTGAAATCCACCGTGGCGCTGATGGGATTGCTGGGCAAATCAGGCATGGCTCAATCCTTCACGAACAGTTGACGAGGCACGTTGCACAGCGTCTCGACGCCAGTCTCGGTGATCAAAATGCTCTCGGTGATTTCCAGGCCCCAATCGTCCATCCACAGCCCCGGCATGAAGTGGAAGGTCATGCCCGGTTGCAACACGCTGCTGTCGCCAGGGCGCAGGCTCATGGTGCGCTCGCCCCAATCCGGTGGATAACTGATCCCGATGGGGTAGCCGCAACGGCTGTCCTTATGGATGCCGAATTTCTCCAACACCTTGAAGAACGCCACGGCGATGTCGCCGGTGGTGTTACCCGGCTTGGCCGTGTCCAGGCCGGCGGCGATGCCTTCGACCACGGCTTTTTCACCGTCGAGGAAATGCTGCGGCGGCTTGCCCAGGTAAATGGTGCGCGACAGCGGGCAGTGATAACGCTTGTAGCAACCGGCGATTTCAAAGAAGGTCCCGGCGCCCCGTTCGAACGGCGAATCGTCCCAGGTCAGGTGCGGCGCGCTGGCGTCGGCTCCGGTGGGCAGCAGCGGCACGATGGCCGGGTAGTCGCCGCCATGGCCGTCGGCACCGAGGATGCCACTGCTGTAGATCTCGGCCACCAGTTCGTTCTTGCGCATGCCCGGTTCGATCCGTTCGAGGATCCGCCCGTGCATGTTCTCGACGATGCGCGCGGCGATGCGCATGTAGGCGATTTCCTGGGGCGACTTGACCGCGCGCTGCCAGTTCACCAGGCCCACCGCGTCCACCAGCTTCGCCTCGGGCAGATGTTTTTGCAGGGACAGGAACGCGGCGGCGCTGAAGTAGTAGTTGTCCATTTCCACGCCGATGGTCAGCGCGCCCCAGCCACGGGCGATGATCACCTCGCGGGACAGGTAGTCCATCGGATGGCGCTCGCGGGACTGCACGTAAATGTCCGGGTAGCCGACGATGTTATCGGCCTGCATGAACACCGTGCGCCTGGCACCGTTGGCATCCTGGCCGCGACCGAACCACACGGGTTCGCCGTCCAGCGCCAACAGCACGCATTGGTGCACATAAAACGACCAACCGTCATAGCCGGTGAGCCAGGCCATATTCGACGGATCGGTGACCAGCAGCAGCTCCAGGCCTTGGGCCTGCATGGCCGCGCGAACCTTCGCCAGGCGCTGGGCGTATTCCTCCCGCTGGAACGGAAGATTGACGAGAATCTCTGACATCCACCTGCCCTCTGTTCAATGAATCATGAAAAAAATGATCTAGCGACCGAATGCAAAGCCCTTACCCGCCGCACGCGCCCGCTCGAAGGCGAGGTTGGCGATGGCGGTGTCCTGGGCGCCGGTGCCGGTGAGGTCGCACAGCGTCACTTGCGCCGCATCGGAACGCCCGGCCTGCTGCCCCGCGAGCACGCGTCCCAATTCCATCAGCGCCGGATCGTCGCGAACGGTGCCGGCCACCAAGGCGTGGTGCAGCTCACCCAGCATGCGGGTCTGGCTCAAGCGGTCGGCGACGTAGCAGTCAACGGCCGCCAAGGCTTGCGGGGAAATTTCGTTCTTGTGTTCCGCGTCCGAACCCATCGCCGTGATGTGCAGGCCAGGGTGCAAATGACGGGCTTCGATCAGCGGTTCACGGCTAGGGGTGCTGGTGATGGCGACGTCCACGCCTTCCATGGCTTCCTCGATGGAGGCGCATGGCGTAACGGCAAGCCCGGTGTCGCGAGCGAGTTCGGCACTGAACGCCTTGGCTTTTTGCGCATCCCGCGCCCAGACCCGCACCTCGTCGATGGGCCGCACCAGCCGCAGCGCTTGAAGCTGCAACGCCGCCTGTTCGCCGGCACCGATCAGCGCCACGCTGCGGCTGTCCTCGCGGGAAAGGCAACGCGCCGCCACCGCCCCGGCCGCTGCGGTGCGCACGGCGGTGAGATAACCGTTGTCCAGCAGCAGCGCTTCCAGCAGACCGGTGCGCGCCGAGAGCAGCATCATCATGCCGTTGAGGCTGGGCAGGCCGAGCTTGGGGTTATCGAAAAAGCCCGGGCTGACCTTGATCGCGAAGCGTTCCAGGCCCGGCAGGTAAGCGGTCTTCACGTCTACTTCACCGTTGTGCTCGGGGATGTCCAATCGCAGGATCGGTGGCATCGCCACGGCAGCGGTGGCCAACAGCACGAAGGCCTGTTCGATGGCATCGACGCTGGCCAGATCGAGGGCCACGCAACTGCGCAGGTCGGCTTCGCTCAATAAGGTGACTTCACTCATGGCAGGCTCCGTTAAGGGTTATCAGGCGTTGGCGCCGGCGATCACGCGGGCATGATGTTCGGTGTCGACGTTGCGGCCGCTGACCACCACCACGATGGGGCCACGCGGCTCGACCAGGCCGTCGAGCAGCGCCGCGATGCCCACCACCGCGGCACCTTCGAGCACCAGGCGTTCGTGGTGATAGGCGTGGCGGATGGCATTGGCGATCGAGGCTTCCGAAAGCAGGTGCAGGTCATCGATCAACTGCCGGGTCATGGCGAAGGTGTAGCGGTTGTCGAGGCCGATGCCGCCGCCGAGGGAGTCGGCCAGGGTCGGCAGTTCTTCGATGTCCACCGGCTGGCCGGCAGCGAGGCTGGCCTGCATCGCGGCACCTCGGGCCATGCTGATGCCGTGGACCTGGATCGATGGATGGGCACTTTTCAGCGCGAGGGCAACGCCGGCGAACAGGCCGCCACCGGACAACGGAACGAGAACCTGGGCCACGTCCGGTTGCTGTTCGAGGATTTCCAGGCCGAGGGTGCCTTGGCCAGTGATGATCGCCGGGTGATCGAAGGGCGGCAGGAAGGTTGCGCCCTGCTCGCTCGCAATGCGTTCGGCTTCGCGCTGGGCGTCGTTCTGGGACTGGCCGACGATGCACACCTCGGCGCCCAAATCGCGAATCGCCTGCACTTTGTTGGCAGGTACCAGGTTCGACAGGCAGACAATCGCTCGCACGCCTTGTTGCGACGCTGCGTACGCCAGTGCCCGGCCATGGTTGCCGGTCGAAGCGGTGACCACACCGCGCGCCTTCTGTTCGGAACTGAGTTGCGCCACGGCATTGCTCGCGCCGCGCAGCTTGAAGCTGCCGGTGACTTGCAGCGATTCGAGCTTGAGGTACACGGGCACGCCCATCAGTCGCGACAGGCTGGGGGAATGCTCCATGGGCGTGCGCCTGACCTGCGACTCGATGCGCTGGCGAGCGAGGTAAATGTCCTGCAGCTGCAACCCTGTCATGACCGCGTCCCGAGCAGATGTGTTGGGCGCAGTCTAAGAGGGCCGGATTGCGGGGATGAATGTACTAGGGCAATTTAGTTTGCATTCACTACCGACCGAAAGAAGTGACCACAATCCATAAAAAACACCTTATCCCGTGGCGAGGGAGCTTGCTCCCGCTGGTCTGCGCAGCAGACCCATTCAACAGATGCACCTGTAGACAATTGACTGGTTTAACGACTGCTTCGCAGCCGAGCGGGAGCAAGCTCCCTCGCCACAAAGGCACAGGCAACTCTGCATAAAGCCCACTGCTGCCCATCAAAAATCATGAATCTGCGGATACTGGTTGAAGATCTCCCGCATACCGATCAATGCATGGCGCATTTCTTCATCGCTGCATTCGGCACCGACGCAAACCCGCACCGCGCGGGGCCTGGGGGTGCCACGCACGGTGAACGGATCGGGGGACGTGACGGCGATGTGCTTGTGCCGCAACGCCCGCACCAGGCTGTCGACTTCCCAGTGCGGCGGGATGCCGATCCAGGCATTCAAGGCATGAGGATGCTGGGCCAATACGTGCTCGCCCATGTACTCGGTGACCATCGCCTGGCGCCCAGCCAACAGACGTCTTTGTAGGTGCAGCAACGACTCGGCGCGACCGTCGCGGATCCAGCGGGCGGCGATCTCCGAGACCATCGGCGTGGCCATCCAGCTGTTGACCCGCAGGATGCTTTCAGTGCGCAGCGCCAGACGCTTGGGCACCACCAGATAGCCAATCCGCAACCCGGTGAGCACCGATTTGGTCATGCTCGTGCAATAGAACGACAGCTCCGGCAGGTAATGACTGATGGGCGGCGCCCGGCGTTCGTCCAGCAGCGGACCGTACACATCGTCTTCGATGATGTGCACGCCGAAACGCCGGGCGATCTCGGCGATTTCCCGGCGACGGGCGTCGGGCATCAGGCTGGTGGTGGGGTTGTTCAGGTTCGGCGTGCACACCAGCGCGGTGATGCGCTCGTTGCTGCACATGTCCTCGAAATGCTCGGGGTCGATGCCATGGCGATCAGTGTCCAGGCCCTTGAGGGTAAAACCCAGCACCTGGGAATTACCGATCACGCCGTGGTCGGTCAGCCCTTCGCAGAGCACCACATCGTCGGGCCCGGCGAGAGAGGCCAGGGCGAGGAAGATGCCGTGGGCCGCGCCATTGGTGATCAACACATCGTTGCGATCGACTTTCAGGCCTTGCCGCCCGATCCATTGCGCCGCCGCCTCGCGGTGGGATTCAAAACCGGCTATCGGACGAAACGCGTGAATCCATGGCTGGTCCTCTTCGGTGCTCAGCTCGGCGCAGGTATCGCGCCAGAACTGATCGTGCTCGCGGGTATGCAAAATGCGCGTGATGGAAAAATCCACCAGCGCCCGCTCGGGACTGTCGAGGATATACGTGGCGACCCGATCGCTCATGCGCCGCGAGACGAAACTGCCGCGCCCGACTTCGCAGCGGACCAGCCCTTGGCGCTCCAACTCCTTGTAGGCATTGGTGACGGTCTGCACGCTGATGCCCATGGCGTCCGCCACTTGCCGTTGCGGCGGCAGGCGCTGGTCGTTGGCCAAGGCGCCCTGTTCGATGTCGTCGGCGATCGCCTGCACCAGGATCTTGTATTTGGATTCACCGCTGCGGGCGAGGTCCAGGGCTGATTTCCACTTATCCATAACGGCTATAACCGGCGTGAGAACGGGTGCGCACAGCATTGCGCGGCCATCGCGGCAAAGCAATTGTCCTAGTGCAATACAATCCGCGCCGGGGCTTTTGTATGCTCGGTCCAAGGTCGTTATCCAGGCGGGTGCATGCCCCGACAAAAAGCCGGACCGACCTGTACCGGCGCCAATCCCGATTTCAAGCCACGCCCGGATCCGCCGTACGTTTTGCTCTTGTCACACTGCCTCCTAACACAGAACCGTCCGCTGACGGATCCACAAGAAACAGGAGATTTTATCGATGAGCAATTTTCTTCCCCGCACTTGCACACCTTTGCGCCGGCTCTTGTTGACCTGTGCCGTGCTTGGCCTGGCCAGCAGCGTCCAGGCGGCGACCCTGGACACCGTCAAAAGCAATAGCAGCATCCGCATCGGCTACGCCAACGAAACCCCGTTTGCCTTCACCGAAACCGACGGCACCGTCACCGGTGAATCGCCGGAGATCGCCAAGATCATCTTCGCCAAGATGGGCATCAAACAGGTCAACGGCGTGCTCACCGAATGGGGCTCGCTGATTCCGGGCCTGCGCGCCGGTCGCTTCGACGTGATTGCCGCCGGCATGTACATCACTCCGGCACGCTGCAAGCAAGTGTTGTTCACCGATCCGCAGTACCAGTTGCCTGACGCCTTGCTCGTGGCCAAGGGCAACCCGAAAAAACTCCACAGTTATGAAGACATCGCCAAGCAACCGGATGTGAAGCTGGCAATCATGGCCGGCACCGTGAACCTGGCGTACGCCCGCGACTCCGGGGTCAAGGATGACCAGATCCTGCAGGTCCCCGACACCACCGCACAACTGCAAGCCGTGCGCGCCGGTCGCGCCGACGCCGCCGTCGGCACGCAACTGACCATGAAAGGCCTGGCCGCCAAGGGCGGTGACAAGGTCGAGGCGATGACCGAATTCAAGGACGACCCGTCCCACATCGGCTACGGCGCCCTGGCCTTCCGCCCCGAGGACAAGGACCTGCGCGACGCGGTCAACGCCGAGCTGAAAAAATGGCTGGGTTCGGAAGAACACCTCAAGGCCGTCGCGCCATTCGGTTTCGACAAATCCAACGTCACCAGCAAGACTGCGGCCGAGCTCTGCGCTCAGCCCTAATGGCACGCCGAAACGGGCATGACGCACCGAGCGTAATGCCTGTTCCCCGCTTCATCGGACATCGGGTTGAACCATGGGCGAATTACTTCCGTTATTGATTCAAGGGGCCTGGGTCACGCTCCAGGTGACGTTCTTTGGCTCGCTGCTGGCGATTGTCGCGGCGGTGCTCGCCGCGCTCGGGCGGCTGTCGCCGTGGCGCGCGTTGCGCTGGTTTTCCATCGCTTACATCGAAGTGTTCCGAGGGACGTCGCTGCTGGTGCAGTTGTTCTGGCTGTTCTTCGTACTGCCGCTTCCACCCTTCAACGTCGAACTGAGCCCTTACGCCGTAGCGATCGTCGGCCTGGGCCTGCACATTGGCGCGTATGGGGCCGAGGTGATGCGCGGCGCCATCAGCTCGGTCGCCAAGGGCCAATACGAAGCCTGCACGGCGCTGAACTTCAGCGCCTTCACGCGCTTCAAGCGGATCATCTTGCCGCAGGCGTTGTTGGCGGCGATTCCACCGGGTACCAACCTGCTGATCGAGCTGCTGAAGAATACTTCGCTGGTGTCACTGATCACCTTGTCGGACCTGAGTTTCCGGGCGCGCCAGTTGGATCAGGCGACGTTCCAGACCCTGGAGATATTTAGTCTGGCGCTGGTGATGTATTTCATCCTCGCCCAGGCCATCAACTTCGGCATGCGCAACATCGAGCGACGGCTGAGCCGGGGCCGGATGCGTGGAGGTCTGTCATGACACTGTTCGACTGGTCCTACGCGGCGCAAATCCTCCCGGATCTGCTACGCGCGTCTCTCAACACCGTGGGTATCACGTTGATCGGTTTCCTGATCGCGATCGTGCTGGGGCTGTTCCTGGCGATTGGCCGACGCAGCCGCAAATTCTGGCTGTCGTGGCCGGCCACCGCGGTAATCGAGTTCATCCGCAGCACGCCGCTGCTGATCCAGGTCTACTTCCTCTATTACGTGCTGCCCAACTACGGCCTGAGCCTGACGGCCATGCAAGTCGGCATCGTGGGCATCGGCCTGCATTACGCCTGCTACATCGCCGAGGTTTATCGCAGTGGTCTCGACGCGGTGCCACGGGCGCAGTGGGAAGCGGTGACCGCGTTGAACATCGCGCCGTACGACGCCTACCGCAACATCATCCTGCCCCAGGCATTGCGCCCCATCGTGCCGCCGCTGGGCAATTACCTGGTGGCGATGCTCAAGGACACGCCAGTGCTGTCGGCCATTACGGTGGTGGAAATCATGCAGCAGGCCAAGAACATCGGCTCCGAGAATTTCCGCTACCTGGAACCGATCACGATGGTCGGCCTGTTCTTCCTCGCCCTGAGCCTCGCCCTGGCCTATCTGGTACGGCGTCTTGAAACGCGCATGGAGCTACGCTAATGACTTTACCTCTGTCCACGCCCAACGATTTGTCCCGGCGCAGCACGCTGGCATCGCAGCAGGAGGCCCCGGCCATGCAAATTCCGACACCGTCCCGGCCGATTGTGAGTTTCCAGGACGTGACCAAAAGCTATGGCAGCTTCACCGTGCTGGATCACTTGAACCTGGATGTCGCGCCCGGTGAAAAGGTCGCGATCATCGGCCCCAGCGGCTCGGGCAAGTCCACGTTGCTGCGGGTGTTGATGACGCTCGAAGGCATCGACCAAGGCCAGATCCGCATCGAGGACGATTCCCTGACCCACATGCCCAACCGCAACGGCGTGCTGGTGCCGGCCAACGACCGACACATCCGCCGGGTGCGGGGCAAGATCGGCATGGTGTTCCAGAGTTTCAACCTGTTCCCCCACATGACCGCGCTGCAAAACGTCATCGAGGCGCCGGTGCAGGTGCTGGGCATGAACCCGAAGGAAGCCCGCGAGCGCGCCGCCGACCTGCTGGAACTGGTGGGCCTGGGCAACAAGCTCGATCATTACCCGTCGCAGCTATCCGGCGGCCAGCAACAGCGGGTGGCGATTGCCCGGGCGCTGGCGATGCGGCCGAAAGTGATGCTGTTTGACGAAGTGACTTCGGCGCTGGATCCGGAGCTGTGCGGCGAAGTGCTGAACGTGATCCGCAAGCTGGGCGCCGAACACAACCTGACGATGCTGATGGTGACCCACCAGATGGGATTTGCGCGGGAGTTCGCTGATCGGGTGTGCTTTTTCTACAAGGGGCAGATTCATGAGCAAGGCACGCCGGCGCAGATCTTCGAGCACCCACAGCAGGAGCGCACGTGTGCGTTCTTGAGTGCGGTGAAAGAGGCTAACTAGCCCCCGTCACACAAGTGAACACTTCGTGGCGAGGGAGCTTGCTCCCGCTGGGCTGCGCAGCAGCCCCCCAGAAACTTCACCTCAGTTCTTCAGACACACCGCGATGCCGATTTTGGGCCTGCTTCGCAGTCCAGCGGGAGCAAGCTCCCTCGCCACAAAAGCCCAAACGCTAGCCGCAAAAAAAGGGGGACCCCATTTCCGGGGTCCCCCTTTCAGTTACCGCCCAGCGCTTACTAATACTGCTGGTAAGTCTGCCCCTGCTGCTGCGGGGCCTGGTACTGCTGCCCCGGAATCGCCTTGAGGTTGACTTCGACGCGACGGTTCTGCGCGCGGCCATTGACGTCGGCGTTGCTTGCCACCGGGTTGTCCGGGCCGGCGCCACGGGCCGAGAGGTTGGCACCACTTACGCCCTGGGACGTCAGGTAGGTCGCCACGCTCTGGGCACGACGCTGGGACAGGTCCATGTTGTGCTGGCGGCTGCCGGTGCTGTCGGTGTAGCCGACGATTTCGATCTGGTTCTGGTTGAACTCCTTGAGGGAGTTGGCCAGGTTGTTCAGCGGCTGGTAGAAGCTGGACGCGATGTTCGCCGAGTCGGTGGCGAAGGTGATGTTGCCCGGCATGATCAGCTTGATCTGGTCGCCCTGGCGCTGCACTTCAACACCGGTATTGGCCATGCTGGCGCGCAGTTTCTTTTCCTGCTGGTCGGCGTAGTAACCGTAGCCAGCCGCCGAGGCGCCGACCACTGCGGCGCCGATCAACGCGCCCTTGCCCCGGTTATCGTGACCGATGGCCGCACCGGCCAGGGCCCCCGCCAGTGCACCGAGGCCGCCGTACTTGGCGGTTTTGCTCATGCCCGAAGATTCGGTAGAGGCCTGGCCCTGGTTGTCATAGGGGTTGGGCGACGCACAGCCGGACAACAGGGCCACGGCAGTAGCGACAACGATCAAGCGACGCGAGGTGAACATGGAGATGCTCCTGGGATTTTCAGTCTGGTTGCCAAAGTGTAGGCAATCGACTCTGGCTGGCGTTGGAACGCGACAATCGTTAAAAATTCCGTCCCGCTACGCTGCGCTTCGCCCCGACCGGAAAATACCGTTCGTCACCCCGCCGGAGTCGTTTCACGCCTGCGCCAAACTACGGCTCACGCCCCTGGCGATCATCTCCACTTCCCGCCCGTCAATGGTCAGCGGCGGCAACAGGCGGATGGTCTTGCCCCGGGTGACGTTGATCAGCAATCCATGGTCCCGGGCGGCACTGAGCGTCAGGTCGCGCACCGGCTGCTTGAGCTCGATGCCGATCATCAAACCTTGACCCCGAATCTCCAGCACGTTCGGGTTGTCCGCCAACTCAGCCCGCAACCGGCTGAGCAGTTGCTCGCCCTGACGCCTGGCGTTCTCCACCAAACCTTGCTCCTCGATGATGTCCAGCACCGTGCAACCGACGCGACAGGCCAGCGGATTGCCGCCAAACGTACTGCCATGGCTGCCGGGGGTGAACAGCTCGGCAGCCTTGCCCCGGGCCAGACAGGCGCCGATGGGCACACCGTTACCCAAGCCTTTGGCGAGGGTCATGACGTCCGGCACGATGTCCTCGTGCTGGAACGCGAACCACTGGCCGGTGCGGCCGATGCCGGTCTGGATCTCGTCCAACATCAACAACCAGGCGCGCCGGTTGCACAGGTCCCGCAGCGCCCGCAGGTAACCCGGCGGTGCGACTTGCACGCCACTTTCCCCTTGGATCGGCTCCACCAGAATCGCGACGATACGCTCGCCTTGGGCCTGCTGGATTTTCTCCAACGCGGCGAGATCGCCAAACGGCACCTTGATGAAATCCCCCGGCAGCCGATTGAACCCCAGCCGTACCGATGGGCCGTCGCTGGCAGACATCGTGCCCAATGTGCGCCCATGGAAGGCGTTGTCCATGACCACCACCAGCGGCTGCTCGACGCCTTTGTGCCAGCCATGCAGACGCGCCAGTTTTAACGCGGTTTCGTTGGCCTCGGCTCCGGAGTTGTTGAAAAACGCCCGGTCCATTCCCGACAGCTGCGTGAGTCTGCCGGCCAACCGTTGTTGCCAGTCGATGCTGTACAGGTTGGAGGTGTGCAGCAACAGGCCGGCCTGCTCGCTGATGGCCGCCACCAGCCGGGGATGGGAATGCCCGACGTTGGTTACCGCCACGCCTGCCACCGCATCGAGGTATTCGCGACCGTCCTGGTCCCACAGGCGCGTTCCCAACCCGTGGGTAAAATTCAGCGGCAGGGGTTGGTAAGTGGTCATCAGGCAGGCGGCGGTCATGACATCTAACTCCATTGGATGGTTTTTTCCAGTATGGTTAGCCACCCTCAATGGATAAACATCGCTTTACTTCAATCATTTAAAAGCTGAGCTTGATAATGGACCTATTCCAGGCAATGACCGTTTACGTGAAAGTCGTGGAAGCCGGCAGCCTGACGGCGGCGGCCCAGGCCTGCGAGATGTCCACCACCATGGTGGGCAATCACCTTCGCGCGCTGGAGCAGCGCCTCGGCGTGCGCCTGATCAACCGGACAACGCGGCGCCAGCGCCTGACCGAGTTCGGCTCGGCCTACTACCAACGCTGCCTGGAAGTGATCGGGCTGGTCGCCGACTCCGAACGCCTGGCGGAGCAGACCCAGGGCGACCCCACCGGCACTTTGCGCATCACCGCGCCGCTGACCTTCGGCACGGAGCGCCTGGCGCCGGCCCTGGCCGAATTCAGCCAGCGCTGCCCACAGGTCAAGCTCGACGTGGTCTTGACCAACCAGCGACTCGACCTGCTCGACCACGGCTTCGACGTCGCCGTCCGCCTGGGCCCTGTCGATCCCAAGCTGATCGCCCGGCCCCTGGTGGACTACACCTTGACCATTTGCGCGTCCCCGGCTTACCTGGCACGGCGAGGCACGCCACGACAACCCGATGACCTGCAACAGCACGACTGCCTGTCGTTTGCCTATTCTGCCGCTGACGAATGGCGATTCGCCCAGGACCTCTGGCCTATCAACGGGCCAGAAGGCGAAATCAAGGTGCCGGTGACCGGGCCGATGCTGATCAACAGCTCCTCGGGCCTGCATCGCGCCGCCCTGGCCGGCATGGGCGTGGTGATGCTGCCGGACGCGCTGGTTGCCCAGGACCTGAAAGACGGACTATTGGTGGCGCTGCTGCAGGATTATCAACTGCCCCATCGGCCAATGAGCCTGGCGTACGCCCAGGATCGCTATCGTTTGCCGAAGCTGCGCAGTTTTGTCGAGTTTGCGCTGGAGAAGTGGGGCAAACCCTAAGCTTTGAGTCGAATGAATTGTGGCGAGGGAGCTTGCTCCCTCGCCACGATGAGGCCATCCTGCTTCGATGCATGAGCCCTGCGGCGCCCCACCAGCCATGCTCCGGCTAGTGCCCCTCCGTCCCATCGGCTACTCTTCATCCTCAAAGAGCATTTTGATATCAGGGCTGATTGAGGAACAACGATGGACGACGCCTCGAAGATCGATTTGCTGCGGTTCGATTTGTCCGACCTGGACGAAAGCGTGCTGCACACCATTATGGAACTGGTGAGCGACGGCATCTGGGACTGGAACGCCAATACCGGGTTCGTTTATCGCAACCCCGGCTGGTACACGATGCTCGGCTACACGCCTCATTCACTGAGCAACACCGTGCTGACCTGGGAGAGCGTGATCCATCCGCAGGACTATCCTCAGGTGATGGCGCTGTTCGATGACTATCTGGAACAGCGGTCGCCAAAATACCAGGCCGAATACCGCTGTCGCACGCATGACGGTTCCTATATCTGGATCGAAGACCGCGGCTACGTCATCGCCCGCAATCCCGACGGCAGCGTGGCCCGCATGATCGGCGCCCATCGCAGCATCGACGACAAGAAACGCTTGTTCGAGCAACTGGAACAGCGCAACAAATCCCTCGAGGCAGTCATTGAAGAACGCACCCGCGAACTGTCGCGGGTCAACCATCAACTGCAAATCCAACTCGACGAAAACCGCAGGCTCGCCGAAACCGACGCCTTGACCCTGGTCGCCAACCGCTATCGCCTGGAGCAAGCCCTGCCATTGGCCTGCGAACGCGCCCAGCGCTTTCGTGAACCGTTGTCGCTGATCGCCATGGACGTCGACGATTTCAAGGACATCAATGATCGATACGGCCATGCGTTCGGGGACGCAGCACTGGTTCAGGTGGTGCAGGCGGTCAAGCGTTGCGAGCGCGACGGTGACCTGCTGGTGCGTTGGGGTGGTGATGAATTCATCATGATCTTGCCCAATACATCCTTGGCCGATGCGGTCCTGATGGCCGAAACCATTCGTCGAGGCCTGTCCGACCTGCTGCCGGTGGGGGATTTCCAGATCACCATGAGCTTTGGCGTGGTGCAGCGGCTCGAAGACGAAACCCAGGAGGTGCTGATGGATCGGGCGGACCAGGCACTGTATCGCTCCAAGATGGCCGGCAAGAATGTGATCTGCGACTGACCCCAGGATTACAAAAAATGAACCCTTGAGACGTTTGTCGCGGTCATAGCTTTGTCCCCGCAATCAGGTCTCTCACGTTGGCGACTCGACGTTCGCACTCTTCAATCCTTTTCCTGGGCTGCGCCGGCTGGTCGTTGCCCAGGGCGCAATGGCCGTCCTTTCCCGAGGAAGGGACTCATCTGCAGCGCTACAGCGCGCGCTTTCCAGCCGTGGAGATCAACAGCTCGTTCTATCGCCCGCACCGTCCCGCCACCTACGCAAAATGGGCAGGCAGCGTGGCGGCGGATTTTCGTTTCTCGGTGAAGGTTCCGAAGCAGATTACCCACGAACGACGCTTGTTCGATTGCGAGGGGCTTGTGGATGAATTCCTCGGGCAGTGCTCGCAACTGGGGGAGAAACTGGGCTGCCTGTTGATTCAGTTGCCACCGTCGCTGGCCTTTGACGATGCGCAGGCCGAGGCTTTTTTCAGAGCCTTGCGTGACCGCTATCAAGGCGCTGCGGTGCTCGAACCTCGACACCCGAGCTGGCTCGCACCACACGCCATGGCGATGTTGCAGGCGGAGCGCATCGGCCGGGTGGCCGCCGATCCGTCGCCGCTGCCGGGCGGCGATCACCCGGCGGGTTGGCCCGGCATTCGTTATTACCGTCTGCACGGCTCACCGAAAATCTATTACACGCCTTACGACGACGTCCGGCTCAGGCAAATCGCCCAAGCCTTGCAAGCCGCCCCGGACACACCGACCTGGTGCATCTTCGACAACACGGCCAGCGGCGCCGCGACACCGGACGCGTTGCGGTTGATGGAACTGTTACGCGACTGAAATGCGTACCGGTGACCGGTCCGACCGTGACAACACCGCCCGTGTCCAATAGATTAGGCGACCGGAAAAAAGCTCAATGCCTTTCTCGCCTTATCCCGCTAACAGAAGTAGTGAAATTTCAATGTCCGATTCCAATACCGCTGAATCCGTAGTCACCCTGTCGTCCAAAGCGGAATACGAAAACTCCATCAATCTTTCACAGCATCTGCCCCAGGCCAAAACCATCAGCGAGATGGTCCTCGATGCGTTCCAGTCGAACCGCGAAAGCGACCAGATCCGCGAACTGCGCACCGCCATTCGCCAGGCCCACGATGCGTTCGATGACGACAAGGCCTACGAACTGATGGGCCAGCTCAAGCAACTCAAGGATGCCGAAGCCGCAGACTTTGCCGCCCTGGAAGACCTCAGCAGCCGCTTCCCCATCAGCCGCATTCTTTCCAGCTACAAGGATGATGCGGACTTCCAGGAACTGGTCTATGGCCTGGCCCTGAAAGTGCTGAACCAGACCCACCAGGCCATCAGCAACCCGAGTGGCAGCAAGGGCAAGGCCTCGCGGCCCAAGAAGGAGGCCGAGGTGTTCGTCATCAGCAAGGACGGCATCAGTGTCACCCTGCCCCTGCGCACGCCACGCTCCAAGCCGAACGTCGACCGCGAGGCCTTCGAGTTCCTGGGTTTCAACTTCATTGGCGAAGGCGAAGAAGCCGAACTGGAAAGCGAAACCTTCCTGGACAACAACGGCACCGAACAGCCGGCCACCCGCAAAAGCATCGTCACCGCGCTGCAACAGCAGAAAGCGTTCGACGGCTACAGCATCGCCCAGCAATAAAACAAGCCTGCGTCGAGCCCCTTGTGGGAGCGAGCCTGCTCGCGAATGCGGTGGATCATTTGAAGTGATGTTGGCTGACCGGGCGCTTTCGCGAGCAGGCTCGCTCCCACAGAAGTCCTATGTAATGCCCAAGAAAAAGCCCCGCACTTCTCTCGAAGGCGGGGCTTTTTCATAGCGACTGGCGGTTCAAACAGCACCAAGCCGCTCAACCATATCCGGAAACTTCTCGACCAGTTTGATCAACAAAGCCGCCTGGGCGTTAGGCTTGGACTTCTCCTGCTCCCAGTTTCTGAGGGTGCCTGGACTGGTCCTGATGCTCTTCGCGAAAACGGCTTGGGACATATGGAGCCTGTCGCGCAGGGCCACGATTTCCTGGGCCGACACTTCGGGAACCGGCTTGTCTTCGATCGAAATCTGGCGAAGGGTAATCTTGCCCTCGCGGTGAGCGGCCATCTCCTCGACGCCTTGCATCATCTCGGCAAACAGATCGCGCTTTTTCATAAGGTACCTCGTACTTTCAACTCAGCTTCTATGGCGCGCTTGAGCGTCTTCTCTTGCTCGGAGGTCAGGTTTCCAGTTCGTCCTTGTCATAAATCGCAAACATCCAGAACTGACGATCATGCCTCAACCAATAATAAATGACCCGCAGTCCACCTCGTTTCCCTTTGCCGCGACTTTCATCGAACCAACGCAGCTTACGGAAGCCACCGGTACGTGGCATGACGTCACCGGCCTCTGGATGCTGCAGCATGTAGAACTGAAGCAGGCGATATTCATCATCGGTCAGGTAATGATCAACCGTGGCAGTGAAGGTAGTCGTTTCAAAAAATAAGGTTCGCATGGCAGAAACTATAGGCAAATCGCCTATAGATCAACAAGCCAGAATCTATTGCGACGAATGACAGCGGCTAGTCATGCCCCATTTCGAAAAAAAGCCCCGCACTTCTCTCGAAGGCGGGGCTCTTTCGCAGCGTCTGGCACTTAAGGCGCGTAAGTCAGCAGCAACTCACTCGGCACCTTGAAGTCCAGGGACATCATGACGCTCAGGGCGGTGATGGTGAAGATCGAGAACACGAACAGCTTGCGTGCCCAGACCCGGTCATCTACGGCCTTATAGCCGGTCCAGGCCATGTACAGCCAGTACATGCCCATGGCAGCGGCGACGGCGAGGTAGCTCATGCCGGCGTAGCCGCTGAAGGTCAGCATCAAGGTCGCCACGAGGAACGCAAGGATGTAGAGCAGGATGTGCTTCTTGGCCACCTGGATACCGCGCTTGACCGGCAATACCGGGATCGAGGCTGCCAGGTAGTCGTTGAAGCGGAAGATCGCGATGGCGTAGGAATGCGGCATCTGCCACAGGCTGAACATCACCAGCAGCGTCAGCGCAGCCATGTCGAAGCTGTTGCTGACCGCGACATAGCCGATCACCGGCGGCATCGCCCCCGACAGACTGCCCACCAGCGTGCCGTGGACCGACTTGCGCTTGAGGTACAGGCTGTAGAGGCCGACGTAGATGACAAAGCCGATCACCGCGAACAACGCCGCCAGCGGGTTGGCGACCCAATACAGCAGCGCCACGCCCGCCACGCCCAGCACCGTGGCGAATACCAGGGCCAGCTTCAGCGAAACCAGGCCTTGGACCAGCGCCCGGTTCCGGGTGCGTTCCATCTTGATGTCGATGTCGCGGTCGATGCAGTTGTTGAACACGCAACCGGACGCCACCACCAGGGAAGTGCCGATCATCGCCGCCAGGAAGATGGCCAGATCGACATGCCCTTTCGAGGCCAGGAAAAACCCGCCCGCCACAGAAAGCACGTTACCGAAAATGATCCCCGGCTTGGTGATTTGGATAAAGTGCTTCAGTGACATCCGGACTTTCCTCAGTGCGCCATCATGTTGGTGTGGATGCTGAACATGATCCACAACGACAGGCCGACCAGCAGAACGATCACCAACGCAGCAAAGACAAACGCAATCACGTTGTTGCGCTGGGCGGCCGAACGGTCCAGGTGCAGGAAGTACACCAGGTGGACCAATACTTGGACCACGGCGAAGATCAGAACGATCCAAAGCGTCAGGCTCTTGGGCAGCGATGGGTACATCACCAGGCCGAACGGAATGACGGTCAGGATCACCGACAGGATGAAGCCGATGGCGTAGGACTTGACGCTGCCGTGGCTGGCGTCGTGGCCATCATGGGAATGAGCGTTAGCCATTTACAGGGTCCCCATCAGATAAACAACGGTGAATACGCAGATCCACACCACGTCCAGGAAGTGCCAGAACAGGCTCAGGCAGCTCAGGCGCGTCTTGTTGGTGGCGGTCAGGCCCTTTTTCTGGACCTGGTACATCATGATTGCCATCCAGATCAGGCCGCTGGTCACGTGCAGACCGTGGGTGCCGACCAGGGTGAAGAACCCGGACAGGAAACCGCTGCGGTTAGGACCGAAGCCTTCGGAAATCAACATGTGGAACTCGTTGATTTCCATGCCGATGAAGCCGGCACCGAACAGGAAGGTCATGGCCAGCCAGCCCAGTACCTGATTCTTCTTGCCCTTGAACAGCGCCAGCATGGCGAAGCCGTAGGTGATCGAGCTGAACAACAGCAGCGCGGTTTCACCCAGCACGTACGGCAGCTCGAAGATGTCGTGGCCCGACGGGCCACCGGCGACGTTGTTAACCAGCACTGCGTAGGCCGCGAAGATCGACGCGAACAGAATGCAGTCGGTCATCAGGTAGAGCCAGAAACCGAATACGGTCATCTCGCCCGAGTCGTGGTGATGGTCATCGTGCCCATGGTCATGACCATGGGCGTGTCCAACATTGGTCACTAAGTTCGACATGGTTTAAGCCTGTTCCAACGAGGTTTCAACACGGGTGGCGGTGGCAGGGACTTTCCCGGCCGCGACCAGGCGCTTGTGCTGCTCGGCTTCGATGCGTTCGATGACATCCACCGGCACCATGTAGCCCTGATCGTCACGGGCGGCATGGATGGCGAAATACACCACGGTGCCGACCAGGCTGGCGATGGCCAGCCACCAGATGTGCCAGATCATCGCGAAACCGAACACGGTCAACAGTGCGCCCATGACCACACCGGTCGCGGTGTTGTTGGGCATGTGGATCGGCGAATACTTGGCCGGGGTCTGGTACGCGGTACCGTTTTCCTTGGCTTCGGTGAACGGGTCGATCACGTCTGCTTTCGGCAGCACGGCGAAGTTGTAGAACGGTGGTGGCGAAGAAGTCGACCATTCCAGGGTATGGGCATTCCACGGGTCACCGTGTTCGCACATGTTTTCCGGCTTCTTGCGGTCACGCACGCTGACGTACAGCTGGATCAGCTGGCAAGCGATACCGACAGCGATCATCACCGCACCGAACATGGCGACGTACAGGTACGGCACCCACTCAGGGTTGGTGGTGGTGTTCAGGCGACGGGTCATGCCCATGAAGCCCAGTACATAGAGCGGCATGAACGCGACGAAGAAGCCGGTGATCCAGAACCAGAACGCTGCCTTGCCCCAACCTTCGTGCAGCTTGAAGCCGAACGCTTTCGGGAAGTAGAAAGCGAAGCCGGCGATGTAGCCGAACACCGCGCCGCCGATGATCACGTTGTGGAAGTGCGCGATCACGAACAGGCTGTTGTGCAGCACGAAGTCCGCACCCGGAATGGCCAGCAGTACGCCGGTCATGCCGCCGATGGCGAAGGTCACCATGAAGCCCAGGGTCCACATCACGTGGCTGGTGAAGCGCAGGCGACCCTGGTAGATGGTGAACAGCCAGTTGAACAGTTTCACCCCGGTCGGGATCGAAATCAGCATCGTTGCCAGGCCGAAGAAGGCGTTGACGCTGGCCCCCGAACCCATGGTGAAGAAGTGGTGCAGCCAGACCATGAAGCCCAGTACCGAGATCGCGCCGGAAGCGTAGATCATCGAGTGGTGGCCAAACAGTTTCTTGCCGGAGAACGTCGAGATGACTTCGGAGAAAATACCGAACGCCGGCAGGATGAGGATGTACACCTCAGGGTGACCCCAAGCCCAGAACAGGTTGACGTACATCATTGGATTGCCACCAAGTTCGTTGGTGAAAATGTGGAAATCCATGTAACGGTCAAGCGTCAGCAGAGCCAGTGTCGCGGTCAGGATCGGGAACGAAGCGACGATCAGGACGTTGGCCCAGGTGCAGGTCCAGGTGAAAATCGGCATGTCCATCAGCTTCATGCCTGGGGTACGCATTTTCAGCACGGTGGCCAGGAAGTTGACCCCCGTCAGCGTTGTCCCCAACCCGGATAGCTGTAGCGCCCAGATGTAGTAATCCACACCCACGCCCGGACTGTATTGCAGCCCCGACAAAGGCGGATAGGCAACCCAACCGGTCTTGGCGAATTCGCCGACACCCAGGGAAAGGTTGATCAGCACGACGCCGGACACCAGCAGCCAGAAGCTCAGGGAGTTCAGGAACGGGAAGGCAACGTCACGGGCACCGATCTGCAGCGGCACTGCCAGGTTCATCAGGCCGGTGAAGAAAGGCATCGCCATGAAGATGATCATGATCACACCGTGGGCGGTGAAGATCTGGTCATAGTGCTCAGGCGGCAGGTAGCCAGGCGAGCCCTCGGTGGCCATGGCCAACTGGGTACGCATCATGATGGCGTCGGCAAAACCGCGCAGCAGCATGACCATGGCGACGATGATGTACATCACGCCGATCTTCTTGTGGTCGACCGAGGTCAGCCACTCAGTCCACAGATAGGTCCACTTCTTGAAATAAGTGATACCTGCGAACAATGCCAGACCACCGAGCGCGATGATGGCGAGGGTCACCATGACAATCGGCTCGTGGAACGGGATCGCTTCCCAACTTAATTTACCAAACATCGTTTACTCCTCTGCCCCGGCAGCTGAATGCGAGCTCATGTCCATCCCTTCCATGTTGTGAGCCACTTCCTTCTCGCCCTTCTCGTGATGCATCGGCTTGCCCGGATTCATCCCTTCATACTTATCAATGATGGTCTGGAACAGGTTCGGCGTTACCGACGAGTAGAGTTCGACTGGGTTGTTCTGGCTCGGCTTGGAAAGGGCTTCGTATTCAGCTTTTTCAAGCTGTTTAGGTGCCTTCTTGACTTCGTTTACCCAGGCGTCGAACTCTTCCTGGGTGGTGGCGGTCGCCTTGAACTTCATGCCGGTAAAGCCTGCGCCGCTGTAGTTGGCGGAGATACCTTCAAGTTCGGTGTTCTGGTTGGCGATCAGGTGCAGCTTGGTCTGCATGCCAGCCATCGCGTAGATCTGGCCGCCCAGGCCCGGGATGAAGAACGAGTTCATCACGGTGTCGGAGGTGACCTTGAAGTTGATCGGCGTGTGGGCCGGGAACACGATCTTGTTGACAGTGGCGATGCCTTGTTCCGGATAGATGAACAGCCACTTCCAGTCCATCGAGACGACTTCGATGGTGATCGGCTTGACGTCGGAATCCAGCGGACGATACGGGTCCAGGGCATGGGTCGACTTGTAGGTGACGTAACCCAGGGCAATGATGATCAGCACCGGGATGGTCCATACCGCCACTTCGATCTTGGTCGAGTGGGACCACTTCGGCGTGTACACAGCCTGAGTGTTGGACGCGCGGTATTTCCAGGCGAACAGGAACGTCATGACGATAACCGGCACGACGACCAGCAACATCAGCAGCGTGGCGGTGATGATCAGGTTTCGTTCATCCAGGCCGACCTGGCCCTTGGGATCGAGCAGGGTCATGTTGCAGCCTCCCAGCAACAACGTGCCGAGCAGCGGCAACAAGCCTAGTAATCGGGGGTACCTGTTTTTACTCATCTCACGACCTCTAAAGCAGCTTGCGCAATGCAGTTGGGTTTTGATCGCCAACACTTCACCCTGCCAAGGGTTGGCATTTTCTTGGATTGAATAAGGGCTGCCCGTCGAACGTCAGCGGCTGTTCGACACATCCTGGGCCAGCAGTGAGTTCTTATTCGTTGGTCAAAGGCCTAGTTCAAGCCCAATTCCATTTGGTGCGGGTAGTTGGAGGCACCGACACCTGGGGTCGCATGGGGCGCTGGCGCCCGTCGACCACTCTCGTGCTCAAGCCTGAGCCGGGTCGGAAATTCGGTGCGGGCGATTGTAGTGAGCTGACGCGCCGTAGACCATGTCTCATCCCGAAATAATTTTTATCCGAACCGGCAACAATCTCTTGTCGACATCGCAACGGGCCAGCATCTTATCGAAATTAATTCTCAACAAGAACCCCAAAAATCGTAAGGCTACTACGCCCGATTTAGACAGTTCCGAGTCGTATGACTGAGCCTTGATAGCTTTCAGGCGCCCGTTTTTCGGGGCCTGGGCGATGATGCGCTTCGCTGTTAAAAATGCCTGCACGAGATCACTTCTGCGTACTCAGCAAAGTGCCAGCAGGCTGTTTTTTTATTACAGATTGAAGCGTCAATTCGCGTCTTGAAAGGAGCCCGGACGCAACATGTGTGACAACGTGTCGCACATTGCCGCAGGCTATTCTTGCCTCGGATCAAGGTTGATCCTTACCGAGCCTGAAACGACAAACGCCCCGGCTCTTATAAAGAAACCGGGGCGTCTTCCTGCGCTGTTTCAGCGAATGGCTTTGCGATTGCGTGACACCAGCAATGGCACCAGCACGACGGTCAGCACGAACGCCACCAGCGCCCATTGCGCCAGCGACAACCCGAGGATCGGCGGATACGGGGTGGAGCAGAAACCATCGACTTGGAAGCCCAACGGGAAGATCTTCGCGAGCGGCAGGTCATCGACAATCGGTTGCAACACATCGATGCCACAACTGACCGCCGGAAAAAACTGGGTGTATACGTGATGCCCCGCTACTCCCGCGCCGGCCAAGGCGCAAAGCACAACCAGGCCTTCAAAGATCGTCAGGCTGCGGCGGCTACGCATCGCCGCGCCGATGAAGGCGAAGATCGCGATCAGCAACAACGCATAGCGTTGCAGGATGCACAGTGGGCAGGGAGCCTCACCGAGGACCACCTGCATATAGAGCGCGCCGCCGATCAGCGCCAGGCAGATAAGCCCCAGCAGCACCAGATAGCGCCGCTCACGGCCCAGCCGCATCATTTCCTCATTCATTGCGTTTCCCTTAAGTGCATGGATCGACGCGCAGCCTTGCGGCACGTGGCGCGTTATCGGATGGCCGAAGTCTACACGCAGAAGATGAACGAGCGGCAGTCGGCAGTATCGGGGGAATAAACAGGAAGGGGGTTAAGCGCGGATTAATTTCAGTACCGCGTCGGTAGAACCAACGCTATCGCGAGCAAGCTCGCTCCCACAGGGATTGGGGGTACGCCAACAGAATGGCCTCCGAAAAACTGTGGGAGCGAGCTTGCTCGCGATGAAGGCAACCCGGTCTCCCAGGTCGCCCGAAGCGTTTACTCCAACGCAGCCGCCGGCCCGAAGAACTCGTAACGGCTTTGTTCCGCCGGCACGCCCAAGGCCTTGAGATGCCGCTTGACCGCCGCCATGAAGCCTTTCGGCCCAAGGAAATAAGCGTCCAGGTCGCGCTGTTCCGGCAGCCATTGCGCCAGTTGCGCCTCGTTCAACAGCCCGACCTTGTCAGCCGCAGGACCTGTGCCGTCATGCTCGTCGTAGCAATAAAAGCGCTTGAGTTGCGGATGCCGGCTGGCCAAGTCATCGATCCAGCCGCGGAAGGCGTGTACCTGGCCATTGCGTGCGCAATGGATGAAGTGCACGGGACGCTCGGTCTGCAACGCCGCCTGCAACATGGCGAGGGTCGGGGTGATGCCGACGCCGCCGCTGATCAATACCAACGGTTTGTCACTTTCCGTGAGATAGAAGTCCCCGGACGGCGGGAAGAGTTGGATGCTACTGCCGACCTGGAACTCGTCGTGCAGGTAATTGGACACGCGGCCACCCGCCTCGCGCTTCACGCTGATGCGGTACTGCCCATTGTCCGCCAGGGCCGACAGCGAATAATTGCGGCGCACCTCTTCACCGTCCAAGACCAATTTCATGCCGATGTATTGGCCTGGCTCGGCCTGCAGAATCGGGCCCTTGTCGGCCGGTTCGAAGTAGAACGAAGTGATCTCGGCGCTTTCCTGGACCTTGTCGACGAGGACGAATGTCCGCTCCCCGCGCCAGCCGCCCGGCGCTGCGGCCTTCTGGTCATACAGGCCGGCTTCGGCGCCGATCAGGATATCGGCCAATTGGTTATAGGCCGCGCCCCACGCCGAAATCACTTCCGGCGTGGCGATCTCTTCGCCCAGCACTTCGGCGATTGCCCGCAGCAGGCAGGCGCCGACGATCGGGTAATGTTCTGGCTGGATCTGCAAGGCCACATGCTTGTTGACGATTTTCGCTACCAGGTCGCCCAACTGATCGAGCTGGTCGATATGGCGCGCGTACATCAGTACGCCATTGGCCAACGCCCGGGGTTGGTCGCCGCTGGCCTGGTGAGCCTGGTTGAACAGCGGGCGCACTTCGGGATATTCGGACAACATCATGCGGTAGAAATGAGTGATCAGCGCTTCACCACCGCTCTCGAGCAATGGGACGGTGGAACGGATAATGGCGCGTTGTTCTCGACTCAGCATAGTGACTCCTCGCGTGGTACAGATAACGGATATCCATGCTTATCAGTTTTCATGCCATAAAATTTATCCTTTATTTTCAATGTGTTGAAAACAGATTAGTCATAAAGACACGGCAGCCTTTATAGTCGTTATGACCAGATGGAGTCATTATGACCGCAACCTCTTTGCTCACTTCACTGCTACCGCTGGTGGCAGACCTGTCCCGCGAGTTGCCGGAAGGCGAGCGTTATCGGCGCTTGCTCGGCGCCTTGCGCGCCCTGCTGCCGTGCGACGCCGCTGCACTGCTGCGCCTGGAGGGGGATTGCCTCGTGCCATTGGCCGTGGATGGCTTGAGCACCGACACGCTGGGTCGGCGCTTCCGCATCAGCGAACACCCGCGTTTCGAGGCCTTGCTGGCCAATCCGCAACCGACGCGCTTCGCCACCGACAGCGACCTGCCCGATCCCTACGACGGGCTGGTCGAAGGGCTGGACGAGCATCTGGAAGTTCATGACTGCATGGGTTGCCCGCTGTTCGTCGACGAGCGGCCCTGGGGGTTGCTGACCCTTGATTCGTTGGATCCGGAACGCTTCGAACCGATCGACCTGAGCGCCTTGCAAGCCTTCGCCAGCCTCGCTGCCGCCACAGTCAGCGCCGCCGAACGGATCGATCGGCTGGCCCTGAGGGCCGAAGATGAGCATCACCGCGCCGAGGTTTATCGCCAGGCGAGCGGTCAGCAGCATCGCGACATGGTAGGCCAGAGCAAGGCCCACAAACGCCTGGTGGAAGAAATCAAACTGGTGGGCGGCAGCGACCTGACGGTGCTGATCACCGGCGAAACCGGCGTCGGCAAGGAACTGGTTGCCCAGGCGATCCACGCGGCCTCCACCCGCGCCGACCAGCCGCTGATCAGCCTCAACTGCGCCGCCCTGCCGGACACCCTGGTGGAAAGCGAGCTGTTCGGTCATGTGCGCGGCGCTTTCACCGGCGCCATGAACGACCGGCGCGGCAAATTCGAACTGGCCGACGGCGGAACCTTGTTCCTTGATGAAGTGGGCGAGCTGTCCCTGACCGTCCAGGCCAAGTTACTGCGAGTCTTGCAGAGCGGTCAGTTGCAACGCCTGGGCTCGGACAAGGAACACCGCGTCGACGTACGTCTGATCGCGGCGACCAATCGCGACCTCGCCGATGAAGTGCGCAATGGCCGTTATCGGGCCGACTTCTACCATCGCTTGAGTGTGTATCCGCTGCAGGTGCCCGCGCTGCGTGATCGCGGGCGTGATGTCTTGCTGCTCGCCGGTTTTTTCCTGGAACAGAACCGTTCGCGCATGGGCCTGGGCAGCCTGCGCCTGACCAGCGATGCCCAGGCCGCGCTGCTGGCCTACGATTGGCCGGGCAATGTGCGGGAACTGGAACACCTGATTGGCCGCAGCGCGTTGAAAGCACTGGGTCATTGCAAGACAAGGCCGAAAATCCTCAGCTTGAGCGCCGAAGACCTGGACCTGCCCCGTGCAGCCTCGGACAACGCGCCCATTGCCAGCCCTGTGCCAGTGCAGCCGGAAATGCTGACCGGCGACCTGCGCCAGGCCATGGAAAATTATCAACGGCAAGTCATCAGCGCTTGCCTGGAGCGTCACCAGCACAACTGGGCCAGCGCCGCCCGCGAGCTGGGCCTGGACCGGGCGAACCTGGGACGCATGGCGAAGCGGTTGGGCCTGAAATAACGACAACGGACAGAGCCAAGCGGGAGCAAGCTCCCTCGCCACAGAAGCGGCCTCGCACAAGAACTTGTGACGACGATCCTGGCCTTTGACAGTTTTTCGTCCTAAAGCCTGCCCCCAACAAGTCGATAACCCGTTATCAAAAGCTGTCTTGGCGATCTACATCGCTCGCCCCACCTTTTTACACAGAAGGTTTTTATGTCTTCCAACAAAGCCCGCGCAGATTCACTTTCGCTTCTGCTATTTACCTTGCGCAGCGGCAAGCTGATGGCAATCAACCTGCTCAAGGTCAGTGAAATCATTCCCTGCCCGCCACTGACCAAGCTGCCGGAGTCGCATCCGCACGTCAAAGGCATCGCCACGCTGCGCGGGACATCACTGTCGGTGATCGACCTGAGCCGCGCCATTGGCGAGCGACCGTTGGAAGATCCCGATGGCGGCTGCCTGATCGTCACCGACGTCAGCCGTTCCAAACAAGGCCTGCATGTCCAGGCCGTGAGCAAAATCGTTCATTGCCTGACCACCGACATCAAGCCACCGCCCTACGGCTCCGGCGGCGTGCGCGCATTCATCACGGGCGTGACCTCGGTGGACGGCACGCTGGTGCAGGTGCTGGACATCGAAAAGGTCATCCACGGCATCGCCCCGGCGCAAATCGAGACGGCGCCCACCGAGCTGAGCATGGAAGACGCCGAAGTGCTCGGCAACGCACGGATCCTGGTGGTCGATGACAGCCAGGTCGCCCTGCAACAGTCCGTGCACACCCTGCGCAACCTGGGCCTGCAATGCCACACGGCCCGCAGCGCCAAGGAAGCCATCGATTGCCTGCTGGAGCTGCAAGGCACCGCACAAGAGATCAACCTGATCGTTTCCGACATCGAAATGTCGGAAATGGACGGCTATGCACTTACCCGCACGCTGCGCGAGACGCCGGACTTCTCCCACCTCTACGTATTGCTGCACACCTCGCTCGACAGCGCCATGAACAGCGAAAAAGCACGATTGGCCGGCGCCAACGGTGTGCTGACCAAGTTCTCTTCGCCCGAACTGACCAAGTGCCTGATCACGGCGGCCAAGGCCGTGGCTGAACAAGGCCGCTGAGTTCGCTGAAAATCGATCGCAGGCTTCGTTGTCGCCTCCCAGTGGATGGCGCATAACTTGCTTCGCACGGCTCATCGCGGCGTTTTTGTGACGCTGCTTTCAGCCTATTTGCCTGCGGTCGATCAATGAATACAACGTTTTCCTGTGTAGGGTGCGGTAAATGCTGCTCCGGTCATCACGTTCCCCTGACGCTCGATGAAGCCAGGATGTGGGCCAGTGACGGCGGGCAAGTGATTGTCCTGGTCGAAGCCTTCCTCCCCAATGGCCTCGGTCTGCCCGTGGCGCAGCGCGAGCACGCCGAACGTCGCTCCGCAGTCGTGCGCAGCGGCACGAGCCAAGCCATGGTGGCGATCACTTTTGCCGCTTACAACGCCGGCCCCTGCCACAACCTGGATGCCGACAACCTGTGCAGCATCTATGAGCGCAGGCCTTTGGTGTGCCGCATCTATCCGATGGAAATCAATCCGCACATCCCGCTCAATACCGCCGCCAAGGACTGTCCACCGGAGTCGTGGGAAACGGGGCCACAGTTGATCGTCGGCGGCAAATTGGTGGACCGGGAACTGGCAGGATTGATCGAGCGCTCACGCCAGGCTGACCGTGAAGAAATCGGCATCAAGGAACGCATCTGCGCCTCCCTGGGCATTCATACCACGGCACTGAAGGGCGACGGATTCACGGCGTACCTGCCGAACATGGATGCGTTTGCCGCTGCCATCGACCAGGCCCGTTCGCAGCCACTGCAACCGCAAGACAGCGACTGGCAATTCCATTTGTCCGGTGATGACGTTGCCAGCCAAGTCACGGCCAGCGGCGCGCGGGTCGTCACGCAAGCGCCGGTCGACTACGCCTTCATTTCGCTGCGAGCTGCATGAATCTCTAAGAATCCCTGTGGGAGCGAGCTTGCTCCGGGCGGCGATCCGACGATAGCGGTGGGGCGGCTTGCATTGATGCTGAATGTGACGGCCCCATCGCGAGCAAGCTCGCTCCCCACAAGGAATTAGCTGCTCTCTGAAATGCCATCCCTCTCGCCTAACCCGCGCCAAGAATGTTAGCGTGCTTGGTATTCCATGCAGATGAGCCTTGCACGATGAAAAAAACCGTACTTGCCTTCAGCCGTATCACGCCCCCCATGATCGAGCGCCTGCGACAGGACTTCGATGTGATCGTGCCCAACCCATCGAACGGCGACATCAACGCGCAGTTCAACGAAGCCCTGCCCCATGTCCACGGACTGATCGGCGTCGGTCGCAAGCTCGGCCGCGAGCAACTGCAGAACGCCACGAAACTGGAAGTGGTATCTAGCGTGTCGGTGGGCTATGACAACTACGACCTGGCGTACTTCAATGAACGCGGGATCATGCTCACCAATACCCCTGACGTGCTCACCGAAAGCACCGCAGACCTGGCCTTCGCCCTGCTGATGAGCAGCGCCCGTCGCGTTGCCGAACTGGATGCCTGGACCAAGGCTGGCCAATGGCAGGCGTCAGTCGGGCCGCAATTGTTCGGCAGCGATGTACACGGCAAGACCCTGGGCATCGTCGGCATGGGCAACATCGGCGCGGCCATCGCCCGACGCGGCCGGCTGGGGTTCAACATGCCGATCCTGTACAGCGGCAACAGCCGCAAGGTCGAACTGGAAATTGAGCTGGGTGCTCAATTTCGCGAACTGGATCAACTACTGGCCGAAGCGGACTTCGTCTGCCTCGTGGTGCCGTTGAGCGAGAAGACCCGCCACCTCATTGGCCAACGCGAGCTGAGCTTGATGAAACCGAGCGCCATCCTGGTCAACATCTCCCGCGGCCCGGTGGTGGACGAGCCGGCGTTGATTGAAGCCTTGCAAAACAACCGCATTCGCGGCGCCGGGCTGGATGTCTACGAGAAAGAGCCGTTGGCCGAATCGCCCCTGTTCCAATTGAAAAATGCCGTGACCTTGCCGCATATCGGTTCGGCGACCCATGAAACCCGTGAGGCCATGGCCAATCTCGCTGTGGAGAACCTGCGCAACGCATTGCTGGGCGAGCGGCCGCAGAACCTGGTCAACCCGCAAGTCTGGAAATAACCCCCCTGTGGCGAGGGAGCTTGCTCCCTCGCCACAGGGTTTATCGCCTGACGTTGTGCATCAGCGGGCACCCAGCGCGACTTTCGCGGCCGCTGGTCGCGGCTTGCGAAACACCAGCACATTACCCAGCATCACAAGCACCAGCCCGACCAGCGCGGGCGCCGTCCATTGATAACCTTCGACGAATGCCGAGACGTTAAGCGCCACCACCGGAAACAGAACCGTGCAATACGCCGCTCGCTCCGGCCCCATGCGTCCGACCAGCGTCAGGTAGGCGGTAAAACCGATCACCGAACCCGGGATCACCAAGTACAGCAACGAGCCGACGTAGCGCATATTCCATTCCATGTCGAACGGGATGCCCTCGGCCAGACACCACACCGACAACATCGCCGCCCCGTAGGCCATGCCCCAGGCATTCGTCGTGAGCGGCTTGAGGCCCGCTTTCTGCTGCAGGCTCGACAACATGTTGCCTGCCGAGAAACACAACGTCCCCAGCAGCGCCAATCCCAACCCGAGCAAGGTCTGCGGGCTTGCGCGGTGGCCAGCCAGTTCCGGCCAGAACAACATCCCCAACCCGAACAATCCCAAGGTGCCGCCCAGCAACACGTTGCGGGCGATTCGCTGGCCGAAGAACACCCGGGCATTCAGGGCATTCCAGAGGGTTGCGGTGGAGAACACCACGGCGACCAATCCGCTGGGAATCCACTGGCTCGCGGTGAGGAAACACATGAAGTTGATGCAGAACAGGCAGAGACCCTGGGCGACACAAATCAAGTGGCCGCGCCGGTTCATCACCTGCAAGCGGCGGCTGAGCAGGAGCATCGCGAACAGGATCAGCGCCGCCAGGCCGAAGCGATAAACGATCGAGACCGGAATGGCGACAACACCTAATTGCAATTTCAGCGCAATCCAAGTGGTGCCCCAGATGAGTACGGTAAGCAAGTACAACGAGAGGTTCATGACGGCGACTCCTGGCAATGGCGACCAGTCTCACGCCGATGCCTGCGTGGCGCTTGCGTAAACTTGCGGTTTTTATGCACGACAGGCTGGCATGGGCCGGTCGAGGGAGTAGGATTCAAGCTGGAGAAACCGATCATGACCAGCCTGCAAACCCTGCAAGTATTCCAAGCCCTCAACAGCTCGCCCAACGCTCGCCTGGAGCACAGCGCCGAGCTCGGTGACGGCATGGCGGCCGCTTTGTGGACCAACCACCACGACGCCCGTGACTACGAAGCGCCGACGCACCATACGCTGTCGTGCTACATCGCTGGCGGCACCGGCACGTTTCGTCGCGAACGGCCCGATACTACGGGCGCACCGGACAAACTTTGCATCCTGCCGGCTGGGCATGAGTCCGCCTGGGTCATCAATGGCGACATTCGCCTCGCCCACCTGTATTTCAGCGCTGAACAATTCGCCCTTGGCTGCATTACCCTGCTGGACCGCGAGCCGCGACAAGTGCAACTGCACGAGGAAACGTTCCTCGACGACCCGCAACAGGCCCAGCGCTTTCGCCAGTTGATCGCGCTGAACTGGGACGAACCCGGTGAACGCCTGCTGACCACCAGCCTGGCCCATGACCTGCTCAATCGCCTGTTACTCAGCCAGGTCGGCCAGCGCCAAGGCCTTCGCCTCAAGGGTGGCCTGGCTGCTCATCAGCGGCGAATGCTGGTGGATTACGTCGACAGCCACCTGGCCGATGCCATCAGTCTCGGGCAATTGGCGGCGCTGTGTGCGTTGTCCGAATATCACTTCGCACGGATGTTCCGTGAAAGTTTCGGGCTGCCACCTCATCAATATGTATTGGCTCGGCGCCTGGCCCGCGCGCGGCATTTGCTGCGCAGCACTTCACAGCCGTTGGGCGACGTGGCGCTGGCCTGCGGGTTTGCCAGCGCCAGTCATTTTACTAACCGCTTTCGCCAAGCCTTGGGCGCAAGCCCCGGGGAATATCGACAGGCGTTCTTGCGCTAAAACCCAGCATGCCTCGGCCAAATGAAACAACCAGGTACTCATCCCGATTGCCGTAGCCACCATCGCGCCCCTACAATGCGAACAATTCTTGTTCTCTAGCACAGCTTCGCGCTGTCGGGATGTTCTTCGTTGCCGCCTGCACACACCGTCGAAGTGCTCTACAACGCCCATCACCGTTGGCTCAACGGCTGGTTGCGAAGAAAACTCGGTTGCCCCGACAGTGCCGCCGACCTGGCCCAGGACACCTTCATGCGCGTGCTGACTGCGCGCGATCCGCAGCCGGTCCTGGAGCCCCGTGCGTTTCTCACGACCATTGCCAAGCGCGTGCTGTTCAACCATTACCGCCGCCAGGACCTTGAGCGCGCCTACCTCGATGCCCTCGCCCAACTGCCGGAGCAAGTAGCGCCATCGGAAGAAGAACGGGCAATCATTCTGCAAACCCTGATGGAGCTGGACCAATTGCTCGATGGGTTGCCACGCGCGGTCAAGCAGGCGTTTCTGCTGGCCCAGGTCGATGGCCTGACCTACAACGAGATCGCCCGTGAACTGGGAATCTCGCTGGCGACGGTCAAGCGCCATCTGAACAAGGCAGCAATGCGCTGCTACTTCGCCTTATGACCGCACCGATCAACGGCGCACCCGGCGTCAGCGCGCAAGTTGCCGAGCAGGCCGTACACTGGCTCCTGGAAATGCAGCAAGGCCCGCTCGATACCCGCCAGCAGCAAGCCTGGGAACACTGGCTCGCTGCTCACAGCGAACATCGCCGGGCCTGGGAGCATATCCAGCGAGTCAATCAGCGGCTGCGCAGTGTGTCCCCGCCGCTGGCCCATGCGACCCTCAACGCACCCAAGTCGGCGGCGCGACGTCGGGCGCTGAAGATGTTGCTGGTGCTTGGCGCTGGCTCAGCGCTGACCTGGGGCCTGCGTGAACGCCAATGGCTGCCGCCGTTGATGGCCGATTTTCGCAGCCCAGTGGGCGAACGCCGACGGCTGACGCTGGATGACGGCAGCCTGTTGCAGCTCAACAGCGGCAGCGCGGTGGACGTTCGCTTCGACGCTCAACGTCGCTTGATCCGCCTGCTGGACGGGGAACTGTTTCTTACCGCAGCCCGGGACCCCAGGCCCCTGCAAGTGCTGACCGCCCATGGCCTGCTGGACAGCCACAACGCTCGGTTCAACGTCCGCGAGTATCCGGACCACACCCAGGTGGCGGTGTTTGAAGGCCAGGTGGAAATTCGTAGCCAACATGGCCCGGCGTTGTTGCTGACGGCATCACGGCAAGTTTCCCTTGGCATCAACGGCACCGGGTCCGCCACGGCGCTGGATGCCAACAGCGGTGCCTGGACGGAAGGCATGCTGGTGGCCGCGCACATGCGCCTGGCGGATTTCGTTGATGAGCTCCGCCGTTACCGACATGGCCAATTGCACTGCGACGAGGCGGTTGCCAACCTTCTGATCTCCGGAACGTATCCGCTGGACAACAGTGAACGAATCCTCGATCTGCTGGAGGTCAGCCTGCCGGTAAAAGTACGTCGCTTCACCCGCTATTGGGTCACAGTCGAGGCTCGCGCTTGAATCATCGCGCCCAGCCCAAAAAAAGTGCTGCGCCAGTGAGCCGTTTTCCACGCCTCGGGTGACAGAGAAGGAAAGCACTTCGATACAACCTTCTCGGGATCCTCATCCATGCTGCAGCAACCTACCTGTCTCACCCCGCTCGCCCGTACCCTGCGCCAGCTGCTTCTGGGGGCCAGCTTGAGTTTCGTCGCACTGCCTCCCGTACAGGCTGCAGATACCAAGGCCTATCACATCGCGCCGTCGTCATTGGAAAATGCCCTCAATCAGTTCGGACGCGAGGCCGGGGTGTTGATTTCCTTTGGCTCGCTGACAACCGCAGGCCTGCAAAGTCGCGGGCTGGAAGGCAACTACAGCCCGGAGCAAGCGCTGAGTGCCCTGCTTGAAGGCACAGGCCTGCAAGCCCGCCCCGAAGGCGACAAAGCTTTCAGCCTGCAACCGGCCGCCGACGCCTCGCTGGATCTTGGAACCACCACCGTGGTCGGCGATTGGCTCGGCGACGCCGCACAGACCAACGTCTTCGAACACCCCGGTGCCCGTGACGTCATCCGTCGTGAAGAGTTCGAACGCCAGGGCGCAACCCAGGCCCGGGACGTGCTCAACCGCATTCCCGGCGTCAACGCACCGGAAAACAATGGCACCGGCAGCCATGACATGGCATTGAACTTCGGTATCCGCGGACTCAACCCACGCCTGGCCTCTCGCTCCACGGTATTGATGGATGGCATTCCGGTGCCTTTCGCCCCTTACGGCCAGCCGCAGCTATCGTTTGCGCCAATCAGCATGGGCAACATGGACGCGGTGGATGTCGTGCGCGGCGGCGGTGCGGTGCGCTACGGTCCGCAGAACGTTGGCGGCGTGGTCAACTTCGTGACCCGGGCGATTCCGGACGCACCGACGGTCAAGGGTGGTTTCCAGACCGAGACAAGCCCGTCCTCCAGCCACGATGGCTTCAAGACGTCATCGAACCTGCTGGCCGGCGGAACCGCCGATAACGGCTTGGGCGGTGCCCTGCTCTATTCCGGCACTCGCGGCGGCGACTGGCGTGAACACAGCGACACACAAATTGACGACTTGATCCTCAAGGGCAATTACCAACTGGACGATGCCAACAGTTTCAACGCCATGGCCCAGTATTACGAAGGTGAAGCCGACATGCCCGGTGGCCTGAACGTGGCCGACTACGATGCCAACCCGTATCAATCCACGCGTCCGAACGACCGGTTCTGGGGCCGTCGCACCCTGGTCAATTTCGGCTACCGCTACCAGCAGGACCGTCGGGAATTCACGGCCAGCACTTTCTTTACCAAGACCTTGCGCAGCGGCTACCTGGACCAGGGCACTTTCCTGTCCCTGTCACCCCGCCAATATTGGGTGCGTGGACTGGAAACCCGTTTCGCCCAGGGCTTCGACCTTGGCCCGACCAGCCATGAAGTCGGCGTCGGCTATCGTTATATCAACGAGGCCGGTCATGAGCTGCGCTATCGCACGCCCATCGCCAGCAACGAACTGCCGACAACCTCCAGCCGCAACGATCGGGACACGCGCGGCGGCACCGAGGCCAACGCGTTTTTCATCGATGACCGGATCGATATTGGCAAATGGACCATCACGCCCGGTGTTCGCTACGAAATGATCGAGTCGCAGCAAACCAATAACCTGACGAATGTGAAGTACAAGGGCGACTACAACACCGCTCTGCCAGCGCTTAACGTGCTGTACCACCTGACCGATGACTGGAATCTTTATGCCAACACCGAAGGTTCGTTCGGCAGCGTCCAGTACAGCCAGATGCCCAATCGTGTCAGCAGCGGCGAAGTGAAGCCGGAGAAGGCTCGTACTTGGGAATTGGGCACTCGCTACGACAACGGCAACCTGCGGGCAGAGATCGGCGCATTCCTGATCAATTTCGACAACCAGTATGAGAGCAATCAGACCAACGATTCGGTCATCGCTCGCGGCGAGACTCGTCATCAAGGCATCGAAACCAGCTTCAGCTACGCCCTCGAAGGCCTTAGCCCGGCACTGGGCGGTTTCGACGTGTATGGCACGTATGCCTTCGTCGACGCGACTATTCGCGAGGATGGACCGAACAAGGGCAACCGTGTGCCCTTCTCCTCGAAGCATAAAGGCACCCTGGGAGTCGCTTACACAGAAGGCCCATGGAAGCTGAACCTGGACAGCACCTATCAGAGCGCTCAGTTCGCAGACAATGCCAACACCCGAGCCGAAAGCGCAGATGGCAGTACCGGCAATATTCCCGGCTACATGCTGTTCAGCAGCCGGGCCGCGTATGACTTCGGGTCGCAACTGTCGGACCTCACCGTTGCAGTGGGTGTGAAGAACATCTTCAACACCCAGTATTTCACCCGCTCGTTCGACGATAACAACCGCGGCAAGTATGTCGGCGAGCCGCGCACGCTCTATGTGCAAACTTCCGTTGCGTTCTGACCAGTGCCCAGCGGATCGCTGAAACAAAACGGGCCTGCGATTGCAGGCCCGTTTTCAGTTCAGACGTTAATAGACGGGGCAATCAACCATTGAGGGCGGCCCGTTCGTTCTCCAGGAATTCTTCTTCCAGCATCGCATCGGCCAGGGCAATCGACTCGGTCGGACCGTTGGTGGCGGCGCGCTTGCCGCGCAGTTTGCCAAACAGATGCTCCAGCTTGTGTTCCAGCTTGGTGGCTGCGCCTTCGATGGCGAGTTCCAGCGACTCAGCCTTGTGCGTCACCGAAATTGGCTGATGGCCTTTTGGCCGGGCTTCGAGCTGGCAACGCAAGTCATGGGGACCGGGCTTGTCGCCGTTCTCATCCCCCAAATGGACCTCGACCCGTGTCAGGTCTTCTTCGTAACGTTCGAGCGTGCTTTCAATGGTAGTACGTACCCACTCCTCCAGTCGGATGCTGCTTTGAATATGGTTATCGCTATTGACTTGGATTTGCATAGTTCATCCCTTATTTCGGCTAGCTCGCCAGGGGCCAATCGACGTTAGCGCAACGGCCCCTTGAGTACAGAGTCGGGCTGGCGGAAGAACAATTCAAGCCCTGGAAAAAGATAAATATTGATTTGCAAATAAAGCCGGACAACGGGCAAAAGCGCTGTTAATGTCGGGAGTTGCTTCGCCTCACCTCTCCCCTCGAAACGTCCTTTCCGACCTGCACCGCCAAAGGACATCCAGCGATTCCTGCCCCGAAACGGGCTACACCTAGAGCCTCATCCCAGAGCACCAGCGCGTAAGGCGCCGTGATCATTGTCCGACAGTTTTTCCGGCATGGCCCTTGCTAACTCCTCTACAGGAGCCTGCAGAAGCTACCGAACGCGGCGAGACGGCGATTCCCGGAGGCTGACGCCCTCCGCAACCTTTGGATGGACACGATCATGGAATGGCCGGTGGTCCGGTGTTGCGAACTAATCCCGATCATGGCCGGTCAACAACTGCACGTTCAATCAGGCGGTGACGCATCATGGACAACCCTTTTCAGATCATTACGGACGCCTTCGCGCCGCAGTATCAAATCAACCTGAGCATCCAGGGCCTGGACGGAAGCATCATGCTGACCCTGTCCAAGGCTGGGCGCATCGTCGCCAAGCGCATGATCAGCGCCCAGCAACGCAACGATCCGGAACGGCTGAGACGCTTGGTGCAAAGCATCCAGTTCGGGATTGCCATCGAACAGGGCCACAGCGCCGTGGCCATCCTCGAAGCCATGACCGGCGGCGACAACATCAAGGTGCCGCCACCCCAAGCCCAAGGCCCGGCGCCTTCTGCGGCCGGCCTCTAGATTTCACCCTTTTCCACTTCGGAATGTTCACTGGAACCCGCACCGATCTTGCGGTGCGGATGTTCGATCTTCACCGAAGGGAACTGCGACGAGGCGTAGCGCACCACCAGGATCGCGAACGCCAATAGCAGGATGCCGGCGCACAGGTAAATGATTCCCAGATCAGGCGGGCTGTGGTGCGAGACGTTGGAAATCAGCAGCCGCGTCAGCGCCGTGATCGCCACGTAGATCAAAAAACGAACAGGCATGTGGTTGGTCTTGAAATAGATCCCGACCATCGCACCCAATTCGAGGTAGATGAACAGCAACAGGATGTCATCGATCTTGATGTGTCCCGTTTCGATCATCTGCAGGAATTCCATCACCGCAGCCCATGCGGTCACCGCACCAATGGCGAACAGCGCCAGGTAGTGGAAAGTCTCGACGAACAGGTTGCCCAGCGATTCGGCCAGTTGATGCACGTTCTGGCGGAGGCTCTCGGCCCAGTTGATTTTCACGATGTAATTTCCTTAGGTCGACTCGACCGGATGATGCGGGTTGGACGTGACGGTTGTTCTGCATGCAGAAAAAAGGCCAGCAACCGAGGTGAGATGGCGACTGGCTGGTATTCGACACGTTGGCCACGAACATGCTTGTACGCGCAACACCCACTCAACCGGTCTACATTAAAAAGCCGCTACATTAAAAAGCCACTACCCAAGGCGTCGAGATTCGCTTATTCTTTCGCCTGTATATAAATACAGTAGTCGCACGATAACCAATGTGAAGGCATGTGAGGTGGTGAATGGCCGTCGAAGTGGTATACCGCAGCAGCCGAGATCTGGAGCGCTTGTTCATGGATAAAGCCGAAGCTGACCGTCATGACAAAATGCTGGAGCTCGCCGAATTGCTGGCCGAGGTGTTGCAAAAAGCCGTCCCATCGCTGAGCGAGCAACAGGTGGAAGAAGCCGGGATCTACATGGCGAAGAATCGCGATGTGTTCGCCAAGGCATTCAAGAGCCAGCCGGACGCCTTGTCCGAATTGCTCAACCCGTCAGACGAATGATCAAAAGATCGCAGCCTTCGGCAGCGCCTACACCGCGTAGGAGCTGCCGAAGGCTGCGATCTTTTTTATCAATAGAAACGACGCGGGTCCGAATCGATCAGGCTCGCCAATTTGGTCAGGGCGAAACGCAACTCGTCCTGGCTGGTGGGAGACATCAGCACCAGGCGCACGCACCGGGTTGTTGTCTCTGAACGCTCAGCCTGGAACTGGCTGCCGCTGAGCACCAACACGCCGTTGGCCCGGGCGAGCATGGTGAATTCGTCGCTGGTCCATGGCTCGGGAAGCGTCAACCAGACGTGATACGAGTAAGGCTGGGCCTTGAGCTCGAACCTGGCGAAGATTTCCTGGGCAATCGCTTGCCGCGCAGCCGCTTCGTTGCGTTGGATGCGAACCAGTTTCTTGTCCAGGCCCTCGGTGATCACGTTGCTGGCCAACTGTGCGGTCAACGGCGAGGGCATCCAGACGCTACTGCGCACCATCGAGGTCAAGCGCGACAGCAGTTTCGGCGGGCTATGGAGATAACCGATGCGAAGCGCCGGCATGACCGACTTGGACAGGCTGGTCAGGTACACCGAACGGTCCGGTGCAAAGGCGGCCAACGGCTTGGTCGAGGGATCGGTCGCGAGAAAACCGTAGATATCATCGTCCAGGATGATGAAGTCGAACTCTTCGGCCAGCGCCGCGATCTGTGCCCGGCGTTGTTGCGACATGATTGCCGCCGTGGGGTTCTGGCACGTCGCCACGCAAATCAACATGGCCGGTTTTTCCCGCAGGCACAGCTCGCGCAACGCCTCGGGAATGATGCCTTCGTCATCCATTGGCACGCCGCGCAGGCGACGCTCCAGGCCATGGGCAAGGGAGATGATGCCGGGATAGCAAAGCGCTTCGCACAGCACCAGGTCGCCAGCACGGGTCAAGGCGCTCATCGCTACCATCAAGCCATGCTGGGCACCCGACGTGATGACTACCTGTTGCCATTGGGCGTCGGGCAACGAATGGCGAAGCCACTGCGCCCCGGCCTCACGATGGGCCGGATGCCCACCGTCCGGGGCGTAATCCAGGGCGCGAGCGAAATCGGTGCTCCTGGCCATGCCCACCAGCGCACCCCGCAACCAATAATCCAGCGTCTCGCTGTAGGGCTTGATGATCGACAGATCAAGCAATTCAGGCTGGCCGAGGTTGAGCGCCACGGCGTTGTTGTTCGTCGCCAGTTCAAGTGGCTGGCGGTTGAGCACATAAGTGCCGCGTCCCACTTCCCCGCGCACCAAATGACGCCGATGGGCTTCGCTGTACGCCCTGCTAATGGTGCCCGGCGTGACATCCAACGCGCTGGCCAGCTCCCGCAGCGTCGGCAGCCGATCACCTTCATTCAACACTCCACTGTCGATATCGCGCGCCAGTGCATCGGCGATCGACAGGTACATCGGCTGGCTGGTGTCGCTTAGCTGGGGAACCCACATGAATGACGAATGCCCATCGTAGAAATGATCAAGGGCCGGAGCATATCACAAGGCCCAATACGGCTCATTCCGCGGAGCAACGCAAATTGATTCGATTGAATCTATTTACCGTTTTGCCAATACGCCAAGTCCTGATGATCGATCGTCTGCTGCGACGGCGAATTAAGCCCTAAAACCCCATCCATGGAAATATTTCAATGATCGATCATCACGCCTATTGAATCGATTCAATTTATTCAAATACACTCACGAAAATCGACTCAATCTGTTCCCTCCAATCCGCCAACATTCGGGCGCCCTGCGCGCCAAGCCGAGACCTCATGGACACAATCAGAAAGGATCTATCCCTCTCCGCGATCATCGCAGGCTTTATCGCCGTGATCATTTCCTACGCCGGCCCACTGATCATCGTGTTCCAGGCCGCCAAGGAAGCACAGCTGCCCAACGATGTGGTGTCGTCATGGATCTGCGCCATTTCCATTGGCAGCGGGGTGACAGGGCTGTTCTTGAGCTGGCGCCTGCGGGTTCCAGTGATCACGGCCTGGTCGACGCCGGGGGCGGCCTTGCTGGTGTCGATGCTGCCCACCGTTACCCTGCCCCAGGCCATCGGCGCCTACATCGTGGCTTCAGTGATCATCGCCGTGGTCGGCCTGTCTGGCGCGTTCGACAAACTGATGAGCCGCCTGCCCAAGGCCATTGCCGCCGCCATGCTCGCCGGCATCCTGTTCCGCTTCGGCGCCGGGCTGTTCACGTCCATCGAACTGCAACCGGTGTTGGTGCTGGCGATGATCGCGGCCTACCTGGCCTTCAAACGCTTCTCGCCACGCTACGCGATCCTGTCGGTGCTGATCATTGGCTGTGCGGTGGCGGCTTCGTTCGGCGAACTCAACAGCGGCTCGATCAACGTTGCGGTGGCCCATCCGGTCTTCATCGCCCCGCAATGGAGCTGGCACGCGATCATCAATATTGGCCTGCCGCTGGCGCTGGTCACCTTGACCGGCCAATACGTACCGGGCATGGCCGTGCTGCGCACTGCCGGCTATGACACACAGGCTCGCTCGATCATTTCGTTCACCGCCATCGGCTCGATCCTGATGGCTCCGTTCGGCTCCCATGGCCTGAACCTGGCCGCAATCACAGCAGCGATCTGCACCGGCCGCGAAGCCCATGAAGACCGCGACAAACGCTACATCGCCGGGATTGCCTGCGGGGTTTTCTACATTCTGATGGGCATCTTCGGCGCGACCTTGGCCTCGGTGTTCTCCGCGCTGCCGAAAGAACTGATCGCATCCCTCGCCGGCCTGGCCTTGTTCGGCGCGATCAGCGCCGGGCTGACCGGCGCGATGGCCGACGAGAAACAACGGGAAGCCGCGCTGATCACCTTCCTGGTGACAGCCTCGGGCATGAGCTTCCTTGGTTTGGCCGCCGCATTCTGGGGGCTGATCTTTGGTCTCGTGGCGCATTTCGCATTGAACTACACCCGGGAACGCCGGGCCGCCGTACTGGCCGATGGCAGCCGACCATGACGGTCCGCGATGACGTCATCGGTACAACAAACGCTCCGCCAACTCATCGGCCACCCGTGCCGGCGAGCGTTTTTCCGCTTGGGCGTGGGCGAAGACTTCCGTGAGCCGGGCGCCAATCTTCGACAAGTGCGCGGTGATGGTCGGCAACTCTTCGCCGCGATGTTTCAGGGCGACATAGATCAAGCCGCCGGAGTTGATCACGTAGTCGGGCGCATAGAGGATGCCCCGTCTCTCCAACTGATCAGCCACCTGCAAGTTGCTCAGTTGGTTATGGGCCGAGCCGGCGACCGCCGAGCAGCGCAGTTGCGCCACGCTGTGGCTGTTGAGCACGCCGCCGAGGCCGCAAGGTGCCAGGATGTCACACGGCGTGCTGAGCAATGCGTCGTTGGCGATGGGGTGGGCGCCCAATTGCTCCATGGCCAACTGGACCTTGCCGGGGTCGATGTCGCTGACCAGCAGTTCCGCGCCCGCCGCGTGAAGTTGTTCGGCCAGGGCATAACCGACGTTGCCCAGGCCCTGTATCGCGACGCGCAGGCTCTCCAGGTTATCGCTGCCCAGACGGGCCATCGCCGTGGCGCGAATACCGGCGAAGACGCCCATCGCCGCATGCGGCGCCGGGTCTCCCGAGGCGGTGGTGCTGGTGACATGACGGGTCTGCTGGGCGATGCAGTCCATGTCCGCCACTGACGTCCCGCTGTCGATAGCAGTAATGTAGCGACCGTCCAATTGCTCGATGCAACGACCAAAGGCTTCGAATAGCGCAGCCCGGCTTTCGACATGCGCCGGACGCATGATGACCGCCACTCCCCCGCCCACGGGCAAACCGGCCAGGGCAGCTTTATAGCTCATGCCCTGGGCCAGGCGCACGGCATCGGCCACGGCACTTTCGTCGTCGGGGTAGGAAAGATAACGACACCCTCCCAGGGCAGGCCCCGGACGGCTGCAATGAATGGCAATCACCGCCTTCAACCCGGTCACCGGGTCTACGCTTAAGTGCAGCGATTCAAGGCGGGAGCTTTGCATGAGAGCGAACATTGACAGGCTCCCGAATCACTTTTGTCTGTTTCGCCAGTATAGGCGTGCGCTCGAAAATTGCTGGAGTTCGCCGGAATAAGCACGAGTCGTTGCCTGTTATTTCGGCATAACCTGTTACCGCGTATTTGTGAGACTGGACGAAAACCCATGGCAGAGCTAAAACGAGGCATAGCCCGGAGATTGTGATGACGCCGCGCCAAGCCTTTTTTGATTGCCTGCACCGCTCTCCACCGGCGCTGTTCGAAGCAGCGCTATGGATTGCCGCTGAACATGACCGCGAGCTGGACGTACCGACGTTGCTGAAGGACTTCAAGGATTTGCAACGGCTAGTCAGCCATGGCCTGCCCATGTTGCCGGTCAGTGAATTGGGCCAGCCCTTGCTTCGACGCCTCAATGACCTGGGTTTCGCCCAGGATGATTCCACCCCGCTACGCCCTCGCGCAGCCTTGCTGGACAAAGTCCTGGCGCACAAACGGGGTCAGCCCCTGGCCCTCGGCCTGATCGCCCTGGAATTGGCCCGCGGCCTGGAGATCCCAATGGCCGGTGTCAATTTCCCCGGCCATTTCCTGCTACGCGTCCCCGGTGCCGACCATCTGCTCGACCCGTGCGGCGGCCGACGGCTGTACCCCAATGATTGCCGGGAATTGCTGCAGCGTCAGTACGGCGCGAACATGCCGCTCAAGGCTGAACATATGCTCAATGCTGAGCCGATGCAGATGCTGCAACGGTTGTCGCGCAACCTGCGGCAATTGCACCTGGCGAACGATGACTACATCGCTGCGCTGATCGATGCCGAACGAGTGCTCGAAATGGGCAATGCCAACGCCGCCGACTACCTGGCGCGCGCCAGCCTTTACCAGCGCCTCGACTGCCCCAACGCCGAACGCTTCGATCTGGAGCACGCGCTGATGCTCAGTGAGGATCCGATCCAGCGGCTGCGCCTGACCGAGCGGCTAGGACATCTGCCGCCCAATTCGATTGTGCATTGAGCGGGGTGCAGGGCTAGCAAACATAGGGTGATGGTTGAATCGCCTTCGCGAGCAGGCTCGCTCCCACAGGAATCCCACTCACCCCGTGTGGGAGCGAGCCTGCTCGCGAAGACGCCAGGCCAACCAACATCAATATCAAACAGGGGTATCTGGCTGATTCGCCGGATGCGCCCGCTGAAAGGCTTCATGCTTGGCCGCCAACGCCGCAACCCGCCGGATTCGCGGATAGGGTTGCAACGAGACATTGAACCGCTCGGCGGCGTACAGCTGTGGGATCAGGTACACGTCCGCCATGCCTGGCAGCGCGCCGAAGCAATAGCCGTCATCGCCAATCAATTGCTCCACCGCCGTCAGCCCCTGGCTGATCCAATCCGCGATCCACTCCGCCACCTGCGCTTCGTCGTGTCCCCACTTGCGCAGCTTGTTGAGCACGCTGACGTTGTGCAGGGGATGAATATCGCAGCCAATCAGCGCCGCGACACCCCGTTCGTGGGCGCGAATGGCAAGGTCGTTGCTGAGCAGCGGCACCTGTGGATAACGTTCTTCCAAGTATTCAATGATGGCCGGCGATTGCACCAGCAACGCCCCCTCATCAGTCCGCAGAGCCGGCACCCGCCCCTGCGGATTGATCGACATGTACGCCGGCTGGCGATGCTCGCCCCCCGGCGGGGCGATCAGGTTGATCGGCAGGGCCTGGTAATCCAGGCCCTTGAGCGCCAGGGCAATACGCACCCGATACGACGAAGTGGACCGGTAATAAGTATAAAGTTCCATGCCCCGCCCTCACCGTGCCGGCAGGATCTTGCCGCGACATTCGCCGAAGCCGATGGATGTCATGCCTTCACGACTGCAACGCGCGCGCAGGATGATTTCATCGCCGTCCTCAAGGAATTTGCGAACTTCGCCGGACGCCAGTTCGATCGGCTTTTTGCCGCCCTCGGTGATTTCCAGCAGGCTGCCGAATTGGCCGTTTTCCGGTCCCGACAACGTACCCGAGCCAAACAGGTCACCTGCCTGCAACTGGCAGCCGTTGACGCTGTGGTGCGCCACCATCTGCGCCACGGTCCAGTACATGTAGCGGGTGTTGCTGAGGGTCAACCGATGGGCCGACAAGTTCTGTTCGCGCATGGTTTCGGTCAGCAGCAGGACTTCCAGTTCGATGTCGAATGCACCGCCGGCCTGGTCACGCTTGTCCAGCAGGTACGGCAGCGGCTGCGGATCGCCCTCGGGACGCGCCGGTTGCGGACGACGGAACGGTTCCAGGGCTTCAGCAGTTACCACCCAGGGCGAGACGCTGGTCAGGAAGCTTTTCGACAGGAAAGGCCCCAGCGGCTGGTATTCCCAGGCCTGGATATCTCGCGCCGACCAATCGTTGAGCAGACAGAAACCGGCAATGTGCTCGGCAGCGTCACCAATGGCGATAGGCTCGCCCAAGGCGTTGCCTTGGCCAATCCAGATGCCCAACTCCAGTTCATAGTCCAACCGCGCACAGGGGCCGAATGTCGGCTCGGTCTGGCCAGCCGGCAAGGTCTGCCCCTTCGGGCGCCGCACATCGGTGCCGGACGGGCGGACCGTCGAGGCGCGACCGTGGTAGCCGATGGGCACGTATTTGTAGTTGGGCAGCAGCGGATTGTCAGGCCGGAACAGCTTGCCGACATTTTGCGCGTGCTCGATGCCGACGTAGAAATCGGTGTAGTCATTGATTTTCGCGGGCAAATGCATCTGGCAGTCCGCCGCGCGGGGCAACAGGCTGTCACCCTGGGCTTCGATCTTGTCCCGCAGCGGACTGTCCTCGCGCAGCAGCTCGAGGAGACGTTCACGCAAGGCGACCCGGGCGGTGCGGCCCAAGTCGAAGAAAGCGTTCAGTTGACCACCTTCCATGGCCGCGACAGCGTCGCCCGCCGCGCCTTCGAACAAGCCTGCCTGCAACGCTGCCTGCAGATCGAAAATCCGCTCGCCAATGGCAACGCCGCTCCGCGGGGCGCCGCCAGCGATGCTGAAAATGCCCAGCGGCAGGTTCTGCAGCGGGAAGTCGGCATGACCGTTGGCGGAGGCGACCCAACTGCGGATGGGGGAAACGTGATTCATGGATTATCTCCGGGTCGGGTCGAACGTGACTGGCAACGAGGCCCAGCAGGCATCGTAGTCCGTTTGCAATTGAGGGCAATCCAGGGCGAAACGGCTCGGGCGCAGCACTTGGCTGGTCTCGAACATGAACGCCATGGTGTTATCGATTTTCGCCGGCTTGAGTTCGGCATTGATGGCCTTGGTGCAAGTCTCGCCGTCGGGGCCATGGGCACTCATGCAGCTGTGCAACGACGCGCCTGCGGGCAGGAAACCTTCGGCCTTGGCGTCGTAGGCGCCCTGGATCAGGCCCATGTATTCGTTCATCAGGTTGCGGTGGAACCAGGGCGGACGGAAGGTGTTTTCCGCCACCATCCAGCGCGGCGGGAAGATCACGAAATCAAGGTTTGCCAGGCCGTGGACGCTGGTGGGGGAAGTCAGCACGGTGAAGATCGACGGATCCGGATGGTCGAAGCTGACCGTGCCGATCGTGTTGAATCGACGCAGGTCATATTTGTACGGCACGTTATTGCCGTGCCAGGCCACCACGTCGAAGGGTGAGTGATCCAGCTCGCAAGCCCACAACTCACCCAGGAATTTCTGCACCAGCGTGGTCGGTTGTGCGAGGTTTTCGTAATGGGCGACGGGCGTCAGGAAATCCCGCGGATTGGCCAGGCCATTGCTACCGATAGGCCCCAGGTCCGGCAATCTCAATGGCGCGCCATGGTTCTCGGCGATGTAGCCGCGGGCCTGCGGGTCGAGGAGCTCGACGCGCCACTTCAGCCCTCGCGGCAGCACGGCAATTTCCAGTGGCGCCAGCTCCAGCACACCCAATTCAGTGACGATCCGCAAACGCCCGAGTTGCGGCACGATCAGCCATTCGCCATCGGCATTGAAGAACACCCGCTCCATGGAGCAGTTCGCGCGATAGTGAAAGATGCTGATGCCGGTCGGTTTGTCCGAACCGGCGTTGGCTGCCATGCGCACCAGCCCGTCGATGAAATCGGTCGGCTGTGCAGGGATCTCCAGCGGGTTCCAGCGCAGGCGATTAGGCGTGACCTCGCCCAGTGGACCACCCGCCAATTGACGATCAAGCCTCACAAAGGCCGGATGATTGGCCGAGGGCCGGATGCGGTACATCCAGGTTCGCCGCGCTTCGCTGCGGGCCATGGTGAAAGCGGTGCCTGAAAACAGTTCGGCATACAGACCGTACGGTGCTTTCTGCGGAGAGTTCTGGCCAACCGGCAGGGCGCCAGGCAGCGCTTCGCTGGAAAACTCATTACCGAAGCCAGACAGATAAGCCAGATCCGACGCCGTGGAATCGAGGTTCATGGAGCCTCCTGAGATGCGGCCTGTTACATCGTGCAGTGTTCGAGGCGCACCGGGTTATTTTTATCGTAATCCAATTACGCATAACGTAATTTGCTCGACGACGACCGTCAAGCTATAAAGACGCCCATTCGCCCTCCGGACCCGCACTTCCATGGAAAACCTGCCCAGCAACGGTAAACAGAAAGTCCGCTCGGCCGAGGTCGGCACCGACATCCTCAAGGCGCTGGCCGAACTGTCCCCCTCCACATCATTGTCGCGCCTGGCCGAACACGTGCAGATGCCGGCCAGCAAGGTTCATCGCTATCTACAGGCGTTGATCGCCAGCGGATTCGCCGAACAGAACACCGCCACCAATCACTACGGCCTGGGGCGCGAGGCCTTGCGCGTGGGGCTGGCGGCCTTGAATGGCATGGATGTGCTGCAAGTGGCCGCCCTGCCCTTGGCCGAGTTGCGCGACGATTTGAACGAAACCTGTTTCCTGGCGGTGTGGGGGAACCACGGCGCGACCGTGGTGCGGATCGAGCCGGCCGTACGGGCCGTCACCGTGGTGACGCAACTGGGCTCGGTCTTGCCATTGCTCAGCTCATCCACTGGCCTGGTTTTCAGCGCCTACCTGCCGGCGCGCGAAACCGTCGAATTGCGCGACGAGGAAATCCGCGCCACCCGTGGCCATGCGCTGGCGGACGACCGGGCCTACGCGTCGCTGTGCGAACACATCCGCCAACGCGGCCTGCATCATGTCCACGGTTTGTTGATGCCCGGCGTAGATGCCTTGTCCGCGCCGGTTTTCAACGCCATGGGCCAAGTGACGGCGGTCATGACCATTGTCGGCCCGACGTCGTTGTTTCATGCCGATGAGAACGGCCCGGCAGCGCAACGCTTGTTGGCGGCGACCCGGGCCGTGAGCTGGCGGATGGGTTATGAGGCCAGCCCGGGGTCAGATCACGCAGCCCGGTAAGATCTCGATCAGCAAGTTATCGAGGCAGGCGATGTCAACGGTTAATTCATGACCCCCATCACCTTCGCCTTGGCGACCGCTTGCGTACGCCGCTGTACACCCAACTTGCTGTGGATTCGACGCGAGTGTGTTTTTACGGTGTGCAATGAAATGAATAATTGCTCGGCGATCTGTTGATTCGAATAACCTTGGGCAATCAATTCCAGCACTTCCAACTCGCGCTGGCTGAGCAGGGTCTCTTCGGTCTGCGCGGGTGGCTGCTCGATTTGTCCGGCCGATTCAAACCAGCGCAACAGTTCCGGCTGACGCAAGCGCAGCTCGCGCAGGGCTTGTTGCGCTCGCCAACAGGCGACACGCTGCAGGCCTTCCTGCAAGAGCGTACGCGCCTGGGAGCGGTCGCCGGTCAACCAAGCGACCTCAGCAAGGGCGAGGTACAACTCGGTTTCCAGACCATGCATTTCACTGCGCTGCGCCTGGGTGATCATGGCCGTGAGACGGGCCTGCGCGTCCTGTGCCCGGTGCAGATAGACCTCGGTCAGCACCAGCAGGTATTCAAGATGCGGGATCAGTTCCAGGGTGGCGGGCGGCGCCTGCTTGGCCTGCGGTCCGCAAAAATGCCGCAAGACGCGAGTCAGTACCTCATGGGCCAGTTCCGGGCGGCCCTGTTGCAGCCAGAACTGACAACTGGTTTGCAGCAATACACCACGGTACACCGTATCGGGAATGTGTCGCTGCTGCATGATGCGCTCGGCGTCGCGAAGCTGCATGAACGCCTCGCCATAATCGCCCTGGTTGGCGGCGAGGCAGGCCTTGCCAAGAAAGCCATAGAGCACCTGTTTGTCCTGGTTGCGCAGCCCCGTTTCCAGGCCCGCCTGAAAGTGCTCGTTGGCCTGCTCGTCCAGGCCCATTCGCAAGGACAGTCGCCCACGACGCAGGGCGATTCTTCCCAGCAACGCGGAAAAATCCTGCCCAGGCTTATCAAGCAATGCCTGGACAGCACCCAGCAGGTGGTCGGCCCGGTGAGGAGCACCCCGTTGCTCCAGGATCTGGGCATGATCCAGTTCGAGCAGGCCTTCAAATACCAGAGAATCTTGCGCGCGCGCCAGGCAAAGTGCCTGGCGATTGATCCATTGTGCAGAAGCCAATTCGCCTTTCAGTAACGCCTGCTGTGTCTGACCAATCAGGCACAGTACCCGCAGCGACCAGGCGTCCGGGCCCAGGCTGGCCTGGGCCTGGAGAAAATGTTCACGGGCCTGTTCGCCGTCACCCCGAAGATGCAGCAACCATCCGCGCAGGACCTGCCATCGGGCAATCAACTGTCGCTGTTGGCAAGCCAGGGGCTGGGGCATGAATTTGACCAACTGTTCGATGCAGGCCTCGGCCTGGTCGAAACGTCCGGCAAACATCAAGGCCGTGGTCACCAGGCCTACCGATTGCGCCGTCCCGAGCGACAGCGCTTCACCCTGCTGGTCGTGCAGGTTCAGCAAGAGCTGGACGTTGTTGCGTTGCAACACATGCTCGAAATTCAAATGCTGGAGAAAACTGACGGCGGCCTCGAATTCCTCGGCCTGCATGGCTTGTTCGAACGCCATGGGCCAATCCTGCTCGGCGGCGAACCACTGGCAGGCCCGTCGGTGCCACGAACGACCCTGGGGCCAAGGTTCATCACGCACCAGCCGGGCCAGCGGCGGGAAAATCTGCAGCCAGTCCGACGACGCTTCCCACGGTTCGATAAAACAGCCCAGGTCCCGCAACAGGGGAAGGCACTCAGCCCCCACGGTGTCACCAAACAGATGCTCGCAGAGCCGGGCATTGAAACGCGGCAGATGCGCCAGCACACGCCAGGCCTGGGCCAACTCGGGCGTGAGGGTGCCGAACAATTCGTATTCCAGGTAATCGAGCAAGGTACCGGGACGACCCGGCGCGGCGTGACGACGCGCCCACTCACAACGCTCCAGCAATGTGATGCGCACCCCGGCACACCACCCACCGCTGCGCTGGATGACTTCGCGAGCGGTGCGGGCCGCCAACGGGCCCGGCAAATGAGTGAGGAACTGCTGGACATCGTCGACACCAAACGCCAGGGCTTTCGCGTCGAATTCGTACAGTTCGTCATCGAGCAGCAGGCGCGGCCAGTTGCAGTGAGGACGCCGGCGGCCATTGAGCCACAGGTGCAGCGCGGGACTGCTGACGTTCAACAAACGGTCGAGCAATTGGTCCAGCTCAGGATTGGGCACCCGGCAATAATCGTCGAGGAACAGCCAGGTGGGGGTTTGCAAACGGGCCAGATGGGCCGACAGGCTTGCTTCATCCGTGACGGGCAGGCCAAGGGCTTGCGCCAGGTATTCGCACAATTGCGCGGCATCGATCGCCGTGCCCGCCAGCGGCAGCCAATGCAACCGGCACTCCGCCGGCGCCTGGAGGAAACACTCGGCGAACAATGCGCTCTTGCCGCTGCCTGCCGGCGCGCAAAGCAGCTTGACTCGTGCCTCGGACGCCAACAGGGGCTCGCTCAACGACCGGCGCGACACGTGCGTCGAAGACAGGCGAGGCAACAGCCCAGGACGGTCCGAACACGGAGTCATGGCGGTCATTGTGCGAGGTCCCTTTTATTGTTGTTCCATCACCCTAGACCTCTGTCGACCACCTTAGGAGAAATATTCAGCGCGCTGATTGGCGGCCATAAAAAAAAGACCGGCAGCTCGGCTGCCGGTCTTCGGTTTGCGTATTTTCTCCTAAGGGCGATTGGGGCCGCTGCGCGGTCCAGCGGGAGCAAGCTCCCTCGCCACAGTGCCAGCCGCTTTAGCGAACCCCACTCGAACGCAGCGCCGCCGGGGTGTAGTCGGCTGCCCGAGCCTCGAAGCCATAGACGTAGGCGTGCTTCTCTTCGTTTTTCATCCCCAGGGCAATGTAGCGGCCAGCGATAATGTCGTAGAGCGCTTCAAGCGTGTAGCCCGGGTTCTGATGGTCGTAGTAGAACTGGGCATGACCTTCGGCGACGCGCCACAACTGGCCGCGGCCGTCATAGTGGTCCACCAGCGCTGCCTGCCAGCTGTCCTCGTCGATGTACATGTGGCGCTTGGCGTAGATGTGCCGCTCGCTGGGCTTGACCGTACCGATCACTTCCCAGACCCGGTGCAACTCATAGCGAGTCAGGTCCTGGTTGATGTGGCCGGCCTTGATCACGTCGTCATACTTGAGGCTCGGCGAATCGAGTTTGTAGCTGTTGTACGGGATGTACATTTCCTTCTTGCCGACCAGTTTCCAGTCGTAACGATCCGGCGCACCGGAGAACAGGTCGAAGTTGTCGGAGGTACGCAACCCATCGGCGGCGGTCCCCGGGCCGTCATAGGCCACTTGTGGGGCGCGACGAACGCGGCGCTGGCCGGCATTGTAGATCCACGCCAGGCGCGGCTCTTTCACCTGGTCAAGCGTCTCGTGTACCAGCAACACGTTACCGGCCAGGCGCGCCGGGGCTGTCACCTCCTGCTTGAAATAGGTCAGCACGTTGCTGGCTTTTTCCGGGTCGGCGTCCTTGATCAGGAACGGCACGGCGATCTCTTCTTCAAAGCGGATCGGCGTGAAGCTGCCGTTGGTCTGCGGCGTGGCCTGGGTGATGACTCGCCGCAGGTTGCCGCCGTGATAACGGGTAATGTGGTTCCACAGCACCTCAACGCCGTTCTTCGGAATCGGGAACGCGTAGTAGCGGTTGCCGGTGAAATTGGCCAGGCCGTTGCCGTCGTTGATCGCGTTCACATTGAGCGCGCTGCGCTTGGCCGCTTCATAGACTTCCGGCGGCAGGCCGACGCTGCGATGGGTCGGGTAGACCGGGATCTTGTAGGTCTCCGGGTAGCGCTTGAACATCGCGACCTGGCCGTCGGACAGCTTGTCCTTGTACTTGTCCACGGTCGCGGCGGTGATGGTGAACAGCGGTTTTTCGTTGGCGAACGGGTCGGCCAGGAAGCCCTTGCTGTCCACTGCACCGGCGTTTTTCGCAATGCCGCCGGTCCAGGCCGGAATCGAGCCATCGGCGTTACCGGCCTTCTCCGCGCCCAGCGGCGTCAGGCTGGTGCCCAGTTTGTTCGCTTCCTCCGGCGACACCGCCGCCATCACGTTCGCGGCCAGCAGGCTCAAGGCCAGGGCACCGCATTGCAGGATCATCTTGCGCATTGGGTTTTCCTTGTCAGCCAGATCAGAAGTTCACGCCGAAGCTCAGCGCGAGGAAGTCGCGGTCTTCGAGAACGTTGTAATCGCCGCCGAAGAAATCGGTGTAGCTCAGGCTGGCGGTGTAGGTGTTGCGGTAATCGGCATCGACACCCACGCTGATGGCCTTGGCGCCTTCGTTGAACAAACCGTTGGGGCCATAGCCGGCCACGTCATGGGACCAGGACACGTTGGGCTTGAAGTTCACTCCGCCGATGACGTTGGAGTAGTCGAGGATCGCCCGGGCACGGTAGCCCCAGGACGTCGAGGTGACGAAACCGTCGGTGTCGCCGTTGAAGCCGTACTGGCCGTAGACCGAGTCACGGCCATAACGCAGCTTGTCCTTCGATTCGAGGCCACCGACGTGCACGACCGCCGCCTCGCCCACCACAGTCAGGCGATCGGCGCCCAGGACCTGGTCGAAGAAATGGGTCAGGGTGCTCTGGACCTGGGTGACTTCCTTGCGGCGATAGCCGGTGTTGTCGGCGCCTGCCGAAGTGGCGATGGGGGATGCGGCGCCGCCGGCGATCGGGTTCACCAAGGCGAGGGTCAGGTCGTTGGTGTTGACCTGTACGGGTGCGTTGGGGCGATAGCTGATTTCGCCGGTCCATGCGGTGCCGGTGGGCAGCGTGGTGGAGAAGCTTGCGCCGTACAGGCGGATGTCTTCAGGGTATTCAAGGTAATAGCCACCGCGGCCAAGCATGACACTTTGGGCCAGCGACCGCCCCGCTCCGGTGTTGGGTGCAAGCCCATCGGCAATCAGCATCATGCCAGGCAACGCGGCCAATGTGGACAGGCCTGCCGTAGTGGTTCCAACGGTCGGCGTACGGCTGTGGTAGTTCATGAAGTACAAGCCGTACTCCGTGTCATCACCGAGCCAACGCAACGCCGTGCCCCATTGCCCGGAATCCCGCGCATCGCGGTCAGCACCACGCGCAATGACAACGCCTTCGTCAGTCACCTGGATGCCCTGACCAAAGGTCTGGGTCAACGGCACGAACGGTGCAATCGCCGGGCTGCCCACCGTGTACCCGCTGGTGCAACCATCAGCCACCACATCGTTACCGAAGAACGTCCCGCAGTTGTCGACGACCGTCTGGTCCCACTCCAACTGGTAGAAACCTTCGATGGTGAGTTTGTCGGTCAAGCCCTGGGAGGCGAACAACATATTCACCGGAATCAGGCCTTCCTTGATCTCCGCACCCGGACGGCGGAATGCGGACACGTCGATCGGGTTGATGCTGTTGATAGAGTTACCGATGAAAGTACTTTCACCCCAACTGACCACCTGCTTGCCGGCGCGCACGGTGCCGGGCAAATCGGCGATGGAATAGTTGTGATAGACGAAGGCATCGAGAATTTCCGCGCCTGACGACTTGGCGCCCTCTTTGCGATTGCTGTCGCTGATGTCCTTGAACTCACGGTTTTCATCCTTGAGCTCGAAGTCGTACCAATACTTGCCACGCACGAACACACCGGTGTCGCCGTACTTGAGCTCCAGGTCGTGCAAGCCCTTGAAGATTTTCGAAAAGGTCTCGCCCTTCTTGAAGTTCAATCGTCCATCATCGCCGGTGGAGGATTGCCCCCTGCCCCCGTTGACCGTACCGACCAGATCCTTGTCGGCATCGCGCATGCCCCAGCTCGCGCCAACGGACAGCGAGGAGTCAAACTGACCTTCGATTTCGCCAATGTTGAAAGAAACGGCCTGCGCCTGGGCACAGCAACCCAAGGCCACCGCGACGGCCAGCGCCTGCGGCTTGAAGATGGCGCGCATTGTTATTGTTGTCATGCGTCTTCCCCGGTGAGTGACAGAGCCTTCACCCTACTTGCGCACGTCATGGGCGATAAGCGCACCAAGGGGGTATTCGCGCTGTACCTAAAAAGGATTACAGCCCGTGCGGCAAAGGCTTCTGCGTGGAGTATGAACAGACTGGATGATGGGTCATCAACGCCGCGCATGGGCAATGCCGACCTTCGCGACTGTTGCGCGCACCGCAACAGTGCATGTCCGAAACCGGGCTGTTTCCCGCAGTGCCCGATCCCTATGCTGGCCGGGCTTGCAGGGCAACGGGCCTGCAGGCACAAGTCGCCCGGCGTCCCTCGCGCCTGGCGCACCGTCATTCGGATGGATTGCACATCGATCCATCGTCCCCGTGTACGACTGACGTTGATTTGTAGCTCCTTTACAACGTCACGCTTGGGCCGCTGCTTTTGCAGCGGCCTTTTTTATTGCGGGTTTATTCCTAAACAAAAATTTCTCGTTTCCTACAACTTTGTCGGAAACGCTCACCTGCCCAACTTATTTGATTAACGCCATAGTTGTTCCGCGGTTTTAGACCTCTGGACGGATGCAGCGTCGATAGGTGAAGGGGCACCTATTGCGTCGCAGATTGCGGATCAGTTGAGGGGAGGGGGAAAGTTTAGAAATTTTAAAGGCTTTAGAAAGAGGTTTTGGAAGGCTGTTGCTGCTGATCCGATACTTTCGCAACAATTTAATCAGCACAACCTAATTCGAATGAAGAAGGGGCTATCAGCTATTACGCATGAACGTGAACCTCGACAATATCAACGTAATGACGCCTAAGCGGCACGTCGAAACCCACCGAGAGCACAAACAATGACCCGCTCGATAACGGTATGACAGAGTCTGAATTTCTCGCATTTGTAATAGGAATCTGCAACTTAGACTATCCCTCGGATGAGACTCATATAGGCGCCATCCTAGAATTCAAAAGGACATCAGAGCACCCTGCTGGGTCGGACTTAATCTATTATCCAGACGATGGCAAGGACTGCCCGAAAGAAATAGTAAGCAAAGTGAAAAACTGGCGCGCCGCCAATGGCAAGCCGGGATTCAAGCAACCATGATCCAATTTATTGGGGCCCTTTCTCTGCCGACAGATGCAGCGAAAGGGCTCATTTTATCCGCGCAGCCTCGCTCATATGAAGAATGGACATGCGGGCAACTCCACGGCAATAGGGCTTCGTAATCTTCGACCTAGGATGCTTGTGGCAGGCGCCCCAATGCGCGACGCAGCTACGCATATCCAGCATCACTTGGCAGCTTTGAACGTGTAGTTTATGGAGCGGTTACGCTGTTTTTTGCAGCGAATTTTATCTGTAGGTTGTTTCTCGATAATAAACTCTCGATTCCTACAACTCTGTCGGAAACGCTCACCTGCCCAACCTATTTAATTAACGCCATAGTTGTTCCGCGATTTGAGGCCAGGAACGACTATTCCCGGCAATCCAAGTCGCACTGCCTATTTGCCTATACGCATCGATAAGGAAGTCGACATGCCACAAGAAAAAAATATCCGTGTTACCCACGGCAGGCCCATGACGCCAAGTTCGTCTTCCAATAAGGGGGGCGGACCGGGCGGACCGACAGGCGGGGGCGGAAGTTTTTATTCCGGGTTTGAGCACGGTGGTTTTGACTCGGTGGAAGCGCTGGTTGATATCACCGTGACGGACACTGCAAAAAGCGCAAAAAAGGATTATGAAACCAAGTCACGGCAACTTCCGAGAACGATCGAGAAAGAACTGACGGCGGCTGGACTGGAGGGCTCGCCCCCTTCAAGTTCCCCTGTAGATACCCTTACACGTGAACTGGCCGTGCGCCACAAACTTCTAGCGCGCAAGGCCGCTGAACTAAAACAGCAAACAGCGCTTGCCAATCAGTTTTTCGGCGTCGATCCCCTCAGCAAACCTGTATCGGAGTTCCACCGAAAAGCCCGCGCCATGGAAAGGCCGATCCGCCCGAACGGCGCCGCGATAAAGTCTTGGACGGCCTCTTATAAGGCAGCGTACGAAGCAAAACTGCTGGCCCAAACCATTCGGTTGTTGAATGAACAGCAAGCCGAAATGCAGAAAAAGTTGACTGCCGCCCAAGCCCAGGAACGGGCCAGGAAGGCAGCTCAACAATTGGCCGCTGAAACGGCTCGCAAAGCGAAGGAGACCAAGGAAAGAGAAGCGCTTGCCCTAAGGGCCGAAGCCCAACGCCTGGCTCAGGAACAGGCTCTGCGCCAGGCCCAGTTGGCTGGCGCGTTCATCATTCCGGGCGCGACCGCCGCAGCCGGACCGGTACTCGTCCCCGCCGGCAACAACGCGGACACAAGCCCGATAACGAGCTTGGCTATCAGGGCTGCGCTACGAGCCGCAGTCGCCATGGCTGTCGAGTCGCTCACTGCGTTGGCAGGGGCGACGCTGGCAGGGGTCGGGGCGCTGCTCTATTCCTCCAAGTTGGCCAATGGCGAGTTACCCGAGCGATACGCGTTAAGCACGCCACTTTCAGAACTCACGCCAACACAACACCACGACTTGCACGCCATAGCGGCAATTGGCGGAGCCGTTGACTTGCCGGTGCGCCTCACTTCCCAAGCGGAGGCGGACGGCCAGTTCGAAATCCTCGTGATCAACACCGACGGCGTCACTCATCCGTCGACAGTCAGGGTGGTGGCGGTTGCCTATAACAAAGAACAGAACCTCTACACCGCGACAACTGAAGACACCCCACCCAGGACCTTGACCTGGACACCGGTCGTTCAACCCGGAAACAACTCCACAACGCTCCCCGCTGAACCGCCCGCCCCACCTGTTCATACAGGCGCATCGGTAACGCCCATCGTGGGGAGGATCGATCCCTTCCCCGAAATTACCGCAGACAGCTTCGACGATTATGTCTTCGTTTTCCCAATCGACTCAGGCCTGGCGCCTCTGTACGTCATGTTCAGGGATCGGCGGCAAGACCCTGGGGTCGCGCTGGGGACGGGAACCCCCGTTACGGGAATCTGGACGGATGCAGCATCGATAGGTGAAGGGGCACCTATTTCGTCGCAGATTGCGGATCAGTTGAGGGGAAAGGAGTTTAGGAATTTCAGAAAGTTTCGGGAGAGCTTTTGGAGGGCGGTTGCTGCTGACCCGATACTTTCGCAACAGTTTGACCAATACAATCTAGAACTAATGAAAAGAGGAATGTCAGCTATTGTCATTAAATCTGAACGCGTCGGCAGTCGCAGCAAGTATGAGCTACACCATAAAGAATATATCCATCTAGGCGGCGAGATTTATAATATTGACAACATCAACGTAATGACACCTAAGCGACACATAGAAACCCACCGGGAGCACAAAAATTGAAAAGATCAATAGCGGAAATGACCGAGTCCGAATTTTTGGTATTTTTGATAAAAATCTGTTATGTAGATTACCCCTCGGAAAAAGCCCACACTGCAGCGGTTTTTGAATTTGAAAGAATTTCGGAGCACCCCTCCGGCTCAGATCTGATCTATCATCCGGAAGACGGCCATAACAGCCCCGAAGAGATAGTAAACAAGGTAAAAAACTGGCGCGCCGCCAATGGCAAGCCGGGATTCAAGCAACCCTGATCCAATTTATTGGGGCCCTTTCGCTGTCGGCAGATGCAGCGAAAGGGCTCATTTGATCCGCGCAGCCTCGCTCATATGAAGAATGGACATGCGAGTATTCCTGGCGTGCCGCCAACGGAAAACCGGGATTCAAACAGTCCTGATTTACTACAAAACAACAGTTCCTTTCGTCCTCCATTCTCACCGACAGGCACAACATGCACCTTCTCTACCCCAGTGATCCCTTCAATAAAAAACGTCCCGACGAACAGTACACGGAAGAATACGACGCCGTCGTAGCGGCTGGATTGAAGACGGTGTTGTTCTCTTTCGAAGATTTCGAAGCGGGATTTTTCAGGACTTCCATACCATTCACGCCCGGCGACACCGTTCTGTACCGCGGATGGATGCTGACAGTGGATGCTTACGCGGCGTTGGTCAGTCACTTGCGCGACCAAGGCGCTATTGCGACGACCAGCCCCACGCAATACCGGCACTGTCATCACCTGCCGGAGTGGTATCCATTGCTAGCGGCCTTTACGAGCGAGACCGTGGTATTGGCCGATGATGCGGACTTTGAACAGGCGCTGGATGGGCTGCACTGGCCGGGCTACTTCATCAGAGATTACGTGAAATCTCTCAACACGGGCGCCGGCAGCCTGGTGGACACGCCTGCGGATATAGCACCGCTCGTTGGACTGATGCGCCAGTATCGGGGGCAGATAGAAGGCGGTATCTGCGTGAGGCGACGAGAGAGCTATCTCGAAGAAACCGAGCGTCGGTACTTTGTTCTCCATGGGCAAGCATACGGAGCTACAGGAGAACTGCCGGAATTGGTGAGTAAGTGCGCAAAAATGATCGACAGCCCTTTTTTCTCGATTGACGTAGCGCTCCGGTCAGACGGTGTACTTCGGGTGGTGGAATTGGGAGATGGCCAGGTCTCGGACCGTAAGGAATGGTCGGCGGAGTATTTCGCCTCGATGTTGAATCGTCTGGAAAATGAACACAATTAAGCTACCTCTGCTCCCTTATCCAGACCAACCCGTATGGCCGCTTGTCAGGCGGCCCATTACTCATAACAATTAATATCTTAATTGCAGTTAATAAAAACCCTCAACCTCCTAGCGCCAGTTCCTACAACAAAGCCAGAACCCAACTACGCGCACATAAAAAATTCGCTGTTACGCTCAAACCAATCGCAGCATTTCGCTTCGATTTAATCACCAGCGGATTTTGGTATGCAGATAAACAATACAAGCTATCGGTCAAAAAAAGGTTTTAACAGTCGCATTCGCTTTCTGGTGTTTCATTACACGGCCGGCAACTTCGAGTCTTCGATTAACACGTTAACCGGCCCTTCCGTCAGTGCCCATTACCTCATACCCGACTTCGCCGACCCCGGTTATTTGAAAGCGGGTTTTGAATCCCCCCAGGTTTTCAATCTGGTCGACGAAACCCAGCGCGCCTGGCATGCCGGCGTGAGCAGTTGGGGTAATCGCAGCAACTTGAACGACACGTCGATCGGTGTGGAAATCGTCAACCTGGCAACTGACTATCAAGGCCAATTTACCTTTCCGCCTTATAAGGCCCAGCAAATCGAGGCCATCGAATACCTGGCATTGGATATTCTCAAGCGATACCCGGACATCAGTCCGGTCAATGTGGTGGGGCATTCGGACATCGCGGCAGGGCGTAAAAGTGACCCCGGCCCGATGTTCCCGTGGCATGCGTTGTATCTCAAGGGAATCGGGGCCTGGTTCGATGAGGCCACCCAGGATACGTTCGTGCAGGCGTATCGAGCCAACGGGATTCCCCTTCGGGAACAACTGCTCGGGCAGTTCAAGCGATATGGATATGACACTTCGGCCGCCGCCACGGTCGCCGGTTTCCAACGACTGGTACGGGCCTTCCAGCTGCACTTCCGTCCGGCAAAACATGACGGCGTGGTGGACATCGAGACCGCCGCGAACCTGGCGGCCCTGGTGAAGAAGTATTTTCCCTGAGCAGGTCGCCGCTGCCGACGACAACCGGCCCGGGCGACAAGCTTAAACGGCGTAGCGCTGCAGGTTAGCCATCATTTCCTTCAGGGCTTCGAGATTGTCATTGGGGTGAACGGCGTCCTCAAAGTCGCAAATCTGTTGCCAGTGGGCGGCGACATCCTCAGGCGAAAAGCCTTTGCGCGGATCGAACCCGGCGCCAAGGCTGCGCTCCCAGCGCACCTTGCCCATCCAGCCGCCGCCCACTTCGAATAATCCGGAGGTTTCCTGGCAAGCTTCACTGGCCAGGTACACCACCAGCGGACTGACGAGTTCAGGCTTGAGTTGTTCGAACACCTGCGGCGGGATCAGGCCTTCGGTCATACGGGTGCCGCCGGTGGGGGCGATCGCATTGACGTGGATGTTGTTTTTACGGCCTTCGATGGCCAGGGTGCGGGTCAGGCCGTAGAGACCGAGCTTGGCCATTCCGTAGTTGGATTGGCCGAAGTTGCCGTAGATGCCAGACGTGGAGGCGGTGAAAATCACCCGGCCATAATTCTGCTCACGCATATGGGGCCAGGCGGCGCGGGTGACTTTATAAGCACCTTCGACATGGACGCGGTAAACCAGGTCCCAGTCGGCGTCGTCCATTTTATGAAAGGTCTTGTCTCGCAGGATGCCGGCGTTGTTGACGACAACGTCGACGCGACCAAACGCGTCGAGAGCGTTCTGCACAAGCTTGTCGCCGTCGGTGACGGAGTCATGATTGGCCTCGGCAATGCCGCCGGCCTGGCGAATTTCAGCGACCACCCGGTCGGCCGCCGAAGCGTTGGCGCCCTCCCCTTGAGCCGAACCACCCAGGTCGTTGACCAGCACTTTCGCGCCTTGCCGGGCGAACAGCAGCGCATGGGCACGTCCCAGGCCACCACCGGCTCCTGTGACGATCACGACTTTATCTTCGAAGCGCACAGACTCATTCATGGGCAGAACTCCAGCAGGCCGTAGGACAATGAACGGGAGTGTCGGGTACAAGTCCGCTGGTCACAATCAACTGGGTTGAAAGTGAATGTTGGCCGATAAGGTGCAGGGATGATGCGAGCAATCCATCATGAACACGCCACTTGCCTGCGAGGCGCGGCGATGGCCTCGCGAAATGCCAGGTAGTGATCGAGCACCTGCACCGGTGCTTCGGTGTGCGGGTAATGACCGATGTGAGGCAACAACACCGCGTCAGCATGGGGAATGAGCGCCTGGTAACGCGCCACCATATGCGCACCGGAAATCGGGTCGAACGCCCCGTCGATCAGCCGCAACGGCACCTCGCCGCTCTGCATCGCGCGGACCCAGCGATCACGCTGCACGCGACGCTCGGGAATATAGGCAATGAGCTTGTGCATGATTCGCGGCCCGCGATGAGTCTCGACCAGACTCCAGTAATCATCCAGCTCGCTTTCGGTGGGGCCGGTCCAAGGGCCGAAAATCTGCCGAAAACTCTTCACCAGGCCGTCCCTGCAGAAAGCCCGGCCAACCAGCCAGCCCAAGGGGCTGAGCAGCAGTTTCTGCATCAACACCGGACGATGGGTTTCGGGAAACAGGCCACCGTTGAGGAAGACACAGCTGGCGAGGTCAATGCGCGCCTCGCCATGCCGGGCAATCAGTTCCTGGGCCACGCTGTCGCCGTAATCGTGGGCCAGAACGTGAACACCTTGCGTCACGTTCAAGTGGGCGAGCAGTGCTTGTTGCAGATCGGCCTGCTCCAGCAGGCTATAGACATGCTCCGTCGGCTTCGCGGAATCACCAAACCCGAGCATGTCGCAGGCGATGACTCGATAACGCTGTGCCAACGGCTGCCACAGGTAATGCCAGTCCCAACTGGCGGTCGGAAAACCATGGATCAGTAGCAACGGCTCGCCGTGCCCGGCCGCCCAATAACGGATGGCGTGGCCACGAAACATGAATGTCTGGCCGCGCTGACGCCAGATACGCAGCGGGATCTGGACCATGGGCATCAGCTTTTATAGCCTGGATCTTGCTGGTCCAGTCTGCGCAGCAGCGCTGGCCAGGCCAACGCGCCCCCCATGCCCTGGGCACTTTTGGTTACCCCGGCGACCATCGCCCGGGCGCCGGCCAATACCTGCGGCTCGATGGCAATCAATTCGGCCCCGCCCGTCTGGGCCATGACCTGGATGTCGCAGGCTCGCTGGAAAATGAACATCATCAGGAACGTATCGGCAATGGTCCCGCCACAGGTGAGCAGACCATGGTTGTGCAACATGAGAAAATTGCTTTCGCCCAGGTCAGCTTGCAGGCGGGCCTTTTCTTCCGGGTTCAGCGCGACTCCTTCATACGGGTGATAGGCCAGGCTCGACAGCACGAACAGCGATTGCTGGCTGATCGGCAGCACCCCTTGCTTCTGCGCCGACACCGCAACGCCGGACGCAGTATGGGTATGCAGCACACATGTCACATCGTGCCGCACCTCGTGCACCGCGCTGTGGATGGTGTAGCCGGCAGGGTTGATTTCGTAGGGACTGTCCATCAACTTGTTGCCGGCCTGATCGATCTTGACCAGGTTCGAGGCGCTGATTTCGTGGAACATCAACCCATACGGGTTGATAAGGAAGTCTTCGGTGCCGGGAACCTTCGCCGAAATATGCGTGAAGATCAGGTCATCCCAGCCATGCAGCGCGACCAACCGATAGCACGCAGCGAGATCGACTCGGGTTTGCCATTCGGCTGCGCTGACCTGATCCTTTATGCCGGGTGTCGATTGAATGGGCGCTACGCTCACGGCTATGACCTCTGGCTTTATTTTTTATGGGAGAGACGTCCAGGCTCATGGACAAAGAACCAGTCTAGTCATCTCCCGCCAGGTCGGTAGTTGCGTTGGCAGCCAGCTTACTGGCCGAGCGAGTCAGCATCAGGGCTCGCCGGTGGCGGCTCAACCACGCAGCGCAACGATCAACTCGGCCAACCAGGGCTCGGCATCGGTTTCCGGCGTGACGCTTTCGCTGGCATCCAGGCGCAGCATGGGCAGCACTTCATTCACGCCGAGTTCGGCAAACAGCTCGCGCATCTGCTCGCCACCGCCGCAGAACGTGTCGCCGTAACTGGCGTCCCCCAGGCCGATCACCGCGCCAGGCAGTCCACGAAATGAAGCGGGCAGCTGATCACGAATCGTTGAATAAAGCGGCATCAAGTTATCCGGCAACTCGCCCATGCCGGTTGTCGACGTAACGGCGAGCAAGGCTTGCGGTCCGAACGCCTGGATGTCCGCCAGGGTTGCCCGTGGATTGAGGAATGTTTCGAAATCCGCGTCACCGAGCAATTTGGCGGCATGCCGGGCAACTTCTTCGGCCGTGCCGTAGACGGAGCCGGAAAGAATGGCGACTTTCATCGGTCTGATCCTGAAACTGAATAAATAGAATGGTCATGGTAACAGGCTGCGCACTCAAGCTGCGATTGACTCTCAACAACCAATAATAGCCAGTGGACATCTCCCCGCGTTCTTCTAGAATGCAGCGCGTACAGGGAAGTCCAAGGCTGGAGGCCTCATGATCAACGCCCATCTGATGCAATTGGTGATCAATGCGTCCAACGACGGGATCGTCATCGCCGAAAAAGAAGGCGATGACAACATCCTCATTTATGTAAACCCGGCCTTCGAACGGCTGACCGGTTACAGCCGCGACGAAATCCTCTATCAGGATTGTCGCTTCCTGCAGTCAGGCGACCGGGACCAACCGTCCTTGGAGCCCATTCGTGCCGCCTTGAAACAGGGAGGTGCGTGCCGACAGGTGCTGCGCAACTACCGCAAGGATGGCACCCCTTTCTGGAATGAGTTGTCGCTGTCCACCGTAAAAAACGAGGCGGACGGCCACACTTATTTCGTGGGCGTGCAAAAAGACGTTACCGCCCAGGTGAAGGCCCTGCAGCGCGTTGCCCTACTTGAGAAAGAATTGGCCGAAGCCCGGGACATCATTGCTCGATTTAATTCGACGAGCGGTGAAAACAAAACGGCGAATTAATGGTCAGTCACTACAATCACCAGTGATAACGCAAATATTTTTCGAGCACCTTATGCAGCGCGACGCCCTTCTGACCCAGGATGAGCTTGATTTCATCCGGACCATGCAGCACAACCCGCAGTTGAATGAGCGGGATGTCACGTCGAGCTTGCTTGTAAACGGTGGATCACAGATTCGGGATTTGCTGACGCGCCTGGCGGCGAATGAGCAGGTCACGCTGCAGGCCAACTTCGAAAACCAGCAGATGACCTTCCCGTTGCATCTGGTCGAAGATGAATTCCATGCCATGCACCTTCGTCTGGGCGTGCCGAGCATCTATGAGGATGGCCCGAAGATTCGTCCATGGCGCCTGAACCTCGAAGAGCCCGTGGCGCTGGAAAATGTCAACGGCCAGCCGGGCCCGTTATGGGTGCATGAGGTTTCCTGCAAGGGTGTTCTGCTGGAAATCCGCAACCGCACCAAACCACCGAAGCAGTTTTCCTTGTGGTTCAGCCCGTCTGGCTACGAGCGGATTTCGCTGCGTGGCACGTTCGAAAGGGAAACCGCCCAAGGCATGTACGCTTACCACCTGAGCCAGCATGACCAGGACGAAACCGAGCGGCTGCGCCAATACATCCTTCAACAGCATCGCCTGGCTCACCCGGCAATGCATTTGTAGCAAGCCCCTCAAGTGTCCAGATTGCCCGCCAGAAACTGACGCAAACGCTGGCGAATCTCCATTCCGTCGTTTCCCAGACAACCAATCGATGACCCAGCCAGGCTTTCCTGTGCCAGATCGGAGGCATCGCCGGCCAGCATCACCGGACAATCCAGGCTCATCGCCAATTTCTTCAAGCGCTTGGGTAGATCAACCGCCGGTGCGTGATTGGAGACCAGCACCAGTGCCAAGGGCTGGATCTTCTGGCAGACCAGGATCAGCTCGTCAAACGGTTGGCCGACAGTCATCAGCCTGACGTCCACTTCCGCCTTGGACACGAACAGCGCCGTGACCAACAGCTCCAACTCCCGGCACTGACCGCCAATTCCGCTGATCAGCACTCGTCGGGAGGAAACGTCGCGCTTGAGCAGTATCCGCTGCATCACGCGCGAGCGCAGGAAACCGTCGAAGAACAGCCACTCGCTGGTCTGCCCGAACTCATGCTGGCGTTGCAGCAGTTCTCGCCAGAGCGGCATCAGGATGTCTTGGAATACCACTTGCACTGCATAATTGGAAAAAATCTGTCCGTAGACGCGGTCCAGTGCCAAGTCATCGAAATTACCAACCGCATCCGTGACTTGCTGCTGCCAGCGGTTGTAATCGGCACGAACCAGGTCGGGGGAAATGAATTTGGAAACTGGCGGCACCGACTCGGTCCTCGCCAGAATCTTTCCCACCTTGCTGACGGCCACCCCTCGCTCGATCCAGGCGAGAATGCTCCTGACCTTTTCAATATCGCCCAGGGAATACAGGCGATGCCCACTTTCGGTGCGCGTGGGTTGGATCAGGCCATAGCGACGCTCCCATGCGCGCAACGTCACCGGGTTCACCCCAGTCAATCGCGCCACTTCGCGGATGGGAAACAGATCTTCACGCGTCAAGACACTTGATGTGGGAAACACGAAGTTATCTTCGGTGGTTACGCTCATTCCGAGTTCCCGACATAAGAATGTGTCTCATATTACTCCCTCGCAACCCTGTCATTACAAGGACAAATTAGGTCGGCTTGCGAATTTGTTGTTTTTTGCTCGACAAGGAATAATCCTTGCTTTGCCCTTTGTGACTAAACGCAACCCACTACCCTTGGGGGCGTTTCCCGCGAAGCTCTTATCCGGAGCGTTGCGCTTGTACATGGAGATACAAAATGTCTACCTCACCCGTCACCTTGATGGTCGCGCGCCGCGTCGCCAACGGACGCTATCAGGACCTGATCGCCTGGTTGCGTGAAGGCGAGCAACTGGCAACCGATTTTCCCGGCTACCTGGGCTCCGGCGTGCTCGCACCGCCGCCCGAAGACGACGAATTCCAGATCATTTTCAGATTTGCCGACGAGCAGACGCTGCATGCGTGGGAGCATTCAGCCTCGCGCACGGCCTGGCTGGGACGCGGCAGCGAACTGTTTGCCGATCCCTCTGAACACCGGGTGCGAGGCATCGACGGCTGGTTCGGCACGATCGGCCAACGCCCGCCACGCTGGAAGCAGGCCGTGGCGATCTGGCTGGCGTTCTTTCCTGTTTCGTTATTGTTCAATTTCCTGTTGGGACCGTTACTCGGCGAACTGGGCCTGTTGAGCCGGGTTTTAATCAGTACGCTCATCCTGACGCCGCTGATGGTCTATTTGTTTATCCCGATGTCGACTCATTTATTGGCGAGTTGGCTGGCGGGTGCACCACAGCGGCCATTGCCGGCCGCGCAGAATCGTTGACACCATGGACGCAAGCCAGGGCCCGTGAGGGAAACCGAATCGGGCGCTGGATTTTCCCTTGTTCATAGGACGTACCCGCCGTCGCTGTTATAGTTTTGCTTCTGCCGCGAACCGAGCCGTCCCATGCCCAGCGCCACCGCTCCGATCCTGATCACTGGCGCAGCCCAACGCGTCGGCCTGCACTGTGCCCGACGCTTGCTGGAGGACGGCCACCCGGTCATCGCCACGTACCGCACCGAACGCCCAGGCGTGCAAGCGCTACGGGACTCGGGGGCGACGGTACTGTTCGCCGACTTTTCCAGTGAGTCCGGGATCCTGGCCTTCATCGAACAGCTCAAGCAGCACACCGGTCAATTGCGCGCCATCGTGCACAACGCCTCGGCCTGGCTCGCCGAATCCCCGGGCAACGAAGCCGCGGCCTTCAGCGCCATGTTCGGCGTCCACATGCTCGCGCCCTATTTGATCAACCTGCACTGTGCCGATTTGCTGCAGCGCTCGGTGCCGGCGGATATCGTGCACATCAGTGATGACGTGACGCGCAAGGGCAGCAGCAAGCACATCGCCTATTGCGCCACCAAGGCTGGCCTGGAAAGCCTCACGCTTTCTTTCGCGGCGAAATACGCACCGGCCATCAAGGTCAACGGCATCGCCCCGGCCCTGCTACTGTTCAATCCCGACGACGATGCGACCTACCGCGCCAAGGCCCTGGCCAAATCCGCGCTGGGCATCGAACCTGGCAGCGAAGTGATTTACCAAAGCCTGCGCTACTTGCTCGACAATCCTTACGTCACCGGCACGACCCTGACCCTCAACGGCGGGCGGCACATCAAATAGTCCTGTTCCGAGGAAGCACCATGGCCCTTTCGCCCCAGCATTACCGCGAGATCCTGATCGGCCTGGGCGAAGACCCGGAGCGCGAAGGCCTGCTGGACACGCCGGTGCGCGCCGCCAAGGCCATGGAATACCTTTGCCATGGTTATGGGCAGAGCGTCGAGCAGATCGTCAACGGCGCCCTGTTTTCCTCCGACAGCGACGAAATGGTGATCGTCGCCAACATCGAGCTTTATTCGCTGTGCGAACATCACCTGTTGCCCTTCATCGGCAAGGCCCATGTGGCTTATATTCCTACGGGCAAGGTCCTGGGGCTGTCGAAGATCGCCCGGTTGGTGGACATGTTCGCCCGCCGCCTGCAAATCCAGGAAAACCTCACCCGGCAAATCGCCGACGCGGTGCAGCAAGTCACCCAGGCCGCCGGCGTGGCGGTGGTGATCGAAGCCCAGCACATGTGCATGATGATGCGCGGTGTCGAGAAACAGAACTCGACCATGAACACTTCGGTGATGCTTGGCGCTTTTCGCGAGTCCAGCAACACCCGCCAGGAATTCCTGCAATTGATTCGACGGAGCCAATAAATGCCACAACTTCAGCCCGCCATGGCGCGCATCAAGGTCAAGGATCTGCGCCTGCGTACGTTCATCGGGATCAATGAAGACGAGATCCTCAACAAACAGGATGTGTTGATCAACCTGACCATCCTCTATGCGGCGCAAGAGGCCGTGCGCGACAACGACATCGACCATGCCCTGAACTACCGCACCATCACCAAGGCGATCATCGCCCATGTGGAAGGCAACCGCTTCGCCCTGCTCGAACGCCTGACCCAGGAATTGCTCGACCTGGTCATGGCCAACGAGTCGGTGCTGTACGCCGAGGTCGAAGTCGACAAGCCGCACGCCTTGCGCTTCGCCGAGTCCGTGTCGATTACCCTCGCGGCAAGCCGGACAGCTTCGTAGTCGCTGGACGCGTCAAGCGGTAGACTTCAAGCCTGGCCAAGACAATCCAACTCGCAGCTTGAAGCTCGCCGCTTGAAGCTGTCTCGCAGAGATTCCCATGAACGATCAACAACGCCTCGAACTCGAAGCCGCCGCTTTCCGTCGGCTGGTGGCCCACCTGGACAGCCGCAAGGATGTGCAGAACATCGACCTGATGAACCTCGCCGGTTTTTGCCGCAACTGCCTGTCCAAGTGGTACAAGGCCGCCGCCGACGAGCGCCAGATCGAGGTCAGCCTCGATGACGCGCGCGAAGTTGTCTACGGCATGCCCTATGCCGAATGGAAAGCCCAATACCAGAAAGAAGCCAGCGCCGAACAGCAAGCGGCGTTCGCCAAAGGAAATCCCAATGCCTGACCTGAACACCTTTCGCGCCAGCCTCAAGAGCGGTGAACATGCTTTCGCTGACACCCTGGCTTTTATTGCCGAAGGCTACGAATACCAGCCCCAAGCTTTCAACAACGGCGGCGTCGTGAACGCCGCCGGGCAGAACGAAGGCTCCTGCAAGACCCTTGGCCTGGCTCTGCTTGAAGGCTTGAGCGACGAAGAGGCGCTGCTGGCATTCGGCGAACATTATCGCTCGGTGCTGAACACGCCCGAGGGTAGCGACCACGGCAATATCCGCGCATTGATGGCCCACGGCTTGGCCGGCGTGACATTCGAGGCGCAGCCGCTGCAGCGGCGCTGAACGACACAATCGCCCCCATGTCGAAACCCGCTTTTGTGGCGAGGGAGCTTGCTCCCGCTTGAGTGCGCAGCATCATAAAAGTAGCTGCGCCGCAGCCCGAGACCAGCGCTTCGCGCTGGAGTGGGAGCAAGCTCCCTCGCCACGGGTTGCGCATCCCAAATCAGTGGCGCCTCAGCACATCCCGACTTTTATGATTGACCCGGCAACTTTATTTCGTTTGCCGGGCGCTGCTGCTCGCGGCTTAGATAACGCAAATATTTCTTCGTCCGAGCCGTCACCCATGAGCCGCGAAACCATCAGCCAATCGATTTCCTTCGTTCACCCTATCAACCTCAGCCATGGAAAAAACGCCGAAGTCTGGGACACCGATGGCAAACGCTACATCGACTTCGTCGGGGGCATCGGTGTATTGAACCTAGGCCATTGTCACCCGGGCATCGTCGAGGCCATCCGCGACCAAGCCACCCGGCTGACCCATTACGCATTCAATGCCGCCCCTCACAAGCCTTATCTCGATTTGATGAAGCGCCTGGCAGCGTTTATCCCGGTGGATTACCCAGTGAGCGGCATGCTCACCAACAGCGGCGCCGAAGCGGCGGAAAATGCGCTCAAGATTGTGCGCGGCGCCACGGGTCGCACTGCCGTCATCGCCTTTGATGGCGGTTTCCATGGTCGAACCCTGGCCACACTCAATCTCAACGGCAAGGTCGCCCCTTATAAGCAGAAAGTCGGCGTACTGCCCGGGCCTGTCTATCACCTGCCCTACCCTAGCCAGGACAACGGCGTGACGTGCGCCGAGGCCTTGCAAGCCATGGACCGGTTGTTCAGCGTCGAGATTGATGTGAACGATGTGGCCTGCTTTATCGTCGAGCCGGTGCAGGGTGAAGCCGGCTTCCTGGCGATGGATGTGGATTTCGCCCAGGCGCTGCGACAGTTCTGCGACGACAAAGGCATCGTGCTGATCATCGATGAGATCCAGTCCGGTTTCGGTCGCACCGGCCAGCGCTTTGCATTTTCGCGACTGGGCATCGAGCCCGACCTGATCCTGCTGGGCAAGAGCATCGCCGGTGGTGTCCCGTTGGGGGCAGTAATGGGACGCAAGGCCTTGATGGACAACCTGCCCAAGGGCGGCCTCGGCGGCACCTACTCGGGCAACCCTATCGCCTGCGCCGCCGCGCTGGCGACCCTGGACGAGATGACCGACACGAACCTGCGGGCCTGGGGGGCGCGCCAGGAGGAGGCCATAGTAAGCCGCTACGAATCCTGGCGCCGTCGCGGCCTGACGCCTTACCTGGGCCGCCTGACCGGCGTCGGTGCGATGCGCGGGATCGAACTGGCCCACGCCGACGGCACCCCAGCTCCGGCCCAACTGACGCAATTGCTGGCCTCGGCGCGGGAGTCGGGTTTGCTGTTGATGCCCAGCGGGAAATCGCGGCATATCATCCGGCTGCTGGCACCGTTGACGACCGAGCCGGCCGTGTTGGAAGAGGGATTGGATATCCTGGAAGCGTGCCTGGCGGAACTGGCCTGAGATGCATTGTTTCTGACCACACACAGAACCTGTGGGAGCGAGCTTGCTCGCGATAGCGTCAGGTCAGCCAACATCTATGTTGACTGACACACCGTCATCGCGAGCAAGCTCGCTCCCACAAGGGCTCGGCATCCACCCGTTGGTCATGTGACAGGCATTAAAAAACCGGCCGAAGCCGGTTTTTTTTGTGCCCGATGAATCAGAACGAGGCGTTCTGCAGGCCATCCAGGTAACGCTCGGTGTCCAAGGCTGCCATGCAACCGGCACCGGCCGAGGTGATCGCCTGGCGGTAGACGTGGTCGGCCACGTCGCCGGCGGCGAAGATGCCCTCGACGCTGGTAGCGGTGGCGTTGCCGTCGCGGCCGCCCTTGACCACCAGGTAGCCGTCCTTGAGTTCCAGCTGGCCCTCGAACAGCGAGGTGTTCGGGGTGTGGCCGATGGCGATGAACACGCCGTCAACCTTGATCTCGTCAAAGCTGCCGTCGTTGTTTTTCAGGCGAGCACCGGTCACGCCCATGTTGTCACCCAGCACTTCGTCCAGGGTGGCGTTGAGCTTGAGGATGATCTTGCCTTCAGCGACGCGGGCGTTGAGCTTGTCGATCAGGATCTTCTCGGCGCGGAAGGTTTCGCGACGGTGGATCAGGGTAACGGTGCTGGCGATATTGGCCAGGTACAGCGCCTCTTCGACCGCGGTATTACCGCCACCGACCACAGCCACTGGCTTGTTGCGGTAGAAGAAACCGTCGCAGGTGGCGCAGGCCGAGACGCCTTTACCCATGAAGGTTTCTTCCGACGGCAGGCCCAGGTAACGAGCGCTGGCACCGGTGGCGATGATCAGGGCATCGCAAGTGTAAGTCGCGCTGTCGCCGGTCAGGGTGTACGGCTTGGCGGCGAAATCCACGGCGTTGATGTGGTCGAAGACGATCTCGGTCTCGAAGCGTTCGGCGTGTTCCTTCATGCGCTCCATCAAGGCCGGGCCGGTCAGGCCGTGGACGTCGCCCGGCCAGTTGTCGACTTCGGTGGTGGTGGTCAATTGACCGCCGGCCTGCATGCCGGTAATCAGTAGTGGCTTGAGGTTGGCACGGGCCGCATAAACCGCAGCGCTGTAACCGGCAGGGCCGGAACCGAGAATAATCACACGCGAATGACGGACTTCAGACATGACCTGCTCCTGTTGACCGGACCTTGCGGGCCGGAACGCCGGGTGAGCGGCGCGAATAAAAAAGGACCGTTGATGCACTTGGGGAAGGCTTGGGTTCGACAGTCCTGAAAAAAGAATGGGTGCAGCGTATCGAGGGAGCGAAGATTAAGGAAATACGGTTTAACAATCCAGCTCATAGGTGAGCTCTATCCGCTGCGGCGTTCGCAATAGCGACAAACCTTAAACCTTTGTTACACGCCATGTCGTAGCTTTCCCGCATCAAGCAAAGCCGGTAAGGTCGGCGCGTCCATCTATTCTCGGAGCCACCTATGCCCGCCCCCGTCCTGTCCGGCCCGCAATACTTGCGAGAGGGCCTCAAACTGGTCTTGAGCCCCGGCCTGCGGCTGTTTGTGCTGCTGCCCCTGGCGATCAACCTCGTGCTGTTCGTCGGGTTGATCTACCTGGCTGGCCACCAGTTCAGCCTGTGGGTCGATACATTGATGCCTTCGCTGCCGGATTGGCTGGGTTTCCTCAGTTACATCCTCTGGCCGCTGTTCGTCGTCCTTGTAGCGCTGATGGTGTTTTTCACCTTCACCATGCTCGCCAATATCATCGCTGCGCCGTTCAACGGCTTCCTCGCCGAGAAAGTCGAAGTGGTGGTGCGTGGCACAGATGATTTCCCGGCGTTCAGTTGGGGCGAACTGATCGCCATGATCCCGCGGACACTGGCCCGGGAAGCGCGCAAGCTCGGCTATTTCCTACCGCGTGCCCTGGGCCTGTTCGTGCTGTCGTTCATCCCGGTGATCAACATCGTGGCCGCGCCGCTGTGGTTGCTGTTCGGCATCTGGATGATGGCGATCCAGTACATCGACTACCCGGCGGACAACCACAAGCTGGGCTGGAATGAAATGCTCGCCTGGCTGCGGGAGAAACGCTGGCAGAGCCTGGGCTTTGGCGGCAGCGTGTACCTCGTGTTGCTGATCCCGGTGGTCAACGTGCTGATGATGCCGGCGGCGGTGGCCGGGGCGACGTTGTTCTGGGTCCGCGAACAAGGTGCCGAGACGGCGTTGGCACGACAGGGCTGAGCCGGTCACAAATCCATCATGCTGGCGTCACAATGACGAAACGGCCCCGGTCGACACTGGGGTCATGACCACACACCTGCACGTCACCCTCGTTACCGAAACCTTTGCGCCGGAAATCAACGGCGTAGCCAACACCCTCGGCCGTCTCTACGAGGGCTTGCGTGCCCGCGGGCACCGGGTGGAGCTGATTCGCCCCCGTCAGGCCGGTGATCACGGCCAAGTCAGCGACGACCAGCTATTGCTCTGTCGAGGCTGGCCGTTGCCGGGGTACCCGGGGTTGCAGTGGGGGCAGTCCTCGATGCACAAGCTGCTGCGCCGCTGGAAACGCCACCGCCCCGACGTGCTGTACATCGCGACCGAAGGGCCACTGGGTTTGTCGGCCCTGCGAGCGGCGCGGCGCCTGGGCATTTCAGTGGTCAGCGGCTTCCACACCAACTTCCAGCAATACACCCAACAGTACGGGCTCGGATTGTTGAGCCGGGTGCTGACCCATTACTTGCGCTGGTTTCACAACCGCTCCCGCCTGACCCTGGTGCCGAGCCACAGCCAGCGCCTGGAGCTGGAGCGCCGGCATTTCGAGCGCGTGGCGATGTTGTCGCGCGGGGTCGACAGCCAGCTGTTTCATCCAGCCAAACGCTCGGCCACCCTGCGCGAGAGCTGGGGCCTGGGCGATGACGACATTGCGGTCATTCACGTGGGACGCTTGGCGCCGGAGAAAAACCTGGGGCTGCTAAAGCGCAGTTTCGACACGCTGCGCAACGCTTTTCCGACGCGACGGATTCAATTGGTCATCGTCGGCGACGGCCCGCAGCGTCTCGCCCTCGAACAGCAACTGCCCGAAGCCATTTTCTGTGGCGCACAACGAGGCGAAGCATTGGCCGCCCATTACGCATCGGGGGATATGTTCATTTTTCCGAGCCTGACCGAAACCTTCGGCAATGTCGTGCTGGAAGCCTTGGCCTCCGGGCTGGGCGTGGTGGCCTACGATCAGGCTGCGGCGGCGCAACACATCCGCCATGGCTATAACGGCGTATTGGCAATGCCGGGGGATGAAGAAGCGTTCTGCGACGCCGCTCGTTGGCTGCTGGAAGAGCACGAGGCCTTGCGGTGCGTGCGGCTCAATGCGCGGCAGCACGCCAAGCGCCAGGGCTGGGCGGCGGTGGTCGAGCAATTCGAGGCACAGTTGCGCGGCGTTTGTGTGGGCGAGCAGGGAATGCCTGCCGCGCCGACAATGCTTTGATTATTCGGTAATGCTGAGGTCGCCATCACGAGCAAGCTCGCTTCCACAATGAGTGCGCTGAAGATCAAATGTGGGAGCGAGCTTGCTCGCGATATCGGCGGATCAGGCGCCGCTTAAACCAAGGTCATCAACGCTTCGCGACTGAACGGCAAAATATCCTGCTCCCGCCCTTCACGCACTTTCTGCGCCCAATCAGGATCCACCAGCAGCGCACGGCCTACCGCGACCAAGTCGAATTCTTCCTTGTTCAGGCGCTCAAGCAGTTTTTCCAGGCTGGCCGGTTGCGCAACCTTGTCGGTGTTGACCATGAATTGCAGGAACTCGCCATCCAGGCCGACGCTGCCCACGGTGATCGTCGGCTTACCGGTAAGTTTACGGGTCCAGCCGGCCAGGTTCAGTTCGGAACCTTCGAATTCCGGTTCCCAGAAACGACGTGTCGAGCAGTGGAAAATATCCACACCGGCGTCCGCCAAAGGCTTGAGGAATTCACCCAGCGCTTCTGGCGTCTGCACCAGGCGCGCGGTGTAGTCCTGCTGTTTCCATTGGGAAAAGCGGAAGATGATCGGGAAACTCTCGCCCACGGCCGCACGCACCGCACGGATCAATTCGATGGCGAAACGTGAGCGATTGGCGAGGCTGCCGCCGTAGCCATCGGTGCGCTGGTTGCTGCCTTCCCAGAAGAATTGGTCAACCAGATAACCGTGGGCGCCATGGATCTCCACCCCGTCCATGCCGATGTCCTGGGCGTCCTTGGCCGCTTGGGCGAAGGCGGCGATGACTTCGTCGATGTCCGCCTGGTTCATGCCGTGGACCACCACTTGGCCGTCCTTGAGTTTTTCGGTCGGGCCATAACCCGGCACGCTGGCGTCCGGCTCAGTCCCGATGCGACGCACGCTGCCCACATGCCACAACTGCGGAACGATCTTGCCACCTTCGGCGTGCACGGCATCGACCACTTCTTTCCAGCCCGCCAACGCGGCATCGCCGTAGAAGTGCGGCACGTTCGAATAGCCGTTGGAAGCCTTGTGGCCGACCGTCGAGCCTTCGGTGATGATCAGCCCGACCCCGGCCGCTGCGCGACGACGGTAATACTCGATCACCTTGGCGTTCGGTACGCCACCCGGCGAAAAGGAACGGGTCATCGGCGCCATCACCACCCGGGTCGGCAGCTCGAGGGCGCCGAGATGAAAGGGTTTGAACAGGGCTTGTACAGGCATGGGGCTCTCCACGGGACGGGTCGCAGTCAGATATGACGACGATAATATGGAGCATCCGCAACGCTGGGTAGCACTATTGATTGGAGTGATTAAGGGTTAGAAGGATGTGGGAGGATCGTGTTGGGGTGGCTTAAACCGTATGCACTGCCGGACGCAAGACCTGTGGCGAGGGAGCTTGCTCCCGCTCGGTTGCGCAGCGACCGCCAAAAGCCGGGGCTGCTACGCAGCCCAGCGGGAGCAAGCTCCCTCGCCACAAGGGCTCAGCGTATGGCTTAGGACAGCGCTTTCTCGATCGCCTGGATCACGGCAGGATCATCCGGCGCAGTACGCGGCGAGAACCGTGCCAGCACCCGGCCGTCCTTGCCGACCAGGAATTTTTCGAAATTCCAGGTGATGTCCCCCGGGAACTCGGCCCCTTCGCCTGCCAGCAGGCGATACAGCTGATGACGGTCAGGACCGTTCACTTCCAGCTTGCTGGCCAACGGAAACGTCACACCATAGTTGAGGCTGCAGAACTCCTGGATTTCCTGCTCGGTTCCAGGCTCCTGTCCGGCGAACTGATTGCAGGGCAGGCCCAGCACACTGAAGCCTCGGGCCTTGTATTGCTGATAGAGATTTTCCAGTGCCGCGTACTGAGGCGTCAGGCCACATTTGGAGGCGACGTTGACCACCAGCACGACTTGCCCCTTGAACGGCGCCAGAGCAAGCTCCTGACCATCCAGGGTTTTCAATTTCAGGTCGTGGAAAGCACTCATGACGAACTCCAATTCGCAGATCTTTTCGAAACAGCCGTGGTTGATGCTAACAGCAAGTGACTAAAAAGGCGCCGTACGGCGCCTTTCCAGTTCACTGGTTACCTGAGCGTAGCGCAGAAATCAGTGGTGATGGCCGCCTTCGCCATGGACGTGACCATGGGCGATTTCTTCTTGGCTGGCATCACGGATATCGACGATCTTGACCTGGAAATTCAAGCGCTGGCCGGCCAACGGATGGTTGCCGTCAACGGTCACGTCATCGCCGTCCAGGTCGCGGATGGTCACGATCTGCATCTGGCCATCGGGGGCGGAAGCGTGGAACTGCATGCCCACTTCGAGCTCATCCACACCTTCGAACATGCTGCGGCTCAAGGTGCTGACCAATTCGGCGGAGTACTCGCCATAGGCATCTTCCGGCTCGACGGCTACGGTCAGCTCGTCACCGGTGGTCTTGCCTTCCAGGGCTTTTTCCAGACCCTGGATGATGTTGCCTGCACCATGCAGGTAGACCAGCGGAGCGCCGCCGGCAGAGCTGTCGATGACCTCACCAGCGTCGTTGGTCAGGGTATAGTCGATGGAGACAGCCTTATTGGCGGCGATCAGCATGGGGCGAGACCTTTTGCATAAGAATGAAGAACGGACAAGTCTAAACAAGGATTTGCCCGAAAGCGAACGGAACCCGGACAAACGGGCTAGCTCGAACAGACCAACGGTCACGGGTTTCCATCAGGATGAGGATGGCCACTGGGTCGCCGAGCTGTCCTGCGGCCACACCCAGCATCTGCGCCACCAGCCACCGTGGCAGTCCAGGGCCTGGGTGCTGGACCCTGTGCAACGTATTGAAAAATTAGGCCAGCCCTTTGATTGCGGCTGGTGCGCTCAGGGCCCGGTTAGCGATAACCTTGGCGACTGAATTGTGGGTAGATGACCAGCCATAGGTCGCGCCCTGGTGTCCTGTCGCACAAATACAGGACACTCGTCATGCACCCTTAGAGAATCCGCATGCAAACTTTTTTTATCGCACCCACCGATTTTGGTGTGGGTCTGACCTCCATCAGCCTCGGGCTGGTGCGTACACTTGAACGGGCCGGGCTGAAAGTCGGCTTCTTCAAACCCATCGCCCAGCCCCACCCTGGCGATACCGGCCCGGAACGTTCCACCGAGCTGGTGGCCCGTACCCATGGCCTCAAACCGCCGCAACCGCTGGGCCTGGCCCACGTGGAGCGCATGCTCGGCGATGGCCAGCTCGACGAATTGCTGGAAGAAATCATCACCCTCTACCAGCAGGCCGCCATCGGCAAGGACGTGCTGGTCGTCGAAGGCATGGTCCCGACCCGCAGCGCCAGTTATGCCGCACGGGTCAACCTGCACCTGGCCAAGAGCCTGGACGCCGAAGTCATTCTGGTCTCGGCGCCGGAAAACGAAGTGCTGACGGAGCTGTCCGGTCGCGTTGAGTTGCAGGCGCAACTGTTTGGCGGGCCAAAGGACCCGAAAGTCCTCGGCGTGATCCTGAACAAAGTTCGCACCGACGAGAGCATGGAGGCGTTCACCGCGCGGCTCAAAGAGCACTCGCCGTTACTGCGCAGCGGCGACTTCCGCCTGCTGGGCTGCATCCCGTTCCGCCCCGAACTCAATGCCCCGCGCACCCGCGACGTGGCCGACCTGATGGGCGCACAGGTGCTTAACGCCGGTGACTACGAAACCCGGCGCATGAGCAATATCATCATTTGCGCCCGCACCATGCGCAACACCGTGGAACTGCTCAAGCCCGGCGTGCTGGTGGTAACACCCGGAGATCGCGACGACATCATCCTGGCCGTGAGCCTGGCGGCGATCAACGGCGTGCCGCTGGCCGGCCTGTTGTTGACCAGCGACACCCTGCCCGACCCACGCATCATGGAGCTGTGCCGTGGCGCCTTGCAGGCGGGCTTGCCTGTGTTGTCAGTGAGCACCGGCTCCTATGACACCGCCAACCTGCTCCACGGCCTGAACAAGGAAATCCCGATCGATGACCGCGAACGCGCGGAGATCATCACCGATTTCGTCGCCAGTCACCTGGACGCCAAATGGCTGCACCAGCGCTGCGGCACGCCACGGGAAATGCGCCTGTCGCCCGCGGTGTTCCGCTATCAATTGATCCAGCGTGCCCAGGCCGCGAACAAACGCATCGTATTGCCCGAAGGCAGCGAGCCGTTGACCGTCCAGGCCGCCGCCATCTGCCAGGCCCGGGGCATCGCCCGCTGCGTATTGCTGGCGAAACCGGCCGACGTCGAAGCAGTGGCCCGCGCCCAAGGCATCGAACTGCCGCCGGGGTTGGAGATTCTCGACCCGGATGCGATTCGCGAGCGTTATGTCGAGCCGATGGTGAGATTGCGCAAGAGCAAAAGCCTGAACGCCCCCATGGCCGAGCAGCAATTGGAAGACACCGTGGTGATCGGCACGATGATGCTGGCGCTGGATGAAGTGGACGGGCTGGTCTCCGGTGTCATCCACTCCACCGCCAACACCATCCGCCCGGCACTGCAACTGATCAAGACCGCGCCAGGCTGTTCGCTGGTGTCGTCGGTGTTTTTCATGCTGTTTCCCGAAGAAGTCCTGGTCTACGGCGACTGCGTGATGAACCCGCACCCCAGCGCAGCGGAGCTCGCGGAAATCGCCTTGCAAAGCGCCGACTCGGCGGCGGCGTTCGGCATTACGCCGCGGGTGGCGATGCTCAGCTATTCCAGCGGCGAGTCGGCCAGTGGCGAAGAAGTGGAAAAAGTTCGCGAAGCCACCCTGCTGGCCCATGAGGCCCAACACGGTTTGTTGATCGACGGCCCGCTGCAATACGACGCCGCTGCCAACGAAACCGTGGCGCGGCAACTGGCGCCCAATAGCCAAGTGGCAGGCCGGGCGACGGTGTTCATTTTCCCGGACCTGAACACCGGCAACACCACCCACAAGGCCGTGCAGCGCAGCGCCGACTGCGTCAGCCTCGGGCCGATGCTGCAAGGCCTGCGCAAACCGGTGAACGACTTGCCGCGCGGCGCCCAGGTCGACGACATCGTCTACACCATCGCCCTGACCGCGATCCAGGCCGCCAACCGACCCATGGATATTTGATCAATGCTCGATTCCCTGCCTGTTCCCTTGCGCGGCGTCATTGCCTCGCTGCTGTTGGCACTCAATACCATCGCCTGCTGCACACCGCTGTTCATCGTGGCGATCTTCAAACTACTGCTGCCCTTCCCCGCCGCCCAGCGCTTCACCGACTGGCTGATGAGCCACATCCATGAAGCCTGGATCAGCAACAACAAGGTCTGGATGAACCTGGTGCGCTCTACCCGCTGGCACATCAGCGGCCTGGAAGGCCTGGACTACCAGCATTCGTATCTGGTCACCAGCAACCACCAGAGCTGGGTCGATATCATGGTGTTGCAGTACGTGCTGAACCGACGCATCCGCCCGTTGAAATTTTTCCTCAAGCAAGAGTTGATCTGGGTGCCGGTGATCGGCCTGGCCTGGTGGGCGCTGGGCTTCCCGTTCATGAAGCGCTACTCCAAGGCTTACCTGGAAAAGCACCCGGAGAAGAAAGGCAAGGACCTGGAAACCACCCGCAAGACCTGCGCGAAGTTTCGCAACAACCCGGTGGGCATCTTCAATTTCGTCGAAGGCACGCGCTTTACCGAAGGCAAGCATGCGCAGCAACAGTCACCGTTTCGCTATTTGCTCAAGCCCAAGGCCGGCGGCATCGCGTTCGTGCTCGATGCGATGGGTGAGCAACTGGAGTCGATCATCAACGTGACCATCCATTATCCGGGCGGTCGCCCAGGGTATTGGGATCTGCTCTGCGGCAACGTTGGCGAAGTGGTGGTGCATTTCCAGGAACTGACGATCCCGCCGCAATTCATTGGCAAAAGCTACGACCAGGACGGGGAATATCGCCTGGAGTTCCAGGGTTGGATCAACCAGTTGTGGCAGGACAAGGATGCGCTGCTGGAGCAGATGCATCGCGAGTACCCCGCCAAGTCCTGAGGGGACTGCACTGGCCTCATCGCGAGCAAGCTCGCTCCCACAATGGTCAGCGGTAAAGCAACCCCCTGTGGGAGCGAGCTTGCTCGCGATGGCGTCCTTCCAGACAACAAAAAAAAGCCCGCAGATGATCACTCATCTGCGGGCTTTTTAGTGACAGCGGCGAGCCTTAGATCGCCCCACGCTTGCGCAGCAGATCCAGCACCTGCTTGACGCTTTCTTCCAACGTCAGCGATTGCGTGTCGATCACCAGGTCGGCATCCAGCGGCACGTCGTACGGGAAGGACTCGCCCGGGATGTTATCCCCGGCAGCCGCGTACAGCCCTTGCGGATCACGCTGGGCGCATACCGCTGGCGAGGCCTGGACGTAGACGGTCAGCAGGCGCTCGCGGCCGATCAGGTCCTTGGCCTGTTCACGCCCTTCGGCGCTTGGTGCAACGAACGCGGCCAGGGTCAGCAGGCCAGCTTCGTTGAACTGGCGGGCGACGTGAGCCGCACGGCGCCAATTTTCGGTTCGCCCGCTGCGATCCTGCGGCAGGCCTTTGTTCAGGTCGTGACGAAGGTTCTGCCCGTCGAGCACGAACACCGCACGGCCCATGTCGAACAGCTTGCGCTCCACCGCATAGGCCAACGTGCTCTTGCCCGCGCCGGACAGGCCGCTGAACAGCACCGTGGCCGGCTGTTGGCCGAAGCGTTGGGTACGTTCTTCCACCGACACATGGGCCAGCTTGCCGTGGTGCGTGCTGCTGCCATGGGCCAAAGGCTGCGCCACGATCATGCCCGCGCCGACGGTACCGTTGGTCAGGCGGTCGATGACGATGAACGCGCCGGTGGTGCGGTTGCTCTCGTAACCGTCCAGGGCGATCGGCGCATCCAGGGCGATCTTCACCTTGCCGATTTCGTTGAGCTGCAACGCGCTGGCCGGACCTTCTTCCAAGGTGTTCACATCGACCTTGTTGACGATGCTGGCAATCGAACCCGGCACGTAGCTGGTGGCGCGCTTGATGTCGTATTTCTTGCCCGGCAGCATCGGCTCCTCGGCCATCCACACCAGCATCGCTTCGAAGCTGTCGGTGACCGGCGGAACGTTGTCGGCATGCACCAGCAGGTCGCCACGGGAGATGTCGATCTCGTCTTCCATGGTCAGCGTCACGGCTTGGCCTGGGCCGGCATGTTCCAGCTCACCCTCGAAGGTGACGATGGATTTCACGCGGCTGCTCTTGCCCGACGGCAATACCACCACTTCGTCGCCCTTGTGCACGATGCCGCTGGCAAGCGTGCCGGCGAAACCGCGGAAGTTCAGGTTCGGACGGTTGACGTACTGCACCGGGAAACGCAGGTCGGTGAAGTTGCGGTCGCCCGCCACTTCCACGGTCTCGAGGATTTCCATCAGCGACTGGCCGGTGTACCACGGCGAACGCTCGGACTTGTTCACCACGTTGTCGCCCTTGAGGGCCGACATCGGCACGAAGTGCATGCTGGTGGGCTTCATCTTCAAGCCTTCGGCGAACTTCAGGTAGTCGGCCTTGATCGACTCGAACACACCTTGGTCGAAGTCCTTGAGGTCCATCTTGTTGATGGCCACGACGATGTGCTTGATGCCCAGCAACGAGGCGATGAAGCTGTGGCGACGGGTCTGGGTCTGCACGCCATAGCGCGCATCCACCAGGATGATCGCCAGGTCACAGGTGGAGGCACCGGTGGCCATGTTGCGGGTGTACTGCTCATGGCCGGGGGTGTCGGCGATGATGAATTTGCGCTTGGCGGTGGAGAAATAGCGGTACGCGACATCAATGGTGATGCCTTGCTCGCGCTCGGCCTGCAGGCCGTCGACCAGCAACGCCAGGTCGATATCGTCACCGGTGGTGCCGACTTTCTTCGAATCGCGGGTGATGGCTTCCAGGTGATCTTCGTAGATCATCTTGGAGTCGTGCAGCAGGCGCCCGATCAGGGTGCTCTTGCCGTCGTCGACGTTACCGCAGGTCAGGAAGCGCAGCAGCTCTTTACGCTCGTGCTGGCCCAGGTAGGCGAGGATGTCCTCGCTGATCAAATCAGATTGATGCGACATGACAGCCCCTTAGAAATAACCTTGACGTTTTTTATCTTCCATCGAGCCTGCGCCATCGTGGTCGATGACCCGGCCCTGGCGCTCGGAAGTTCGCGTCAGGAGCATTTCCTGGATGATGTCCGTCAGGCTCTCGGCCTCGGACTCCACCGCGCCCGTCAACGGGTAGCAGCCAAGGGTACGAAAACGCACTTTCTTCTTGACGATACGGGCTTTGTCTTCGTCGGACAGGTGCTCGAGGATGCGCTCGTCGTCGATCATGATCAGCGTGCCGTTCTTCTCGATCACTTCACGTTCGGCGGCGAAGTACAGCGGCACGATCGGGATGCCTTCGAGGTAGATGTACTGCCAGATATCCAGTTCGGTCCAGTTCGACAGCGGGAAGACGCGAATCGACTCGCCCTTGTTGACCTTGCCGTTGTAGACGTTCCACAGCTCCGGACGCTGGTTCTTCGGATCCCAGCGGTGCTTGCTGTCACGGAACGAGTAGACGCGCTCCTTGGCGCGGGACTTCTCTTCATCGCGACGGGCGCCACCGAAGGCTGCGTCGAAACCATGCTTGTCGAGCGCCTGTTTCAGGCCCTCGGTCTTCATGATGTCGGTGTGCTTGGCACTGCCGTGGGTGAACGGATTGATGTTCTGCGCCACGCCGTCGGGGTTGATATGGGTGATCAAGTCCAGGCCGAGCTCTTCGACCATACGGTCGCGGAACTTGTACATTTCCTGGAATTTCCAGCGGGTGTCGACGTGCATCACCGGAAACGGCAGCTTGCCGGGGAAGAACGCCTTGCGTGCCAGGTGCAGCATCACGGCGGAGTCTTTACCGATGGAGTACAGCATCACCGGGTTATCGAACTCGGCGGCCACCTCGCGGATGATGTGGATGCTTTCCGCCTCCAGCTGTTTCAGATGCGTCAGTTTGTCGACCATGGCTACTCACGAAAGCTTTCTTATGAACGGCCAGCGGGCCGTGTTCGAGCGGGGAATCCTAGCACAGCGACCTCTTCTAATCAGGGCGCCAACTAGATCGAAACAGCATATGGATATGCCCGGTGGTTCGGGCCCCGCAATGCCCTTTGTGGGAGCGAGCTTGCTCGCGATAGCGGTATGTCAGTCACAAATGTTGACTGATCCGCCGTTATCGCGAGCAAGCTCGCTCCCACAGGGGATAGTCGGTGAGTCAGATCGGATTTGGGCAGTCGATAAATATATGCTCCAACGCAAAACGCCGCGCCAGGTAGTCACCCAGCGCCTGGACGCCGTAGCGCTCGGTCGCATGATGCCCGGCGGCGATGAAGCTGATGCCGTTTTCCCGCGCGCTGTGGAACGTCTGCTCCGACGCCTCGCCACTGAGATACAGATCAACTCCCGCCAGCACCGCCTGGTCGATGTAACCCTGGCCGCCACCGGTGCACCAGCCAACCCGACGGATCATCTGCTCGCCCTCGATCAGCAACGGCTCGCGACCCATCACTTCCTGGACCCGACGGGCAAAGTCCCGAGGCGTCATCGGTTCGTTCAGCGAACCGACCAGGCCGACAACCTTGGGATTATCCGGATCCAGCGGCCCCTCGACGGTGATGTCCAACTGGCGGGCCAATTGCACGTTGTTGCCCACCTCGGGATGCAAGTCCAACGGCAAGTGATAGGCCAACAGGCTGATGTCGTGCTTGAGCAATGTCTTGAGCCGGCGCTGCTTCATACCGGTGATGCAGGGGTTTTCACCTTTCCAGAAATACCCGTGATGCACCAGTATCAGGTCGGCGTTGGCCTCCACGGCAGCGTCCAGCAAGGCCTGGCTGGCCGTCACACCGCTGACGATACGCATCACTTGGGGGGCGCCTTCGACTTGCAGGCCGTTGGGGCAGTAATCGGCAATCCGGCTGCTCGCCAGGTAACGGTCCGCTTCTTCGACCAGGGTGCTCAGGGCGACGGCCATGAAAAGACTCCTAAATATCCCGTTCAGAGGCGCGCGCGGCCTCGTATAATGCGCGACATTATGGGCGGTCTCATACCGCCTGCAACCTTTGTAGGACGTGCTTAATGCTCAAGGCGCTGCGTTTTTCCGGCTGGCCGCTGTTGGCCGGCGTGCTTGTCGCTCTCCTGATTATCCAGCGCTACCCCGAATGGGTTGGGCTGCCCAGCCTTGACGTCAACCTGCAGCAGGCGCCGCAAACCAAGGCCGTGCAGCAAGGACCGGTGTCCTACGCCGACGCTGTGACCACCGCCGCACCGGCCGTGGTGAATCTGTACACCACCAAGGTCATCAACAAACCCAACCATCCGCTGTTCGAAGACCCGCAATTCCGGCGTTTCTTCGGTGACAACTCGCCCAAGCAGAAGCGCATGGAGTCGAGCCTGGGGTCGGGTGTAATCATGAGCCCGGAAGGCTACATCCTGACCAATAACCACGTCACCAGCGGTGCCGACCAGATCGTGGTGGCGCTCAAGGATGGCCGTGAGACCCTGGCCCGGGTGATCGGCAGCGACCCGGAAACCGACCTCGCGGTGTTGAAGATCGATCTGAAGAACCTGCCGGCCATCACCATCGGCCGCTCCGACAGCATTCGCATCGGCGACGTGGCCCTGGCGATCGGCAACCCGTTTGGCGTCGGCCAGACCGTGACCATGGGCATCATCAGTGCCACTGGTCGCAACCAGCTGGGACTGAACAACTACGAGGATTTCATCCAGACCGACGCCGCGATCAACCCCGGCAACTCCGGCGGCGCGCTGGTGGATGCCAACGGCAACCTCACCGGGATCAACACCGCGATCTTCTCCAAGTCCGGCGGCAGCCAGGGCATTGGCTTCGCCATTCCGGTGAAGCTGGCGATGGAGGTGATGAAATCCATCATCGAACATGGCCAGGTGATTCGTGGCTGGCTGGGCATCGAAGTGCAGCCGTTGACCCAGGAACTCGCGGAGTCGTTCGGTTTGTCCGGGCGGCCCGGCATCGTGGTGGCGGGCATCTTCCGCGACGGCCCGGCACAGAAGGCCGGCCTGCAATTGGGCGACGTGATCCTGAGCATCGACGGCGAACCGGCCGGCGATGGCCGTCGCTCGATGAACCAGGTGGCCCGGATCAAACCCACCGACAAGGTGACGATCCAGGTCATGCGCAACGGCAAGGAACTCAAGCTCACGGCTGAGATTGGCCTGCGCCCACCGCCAGCACCGGTGGTGCCGAAGGAAGAGCAGTAAGCAATTTCAAGCCTTCCAAAATCCTCTGTGGCGAGGGAGCTTGCTCCCGCTTGAGTGCGAAGCGCTCACAAAAAAAAGGGCTGCTTCGCAGCCCAGCGGGAGCAAGCTCCCTCGCCACGAAGATACCAAATCAGAAATAGCATAAATTCTCATTAGTAGTGTTATATTGTTTCAATTCTAGCAATTGGAACAACATAACATGTCATCCCTGAAACGGATTTCCGTTGCCAGTCTCACGCTGGGCCTGCTTGGCGATCCCGCAATCGCCGAAGAAATCCAACCGCTGGAACTGGACGCTATCAACGTGACGTCCGAATACGAATCCCCCACCGGCCCCATCTCCGGCTACCGGGCGACCCGCTCCGCCAGCGCGACCAAGACCGACACAGCTTTGCGCGACGTCCCGCAATCGATCAGCGTCATTCCCGCCAGCGTGCTCAAGGATCTCGGCAGCACCCGCGTCGAACGAGCCCTGGAATACGCCGGCGGCGTATCGAAGCAGAACAACTTCGGCGGCCTGACCCTCTACGAATACAGCGTGCGCGGCTTCACGACATCGGAATTCTACAAGGACGGTTTCAGCGCCAACCGCGGTTATCCGAGCACGCCGGACGCGGCAAACATCGAGCGCATCGAAGTACTCAAGGGCCCGGCCGCCAGCCTGTATGGTCGAGGCGATCCCGGCGGTACGGTGAACATTGTCACCAAGAAACCGCAACCGGAAGCCTTCACCACGTTGCAAACCAGCGCCGGGAGTTGGGATCGCTACCGAACCGCCCTGGACGTCAATACGCCGCTGGATGTCGAAGGCAGCGTATTGTCGCGGGTCAACCTGGCGGTGGAGGACAACAACAGTTTTCGCGACCATGTCGGCAGCAAGCGCGTCTTCGTCGCGCCCTCCATCAGTTGGCAACTGAACCCGGACACGCGCTTGATGGTGGAAAGCGAAATCGTGCGCCACAGCTCGACGTTCGACCGTGGCATCGTCGCCCCGAACAATCGCTGGAGCGGCGTGTCCCGCTCGACGTTCCTGGGTGAACCCAACGATGGCGACATCGACAACCACAACAACATGCTCCAGGCCGCCCTCGAGCATCAGCTCAACGACGCCTGGCAATTACGCCTGGCCAGCCACTACAAGCAGGGTGAACTCTGGGGATTCGCTTCCGAAGCGCGCCCACTGAACACTGACGGCCACACGGTGAACCGCCGCTACCGCGAGCGCGACAACAATTGGCACGACAGCATCACCCAACTGGAATTGCGCGGCCTCTTCGACCTCGGTCCCTGGCAGCACGAATTGTTGCTAGGCACGGAATACGAGGACTACCGCAAGAACGAGCGCGTGACGACCATCGCTGGCGGCGCTTATCCGATCGACATCTACGACCCGATCTACGGCCAGCCAAAACCGAACGGCACGCGCTCCGGCACGGATTTCTTCGAGCATGTCGAAAGCAGGGCCGTAAGTCTCCAGGACCAGATCATCTTCACCGACAAGCTGCGCGGCCTCCTCGGCGTGCGCTACGAACACTTCGAGCAAAGCATCGACAACCACGTCAATGACGTGACCAGCCGCCAACGCCATGACGCCCTGACGCAGCGGGCCGGCCTGTTATATCAACTGACGCCGGAGGTCGGGCTGTTTACCAACGTTTCCACTTCGTTCAAACCCAACAATGGCCTGGGTGCCGATGGCAAGACTTTCGATCCCGAGGAAGGGGTTGGCTACGAAGTCGGGATCAAGAGCGAACTGTTCGACAACCGCCTGAGCACCACGCTGGCGGCGTTCCACATCGAAAAGGAAAACGTCCTGACGCAAGTTGCCGGGAGCGACTTCAGCCGCGCCGTGGGCAAGGCCCGCAGCCAGGGCATCGACTTGCAGTTCAGCGGCCAACTGACTGAAGCCGTTCGGGTGATTGGCGCCTTCGCCTACATCGACGCCGAAGTCACCAAGGGCGACGAACTCATCCCCGCAGGCAGCCGGATCCTCGGCGTCGCCAAGCGCAGCGGCAGCCTGCTGGGGGTCTACGAGTTCCAGGATGGTCAGCTGCGCGGCTCGGATGTCGGTGCGGCGTTCACTTACGTAGGCGATCGCTCGGGCGAAGCCGGCAAGGACTTCGAACTGCCGGCCTACCACACCGTGGACCTGCTGGCCCACTACAAGGCCAGCGACACGGTCACCGTGGGCCTGAACCTGAACAACATCTTCGACGAAAAATACTACGAACGCTCCTACAGCAATTACTGGATCACTCCCGGCGATCCACGCAACTTCACCGTCAGCCTCACCCTCGATCTATAAAGGAAGTCAGCATGAAATACCCCAAGACCTTCGCCCTGCTCGGCCTGCTCCTGGCCACCCAGGCTTCGGCCCATGGCCTGTGGACAGAACAACGACGCGGCAACATCGAAGTGATCTACGGTCACGGCGCCGAGGACAATGCCTTCAAGGCACAGAAAGTCAGTGGCGCCTGGGCCTACGACCTGGCCGGCAACATGATCCCAGTCACGGTGGAACGCTTGCCAGACCACGCCCGCCTGCTGCCTCTCAAGCCGCCGGCCGTGTTGGCCGTCGCGCTGGACAATGGGATGTGGTCGCAGACCGCTGACAAAAAATGGATCAACGAAGGCCGCAGCAAGGTGCCCGGGGCGATCGAATCGACCCAGACCTTCAAGTACAGCCTGGCGATCTATGAGCCGGGGGCGAAGCTGCCGAAGCTGGGTGCGATCAAGTTTGTGATCGTGCCGGAAGTCGACCCACTGACCGTCGGTCCGGGCCAGTCGTTGCCGGTGCGGGTGCTGCTCGATGGCAAACCGGCCGCAGGCGTGAAATTGGTGGGGGACTATCGTAGCGCGCCGAGCACTGTGAGCACCGAAACCGATACCGAAGGCCGAGCCAAGGTACTGGTGCGCAATGAGGGGCTGAACGTGATCGCCGCTCAGATGGAAATCCCGCTCAAGGACAACAAGGATGTCGCGACGCGTGGGGTGTTCACCTCGCTGACGTTCCTTGGCGAGCCGCATCACGAGTAAGCGCTGAAAGCTGTGGGAGCTGATCTGGCGCCATCGCGAGCAAGCTCGCTCCCACAAGGGACTTTCAGTGTCGCTGATCTTCAGGACACCTTGGAATCAATGTGGGAGCGAGCTTGCTCGCGATGGCGTTGGGTCAGTCACCCTTGCATTAACTGACACACCGCCTTCGCGAGCAGGCTCACTCCCACAGGGTCCATGTGCAGGCTTTAGAGTTCGCCCAACGCCTCGATCAGCGCCTGGTTCTGCTCCGGCGTGCCGATGCTGATCCGCAGGAACTGGGCAATGCGCTCTTGCTTGAAGTGCCGCACGATCACGCCCTGCTCACGCAACTTCGCCGCCAGCCCGGCCGCGTCGTGCCGGGGGTGACGGGCGAAGATGAAGTTGGCCGCCGACGGCAGCACTTCAAAGCCCTTGGCTTGCAAGTGGGCCACCACCCATTCACGGTGCTCGATGACCAACCGGCAAGTGCGGTCGAAATACTCGCGATCATCGAATGCCGCCGCGCCGCCGACATTCGCCAGGCGATCCAGCGGGTAGGAGTTGAAGCTGTTCTTGATCCGCTCCAGCGCTTCGATCAGATCCGGATGGCCCACCGCCAGGCCCACGCGCAATCCCGCCAACGAGCGAGACTTGGACAGGGTTTGCGTGACCAGCAGGTTCGGATAACGATCCACCAGGCTGATAGCCGTCTCACCACCGAAGTCGATATAGGCTTCATCCACCACGACCACTGAATCCGGGCTGGCCTTGAGGATCTGCTCGACCGCTTCCAGCGCCAGCAGGCAGCCGGTTGGCGCGTTCGGGTTGGGGAAAATGATCCCGCCGTTGGGCTTGGCATAGTCCGCCGGCTCGATTCGGAATTGCTCATCCAGCGGCACCGCGTCGAATTGAATGCCGTAGAGCCCGCAATATACCGGGTAGAAACTGTAGCTGATGTCCGGGAACAACACCGGCCGGTCGTGCTGAAGCAGACCGTGGAAGATGTGCGCCAACACTTCATCCGAACCATTGCCCAGGAACACCTGGTTGGTTTGCACACCGTAATACCGGGCGACGGCGCTTTTCAGCAGGTCGCTGTTGGGATCCGGATACAGGCGCAGGTTGTCATTCAATTCAGTCTGCATCGCCGCGAGTGCCTTGGGCGATGGGCCGTAGGGATTCTCGTTGGTGTTGAGCTTGACCAGGCGGGTCAGCTTCGGCTGTTCGCCCGGTACATACGGCACCAGGTCCTTGACGAACGGGCTCCAGAATCTACTCATTTCAGTTCCCCTTCTTGTTCGTCTTTGATGCGGTATTCGGCGCTGCGTGCGTGGGCGCTCAGCGATTCGCCACGGGCCAGCACCGAGGCGGTCTTGCCCAGTTCGGACGCGCCCTGCTCCGAGCAGAAAATGATCGAGGAGCGTTTCTGGAAGTCATACACCCCCAGCGGCGACGAGAAGCGCGCGGTGCCGGAAGTGGGCAGTACGTGGTTCGGACCGGCGCAATAGTCGCCCAGCGCCTCGGAGGTGTGGCGGCCCATGAAGATCGCGCCGGCGTGACGAATCTTCGGCAGCCAGGCCTGGGGATCGGCGACCGACAGCTCCAAGTGCTCCGGCGCGATGCGGTTGGCGACTTCGATGGCCTGCTCCATGTCATCGACCTTGATCAGCGCGCCACGGCCATTGATCGAGGTGTTGATGATTTCAGCGCGGTCCATGGTCGGCAGCAACTTGTCGATGCTGGCGGCGACCTTGTCGAGGAACTCGGCGTCCGGGCTGACCAGGATTGCCTGGGCGTCCTCGTCGTGCTCGGCCTGGGAAAACAGGTCCATGGCGATCCAGTCCGGATCGGTCTGGCCGTCGCACACCACGAGTATCTCCGAAGGGCCGGCGATCATGTCGATACCGACCTGGCCAAATACGTGGCGCTTGGCGGTGGCGACATAGATGTTGCCCGGGCCAACCACTTTGTCGACCCGTGGCACGCTTTCAGTGCCATAGGCCAACGCGGCCACGGCCTGGGCACCGCCGATGGTGAACACGCGGTCCACACCGGCGATGCAGGCGGCAGCCAGCACCAGTTCGTTGATTTCACCGCGCGGCGTCGGCACGACCATGACCACCTCGGTCACACCGGCTACCTTGGCCGGGATCGCGTTCATCAACACCGAAGACGGATAGGACGCCTTGCCACCTGGCACATAGAGGCCGGCGCGATCCAGCGGCGTGACTTTCTGACCGAGGACAGTGCCGTCGGCCTCGGTGTAGCTCCACGAATCCTGTTTTTGCCGTTCGTGATAATTGCGCACCCGGGAGGCAGCTTTTTCCAGGGCTTCACGCTGGGGCACGGTGATTCGGGTCAAGGCCAGTTCCAGACGCTCGCGCGGCAAGATCAGGTCAGCCATCGACGCGACTTGCAGGCCGTCGAACTTCTGGGTGAACTCCACCAGGGCGGCATCGCCACGCTCGCGCACGGCCTTGATGATGTCCAGCACCCGCTGATTGACCGAATCGTCGGACACGCTCTCCCAGCTCAGCAGATGATCCAGATGATGTGCGAAATCCGGGTCGGCAGCGTTGAGTCGGCGAATCGAGGTGGGAGCGGTCATAGCGAGGGCCTCATTAATGGCAAATGCTCAGGCGCCCTAAGCTACCAGTCCATTCGCGTGGGCACCTGAGAAAATTGGCTATGACGCGGATAGACGGGCGCGACCCAAGGTCGCGCAGGTGAATCAGCCGCGGTGTCGCGATTCCACTGCCTTGCGCAGGGTATCGATCAGAGCCTGGATACGGGCGTGCTGCATTTTCATCGAAGCCTTGTTGACGATCAGCCGGGAGGTGATGTCAGCGATGAAATCCTGGGGCTCCAGGCCGTTGGCCCGAAGGGTATTGCCGGTGTCGACCACGTCGATGATCTTGTCTGCCAGGCCGATCAGCGGCGCCAGCTCCATCGAGCCGTAGAGCTTGATGATATCGACTTGGCGGCCCTGTTCGGCGTAGTAACGCTTGGCGACATTGACGAACTTGGTCGCTACCCGCAGGCGTCCCTTGGGTTCGGCCGCGCCAACCTTGCCAGCGGTCATCAGCTTGCAGCGGGCGATGCGCAGATCCAGCGGCTCGTACAAGCCCTGGCCGCCGTATTCCATCAATACGTCCTTGCCGGCGACGCCCAGGTCGGCGGCACCGTGTTCCACATAAGTCGGCACATCGGTGGCACGCACGATCAACAAGCGTACGTCGGCCTGGGTCGTGGGGATTATCAGCTTGCGGCTCTTGTCCGGATTCTCGGTCGGCACGATGCCCGCTTCAGCCAGAAGCGGCAGGGTGTCGTCAAGGATGCGGCCCTTGGACAGTGCGATGGTCAACATGGGAAACGTCAGTCCTTATCAAGGTACTCATGCCCGGTCGCAAGCGGCGCCGGACACACATCGAGGGTGAAACCACCCTCGATTTGAAGCGATTCAACAGGCACATCCGTGTGCCCACGGAAAGTGCCTGCGCGACGATCATACTGCGTTGAAAACAGGCTCGGAATGCTCATTGACAATCAGTCAACTCCGCTTCCTCGCCTGTTTTCGCCTTGCCTGATCGCCGCGCAGTCACTTTCCAATTAACCCGGTACGCGACGAATCTTGGCGCCGAGCATCTGCAGTTTCTCTTCGATGCACTCGTAACCACGGTCGATGTGGTAGATGCGGTCGATCAGGGTGTCGCCTTCGGCGATCAAGGCCGAGATCACCAGGCTGGCCGAGGCACGCAGGTCGGTGGCCATGACTGGCGCGCCCTTGAGTTTCTCGGTGCCGGTGACGATGGCGGTGTTGCCTTCGACCTGGATCTTGGCGCCCATGCGGTGCAGCTCATAGACGTGCATGAAGCGGTTTTCGAAGATCGTCTCGATCACCGCGCCCGTGCCTTCGGCAATGGCGTTGAGGGAGATGAACTGCGCCTGCATGTCGGTTGGGAACGCCGGGTACGGAGCAGTCCGCACGTTGACGGCTTTTGGCCGCTTGCCGTGCATGTTCACTTCGATCCAGTCTTCGCCGCAGGTGACTTCGGCACCGGCTTCCTTGAGTTTTTCCAGGACCGCTTCGAGGATCGTCGGATCGGTGTCCTTGACCTTGACGCGACCACCGGTAACGGCGGCAGCGACCAGGTAGGTACCGGTTTCGATCCGGTCCGGCATCACTTTGTAAGTGGCCGAGTGCAAGCGCTCGACGCCATCGATGGTGATGGTGTCGGTGCCGGCACCGCTGATCTTGGCGCCCATGGCGATCAGGAAGTTCGCCAGGTCGACCACTTCAGGCTCGCGCGCGGCGTTTTGCAGCACGCTGCGGCCCTTGGCCAGTGCGGCGGCCATCATGATGTTCTCGGTACCGGTCACACTGACGGTATCGAAGAAGAAGTGTGCACCGCGCAAACCGCCTTCCGGCGCCTTGGCCTTGATGTAGCCGCCCTCGACGTCGATCACCGCACCCATGGCTTCCAGGCCACGGATGTGCAGGTCCACCGGACGCGAACCGATGGCGCAACCGCCAGGCAGCGCCACTTCGGCTTCACCGAAACGGGCGACCATCGGGCCCAATACCAGGATCGAGGCACGCATGGTCTTCACCAGCTCGTACGGTGCGATCAGGGTCTTGATGGTGCGTGGGTCGATTTCGACGGCGAGCTTCTCGTCGATCACAGGCTCGATGCCCATGCGACCGAACAGCTCGATCATCGTAGTGATGTCGTGCAGGTGCGGCAGGTTGGCCACGGTCACAGGACCGTCGCACAGCAGGGTCGCGGCCAGGATCGGCAGCGCGGAGTTCTTTGCCCCGGAAATACGGATTTCGCCATCAAGGCGAACGCCGCCGGTAATAATCAATTTATCCATAAGAATCTCGACGCCCTTGGGCTCAGGTGCGCTCGGCCCAGGCCGCGCGGCTGAAAAATTTCATAGTGACCGCGTGGATGCTGCCATCGGCGATCCATGGGTTCAAATGGGCATAGATGCTCTGCTGACGCTTCACCGGGCTCAACGCCGCCAGTTCATCGCTGATCACATTCAGCTGGAAATTGCAGCCTTCGCCTTCAACTTCCACCTGCGTACCAGGCAGCTTTCCTTCAAGGAAGCTCTTCACTTCTACAGCCTGCATGCTCAACCTCAATCGGCGCCCTGTGCGCACGGGTCGCACATCATACAAAAAAGCCCCTCGCCTGCGAACCCCGCGAAGCAGGACTCTGACGAGTAACGCTGCGTTCTTGGGCCTGTTTGAATCAATGTGGCGAGGGAGCTTGCTCCCGCCGGGCTGCAGGGCAGCCCGTACAAAAGCAGGGGCCGCTGCGCGGCCAGCGGGAGCAAGCTCCCTCGCCACAGGTTTTCATGCATGGACCATGGGGTGCGCCAGCAGCTCGGTCAACTCGCTGACCTGGGCTATCTCGCGCATGTCTTCGGGCATCCCTCGGATGCTCCACGTCTTGCCGGCGGCCTGGGCATCGCGCATGAAGCACAGCAAAAGCGACAATCCGACGCTGCTGGACTTCTGCACGGCCGAGCAATCAATCACCAGCTCAGCTGTTTTTGCCGACTTGATCAATGCCTGGCCCTGCTTGCGCAAGCCCGGGCCGGTGCGGTAGTCCAGCACGCCGCTGAGCAGCAGCTCGCCGGCCTCGCCCAGGCGAACGCCGGACTCGCTCACCGACTCGTTCATTGTTCCTGCTTCTCTTTGGCTTCTTCGGTCACTTCCTTGGCCTTGGCGACTTCACCGGCCCAACCGTCGATGGTCTTGTCCAGGTCATTGCCATTGCGCTGCATCGCGTCGGCGAACTGGTCACGGAACAGCTTGCCGATATTGATGCCGTTGATGATCACGTTGCGTACTTTCCACTCGCCATTGATTTTCTCGAGTGTGTAGGACACAGGATAAACGGCGCCATTGTTGCCCTTGACCTGCATGTCAACGCTGGTGCGGGTGCCGCTTTCATCCTTGGCCGGCGAAACGGTGATGCCCTGGTTGTTGTATTCCAGCAAGGCGTTGCCATAGAACTGCATCAGGCTGCGCTTGAAGTTCTCCTGGAAGCGGGTCATCTGCGCCGGGGTTGCCTTGCGCGAGTACTTGACGGTCATGATGCTCTTGGAGATGCCATCGGCGTCCACCACGGGGCCGACGATGCCGTTCAGCGCGTCATAGAACGCGCTTGGGTCCTGCTTGTATTTCTCTTTATTGGCGGCAAGGTCCGCCAGCAATCGAGTGGTGGTGTCCTGGATGATGTCGTGCGCCGAAGGCGCCGCCATGGCATTGCCCATCAGCGGCAGGGCCGCCAGCAGGACCAGCAGGCTGCGTCGCAGGATAGAGATCATTCAAAAGCTCCTCATTTGGCGTCTTTGCTAACGGTATTGAGCAGGAATTTACCGATCAGGTCCTCGAGCACCAGCGACGACTGCGTATCGTGGATGGTCCCGCCGTCCTTGAGCAGGGTGTCTTCCCCGCCCACGCTGATACCGATGTATTTCTCACCCAACAGCCCAGCGGTGAGGATAGATGCAGTGGAGTCAGTCGGCAGGTTATCCACGCGCTTTTCCAACTGCAGCGTCACCCGGCCAGTGAAACTGTCGCGGTCCAGATCGATTGCCGTGACCTTGCCGATCGTCACACCGGCCATGGTCACCTTGGCTCTGACCGTCAAACCGGCGATATTGTCGAAATACGCATAAAGTTTATAAGTATCGGTGCTCGCGGTTGGCGCCAGTCCACTGACCCGCAAGGCCAGCAGCAGCAAAGCCAGGATGCCAGCCAGCAAGAAAAGGCCGACACCGATTTCCAGGGTGCGGTTTTGCATCAGAAATCTCCAAACATCAAGGCGGTCAGAATAAAGTCAAGGCCCAGTACAGCCAACGAGGCGTAGACCACGGTCTTGGTTGTGGCACGACTGATCCCCTCTGACGTGGGCTCACAGTCATAACCTTGAAACACGGCAATCCAGGTGACCACGAAAGCGAAGACGGCACTCTTGATCACACCGTTGAGGACATCGTCGAGGAAGTTGACGCTGTTCTGCATGTTGGACCAGTAGGAGCCTTCATAGACCCCCAGCCAATCGACGGCGACCCACGAGCCTCCCCAGATCCCCACGACGCTGAAGATCATCGCCAGCACTGGCAGGGAAATGAAGCCGGCCCACAGCCGCGGGGCAACGATGTATTTGAGTGGATCGACACCGATCATTTCCAGGCTGGACAACTGCTCGGTGGATTTCATGTTGCCGATTTCGGCGGTCAGCGCCGATCCGGCACGCCCGGCGAACAGCAGTGCGGTCACCACCGGGCCAAGCTCGCGCAACAGTGTCAGCGCAACCATCTGCCCGACCGCCTGCTCCGATCCATAGCTGGACAGGATACTGAAGCCTTGAAGCGCCAATACCATGCCGATGAAAATCCCCGAGACGACGATGATGACAAGGGACATCACCCCGACCGAATGCAACTGCTTGATCAGCAGGCCGAAACCTCCACCGGTGGAATTGCGGCCGAGCAAGGCGTGCATCAGGAACAGCGAGGAACGCCCCAGCACTGCCACCACGTCGATGCCGGAGCGACCGAACAAGCGAACTCTTTCGATTAACGATTTCTTGCGCATCAGCGCTTCCCCAGCAAGTCGGTACGGTAATCCGTGGCCGGAAAATGGAACGCCACCGGACCGTCCGGGTCCCCTTTCATGAATTGGCGAATGCGCGGGTTGTCCGAATCCTTCAATTCCTGCGGCGTACCCTGCCCCAGCACCTGGCCATCGCCGACGACATAGATGTAGTCGGCGATACTGGCGGTTTCGGCCAAATCATGGGAAACCACAATGCTGGTGATGCCCAGCGCATCGTTCAGCAGGCGAATCAGGCGCACGAGCACGCCCATGGCAATGGGGTCCTGCCCAACGAAGGGCTCGTCGTACATGAGGATTTTCGGGTCGAGGGCAATCGCCCGCGCCAAGGCAACCCGACGCTTCATGCCGCCTGACAGCTCGTCCGGCATCAGTTCCAGGGCGCCGCGCAGCCCGACTGCCTGCAATTTGAGCAGAACGATGTCGCGGATCATCTCTTCCGGCAGCTCGGTATGGACCCGCAGGGGAAACGCCACGTTCTCGAACACATCGAGGTCGGTAAACAGGGCGCCGCTCTGGAACAGCACCCCCATGTCCTTGCGCGCATCGAACAGATCGCTGCGCGACAATTTCGGAAGGTTCTGGCCATTGACCCAGACTTCGCCGGCACTGGGACGCAATTGCGCGCCCATCAGTCGCAGCAGCGTTGTCTTTCCGCACCCGGAAGGCCCCATGATGCCGGTCACCTTGCCGCGCGGGATGCGAATATCGATGTCATTGAAAATGCTGCGCGTCCCTCGCTTGAAGGACAGTCCCTTCAGCTCGACCGCGTAGGCGTTGTCGGCACTCATCTAAACTCCTTGCGATGCAGCCTCATATTCGAGTGCCCCGGCCAATCGACAGACGCCGGTACCGCCGGGCACACGAACCGGCGGCGAACTATATCACTGCAACCATCAGGCGCCCAAGGCCAACCCCCGGCCTGTTAAGCCTGGTTTAAGGTAAAGGACCACATTTTATGTCCAGCCTTGCAACTGTTCGAACAAAGCGTGACGAACTAACGTGAGGGAATCGTTCATTGCCGCTATAATCGCCGCCTTTTCATCGGGCTATACGATCTGACATGAGCCAATCCAGCGACCTGATTCAATCGGCACAACGTACCATCCGCCTCGAGCTTGAAGCCGTACAAGGCTTGTTGCCCCGTATCGACGCTGATTTCGTACGCGCCTGCGAGATGATTCTGGCCAGCAAGGGCCGCGTGGTCGTGGTCGGGATGGGCAAGTCCGGCCACATCGGCAACAAGATTGCCGCCACGCTGGCAAGCACCGGCACCACGGCTTTTTTTGTTCACCCCGCCGAAGCCAGCCACGGCGACATGGGCATGATCACCCGGGACGACGTCATCCTGGCACTGTCCAACTCGGGCTCGACCAATGAAATCCTCACCCTGCTGCCATTGATCAAGCGGCTGGGCATCCAGATGATCAGCATCACCGGCAATCCCGACTCACCGCTGGCGAAGGCAGCCGAGGTGAACCTCAATGTTCATGTCGAGCACGAAGCCTGCCCGCTGAACCTCGCCCCGACCTCGTCCACCACTGCGGCCCTGGTCATGGGCGATGCCCTGGCAGTGGCCTTGCTGGAGGCCCGTGGATTCACCGCCGAAGATTTCGCTTTTTCCCATCCCGGTGGCGCCTTGGGCCGTCGCCTGCTGCTGAAAGTCGAGAACGTCATGCACGCCGGCGAAGAGCTGCCACAGGTTCAACGTGGCACGCTGCTCAAGGATGCGCTCATGGAGATGACCCGCAAGGGCCTCGGCATGACCGCGATCCTGGAACCCGACGGCAAGCTGGCCGGGATCTTCACTGACGGTGACCTGCGCCGCACCCTCGATCGCGCCATCGATATACGCAACGCGACCATCGACGAAGTCATGACCCTTCACGGCAAGACCGCCCGCGCCGACATGCTGGCCGCCGAGGCCTTGAAAATCATGGAAGACCATAGGATCAACGCATTGGTAGTGGTAGATGACGAGGATCGCCCGATCGGCGCCTTCAACCTGTCCGACCTGCTGCGTGCTGGAGTAATGTGATGACGACCGACCTGCTGCAACGGGGCAAGAACATCAAGCTCGCCGTTTTCGACGTCGACGGTGTACTCACCGATGGCCGCCTGTATTTTCTCGAAGACGGCAGCGAGTTCAAGACCTTCAACACCCTCGACGGCCAAGGCATCAAGATGCTCATGGCCGCAGGCGTCCAGACCGCCATCATCAGTGGTCGCAAGACCCCGGTGGTGGAGCGGCGAGCGAAGAACCTTGGCATCCCGCACCTATACCAGGGCAGGGAAGACAAATTGGTGGTGCTGGACGAACTGCTGGGCCAACTCAATCTAAGCTATGAACAGGTTGCCTACCTCGGCGACGACTTGCCGGACTTGCCGGTGATCCGCCGGGTCGGCCTGGGCATGGCAGTGGCCAACGCAGCCGCCTTCGTACGCGAGCACGCCCACGGCGTCACCAACGCGAAGGGCGGCGAAGGCGCAGCCCGTGAATTTTGTGAGTTGATCCTGAACGCCCAGGGCCACCTCGAAGCGGCCAACGCCGCGTACTTGTGAGCCATTTATGTTAGGCAAGAAAATTCGCACCATTCTGGTGTTCGGCTGCATCGCCGCGATTTTCGCAGCGGTGGGCTACTGGAACATCAGCCCGGAACGCTTCCTTGACCCATCCGCGACCAAGGTCGAGGAAAACGACATCGACTGGTATGCGACCAATACGCATACCCTGCAATACCTGCCAGATGGCAAGGTGCAGTACGAAATGACGTCTGACAAAGTCGACCATGTAAAGGCCAGTGATATAACGCTGGTCACCAAGCCGGACCTGAACATGTTCCGCGGCACTGAATTTCCGTGGCATGTGCAGAGCGAGCGCGCCGAGGTCAATCCCGGCGGCACCGAAGTCGAACTGATCGACTCGGTACGCATCGCCCGGACCGATGAGAAAAACCGTACGACCATCATCACCAGCAGTCGCATGACGGTCTTTCCGCAACGAGAATATGCGCAGACCGAGCAACCCGTTAGAATCGACGGCGCCGGCGGCGTGTCGACCGGCGTAGGAATGAAGGCGTATTTGAAGGAAAGCAGGATACACCTGCTATCGAAAGTAAGAGGACAGTATGAAGCTCGCTAAAACCCTCCCTATTTTGCTCAGTCTGGGCGCAGCACTGGGAAGCGCGAGCGCCTGGGCTCTTCCCAACGACCGCGACCAGCCTATCCGTATCCAGGCCGACGACGCGCAACTGGACGACAAGAACGGTGTCGCCACCTACAAAGGTGACGTGATCATCACCCAGGGTTCGATGAAAGTGACCGGCAACACCGTGACCATCACCCGGACCCAGTCCGGCGACATCGACGTGGTGACTTCGGTGGGCAACCTGGCCTACTTCGAACAACTGCAGACCGCGGGCGACACCAAGCCTGTCCAGGGTTACGGAGTCACCATCCAGTATCACGCCGCCCAGGACCGCGTTGTCCTGATCGACCGCGCCAAGGTTGTCGACAAGGACAACAACGTGACCCAAGGCGAGAAAATCGTCTATGACACGGTCAAGAAACTGGCCAGCGCGGGTCGTGCCACTGGCAGCAAGGTCACCGAGGCGCGTCCGCGTATCGACATGGTGATCCAGCCGAAAAAGAAAACCGACGAGCAAAAGGCCCAGTAATGGCAACTCTGAAAGCCCAACACCTGGCCAAGAGCTACAAGAGCCGCCAGGTTGTGCGCGATGTCAGCCTGTCCATCGACAGCGGCCAGATCGTTGGCCTGCTCGGCCCCAACGGCGCGGGCAAGACGACTTGCTTCTATATGATCGTCGGCCTGGTCCAGGCCGATCAGGGTCGAGTCCTGATCGACGACCTCGACGTCAGCCACCAGCCGATGCATGGCCGGGCGAAGGCCGGTATCGGCTATTTGCCGCAAGAAGCGTCGATCTTCCGCAAACTGTCGGTTGCCGACAACATCATGGCGATCCTCGAGACCCGCAAGGAGCTCGACAAGGCCGGCCGGCGACAGGAGCTGGAAAGCCTGCTGCAGGAATTCCACATCAGCCATATTCGCGACAACCTGGGCATGAGCCTGTCCGGCGGCGAACGTCGCCGCGTTGAAATCGCCCGCGCCCTGGCCACCGCGCCGAAATTCATCCTCCTCGACGAACCGTTCGCCGGCGTGGACCCGATTTCGGTCGGCGACATCAAGCAGATCATCCACCACCTCAAGGCCAAGGGGATCGGTGTGTTGATCACCGACCACAACGTGCGCGAGACGCTGGATATCTGCGAGACCGCCTACATTGTCAACGACGGGCAGTTGATTGCCGAAGGCGACTCCGCGACCATCCTGGCCAACGAACTGGTCAAGGAAGTGTATCTGGGCCATGAGTTTCGCCTGTAAGCACAGATGCCTGGTGCATCGCCCGGGCGTCGCCAATTTTATTGTGGCGGCGCTCTAGGCAAACACCTCAGTTTCAGGCATATAATTTGCTTAAGTTTGGCGCTCCGGCGCCCTTGTAGTGGATGGCGCATGTGCGCCGGCGAATAAGGTGTTAAGCCCCTGCCATGAAACCATCGCTAGTCTTGAGAATGGGCCAGCAGCTGACGATGACGCCGCAGCTGCAACAGGCCATCCGCCTGCTCCAATTGTCGACCCTGGACCTGCAACAGGAAATCCAGGAGGCCCTGGAGTCCAATCCGATGCTCGAACGCCAGGAAGAAGGCGACGACTTCGATAACTCCGATCCGCTGGCCGACAACGTCGAACAGAAACCCCCTGCCGAAATCCCGGAACCGTCCTATCAGGAAGCTGCCCCGACGGTGGATAACATCGAGGACGGCGAGTGGAACGAACGCATTCCCAACGACCTGCCCGTGGATACGGCGTGGGAAGACGTCTACCAGACCAGCGCCAGCAGCCTGCCAAGCGGCGATGACGATGAGTGGGACTTCACCACCCGCACCTCGGTCGGCGAAAGCCTGCAAAGCCACTTGCTGTGGCAACTGAACCTGGCACCGATGTCCGACACCGATCGCCTGATCGCCGTGACCCTGATCGATTGCATCAACAATCAGGGCTACCTGGACGAGACACTCGAAGAAATTCTCGAAGCGTTCGACCCCGAGCTCGACATCGAGCTGGATGAGGTCGAGGCAGTCCTGCATCGCATCCAGCAGTTTGAACCCGCAGGCATCGGCGCCCGCAGCCTGGGTGAATGCCTCTTGCTGCAATTGCGCCAATTGCCCGCCAAGACACCGTGGCTGGCCGAAGCCAAGCGACTGGTCACTGACTACATCGACTTGCTGGGCGGTCGCGACTACAGCCAACTGATGCGGCGCATGAAGCTCAAGGAAGACGAGCTGCGCCAGGTCATCGAACTGGTACAAAGCCTCAATCCGCGGCCCGGCTCGCAGATTGAATCCACGGAACCCGAATACGTGGTCCCGGATGTGATCGTGCGCAAGCACAACGATCGCTGGCTGGTAGAGCTCAACCAGGAATCGGTGCCCAAACTGCGGGTCAACGCCCAGTACGCAGGATTCGTGAAACGCGCCGACACCAGCGCCGACAACACCTTCATGCGCAACCAGTTGCAGGAAGCACGCTGGTTCATCAAGAGCCTGCAGAGCCGCAACGAAACCCTGATGAAAGTGGCCACCCAGATCGTCGAGCATCAGCGCGGCTTCCTGGAATATGGCGATGAAGCAATGAAGCCGTTGGTCCTGCATGACATTGCAGAGGCAGTGGGCATGCACGAATCGACGATTTCCCGGGTGACCACCCAGAAATTCATGCATACCCCGCGGGGAATCTATGAATTGAAATATTTTTTCTCCAGCCATGTCAGCACCTCCGAAGGCGGCGAATGCTCGTCCACGGCCATCCGCGCGATCATCAAGAAACTGGTCGCCGCGGAAAATCAGAAAAAGCCGTTGAGTGACAGCAAGATCGCTGGTTTACTGGAGGCACAAGGCATTCAGGTGGCCCGCCGTACCGTCGCCAAATACCGCGAATCCCTCGGGATCGCACCTTCGAGCGAACGCAAGCGGTTGATGTAACAGGCCACGCCACAGCGTTCCAGTGGCAGGCAACCCAGCCTGCCGCTTTATGCACTGGCAACGAAGGAGAAGCTGTATGCAAGTCAACATCAGTGGACACCAACTGGAAGTGACCGAACCCCTGCGCACCTACATCGGCGAAAAACTCGACCGATTGGAAAGGCATTTCGACAAGATCACCAATGTGCAAGTCACGATGAACGTCGAGAAGCTGTTGCAGAAAATCGAAGCCACGCTGCATATCCCCGGCGGAGAAGTGGTTGCCAACGCAGAGCATTCAGACATGTATGCCGCGATTGACCTGCTGACCGACAAGCTGGATCGCCAACTCAAAAAGCATAAGGAAAAGACCCAGAGCCTCCTCCAGGGCGCAACCGGTCGTTAACCCCCCCAATCCATGATCCGACTAGAAACCATCCTGACCCCCGGCCGTTCCCAAGTGAACGCGCCGGGCGGCAGTAAAAAGAAAGCCCTCGAACAAATCGCCAACCTGATCCACCGCGAGGTACCGGATCTGGAAATGCAGGATGTCTTCGAGGCACTGGTTGCCCGTGAAAAACTCGGTTCCACCGGTTTTGGCAACGGCATTGCCATCCCCCATTGCCGCCTCAAGGGCTGCGCCTCGCCCATCAGCGCGCTGCTGCACCTTGAAGCCCCCATAGATTTCGACGCCATCGATGGCGCCCCGGTCGACCTGCTGTTCGTCTTGCTGGTCCCGGAGGCCGCGACCGATGCGCACCTGGAGCTGCTTCGCCAGATCGCCAGCATGCTGGATCGCAAGGAAGTACGCGAAAAACTGCGCAGCGCCCCGAGCAACGAAGCCTTGTATCAGGTAGTCCTGGACGAGCAGAACGGCCATTAAACATGCGCATGATCATCGTCAGCGGCCGCTCCGGCTCAGGTAAAAGCACGGCCCTCAATGTACTTGAGGACAGCGGTTACTATTGCATCGACAACCTGCCGGCAGGCCTGCTTCCGGAATTGGCCGAGCGCGCCCTGATCCACACCGAACTTGCGCAACCGCTGGTCGCCGTGTCCATCGACGCCCGCAACCTGCCCAGCCACCTGTCGCGATTTCCGGAACTGCTTGAAGAAGTTCGCAACCGGCATATCCAATGCGATGTGCTGTACCTGGATGCCGATGAAGAGACACTGCTCAAGCGTTTTTCGGAAACCCGTCGACGCCACCCGCTGAGCAACGCCAGCCGCTCCCTGGCTGAAGCGATCCATGACGAGAGCCAACTGCTCGGACCCATTGCCGATTTGGCCGACCTCAAGGTCAACACCACGAACCTCAATCTCTATCAGTTGCGCGACACCATCAAGTTGCGCCTGCTGAACCAGCCTGAACCGGGAACGGCATTTCTCGTCGAGTCGTTCGGTTTCAAGCGCGGCATGCCGGTCGATGCCGACCTGGTGTTTGATGTTCGCTGCCTGCCCAACCCTTATTGGAAACCGGAGCTGCGCGAGCAGTCCGGGCTGGACCAGCCAGTAATCGACTACCTCGCCGCCCAACCGGACGTCGAGGAAATGTTCCAGGACATTTCCAGTTACCTGCTCAAATGGCTGCCCCGCTTCGCAGCGAGCAACCGAGCCTATGTCACGATCGCCATTGGCTGTACCGGTGGTCATCACCGTTCCGTCTACCTGACCGAGCGCCTGGGTCAACTCCTGCAACAATCCCTGAAGAACGTCCAGGTTCGCCACCGCGACCTCAGCTAAAGGATTCACACCGCGATGCCTGCTCGGGAAATTGAAATCATCAACAAGCTGGGTTTGCATGCCCGGGCATCGGCGAAATTCGTGGGTGTGGCGGGTCAGTTTCCTGATACCACCATCCGTGTCGGGCGCACGCCCGAGAGCACCGTCGACGGTAAAAGCATCATGGCAATGATGATGCTCGCCGCGGGCAAGGGCACCAAGATCCACCTGAGCACCGAAGGCGAACAGGCGCAGGAAGCGATGGATGCCTTGGTGGCGCTGATCAACAATTATTTCGACGAGGGGGAATAACTCCTCTGGGCCCAAGGTCATTCTGTGGCGAGGGAGCTTGCTCCCGCTCGGCTGCGCAGCGGCCGCAAGATGTTGGGGTCGCTTCGCGGCCCAGCGGGAGCAAGCTCCCTCGCCACAGAAACGGTCTTGCCATGGTTCTAATCGACACAAAAAAGGCGCGTCACCCAAATGGGTGACACGCCTTTTTTGTGTCCTGAATATCAGCTACCCGCGACCGTCATACGCTCGATCAACACCGAGCCGGTGCGGATGTTGCTGCGCAGTTCCAAGTCGTTCCCCACCGCCACGATCTGCTTGAACATGTCACGCATGTTCCCCGCGATAGTGACTTCCTGGACCGGGAATTGGATTTCGCCATTCTCAACCCAGAAACCCGCCGCGCCACGGGAATAATCCCCGGTGACCATGTTCAGGCCATGGCCCATCAATTCGGTGACCAGCAGGCCACGCCCCATGCGCCGCAACAATGCCGCCTGGTCTTCTTCACCGTGAGTGACGAACAGGTTGTGCACGCCGCCCGCATTGGCGGTGCTCGGCATGCCGAGTTTGCGGCCCGAATACGTACCCAGGATGTATGAAACCAGTTCGCCGTTTTCCACGAACGGCTTGGCGTAGGTCGCCAGCCCATCACCGTCGAACGCCGAACTGCCCATGGCTTGCATCAGGTGTGGGCGCTCGTCGATGGTCATCCATTCAGGGAAAAGTTTCTGGCCCAACGCGCCTTCGAGGAACGACGACTTGCGATACAGATTGCCGCCGGACACCGCCGACAGGAAGCTGCCAAACAGGCCTCCGGCTAACTCCGCGGAAAACAGCACTGGCACCTCGCAGGTCGGTACCGGTCGAGCGCCCAGTCGACTAGCTGCCCGTTGCGCGGCTTTCTGGCCGATGCTGACCGGGTCCGCCAGCAACGAACCCTGGCGGTTCACGTCATACCAGTAATCGCGCTGCATCTGGCCGTCGGCCTCGGCGATCATCACGCAACTCAGGCTGTGGCGGGTCGATGCGTAACCGCCAATAAACCCATGGCTGTTGCCATAGACTCGGCAGCCCTGGTGGGTGTTAAGCGTCGTGCCGTCGGCATTCTTGATCCGGCTATCGGCGTCGAATGCCGCGGCTTCGCAGCGCAGCGCTTGCTCAATGGCTTGCTCGGGCGTGATATCCCAAGCATGGAATAGATCGAAGTCCTTCAGATCCTTGCACATCAGCGCAGCATCGGCCAAACCCGAGGCCTCGTCTTCGGAAGTGTGCTTGGCTATCGCCAGTGCCGCGGCGACGGTTTCACGAATCGCGTCAGGACCGCTGGCCGAGGTGCTGGCCGAGCCCTTGCGCTGGCCTACATACAAGGTAATGCCGAAACCCTGGTCACGGTTGAATTCGACGGTTTCCACCTCGCGCTGGCGCACCGAAGTCGACAGTCCCTGCTCCAGCGATACCGCCACTTCACAGGCGCTGGCGCCTTGTCGCTTGGCCTCGGCGAGAATCTGCTCGACTTGTTCCTGCAGTGCCGGCAATGCCTGCGGGCCGACGCTTTGAACTGCACTCATGGTGTTCTCCACTCAAATTCTGCTTTCGGTAACGGTTTTGTACGCAAAGCGCCTGGACGTTTTTTCATACAATCCCTTGGCCTTCGAGCGACCGGGCCGGACAACCGGCCCCCGACTGGTTATCATGGCGGCGTTTCTTTGCGGACTGCCACCATGGTTGATTCTTACGACGACTCCCTCTACGAGGGTGAAAAAAGCAAATCCCAGGTCAAACGCGAGCTGCATGCTCTGGTTGACCTCGGCGAGCGCCTGACAACACTCAAGCCTGACTTGCTGGCCAAGCTGCCCCTGACCGACGCCTTGCGCCGGGCTTTGGCCGATGCGCCCAAGCACACCGCGAATATCGCGCGTAAACGGCACCTGCAATTCATCGGCAAACTGATGCGCGACCAAGACACTGACGCCATCCTCGTTCTGCTCGACCAGCTCGATGCCTCCACCCGGCAGTACAACGAACGTTTCCACAACCTGGAACGCTGGCGCGATCGCTTGATCGCAGGCGACGACGGCACCTTGGAAAAATTCGTCATTGACTACCCGGAGGCCGATCGCCAGCAGTTGCGCTCCCTGATTCGTCAGGCCCAGCACGAACTGGCACAGAACAAGCCACCGGCGTCGAGCCGTAAAATCTTCAAATACATCCGTGAGCTGGACGAGACTCAGCGCGGTCTGCGCTGATCGCCATCCGCTTCACTTCCCCTCATGGGGTGATTGTCATCGTGGCGAGGGAGCCTGCTCCCGCTCGGTTGCGTAGCAACCGCATCGGGGCTACTGCGTAGCCCAGCGGGAGCAAGCTCCCTCGCCACGATGATTCATCCAAGTCCTTGGATATTTTCATGCACCCGTGCCACCCACGGTAATCGCATCGATCTTCAGGGTCGGCTGGCCGACGCCCACCGGCACCGATTGCCCGTCCTTTCCGCACGTGCCCACGCCGCTGTCCAGCGCCAGGTCGTTACCGACCATCGACACCTTGCTCATCGCCTCCGGCCCGTTGCCGATCAGGGTTGCACCCTTGACTGGCGCAGTGATCTTGCCATCTTCGATCAGGTAGGCCTCGCTGGTGGAAAACACAAACTTGCCGCTGGTGATGTCCACCTGGCCGCCGCCGAGGTTGGCGCAATAGATGCCCTTCTTCACCGACGCGATGATTTCCGCCGGATCGCTCTGGCCGCCCAGCATGTAGGTATTGGTCATGCGCGGCATCGGCAAGTGTGCGTAGGACTCGCGACGACCGTTGCCGGTGCGGGCCACGCCCATGAGGCGGGCGTTGAGCTTGTCTTGCATGTAGCCTTTGAGCACGCCGTTCTCGATCAATGTTGTGCACTCGGTCGGCGTGCCCTCGTCATCGACGCTCAGGGAGCCACGACGGCCGGCCAGCGTACCGTCATCGACAATGGTGCAGAGTTTCGAGGCCACCATCTCGCCCATGCGTCCGCTGTAGGCCGAGCTACCCTTGCGATTGAAGTCACCTTCCAGGCCGTGGCCGACGGCTTCGTGCAGCAACACGCCGGACCAGCCGGACCCGAGTACGACTGGCAAGGTGCCGGCCGGGGCCGGGATCGCTTCCAGGTTGACCAGCGCCTGGCGCAGCGCTTCGCGGGCGTAGCCCATGGCGCGGTCTTCGCTGAGGAAATAACGGTAGTCGGTACGCCCGCCGCCGCCATGACCGCCGCGCTCGCGCCGGCCGTTCTGCTCGACGATCACGCTGACGTTGAAGCGCACCAGCGGCCGCACATCCGCCGCCAGGCCGCCGTCGGTGGAAGCCACCAGGATCCGCTCCCAGACCCCGGCCATGCTCACCGAAACCTGCTGGATACGCGGGTCGAGGGCGCGGGTGGCGACGTCGATGCGCTTGAGCAACTCGACTTTCTCGGCACGGCTCATGACTTCCAACGGATTGTCCGGTGCGTACAACTGGGCCACGTCCTGGCTGCTGAACGCCTGGACCGTGCCGTTCTGCCCGGCCCGGGAGATCGAGCGAGCCGCACGGGCCGCTGCGCCGAGGGCTTCGAGGGTGATGGCATTGCTGTAGGCGAAACCGGTTTTTTCCCCGGACTGGGCCCGCACGCCCACGCCTTGGTCGAGGTTGAAACTGCCTTCCTTGACGATGCCGTCTTCCAGCGACCATGACTCGGAGATCTGGCCCTGGAAATACAGGTCGGCGGCATCGATGCCCGGACCGGCCAGGTCGCCCAGCACGCCTTGCAGGCTTTCCAGGGTTACGCCGCCGGGGGCTAAAAGGTGTTCACTGACAGAGGACAACAACCCGCTCATATGTTTTACGCCTTGAATTCGTCGTCTTGGACAGGTCGCTGTCGCGCGCCCTGCGAGAAAAAGCGCCGGTGGTTCGCCACCGGCATGCGCGCCCGGATGGACGCCTGTTCATTGCTGTCGCGTTCAGCCAATAGCACGGCCTCGCCTTGATCCTGTTGCGCCAGCATCCGCCCCCATGGATCGACAATCGCAGCATGGCCAAAGGTTTCCCTTGGCCCCGGATGCACCCCGCCCTGGGCGGCCGCCAGCAGGTAACACTGGGTTTCGATGGCCCGGGCGCGGATCAGCACGTCCCAGTGGGCAGCGCCGGTCACCGCGGTGAACGCCGAAGGCGCGGTGATCAATTCGGCTCCGGCGGCCCGCAACTCGCTATAGAGTTCAGGGAAACGCAGGTCGTAACACACCGTCAGGCCCACCCGGCCCACGGGGGTATCGGCAACGACCACGTTGCCGCCATAAGCATAGTCATCGGATTCGCGGTAGCGCCCGCGATTGTCCGCCACGTCCACGTCGAACAGGTGCAACTTGTCATAGCGCGCCACGATCTGGCCCTGGTCGTCCACCAGCAACGAACAGGCATGGGCCTTGGCCTCGGGCTGGTCTACGGGCGGCAACGGCAATGTACCGGCGACAATCCATAACCTGAGGTCGCGGGCGACCTGTTTCAACCAGGGCAGGATCGGCCCCTGACCAAAGGCTTCGTCGCGACCGATCTGCGCCACGTCCCGCCGGCCCATGGCGGCGAAGTTTTCAGGCAGCACCGCCAGCCTTGCGCCACCCGCCGCAGCCTGCTCCAGCAGCACACGGGCACGAGCCAGGTTGGCGAGCACATCGCTTTGGCTGACCATTTGAATCACGGCGACTGGCATGGTGCTTCCCTCACTTTTTACATCACTGCCCCTGTGGGAGCGAGCTTGCTCGCGATAGCGGTGTTTCAGTCACATTTCCTTTGCTGACCCACCGCTATCGCGAGCAAGCTCGCTCCCACAGGGACTCGCGTTAACCTGTCAGAACGGCTTGTCGAAGCTGATCTTCGGTTCTTTCCACGGTCCCTTGACGTCATATCTTACGCTGGCAAAACGCGCTACGCGGTCACCGATCAGCTTGTCGATCAAAAACAACGCCCCGCCCACCGCCGGAGCGCCGACGATCAGCGCGGCGATCGGCAGGTTGTTCGTCACCGGCAAGGTCACCAGAAGCTTGGCGTCAACCCGGTCGGTGACCATGTCCAGCGTACCGTTGAGCTCAAGGTTGCTCGACGGTCCCGTGAGGGTGATGGGCTCACGCGTGACGTATACGCCGTCGCTCGCCACCAGCAACCCCTTGACCCGGTCATAGCTCAGCCCTTTACCGAACAGGTCGGAAAAATCCAGGCGCAAGCGCCGGCCGATGGAGTTGAAGTTCAACAGGCCAAATACCCGCAGTGCCTGGGCACTGCCTTCGACCTCGACGAACTGGCCCTTGCTCAATGACGCATCGAGACTGCCGGAGAAACGCTTGGTGGCAACCCAGGCCGGCGAACCGGGCCAGCGACCGTCCACATCCAGGCGAAATTCCTGGCTGGTCACACTCGGCGCGAACCCCCACCCTTTCAGGACATCAGCCAGATTCTTGCCCTTGATACGGCCCTTGTACCAACTGCTGGTGGAACCGGGTACGCCTTCCCAGGCGCCGTTGCCGTTCAACACCATGCCCTTGAGGCCCATGTCCAGGTCGTTCAACGCAATACCCTTGCCGGTGGGGCGCACCTTCAATGACCAGGCGCCGATCAGATCAGGACCTTGGAACAACTGGTCGATGGCGATGTCCATCGCTGGAATCTTGCCGGGATCGACCGTGGCCAGAGGATCCGGGGCGTTTTCGTCGGCCTGCACCGTTGGGTCCACAGCCGGCAGGCGCACATAATCCAGCTTGATGCCGATCGGGGCGGCTTTCGCATCCGGCAGGCTGACGCTGCCCTTGGCCTGCTGGCTGTCAAGCCGCAGGGCCCAGGCGTCCGGCTTGCGGTCCAACTGCACCGAAGCCTCGTCCAGCGTCGTACCCATGGCCGTGAGCTTGCCCACTTTCAGGTCGGCGCTGCTGAGCACTTGCCGGGCACTGCCGCCCGGGTCCTGGCCGGCGTATTTGCTCAACAGATCCTGCCAGGGGCTCACGTCCAGTTCCGACAGCGTGCCTCGCAGTCGCAGTCCCTTGCCGCCAGGCAATACTGCCTCACCGGAACCCAGCAGCAGTTCACCGCGACCGTCGGCGACCTTCCCGCTCGGCGCGGCATAAGTGAAGCTGGCCAGGTCGCCGTAATTCACCCAATACCGCCGCTCCGGCCCCTGCAGCGTCATACGGAACACTGTGTCGCGCCCGACATCGGCGGCCATCCCGAAGGGTGCCGGCAAGTCCACCGCCACACCCTTGAGGTTGGAGCTGACCGACAACTGGCTGTCGGCGCCGTCGAGGATCACCTGAAGCTGATACGGAACCACCCCGGAGACGGGCAATGGCTGAGTCACGCTCAACCAATCGGTGAGTTTCTTCACCTCGACCCGTCCCGATGCGGTCACCCGCGTATTGAGCGCACCGGCGCGGCCCTCGGCGAAAATCTGCGCAGTCACAGGTCGGTCGAACGCCCTGGCCGCGATGGTCTTGCCGCTCAATCCCTTGCTGCTGTCGAAGCGGAAATCACCCTTGAGTTCGGTCAGCTCAAGCGCCGGCTCGCTCAGCTTGAGCCGAGCCTTGTCAGTGGCGAAATCCACCAGGATTTTCGGTTGCTCGCCTTTGACCAGCGGAATATCGAGCTTCACGCTGCCCTGCAGCGCACCCTCGCCTTCCCAGCCGGCGAACGTCTCGGCCGTACCGATAGGCGCGGTCTGGAGGATCTTCAGCCCATCGCCCAATCCTCCGGCAAACCCGCCATCCAGCAGCAGATGAGAGCTCTGTCCACTGGGAACATGGGGGATATTCACCGAAACGTCTTTCACCTGGGTATCGAGCAGTTGCCCCTGGCTGGCGAAAATGCGCACGCCACTGTCTTCGACAAACACATCGCCGCTGACCTTGCTGACCGAAGGCCAGCCCGGCTGGAAGGCCAACTCGGCATCATGCACCTTGAAAAACAGGCTGATGCTGCGGGCTGCGTCCTCGGCACCTTTGTTCAGCGAACCCTGGTACTGGAAAAAACCTTCGTCCACCGCGCCCTTGACGATTGCCGTGCGCAGCCACTCGTCCAGCGCCGGGCTGAGGACGGCCGGCAGGTACTTGCCGGTATAGCGTCCGTTGCCATCCACCAGGCCGACCCGCAGGTCCATGTAGTCTTCCTGGCTGTGGTCGAAATGCAGACGAATCAGGAAATCGCCGGCAATCCGGCCTTCCTCCCCCAGCACCTTCAGGTAGGGCGCGATCAGGGTGAAGCCCTGCTTGTCGAGCTTCCAGGTCAACCGGGCGTTGGCTTGCAGGTATTGCCAGGGCTTGGCGAAGATCGGCGCCAGGTGCAGGGAGAAATCCTTGCTGTCCATGCGCAGTTCGCCGCCGCCCAGGTCACCGCTGAGGCTGCCGGAAACGTTGCGCGCCGCCGGAGCACCGTGATAGGCGTCAAAGCCCACCGTGTCCAGGTTGGTGGCAAAGCTGACTTTCTGGTCGCCGGTGTTCTGTGGACGAAAGTCCACCAGCACATTACGCAGGCCACCGGTTACCTTGAGCCGATCGATCGCCGTGGCGACGCCCTCCGGCAACGGCGCCAAGGCATTGAGCAACGGCGTCAGCGGGGTCAGGTCGAGACGATCGGCCTCCAGGTGCCAACGTTCCTCGGCTTTATCGGTGGCGTCGCTTTGCTGTAGTTGCAGGCGCGATTCCCAACGGGCGTCCCCCAGGCTCATCGCCAAGGTGTCGAGCGTCGCATTGAATCCTTGGCTACCGCGCTGGAAGTATCCGTTGAGGGCCAGGTTCTGGATCTGTACCGGTTTGCGGTCAGCGTAGGCGCCCTGCAGCTGCGGCGCGTTCAGTCGCACGGCCGCGCTTTGCACCGTGCCCGCCCCCCAACTGAGCCAGAACTCACCACCGGCCTTGATCTCGGAAAAATTCCATTGTTGGGTCAGGCGCTTCGGCAGCCATTTGGACCAATCACTTTGCGGCAGGCTCAGGTAGGCATCAGCCTCGCCATTTTTCCAGTCGCTGGCTCGGATCCGCGTGCGCACGTTCACCGCCACGGGCTGGCCGTCAGGCAGCGTCAGGCGGGCATCCAATCGCTGGCGCGTGGGGCCGGTGCGCAAGCTCAGGCCGACGTAGGTCAGGCTCAGCGGCGGCTGATCCAATGGTTGCAAGGTGACCTGGCTGTCGAGTACCGACAGCTTCGAGACGATCTGCATCCGGTCCAGCAACTGTTGAGGATCGAGGGGCTGATCATCCCGCACGGGCAGACCTTCCAGGGCCCACTTGCCGTCTTCGCCTTCCTTGAGGCTGATCTTCAGCCCACTGATTTCCAAATGAGCGATGCGCACCTGGCGCGTCAGCAGGCTGTCCCATAGATCGGGCACGACGCGTACTTGATCCAGGTGCAAGGCATTGGCGCCGTCGCCGACCACCACGTCACGCGCCGCCAGTATCGGCGCCAGGGCGCTCCAGCTCCCGTCGAGGTTGCCGACGTGCACGGGCATGCCCAAGGCTTCGCTGGCGCGAGTTTCCAGGTCGCCACGGTATTCGGCCACCAGCGGGACGAGTTCCCGACCGAGGCTGACGTACAACGCCAGCAATACCAGCAACAGAGCACACAGGCCCAAGCCCCAGCGCGTCAGGGTAGCCAGAAGGCGTGTCAGGCGCTCCATGTCAGCAGCCTCCCCAGGCAAAGGCATTCAGATTGGCGGCCTCGCCACTCCACACGCCGCTTCAGAGCAACACCACGTCGTATTGTTCCTGGGAGTACATGGTTTCCACCTGGAAACGAATCGTGCGTCCGATAAAAGCCTCCAGTTCCGCCACGTTGCCTGACTCCTCATCGAGCAGGCGGTCCACCACTTTCTGGTTCGCCAACACTCTATAGCCAGTGGCCTGGTAGGCGCGCGCCTCCCGAAGAATTTCCCGGAAGATTTCGTAACACACGGTTTCCGGGGTCTTGAGCTTGCCCCGCCCCTGGCAACTGCTGCACGGTTCGCACAGCACCTGCTCCAGGCTTTCGCGGGTGCGCTTGCGGGTCATCTGCACCAGGCCCAGCTCGGTGATGCCAATGATGTTGGTCTTGGCGTGATCGCGCTCCAACTGTTTTTCCAACGTGCGCAGCACCTGGCGCTGGTGCTCTTCATCTTCCATGTCGATGAAATCGATGATGATGATCCCGCCAAGGTTACGCAGGCGCAGTTGCCGGGCAATGGCGGTCGCCGCTTCAAGATTGGTCTTGAAGATGGTCTCCTCGAGATTGCGATGACCGACAAAGGCACCGGTGTTGACGTCGATGGTGCTCATCGCCTCGGCCGGATCGACCACCAGGTAACCGCCAGACTTGAGCGGCACCTTGCGCTCCAGTGCACGCTGGATTTCATCTTCGACACCGTAGAGGTCGAAAATCGGCCGTTCGCCTGGGTAGTGCTCCAGGCGATCGGCAATTTCCGGCATCAGTTCGGCGACGAATTGGGTGGTTCGCTGGAAGGTTTCCCGGGAATCGATGCGAATTTTCTCGATCTTCGGGCTGACCAGGTCGCGCAGGGTCCGCAGCGCCAGGCCGAGGTCTTCGTAGATCACGCTGGGGGTGGCGATGGTCTTGATCTGCGCGGCGATCTGGTCCCAGAGCCTGCGCAGGTAGCGGATATCCATGAGGATCTCATCCGCACCGGCGCCTTCGGCTGCGGTGCGCAGGATGAAGCCGCCCGCCTCCTTGATCCCTTCTTTCTCCACGCAATCGCTGACGACTTTCTTGAGACGCTCGCGCTCGGCTTCGTCCTCGATCTTCAGGGAAATGCCGACATGGGCCGTGCGCGGCATATACACGAGGTAGCGCGATGGAATCGACAGCTGGGTGGTCAGGCGCGCGCCCTTGGAGCCGATGGGGTCCTTGGTGACTTGCACGACGAGGCTCTGCCCCTCATGGACCAGCGCACTGATGCTCTCCACGGCCGGCCCTTCGCGCATGGAAATTTCCGACGCATGAATGAATGCCGCTCGATCCAGCCCGATGTCGACGAAGGCCGCCTGCATGCCCGGCAGCACACGCACCACCTTGCCCTTGTAGATATTCCCGACAATGCCACGTTTCTGCGTACGCTCGACATGGACCTCTTGCAGGACACCGTTTTCAACCACCGCCACGCGCGATTCCATCGGCGTGATGTTGATCAGGATCTCTTCACTCATGGCAGGGTCTCGTTCAGGCATATTCACGATTATGGCCGCATCAAGTCAGTCAGCGCTCAGCGCGCGCTCAAGTTTTGCCAACAGGGTATGCCGAAATGGCCCAGCAGTTCCGCGGTTTCGCACAATGGCAGGCCGACCACCGCCGAATAACTGCCTTCGAGCCCGGCGACGAACACCGCACCCAACCCCTGGATACCATAGCCGCCGGCCTTGTCCCGGGGTTCGCCGCTGGCCCAGTAGGCCAGCGCTTCCTGTTCGGTGATCGGGCGGAAACTCACCCGACTGCGAACCACACGGGATTCGCAACGCTGTCCGTCCAGCACGGCAATGGCCGTCAATACTTCATGATCGCGACCGGAAAGGCCCTGGAGCATCGACACGGCGTCGGCCTGATCCTGAGGCTTGCCAAGAATTCGCCCGTCCAGCACAACAGCGGTATCGGCGCCCAACACGCAGCCATCGATGTCGGTTGCCAGGGCACGTCGTCCAGCCCCGGCCTTGCCGCGCGCCAAGCGTTCGACATAGGCCGATGGGGTTTCATGATCGAAGGGAGTTTCGTCGATGTCCGCACTGATGGCGGTAAACGGGACGCCAATCTGCGTAAGCAGTTCACGTCGACGCGGCGAGCCTGAGGCGAGGTAAAGCGGTTTCATCAAGACATCTCCCTTCCAAGGTACGGGCCAATGCCTGACCGAATCAGTTGATTTTGAAACGCAGGCGCAAGCCGCGTAAACCGAAGCTTATCCATGGCCAGAGCAAGGCACTGACCAGGGCCGGCAGGACCAGCGCCAGGGTAGGCTGGCGGTTGCCGGTCAGCGCGCTGAGCCATAGCTGCACCAGTTGCGCCAGGCCAAAGATCACCAGGATCACCAAGCTCTGCTGCCACATCGGGAACATCCGCAGGCGTTGTTGCAACGAGAGCACCAGGAACGTGATCAAGGTCAGGATCAGCGCGTTCTGGCCCAACAACGTGCCATAAAGCACGTCTTCGGCCAGCCCCAGGCACCAGGCCGTGACCATGCCGACCTTGTGCGGCAAGGCCAGGGCCCAGAAGGCCAGCAGCAAGGCCAGCCACAGCGGGCGCAGGATTTCCATGAACTGCGGCAGCGGTGAAACGCTGAGCAACAGGCCGATGGCGAAGGTCAGCCAGACCATCCAGCCGTTACCGGATCGAGTACTGCTCATTCTTCTCGTGCTCCCCTGGTGGCAGGCGTAGCGGCGGGCGTCGAGGCCGGTGGCTTGGCCGCGGGCTTCGCAGGTTGGCTCGCCGGCTGGCGCGCAACCGGCTGGTGAGCGGTCGGCTTGGCAGGTGTCGCAGCGGGTGCGGCCGGGGGCGTGGTGGCCGGCGTCGTTGCAGCGGGCGTTGTCACCTGGGGCTTGGGCACGGTGGCCGGGACCGGCGCAGGCGCGGGCGGCGTGGCCGAATCGCCACCCTGCCGGTCCTGGGCTTCCTGGGCCACGGCCGCATCGTTCGCCCGTTCTTCAGGCGTGCGGTTGTCGCTGAACACCAGCAGCAGGTAACGGCTGCGGTTCAGCGCGGCGGTCGGAACCGCGCGAACGATGGCAAACGGCTGGCCGGAATCGTGGATGACTTCCTTGACCGTCGCCACCGGATAACCGGCAGGGAATCGCTGGCCGAGGCCGGAGCTGACCAGCAGGTCGCCTTCCTTGATGTCGGCTGTGTCGGCCACGTGCCGCAATTCCAGGCGTTCCGGGTTGCCGGTCCCACTGGCAATCGCCCGCAAGCCGTTGCGATTGACTTGCACGGGAATGCTGTGGGTGGTGTCGGTCAACAGCAGGACACGGGAGGTATAGGGCATCAACTCCACCACCTGCCCCATCAGGCCACGGGCATCGAGCACCGGCTGGCCGAGGACGACGCCGTCGCGCTCGCCCTTGTTGATGATGATGCGGTGGGTGAACGGGTTGGGGTCCATGCCGATCAACTCGGCCACTTCGACCTTCTCGTTGACCAGCGCGGAAGAGTTGAGCAACTCGCGCAGCCGAACGTTCTGCTCGGTGAGGGCCGCCAATTTCTGCATGCGGCCCTGCAACAGCAGGTTTTCGGTCTTGAGTTTTTCGTTTTCGGCGACCAGTTCGGTCCGGCTGCCAAACTGACTGGCCACACCCTGCCACAACCGTTGCGGCAGGTCGGTGATCCAGTAGGACTCCATCAACACCAGCGACATCTGGCTGCGCACTGGCTTGAGCAGCGTGAAACGGGCATCCACCACCATCAGCGCAACCGATAGCACGGCCAACACCAACAGGCGCACACCCAATGAGGGGCCTTTGGCAAAAAGCGGTTTAATAGGCCGCTCCTCCCAGGCAAATGTTTTCTTTATTCATACGGCATCAAACCGGCCTGGATACGAATGACAGAAGATAAACGCCAACAGGCAGCACTGCAAAGTGCTGCCCGGGAGCGAACAACATAGACCATCCCGCCAGGCTTATTCGCTGGAGAGCAAGTCCATGGTGTGCTTGTCCATCATTTCCAATGCACGGCCACCGCCGCGGGCAACGCAGGTCAGCGGGTCTTCGGCGACAATCACCGGCAGGCCGGTTTCCTGGGCCAGCAGCTTGTCGAGGTCACGCAGCAGCGCGCCACCACCGGTCAGCACCAGGCCGCGCTCGGCGATGTCCGACGCCAGCTCCGGCGGGGACTGCTCGAGGGCGCTCTTGACCGCCTGGACGATGGTCGCCAGCGACTCTTGCAGCGCTTCGAGCACTTCGTTGGAGTTGAGGGTGAACGCGCGTGGAACGCCTTCAGCCAGGTTGCGACCGCGAACGTCGACTTCGCGTACTTCGCCGCCCGGGTAGGCCGTGCCGATTTCCTGCTTGATGCGCTCGGCGGTGGATTCGCCGATCAGGCTGCCGTAGTTGCGACGCACGTAAGTGATGATCGCTTCGTCGAAACGGTCGCCGCCCACACGTACGGATTCGGCGTAGACCACACCATTGAGGGAGATCAGCGCGATTTCAGTGGTACCGCCACCGATGTCGACAACCATCGAACCGCGGGCTTCTTCCACCGGCAGGCCGGCACCGATGGCCGCAGCCATTGGCTCTTCGATCAGGAACACTTCACGGGCACCGGCACCAAGGGCCGATTCACGGATGGCGCGACGCTCCACCTGGGTGGACTTGCAGGGCACGCAGATCAGCACACGAGGGCTGGGCTGCAGGAAACTGTTTTCGTGAACCTTGTTGATGAAGTACTGCAGCATCTTTTCGCAGACGCTGAAGTCGGCGATCACGCCGTCTTTCATTGGGCGAATGGCTGCAATGTTGCCCGGTGTACGGCCCAGCATGCGCTTGGCTTCCGTACCGACAGCCACGACACTTTTCTGGTTACCGTGGGTGCGGATGGCCACGACCGAGGGTTCATTCAGGACGATACCGCGCTCGCGCACGTAAATAAGGGTGTTGGCAGTGCCCAGGTCGATGGAAAGATCGCTGGAAAACATGCCACGCAGTTTCTTGAACATGGGAAAGGGACCCTAGGCAACGCGTGGGTAAAAAAGTGCGGCAAACTCTAACAACGACAGGGATTTTGGGCAAGGCGCCAATATGTTAAATTGGCCGCTTTTCTGTGCACCAAACCTCGAAATCGCGGCGGTAGCGCCGTAGAAATGCGGTAGTGTTCCGACAATCTAACACACGGACCGACTGCGTCCGTTTTGTTTTCCACTGGAGAATCCCATGGCGCTTGAACGCTCCGACGTGGAAAAAATCGCTCATCTGGCCTGTCTGGGCCTCAATGAAGCCGATCTTCCACACATCACTTCTGCCCTGAACAGCATTCTCGGGCTGGTCGACGAAATGCAAGCGGTCAATACCGACGGTATCGAACCGCTGGCCCACCCACTGGAAGCCAGCCAGCGCCTGCGCGCCGACGTCGTGACCGAGTCCAATCACCGCGAGGCCTACCAGTCCATCGCGCCAGCGGTCGAAAACGGCCTGTACCTGGTTCCGAAAGTCATCGACTAAAGGGAAAGAGCCTCTCATGCATCACATGACCCTGGCCGAGATCGCCCGCGGACTCGCCGACAAAAAGTTTTCCTCCGAAGAGCTGACCAAGGCCCTGCTGGCGCGCATCGCCCAGCTCGATCCGCAGCTCAACAGCTTCATCAGCCTCACCGAAGAATTGGCCCTGAGCCAGGCCAAGGCCGCCGACGCCCGTCGCGCCAATGGTGAGAGCGGCGCCCTGCTCGGCGCGCCGATTGCCCACAAGGACCTGTTCTGCACGCAGGGCATCCGCACCAGTTGCGGCTCGAAGATGCTCGACAACTTCAAGGCCCCGTACGATGCCACCGTGGTCGCCAAGCTGGCCGCTGCCGGCACCGTGACCCTGGGCAAGACCAACATGGACGAATTCGCCATGGGTTCGGCCAACGAGTCGAGCCACTACGGCGCAGTGAAAAACCCGTGGAACCTGGAACACGTGCCGGGTGGTTCGTCCGGCGGTTCCGCCGCCGCCGTGGCCGCGCGCCTGCTGCCGGCCGCCACCGCCACCGACACTGGTGGCTCGATCCGCCAGCCAGCAGCGTTCACCAACCTCACCGGCCTGAAACCGACCTACGGTCGCGTTTCGCGCTGGGGCATGATCGCCTACGCCTCCAGCCTCGACCAGGGTGGCCCGCTGGCCCGCACCGCCGAAGACTGCGCGATCCTGCTGCAAGGCATGGCCGGCTTCGACCCGAACGACTCCACCAGCATCGATGAACCGGTTCCGGACTACAGCGCCAGCCTCAACGGCTCGCTGCAAGGCCTGCGCATCGGCGTGCCGAAGGAATACTTCAGCGCCGGCCTCGACCCGCGCATCGCCGAGCTGGTCCATAACAGCGTCAAAGAGCTGGAAAAGCTCGGCGCGGTGATCAAGGAAATCAGCCTGCCGAACATGCAGCACGCCATTCCGGCGTACTACGTGATCGCCCCGGCGGAAGCCTCCTCGAACCTGTCGCGCTTCGACGGCGTGCGCTTCGGCTATCGCTGCGAGAACCCGGAAAACCTGGTCGACCTGTACAAGCGCTCCCGTGGCGAAGGCTTTGGCGCCGAAGTGCAGCGCCGGATCATGGTCGGCGCCTACGCGTTGTCCGCCGGCTACTACGATGCTTATTACCTCAAGGCGCAGAAAATCCGTCGCCTGGTGAAGAACGATTTCATGGCCGCGTTCAACGAGGTCGACATCATCCTCGGCCCAACCACGCCGAACCCGGCCTGGAAGCTCGGCGCCAAGAACAGCGACCCGGTTGCCGAGTACCTGGAAGACGTCTACACCATCACCGCCAACCTCGCCGGCTTGCCGGGCCTGTCCATGCCGGCCGGTTTCGTCGATGGCCTGCCGGTGGGCGTGCAACTGCTCGCGCCGTATTTCCAGGAAGGCCGCCTGTTGAATGTTGCCCACCAGTATCAATTGAATACTGGCTGGCACACCCGCACCCCAACCGGCTTCTGAGGAGAAACACATGCAATGGGAAGTCGTGATCGGGCTGGAGATTCATACCCAGCTCACCACCCGATCGAAAATCTTTTCCGGTAGCTCGACCACTTTCGGTTCCGAGCCCAACACCCAGGCCAGCCTGGTGGACCTGGGCATGCCCGGCGTGCTGCCGGTGCTCAACGCCGAAGCGGTGCGCATGGCAGTAATGTTCGGCCTGGCGATCGATGCCGAGATCGGCCAGCACAACGTGTTCGCCCGCAAGAACTACTTCTACCCGGACCTGCCCAAGGGCTACCAGATCAGCCAGATGGAACTGCCGATCGTCGGCAAGGGCCACCTGGACATCGCCCTGGAAGACGGCACCGTCAAGCGCGTCGGCATCACCCGCGCGCACCTGGAAGAAGACGCCGGCAAGAGCCTGCATGAAGAGTTCAACGGTGCCACTGGCATCGACCTGAACCGTGCTGGCACGCCGCTGCTGGAAATCGTCTCCGAGCCGGACATGCGCAGCGCCAAGGAAGCCGTGGCCTACGTCAAGGCGATCCATGCGCTGGTGCGCTACCTGGGCATCTGCGACGGCAACATGGCCGAAGGCTCGCTGCGTTGCGACTGCAACGTGTCGATCCGTCCGAAGGGCCAGGCCGAGTTCGGCACCCGCTGCGAGATCAAGAACGTCAACTCGTTCCGCTTCATCGAGAAGGCGATCAACAGCGAGATCCAGCGCCAGATCGAACTGATCGAGGACGGCGGCAAGGTCATCCAGCAGACCCGCCTGTACGACCCGAACAAGGACGAGACCCGTCCGATGCGCAGCAAGGAAGAAGCCAACGACTACCGTTACTTCCCCGACCCGGACTTGCTGCCGGTGGTCATCGAGAATTCGTTCCTCGATGAAGTACGCGCCACCCTGCCGGAGTTGCCGCCGCAAAAACGCGAGCGTTTCCAGGCGCAGTTCGGGCTGTCGAGCTACGACGCCAACGTCTTGGCCACCAGCCGGGAACAGGCCGATTACTTCGAGAAAGTCGTGAGCATCGGCGGCGACGCCAAGCTGGCGGCCAACTGGGTGATGGTCGAGTTGGGCAGCCTGTTGAACAAGCAGGGCCTGGAGATCGACGAGTCGCCGGTCTCGGCCGAGCAACTGGGCGGCATGCTGTTGCGGATCAAGGACAACACCATTTCCGGCAAGATTGCCAAGATGGTGTTCGAGGCCATGGCTAACGGTGAAGGCAGCGCTGACGAGATCATCGAGAAGCGCGGCTTGAAGCAGGTCACCGACACCGGTGCGATCAGCGCCGTGCTTGATGAAATGCTCGCGGCCAACGCCGAGCAGGTCGAACAGTACCGCGCGGCAGACGAAGCCAAGCGCGGCAAGATGTTCGGCTTCTTCGTCGGCCAGGCCATGAAAGCCTCCAAGGGCAAGGCCAACCCGCAACAGGTCAACGAATTGCTCAAAAGCAAGCTCGAAGGCTGATGGCCATGGAGCCAGTCTTCCGGCCTGGCTCGGTCTCCTGTGGCGAGGGAGCTTGCTCCCGCTGGGCTGCGCAGCAGCCCCCTATGTCTAGCAACAGATTGTTGGGGGCCGCTTCGCGGCACAGCGGGAGCAAGCTCCCTCGCCACAATTATTTTCACAACCACACTGATGTGGGAAATCTCTTGATGAAGCGTCTCCTCGGCGCCTGCGCCCTGCTGTCCCTGCTGGCCGGCTGTGCCAGCCAGAGCGGGACGGTTGATCCACACGGCTACGACCAGACCGGCGTCGCCTCCTATTACGGCTCCAGGCATCATGGCAAGCGCACCGCCAGCGGCGAGCGTTTCGACCAGCACGGCCTGACCGCCGCGCATCGCCAGTTGCCATTCGGCACCCGGGTGAAAATCACTAACCTTGGCAACGACGAGAGCGTCGTGGTCCGCATCAACGATCGCGGCCCGTACACACGCGGTCGCCTGATCGATGTGTCGCGCGCCGCCGCCGAGCAATTGGGCATGTTGCGCACCGGCACTGCGCGGGTGCGCGTGCAAGCCCTCGACGATTGATAGACGGAGCCCAGCCATTTCCCTGATCAACGCCCTACCGCTGCTCAGCCTGCTCGAACTGTTCGGCGCCCTGCTGTTGCTGATCGCCGGCGCCGAACTGCTGGTGCGCGCCGCCGTCGGTCTCGCGGCACGCTTGCTGGTGCGACCACTGATCATCGGCCTTACCGTCGTTGCCTTCGGCAGCAGCGCGCCACAAATGGCCGTCAGCCTGCAGGCGACCCTGGCGCAGAACGCCGATATCGCCGTGGGCAGCGTGATCGGCAGCAGTATCTTCAACATCCTCGTCACTCTGGGGCTTTCGGCGCTGATCATTCCGTTACGCGTCTCGCGCCAACTGGTGCGCCTGGACATCCCGTTGATGATCGGCGCCAGCTTGCTGGTGTCCATTCTGGCCTGGAACGAGGAGTTGACCCGACTCGACGGCGTCCTGCTGTTGATAGCCCTGGCGGTGTACCTGGGCCTGTTGTTGCGCCAGTCACGACACTCCGCACGGCCGCATCCGCTGGGTGGCGAAGTGGCCCATGTGTCCTGGCCCAGAAGCCTGGTGATGATCGCGTCGGGCCTGGCGATGCTGGTATTCGCCGGGCACCTGTTGCTGGGCGCTGCGGTGGAAGTGGCCACGGACCTGGGCTTGTCGGAGCGCATCATCGGCTTGACCATCGTGGCCGTCAGCACATCGCTGCCGGAGCTCGCCACTTCGTTGATCGCCGCCCTGCGGGGCCAACGGGACATCGCGGTGGGCAACGTGATCGGCAGCAACCTGTTCAACTTGCTGGGCGTGCTGGGTGTGACCGCCCTCGCCGCGCCTTCACCGCTCTCGGTCTCGCCCAACGCCCTGGATTTCGACCTGCCGGTGATGCTCGGCGTCGCGGTGCTGTGCCTGCCGGTGTTTTATTCCGGCTACCGCGTCACCCGCGCCGAAGGTTTGCTGTTCCTGGGCTTGTATGCGGTCTATGGGCTGCACGTGGTGTCGTTCACCACCGGTATGCCACTCGCCGGCCAATTGGAGCGGCTGATGCTGTTCTATGTGCTGCCGGCCCTGCTCGCGTTTTTGCTGTTCACCTCGGTGCGCGCCTGGCGCCGCCAACACCACAAGAGGGATTTGCCATGACCGACACTCCGAAGACCGGCCTGGACATGCGTCGCCAGGTGATGGGCGATGCGTTCGTCGACCGCGCCCTGGGCAACGCCACCGAGTTCACCCAGCCGCTGCAGGACTTCGTCAACGAGCACGCCTGGGGCAGCGTCTGGAGTCGCGAAGGCCTGCCGCTGAAGACCCGCAGCCTGATCACCCTCGCCGCCCTCACCGCCCTCAAGTGTCCGCAGGAACTGAAGGGCCACGTGCGCGGCGCGTTGAACAATGGTTGCACCGTGGAAGAGATCCGCGAGGCGTTGCTGCATTGCGCGGTGTACGCGGGCGTGCCGGCGGCGATAGATGCGTTTCGGGCGGCGCAGGAAGTGATCGATAGCTACCAAGCCGAGTGACGGTTAGATCGCTATCGCGAGCAAGCTCGCTCCCACAGGAGATCGCGGTATAACCACAAGCCACTGTGGGAGCGAGCTTGCTCGCGATTGGTCCTCAAGAACGGTGCAAAATCCAGGGCTAGATCCACCCACCCCACTGCAACACAAAGATCCCCAGGTTGGTGGTAATCGCCGCCATCAACGTGGTGATGACGATGATCGCCGCCGCCAGTTCATGGTTGCCATCGGCCGCCCGGGCCATGACGAAGCTGGCGGCGGCGGTGGGGCTGCCGAAGTACAGGAACAGAATCCCCAGCTCCGCCCCGCGAAAGCCCCACAACCACGCGCCCAGCGTGGTCACCAGCGGCAAACCGACCATCTTCACCAGGCTCGAACTCAGGGCCATCTTGCCGCTTTTGCGCAAGGCCGCAAGCGACAGCGTACCGCCGATGCAGATCAGCGCCAGGGGCAAGGTCATTTGCGAGAGGTACTTGGCTGAAGTCTCGAACCAGTTCGGCAGACCGATCTGCCAATAGGCGAACGGCGCGGCGACGATCACGCTGATGATCAGCGGGTTGCTGATCACACTTTTGCAGATGCTCCACGGATCGGACTTGATCACCGGGCTGTAGACCGCCAGCACGATGGTCGACAAGGTGTTGTAGAACAGGATCACCAGCGCCGCGAGAATCGCCCCCAGGGAAATCCCGTAGTCACCGTACATGCTGGCCGCCAACGCCAGGCCGATCACGCCGTTATTGCCGCGAAACGCGCCCTGGGTGTAGATGCCGCGATCCTCCCGCGGGCATCGCCAGATCGCCCAGCCCCAGGCCATCGCGAAACTCACCAGGGTGGCAATCGAGAAATAGATCAGCAGATCGGGTTGCAACGCCGCGTGCAGATCGGCGTGCAGGATGCCAAGAAACAACAGCGCCGGCATGGTGACGTTGAACACCAGGGACGAGGCGATGTGAATGAAGTTGTCGTTGATCCAGTAGATACGCTTGAGCAACGTACCCAGAAACAGCATGGCAAACACCGGCGCGGTGATGTTCAGGGTTTCGAGGAAAATTGCCAGCATGCCGGGGACCTTGAAGAGGGTGTCGTTAGGTGGCTAATGATAAGCCACTCACGGCGTTGGCGTCTGGTCGAGCCTCTTCGCGAGCAGGCTCGCTCCCACATTCATCCTGCGCTGAACACAAAATCCATATTCACCCCACATCCCCCTGTGGGAGCGAGCTTGCTCGCGATAGCGTTGGGTCAGCTGGCATCAATGCTGAATGTACCGCCCCCATCGCGAGCAAGCTCGCTCCCACACTGGATCTCCATCGATCACGCAATCATCAGGTAATCGGCGCCGGGTTGAACAAGGTGATGTCGTTGAACAGCTTGTGCCGTTCGGCCCAGGTCTGTTTCTTGCCGCTGGCCACGTCCAGGTAGTAGTGGAACAGTTCCCAGCCCAACTCTTCGATGGTCGCGCGCCCGGTGGCGATGCGGCCAGCGTCGATGTCGATCAGGTCCGGCCAGCGCTGGGCCAGTTCGGTGCGGGTCGAGACCTTCACCACCGGCGCCATCGCCAGGCCGTACGGCGTGCCCCGGCCCGTGGTGAACACGTGCAGGTTCATCCCCGCCGCCAATTGCAGCGTGCCGCAGACAAAATCGCTGGCCGGCGTGGCACAGAAGATCAGGCCCTTTTGCTTGAACCGCTCGCCCGGGCCAAGCACGCCGTTGATGGCGCTGCTGCCGGACTTGACGATCGAGCCCAGGGACTTCTCGACGATGTTCGACAACCCACCCTTCTTGTTGCCCGGCGTGGTGTTGGCGCTGCGATCGGCTTCGCCCTTGGCCAGGTAACGGTCGTACCAGTCCATTTCACGCACCAGTTCCTGCGCGACTTCCTGGGTTTGCGCCCGGGAAGTCAGCAGGTAGATCGCATCGCGTACTTCGGTGACTTCGGAAAACATCACCGTCGCGCCGGCCCGCAGCAACAAGTCCGAGGCGTAGCCCAGGGCCGGGTTGGCGGTGATGCCGGAAAACGCATCGCTGCCGCCGCACTGCATGCCCAGGATCAGTTCCGAGGCCGGCACGGTTTCGCGGCGACGCTGGTCGAGTTTCTTGAGCCGCGTCTCGGCCAATTCCATGATCTGCTCGATCATTTCCGTGAAACCGTGACTGGAGTCCTGCAGGCGATACAACCATGGCTCGCTGAGGTCCACCGAGCTGTCGCCTTCATGCATCACCTGCCCGGCCTGCAATTTCTCGCAGCCCAGGCTGATCACCAGCGCCTCGCCACCCAGGTTCGGGTTGCGCGCCAGGTTGCGCACGGTGCGGATCGGGATGTAGGCGTCGGTGGCGGTGATCGCCACGCCGCAGCCATAGCTGTGGGTCAGGGCCACCACGTCATCGACGTTCGGGTACTTGGGCAGCAGCTCGTCCTTGATGCGCTTGACCGCATGGTCCAGCACCCCGGTCACGCACTGCACCGTGGTGGTGATGCCCAGGATGTTGCGTGTGCCGACGGTACCGTCGGCGTTGCGATAACCCTCGAAGGTGTAGCCCTCCAGCGGCGCATCGGCCGCCGGCACATCGGTGGACAGCGGCAAGCTGTCCAACGGTGGTGCGGTAGGCATGCGCAACTGGTCTTCCTTGACCCAACTGCCACGGGGGATCGGTTGCAGCGCGTAGCCAATGACCTGGCCGTAGCGAATGACCTCGCCACCCTCGGGAATGTCCACCAGGGTGACTTTGTGGCTCTGCGGGACGAAGTCCACGGTGACCAGGCCGTCCGGGAATTCGGTCCCGGCCGGTACACCCTGGTCGTTGACGACAATCACCACGTTGTCCCGCTCGTGCAGGCGGATGTAACGGGGCGAATCGGCATGTTCAATCAGTTGCATCGATGCCGCTCCTCAGGATTTGGCTTCAGACAGGCTGGAAATATCGGCATCCTTGGCCGTTGGCTCCTTGAGCACGACACGCTTGATCGGGCCCACGATGACCAGGTAGCTGAACACCGCCACCAACGCATTGCAACCGACGAACACCAGGGCCCATTTGAACGAACCGGTGGCGCTGATGATGTAGCCGATGACGATTGGCGTGGTGATCGATGCCAGGTTGCCGAAGGTATTGAACAGGCCGCCGCTCAAGCCGGCGATCTGTTTTGGCGAGGTGTCGGATACCACGGCCCAACCCAATGCGCCCACGCCTTTGCCGAAGAAGGCCAAGGCCATGAAGCCCACCACCATCCATTCGATGTCGACGTAGTTGCACGCCACGATGCTGCTGGACACCAGCAGACCGGCAATAATCGGCGCCTTGCGGGCGAAGGTCAGCGAGTGGCCCTTGCGCAGCAGGTAGTCGGAAATCACTCCGCCAAGCACACCACCAATGAAGCCGCAGATGGCCGGCAAGGACGCGATGAAACCGGCCTTGAGGATGGTCATGCCGCGTTCCTGCACCAAGTACACCGGGAACCAGGTCAGGAAGAAGTAAGTGATGCCGTTGATGCAGTATTGGCCCAGGTACACGCCGAGCATCATGCGGTTGGTCAGCAGTTGGCGAATGTAGTCCCACTTCGGACCATCGGTTTTCTTGCCTTTGCCTTTGTCCTGGTCCATGTCGACCATCGCGCCGTTCGAAGCGATGTGATTGAACTCGGCCTCGTTGATCATTGGGTGCTGGCGCGGGCTGTGAATGATCTTCAGCCAGATCAGCGAGAAGATGATGCCGATCACGCCCATCACGATGAACACGTGCTGCCAGCCAAAGCGGTAGACGATCCAACCCATCAGCGGTGCGAACAACACGGTGGCGAAATATTGCGCCGAGTTGAAGATCGCCGAGGCGGTGCCGCGTTCCGCGGTGGGGAACCAGGCGGCGACGATGCGGGCGTTGCCAGGGAAAGAAGGCGCTTCGGCCAACCCTACCAAAAAGCGCAGCATGAACAACGCGACCACGGCGGTCGACAGGCCAAATTCACCGACATAGCCTTGCAGCACGGTGAACAACGACCAGGTGAAGATGCTCAAGGCATAGATTTTTTTCGAGCCAAAACGGTCGAGCAGCCAGCCGCCGGGAATCTGCCCGGCCACGTAGGCCCAACCGAAAGCGGAGAAGATATAACCGAGGGTAACGGCGTCAATGCCGAGGTCTTTCTGCAGGCTGGAGCCGGCGATGGCGATAGTTGCGCGGTCGGCATAGTTGATCGTCGTCACCAAAAACAGCATGAGCAGGATCAAATAGCGGACGCGGGTCGGCTTGGTTTCTTGCATGTCATCTACTTCCACTATTTATTTTTATACGGGAATTCAATTTGTACGGTCGGCGCCGATGCGCGGCGCCGACCGGTGTTGCGTGTTACGAGCCGATATAGGAGGTTTTCACCACGGTGTAGAACTCTTGCGCGTAGCGACCCTGCTCACGCGAACCGTAGGACGAACCTTTGCGCCCGCCGAACGGCACGTGGTAATCCACGCCGGCGGTTGGCAGGTTGACCATCACCATGCCCGCTTGGGAATGGCGCTTGAAGTGGTTGGCGTACTTCAACGACGTGGTGGCGATACCGGCCGACAGACCGAATTCGGTGTCGTTGGCCATCGCCAGCGCCGCCTCGTAGTCAGCCACGCGCACAACGTTGGCCACCGGGCCGAAGATCTCTTCGCGACTGATGCGCATCGAGGCTTCGCTGTCGGCGAACAGCGTCGGCGCCAGGAAGTAACCTTCAGTATCGCAAGTCACCACGCCGCCACCGCTGACCAGCCGCGCACCTTCGCTCTGGCCGATGTCGATGTACTTCAAGTCCTGGTTGAGCTGGGCTTCGGACACGACCGGGCCAATGTCAGTACCGGCCTTCAACGCATGACCGACCTTGATCGACTGCATACGCTCGGCCATGGCCGCGACGAATTTGTCATGGATGCCGGCGGTGACGATCAGGCGACTGGAAGCCGTGCAACGCTGGCCGGTCGAGTAGAACGCGCTCTGCACCGCCAGTTCGACGGCCTGCTTGAGGTCGGCGTCGTCGAGGATGATCTGCGGGTTCTTGCCGCCCATTTCCAACTGGACCTTGGCCTGGCGCGACACACAGTTGACTGCGATCTGCCGACCCACGCCCACGGAACCCGTGAAGCTGATGCCGTCGACTTTCGGGCTGTTGACCAGGACTTCGCCAACCACGCGGCCGCTGCCCATCACCAGGTTGAACGCACCGGCCGGGAAACCGGCTCGGGAAATGATCTCGGCCAGGGCCCAGGCGCAGCCCGGCACCAGCTCGGCGGGCTTGATCACCACGCAGTTGCCGTAGGCCAGGGCCGGGGCGATTTTCCACGCGGGAATGGCGATCGGGAAGTTCCACGGAGTGATCAGGCCAACCACACCGAGGGCTTCGCGGGTCACTTCGACGTTGACGCCCGGACGCACCGACGGCACGTAGTCGCCCGACAGACGCAGGCATTCACCGGCGAAGAATTTGAAAATGTTGCCGGCGCGGGTCACTTCGCCGATGGCTTCGGGCAGGGTCTTGCCCTCTTCCCGAGCCAGCAGTTGGCCGAGTTCTTCGCGGCGGGCGAGAATCTCGGTGCCGACTTTGTCCAGCGCATCGTGACGCGCCTGGATGCCCGAGGTCGACCAGGCCGGGAACGCGGCGCGGGCGGCTTCGATGGCGGCGTTGACTTGCGCTGCGTCAGCCTTGGCGTATTCACCGATGACATCGGACAAGTCAGACGGGTTGATGTTGGTGCAATAGTCGGCACCGGCCACCCACTGACCGTTGATGTAGTTATCGAAACGCTTTGCATCTGCCACGGAGCTTCTCCTCTCACAAAAGCTGTCTAGGAACGCAGGGCGTCCCTGGCTGCGTCCCCACGCGCGGGAACGATCGAGCCTTACGCAAAAAGCCGCTGATTGCTCAGCGGCCTTGTCGGGTCTGTTACTGCTTGCCTTGCTTGTCGATCAGCGCGGCCAGGGCTTCGTATTCTTCTGGCAGCAGATCGGTCAGCGGCGTGCGCACAGGACCTGCGTCATAGCCAACGATCTTCGCGCCGGCCTTGACAATGCTCACTGCGTAACCGGCCTTGCGGTTGCGGATGTCCAGGTATGGCAGGAAGAAGTCGTCGATGATCTTGCCAACGGTCTCGTGATCGTCGCGGGCAATGGCGTGGTAGAAGTCCATCGCGGTTTTCGGGATGAAGTTGAACACCGCCGAGGAGTAGACCGGCACGCCCAGGGCCTTGTAGGCCGCGGCGTAGACTTCAGCGGTCGGCAGGCCGCCCAGGTAGCTGAAACGATCGCCGAGGCGACGACGGATCGACACCATCAGTTCGATATCGCCCAGGCCGTCCTTGTAGCCGATCAGGTTCGGGCAGCGCTCGGCCAGTTGCTCCAGCTGAGTGGCGTTCAGGCGGCAGACGTTGCGGTTGTACACCACCACGCCGATTTTCACCGATTTGCACACGGCTTCAACGTGGGCGGCAACGCCGTCCTGGCTGGCTTCGGTCAGGTAGTGCGGCAGCAGCAACAGGCCCTTGGCGCCCAGGCGCTCGGCTTCCTGAGCGTATTCGATGGCTTGGCGGGTCGCACCACCGACACCGGCGAGGATTGGCACGCTGGTGGCGCAGGTATCGACGGCAGTCTTGATGACTTGGGAATACTCGCTGGCGGCCAGGGAGAAGAATTCACCGGTGCCGCCCGCTGCGAACAATGCAGAGGCGCCATACGGGGCCAGCCACTCGAGACGCTTGATGTAGCTGTCGCGATTGAAATCGCCATTGGCAGTGAAATCGGTGACCGGGAACGACAGCAGGCCAGACGAGAGGATGGACTTCAGTTCTTGTGGATTCATTATTCGAACACCCTGGACGCAAATGTTGTGTTGTAGGAAACGGTTCAGCTTCATGTGAAGTTGTAGGTCATCGTACAACTTAAAATGTGAACGTCAACTGCATTTCGTCTTTTGTCGCGTACAGGATCTAGGGGGTTTAACGGCAAGCCTTGTAAATCGGGCTTTTTGGACGGGTTGGGTGACGAATGAAACTTGCCGAGAGAGCTTCGGGAAGAAGTTATAAGCGCTGCCCGTAGGCATCGTCAGGACAAGAAGAGCATAACCTTGGCATGGCCGCGCACTGCCAAGCCGTAGAAACAGACGTTTAGATAGAACCGAACTCCGCGCTTTCGTGGCGAGGGAGCTTGCTCCCGCTCGGTTGCGCAGCAACCGCAAAAAACTCGGGCCGCTTCGCCCGAGGCGCCGGATCGGGCCAGCGGGAGCAGGCTCCCTGGCCACAAAAGAACGCCTTCACCCCAAACTCAGCGAAACGCTTTCAACCTTGCGCCTGCGCCTCTTCATGCGCCTGGCGCAGCCGCTCACGACTGTTGGTCAAGTGCAACCGCATGGCCGCCCGAGCCGCATCCGAATCCTGGCGGGCGATGGCTTCGTAGATTTCCTCGTGCTCGCGGCTCAGGCGATCCATGTAGTGCTGATGGTCGTCATGGGCCAGGCGCGCCGAGTTCAGCCGGGTGCGCGGGATGATGCTGGTGCCCAAGTGGGTCATGATGTCGGTGAAATAGCGGTTGCCGGTGGACAGGGCGATTTCCAGGTGGAAGGCGAAGTCCGAGGCCACCGCGTCGCTGGCGTGGGCCGCGCTTTCATTCAACGCATCGAGCGCAGCGCGCATGGTTGCCAACTGTTCGTCCGTACGGCGCTGCGCGGCAAGGCCAGCTGACTCGACTTCCAGACTGATGCGCAATTCCAGGATCGCCAGCACATCGCGCAAGGTGACCACTGTCGCCGGGTCGATGCGAAAGCCGCTCGGGCTGGGCGTGTCCAGCACGAAAGTGCCGATGCCGTGGCGGGTTTCCACTTGACCTGCGGCCTGCAAACGGGAAATCGCCTCGCGCACCACGGTGCGGCTGACGCCATGGGCTTCCATGATCGCCGACTCGGTGGGCAATTTATCGCCACGCTTGAGCAGGCCGTCGCGAATTTGCTCGGTCAGCACCGTCACCAGCTCCTGCGCGAGGCTGCGGCGCTTGCGGGGAAGGCGTGGGACGTTGATCGGGTTTTCCATGGTGTTTCTCTATTTTGGCAAGCGGCTAAGTGTGCATCATAGCGCAAGGTGGTTGTACGATCACTCTTGGTGCATTGGGTGGGTCTGACGCGAAAATTGAGTCGCCGTCTTCGCGAGCAGGCTCGCTCCTACATTGGATCGGCTTTCCCCACCGGCATCCGGTTCACCCCAGGCCCTTGTGGGAGCGAGCTTGCTCGCGATGGCGGCGGGTCAGACACTTCCCTATCAACTGACACACCGCCATCGCGAGCAAGCTCGCTCCCACAGGTTTTGAGCGTTTATGCGGTCACCGCCTGCTCCACCAGTTGGCCATTTTCGATACGCACATGTCGCGGATGGAAACGTTTCAAGCTGCTTCGGTGGCCGACGCTGACAATACTCAGGCCCGGCAACTGGTCGATCAAGGCCTGGTACAGCGTCGCCTCGTCTTCTTCATCCATCGCCGAGGTGGCTTCGTCCATGTACAACCATTGCGGCGCGTAAAGCAATGCGCGGGCAAAGGCCAGGCGTTGCTGCTCGCCGGGCGAGAGCATGCGCTGCCAGTGGTTGCTTTCGTCCAACCGCGAAACCAGGTGCGGCAGGCGACAGGTTTCAAGCACCTGTGCATAACGTTCGTTGGGGTAGACGTCGCCGGCTTGTGGATAACTCAATACCTCGCGCAGGCTGCCAATCGGCAAGTAGGGCTTTTGCGGCAGGAACAGATAACGCGCCGACGGCAGGCGAATGCTGCCATGCCCAGCAGGCCACAGATGCCCCATCGCCCGCAGCAACGTGGACTTGCCGCTGCCGGAACGACCGCTGAGCATCACCCGCTCGCCGGGTTCGACATCCAGTTCGGCGTGGGTCAGCAAATGGCGACCGTCGCTCAGGTCCAACCCGAGGTTGCTGACTTTCAGCCCGCTACCCTGGTTCTGCACATCGATAGCCGGCACGCGGTCCTCGTTGTCGCTCATGGCCTGGCGGAAACTCAACAAGCGGTCACAGGTGGCGCGCCACGCGGCGAGGTCGGCATAGGCGCTGATGAACCAACTGAAGTTCTCCTGCACATTGCCGAACGCCGAGTTGATCTGCATGAGCTCGCCCAGTTGGATCTTGCCGGCGAAATAACGCGGGGCGGCGACGATGAACGGGAAGATAATCGCGATCTGGCCGTAGCCGGAAGTGAAGAACGTCAGGCGCTTGGACACCCGCATGATGTCCCAGAAATTGTGCCAGACCAGGCCGAAACGACCGCTCAAGCGACGATTCTCATTGGGCTCGCCGCCATACAACGCAATGCTCTCGGCGTTCTCGCGCACACGCACCATGGAGAAACGCAGGTCGGCTTCGAAGCGCTGCTGGTTGTTGTTCAGGCCGATCAGGCGACGGCCGATCAGGTGCGTCAGCCAGCTGCCCACTGCTGCATACACCAGCGCACACCAGAACATGTAGCCGGGAATGGTGTAGCCGAACACCTCGATGCTGCCCGACACGCCCCACAAGATAATCGAGAACGACACCAGGCTGACCACGGTGCGCAGCAACCCCAAGCCGAGGCTCAAGGTGTTGGTGGTGAAACTGTTGAGGTCTTCGGAAATCCGCTGGTCCGGGTTATCGGTGTAGCCGCCCTGCTCCAGCCGGTAGTAATTCTTGTCACCAAGCCAACGGGCAAAATGCTGCTCGGTAAGCCAGGCCCGCCAGCGAATGGTGAGCATCTGCGTGAGGTACAAACGATAGACGGCGCCGAGGATCGCCACCGCGGCGATGCCGCAGAAGTACAGGATCAAATGCCAGAACGCCTCGCTGTTCTTCTCTTGCAGGGCGTTGTAGAAATCCTTGTACCAACTGTTGATCCACACCGAAATCGCCACGCTGAACAACGACAGCGCGATGACAGCGATCAACAGCGTCCAGGCCTTGCCCTTCTCCTCACTGCGCCAGTATGGCGTGGTCATTTGCCAGACACGGCGGAAAAACTGGCCGCGCACTGCGTCATTGACCGCGGAATATTCAGCGTTCTGATTCATGGTTAAGGCTCGATAAAGGAAAGAACGAGTGTCATGTTTCGCAACACATTAGGGCCGATCATAAAGCAACGGCCCGATGTGTCGCGAGGGTGGACAGCATTCGTTCAGCGCAGGTTCAGCGACGCACCGGACGCTTCTGCAATTTGCGCTGCAAGGTCCGCCGGTGCATGCCCAAGGCGCGGGCCGTGGCGGAGATGTTGCCTTCGTGCTCGGTCAACACGCGCTGGATGTGCTCCCACTGCAAACGGTCCACCGACATCGGGTTTTCCGGCACAAGGGTGTCGAGGTCGGCGTGCTCGGACAACAGCGCCGCGAGTACATCATCGGCATCCGCCGGTTTGCACAGGTAGTTGCAGGCACCGCGCTTGATGGCTTCGACCGCCGTGGCGATGCTGGAATAACCGGTGAGGATCACCACGCGCATCTCCGGGTCCAGCTCCAGCAGCTTGGGCAGCAGCACCAGGCCGGAGTCGCCGTCCATCTTCAGATCGAGGGCGGCGTAGTCCGGCAGGTCGGCCTGGGCGATGGTCAGGCCTTCTTCGGCAGAACCGGCGGTGCTGACGCGAAAACCGCGACGGGACATGGCGCGCGCCATGACGCGGGTGAAGGTGGCGTCGTCATCCACCAGCAGCAGGTGCGGCAGTTCTTCGCCGTCGACTTGGATCTCGTCACTCATATTCGTCTCCTCGGTCGGCATGGGGCAGGCGCAGCTCGGTGAGCGTGCCGCCTTCCTCATGGGGGTAGAGTTTCACCGAGCCGCCAGCGCGTGTCACGCTGGCCTTGCTCAAAAACAGGCCCAGGCCGAAGCCCTTGCCCTTGGTGGTGAAAAACGGTTTGCCGATCTGCTCGGCAATCGCCAGCGGCACACCGGCGCCGTGGTCGCGAATGCAGATCGTCAGTTCATAGGCGTCCCAATCCAGCACCACTTCCAAACCTTCAGGGCAGGCGTCTGCGGCATTGTTCAGCAGGTTCAGCAACGCCTGGGTCAGGTCCGGCGGCGGGGCCATGCGCGGCACCGTGCCCTTGCCCAGGCACTGGAAACGATAACTGGCCTCCGGGCGCATCAGGTGCCAGCGGTTCAAGGCATCGTCGAGCCAGAACGTGACCGCCTGCATGTCGATGTCCAGTCGGCGGTTGGCCTCCGCGGCGCGCACCAGGTATTGCAGGGTTTCCTTGCAGAGCTTGACCTGGTCCTGCAGCACGCTGAGGTCTTCCTGCAACGCCGGGTCTTTATGATCCTGGCGCATTTCCTTGAGCAACACACTCATGGTCGCCAACGGCGTGCCCAGTTCATGGGCGGCGCCGGCGGCCTGGGTTGCCACGGCCAGCAGTTGCTCGTCCCGCAGACCTTCTTCGCGGCGAATCGCCCGCAGCTCTTCCTGGCGACGCAACTCCTCGGCCATGCGCGCGGCAAAAAACGTAATGACTGCCGCGGCCAGGGCGAAGCTCAGCCACATGCCATAGATCTGCAGGTTTTCCCGGGCGATGGGAAAGGTCTCCAGCGGATAGAAGCGCGCCAGCAACAAGGTGTACAGCGCCAGGGCGATGCCGGACAGGATCAGCGAAAACCGCCACGGCAACGTCACGGCAGCGATGGTCAGCGGCACCAGGTAATAAGAGACGAAGGGGTTGGTGGAGCCGCCAGAGAAATACAGCAGCGCGCTGTGGATAAACAGGTCGCAGGCCAGTTGCACGGCGTATTCGAGCTCGGTCACCGGCCAGGATGTACGCAGGCGAATCGCCGTCAACGCGCAGAGCACGCTGGAGAAAACCAGGGTGATTGCCAATTGCAGCCAGGGCAGCGGCAGCAGGTCGAACCAATAGGCGAGCCCCACCGAGCCGGCCTGGGCCGCGAGGACCAGAATGCGGATAAACGTCAGGCGCCAGAGGTTCTGGCGAGAAGCGGAAGTCATTTGCAAAGGGGCGAGCATGAGCTCTCCTGATGAGCGCTCCAGGCGGATCGCACGGAGTATAACCAACGCACGGCGGGCAGAGGCAGATATGCGGCAAAGCGCCACAGCCCTGAAATGGCACACCAACCATTGTGGCGAGGGGATTTATCCCCGCTGGGGCGCGAAGCGGCCCCCAAATTTCACCGGTGAACATCTTAGGGCCTGCTGCGCAGTCCAGCGGGGATAAATCCCCTCGCCACAAAAGCGCCACTGGGTCGCAATCTGTATAGAAGTTGTAACTGTGCGAACCGCACCATAAACGCTAGAGTCTTATCGTTCACGCAGGCCCGGAACCTACCCCTGCGCATCATCCCAAGGAGCTTTCATGCACACGTTCAGTCGCCCCGCCGCCCTGCTCGCCCTCAGCCTCGGCACCGTCGCCAGCCTGCCGGCCCTGGCCGCCGACGAGCTTCATTACAACCAGATCTCCCTGCGCGCCGAAGCCAGCCAGGAAGTGGCCCGCGACCTGATGATCGTCACCCTCTACACCGAGGAACAGAACGCCGACCCGGCCAAACTCGCCGCGGCCGTCAGCACCACGCTGAACAAAGCCATCGGCCAGGCCAAACAGGTCAAGGGCATCAACCTGAGCCAGGGCAGCCGCAACAGCTACCCGATCTACGACAACAAAGGCGGGAAAATCACCGGCTGGCGCGAACGCGCCGAACTGCGCCTGGAAAGCGCCGACTTCGCCGCCCTGTCCAAACTCACTGGCGAGTTGCTCACCGACATGAAAATGGCCGGCATGGACTTCGCCATCGCCACCGCCACTCGCCAGACCAGCGAAGACGCCCTGCTCAAGGACGCCGTCAACGCCTTCAAGGCCCGCGCCCAACTCGCCACCGAGGCCTTGGGCGGCAAGGGTTACAAAATCGTCAATCTGAATTTCAATACCAACGGCTACCCACAACCGTACATGCGCCCGCAGATGATGATGAAGGCGGCGTCGATGGATGCGGAGTCGGTAACGCCGGAAGTTGAAGCGGGCACCAGCAAAGTGACGATGACCGCGGATGGGGTTGTTGAGGTGTTGATGCAATGATGATCAGCGGTGGCTCAGCCAGTCTCACTGACTGAACCACCGCCGCCGAGCGACAAACTCCCGTGGCGAGGGAGCTTGCTCCCGCTGGGCTGCGCAGCAGACCCAAACTAGACACCTCGGTGTATCAGATGGATGCAGTCGCTGCTATTGGGGCCGCTTCGCGCCCCAGCGGGAGCAAGCTCCCTCGCCACAGGGGGATCACGGTGCCGGGCTGACCGGCGCTTCGAGCTGATCCAACGCCTTGTCCACCAGCAACTGGCACAACTCCACCAACTGATGAATCCCCAGCGCCACGCTGCGCCGCGTGCCCTCCACGTCGAACGCCAGGTCCTCGGCCATGGTTTTGATCGAGGCCAGGGTTTCGGAGGTGCTGGTCAGCAGCGTATCGGTGTCTGCTTTGGCGGTGACGGAGAACAGGCTGTCGATGCGTGGATCGGTACTGGTTTTTTGGGGCTTCGGGGGCTTTGGGTTGAGGTAATGATCGAGGGCTCGATCGGCGGCGGCTCGGTCTTTTAGCAGGTCTTCGATGGCGTCGAGTTCTGCTAGAGGGTTTGTTCTGTTGAAGGGCGGGTCGGGGACAGACTTATCCATATGTAATGCTCCTGCTTAAAAAGTTGGAGCCATCCCTGTGTCGTTTCCACGCGACAATAGGTGGCAGCGGTACGCGGGGTGGAAATACCGGTTAGCAGGACCCGGCCAGACCGAAGTCCGCCCACGCACAGCCGCCAGGACGCAGTTTGCAGACGAAACGAGACGTCGGCAACACGATGTTCAGCTATGCCCTACTAAATTCAGGTTTCCACACCCGATCGCTGATTTGGCAGCGATGTTCAGAGGTTAGAGAGCCCACTTCCGAGCGGCAACCCTAAAAAGCTGTGGGATGTTTCGTTTCGGGGCCGGTGATCCTTCCGACGCTAATGAACGACTCATTCCCTCTTCCTGCTGATGCAAATCCCGTGGCGAGGGAGCTTGCTCCCGCTGGGCTGCGCAGCAGTCCTTTTCAGAATTGTGTGTATATCCGTTTTTTTGGTGATGGCTGCTAATGGTTCCGCTCTTACAGCGGGTCACTTTTGGAAAGAGCGCCAAAAGTAACCAAAAACGCTCTGCCCCACCACTCGGTGCCTCGCCTAGGCTCGGCATGCCTGAACGCAGGCCTTGCTCCGTGGGCCCGCCGCGATGGGCCATCCATGGCCCTGCGCGGCTATCCCGGCATCCATGCCGGGATGCCCACTGCGCAAGACCTGCGTTCAGCCATCGTGGTTAACGGGGCGCCCGAGATCAACGCCCTCACCGAGGCGGCCTTATAGCCGACCTGGCTCTTGGTCAGACCGCGTTTCTGCTGTGGGAGCGGGCTTGCTCGCGAAGGCGGTGGTTCAGTCACATGGATGTTGAGCTTACTGGCCTCATCGCGAGCAAGCTCGCTCCCACAATGAGATTGGAGTATGACCGCAAGAGACAGGTCGGCTGTTAGGCCGCCTTCGCGAGCAGGCTCGCTCCCACAATGGGATTGGAGTACGACCGCAAGAGGCAGGTCGGCTGTCAGGCCGCCTTCGCGAGCAGGCTCGCTCCCACAATGGGATTGGAATACGACCGCAAGAGGCAGGTCGGCTGTTAGGCCGCCTCGCGGTGGACGTTGATCTCGGGCGCCCCGTTAACCACGATGGCCGAACGCAGGCATTGTGGAGTGGGCATTCCGGCATGGATGCCGGGATAGCCGCGCAGGGCCATGGATGGCCCATCGCGGCGGGCCCACGGAGCAATGCCGGAGTGAGGGCATGCCGAGCCTAAGCGAGGCACCGAGTGGTGGGGCAAAAGCGCTTTGGTTACTTTCGCGCTTTTCGAAAGTGACTCGCTGTAAGAGCGAAACCCTAAGTGGCCGTTACCGCAGGAATGGATATGTACTCGATTAACAAGACCAGCTGTCAGGCCTCCTTCGCGAGCAAGCTCGCTCCCACAAGGGGATTGGAGTAGGACCGGAAGAGACAGGCCGGCTCTCAGGCCGCCTCGTCCAAAAGGCTATACCCAAACCCAACAGTCCCCCTCACATTTCGATATTTCCAACACCCCCACCCGCAACGCTACTCTCCTGAAAACCTCACCACCCCCAAGGGATTTCATGGACAGAACCACCTTCAAACCCCTCCTGCTCGCTCTCGCCCTGGTCAGCGCAGCGCCAATGGCCCAAGCCGCCACCACCCTGGTCTACTGCTCCGAAGCCAGCCCCGCCGGCTTCGACCCCAGCCAATACACCAGCGGTACCGACTTCGACGCCTCGGCCGAAACCATCTTCAACCGCCTCACCCAATTCAAGCGCGGCGGCACCGAAGTCGAACCCGGATTAGCCACAAGCTGGGACGTATCCCCTGATGGCTTGGCCTACACCTTCCACCTGCGCGACGGCGTGAAATTCCACACCACCGATTACTTCACCCCGACTCGCGACTTCAACGCCGACGACGTGCTGTTCACCTTTCAACGCCTGCTCGACCCGCAACATCCGTTCCGCCAGGCCTACCCCACCGAATCGCCGTACTTCACCGACATGGGCCTGAACACCACGATCAAGAGCGTAGAGAAGGTCGACGAGCACACCGTGCGCTTCAGCCTGAACAACGTCGATGCAGCCTTCGTGCAGAATCTGGCGATGAGTTTTGCCTCGGTGCAATCCGCCGAATACGCCGCGCAGCTGTTGAAGGAAGGCAAGGCCGGCGACCTCAACCAGAAGCCCGTCGGCACCGGGCCGTTCGTGTTCAAGCGCTATCAGAAGGATTCGCAGATCCGCTACGCCGCCAACACCGCGTATTGGAAACCCGAGGACGTGAAGCTCGATAACCTGATCTTTTCCATCACCCCGGACGCCGCCGTGCGCCTGCAAAAGCTCAAGCGCGGCGAATGCCAGGTCAGCGGTTATCCGCGCCCGGCCGACATCGAAGTGATGGAACAAGACCCGAACCTGCGGGTGCTCAAGCAGCCCGGTTTCAATCTGGGCTTTCTCGCCTACAACGTGACGCACCCACCGCTGGACCAGCTCAAGGTCCGCCAGGCGCTGGACATGGCCATCGATAAACCAGCGATCATCAAGGCCGTGTACCAAGGCGCTGGCCAACTGGCGCAAAACGCCTTGCCACCGGCCCAGTGGTCGTTCGACCCGGCGATCCAGGACGCGCCCCATGACGTGACCAAGGCCAAGGCGCTCCTCAAGGAAGCCGGGGTTGCGCCCGGTACAACCATCGATTTGTGGGCGATGACGGTGCAGCGCGCCTCCAACCCCAACGCGCGGATGTCGGCGCAAATGATCCAGCAGGATTGGGCCAAGATCGGCATCAAGGCCAACATCGTCAGCTACGAATGGGGCGAGTACATCAAGCGCGCCAAGAACGGCGAGCATGACGCAATGATCTACGGCTGGACCGGCGACAACGGTGATCCGGACAACTGGCTCGGCGTGCTCTATAGCTGCGCGGCGGTCAAGGGCAGCAACTACGCCAAGTGGTGCGACCCGGCCTACGACCGGTTGGTCCAGCAAGCCAAGGTCGCGACCGACCGGCAAAAACGGATCGACCTGTACCAGCAGGCGCAGAAAATCCTCAAGCAGCAAGTGCCCATCACGCCCATTGCCAACTCAACGGTGTTCCAGCCGATACGCAAGGAAGTGGTGGATTTCAAACTCAGCCCATTTGGCCTTACACCCTTCTACGGCGTGGGTTTGAACAAGTAAAACCCGCCCCATGGCGGTGCGTCGCGGCCTCGCGCCGCACCGCCAGGGAGCGCGTTTCGCCCCAAAAAAGCCTGCGCAAACGGTCAAATGCGTCAGAAGTTACAGAGATGCGACATTAAGGTACGTTCGTGCCACTGTTTCAGACTTGTAACCGCTCTGGATCTTGCATTGGGTATGGGGCCTGCATAAGTATCCGCAGGACGACTCACGAGGTCGCCCTCAAATCCAAAAATGACAACAAATCATGAGGCCAACATGCTTAAACACGCGGTCATTCCGTTTTTAGTCGGCGCAGGCTTGTTAGCCAGCGCTCCTTTCGCTTCCGCCGCGACTAACCTGGTGTTCTGCTCCGAAGGCAGCCCGGCCGGTTTCGACCCTGGTCAGTACACCACCGGAACCGACTTCGACGCCTCTGCAGAAACCATGTTCAACCGCCTGACCCAGTTTGAGCGCGGCGGCACCGCCGTGATTCCTGGCCTGGCCACCAAGTGGGACATTTCCGAAGACGGCCTCACCTATACCTTCCATCTGCGTGAAGGCGTCAAGTTCCACACCACCCCGTATTTCAAGCCGACTCGTGAATTCAATGCCGACGACGTGCTGTTCACGTTCAACCGCATGATCAACAAGGACGACCCTTTCCGTAAGGCGTACCCGACCGAATTCCCGTACTTCACCGACATGGGGATGGACACCAACATCACCAAGATCGATAAAGTCGACGACCACACCGTCAAGTTCACCCTCAAGGATGTAGACGCCGCGTTCATCCAGAACATGGCCATGAGCTTCGCCTCGATCCAGTCCGCCGAATACGGCGCCCAACTGCTCAAGGAAGGCAAGGCCCCGGACATCAACCAGAAGCCGGTCGGCACTGGCCCGTTCGTGTTCAAGAGCTACCAGAAAGACTCGAACATCCGCTACACCGGGAACAAGGACTACTGGAAGCCTGACGATGTGAAGATCGACAACCTGATCTTCGCCATCACCACCGACCCGTCGGTGCGCATGCAGAAGCTCAAGAAAAACGAGTGCCAGATCACCCTCTTCCCACGCCCGGCCGACCTCAAGGCCCTGAAGGAAGATAAAACCCTGAAGATGCCTGACCAGGCGGGTTTCAACCTGGGCTACATCGCCTACAACGTGATGGACAAGATCAAGGGCAGCAACGAGCCTAACGTGCTGGCCAACCTGAAGGTCCGCCAGGCGCTGGACATGGCGGTCAACAAGCCGCAGATCATCGACTCGGTCTACCAGGGCGCCGGCCAGTTGGCGGTCAACGCCATGCCGCCGACCCAGTGGTCCTACGACACCACCATCAAGGACGCCAAGTACGATCCTGAGAAAGCCAAGGAGCTGCTCAAGGAAGCCGGCGTCAAGGAAGGCACCAACATCACCCTGTGGGCGATGCCGGTGCAACGTCCGTACAACCCGAACGCCAAGCTGATGGCCGAGATGCTGCAGTCCGATTGGAAGAAAATCGGCCTGAACGTCAACATCGTCAGCTACGAATGGGGCGAGTACATCAAGCGTTCCAAGGGCGGCGAGAACCAGGCCATGATCATTGGCTGGAGCGGTGACAACGGTGACCCGGACAACTGGCTCAACGTGCTGTTCGGCTGCGACTCGCTGGCCGGCAACAACTTCTCCAAATGGTGTGACAAGAAGTTCGACGGCCTCGTGAAAGAAGCCAAGCGCACCACCGACCAGGGCAAGCGCACCGAACTGTACAAACAGGCACAACACGTCCTCAAGGATGCTGTGCCAATGACACCTATCGCTCACTCGACGGTGTATCAACCCATGCGCGCCAACGTGCAGGACTTCAAGATCAGCCCCTTTGGCTTGAACTCCTTCTATGGCGTCAGCGTCAGCAAGTAAGGTGACCTGTGGCGTGGGAGCTTGCTCCCGCTGGGGTGCGTAGCACCCCCTTTTTGAGCGCGATGGCGGTCTACCCGCGACGCCATCGCGATCAGGACTCGCTCCCACACCACACCGTCAACCTGTCTGCCGAGACCAAGACCTAGGAAATTGCCTACATCCAAAAGCACTGCGTACCACAGCAGTTGGTTTAGGACGTGTCGACTTTTCCCACAAGTCTTTCAGGCGCTTACGCATTTACCGCCTGGCCCACGACCCATAACGTCGAGGCCGCCGGTTTGCTGGCCCTGTGGCATCGCTGTTTACGCAATGGAATGAGCCCAGTGCTCCGGACCTGTCCCCGGAAGGACGTCGGTTCACTGTTCAACACCCCGAAACGAGAGAGGGAGCGTCATGCGCCATACCTTGGTTTTATCCGCTTTGCTGGGCACCGGCCTGTTGGCCGCGACCTCCGCAGCCCAGGCCGCCGGCGGCAGCCTGGTGTTCTGTTCCGAAGGCAGCCCCGCCGGTTTTGACACCGCGCAATACACCACGGCCACCGACAACGATGCGGCCGAGCCGCTGTACAACCGCCTGGCCGAGTTTGAAAAAGGCGCGACCAACGTAGTCCCTGGCCTGGCGACGAGTTGGGACATTTCCGAAGATGGCCTGAAATACACCTTCCACCTGCGCGAAGGGGTGAAATTTCATACCACCGATTACTTCACGCCGACCCGGGACTTCAACGCCGACGACGTGGTCTTCACCTTCACCCGCATGCTTGATCCGCAGCACCCGTTCCGCAAGGCCTACCCCACCGAGTTCCCGTACTTCAACGGCATGAGCCTGAACAAGAACATCGCCAAGGTGGAGAAGACCGGGCCGCTGACCGTGGTGATGACGCTCAACAGCGTGGACGCCGCGTTCATCCAGAACATCGCCATGAGCTTCGCCTCGATCCTTTCGGCCGAGTACGCGGACCTGTTGCTCAAGGGCGGCAAGCCGAGCGACATCAACCAGAAGCCGATCGGCACCGGGCCGTTCGAGTTCAAGAGCTATCAGAAAGACTCCAACATCCGCTACGTCGCCAACGAGAAGTACTGGGCGCCGGAGCGGGTGAAGCTGAAAAACCTGATTTTCTCCATCAACACCGATGCGTCGGTACGGGTGCAGAAACTCAAGGCCAACGAATGCCAGGTCACCCTGCATCCGCGCCCGGCCGACGTGCCGGCGCTGAAGAACGACCCCAAGCTGCAACTGATCGAGAAGCCTGGCTTCAACCTCGGCTACATCGCCTATAACACTCGCCACAAGCCTTTCGACCAGGTCGAAGTGCGCCGGGCGCTGGACATGGCGGTGAACAAGCAAGGCATTCTCAACGCTGTCTACCAAGGCGCGGGGCAACTGGCGCAGAACGCCATGCCGCCGACGCAGTGGTCCTACGACGACACGATCAAGGACACGCCTTACAACCCGGAAAAAGCCAAGGAATTGCTCAAGGCCGCCGGGGTCAAGGAAGGCACCGAAATCACCCTCTGGGCCATGCCCGTGCAACGCCCGTACAACCCCAACGCCAAGCTGATGGCCGAGATGCTCCAGGCGGATTGGGCGAAGATCGGCCTGAAGGTGAAGATTGTCAGCTACGAATGGGGCGAGTACATCAAGCGCACCAAGAATGGCGAGCACGACATCAGCCTGATCGGTTGGACCGGTGACAACGGGGACCCGGACAACTGGCTGGGCACGCTGTACAGCTGCGACGCCATTGGCGGCAACAACTACTCCATGTGGTGTGACCAGGATTACGACAAGCTGATCAAGCAGGCCAAGGTCGTCACCGACCGCGACCAGCGCACCGTGCTCTACAAACAGGCCCAGCAGTTGCTCAAGCAGCAAGTGCCGATCACCCCTGTTGCCCACTCGACGGTCAACCAGCCGCTGAGCGCCAAAGTCGAAGGGTTCAAAGTCAGCCCCTTCGGTCGCAACGTCTTCTCGGGCGTCAGCCTGAACCCATAACCGCTTAGCCGCACAGCGAGGGCTTCCCTGGAAGCCCTTCGCAGACGTCTTGCCGTAATTCGCCGATCAGGCGACATGCAAACGTTTGCAAGCTGAAAATGAGTTCCAAACCGTTAGCCGTATCACCAAAAAAGAACGGCATGAAAAGAAAGAAAAAGGAGCGTTACCGATGAAATTGAGCAGCACCGCGATACTGGCCTTGGCCATCAGCAGCGTTACCGCAACGGCTTATGCTGAATCCCAGAGCCAGGACTTCGTTCCGACCGAGCTGGCAAGCACCAGCGCCCAATCCGAAGCCAAGGGTTTTCTCGACGGCCAAAGCCTGTCCGGCACCACGCGTAACTGGTACGCCAACGAGTTGCTGAAGCGGGGCAACTTCAGCTATCAGAAACACGGCGAGACACGTCCGACCGATCGTCGTATCAACTGGGTTCAAGGCACGATCCTCAACTACACCTCGGGCTTCACTCAGGGCACCGTAGGTTTCAGCACCGAAGTCGCTGCCTACAACGCAGTGGTGTTGGACCGCAGCCGCAAGGACATCGCCAACGGCGGCAACCGTACGCTGGCCGAGAACAACGGCGACGCCGTGGACCAATGGAGCAAGCTGGGCCTGGCCAACGTCAAGGCACGGGTTTCCAACACCACGCTGACCGCCGGCCGCCAGAACTTCAGCACCCCGATTGTCGATGTCATCGGCAACCGTGCGCTGCCGTCGAGCTTTGAAGGTGTCAGCCTGCACAGCGAAGAGTTCAGCAACCTCTCGTTCGATGCCGGCGTGTTCGACCGCGTATCGCCACGAACCGAACAGAGCCTTTCGAAGTTCCGCTCTGAATACAACAACAATGGCGCAGAAACCGACAAGGTCAGCGTCGCCGGCCTGAACTACCAGCCGCTCAAGAGCCTGAAGACCAGCGTGTACGCGTCCCAGGTCGAAGACTTCTGGAACCAGTACTATTTCGGCGCTACCCACGAATTGGGTGACGCATCGGTGTTGGCGCTGACCACTGGCCTGAACTACTACAAGACGGTAGATGAAGGCAAAAAAGAGATGGGTGAGATCGACAACGACACCTATTCCCTGTCGCTGGGCCTGACCCACCAGGCTCACACGCTGACGTTCTCCTACCAGGCCGTGAACGGTAACGAATACTTCGACTACCTGCACGAAACCAACGGCATCTACCTGGCCAACTCCCTGCTGTCGGACTTCAACGGCCCGAACGAGAAATCCTTCCAGATCGCTTACGGCATCAACATGGCCGAATACGGCGTGCCGGGACTCAAATTCAACGTCTACCGCGCCCGCGGCTGGGGTATCGACGGCACCCACTACACCGGCACCGCCTATGACGTACGCGGCCTGGATGATGAGAACCACTATGAAACCGGCGTCGGCGCTTCCTACGCGGTACAGAGCGGTCCTCTGAAGGCCACCGCAGTCCGCGCGACCTACACGGAACATCGCTCCAGCCGTAATCAAATCGACGGCAGCATCAACGAATTCCGTCTGGTCACCACCATCCCGTTCAACATTCTCTAAACTGCCACCGGGCGGTCGACTCACGAGGTCGCCCGTCCGGTCTTTTGCCAATTACCCGATTGCAGAGGATTGACGATGAACATGATTCCCCTACGCGCCGCCATCGCCGCCGCGCTGCTGAGTGTCGCCGTTGGCGCCACGGCCAAGCCGCTGGTGGTTTGCACAGAAGCCAGCCCGGAAGGCTTCGACATTGTCCAGTACACGACTGCAGTCACCGCCGACGCTGCGGCGGAAACCGTTTTCAATCGCCTGGCCGACTTCAAGCCCGGCACCACCGAAGTGATTCCGGCCCTGGCCGAATCCTGGGACATCAGTGACGATGGCCTGACGTACACCTTCCACCTGCGCAAGGGCGTCAAGTTCCACACCACAGACTATTTCAAGCCGACCCGCGACATGAACGCCGATGACGTGGTCTGGAGTTTCCAGCGTCAGCTGGACCCGAACCACCCGTGGCACAAACTGTCGAGCGTGGGCTTCCCGTACTTTGAAAGCATGGGCTTCAAGGAACTGCTGAAAAACGTCGAGAAAGTCGACGAGCACACGGTCAAGTTCACCCTGACCCGCCGCGAAGCGCCGTTCCTGGCCGACATCGCCATGGCCTTCTCTTCGATCTACCCGGCCGAATACGCCGACCAGTTGCTCAAGGCAGGCAAGGCCGGCGACCTCAACAGCAAGCCAATCGGCACCGGCCCGTTCGTGTTCCAGCGCTACAACAAGGACGCCCAGGTTCGCTTCAAGGCCAACCCGGACTACTTCCGTGGCAAGCCGCCGGCCGATGCGCTGGTATTGGCCATCGCCACCGACAACAACGTGCGCATGCAGAAGCTCAAGACCAACGAGTGCCAGATCGCGCTGTACCCTAAACCCGATGACATCCCCAGCATCAAGAAAGACCCGAACCTGAAGGTCACCGAGCTGGACGCGATGACCGTTTCCTACACCGCCCTGAACACCAGCCACAAATACATGAGCGACGTGCGGGTGCGCAAAGCCATCGACCTGGCCTTCGACAAGGAAGCCTACGTCAACGCGCTGTTCGGCAAGGGCAACGCCACCGTGGCGGTCAACCCGTACCCGCCGACCCTGCTGGGCTATAACCACGACCTGAAGAACCCGGCCCGCGATCTCGACAAGGCCCGCCAGTTGCTCAAGGAAGCCGGCGTGCCGGAAGGCACCGTGTTCACCCTGTTCACCCGCAACGGCGGCGGCCCGACCAACCCCAACCCGATGCTCGGCGCGCAAATGATGCAGTCCGACCTGGCGAAAGTCGGGATCAAGGTCGACATACGCGTGATGGAATGGGGCGAAATGCTCAAGCGCGCGAAAAACGGCGAGCACGACATGGTGTCCGCCGGATGGGCGGGCGACAACGGCGATCCGGATAACTTCCTGACGCCTATGCTCAGTTGCGAGGCCGCCAAGAACGGCGAAAACTACGCGCGCTGGTGCAACGAGAAATTCCAGGCGCTGCTCGACCAGGCACGCGCCACAGTGAACCCCGAGGAGCGCGCCAAGCTCTATGAGCAGGCCCAGGTGATTTTTAACCAGGACCAGCCATGGATCAGCATGGCCCACACCCGGATGTTCACGGCAATGCGCAAGAACGTAGAGGGCTACGTGATTAGCCCGCTCACCACCAATAACTTCGCCACCACCCAGGTGAAGTAGATAAGAAAACGCCCGGCAACCTTCACCAAAGGATTGCCGGGCACGCCTAACCGGCTGATGAGGTACACCTGAAGATGTTTAGTTTTATTGCCCGCCGATTGGGATTATTGATCCCCACGTTCTTCGGCATCACCTTGCTGACCTTCGCGTTGATTCGCATGATCCCCGGCGACCCCGTGGAAGTGATGATGGGCGAACGTCGGGTCGATCCCGAAATGCATGCACAGGCAATGGAACGCCTTGGCCTCAACAAACCGCTGTATGCCCAGTACCTGGACTACATCGGCAAATTGGCCCACGGCGACCTCGGCGAATCGCTGCGTACCCGTGAAAGCGTATGGACCGAGTTCAGCTCACTGTTTCCCGCGACCCTGGAACTGTCCATGGCCGCGCTGTTGTTCGCCGGCATCCTGGGCCTGCTGGCCGGGGTGATCGCGGCACTCAAGCGAGGATCGCTGTTCGACCATGGGGTGATGGGGGTCTCCCTCGCGGGATACTCGATGCCGATCTTCTGGTGGGGCCTGATTCTAATCATGTTCTTCTCGGTGTCCCTGGGCTGGACGCCGGTGTCGGGACGCATCGACCTGCTCTACGACATCGAGCCGAAAACCGGCTTCATGCTGATCGACACGCTACTGGCCGACGAGCCGGGCGCGTTCCTCGATGCCCTGCATCACCTGATCCTGCCGGCCATCGTGCTGGGCACCATTCCGCTGGCGGTGATCGCCCGCATGACCCGCTCTTCGATGCTCGAAGTGCTGCGCGAGGATTACATCCGCACCGCCAAGGCCAAGGGCCTGTCGCCGTCGCGCGTGGTATTCGTGCATGGCCTGCGCAATGCGTTGATCCCGGTACTGACCGTGGTCGGCCTGCAAGTCGGCACGCTGCTGGCCGGTGCGGTCCTGACCGAAACGATCTTCTCCTGGCCGGGTATCGGCAAGTGGCTGATCGAGGCCATCGGCGCCCGGGATTATCCCGTGGTGCAGAACGGCATCCTGTTAATCGCCTGCCTGGTGATTCTGGTCAACTTCGTCGTGGACATCCTCTACGGCTTTGCCAACCCACGCATCCGTCACCAGCGCTGAGATCAAGACCATGAGTACTCCAACTACCGCGGTAGCAGTCGATCAAAGCCTGCTGTACCCATCCCCGTACAAAGAATTCTGGCACGCGTTTTCCCGCAACAAGGGCGCTGTGGCCGGGCTGCTGTTCATGATCCTGATCGTGTTCTGCGCGATCTTCGCTCCGTGGGTCGCGCCCCATGACCCGAGCGAGCAATACCGCGACTTCCTGCTGACGCCGCCAGCCTGGCTCGAAGGCGGGCAGATGCAATTCCTCCTGGGCACCGACGAACTGGGCCGCGATCTGCTGTCGCGGCTGATCCAGGGTTCGCGACTGTCGTTGCTGATCGGCTTGTCATCGGTGGTGATGTCGCTGATCCCGGGCATCCTGCTGGGGCTGTTCGCCGGGTTCTTCCCGCGCATCCTCGGCCCGACCATCATGCGTTTGATGGACATCATGCTCGCCCTGCCATCGCTGCTGCTGGCCGTGGCGATCGTCGCCATCCTCGGCCCTGGCCTGATCAACACCGTGATCGCCATCGCCATCGTCTCGCTGCCGTCCTACGTGCGCCTGACCCGCGCCGCCGTGATGGGCGAACTGAACCGCGACTACGTGACCGCCGCCCGCCTCGCCGGTGCCGGCCTGCCGCGCCTGATGTTCATCACCGTGCTACCCAACTGCATGGCACCGCTGATCGTCCAGGCGACCTTGAGCTTTTCCTCGGCGATCCTTGACGCCGCCGCCCTGGGCTTCCTCGGCCTCGGCGTCCAGCCGCCAACTCCCGAGTGGGGCACCATGCTGGCTTCGGCCCGCGACTACATCGAACGCGCCTGGTGGGTCGTGAGCCTGCCTGGCTTGACCATTTTGCTCAGCGTGCTGGCAATCAACCTGATGGGCGACGGGCTGCGCGATGCGCTGGACCCGAAACTCAAGAATGCCGCCTGAGGAGATTCCCATGTCACTGCTAGAAATCAAGAATCTCAACGTCCGCTTCGGCGACGCCACCGCCGTGCCGGTGGTCGACGGCCTCGACTTGAGTGTGGAAAAAGGTGAAGTCCTGGCGATCGTCGGCGAATCGGGCTCGGGCAAATCCGTGACCATGATGGCGCTGATGGGCCTGATCGAGCACCCCGGCATCGTCACCGCCGATGCGCTGAACTTCGACGGCAAGAACATGCTCAAGCTGAGCAACCGCCAGCGTCGGCAGATCGTCGGCAAGGACTTGGCGATGGTGTTCCAGGACCCGATGACCGCGCTCAACCCGAGCTATACCGTGGGTTTCCAGATCGAAGAAGTGCTGCGCCTGCACCTGAAGATGTCCGGCAAGGCCGCCCGCAAGCGCGCCATCGAACTGCTGGAAAAAGTCGAAATCCCCGGCGCTGCGAGCCGCATGGATGCCTACCCGCATCAGCTGTCCGGTGGCATGAGCCAGCGCGTGGCGATTGCCATGGCGATTGCCGGCGAGCCGAAGCTGCTGATTGCCGACGAACCGACCACTGCCCTCGACGTGACCATCCAGGCCCAGATCATGGACCTGCTGCTGGCCCTGCAAAAAGAGCAGGACATGGGCCTGGTGCTGATCACCCACGACTTGGCTGTAGTCGCCGAAACCGCCCAGCGCGTGTGCGTGATGTACGCCGGCCAGGCCGTGGAAGTGGGCCAGGTGCCGGAGCTGTTCGACATTCCGGCCCACCCCTACAGCGAAGCGCTGCTGGCGGCGATCCCGGAACACAGCATGGGCGCCGAGCGCTTGGCAACCTTGCCCGGCATCGTCCCCGGTCGCTACGACCGTCCGCAAGGCTGCCTGCTGTCGCCGCGCTGCCCGTACGTGCAGGACAACTGCCGTCAACAACGCCCGGCCCTCGATCCGAAATCCAACAGCCTCGCCCGCTGCTTCTACCCGTTGAACCAGGAGGTGGCGTGATGGCCGTCGTACTTACCGCCCGTGACCTGACCCGTCATTACGAAGTGTCCCGTGGCATGTTCAAGGGCCATGCGACCGTGCGGGCCCTCAACGGTGTCTCGTTCGAACTCGAAGCCGGCAAGACCCTGGCCGTGGTCGGTGAGTCCGGTTGCGGCAAATCCACCCTCGCCCGCGCCCTGACGCTGATCGAAGAGCCGTCCTCCGGCTCGTTGAAAATCGCCGGGCAGGAAGTGGCCGGCGCCAACAAGGCCGAACGCAAGCAACTGCGCAAAGACGTGCAGATGGTGTTCCAGAGCCCTTACGCGTCCCTCAACCCGCGGCAGAAAATCGGCGATCAGCTGGCCGAGCCGTTGCTCATCAACACCAACCTGTCGGCCACCGAACGTCGCGAGAAAGTCCAGGCGATGATGAAGCAGGTGGGGTTGCGCCCCGAGCATTACCAGCGCTACCCGCACATGTTCTCCGGCGGCCAGCGCCAGCGCATCGCCCTGGCCCGAGCCATGATGCTGCAACCGAAGGTGCTGGTGGCGGACGAACCGACCTCGGCGCTGGACGTGTCGATCCAGGCCCAGGTGCTGAACCTGTTCATGGACCTGCAGCAGGAATTCAACACCGCCTACGTGTTCATTTCCCACAACCTGGCGGTGGTGCAGCACGTCGCCGACGACGTGATGGTGATGTACCTCGGCCGCCCGGTGGAAATGGGCCCCAACGAGTCGATCTACAGCCGCCCTTTGCACCCGTACACCCAGGCGCTGCTGTCGGCCACCCCGACCATTCACCCGGACCCGAACAAGCCGAAGATCAAGATCGTCGGCGAACTGCCCAACCCGCTCAACCCGCCGTCTGGCTGCGCCTTTCACAAGCGCTGCCCGTACGCGACCGAGCGTTGCAAGACCGAAGAACCGGCGTTGCGCCCGCTCGATAACCGGTTGGTGGCGTGTCACTATGCCGAGCGGTTCCTCGACGGCGCGGCGTAAGGTGTAAGACAAAGGCAGATAGAGCACTTGTGGCGAGGGGATTTATCCCCGCTGGGCTGCGCAGCAGCCCCCAAACCAGGCAACTCGGTATGCCAGGAAGATTGAGTTCACTGCTTTAGGGCTGCTTCGCAGCCCAGCGGGGATAAATCCCCTCGCCACAGAGGTAAAATTTTGCCTTGGGTCATGCACCCGACATAAAAAACCCCTCCAGCCCCGACTGAGTATCAGTTAGGGCTGGAGGGGTTTTCTGTAGGCCACAAACCTACGTCTGGCTATCGCCCTCTTCATCCTCATCGCCATCCGGCGGATCGACCGGCGAACCATCATCATCCTCGCCATCGTCCGGATCGCCCGCATCCGCATCGGTCGCGGCAAGCATCAACTCGCCCTGCACGACCTGTCCACTCGATGCGTGCTGATCATGCTGATCGCATTCCGCCCACGCGATTGTGGAGCCCAAGGACAACATCACCAAAACCTTCAATAGCAACATCATGCGTAGAAGCTTATTCATAGCCAATTCCTTCTTTCCGGATAAAGCCGGGGCCCGACGGCGCTTAAGAGAATCTAGTTCTGAACAGCCCGGTTCACCAGATAAGACGCCTCCGTACAGCCAGAAATGCCGTCGCTGTACAGAATGGTTTCGAATAAGCGTTATCTCAAAACCAACTAAGCATGCAAACCCTGTGGGAGCGAGCTTGCTCGCGATGACGGCGGCACATCCGAAATAGATGTTGACTGACCCTCCGCTATCGCGAGCAAGCTCGCTCCCACAGGGGATCTGTGCAGAACACAAGTTTCTTGCCCACTGAAGATCCAGTGTGGGAGCGGGCTTGCCCGCGATGACGGCGGCACAGCCAACATCCAGGTCAGCTGACCCACCGCTTTCGCGAGCAAGCTCGCTCCCACAGGTTGGGTCCGCATGATATTGGTGCTAACACCCGCCCTTCTTAAAGCCTTACAGACGTATACCCAATAACAGGGTGCACTAGCCCCGAGGCTACGTTGCCTTGCGCCTTTGCCTACAACTAAGCCAGAATCCGCCCGCTTGTGCGCTTTGGGGTGGGTCTTTATGGTTACCGGGTCGCTGAAAATCAGCGGTCGGGTTTAGCAGCCTGAATCCCTAGACGCATAGAGTTCCGCATTGTTGGGCAGGTGTAGATGCCTGCCATGTAATGGCGGTTGTGCGTGGGAGACCCTCGGGTCTGCCGGCTCTAGGGGTCCGGTCTGCTAACCCGCGTACAGTCGCCACCCTCTTCGTTTAGCAGCGATGTCTGGCGGCTCCATTACCCCTAGGAGCATCACCATGTTCAAAGCCACACCGAACCCACCCGAATCAGACCCCACATCTGCCTATTCCAGCCTAGACCCGGAAAAATTCCACGAAGCCACTGAGCGGGCGCTCGATTATTACTTGAAGCCGGAACAGGCCAAGGCCAAGAAAGAACCGCCAGCGCGGCAGCTCTTCACTGTGGTGGAAGGGGTCGATAGCGAAAGCCTGCTCGCCAACCTCAGCGAAAGCCTCGCCTCAGCCAACGCCATGATCAGCGACCTGGCATTCGACCTTGAAGGCTCTCGCCGACAGGTTGCGATGGGTATTCTTCAGATGATCGAGATGAGTGAATTGCTGGCGAATCGGGCGCTGGATATCGTCGATCCACGCTAGCAACCCACACCAATGAAAGGGCTGGCGCTTAGCCCGCCAGCTCGCTTTTATGCAAGCTGACCCACCGCCATCGCGAGCAAGCTCGCTCCCACAGTTTGAAATGGGGATTGGACACAAATGCCGCGCCCAACACAAATCCCCTGTGGGAGCGAGCTTGCTCGCGATGACGGCGGCACGCTCAACATGAATGCCGGCTGACCCACCGCCATCGCGAGCAAGCCCGCTCCCGCACTTTGAATGGCGACTGGACACAAATGCCGCGTCCAACAAAATCCCCTGTGGGAGCGAGCTTGCTCGCGAAGACGGCGGCACATTCAACATAAATGCTGACTGACCCACCGCTTTCGCGAGCAGGCTCGCTCCCACAATGGGTCACACCCGGTGCTTAGTGATGCTCCCGCGTCGCGCGGAATTTCACGTCTGGCCAGCGCTCTTCCATCAACGCCAGGTTCACCCGGGTCGGGGCCAGGTAGGTCAGGTGACCGCCGCCGTCCAGCGCGAGGTTTTCCACAGCCTTGTTGGAGAATTCCTCAAGCTTCTTCTTGTCGCCGCATTCGATCCAACGGGCGGAGTACACGGTGATCGGCTCGTAGGAGCACTCGACCTTGTATTCCTCTTTCAGGCGACTGGCGACGACGTCGAACTGCAGCACACCGACGGCGCCGAGGATGATGTCGTTGCTGCGCTCCGGGAAGAACACCTGGGTGGCGCCCTCTTCGGCCAGTTGCTGCAGGCCCTGGCGCAGTTGCTTGGACTTGAGCGGGTCCTTCAGGCGCACGCGGCGGAACAGTTCCGGGGCGAAGTGCGGGATGCCGGTGAAGCCCAGGGCTTCGCCTTCGGTGAAGGTGTCGCCGATCTGGATGGTGCCGTGGTTGTGCAGGCCGATGATGTCACCGGCGAAGGCTTCTTCCAGTTGCTCGCGTTCCGAGGAGAAGAAGGTCAAGGCGTCGCCGATGCGCACGTCCTTGCCGGTGCGCACGTGACGCATCTTCATGCCTTTCTCGTATTTGCCGGAGCAGATACGCATGAAGGCAATGCGGTCGCGGTGCTTGGGGTCCATGTTCGCCTGGATCTTGAACACGAAGCCCGAGAACTTCTCTTCCACCGGCTCCACGGTGCGCTCGTTCGCGACGCGTGGCAGCGGGCGCGGGGCCCAGTCCACCACGGCGTCGAGTACATGGTCGACACCGAAGTTGCCCAGGGCGGTACCGAAGAACACCGGGGTCAGTTGGCCGTCGATGAATTCCTGCTGGTTGAATTCATGGCAGGCGCCCTGCACCAGCTCCAGTTGCTCGACAAAACGATCGTACTCGTCGCCCAGGTGCGCGCGGGCTTCGTCGGAGTCGAGCTTCTCGATGATCTTGACGTCGGTGCGCTCGTGCCCGTGACCGGCGGTGTAGACGATGATGTAGTCGTCGGCCAGGTGGTACACGCCCTTGAAGTCGCGGTAGCAGCCGATCGGCCAGGTGATCGGCGCAGCCTTGATCTTCAGGACCGCTTCGATCTCGTCGAGCAGTTCGATCGGGTCGCGGATATCACGGTCGAGTTTGTTGATGAAACTGACGATCGGCGTGTCCCTCAGGCGGCAGACGTCCATCAGCGCGATGGTCCGTGGCTCGACGCCTTTACCGCCATCGAGGACCATCAAGGCCGAGTCCACCGCGGTCAGGGTGCGGTAGGTGTCTTCGGAGAAGTCTTCGTGGCCCGGGGTGTCGAGCAGGTTGATCATGTGGTCGCGATACGGGAACTGCATGACCGACGTGGTAATGGAAATACCCCGTTGTTTTTCCATTTCCATCCAGTCGGAGGTGGCATGGCGGTCGGACTTGCGGGATTTCACCGTGCCGGCCACCGCAATCGCCTTGCCCATCAGCAAGAGCTTTTCGGTGATGGTGGTCTTACCGGCATCGGGGTGGGAAATAATGGCGAAAGTGCGGCGTTTCGCGACTTCGGCGGCCTGTTTGGTCATGGGAAATCGCCTGGCAGGTGATTCAAAAAAGGGCGGCGATTATAGCCCAAGTTGTGCCAGGAACCGAACCGTTGAGCGCATCAAGAGTGGCCAAATGCTGCCCTGCGTGGGAACCTTTTGCCCCGTGGAGGCGTCCACCTCCCTGATACGAGCATCCGTCAGGGCCTGAAAAATCAGCAAGTTAGCCTGACGAGGCTGCGCTCATGGCTCGCTTCGACGGTCGTTTTACCGACCTGGAAAAGAGCTGCTTCTCGCGAACGTTTTCCCGGCAACCAAGAAGGTCTGCCGCCCGGAAACGCGTGCGCCGACTGAAAGACAAAGGAGTCCGCCTGTGGCTATCCACTATGGCAAAGGGCTTATGGGGGGTGCGGTCGTCGTCGCCCTTCTTGCCCTGTTGGTCCACTGGATCGGCATCGATACGATCCAACATTACCGCGACGACCTGCTGTTCTACCTGCAAGCGCACCTGATGCTTGTCCTGGCCTCCATGTTGGCGGCCCTGATTGTCGGCATCCCCGCCGGCATCTTCCTCAGCCGCCCCGGCATGGTCGGGCGCGCCGAACGCTTCATGCAAGTGTTCAACATCGGCAACACCGTGCCGCCCCTGGCCGTGCTGGCCATCGCCCTCGGCATCCTGGGCATCGGCAGCGGCCCAGCCATCTTCGCCCTGTTCCTCGCCTCGCTGTTGCCCATCGTGCGCAACACCTATGAAGGCCTGAAAAACGTCCAGGGCTCCCTCAAGGAAGCCGCCGTCGGCATCGGCATGACCCCGCGCCAGGTGCTGTGGAAAGTCGAGTTGCCCAATGCCGTGCCGATCATCGTCGGCGGCGTGCGCGTGGCCCTGGCGATCAACGTCGGCACCGCCCCGCTGGCGTTCCTGATCGGCGCCAACAGCCTCGGCAGCCTGATCTTTCCTGGCATCGCCTTGAACAACCAACCGCAATTGCTGCTCGGCGCGGCCTGTACCGCCCTGCTGGCGCTGCTGCTCGACGGCCTGGTGACACTGGCCAGCCGCCTCTGGCTGGAACGCGGTCTGCGACCGTCCTGAGCCTGGCTGGATAAAGGAATCGTTATGAAGAAGTTGAGCTTGATCCTGGGCTGCCTGCTGCTGTTCGCAGGGTTTGCCCAAGCCGCAGAAAAACCGCTGATCCGCCTCGGCGCCCGGGTGTTCACCGAGCAGACCTTGCTGGCGGAAATCACCGCGCAATACCTGCGCGACAAAGGCTACGACGCGCAAGTCACTGGCGGACTGGGCAGCAACCTGGCCCGCAGCGCCCATGAAACCGGACAGTTGGACTTGCTCTGGGAATACACCGGCGTGTCATTGGTGGCCTACAACCATGTCACCGAGAAACTCGACAGCGCCCAGTCCTACGCCCGAGTGAAAGAACTCGACGCGAAAAAAGGCCTGGTCTGGCTCGCGCCGTCGAAATTCAGCAACACCTACGCCTTGGCCCTGCCGGAGAAAGTCGCGAAGAAATACCCGCAGATCAATTCCATCAGCCAGTTGAACACCGTGTTGCAGGCCGAGGCGGACGAGAACCACTTGGTGGCCCTGGACACTGAGTTCGCCAATCGCTCCGACGGTCTCGCCGGGATGGTCGAGCAGTACGGCATGAACCTGACCCGCAAGAACATCCGCCAGATGGATGCAGGCCTGGTCTACACCGCGCTGCGCAACAGCCAGGTGTTCGCCGGTTTGGTCTACACCACCGACGGGCGCTTGAACGCTTTTAAATTGAAGCTGCTGGAAGACGACAAGCATTACTTCCCCGATTACACCGCCGCGCCGGTGGTGCGCCAGGCGTTCCTCGACGCGCATCCGCAACTGGCCGCGCAGCTCAAGCCGCTGGCCGAGCTGTTCGACGACGAAACCATGCGCCAGCTCAATGCCCGCGTGGATGTCGATCACGAAAGTCCTTCCGCCGTTGCCGCCGATTTCCTGCGCCAGCATTCGCTGCTCTCAACCCAATGACCTGGAGGAAAAGCCATGGATTTTCTTGACGCCTTTTCCCATCTGGACTGGCCGCTGGTGCTGCACCTGACCTGGCAGCACATCACCCTGGTGGGCATCGCCGTGACCCTGGCGATTGTCATCGGTGTGCCGCTGGGCATTTTCATGACCCGCTTCCCGGCGCTCGCTGGCCCGTTGCAGGCCAGTGCCACGGTGCTGCTGACGATTCCGTCGATTGCGCTGTTCGGCCTGTTGTTGCCGTTCTACTCCAAGTTCGGCCAAGGCCTGGGCCCGATGCCGGCGATCACCGCGGTGTTTCTCTATTCACTGTTGCCGATCATGCGCAACACCTACCTGGCCTTGACCGGCGTCGAACCGGGCATCCGTGAAGCCGCCCGCGGCATCGGCATGACCTTCGGCCAGCGCCTGCGCATGGTCGAACTGCCCATCGCCGTGCCGGTGATCCTCGCCGGCGTACGCACCGCCGTGGTCATGAACATCGGCGTCATGACCATCGCCGCCACCATCGGCGCCGGTGGCCTGGGCGTGCTCATCCTCGCTTCCATCAGCCGCAGCGACATGTCGATGCTGATCGTCGGCGCCGTGCTGGTCAGCCTCCTGGCCATCTTCGCCGACCTGCTTCTGCAATGGCTGCAACGTACGCTGACCCCAAAAGGATTACTGAAATGATCGAACTTCAAAACCTCAGCAAAACCTTCAAGAGCAACGGCAAGGATGTCAAAGCCGTGGACTCGGTGAACCTGACCGTCAACGAAGGCGAGATCTGCGTGTTCCTGGGGCCGTCGGGCTGTGGCAAGAGCACCACGCTGAAGATGATCAACCGGCTGATCCCGCCGACTTCAGGCAAGGTTTTGATCAATGGCGAGGACACCACCGGTCTCGATGAAGTGACCCTGCGCCGCAACATCGGCTACGTGATCCAGCAGATTGGTCTGTTTCCCAACATGACCATCGAGGAAAACATCACTGTCGTCCCGCGCCTGCTCGGCTGGGACAAACAGAAGTGTCACGACCGCGCCCGCGAATTGATGAGCATGATCAAGCTCGAACCCAAGCAATACCTGCATCGCTACCCCCGGGAGTTGTCCGGCGGTCAGCAGCAACGGATCGGCGTGATCCGCGCCCTGGCGGCCGATGCGCCGCTGTTGCTGATGGACGAACCCTTTGGTGCGGTCGACCCGATCAACCGCGAGATGATCCAGAACGAGTTCTTCGAGATGCAACGGGCGCTGAACAAGACCGTGATCATGGTCAGCCACGACATCGACGAGGCCATCAAGCTGGGGGACAAGATCGCGATCTTCCGCGCCGGCAAGTTGGTCCAGTGCGATCACCCCGACACGCTGCTGGCGCATCCGGCCGATGAGTTCGTCAGTAACTTCGTCGGCCAGGACAGCACGCTCAAGCGCCTGTTGCTGGTCAAGGCCGAAGACGCGGCGGACAACGCCCCGTCGGTCAGCCCCGAAACGCCGGTGAACGAGGCGCTGGAATTGATGGACGAACATGACCGGCGCTACGTGGTGGTCACCTGTGCCGCGAACAAGGCGCTGGGCTACGTCCGCCGTCGCGACCTGCACCGCCAGACCGGCACTTGCGGACAATACCTGCGAGAGTTCAACGCCACCGCCGCCTACGACGAACACCTGCGGATCCTGCTGTCGCGCATGTACGAATTCAATCGCTCGTGGCTGCCGGTAATGGACGCCGAACGGGTTTTCCTTGGCGAAGTGACCCAGGAATCGATTGCCGAGTACCTGAGCTCCGGTAAGTCCCGTGGGGGCAAGACCAGTATTGTTTCGCCGGCTGAGGCTGCGTCTGCCTGACCATCGGTAAAGCACAATCCCTTTGTAGTGAGGGGGCAATTTGTGGCGAGGGGATTTATCCCCGCTGGGCTGCGAAGCATACCCAGACTCTGGCACCACGCTTATTCAGATAGGACGAATCAACCGGATGGGGCTGCTGCGCAGCCCAGCGGGGATAAATCCCCTCGCCACAAAAGCAAAGGCACATTCAACAGGCCCGAAAACCGATCGAAGGGAACATCAACCTGTCACACCGGTCGGTTACGACTGATCAGGCACCGCAGCCTTTGTGGCTGGCTTTGG
>NZ_VDLV01000010.1:119536-261389 GCF_013608025.1 Pseudomonas brassicacearum subsp. neoaurantiaca | reverse complement strand
AGCGGGGATAAATCCCCTCGCCACAAAAGCAAAGGCACATTCAACAGGCCCGAAAACCGATCAAAGGGAACATCAACCTGTCACACCGGTCGGTTACGCCTGATCAGACACCGCAGCCTTTGTGGCTGGCTTTGTGGCCCGCTTTTGTGGCGAGGGAGCTTGCTCCCGCTTGAGTGCGAAGCGCTCATCGCTTTTTTGGGGCCGCTTCGCGACCCAGCGGGAGCAAGCTCCCTCGCCACAAAAGCAAAGGCACATTCAGCAGGCTCGAAAACCGATCAAAGGGAACATCAACCTGTCACACCGGTCGGTTACATCATGGCCTGTCGCGCACCGCACGACGGAGACGTGCAAAAACGCGACATTTTTAGTTGATCTCAGGCCCCTCACGCCCTAAAGTTCGCGCCGAACGTCCATGCTGGAAACGATCCATCCGGCTCAAGTACTGACGACGAGACAGCAAGGCCAAGGGCATTACGCATCCCGTGGCCTTTTTGCTTTCGGCGACATGCCTTGGGAAGTAGGCGAACCAAAGTGGGGATACGGAGGACGTTCGCGGGGGCAGCTTGCCCTCAAACCCATTGATCCTGATGTTTGCCAGTAGGAGTCCCAAGTATGTCGATCCAGGTCGAAGATTATTTCGCGCGCGAAACTTTCCAGAAAATGAAAGCGTTCGCCGACAAGCAAGAAACCCCGTTCGTGGTGATCGACACCGCGATGATCGCCCAGGCCTACGACGACCTGCGCGCCGGTTTCGAATTCGCCAAGGTCTACTACGCCGTCAAGGCCAACCCGGCGGTGGAAATCATCGACCTGCTCAAGGAAAAAGGCTCGAACTTCGACATCGCCTCGATCTACGAGCTGGACAAGGTCATGAGCCGTGGCGTTGGCCCGGAGCAGATCAGCTACGGCAACACCATCAAGAAATCCAAGGACATCCGCTACTTCTACGAGAAGGGCGTGCGCCTGTATGCCACCGACTCCGAAGCCGACCTGCGTAACATCGCCAAGGCCGCACCGGGCTCGAAGGTCTATGTGCGGATCCTCACCGAAGGCTCGACCACCGCTGACTGGCCGCTGTCGCGCAAGTTCGGCTGCCAGACCGACATGGCGATGGACCTGCTGATCCTGGCCCGTGACCTGGGCCTGGTGCCGTACGGCATCTCGTTCCACGTGGGCTCGCAACAGCGCGACATCAGCGTCTGGGACGCGGCCATCGCCAAGGTCAAGGTGATCTTCGAGCGCCTGAAGGAAGAAGACGGCATCATCTTGAAGTTGATCAACATGGGCGGTGGCTTCCCGGCCAACTACATCACCCGCACCAACAGCCTGGAAACCTACGCCGAGGAAATCATCCGCTTCCTGAAGGAAGACTTCGGCGACGACCTGCCGGAAATCATCCTGGAGCCGGGCCGTTCGTTGATCGCCAACGCCGGTATCCTCGTCAGCGAAGTGGTATTGGTGGCGCGCAAGTCCCGTACCGCCGTCGAGCGCTGGGTGTATACGGACGTGGGCAAGTTCTCCGGCCTGATCGAAACCATGGACGAAGCCATCAAGTTCCCGATCTGGACCGAGAAGAAAGGCGAGATGGAAGAAGTGGTCATCGCCGGCCCGACCTGCGACAGCGCCGACATCATGTACGAGAACTACAAGTACGGTTTGCCGCTGAACCTGGCCATTGGTGATCGCCTGTATTGGTTGTCGACCGGTGCGTACACCACCAGTTATAGCGCGGTGGAATTCAATGGCTTTCCGCCGTTGAAGTCGTTTTACGTATAAGTCTTATCAATAAAACAGGCCCGTGATTGCACGGGCCTTTTTTTTGCGTGATGAAAAGTTTTCCTTGCAACATCGGCCCGCGTGGAAACGTCCGCGTAATATTTCGCCATTACCAACCCCCCGTCAAAAGTTACACATCGCAAATAGTTAGCGCTTAACACCCAAACAAATAACCGCTACTTTTCTTCTATCGGCACGACGCCGTCACGCAAATAAAAGGACTTACATGTTAACTATTGACGACACTCCCATCACCGCTGGTGAGTTCAACGCATTAACAATGAATTTCATCAACGCCGCCTCAGGGACTCTTCCCGGTGTCCAGCGAGACAAAGGACTGCTGGTTACGACGAGTGATATTCGAAATATCAAAAATTACGTTGTGCGTGGATTGGCCTTGCCTACCCATACAGCGCAAATAGAGCAAATCTATAAATATGACCAGCTTAAAATCAATGGCCTGCGCTCTGAAGACATGCAGGTTCTCTACCAGACAATAAAAAGTCACGCCGAAACCTGGCCAGCCATTGAAACCGGCATGAAGGTAGTCGGTTCGGGCCTGCATGTATTCGCTGATGAGCTGACCAACGTCAGCGAAGCCATCATCGGGTATCTTGAAAGCCTGCCCAGTTATATATCCGGCATTGGGAAAATCGGCGACCTGACACCCGAAGAGATCGAAAACCTCCCGGAGATACGCCTGAGTTCCGAGGAGTTAAGGAGAACCCCTGTCTTGCTGGAGTTGGTCAGAGAGTTAAAAGGCTTGATCCAACACCACAGCACGAAAACCTCCGCCACGAAAACTCAAATTACCCAGTTCAAAAATGGCATTGGCCATTCGATCAAGCCCGCACTGGACCTGAAACTGACGCTGATCAACAGCCAGAATGCGAGTGAGGAAATAAAACAACACAACGAGCGACTCGATATTCTTAGCCAGCGAATCAGGGAACGGCAGGCGGAGATCGAGAACTACTCCAAGAACAAATGGTGGGGTTTGTTCGCAGGGGCGGTTGGTTTCACTATCACCGCGACGATCTACGGCCAAAAAGCCAGCGAGGCCCGCCAAGAACTAGACCTACTGGTATCCGAACGGCGGATGATTGAAAAAAGCATTGAGACTAACCATCAGCTCCTGGCGCATCTAAACGCGTTCGAAAGTGATATCCATGATCTGAGAATTCGAGTCGAGAATGCCGTGGGTAGCTCTTCGAATCTCGAAAGCCTCTGGGAACTCATCCAGGCCTATGTCGATGCATCCTCCAGGAGACTCGATGGCGTAACCAATGCAATGTACCTGGTCGCGTTCTCCGCGCGGCTCAGCTCCATGATGAGCAACTGGAAGAATATTCAAGAACAAGCGCGCGACTTACTGAATGCCTTCAGCAACGCTGCCGAAGAACCTTTATTTTCGCCAACTGCGAGATCCGCGCTGACGCAAGTGTATTTTTCCGAGACAGCGCTCCCGTCCCCGACACCCGAGAAATACACGATGACTGGTATTGATTCCGTTGAACTGGCAACCGATTACGTCCTACCCGATGTGAAAAAAATCCATGCTTGCCGGGATGAACTCAATTACAAAATCAGCATTCTGAACAATCTTCCTATCCCGGTCCTCGTCGAGGAGTTCAGCGCTCTGCGCAAGGAAACCAGCAATGCCTACGACCAGGCGAAACGCGCCATCACCCTGATTCCCGTCTCGTTGCAAACTGATGAGATAGTTTCGTTGATCGACACTATTGAAAGGCTCCGGGAAAATCCCACCGCCGAACAGCAGCAAGCCATTGAAAGCTTAAGCCAGGAAATCAAGCAACTCATCAACAGTGCCCTGTCTGAAACCGGCGAATATGCAATCGCATTCGACGATAGCTTGGCGAACTTGAGGGTTGTCACTCTCAGCGACAACCAATACCGCATCCAGGCATTGGAGGAGACGATCCGCCAGGGCGAGCTGCCGGCTGCCGCTGAAAAAGCGGCAATTGAACGCCTGCTTACCGACGAAGCGGTATTGAACGAGAGCATCAAGCTGATCGAGTCGACCAACAGTTTTTCGCTGATCAAGGAATTGCTCCTCACCGCCAGCAACCTTGCCGTAATGAATCCATCCCCTACACAACTCAAGCTCATCCAATCGGGTATGGACGTCGCCGGTAGACTGCTGGGCCTCGTCTCGGACGCCATCAAGTATGGCAACCTGATCGAGGCCAGGCGCCAGGTTCAAGTTGAGCTGGACCGGCGTCGCCAGACATCGGCGCACATGCAGAACGAACTCCAGATGCTAAGAGATCGCCACCAATTGCTGCTCGAGGCACAATCAGTACGAGCGACAAGGGATACTTATCTCGACGAAATGAGCCGCTTGGCCGGTGCCATCAGTCAGTTCCTGAACACTAACAACCATGGCGCCTCCGCGACGTTGGAAACAGTTGCCCAGACATTTCTGAGTCAGGCAGGCATTCTCACCGGGCATTTGAATACCCTTCGCAGGGAATGGCGCAATTAAAAAAGCAACGGGGAAAAACGCGATCCACGGATAAATCTCCTCGCCACCGACGATGGGCTTGAACAGCCATCCACTTTGACGGCTTTGGAAAGCCCCGCTCATGCAAATGACCGGGGCTTTTTAGTGTGTTTATGAATGCTTCTCGATAACACACGGCATAATGCACGCCGAGATGAACAAGTAACGAACGAAAGGCGAGCGACGTGTTGAAGAAAACCCTGTTCCAGTTGCACTGGTTTTTCGGCATCAGCGCCGGGCTGGTCCTGGCATTGATGGGCATTACCGGTGCGACGGTATCGTTCCAGGACGAGATCCTGCGAGCGTTGAATCCGCAGGTGCTGACGGTTGAACAGCAACCGGCGGGCGTCCTGCCGCCCGCTGAACTGGTGGAACAGATCGAAGCCGCGTCCGGCAAGACCGTCAACATGCTCTGGGTCGAGACAGACAGTGGCAATGCCGCGCGGGTGATCTTCACGGCACCGCCCGGAGAGAAACGCGGGCCGATGCGCTATTTCAATCCCTACAACGGGCAGTTCATGGGCGATGTGGTGGGCCAGGATTTCTTCGGCCTGGTGCTCAGGCTGCACCGCGTCCTGACCCTGGATGACGTGGGGCGGCAAATCACCGGTGCGTGCACGCTGATCCTGATTTTTTTCTGCCTGTCCGGGCTGTACCTCCGTTGGCCGCGGCAATGGAAAAACTGGCGCGCCTGGCTGACCCTCGACTGGGCCAAGAAAGGCCGCAGTTTCAACTGGGACTTGCACTCGGTCGCGGGCACCTGGTGCCTGGTGTTTTACCTCTTGGCCGCCCTGACCGGGCTGACCTGGTCCTACGACTGGTACAACAAGGGCGTGACCCGCCTGCTCTCCGATTCGCCCAAGGACGAGCGCGTGCGCAACCGCGACCCCGTGCCAAACGGCCCGGCGCCGATCGCCGATTACCGGGCGATGTGGAGCAGCATCTACAGCGCCGCCGGCCCCGACCTGTCGGCCTATAACGTGCGCATGCCAGCGGTCTCAGGGCAACCGGCGACCGTTTTCTATCTGTTGAAAAACTCGCCTCATGACCGCGCACTGAACCAACTCATCCTCGACCCGGCCACCGGCGCCATCAGCCGTCACAGCCGCTACAGCGACAAAAGTCTCAAGGCCCAGTTGCTGACGAGCATCTACGCGCTGCATGTCGGCAGTTACTTCGGGCTGGTCGGCCGGATCCTGATGACTGTTGCCGCGCTGGCCATGCCATTGTTTTTCATCACCGGCTGGCTGCTGTACCTGGACCGCCGACGCAAGAAGCGCCAGGTCCGCCAGGCTCGCCAAGCATTGGCCGAACGCCCTGGTGATGCCCCGGCATGGTTGATCGGCTTCGCCAGCCAGAGTGGGTTTGCGGAGCAATTGGCCTGGCAGACTGCCGGCCAACTCCAGGCCGCCGGGCTGCCGGTAAAAGTCCAGCCACTGGCCGGCGTCAGCGAGAAGGATCTGAACAGCGCCACCCGCGCGCTGTTTGTGGTCAGTACGTTTGGCGACGGCGAAGGCCCGGACAGCGCCCGTGGTTTCGAGCGAAAGGTGCTGGGCCAGGCCTTGAGCCTTGAACGCCTGCAATATTCGGTACTGGGCCTGGGCGATCGCCAATACGAAAACTTTTGCGGCTTCGCCCGGCGCTTGCATGCCTGGTTGGCGGAGCACGGCGGCAAGACGCTGTTCGCGCCGGTGGAAGTGGACAGCGGCGACCCTTATGCATTGCGTCACTGGCAGCAACAACTGGCCGAACTGACCGGCCAGGCTCCGGCGGACGCTTGGCAGCCTCCAAGCTTCCAGAACTGGACGCTCAACCAACGCACCCTGCTCAACCCCCACAGCAGCGGCTCGGGCGTTTATCTGCTGGGTCTCACCGCCCCCGGCCCGAGCAGTTGGCTGGCCGGTGACCTGGTGGAAATCCTGCCGCGCAATGACCGATCGGCGATTGATCATTTCCTCGATGGGCTGGGCATCGCTGGTATTGCTCGAGTAAAGGTCGATGGTTTGCAGCAGACACTCGAACAAGCCCTGGCGACGCGCCAGTTGCCGAAAAACCGCGCCCACCTGGTAGGCCTGCACGCCCAGGCATTAGTGGAAGCACTTGCACCGCTGGGCATGCGCGAATACTCCATCGCATCGATTCCCGCCGATGGCGTGCTGGAACTGATCGTGCGCCAGGAACGTCACGCCGACGGCAGCCTGGGCGTCGGCTCCGGCTGGCTCACAGAATACGCGCCGTTGGGCAGCGCCATCAGCCTGCGGGTACGGCGCAACAGCAGTTTCCATTTGCCGCCGCAAGGCGTGCCGATGATCCTGCTGGGCAACGGCACCGGCCTGGCCGGCCTGCGCAGCTCGCTCAAGGCCCGCGTCGCCGAGGGTATGCAGCGTAACTGGCTGCTGTTTGGCGAGCGCAACCGTGAGCATGATTTCCACTGTTGCGATGAACTGCAGGAGTGGGTCACCTCTGGCGACCTGGAGCGCCTGGACCTGGCCTTCTCCCGAGATCAGGAACAGAAAATCTACGTCCAGGATCGCCTGCTGGAATCGGCGGCGTTGCTCAAGCAATGGCTGGCCGATGGCGCGGTGATCTATGTCTGCGGCAGCCTGCAAGGGATGGCGTCAGGGGTGGATCACGTGCTCAACCTGGTGCTGGGGCGTGAGGAAGTGGAAAAGTTGATCGAGCAGGGGCGGTATCGGCGGGATGTGTACTGACGAACGCTTACCCAGAGTTCAATCGAGTCCCCTGTGGGAGCGAGCTTGCTCGCGATAGCGGATGATCAATCAACACTTCCTTGACTGACACATCGCCATCGCGAGCAAGCTCGCTCCCACATGGGTTCTGTGTTGAGCTTCAGAACTCACAACGGCTGCAGCTTTTTCTCAAACACCGCCACGCCTTCCAAGTCCCGCAGCACTACGCTCATTTCGCCACTCTGCCCGTCGATGTTCACCTCGCCAAAGAACTGATAACCGGCAAACGGCGAGGTGTTCTGGGCCGGTGGGGCTTTCTGGAACACCACCTCCGGGCCGAAGGTCTTGTCCAGGGCATTGGGCCCGAAGCTGCCGGCGTTCAATGGCCCGGCGACGAATTCCCAGAACGGTTCGAAATCCTGGAACGCAGCCTGTTCGGGGTGGTAGTGGTGGGCGGCGCAATAGTGGACATCGGCGGTGAGCCAGACGTAATTGCGCACCTGATGCTTGCGCAGGTAACCGAGCAGTTCGGCAATCTCTACTTCACGGCCCTGGGCCTCGCCCGGGTCACCGTTGGCGACCGCTTCCCAGCGCGGCACGCCGGGGCTGACCTCACCATCCGGCACGCCCAGGCCGATGGGCATGTCGGCGGCGATGACTTTCCACTGCGCCCGGGATTGCTTCAACTCGCGCTTGAGCCAATCCAACTGCGCACGGCCCAGAAACGGTTTCGCCGCGCCGAGGTTGGCGTCGTTGGCTTCGCGGTAGCTGCGCATGTCCAGCACGAACACATCCAGCATCGGCCCATAGCCGAGCTTGCGGTAGATGCGTCCTCCACCATCGGCCTTCTGTAGGCGCATCGGCGCATATTCCAACCAGGCTTGCCGCGCGCGGCCGACCAGGCTGTGGATATCCTTGGTCTGGTAGCGCTCGTCCAGTTGCTTGCCCGGCGACCAATTGTTGACCACTTCGTGGTCGTCCCATTGCCAGATCTGCGGCACCTCGGCGTTGAAGCTACGCACGTTTTCATCCATCAGGTTGTAGCGGTAGTTGCCCCGATATTCGTCCAGGGTCTCGGCGACCTTGCTCTTGGCTTCCGTGGTGAGGTTGCGCCAGATGCGCCCGCCCTCGGTGGTGAGCTGCGCAGGCACCGGACCGTCGGCATAGATGGTGTCGCCACTGTGGATAAAAAAGTCCGGCAGGCGCAGGCGCATGGCTTCGTAGATGCGCATGCCGCCAATGTCCGGGTTGATGCCGAAGCCCTGGCCGACGGTGTCGCCGCTCCAGACAAACCGGATGTTGCGCTTGAACTGCGGCACGCTGCGCAAATGCCCGAGCCAGGGCTCGCTGGCCACGCCGCTCTGGGCGTCTTCGAAATGCACGCGGTAGAAAATCGCCTGGTCGGGCGGCAGGCCGGTGAGCTCGACCCGGGCGGTGAAATCGCTGCGGCTGTCGGCCAGCGCCGAGACGAAGCGCCGGGGATTGGAGAACTGGCTGCGGGTGTCCCACTCCACCACCATCCGCGCCGGACGGTCGCTGCGACTCCAGATCATCGCGCGATCGCCCTGCAAGTCGCCCGACTGCACGCCTTCGGTCAGCACGGGCCGGTCCTTGACCGAAGCGATCACCGCCGGGGCCAGCCCGGGCAGCAATAAACCAGCGCCTACGGCTTGCATCACACGGCGACGGCCAAGGTCGAATTCGCTCATGGTGTTCTCCTTGAAATGGGAAAACTTAAGCATGGCCGTGTGAAGTGGGTGTGACAGATTTTTGTGCCCCCCCCCCAAAACCAGTGTGGGAGCGAGCTTGCTCGCGATTGCGGAGTGTCAGGCAACCTGATTGCCGGCTGATACACCGCTATCGCGAGCAAGCTCGCTCCCACAGGGGGCATGGCACCTTAAGAAATGATCAGGCCTTCACCGGCTCCAACGCCATTTCCACCACTTCCGGCCGCTTGAGCAGCGCATACGCCACCCCAGTCAACAGCGCGCCCGCCACGATCGCCAGCAAATACAACAGCGCATGGTTGATGGCATTGGGGATCAGCATCACGAACAGGCCGCCGTGGGGCGCCATGAGCTTGCAGCCGAAGTACATCGACAGCGCACCGGTCAGCGCACCGCCGGCGATGCTGGCCGGGATCACCCGCAGCGGATCCTTGGCAGCGAACGGGATCGCGCCTTCGGAAATGAAGCACAGCCCCAGCACCAACGCCGCTTTACCGGCCTCGCGCTCGGTCTGGGCGAATTTGCGCCGGGCCAGGAAGGTGGCGATGCCCAGCCCAATGGGCGGCACCATCCCGGCGGCCATGGTCGCGGCCATTGGCGCATAACTCTGCGAAGCCAGCAGCCCCACCGAAAAGGCATACGCAGCCTTGTTGATCGGCCCGCCGAGGTCGACGCACATCATCGCCCCCAGCAGCACACCCAGCAGGATCGCGTTGGTGGTGCCCATGCTGTCGAGGAAGTGGGTCAGCCCTTCGAGCATGCCCGCGACGGGTTTGCCGACGATGTAAATCATTACCAACCCGGTGAACAGGCTCGCCAGCAGCGGAATGATCAGAATCGGCTTGAGCGCCTCCAGGCTCTGGGGCAGGCGCGCGTAACGGTTGATCGCCTTGGCGGCGTAGCCAGCGAGGAAGCCGGCGATGATCCCGCCAATGAATCCGGCGCCGAGGGTGCTGGCGAGCAGTCCGCCAATCATGCCGGGCGCCAGGCCCGGCCGGTCGGCGATGGAATAGGCGATGTAGCCCGCCAGCAGCGGCACCATCAATTTGAACGCGGTGTCGCCGCCAATCTGCATCAGCGCTGCCGCCAGGGTGCCAGGCTCCTTGAAGGCGGTGATGCCGAACACGAACGACAAGGCAATCATCAGGCCGCCAGCCACCACCATCGGCAGCATGAACGACACCCCCGTCAGCAAGTGCTTGTAGACGCCGCTTTTTTCCGACTTCGCCGGGCCCGTGGACGCGCCGCTCGCTGCACTTTCCTGGACACCTTCGGCCAAGGCTTTTTTCAGCGTGGCTTCGGCCTGCTTCAACGCAATGCCGGTGCCGCAGCGGTAGATTTTCTTGCCGGCGAAACGCTCGGTGGCGACTTCAATGTCAGTCGCCAGCAACACCACGTCAGCCTCGGCAATTGCCTCGGGGCTCAACGGATTTCGGGCCCCCACCGAGCCCTGGGTCTCGATCTTCAGGTCGTAACCCAAGCGCGCCGCTGCCTGTTGCAAGGCTTCGGCGGCCATGAAGGTATGGGCGACGCCGGTCGGGCACGCGGTGATGGCAACCAGGCGCGGGGCGCGCTCGGCCGATGGCGCAGGCTCTTCGGCGAGCACGTCGGCCTCGCCCAGCACCTCGGCCTCTTCGGCACCGCGACGCAGCACGGCGTCAACGTCTTGCAAGGCCAGGGCCGGCGTGCTGCGGAACACGCGCTTGCCGACGAACCGCGAAAGGTCCACCGGGCCGCTGGCGACCAGCAACACCCACTCGGCCGACTCGAGAGTCGCCGCTGACAATTGGCGTTCCGGATGGGCCGCGTCATGGACTTCGACACTGGTGCTCCAACCCTGGCGCTGGGCCGCCGCATCCAGCAGGCGGGCACACAACACACTGGTGACCATGCCGTTCGGGCAGGCCGTCACAATGGCTAGTTTCATACTTGCGAACCCTCTTATTGTTCTGTCAGGGGGCGCACGCGCACGCCCTGTTCAAGCGACGCCAGCAACGCGGTGTCGTGGATACCAAAACCGATCTGGGTGACCGCCATGGCGGCGATCGCCGTGGCGGTGCGCAGGGTCTGCTCCGGCGCGTGGGCACCGAGCAATCCGTGCAGCATGCCGGCCAGCAGCGAATCGCCCGCGCCCACGGTACTGGCAACCGTGACCTTGGGTGGCGAGGCATGCAGCGCCGAACCGACGCTGAACCAATTCACACCGTCGGCGCCGTGGGAAATCACCACGTGTTCGACACCTTGGGCATGCAGGCGCTGCGCCGCTTGGGCTTGGGCCAACTCCGTGACCACATCGCAACCCAGCGCATCGGCCAGTTCCTCGGTGTTCGGCTTGATCAACCACGGCCCGGCCGCCAGGGCGACGCGCAACGCTTCGCCGCTGGTGTCGAGGGCGACGTTCAAGCCGAGGTTTTTCAACCGGGTAATCAGCGCCTGCAACCATTGCGGACTGACGCCTCGGGGCAAGCTGCCGGCCACGACCACGGCGTCATGGCCAGGGGCGATTTGTTCGAGGCGCGCCAGCAACGCCTGCTGCGCGGCGTCATCGACCATCGGGCCCGGACCGTTGAGGTCGGTGATGCGCCCATCCTGTTCGGCCAGCTTGATGTTGCTGCGGGTTTCGCCGGGGACGCGGATAAACGCGTCGACAAAGCCACGCTGGGCGAACAACGTCTCGAACACCTGGGCGTTGTCCTCACCGAGAAAACCGCTGACGGTCAGCGTATGGCCGAGATCCGCCAACACTTGCGCCACGTTCACGCCCTTGCCGGCGGCGTGGGCGTGCATGGCGTCGCTGCGGTTGACCTGGCCCGGCTCCAGGCGCGCCAATTCCACCGTGAGGTCGAGCGCCGGGTTGAGGGTCAGGGTAAGAATCTTCGCCATTACAGCGCCTCCACTAATGCGCGCACATCATCGGCGCTGCCCACGGCCAAGGCCTCTTGAGCCAGGGTTTGTACTTGCGCCAGGCTCAATTCGCGGACCCGCGCCTTGACCTCGGCAATGCTGCGGGCCGAGACACTCAACTCGTCCACGCCCAGGCCCACCAGCACCGGCACCGCCAGCGGATCGGCCGCCAGCTCGCCGCACACACCGACCCATTTGCCATGGGCATGGGCGGCGCGCACGGTGATGTCGATCAATTGCAGCACCGCTGGGTGCAAGCCATCGGCCTGGGCCGACAGGGTCGGGTGACCACGGTCGATCGCCAGGGTGTATTGGGTCAGGTCATTGGTGCCGACGCTGAAGAAGTCGACTTCCTTGGCGAGTACCGGGGCCAGCAGCGCGGCGGACGGTACTTCGATCATGATCCCCAGTTGCAGGTCCGCCACGGGAATCTCCCGGCGCAAGCGCTCGGTCACGTCCCGGGCCTGGCGCCATTCGTCGACGCTGCCGACCATGGGGAACATGATCCGCAGCGGACGGTTGTCGGCCGAGCGCAACAGGGCGCGCAGTTGCGCTTCCATGATATGCGGACGCTGCAAGGTCAGGCGGATGCCGCGCACGCCGAGGAACGGGTTTTCCTCTTTGGCGATCGGCCAATAAGGCAGCGGCTTGTCACCGCCGACGTCAAGGGTACGCACCACCAGCGGCCGACCGGCCAGGCCATCGAGCACCTTGCGGTATTCGGCTTCCTGGGTCGCTTCGTCCGGGGCCTCGGTGTGGGCCATGAAGATCAGCTCGGTGCGCAACAAGCCGATGCCTTCGGCGCCCTGCTCCACCGCGCTGGTGACGCCGGCGCTTTCGCCGACGTTGGCGAATACTTCAACGGCGTGACCGTCGCGGGTCAGCGCCGGTTGATGCCGTTGTTCGGCAGCGACCTTGAGGCGTTGCTCGCGGGTGTCGCGTTCCTCCTTGGCCCGCTGCAATGTGGCGGCGTCCGGGTCGACATGCAGGCGACCGCGCTGGCCGTCCAACAGCAAGGACGTGCCCGGCGCCAATAGCAACACCGCCGCTCCAGCGCCGACCAGGGCCGGAATGCCCAAGGCGCGGGCGACGATGGCACTGTGGGCGGTGGCGCCGCCGCGTGCGGTGAGAATCCCCGCCACGCGCGCCGGGTCCAGGCGGGCGACGTCGGACGGGCCGACTTCGTCCATCACCAGAATGTAGGGTTGTTCGGGTTCAGCCGGGGTTTCGATGCCGCACAGTTGCGCCAGCACCCGACGACCGACGTCCCGCAAATCGGCGGCGCGCTCGGCGAGCAAGGCATCCTGCAAGGCTTCCTGTTCTTTCGCGGCGGCCTCGATCACGCCCATCCAGGCCGCTTGTGCGCTCTCGCCCAGCTTCAGGCGGGTGTCGACTTCGTCGGTCAGTTCCGGGTCGTCGAGCATTTCCTGATGAGTGATGAAGATCTCGCGGATGGCCTTGGCCTTGGCACGCTCGATCAGGCCTTCGATGTCCCGACGCACCTGGCTCAGGGCTTTCTGCAGGCGCTCGCGCTCGATCGCTGGGGACTCGCCACGCAGTGGATACTCGATGTCTTGCAGCACTTGGATATGCGCCGGGCCGATGGCGATACCCGGCGCGGCCGCGACGGCCTGGATCAGGCTGCCGGATTCGGGCGCCAACATCACGGTGGCGACTTCGGCAATGGTGGTTTCCCGTGGCGCGCTCGGTGGCGGCAGCGGTTCGACTTCTTCGCCGAGACCTTCTTCGACGGCTGCGAGCAACGCCGGCAACGCGTCGGCGGCAATGCCGGGTTCGGCAATGAACTCCAGGACCTGACCACGACGAGCGCCCAGGCTCAGCAGCTTGCTCAGGCTCTTCACCGATACGGCGCTGTCCTGGCCATCGACGATGCGCACGCGGATCTCGCCTTCGAAGCTTTTCGCCAACTGGGCGAGGATCTTCGCCGGACGCGCATGCAACCCGTGGGCATTTGCCAGGCCGATGCGCGCGCTGGGCCAATCGGCAGGCAGCTCGCCGCCGAGCACTTCCAGCACTTTGCGGCTGCTGGTGGCACGGCCCAATTCATGGCCGCGACCTTCGATCAGCAACGCGCAGAGTCTTTCCAACAAGGCTTGATGGGCTTCCCCCAGGCTCGCCAGGCAGAACAATCCGCTCAAGGGTTGGCCGAGGTAACGAATGGGTTTGTCCGGCGTGACGAAGGCCAGGCCCGGGCGCTTGACGGTCTGCTCGCTGTGCAGCCACCAGAGCCCGTCGCCGAGGGGCAACGCGTCGACCTGCTGCAATACGCCAGCAAAGCCGTTGCTCACGCAATCGGCCTGGCGCAACAAACGGGCCCCGCGCCAGACCAATTCTTCGAAATCGTCGGCCGACACGCCGAGGCCGATCATCTGCGCATCCAGCGCCAGCTCCTGCGGCGCGCCTTGCAGCAATTTCAGCAGCGCTTCGGCCGAGCCGGCGCGGCGCAGGGCCTGGCCCAGGTCGGTCTCGCCGAGGGCACGGGTCAGCAGTTGCAGCAGGCGCAAGTGTTCGTCGGACTTGGCCGCGATGCCGATCGCCAGGTAAACGATCTGGCCATCGCCCCAGTCCACGCCGTCAGGAAATTGCAGCAAGCGCACGCCAGTGGAATACACCAGGTCACGGGTCTGCGGAGTGCCGTGGGGAATGGCAATACCTTGGCCAAGAAAGGTCGAGCCCTGGGCCTCGCGGGCCTGCAACCCGGCAAGATAGCCCTCGGCTACCAGGCCATCGGCCACCAGTTTGTCAGCGAGCAGTTGCAGCGCGGCGTCTTTATCCACAGCCACCTGGGCCATGGATATCTGCTCTAAAGTGAGCTCGAGCATGCTTTCTCCTTTTTGGCGTCCGGTTGGCGCCAGGTATTGTTTTGAATGAATCAGCTTAGCGTTGCAAAACGGCTTCCGGTGGTATCGCGGCAGCACCGACCAAAAACCTGAGAGCCTTGAAAATACGCCTGCTGAAACGTTTAATCTAGAAAGATTGGCACGTTACTCGATAATCTCTCATCCTTGAAGTGCAACTTGTCGAAAGCGTCTGGAGGGTGACCATCGATCCGAATCGGGTAGGATGGGCCTTCATTGTCGGGGCAAACTCGAAAAAACAAGGAAAACCGGGTTGAAACTCAGTGATATCGCCCAGCTCGCCGGTGTGTCCGTGACCACCGCCAGCTACGTCATCAACGGCAAGGCCGAACAGCAACGCATCAGCAACGCGACCGTCGAGCGGGTGCGGGCGGTGGTCGAAGAGCATGGCTTCACGCCCAACCCCCAGGCTGCCGGATTGCGCAGCCGGCATACCCGCACTTTAGGTTTTATCTTGCCGGACCTGGAAAACCCCAGCTATGCACGTATCGCCAAGTTGCTGGAACAAGGTGCTCGCGCCCGAGGCTACCAACTGCTGATCGCCAGCTCCGATGATGCACCCGACAGCGAGCGGCAATTGTTGCAACTGTTCCGCGCCCGGCGCTGCGATGCGCTGATCGTCGCCAGTTGCCTGCCCGCCGAAGACGACAGCTACCGTCAATTGCAGGCCAAGGGCATCCCGATCATCGCCATCGACCGGGTGATGGAACCCGCGCATTTCTGCTCGGTGATCAGCGATGATCGCCAGGCCAGCCTGCAATTGACCCGCAGCCTTCTGGAGACGAACCCACGACAGATCGCGCTGATCAGCGCCCGCCCCGAACTGAGCATAAGCCAGGAACGGACCGCAGGTTTTCGCGAGGCGCTGGAAGGCTTCGAAGGCCAGGTGCTGATCGAACATGGCGAGTCGTTCAGCCGTGAATGCGGTCGCCAGATGATGGACGAAATGCTCGCCCGCCTGGGCCATTTGCCCGACGCGTTGATCACCACCTCCTACGTGTTGCTGCAAGGGGTATTCGATGCCCTTCACGATTTCCCACTCAAGGCGCGACCGCTGCGCCTGGGCACATTTGGTGACACGCAGCTGTTGGATTTCCTGCCACTGCCGGTCAATGCCATGTCCCAGCAGCATCAGTTGATCGCCGAGAAAGCCCTTGAACTGGCGTTGGCGGCCATCGAAAACGATGACTACCAACCCGGTGTGCAGGCGATTGCGCGTACGTTCAAACAGCGCATTCACCAAGGCTGAAGTTTCGGAACCCCGCATGGAACTGATCGACACCCACACCCACCTGGACTTTCCCGATTTCGACGTGGACCGGCCGGCGCTGCTGGCCGAAAGCCGCGCCCTGGGCGTCCGGGAAATGGTGGTGCTGGGGGTGTACCGGGACAATTGGCAGCGCGTCTGGGATCTGGTGCAAAGCGACCCACACCTGCATGCCGCGCTGGGCTTGCATCCGGTCTATCTCGATCAGCATCACAACGATGATCTTGCGCAGTTGCGCGGATGGCTGACCCGCCTGGCCGGACATCGGCAGTTGTGCGCGGTGGGGGAAATCGGCCTGGACTACTACGTCGAGACCCTGGATCGCGACCGCCAGCAAGCGCTGTTCGAGGCGCAGCTGGAACTGGCCGTGGAATTCGAATTGCCGGCGCTGATCCATGTGCGCCGCAGCCATGCCGCTGTGATCGCGACGCTTAAACGCATCTGCCCGGCGCGTGCCGGCATCATTCATGCCTTTGCCGGCAGCTTCGAAGAGGCCCGCGAATACATCAAGCTCGGTTTCAAGCTCGGCCTCGGCGGCGCGGCCACGTGGCCCCAGGCCCTGCGCATGCACCGGGTACTGCCGAAACTGCCGTTGGATGCGGTGGTGCTGGAGACCGACTCCCCGGACATGGCTCCGGCGATGTTCCCCGGCCAACGCAACAGCCCGGCGCATTTGCCGGCGATTTGTGAGGCGCTGGCGGGGATCATGGAGATCAGTGCCGAGCGATTGGCCGAGTCCAGCACCGCCAACGCCCGCGAGCTGTTCAACTGGTAAAAACCTGTGGGAGCGAGCTTGCTCGCGATGGCGGTGTATCAGCCAACATCAGTGTCGGCTGACCTGACGCCATCGCGAGCAAGCTCGCTCCCACATTGGATCTGTGGTGGGCCTAGGAATTACACCCGAAACGCATTGATCAATTGCTTGAGCTGCACCACCTGGGCGGACAATTCGCGGCTGGCGTCCTCGGTCTGGTGGGCGCCTTCGGCGGTACGTTCGCCGGCGCGGTTGATCTCGACGATGTTCTGGTCGATGTCGTGGGCCACGGCGGTCTGTTGCTCCACCGCAGCGGCGATCTGCTGGTTCTGGTCGACGATCATGCCGACCGCGCCGAGAATGTTTTCCAGCGCCTGCTGGACTTTCTCCGACTGACCTACCGTGCCGCTGGCCATCTCATGACTGGTGCCCATCGCCTTGACGGCGGCACCGACGCCGCCATGCAGGCGACTGATCATCGCTTCGATTTCTTCAGTCGATTGCTGGGTCCGCTTGGCCAGGGTTCGCACCTCATCGGCCACCACGGCGAACCCGCGCCCTTGCTCGCCGGCCCGGGCGGCTTCGATAGCGGCGTTGAGGGCCAGCAGGTTGGTTTGCTCGGCGATGCTCTTGATTACATCCAAGACACGGCTTATGGACTGGCTGTCGCTCGCCAGTTGATTGATCACTTGCACTGACTGATCGATTTCACTGGCCAGCCGCGCAATGCTGCCTTGCTGGGACTCCACCAGCCCCCGCCCGCTGAGGGTTTCGTCGTTCACGCTATGGGCACTGCTGACCGCCGCCGCGGCACTGCGGGCGACTTCCTGAGCGGTGGCCGACATCTGGTTCATCGCCGTGGCGACCAGCTCGATCTGGCTGCGCTGGCCGGCGACGGCCTGGTTGCTCTGGGCCGATACCGTTTCCACCTGCCCCGCCTGGCGCTCGACCTCGGCGACGGTGTGGCCGACTTGCTCGATCAGATCATGGATCTTCGCCACCGTGCCGTTGAATACCTCACCCAACTCGCCCAGCTCATCCTTGCTGCGGGCCACGAAGTTGACCGTCATGTCACCCGCCGCGACCTTGTCCATCATCGCGCCAAGATGCTTGAGCGTGGTACGCGTCGAGGCGTAGAACCCGGCGTACAGGTAAAAAATAAGCAGGAACACTGCGGCCAGTGCCACGGCTTGCAGCACCATGTGCCTGCGGTTCTGCTCCAGGCGGTTCTGCAGTTGCACACCGAGAAAGTCCAGCGTTTGCTCGTTCAGCCGATAGGTCTGCTCCATCAGGCCGCTGATTTGTTCGAAGAATGCCGGCCATGGCGCATCAAGGGTATCGGCCATGACGACTTGGTTCTCAATCAGCTCGGCAACCTGCTTGAGGGTGCTTTTGCTGCCTGCGGCCTGGCTGGCGAGGGCTTGCCCGGCCGCCTTGCTCGAACCCAGGGCATCCTGCAGTTTCAGATCATATTCGCCCTGGAGTTTTTCGATCTGCACCAGCAACTCGTCGAACCGGGTACTCGACGCGGAATTGAGGAACCCCAGCCCCAGCGACGAAGCGCCCAGCGCACGACCGTCGCCCAAGGTCTGGGTGATTTCGGGTGTCACGCCAATGACAAGGTCGCTGAGCTGACGGATGTCGCCCTGGTTATCACGGCTCAGGCCCGCCTGGCTGGCGATGATCTGGCCGAATATCTGCGCATTGTTGAGCAGGCTGCCAATCAAGGCGCTTTTGCTTTGCAGGGAATTTTCGGCCTGTTGGGCCTTGAAGGCGACGATCATTTCGCCGCGCTTGGCATCGAAGGCTCTGACGTGCTCGGGCTCGATGGCCATGGCCGTCATGCCTTGCAATCGCGCGAGCACCTTTTGCTCAAGCGCGGTGATCTTCGCTTCCACGTCGCCGGCCTTGCCGGATTGACCCAAGCTGGCGTTGATCTGCACGAGGTTGTTCAACGTCTCCAGGTCCCGCCGCAGCGTCAGGCTGCTGCCCAGCAGGTCAAGGCTTTGCAGCTCCACTTGGGTGCCCTGGAATTCCCGGTAGGCATCGCGCACCAGAAAGAAGTTGGTCACCAGCATCGGCAGCAGGAACAGAACGCTGATCAGGCTGAACTTCATGCCGAAGCTCAGGCGGTTCATCAGGGCGACGGCGGGCCAGAGCACACTCTTCACAAGGAAGCCTCCCGGTAGTTTTTTATTGTTATGAGACCGGCACGCGAAGGCAGCAGAAAGCCACTATGCGGGCGCTGCCTCTGTATAGCCTAAAACGGCGGGGAGATTTGTAACTTAAGGTTAACGGTGTAGGAGCTGTGTAGGAGCTGTCGAGTGCAACGAGGCTGCGATCTTTCCAAAAACACTTGAATCTCAAGCGAAAGATCAAAAGATCGCAGGCTTCGCCAGCTCCTACAGGACCGAGCGGGAGCAAGCCCTCAGCCCAACACCGTCCACAACGCAAACCCGGCATACCAGAGCAACGCCGCGCGCAGTAGCAATTCCCAGAGCCGATCCAGGCTGTTGATACCGTCCAGCCCGGCGACGGGCGTGGGAATCTCGCCGGCCACCAGGCCAACTTTGTCGATGAGGTCCGCGGCACTGATGTTCCAATTCAGCAGCTCATGCAGCATGACTCGGCTGACCGCCACGAAGTTGCCCACCAGAGCGAAGCTCGCCGCCAGCAACCGCACGGGCACCCAGTCGAAGGCATGACGCAGCTGCGCAGCACGCTCCGCCACGCCAGGGTTCTGGCTGTGTTCGGCGGCCAGCGCCAGCAACCGATAACTCAGGGCAGCCACAGGGCCCAGCAGGAAGTACCAGAAGATCACCGCGAAAAAGCTCTGGTAGGCCTGCCATAGCAAGTGCCTCTGTACGCGCTCCAGCAATTGTTGGCCGCCGTCGGCGTCGATATTCAAGTCGCGCTTGGCCACGTGAGCCGCCGCTTGCAAGTCTTCTCGCCGCCACGCATCGCGGAACGGCCCGAGAGCAGCCAGTAGATCCCCGCGGCCCAGGCTATAGATCACCGCCAACAGGTGCACCGGCAGCGCCAGCAAACCATAGGCCACCGGATCCAGCACCCAAAGCAGCAACGCCAACGCCGCTACCGGCAGCAGGACCATCGTCACCAACACCAGCCAAGGCCGGTTGACCCAGCGCGGACTCGCCTCAAGCTTGTTCAGCTCGCCCAGCCAGCCACCGTCACGCTGGACCCGCTGGCGCAAGGCCGAGAACTTCTCGATCCAGACCGCCAGCAGCAACACCAGAAAACTCATTGTCCTTCCCCTTCTGTCAGGGCCGCGCGATAGCGTGCCCAGTCGAATGCCGGCCCCGGATCGGTCTTGCGCCCCGGGGCGATGTCGCTGTGCCCGCAGATGCGCGGCACCGTGATCGCCGGGAACGCCGTCTGCAACTGCCGGGTCAGTTCCACGAGGGAGGAATATTGCGCATCGGTGAAAGGAAGATCATCGGTACCCTCCAGCTCGATGCCCACGGAAAAGTCATTACAGGTCTCCCGCCCCTCGAAGCAAGAAACTCCCGCGTGCCATGCACGATCCAGACAAGAGACAAACTGGGTCACGGCGCCGTCACGTTCAATCAGGAAATGCGCAGAAACGCGCAGGTCGGCAATACCGGCAAAGTAGGGATGTTCCGTGACATCCAGGCGATTCTGGAAAAACTCTTGCACTTTGCCGGTAGCGAACTGTGCCGGCGGCAAGCTGATGTTGTGGATGACCAGCAGGGAGATTTCGCCCTCGGGGCGCGCATTGAAATTGGGCGATGGGCAATGACACACGCCATCGCACCAACCGCTCGCGGAGTCCAGCTGCATACAGGTTCCTTCGATGACGACGGAGATTCCCGTCAGTATGCCGCGATCGGGCCGGGCTGCGCGATCACTTGCCGCGATTGAGTTGGCGCAGGTTGCCCAGCACCGACTCGAGCGCCCGGTCGAACAGCAAGGTATCGTCCAGCAACCGCGCCGCTCCCCGGCGGAACTCCAGGGCCAGGCTGGTGCGGCTGTGCTCCAGGACCTTGAGGCCGGTGCGATTGACGAAGACGTACTTGCCGGTAGCCTGGATGATTGCGGCCAGCTTGCAGCGAAGGCTGTTGTCTTCGTCTTCCTGGAACTCGACCCAACTTCCCAGGCGCAATTGATCGACCTGAAGCAGGCCCACGTCATCGGCGGGCAGGCGCACGGTCGGTTCTTCTGCAGGCGTCTTCGGCGCCGTGCGCAAGACGATGGGCTCCGCCACCTCGACCATGACCGGCAAATCGGTGGGTTCGGTCTGCTCCGTTACCTGTCCCAGCCTTTGCAGGGCCTGGACATGAAGCACTTCCAGCTCGCTGAAAAACTCGCTGGTGGCGAACGGATCGAACGCCGAACGACTCAGCCCTTCGCGCAAGGCCTTGAGCAATTCCGGCACCATCGCCAACAAGCGCAGGCCCGCATCCGGCTCTTCGTGGTGCTGGACGCTCCAGACAAGTTGTCTGAGGGTCAATACGTCGGCCTGCCATTCGGCAGACTGCTCGCCATGCTTGAACCCCGTCAGCAACAACACCTGGCTCCAGGCCTGTTGCACGAAATCCACCACCGCCTGGGGCAGGAGCTTGCCCAGCATGACCTGGTTCAGCGCCCCTTCGACCCGCTGGCGTGCCAGTTCAGCCTTGGCCCGTCCTTCTTCGGCGTCCCTGATGCGTTGTTCGAGCAACTCGCTGCGACGGCGTTCATCGCTGGTAAACGCCAGGAAATCGGCCAGCACTTCGGAAAATATGGCCGGATCGTCGACATAGTCGTTCAGCAAGCGTTGCACCACCTGCTCGATGCGCTGGTAGAGGCTGTCGCGCTGGTGATCATCACAGTCGCCCCAGCCCATCGCTGCGGCGGCGATTTCGTTGAGCAGCCGGCGGGCCGGATGATTGCCGCGACTGAAAAAGCTTTTGTCCTGCACTGCGACCTTGAGCATGGGAATCTGCAGGCGCCCAATCAGGGCCTTGAGGACGTCCGGCAGGTTATGGTCGTCGAGAATGAATTCGAACATCATTGCGATGAGGTTGATCACATCTTCATCGGCACCATCGACGACACGGGACCTGCCGCTCTTGACGCTGACACGGGTCAACAATTGTTCGAGTTGGCTACGCAGGTCGAAATCGTCCTGGACCGCAGGCGCCGGCACGTATTGCTGCAAATGAGACAGCAAGCGAAGCAAGTCGCGTGTCGAGATCGGCTGGGCCGGCGTGCTCGGTTCCAGGGTCGGCGCGACGCTGCCTCGCACCTGGACCAACAGCTTCTGCAACGCGGCGAACACTTCGTGCACGCTGTCATCGACGTCCTCCGACCGTGGCCGGACGGCGCCCTCGCCCCTGGGCCGAGGGGCTTCTTCGGCGCGATCCGACGCCCGGCGTGACGGAGCAGCCTTCAAGTCCGACAGGATACCCGTGGCGGCCAGCAGTTGATTGGCTTCGGCGTAGAACTGATCGCATTCGCTGAGTACATAACGCTCGAAAAGCTTGAGCAGGATCAGCTTGACCTTGATGCCCACGCCCAGATTGCGTCCGGCCTGGAGAAAATGCTCGCACAGCAATGCCGGGCTCAACGGGTTCTGCTGGTTCGCCAATGGCCGGTCCAGCAACACGCTGAGCCGCGCCGTGAGTTGATCGAGCGACACGCCATCGCGGCTGAGCACCCGGGCCACCATGGTTTCTACCGCCAGCCGGCGCTCCAGCTCGTCATGGTTCGGCTGGGTCGGTATGGCACCCAGTACGGGCGCGAGGGTCGCCTGGGTAAGGTCATACTGGGCCAGGCTGACAAACGCCTCGAAAAACTGTTCGAGAAATTCCCGTTCGATACTTTTTCGTTTGAGGCGCAGGTCACGCATGGCTTCGAAATAAAGGTTCTGCTCGACATCATTGCGCGCCCGATCGGCCATTTCGAACAGCGTGTCATCGGCGTTATCGAACAGCCCCTGCAAACCAACGCGCAACTGCTGCGCCGCCTTGTCGCGAACCTGAAGCAGAATCACAGGCAGGCGGGCGAGCGGCGAACGATTCGCCTGATCGGTAGGCACCTTGTGCAAAGGCACTACATTCCCGTCGTTGTGCATCCTGGCCTCCTGAAAGGGCATTCTTCGGTTCGCGCCGTCAAAGTCATGACGTCAATCGAAAGGCGGATTATCAGGTAAAAACAGCCCGTCGCACCAGAGGACTCTGTGAACAGGCTCAAAGAGATCGCAATAAAAGACCGGCAATTTTGGTAAATGTTGCGAGGACGCGACCAAATGCAAGCCAACAAGCCCCAAGCGGATATAATCCGGCCACTTTGTTTGTGGAGCCCGTTATGCCGAATCTACGTCTCGCCGACCTGACCGCCGAAATCGAAGCCAACGTGCGCCGTGCGTTGCTGGAAGACATCGGCAGCGGCGACATCACCGCGCAATTGATCCCCGCCGAACGCCTGGCGAAGGCCACCATCATCACCCGTGAAGCCGCCGTCATCAGTGGGACGGCCTGGGTGGACGCGGTATTCCGGCAACTGGACCCGCGTGTTGCGGTGCATTGGCAAGTACGTGACGGTGACCGGGCGGCCCCTGACCAGGCGCTGTTCCATCTCGAAGGCCCGGCCCGCTCACTGCTGACGGGCGAGCGCAGCGCGCTGAATTTCCTGCAGTTGCTTTCCGGCGTCGCCACCCGGGCTCGCTACCTGGCGGACTTCGTCGCTGACACCCAGGTCAAGCTGCTGGACACCCGCAAGACCCTTCCGGGGCTGCGCCTGGCACAGAAATACGCGGTCACCTGCGGCGGCTGCCATAACCACCGCATCGGCCTGTACGACGCGTTCCTGATCAAGGAAAACCACATTGCCGCTTGCGGTGGGATTGCCCAGGCCATCAACGCCGCCCACCAGATCGCACCGGGCAAACCGGTGGAAGTCGAAGTGGAAAGCCTGGCGGAATTGAAAGAAGCGCTGGCGGCCGGCGCCGACATCATCATGCTCGACGAACTGAGCCTGGACGACATGCGCGAAGCGGTGCGCCTGAACGGCGGCAAGGCAAAACTGGAGGCTAGCGGTGGCATCAACGAAAACACGTTGCGCCCGATTGCCGAGACTGGCGTGGACTACATTTCCATCGGTGCGATGACCAAGGATGTGAAGGCCATCGACCTGTCTATGCGCTTGAGCCTCTGACAACGAAAAACGCCAGCCTGGAAAGGCTGGCGTTTTCTTCAGACCAACAGATTGTTCATCTCGCAGTATTCATCCCATTCCACACCCAACACCTCAGCCGCCTCCTTGTGCAATGCAAGGCGCTGCGCCTCGAATTCTTCAGGTGTGCTGGTGTATTTGAGGGTCAACTCCCAAGGTTGCAGCCCCTGGGCTTCGGCCTCGTCTTCGAATGCCCATTTGATCTGGTCTCTCTGATCGTCGGCGGACAGGTCCTTGATCTCATCCCGCAGCTGCGGCGTTTCTTTCAAGTACTTTTCCAGGGCTTCTTCGTTTCTGGCTTCTTGACTCAATTCTTTAACGGTCATGGCGTTCTCGCTGATCTGGGAATGGAAGATGGATCTGGATCATCAAGGATCTCTCTGACGCAGGAAGCCGTTGGAAGCCCGGTTTGCCTGGCCTTCAGAACCATTCGTGGATCATCTGAAAACTGCTGGGCGATGCTCATGCAGGCACCGAATATAGGACGTTTTGCCAACTATTTACACGGCTCTTTACATCTATCCCACAAAAAAAGCCATGCAGAAGAAGCTCGGTAGGCCTTGGAACATCTGTCAAAACAACCAGTCATAGCTATGTGCCATATCGGCACTTCACAAGGAACCCCAGTGATGCGCAGCTTTTCGAAACGTTCGTCGACTCAACTTGCTACCGCGACCTTGCTGCTCGGCAGCCTGACTTTGGCCGGTGCTGTCCAAGCTGCTGTTGAAGTCTCCTCCGATGGGCTGTCCTTCTCCGACGTCATCCCTGCCCTTCGTTATGACCAATCTGACAAGTACGTACTGGTCAAGACCCACATCAACGCCAGCGCGCTGGAAGACCTGCCAAAAACCGTGAAGGACAACACCGCCGAACTGGAAAACCAGAAGCGCACGCTCAGCGAACAGGCTCGACAAATCGAAGAACTCAAGCGCAACAGTGGATCCAGCTCCACCTCCAGCAGCCGGGAGATCGACGAGCTCAAGCGCACCATCAAGGAACAGGAAAGCGATCTGAAGGATCTCGGCAAGCAGGTGGAAGAACTCAAGCGCAACAGCGGCTCCAGTTCGAGTTCAAGCAACAGCGAGATTTCGTCACTGAAACGAGAGCTCAGTGATCAGGACAGCGAGATGAGCCAGCTTAAACGCACGGTCGAGGAACTGAGCAGGAAGGTGAAATAACGAGGGGGATGGTGCCCGAGACAGGAATCGAACCTGCGACCTTCGCGTTACGAGTGCGCTGCTCTACCGACTGAGCTACACGGGCGGTGGCTAAAACTAGCACCGTCCCCTGTAGCCAGGCAACCTGCCTGGCAGTGATTTTCGCCACACAGCAAAACGCCCCGAACCAGTCGGGGCGTTTGCTTGTTCAGCGGCTAAGCGAGGGGGTGATTAAACGCCCGATGCCTTGGCTGCCGCGACGTCCTTGATGGACAGCTTGATACGGCCGCGGTTGTCCACGTCCAGTACCAGCACTTCCACTTCCTGGCCTTCTTTCAGGATGTCGGTCACTTTCTCGACGCGAGCATCGCTCAGCATGGAGATGTGAACCAGACCGTCCTTGCCCGGCAGGATGTTGACGAACGCGCCGAAGTCGACGATGCGCTCAACCTTGCCGACATAGATCTTGCCGATCTCGGCTTCCGCGGTGATGCCCAGGACGCGCTGGCGTGCTGCTTCTGCCGCTTCCTTGGTTTCGCCGAAGATCTTGATCGAACCGTCGTCTTCGATGTCGATCGAGGCCTTGGTTTCTTCGCAGATCGCACGGATGGTCGCGCCGCCTTTACCGATGACATCACGGATCTTGTCGGTGTCGATTTTCATCGCGATCATGGTCGGAGCGTTTTCCGACAGCTCGGTACGGGACTGACCGATGATCTGGTTCATCTGGCCGAGGATGTTCAGGCGCGCTTCCAGGGCTTGGCCCAGGGCGATTTCCATGATCTCTTCGGTGATGCCCTTGATCTTGATGTCCATCTGCAGTGCGGTGACGCCCTTGGCGGTACCGGCCACTTTGAAGTCCATGTCGCCCAGGTGGTCTTCGTCACCCAGGATGTCGGTCAGGACGGCGAACTTCTCGCCTTCTTTGACCAGACCCATGGCGATACCGGCAACTGGCGCCTTCATCGGTACACCAGCGTCCATCAGGGCCAGGGAAGCGCCGCAGACCGAAGCCATCGAGCTCGAACCGTTGGATTCGGTGATTTCCGATACCACGCGAATGGTGTACGGGAACACGTCAGCGGCAGGCAGCATGGCCTGGACCGAACGACGGGCCAGACGGCCGTGACCGATTTCGCGACGACCCGCGCCACCCATGCGACCACACTCGCCCACCGAGAACGGAGGGAAGTTGTAGTGCAGCATGAACGGGTCTTTCTTTTCGCCTTCCAGGGTGTCGAGCAGTTGCGCGTCACGGGCGGTGCCCAGTGTTGCAACGACCAGGGCCTGGGTCTCGCCACGGGTGAACAGTGCCGAACCGTGGGTCTTTGGCAGGACGCCGACTTCGATGTTCAGCGGACGTACGGTGCGAGTGTCGCGACCGTCGATACGCGGCTTGCCGTTGACGATGTTTTCGCGAACGGTGCGGTATTCGATTTCACCGAAAGCAGCCTTGACGTCGCTGGCCGATGGCTGGCCTTCTTCGCCGGAGAACTTGGCAACGACCTGGTCTTTCAGCTCACCCAGGCGCGCATAACGGTCGGCCTTGATGGTGATGGTATAGGCTTGGGAGATCGCGTCGCCGAACTCGGCACGGATCGCGCCCAGCAGCTCGGTGGCTTCTGGCTGTGGAGCCCAGGTCCAGGTTGGCTTGGCGGCTTCGGCGGCCAGTTCCTTGACGGCGTTGATCACCACCTGGAACTCGTCGTGGGCGAACAGCACGGCGCCCAGCATCTGGTCTTCGGTCAGCTCTTTGGCTTCGGATTCAACCATCAGCACGGCTTCGGAAGTACCGGCCACAACCATGTCCAGGCTGGAAGCCTTCAGTTGCTCGTAGGTCGGGTTCAGCAGGTAGCCGGTGCTTTCGTGGAACGCGACGCGGGCAGCGCCGATCGGGCCATCGAAAGGAATGCCGGAAATGGCCAGGGCAGCCGAGGTACCGATCATCGCAGCGATGTCCGGATCAGTCTTCTTGCTGGTGGACACGACGGTGCAGACAACCTGCACTTCGTTCATGAAGCCTTCTGGGAACAGCGGACGGATCGGACGGTCGATCAGTCGGGAAGTCAGGGTTTCTTTCTCGGAAGGACGGCCTTCGCGCTTGAAGAAACCGCCAGGGATCTTACCGGCAGCGTAAGTCTTTTCCTGGTAGTGGACGGACAGAGGGAAAAAGCCCTTGCCTGGATCAGCTTGCTTGGCACCGACAACGGTCACCAATACGCTGACGTCGTCGTCAACGGTGACCAGCACTGCGCCGGAGGCCTGACGGGCGATACGGCCAGTCTCGAGGGTAACGGTCGACTGACCGAACTGGAATTTTTTGATTACCGGGTTCACGGTGTCCTACCTTCTTTGTGGCTCTTGGGGAACTTGTCTTCTTGCGAAATTCTTGGGCAATGGCGGGAATCGGCCCGACGTTTGTCCAGGGTAAAACGTGTATCCAGATAAAACTTGAGGCTGGGAGCCTGCCATGCGCCAGCGGGAAACCCTCTGACGCACGACAGACCACCAACCTCTAGCGCAATCGCTGATTAGCGACGCAGACCCAGGCGAGCGATCAGAGCGCTGTAACGGCTCACGTCCTTGCCTTTCAGGTAGTCCAGCAGCTTACGACGCTGGTTTACCATGCGGATCAGACCACGACGGGAGTGGTGATCCTTACCGTTGGCCTTGAAGTGACCTTGCAGTTTGTTGATGTTGGCGGTCAGCAGTGCAACTTGCACTTCTGGCGAACCAGTGTCACCAACAGCTTGCTGGTAGTCAGCTACGATTTGAGCTTTTTCTTGAACGTCGAGAGCCATGAGGCAATCCTTTTAGTCAGGAAACTGTTCCGAGGAAACAGCTTCAACAGGCCAGGGACAAGTCCCTGTATCTATAAATGAGTAGTGACCGTGCCTGTTAACAGCCACACTCGCCAACCTGCTGTTACACAGGTTGGTTCCGGTCATTCCGACCGAATCAGTCGACGCGGCGCAATGCGCCCGTCTTCGCCCACTTCACCGATACCGATGAAGCGACCATTGTGATCCTGTACCCGAACCATGCCGAACTTCGGCGCATCCGGGGCACGCACCGGCTGGCCGTTGAGCCAGTAGAACGCACTGTGTTCCGAGAACTGCAACAGCGGCCAGTCCAGCAAGCCGCTGTCCGATGGCATCAGGAAGCGGTCGACCGCTTCGTTGCCGCCTTCGGCATGCACCGCTTCGAGCTCTTCCAGCGTGACCGTCTGGGCCAACGTGAAAGGTCCGGCCTGGGTCCGTCGCAATTCTGCCACGTACGCGCCACAACCGAGCTGCTCGCCAATATCCTCCACCAGAGTGCGGATATAGGTGCCTTTGCTGCAATCCACTGCCAGCCGCGCAGTATTACCGTCAAAGGCCAGCAATTCCAAGCGCGCAATAGTAACAGAACGCGGTTCACGCTCCACTACTTCGCCTGCACGGGCCAGTTTGTACAACGGCTGCCCATCGCGCTTCAAAGCGGAGTACATCGGTGGTATCTGACTGATTTGTCCGCGAAATTTCGGCAAGACCGCCTCGACATCCGCCTGACCAACGGTCACCGGGCGCTCCAGCAAAACCTCACCTTCGGCGTCCGCCGTGGTGGTGGTCTTGCCCAACTGCGCCAGGGTCTCATAGCCCTTGTCGGAATCGAGCAGGTACTGGGAAAACTTGGTCGCCTCGCCGAAGCACAGCGGCAACACGCCCGTAGCCAGCGGATCGAGACTTCCGGTGTGCCCGGCCTTTTCGGCATTGAGCAGCCAGCGAACCTTCTGCAATGCCGCGTTGGAAGTGAACCCCAGCGGCTTGTCGAGCAGGATGATGCCGCTGACGTTACGACGGATACGTTTGACCTGAGCCACCGATTACTCCTTGGTGTCTTCGGGTTCAGCGGCCGCCGGGTGCTGGCTGTCTTCAGCCACGGCGCGCTCGATCAGTGCCGACAGATGCGCGCCACGCACGACGCTTTCGTCGTAATGGAAGTGCAACTGTGGAACGCTGCGCAGCTTCATCTCGCGGGCCAACTGCATACGCAGGAAGCCGGCGGCCGAATTGAGCACCTTGATGCTCTGGGCGATTTCTTCGGCGCTGTCCTGCCCCATCACGGTGATGAAAATCTTCGCATGACCGACGTCACGGCTGACTTCCACTGCGGTAATGGTGACCAGGCCAACGCGCGGGTCCTTGACTTCGCGACGGATCAGCTGGGCCAGCTCGCGCTGCATCTGATCGCCGATTCGTTGGGTACGGCTGTATTCTTTTGCCATGTCTTGTTACCTGTTACTGCCCCACGGTGAAACCCGCGAGGTCTGAAAGCGGCAAACGCCCGGCCTGGCAAAAGCCAGACCGGGCGTTGCGTTTAGAGTCCGCCTGCGCGGCAGCGCATGTTCATGCGGCTGCCCGATGCGGCTCTTGAAGTACGCGAGTCAGAGGCTGCGAGCAACCTGGACCTTCTCGAAGACTTCGATCTTGTCGCCGACCTTGACGTCGTTGTAGCTCTTGACGCCAATACCGCATTCCATGCCGGCACGTACTTCGGAAGCGTCATCCTTGAAGCGACGCAGGGATTCCAGCTCGCCTTCGAAGATCACGATGTCTTCACGCAGTACACGGATCGGACGGTTACGGTGAACGACACCTTCGATCACCATGCAACCGGCAATGGCACCGAACTTCGGCGAACGGAACACGTCGCGAACTTCGGCCACGCCCAGGATGTTCTCCCGCACGTCGCTGCCCAACATACCGGTCAACGCTTTCTTCACGTCTTCGATGATGTCGTAGATCACGTTGTAGTAACGCATATCCAGGCCTTCCTGCTCGACGATCTTGCGAGCGCCAGCATCGGCACGCACGTTGAAGCCGAACAGTACAGCGTTGGAGGCCAATGCCAGGTTGGCGTCGGATTCGGTGATACCACCGACACCACCACCGACCACGCGCACTTGCACTTCGTCGTTACCCAGGCCGTTCAGAGCGCCCTGCAAAGCTTCCAGCGAACCACGAACGTCGGATTTGAGGACGATGTTGAGCGTCTTCTTCTCTTCCTGGCCCATGTTCTCGAAGATGTTTTCCAGCTTGCCGGCGTGAGCACGGGCCAGCTTGACCTCGCGGAACTTGCCTTGACGGAACAGCGCGACTTCACGGGCTTTCTTCTCGTCAGCCACAACGCTCATTTCGTCGCCAGCGTCCGGAGTACCGTCCAGGCCGAGGATCTCGACCGGGATAGCCGGACCGGCTTCCTTGATTGGCTTGCCGTTCTCGTCGAGCATGGCGCGCACGCGGCCATAGTTCGAGCCGACCAGCACCATGTCGCCTTGGCGCAGGGTACCGTCTTGAACCAGCACGGTCGCCACTGGGCCGCGGCCCTTGTCGAGACGCGATTCAACGACCACACCACGGCCAGGAGCCGAAGGCGTAGCGGTCAATTCCAGAACCTCGGCCTGCAACAGGACAGCTTCGAGCAATTCGTCGACGCCGGTACCCATCTTCGCGGAAACCGGGACGAATGGAGTGTCGCCACCCCACTCTTCGGAGGTCACGCCGTGAACCGACAGTTCGCTACGGATGCGATCGAGATCAGCGCCCGGCTTGTCGATCTTGTTCACCGCGACCACCAGCGGCACGCCAGCTGCCTTGGCATGCTGGACGGCTTCGATGGTTTGCGGCATCACGCCGTCGTCCGCTGCAACCACCAGGATCACGATGTCGGTTGCCTTGGCACCACGGGCACGCATCGCGGTAAACGCGGCGTGACCCGGGGTGTCGAGGAACGTCACCATGCCGCGGTCGGTTTCAACGTGGTAGGCGCCGATGTGCTGGGTAATGCCGCCAGCTTCGCCAGCCGCAACCTTGGCACGACGAATATAGTCGAGCAGGGACGTTTTACCGTGGTCGACGTGGCCCATGACGGTCACGACCGGAGCACGGGAAACCGCCTCGCCTTCGAACTTCAGCGACTCGGCCAGGGAATCTTCCAGGGCGGTATCGCTGACCAGGGTCACTTTGTGGCCCAGTTCTTCAGCGACCAGCTGGGCAGTTTCCTGGTCCAGAACCTGGTTGATGGTGGCCGGGGTGCCCAGCTTGAACATGAACTTGATGATCTCAGCAGCCTTGACCGACATCTGCTGGGCGAGGTCGCCCACAGTGATGGTCTCGCCGATCTTCACTTCGCGCACCACAGGGCCGGTAGGGCTCTGGAAACCGTGGGCGTTGCGTTTCTTCAGCTTGGCCTTGCCGCGACCGCCACGACGGAAACCATCGCTTTCTTCGTCGGTAGTACGAGGCGCAACGCGTGGTGCTGGCGCCTTTTCCTTGACCGAAGCACGATGAGGAGCGTTTTTACGCTCGCCATCGCCACCGCCACGACGGTTGTCGTCGGCACGCGGCTTGTCCGGACGACGTTGTTCGTCGCGCTTGCGAGTATCGGCTGGAGCCGGCGCTGGCGCGGCGACCGGAGCCGCTTCGCGAACAGGCTCGGCAACCGGGGCAACAGCCTCGACGGCTTCGGCTGGAGCAGGTTGCGCAGCAGCAGGCTGGCGACGCGCTTCTTCTTCAGCGCGACGCTTGGCTTCTTCTTCAGCCTTCTGACGAGCTGCATTTTCTACTGCGCGACGTTCTTCCAGTTCGCGCTTGCGCTCGGCTTCGATTTCTTCCGGGCTGCGTTGTACGAAGACTTTCTTCTTGCGTACTTCAACGCTGATGCTTTTGCTACCGGCAACACGCAGGGTGCTGGTGGTTTTACGCTGCAGAGTGATCTTGCGCGGTTCTTCCACTTTCGCCTTGTGACTGCTCTTCAAGTGAGTCAGCAGGGACTGCTTCTCACTGTCGGTCACATGTTCCTCGGCGGCGGTGTGCGGCAGACCTGCCTCACGCATCTGCTGCAACAGGCGCTCTACCGGTGTTTTGACCTCATCGGCCAGTTGTTTCACCGTGACTTGCGTCATGCACTTCTCTCCTCAGGCCGCGCCTAATTACTCGAACCAGTGGGCTCGGGCGGCCATGATCAACTTGCCGGCACGATCATCGTCAATGCCGTCGATGTCGAGCAGATCGTCAATAGACTGCTCGGCCAGGTCTTCGCGGGTAATTACGCCGCGCACCGCCAGTTCCATCGCCAAATCCTTGTCCATGCCCTCAAGCGAGAGCAGGTCTTCGGCCGGATGGGCGTCTGCCAGCTTTTCCTCAGTAGCGATGGCTTTGGTCAACAAGCGATCCTTGGCCCGAGCGCGAAGCTCGTTGACGATTTCCTCGTCAAAGCCGTCGATGTTGAGCATTTCCTCCACCGGTACGTAGGCAATCTCTTCCAGGCTGGTAAAGCCTTCATCCACCAGCACCTGCGCCAGTTCTTCATCGACTTCAAGCTCTTCGATGAAGTTGCGCAGGATGTCGCCGGTTTCAGCTTGCTGCTTAGCCTGGATGTCCGATTCGGTCATCACGTTCAGGGTCCAGCCAGTCAATTGGCTGGCCAGACGCACGTTCTGACCACCGCGACCGATGGCCTGAGCAAGATTGTCTGCGCCAACGGCGATGTCCATGGCATGGGCATCTTCGTCGACGATAATTGCCGCCACTTCAGCAGGCGACATGGCATTGATCACGAACTGAGCCGGGTTGTCGTCCCACAGGACGATGTCCACACGCTCGCCGCCCAACTCGCCGGATACGGCCTGGACACGCGAACCGCGCATGCCGATGCAGGCACCTTGCGGGTCGATACGCTTGTCCTTGGAGCGGACCGCGATCTTGGCGCGCGAACCCGGATCACGGGAAGCGGCCATCACTTCGATCAGGCCTTCAGCAATTTCCGGCACTTCGATGCGGAACAACTCGATCAGCATTTCCGGCGCGGTACGCGACAGGATCAACTGCGGGCCCCGGTTCTCGGTGCGGATTTCCTTAAGCAGCGCACGCAGACGCACGCCAACCCGGAAAGTTTCGCGAGAAATGATGTCTTCGCGAGCCAGCAACGCTTCGGCGTTGTTGCCCAGGTCGACGATCACGTTGTCGCGGGTGACTTTTTTCACGGTGCCGGAGATGATTTCCCCAAGGCGCTCGCGATAAGCGTCGACGACTTGCGCGCGCTCGGCTTCGCGAACTTTCTGCACAATGACCTGCTTGGCAGTCTGTGCAGCGATGCGACCGAACTCAATGGATTCGATTTTTTCTTCGACGACATCACCGACCTTGGCGCCCGGGTGCGTTTCCGCAACCTTGCTCGGCCAGGTTTCGATAGCCGGATCGTCCAGGTCGGCTTCCTCGACAACCGTCCAGCGACGGAAAGTCTCGTAGGAACCGGTGTGGCGATTGATTTCCACACGCAAATCAACTTCGTCTTCAAACCGCTTCTTGGTAGCAGTGGCCAGGGCCAGCTCCAGCGCTTCAAAAATAACGTTAGCCGGTACGCCCTTTTCATTGGATACCGACTCAACAACCAGCAGTACTTCTTTGCTCATCGTACGCCTCGCCTTTCGCAAGCCATTGGATCCGCGGGATCCGCAGTATCTGGCACGTATCAGTCAAAACTGGGAATAATGTTGGCCTTGTCGATCATGTCGATCGGCAACAGGAACTCGTGCTCGTCTACTTGCACCACGACGTCCTGCTCTTCTACACCGCGTAGAAGGCCTTGGAAGTTGCGTCGACCTTCGAAAGGCGAGCGCAGCCTGATCTTCACTTGTTCACCGGCAAACGAAGCAAACTGCTCAAGAGTGAACAGAGGGCGTTCCATGCCAGGCGAGGAAACTTCAAGGGTGTATTCGGAGGTGATTGGATCTTCAACATCCAGCACACCACTGATCTGACGGCTGACAATGGCGCAATCGTCCACCAGCACTCCGCCTTCTTTATCAATATAAACGCGCAACATTGAGTGGCGACCTTGAGCCGAAAACTCAATACCCCAGCATTCATAGCCTAGGGCCACGACCACCGGGGCCAACAAGGCCTGCAACTCTTCTAGCTTGCTCGACACCTGAACCCCCTCGTGCATGTAGTGCATGCTTTGCAAAATAAAAAATGGGCGAAACGCCCATCCTTGAAACGCCGTTGAACAGCGGCGTTATAAAGTGTCCAGCTAACAAAAAGCCCCTTGGAAGGGGCCCTGAAACTGGTTGCGGGAGCCGGATTTGAACCGACGACCTTCGGGTTATGAGCCCGACGAGCTACCAGGCTGCTCCATCCCGCGACAAAGCTGGGGGCGGAAGTATACGACCGATCCCTTATAGGGTCAATGTAACCCTTCCACCTACAAGAAAGCCCGCAATAGCGGGCTCTCCTGATAATTGGTACCGAGAAGGGGACTCGAACCCCTACACCCTATGGGCACAACCACCTCAAGGTTGCGTGTCTACCAATTCCACCACCTCGGCAATACAACGTTTGAAACCTTCTTACTTCTGCTCTTGAGCTGGAGGTACGTCAGTCGCCGAATTGGCCGACTTTTGCTCTTGAAGCACCGGGACATCATCAGAAGCCGGTTGTTGCTTTGGCGCTTCCAACACCGCTGGGTTTGGCAATCCTACTTGAGTCAGCTCGTGAGCCTTCTCTTTAGCAAAGTAACCTAACCCTAAGCTGGTTATGAAGAAACCGGCGGCGAGTATAGCAGTAAACTTACTAAGAAAGGTAGAGGAACCTTGGCTTCCGAATACAGTATTTGAAGCACCTGCACCAAAAGACGCACCAGCATCCGCACCTTTACCCTGCTGCAGCAATACGAGAGCGACTACACCCAGCGCGCCCAGCAGATGAAAAACGACTACGACTGTTTCCAGCATTTTTTCAGTTTCCCGCGGCGCGACATATCGCACCGAACTCATCTGCATTCAGGGAAGCCCCACCAATGAGCCCCCCATCGATATCCGGCATGCCGAACAGTTCGGCCGCATTGGCCGCCTTCACGCTGCCGCCGTATAGAAGCCGCACACCTCGTGCCACTTCAGAATTCTCTGCCGCCAACTGCGCGCGAATGGCTGCATGCACATCCTGCGCTTGTTGCGGCGAAGCCGTCAGCCCAGTGCCAATGGCCCAGACCGGCTCGTAGGCAATGACTGCCTTTGCAAAAGCACCGACACCCAAGTCTTCGATGATGCTGCCCAGCTGACGCCCGACAACTTCAAGCGTCTTGCCGGCCTCACGCTGCTCGAGGGTCTCCCCTACGCACAGCACCGGAATCAGACCACAAGCCTGGGCCGCAGCAAATTTGCGGATCAGCATTTTGTCCTGCTCGCCCATGATCTGGCGACGCTCGGAATGTCCGATCAGGACCAGGGCACACCCTGCATCCACCAATTGACTCGGTGCAATCTCACCGGTCAACGCACCTTGCATGGATTCCACCGCAGAGTTCTGCGCACCGACCGAAATCGACTTACCCTTCAAGCCATCAACCACTTGGTTGATATACAAGCAAGGCGGGAATACCGCGACATCAACACCGCTTGGCAAGGCCAGATTACGAAGGCCCTTGATCAGCTCAGCGACGCTGGCGCGGGTACCGTGCATCTTCCAGTTACCAGCTACCATAGGGCGACGCATGCTGTACCTCGTCGGTCAAAGTGGGCGCAGATGTTACCCAACCGATTCATCACTGGCAAGCCGAATTCAGGCAGAAACTTCAGTTACAAGTTTCGCCAGCTCTTCGGCGTAACCGCGGACCTGTGCTTCATCCTCGCCTTCGACCATCACACGCACCAAAGGCTCGGTACCCGACTTGCGCAGCAGCACCCGTCCACGCCCCGCCATTGCCTGGGTTACGCGATCACTGGCCTGCTTGACCATCGCGTGTTCGAGCGGACTCGCACCACCACCGAAACGCACATTGATCAGAACCTGCGGACATTTGCGCAACGCCTGGCGTGATTGCGCCAGACTTTCATTGTGCGCCTTGAGCGCCATCAGTACCTGCAGCGCCGCGATGATCGCATCACCGGTAGTGGTGTGGTCGAAACAGACGATATGCCCCGAATTTTCGCCACCAATCACCCAGTTGCGCTCCAGCAGCTCCGAGATGACATAACGGTCACCCACATTGGCTCGCACAAAAGGTATGTCCAGGTCCGCCAGGGCCAGCTCAAGACCGAGATTGCTCATCAACGTCCCAACGACGCCGCCCTGCAGCTTGCCACGACCGTGCAAGTCGCGAGCGATGATGAACAGCAACTCGTCACCATCGACCACAGTACCCGTGTGATCAACCATCAGGACTCGGTCACCGTCGCCATCAAAGGCGATCCCCAGATCAGCCTGCTCAGCCAGCACCGCTGCCTGCAACGCCTCGGTGTGCGTCGAGCCGCAGTTATGGTTGATGTTCAGCCCGTTAGGCTGGGCGGACAGCACCACCACCTCGGCGCCCAACTCACGAAAAACGCTAGGGGCGACCTTATAGGTTGCACCATGGGCGCAGTCGACGACGATCTTGAGGCCGGAAAAGCTGGTACCCGTCGGAACACTGCCTTTGCAGAACTCGATGTAGCGACCCGACGCATCGTTGATCCGCGACACTTTACCGATCTTGCTCGACTCAACCACCGTCATCGGTGCATCCAGCAGCTCTTCGATCATCAACTCGATTTCATCCGGCAGTTTCGTGCCCTTGCCGGAAAAAAACTTGATACCGTTGTCATCATGGGGATTATGCGAGGCGCTGATCACGATACCGGCTTGCGCCTGGAAGGTTCGCGTCAGGTAGGCGATAGCAGGCGTAGGCATCGGCCCCAGCAACATGACGTCGGCGCCCGCCGACGTCAGCCCTGCTTCAAGCGCCGATTCAAACATATAGCCAGAGATCCGCGTGTCCTTGCCAACCAGCACTTTGCAGGCGCCCATTTTTCGGAACGCCATGCCCGCAGCCCAGCCGAGCTTGAGCATGAAATCGGGGGTAATAGGATATTCACCGACCCGACCACGAATACCGTCGGTGCCAAAATATTTCTTGCTCATAAGTGCTCCATCATTCTTATTCGGCTGAATCCACTGCTGCGATCATCCGCACGACGTCCATCGTTTCGACTACATCGTGTACCCGCAATATGCGCGCACCTTTCGTAATAGCCAATGCCGCGAGCGCGAGACCACCATACAAACGCTCGCCCACCGGACGCCCCAAGGCATTTCCGATCATGCTCTTTCGCGAGACGCCAACCAATAAGGGACGGCCCAGGGCATGCAGGGCTTCCATATGCTTGAACAGGCTGAGATTGTGCGCCAATGTCTTGGCAAAACCGAACCCCGGATCAAGAATGATCCGCTCGGCAGGAATGCCCACGGCGGCGCATTCGTTCATTCGGTCCATCAGGAAATCACGCACCTCCCCTGTCACGTCCTGATAGTACGGATCGTTCTGCATCGTGCCGGGCTCGCCAAGCATATGCATCAGGCAAACCGGCAATCCCGTGGAGGCCGCGGCGTCCAGCGCGCCGTCACGCTGTAAAGAGCGAACATCGTTGATCAGTCCCGCCCCCAGTCGCGCCGCTTCGCGCATGACCGCAGGCGTGGATGTATCCACCGAAATGATGACATCAAGCTCGCGATGGATGCGCTCGACAATGGGCGCCACCCGCTCCAGTTCTTCGGTCGGCGAAACCGGCCGTGCACCTGGGCGCGTCGACTCACCACCAACGTCGATCAGCGTCGCACCTGCCGCCGCCATGGCCTCGGCATGTCGCAGCGCCGCGTCAAGCTGACTGAATCGGCCGCCGTCGGAAAAGGAATCGGGGGTGACATTGAGAATGCCCATGACATGCGCATGGGATAAATCAAGAACCCGGCTGCCGCATGGCAACCGGGTCGAGGACTGAGCAGAAGTCATTTCAAGCCTTAAACGTCGGCAGCCGGACCGCCGATCGGTGTTTCCGGACGCTCGCCCTGTACCGCCGGCGGCGTACCGGAAGAACCTGTGCCACCCGACCAGTCACGAGGCTCACGAGGCGGACGCCCAGCCATGATGTCGTCGATCTGCTCGGCATCGATGGTTTCGTACTTCATCAGGGCATCAGCCATCGCGTCCAGCTTGTCACGATTATCCGTGAGAATCTGCTTCGCGGTACCGTAGCACTGGTCGATGATGCTGCGCACTTCAGAGTCGATCAGCTTGGCTGTCTCGCCTGAGAAGCTCGCATGCTGGCCACTACCACCGCGACCGAGGAATACTTCACCTTCTTCCTCCGCGTACATCAACGGCCCAAGCTTCTCGGAAAGCCCCCATTTGGTCACCATATTCCGAGCGATCTGGCTAGCGCGCATGATGTCATTCGACGCGCCGGTCGTTACACCATCGAAGCCCAGGGTCATTTCTTCGGCGATACGACCGCCATACAGCGAACAGATCTGGCTGATCAATGCACGTTTGGACAGGCTGTAGCGATCTTCTTCCGGCAGGAACATGGTCACACCCAGCGCACGACCACGCGGAATGATCGAAACCTTGTACACCGGATCATGTTCAGGCACCACACGCCCGACGATGGCGTGACCCGCCTCGTGGTAAGCGGTGTTCTGCTTTTCTTTCTCCGACATGACCATGGATTTGCGCTCGGCGCCCATCATGATCTTGTCCTTGGCCAACTCGAACTCTTTCATTTCCACGATGCGCTTGCCGGAACGGGCTGCAAACAAAGACGCTTCGTTCACCAGGTTGGCCAGGTCGGCACCGGAGAAGCCCGGCGTACCACGAGCGATCACGCCTGGGGCGACGTCATCGCCCATTGGCACCTTGCGCATGTGGACTTTCAGGATCTGCTCGCGACCACGGATATCCGGCAACCCCACCACGACCTGACGGTCGAAACGCCCTGGACGCAACAGCGCAGGGTCGAGCACGTCAGGACGGTTGGTAGCCGCGATCACAATGATCCCGTCGTTCATTTCAAAACCGTCCATCTCGACCAGCAACTGGTTGAGAGTCTGTTCGCGCTCATCGTGACCGCCGCCCATGCCGGCACCACGATGGCGACCGACGGCGTCGATTTCATCGATGAAGATAATGCAGGGTGCATGCTTCTTGGCTTGTTCGAACATGTCGCGAACACGGCTAGCGCCTACGCCAACGAACATTTCAACGAAGTCGGAACCGGAAATCGTGAAGAACGGCACTTTCGCTTCACCAGCGATCGCCTTGGCCAGCAAGGTCTTACCGGTACCAGGCGGGCCAACCATCAGCACGCCACGCGGAATACGACCACCCAGGCGCTGGAACTTGCCCGGATCGCGAAGGAATTCAACCAGCTCACCGACCTCTTCCTTGGCCTCGTCGCAACCAGCGACATCGGCAAGGGTGGTCTTGACCTGGTCTTCGGACAGCAACCGCGCTTTGCTCTTGCCAAAGCTCATCGGCCCGCCTTTACCGCCCGCTCCGCCCTGCATCTGGCGCATGAAGAACATGAACACCGCGATGATCACCAGGATCGGAAAACTCGCGACCAGGAGCTGGGTCCAGATACTTTGCTGTTCAGGCTGCTTGCCTTCGACCACGACATGGTTGTCCACCAGGTCGCCGATCAGCCCATTGTCCTGAATAGCCGGACGAATGGTCTTGAAGCTGTCGCCATCGGTGCGCTTGCCGGTAATCACATAGCCATCAACGGCTACGCGCTCGACCTTGCCATCCTTGACCTGCTGGATGAAGTCGGAATAGTTGAGGGTCTGCGGCTCGTTAGGGCTGGAGAAGTTGTTCATCACGGTCACCAGGACAGCGGCGATGATCAACCACAGGATCAGATTCTTTGCCATATCGTTCAATTAACTACCCTCTGAAGCAAGCTCCGCTACTGGCGCGCGCTTCGCATGATATTCACCGGCCTAACTTACTACATTACCTACGACTCTGGCAGGCGCCGTCTGTAACCCTTTGTGAAACACTTTCTACACAATATTCGCTAATGCTCACGGGACGAAATACGAAAAACCTATCGCCCCGGTCGAAAAATCCCTTATTCCTCACTGCGACCACGGAAACCACGGCCCAGCAGGTACTGCTCACGGGAGCGATCACGCGATGATTTCGGCTTGCGCGTCGTGACCTTCTCGAACTGCTTGCGCACACTCTTGTGGTATTCGTCGAAGCCTTCGCCCTGGAAGACCTTGATCAAAAAATCACCACCCGGCTTCAACACCCGAGTCGCAAGATCCAGTGCCAACTCGCACAGGAACATCGATCGAGGCATATCAACAGATGCCAATCCACTCATATTGGGGGCCATATCGGAAATCACAAGGTCCACCTCGTTTTTTCCAACCGCTTCAAGAATCTGCGCCAGTACCGCGTCCTCGGTAAAGTCGCCCTGAATGAAGGTCACATCCGGGATGCTGTCCATTTCCAGGATATCGGAAGCGATCAGTGTGCCTTGCCCACCAATCAGACGACTGGTCACTTGGGACCAGCCACCCGGGGCGGCGCCCAAGTCGATCACGCTCATGCCTGGACGGATCAAACGGTCTCTTTCCTGAATCTCCAGCAGCTTGTAGCTGGCACGGGAACGATACCCGTCTTTTTGCGCCATTTTCACGAATGGGTCGTTGAAATGCTCTTGCAGCCACTTAAGACTTGTCTTGGAACGGGCCACGGGCCACCTCTAAAAAAATAAAACCGATCGTGATTAACTGGGCGGTCCCGGACTCGCTCGGGTAAACTGGCCGCCGCTTTTTACAAGATCAGACGCAGGGGTCAGATTATGCCGCTCACTCAAGAGCAGAAGAAACAATACAAATCCATCGGCCACCATCTGAAACCGGTTTTGACTGTGGCTGACAACGGTTTGACTGAAGGTGTGCTCGCCGAATTGGAACGCGCCTTGGGCGATCACGAGCTGATCAAGATCAAGCTCAACATCCTCGACCGCGAAGCCCGCCTGGCTGCTGTTGCCGAACTGTGCAAAGTCGGAAAGGCAGACCTCGTGCAGGTCATCGGCAAGATGGCGCTGATTTATCGCAAGAATTTCAGCGTCAACAAGCAGTTGTCGAACGTTCACCGCTTCAAGTGATATCAAAGGGTCAAGGGTGCGCTTCGCGCGCCCTGCCACTCCAGCCAGGAACGGGTTGCAATACAAGCACCAATCCGGAAAAGCCCAGCACCAGGTAACTGAATACCTGCCACTGGCTCGCATCCGGCCAGCCGAGATGCACAGCAAAGAACATCCCGCACGCGTACAACGACATGAGCAACAATTGCCCACGGATGTCGCGCCATAGACTGGCAAGGCCCTCGGCCTGAACCAGCACCAAAGCCTGAAACATCACACACGCCGCGGAAAACGCCACCAGCAGCGCCGTCAGCATGCCAGCGATTTCGTCGATGAGCAGCGGTGCCAGGCCAACTCGACCCAGCACCGGCAGCAAACCGATGTGTAACAACCAGATGCCGCCCACCCATAACATCTGGGTGAGCTGCCAGATCATGGCGCCGGCTCGCAGCGGGCGCCTTCGCTCAGATGTGACGGACTTCGACAATCTCATACTCGATGACACCACCGGGCGTCTTCACAGCGACCACATCACCCTCTTCCTTGGCAATCAAGGCGCGAGCGATGGGCGAGCCGACTGAAATCTTGCCGAGCTTGATGTCTGCCTCGTCTTCGCCAACGATCTGGTAGGTCACGCTTTCATCGGTCTCGACGTTGGCGATTTCCACCGTGGTGCCAAAGATGACCTTGCCAGTATGTGGAATCGTCGTGACATCGATGATCACCGCATTCTGCATACGGCCTTCGATGTCACGGACACGCGCCTCGACCATCCCCTGCTCCTCTCGGGCAGCGTGGTATTCGGCGTTTTCCTTCAGGTCGCCCAGCTCACGCGCTTCACCAATAGCCTGGCTCAAGCGCGGGCGCTCGACCTTGGTCAGGAAAGCGTGTTCTTCCTCCAGGGCCTTCGCGCCCTGAACAGTCATCGGGTACTTGGTTATGCTCATGCCTTCAATCCTGCATGTAGATCCTGCAAGCGACGTACGGTCTTCTCGGGACCGAACTTGAGCGCTTCGCAGATCGCTTCGCCCGCAGCAATGGTCGTGGTGCAGTAGATCTTATGCTGCAGCGCGTTGCGACGAATGGAGTAGGAATCGGCGATCGACTGGCGACCTTCCGTGGTGTTGATGATCAGCGTGACTTCGTCATTCTTGATCATATCGACCACGTGAGGACGACCCTCGGTCACTTTGTTCACGCGGCGCACTTTCAGCCCCGCCGCCTCGATCAGCTTGGCGGTGCCGGCAGTGGCAACCACTTCGAAGCCCAAGTTGATCAGATCACGGGCCACACCTGCAACCAGTGGCTTGTCGTCATCACGCACGCTGATGAACGCCGTGCCGCCCGTCGGCAATACTTCGCTGGCGCCCATCTGCGCCTTGGCGAAGGCTTCACCGAACGTATCGCCCACACCCATCACTTCACCGGTGGACTTCATTTCAGGGCCGAGGATCGGGTCCACGCCGGGAAACTTGGCGAACGGGAACACCGCCTCTTTCACGCTATAGAAGTTCGGAATGATTTCCTTGGTGAAACCCAGCTCTTTCAGGGTTTTGCCAGCCATGACCCGTGCAGCGATCATTGCCAGGGAAACACCGATGCATTTGGAAACGAACGGCACGGTACGGGAAGCACGCGGGTTCACTTCGATGACGTAGATGTCTTCGCCCTGCAACGCCAACTGCACGTTCATCAGACCAATAACGCCCAGTTCCAGGGCCATTTTCTTGACCTGCTCACGCATCTCATCCTGGATGTGCGCTGGAAGCGAGTACGGCGGCAGCGAGCACGCGGAGTCACCGGAGTGAACACCGGCCTGCTCGATGTGCTGCATGATCGCACCGATCACCACGTCCTTGCCGTCGCTGACCGCATCCACGTCCATCTCGATGGCGCAGTTCAGGAAGTGGTCCAGCAGCACCGGGCTGTCGTTGGATACTTGCACCGCTTCACGCAAGTAACGCTTGAGCTCGTCTTCCTGATAAACGATTTCCATCGCACGGCCGCCCAGTACATAGGAGGGACGCACCACCAACGGATAACCGATCTTGGCCGCGGCACGAATCGCTTCGTCTTCGCTGCGCACGGTGGCGTTTGGCGGCTGACGCAGGTTCAAGCGCTCAACCATCTGCTGGAAGCGCTCACGGTCTTCGGCGCGGTCGATGGCATCCGGGCTGGTGCCGATGATCGGCACGCCAGCGGCTTCAAGGGCACGAGCCAGTTTCAGCGGGGTCTGGCCGCCGTACTGAACGATCACGCCTTTTGGCTTCTCGACGCGGACGATTTCCAGCACGTCTTCCAGGGTCACTGGCTCGAAGTACAGGCGATCGGAGGTGTCGTAGTCAGTGGAGACGGTTTCCGGGTTGCAGTTGACCATAATGGTCTCGTAACCGTCGTCGCGCAGGGCCAGTGCCGCGTGCACGCAGCAGTAGTCGAACTCGATGCCCTGGCCGATCCGGTTAGGACCGCCACCCAGGATCATGATCTTGTCCCGGGTCGAAGGCGCGGCTTCGCACTCTTCTTCGTAGGTGGAATATAGATAAGCAGTGTCGGTGGCGAACTCGGCCGCGCAGGTGTCGACGCGCTTGTAGACCGGGAACACTTCCAGCTTGTGACGATGAGCGCGCAGGCTCTTCTCGGTCACACCCAGCAACTTGGCCAGGCGCATGTCGGAGAAGCCTTTGCGCTTGAGGCGGAACATCATGTCGCGGTCGATGCTGGACATGCCCAGGGTCTTGACCTTCTCTTCTTCCTTGATCAGATCTTCAATCTGCACCAGGAACCAAGGGTCGATCATGTTCATGCCGAAGATCTGCTCGACGGTCATGCCGGCACGGAAGGCATCGGCCACGTACCAGATACGCTCGGCACCCGGCACGGTCAGCTCGCGCTTGAGCACGCTCATGCTTTCCGGATCGTTCAGGTCCAGCTTCGGATCGAGGCCGCAGACGCCTACTTCCAGACCGCGAAGGGCTTTCTGCAGGGACTCCTGGAAGGTCCGGCCGATGGCCATGACTTCACCGACCGACTTCATTTGAGTGGTCAAGCGGGCATCGGCCTTGGCGAATTTCTCGAAGGCGAAGCGTGGCAGCTTGGTCACAACGTAATCGATGGACGGCTCGAAGGACGCCGGGGTCTTGCCGCCGGTGATGTCGTTCGACAGCTCGTCCAGGGTGTAGCCCACGGCCAGCTTGGCGGCGACCTTGGCGATCGGGAAACCGGTGGCTTTCGACGCCAGGGCCGAAGAACGGGATACCCGCGGGTTCATCTCGATGACCACCATGCGACCGGTATTCGGGCAGATGCCGAACTGGACGTTGGAGCCGCCGGTTTCCACGCCGATCTCGCGCAGTACCGCCAGGGAGGCGTTACGCAGGATCTGGTATTCCTTGTCGGTCAGGGTCTGGGCCGGCGCGACGGTGATCGAGTCACCGGTGTGCACGCCCATCGGGTCAAAGTTCTCGATGGAGCAGACGATGATGCAGTTGTCCTTTTTGTCGCGGACAACTTCCATTTCATATTCTTTCCAGCCGATCAGGGATTCGTCGATCAGCAGCTCCTTGGTCGGCGACAAGTCGAGACCACGGGCGCAGATTTCTTCGAATTCCTCACGGTTGTAGGCGATACCACCACCGGTGCCGCCCATGGTGAAGGACGGACGGATGATGCACGGGAAGCCCAGGCGCTCCAGGACGGCGTTGGCTTCTTCCATGCTGTGGGCGATGCCCGAGCGAGGACAGTCCAGGCCGATGGATTTCATTGCCTTGTCGAAACGCGAACGGTCTTCGGCCTTGTCGATGGTGTCGGCGTTGGCACCGATCATTTCCACACCGAACTTCTCCAGGACGCCTTCGCGCTCCAGGTCCAGGGCGCAGTTCAGCGCAGTCTGGCCACCCATGGTCGGCAGCAGCGCGTCCGGGCGCTCCTTCTCGATGATCTTGGCAACGGTCTGCCATTTGATCGGCTCGATGTAGGTGGCGTCGGCCATGGCCGGGTCGGTCATGATGGTGGCCGGGTTGGAGTTCACCAGGATGACGCGGTAGCCCTCTTCGCGCAGGGCTTTGCAGGCCTGGGCGCCGGAGTAGTCGAATTCGCAGGCCTGGCCGATCACGATCGGGCCAGCGCCAAGAATCAGGATGCTTTTTATGTCTGTACGTTTTGGCATGGGTTTGTCACTCAAATCCGCAGGTCAGTCGGCTAGGCCGTCGAACAATCTTTGAAGCGCCCGTGGGGGCCGCCGCTTTCGGGGCCGCCCTCGGGCTTCACGCGGTCAGCGTCGCTTGGCCATCTCATTGATGAAGCGATCGAACAGCGGCGCCACATCGTTCGGGCCCGGGCTCGCTTCAGGGTGGCCCTGGAAGCTGAACGCGCTCTTGTCGGTACGCTCGATGCCTTGCAGCGTGCCGTCGAACAGCGATTTGTGGATCGCACGAACGTTGGCCGGCAGGGTCGCCTCATCCACGGCAAAACCGTGGTTCTGGCTGGTGATCATCACCACGCCGGTGTCCAGGTCCTGGACCGGGTGGTTGGCACCGTGGTGGCCATGACCCATTTTCAAGGTCTTGGCGCCCGAAGCGAGGGCCAACAGTTGGTGACCGAGGCAGATGCCGAAGACCGGGATCTCGGTTTCCAGCACATCCTTGATCGCCTGGATCGCGTAGTCGCAAGGCTCCGGGTCACCCGGACCGTTGGACAGGAACACACCATCTGGCTTGAGCGCCAGGACGTCGGCGGCCGGAGTTTGCGCCGGCACCACGGTGACGCGGCAACCGCGCTCGACCAGCATGCGCAGGATGTTCAGCTTGACGCCGTAGTCGTAGGCAACCACGTGGTATGGCAGCTCGGAAGCCTCGATCGTCGCGTGACTGTCGGTCTTCAGATCCCAGACCGTGGAGCGCCATTCGTACTGCGCCTTGGTGCTGACGACTTTCGCCAAGTCCATGCCCTTGAGGCCAGGAAAACCTTGGGCAGCGGCGATGGCGGCTTCTTCGGAAATGTTGTCGCCGGCCATGATGCAGCCGTTCTGCGCGCCTTTTTCCCGAAGGATGCGGGTCAGGCGGCGGGTGTCGATACCGGCGATCGCCACGACGTTGTTGGCTTTCAGGTAATCGGACAGGGACATCGTGTTACGCCAGTTGCTCGCTACCAGCGGCAAGTCACGGATGACCAGGCCAGCGGACCAGACGCGATCAGACTCGGCGTCTTCCGGCGTGGTGCCGGTGTTGCCGATGTGCGGATAAGTCAGGGTAACGATTTGTTGGGCGTAGGAAGGATCGGTAAGAATTTCCTGATAGCCGGTCATTGCGGTGTTAAACACCACCTCACCAACGGTCTGACCGTCGGCTCCAATGGCTTCGCCGCGAAAAATGCTGCCATCAGCAAGGGCGAGTATGGCTGGCTTAGTCAAGAAGACCTCCCGTAAATAAAGCCTGAAAGGGCGATCGCAGGTTGTAAAAAAGCGGAGTGACGTATGGACACGTCACCCCGCTTGTTCACTGAATTATTCTGCGCGCTTTTAGTGGACACACTAAAGCTGTAGCTTACAGAAAAAGGCTTTTTTGGTCCACCGCTAATGAGCCTTAAAGGCAGAGGAATGCGACAGGCCGTCGCGAGGCGGTGCAAAACGGGGCTCAGTATAACCTGAACCCCGCCTTGAGGGGCATCAACGCAGGTCGAGAACGTCCTGCATGTCGTACAAACCAGGCTCGCGCCCATCCAGCCACAACGCGGCACGCACGGCGCCCTTGGCGAAGGTCATCCGGCTCGATGCCTTGTGGGTGATCTCCAGGCGCTCGCCTTCGGTGGCGAACAACACGGTATGGTCGCCCACCACGTCACCACCCCGCACGGTCGCGAAGCCGATGGTGTCGCGCTCGCGAGCACCGGTATGCCCTTCGCGACCATACACGGCCACCTGTTGCAGATCGCGCCCCAGCGCATCGGCAATCACTTCACCCATGCGCAAGGCCGTGCCCGAAGGCGCATCGATCTTGTGCCGGTGATGCGCCTCGATGATCTCGATATCCGCATCGTCACCCAAGACCCGCGCCGTCAAGTCGAGCAATTTGAGCGAAAGGTTCACGCCCACGCTGAAATTCGCCGCAAAGACGATTGGAATGTCCTTGCCAGCTTCGGCCAGCAATTGCTTCTGCGCAGCATCAAGACCGGTCGTACCGATAACCATGGCTTTGCCTGCCTTGCGGCAGATGGCAAGGTTTTTCAGCATGACTTCCGGCAAGGTGAAATCAACGAGGACGTCAAATTCGTCGATCACCTTTTCCAGCCCACCGGACATCGGCACGCCAATACGCCCGATCGAGGCCAATTCGCCAGCGTCGGCGCCAACCAGGGTACTGTCGGGCCGGACGATGGCGGCCGTCAGCCCCGACAGCGGTGAACGCTGTTGCACCGCCTCGACCAACGCCTTGCCCATGCGCCCGGCGGCGCCCATCACTGCTATACGTCGCATGCGGACTCCTTAGAGATCGCCGAAGAAGCGCTTCACGCCTTCGAACCAGCCAGTGGTTTTTGGCGAGTGGCTGTTGTCATCCGCAAGGGAACTGCGGAATTCTTCAAGCAACTCACGCTGGCGTCGGCTCAGGTTGACCGGGGTTTCCACCGCCACACGGCACATCAGGTCGCCTGCTCCACCGCCACGCACTGGCGCGACGCCCTTGCCGCGAATCCGGAACTGTTTGCCGGTCTGCGTACCTTCGGGGATCTTCAGCTTGACGCGACCGTCGAGGGTCGGGATCTCAAGCTCGCCACCCAAGGCCGCATCGACAAAGCTGATCGGCACTTCACAGAACAGGTGCTTGCCGTCGCGCTGGAAGATCGCGTGCTCGCGCACGTTGATCACGACATACAAGTCGCCAGTCGGACCGCCCTGGGCCCCCGCCTCGCCCTCACCGGACAAGCGAATGCGGTCACCGGTGTCGACACCCGCCGGCACTTTGACCGACAGCGTCTTGTACTCTTCCACACGCCCTTCGCCGTGGCAGGAATCGCACGGGTCGGAAATGATCTTGCCTTGGCCATGGCAACGCGGGCAGGTCTGCTGTACCGAGAAGAAACCCTGCTGCATGCGAACCTGGCCGATACCGCCGCATGTCGGGCAGGTCACGGGCGACGAACCTTTCTTGGCTCCCGAGCCATCGCACGGTTTGCAGTTGACCAGCGTCGGCACACGAATATTGACCGTCGTACCGCGCACCGCCTCTTCCAGATTCAGCTCCAGCGTGTAGCGCAGGTCACTGCCACGCTGGGCGCCACCACGGGCACCGCCGCGACCGCCACCGAAGAAATCGCTGAAAACATCGCCGAAGATGTCGGAGAAATTCTGACCGCCGAAACCGGCGCCACCACCGCCCATGCTCGGGTCGACACCGGCATGACCGTACTGGTCGTAGGCCGCACGCTTACTGGAGTCGGACAGAACTTCGTAAGCCTCGTTGGCTTCCTTGAACATCTCTTCCGACGCTTTGTCGCCGGGATTACGGTCCGGGTGATGCTTCATCGCCAGGCGACGATAAGCCTTTTTCAGCTCTGCCTCGCTGGCACCGCGCTCGACACCCAATACTTCGTAAAAATCACGCTTTGCCATTAGTCTTTGCACTCTTATAGGACGTTCGGCAAACCTCTCCTGAACCTTGCCAAACTCGTTGAGCCCCAATACAGGCCCGGACCCAACTCACGTCAATTCAACGATCCTGGTCGTAGGCTTTGTAGGAAAAGTGCCTGCGCGACGTCTCCTACAACCAAATCTTTCAGCCAGGGCCCCGGCCAAAATGCGGTGCTCATCGCCCGAAAAGCAGGAGCATTCCCGAACACACCGCCAACACCCGAACACTGTCGCATGTTGTAAAAATTCGCTGGCTCCAGACACGCCAACGCGGGAGCAAGCTCCCGCGCGGCGACATCCTACCAGCCACCGCACAAATGCAGTCAACCGGCCGACCAACAAGCGATTACTTGTTGTCTTTCACTTCTTCGAACTCAGCGTCGACGACGTCGTCGGCTTTTTCCGCCGATTCGCCTTGCTGCGCGGCGCCTTCAGCTGGCTGAGCCTGCTCGGCGTACATCTTCTGAGCCACTGGAGCGGAGACTTTCGACAGCTCTTCGATCTTCGCCTCGATGGCCGCTTTGTCGTCACCTTTGACAGCCGCTTCAAGGGCAACCACGGCCGCCTCGATAGCGGCTTTCTCTTCAGCGGTCACTTTGTCGCCGGCATCGGCAACCATCTTGCGAGTCGAGTGAACCAAGGCATCGCCCTGGTTGCGAGCGCTTGCCAGCTCTTCGAACTTGCGGTCTTCCTCGGCGTTGACTTCAGCATCGCGGACCATCTGCTGAATTTCTTCCTCGGACAGACCGGAGTTGGCCTTGATCACGATCGACTGGGTCTTGCCGGTCGCCTTGTCTTTCGCGCCGACGTGCAGGATGCCGTTCGCGTCGATGTCGAAGGTCACTTCGATCTGTGGCACGCCACGTGGTGCTGGCGGAATCTCTGCCAAGTCGAACTTGCCCAGGGACTTGTTTTGAGCAGCTTGCTTGCGCTCGCCCTGCAGAACGTGGATGGTCACGGCGCCCTGGTTGTCATCGGCAGTCGAGAACACCTGGGATTTCTTGGTAGGAATCGTGGTGTTTTTCTCGATCAGCGCGGTCATCACGCCACCCATGGTTTCGATACCCAGGGTCAGCGGACTAACGTCCAGCAGCAGAACGTCTTTCACGTCACCGGCCAGAACGGCGCCCTGGATAGCTGCACCCATGGCAACGGCTTCGTCAGGGTTCACGTCCTTGCGAGCTTCTTTACCGAAGAAATCGGTAACCAGTTTCTGCACCAGTGGCATACGGGTCTGACCGCCGACCAGGATCACGTCATTGATCGAGCCCACGTCGATACCGGCATCCTTCATCGCAATGCGGCAAGGTTCGATGGTGCGCTGAACCAGGTCTTCCACCAGCGCTTCGAGCTTGGCGCGGGAGATTTTCACGTTCAGGTGCTTAGGACCGGTAGCATCTGCGGTGATGTACGGCAGGTTCACGTCGGTCGACTGGCTCGAGGACAGTTCGATCTTGGCTTTTTCAGCGGCTTCTTTCAGGCGCTGCATGGCCAGCGGGTCACCCTTGAGGTTCATGCCGCTTTCTTTCTTGAACTCGTCGACGAGGTAGTCGATCAGGCGGATGTCGAAGTCTTCACCACCGAGGAAGGTGTCACCGTTGGTGGCCAACACTTCGAACTGGTGCTCACCATCAACTTCCGCGATTTCGATCACGGAAACGTCGAAAGTACCGCCACCCAGGTCATAAACGATCACGGTGTGATCGCCCTTGGCCTTGTCCATGCCGTAGGCCAGAGCCGCCGCGGTAGGTTCGTTGATGATACGCTTTACGTCCAGGCCTGCGATGCGGCCGGCGTCTTTGGTCGCCTGACGCTGGCTGTCGTTGAAATAGGCAGGGACAGTGATGACCGCTTCAGTCACCGCTTCGCCGAGATAGTCTTCGGCGGTTTTCTTCATTTTCTTCAGAATTTCAGCCGAGATCTGTGGCGGTGCCATTTTCTGGCCGTTCACTTCAACCCAAGCGTCGCCGTTGTCAGCCTTGGCGATCTTGTAAGGCACCATCTTGATGTCTTTCTGAACGACTTCTTCGTCGAACTTGCGACCGATCAGACGCTTCACCGCGTACAGGGTGTTATGCGGATTGGTCACAGCCTGACGCTTGGCGGATTGGCCCACCAGGATCTCGCCATCGTTGGCGTATGCGATGATCGACGGCGTGGTGCGCGCGCCTTCAGCGTTTTCAATAACCTTGGCCTTGCCGTTTTCCAGCACGGAGACGCACGAGTTGGTGGTCCCCAGGTCGATACCGATAATCTTGCCCATGTTAACTCTCCCGGAACTTGAATTTTTTTGCCGCAGCAGTGGTGGCTAACTGCGGTAGTACTTAAACGCTTGACTTCTTAATGGGGCCGTTGCGCCCGATTTCAAGCCTGCTCATCAATAGAGGGCGAAACCGGTGCCGGCGCCTTGCTGACCACAACCATGGCCGGGCGCAGCAAACGACCGTTGAGCAGGTAGCCCTTCTGGAAAACCTTCAGCACGCTGTTTGGCTCGACGTCCGCACTTTCCTGCATCGCCATGGCCTGGTGATGCTCGGCGTTGAAGGGTTCGCCGTGTGGATCGATCGCCTCAAGCTGATAGCGCTTGAGGGTGTCCTGGAACATTTTCAGGGTCAGCTCGATGCCTTCACGCATCGGCCGGATGTTCTCGTCGTCCGGATTGGACAGCTCCAAGCCGCGCTCAAGGCTGTCGATGATCGGCAGCAGATCGCCAGCGAAACGCTCCAGGGCAAACTTGTGGGCCTTCTCTACGTCTTGCTCGGCGCGACGGCGAACGTTCTGCAGATCGGCTGCTACACGCAACGCCTGATCCTGCGCACCGGCCAGTTGCTCCTCGAGCACTTGTACACGTGCCGACAGGTCTTCGCCCGAGTCCTGGGGAGCCTGATTGGCGTCTAGATTTTGCGTGTCCTGCGTCTGTTCGTCAGCCATAGATTTCTCCTTTCAACTTCGTCCGCGAGCTCGACTCGCGCTTCTGCCCCGGTATATGGGGCCGGGTTTTCAAGCTTCAAGGGTCACCTGACGAATTAACCCTACAAAAGACAGCAGCATGGTCATTCCTCGCAGCACTAAGAATCTCGCGCAGCCAAGCAAATCGAGCTAAGCGCAGGCATTGTCAGCCCGAAACAAAACACTGTATAAATAACCAGACCTAAAGCCTGGGAGCGGCCTTATGCTGGTGCACCTGTCCGTACACAACTACGCCATCGTCGAACATCTCGACCTCGAACTCGATCGGGGCATGAGCGTGATCACCGGTGAAACCGGCGCGGGCAAGTCGATCATGCTCGACGCCCTGGGCCTGACGCTGGGCGACCGCGCCGATAGCGGCGTGGTGCGTCCCGGAGCGGACAAGGCCGACATCCTGGCAACCTTCGACCTGGTCGATATTCCCGAAGCCAGCACATGGCTGGCTGAACGCGACCTGGACACCGATGGCCTGTGCATCCTGCGCCGGGTCATCACCGCCGAGGGCCGCTCCCGAGGCTACATCAACGGCACGCCCTGCCCACTGGGCGACCTCAAGGCCCTGGGTGAGCTGCTGATTGATATTCACAGCCAGCATGAACATCAATCCCTGCTCAAGACCGACACCCATCGCCGCCTGCTCGACGAATACGCAGGCGCCACCGACCTGGCACGCCAGGTTCAACTGGCCGCCCAGCGCTGGCGGCAAACCCGGCAGGAACTGGATCGCCTCTCCAACTCCGGCGACGAACAGCGTGCTCGCCACCAGTTGCTGAGCTACCAGCTGGAAGAGTTGGAGAACCTGGCCCTGGGTGAAAACGAGCTGGAGGAATTGGAACAGGAACACAAGAACCTGACCAACGCCGAGGCGCTGCTGGGTATTTGCCGTCAGGTCGTTGAACAATGCAGCGAAAACGATTCAGGAAACGTGCTCAACGCCCTGACAGCGAGCCTGAACCGGCTTTCCAGCGTCAGCAACTCGGTGGGCGCCCTGAACGAAGCTACGAACCTGCTGACCAGCGCACAGATACAGGTCGAGGAAGCCGTCGGGGAATTGAACCGGTTCCTCGATCATTTCGATGCCGACCCGGCACGCCTGCAATATCTGGAAGAACGCCTGGATACCATCTATACGCTCGCCCGCAAGCACCGCGTCCAGCCGACCGATGTCGTCGAGCTGCAGCAGCGCCTGCTGGAAGAGCTGGAATCCCTGAACGCCAATGATGAATCCATCGAGCGCCTCGGCGACGAGCTGGCTTCCTATGCGCGTCATTATCAGGAAAAAGCCAATGAGCTCAGCCAACTGCGCCGCCAGGCCGCGACAGGACTGGCCAATGCCGTGGAGCAGGAGATCCAGCGACTGGGCATGCCGGGCGGGCGCTTCACCATCGAGTTGCACCCCAACGCGGGCAACGAACTCCAGCCCAATGGACTGGAGCAGGTAGAGCTGCTGGTCAGCGCCAACCCTGGCCAGCCGCTCAAGGCGCTGGCCAAAGTGGCGTCCGGAGGCGAGCTGTCGCGCATCAGCCTGGCTATCCAGGTCATCACCGCGCAAACCTCAAGAGTGCCTACATTGGTATTCGACGAAGTGGACGTAGGGATTGGCGGCCCGACGGCGGAAATTGTCGGCCAATTGCTCCGCAGGTTGGGCGAACGCGGCCAGGTCCTGACCGTTACCCACCTGCCTCAGGTCGCAGCCCAGGGACACCAGCATCTTTTTGTCCACAAGGTGCGTGGCGAAGATGCGACTCGTACCGCTGTGTCCAAGCTCAACAAAAACGAACGCGTGGAAGAAGTGGCACGAATGCTGGGTGGCATCGACCTGACCAAGGAGTCCTTGGCGCATGCCAAGAAAATGGTGATCGCGGCAAAAATCTAAAAGACATCGCAAAGCAAGAAGGCGACCCGAGGGCCGCCTTCTTTCGTTTTGGGAGCATTGAGTCCCGCGACGAGCTTATTTGCGCTTGCGCACATGCAAGACGAGATGGTGATCGATCAGCTCGAAACCATACTCTTCAGCAATCGCTTTTTGCAGCTTCTCGATTTCGGGACTGACGAATTCGATGACTTCACGGGTTTCCACATCCACCATATGGTCATGGTGCTCCCCGTCAGCCAATTCAAAGACGGCATGACCGCCATCAAAATTATGACGAGCCACCAGCCCCGCAGCTTCGAACTGAGTCAGGACACGGTAAACCGTGGCCAGACCGACGTCCTCGCCAGCTTCCATGAGCGCCTTGTAGACGTCTTCGGCACTCATGTGGCGTTGCTCTGCGGAATCGAGCATTTGCAGAATCTTGACCCTTGGAAGGGTCACTTTGAGGCCGGCTTTGCGTAGTTCGCTATTTTCAACCATGGTCAGCTTTCTCGCGATGCTGCTTCGCAGCTTCTCTTATTGCGGGTATGATCGGCGTTTACGTTGTCCCAGCCAAGATAGTGGAAGTCGCCCACCGATGCAAAACACCAAGCTCTTGCTAACCAGTTTCACCTTTGTGGGACTGCTCGCACTCGCCGGTTGTTCATTCCCCGGGGTTTACAAAATCGACATCCAGCAGGGCAATGTCGTCACGCAGGACATGATAGACCAGTTACGCCCGGGAATGACCCGTCGGCAAGTACGGTTTATCATGGGCAACCCCCTGCTGACCGACACGTTCCATGCCGATCGCTGGGATTACCTGTACAGCTTGCAGCCAGGCGGCGGTGAGCGGCAACAAGAACGCATCAGCGTTATCTTCAATGCCAATGATCAGCTTGTCAGCCTGTCGGGTGATTTCATGCCGGGCGTAAGCCGTGATGAAGCCATCATGGGCAAGGACAGTGGCACCACCGTCACCGATCCGACGCAGAAAGCCGAACAGCCAAAACCGGAAAAACCGGCCAAGCCAGGTTCGCTACTGGACCAGATCCAGAAAGACGTGGACAAAGTCGAGACCGTACCTGTGCCGACTCCGGAGCCGCTGGATACGTCACCGCAATAAATCGCGACATGAAAAAACCCGGCATGCCGGGTTTTTTATTGCCTGCGATTCAGCCCGACTATTGATCTGCCTGACGCGCCTGGGCAGCCTTCGCCGCACGCAGGCGACGAATTTCCTTCGGATCAGCCAGCAAAGGTCGATAAATCTCAAGCCGATCCGCCGGCTGGACCACTTGCTGGTCCGGATCGGCAACCACCTTGCCAAAAATCCCGACAGGGCAAGTGGACAGGTCCAGCTCCGGAAACTCCTCAGCGATGCCCGACACGATCAGTGCGGCGCGAACAGATGTTCCTTCGTCGACCTTGAATGGGCGCAACGCCTGGCGATCGCTAGCGGCGTACACCACTTCTATCTCGATCAACGCTTGAGCTCGGCATTTTGCTTGGCCCGCTGGCAGAACGCGTCCACCAGGGTATTGGCCGCCTGATTGAACAGCGGCCCCAACGTTGCCCGCACTAGCGGCCCGGCGTAATCGAACGACAGGTCCAGGCTGATCTTGCAGGCCTTCTCGCCAAGCGGCTTGAACACCCATACACCATGGAGCTGATTGAAAGGGCCTTCTTCAAGGTTCATCTCGATGGACTGGCCCGGCACCAAGGTATTGCGAGTGACGAAATGCTGGCTCAATCCACCCTTGGCGACATTGAGACTGGCGCGCATATGGGTTTCGGAGCTTTCGAGCACCTCGGCGGACGAGCACCACGGCAGGAACTGCGGATAACTCGCCACGTCGTTGACCAGGTCATAGAGCGCCTGCGCCGGATAAGGCAGCAAGGCCGAGCGTTGAATATGTGTCGTCATGCAAGCGTCACTTCCACAGCTGGGCGGCAAACACTACAAGAATGCCGATGGGCGCCACATAGCGCATCAAGAACAGGCTCAGGGCGAACAGCACCGGACTGCGCAGCGACAACTCGTCACGTACGGCTTCGCGCCCCATGACCCACCCTGCAAACACCACGAAACACAAACCTCCCAAGGGCAGCATGATCCGCGATGTAAAGAAATCAATCACCCCGAAGAAATCCAGTCCCCCGGCAGCTCCCCACTGGTAGAGGTGGAACAGGCCGTCTTCGTTCACGAAAAACTTTGCCTGCTTCCATATATTGAAGGAAAAAACCGTGCCCAGCCCCACGAACCAGCAAGTAAAGGCCAGCCAGAAGGTGACCCAGGCGCGGCTCAGGCGGGTTCGTTCCACAAGATAAGCCACCATCGGCTCAAGCAGGGAAATGGCTGAACTCCAGGCTGCGATAGCCACCAGGACAAAAAACACCACCCCCATGACTTGGCCGAACGCCATGCTGCCGAAGGCAAAAGGCAGGCTGACGAACATCAATCCCGGCCCTTCGCTGGGGTTCAGGCCGGCGGCAAACACAATCGGGAACAATGCCACCCCAGCCAACAACGATACAAAGGTGTCCAGCAACGCGACCCCGACAACGGTCTTGGTCAGAGACGCATTCTTCGGCATGTAGGCGCCATAGATCATGATCGAGCCGACTCCCACGCTGAGGGAAAAAAATGCGTGGCCCATGGCCGGCAACAAGCCATCCATGACTTTCTCCGGCTTGAAGTCGAACATGAAATGCACGCCTTCCATGAAGTGGCCCGTGGTCATGCTGTAGCCCAGCAACACCAGGATCATCACGAACAGGAGTGGCATCATGATCCGCAGGCTGCGCTCAAGCCCGGCGACCACGCCTCGGGCAATCACCACGGCAGAGAGCACCAGGAAAAGTGTGTGCCAAAGCGTCAGCCTCCACGGGTCGGCGATCACATTGCCGAAGTAGGCACCGACTTGATCGGGCGTCGCGCCCTGGAAATCCCCACGCCCCATGTCGATGATGTAGTCCAGCGACCAGCCACCCACCACGCTGTAGAAGGACAGGATCAGCAACGCCGTGATCATCCCGGCGAACGCGCCCCATGACCACTTGGGCGAGTGCCCTGCCTCCACGGCCAATACCTTCAAGGCATTGGCCGGGCTCTGTCGGGCGCGACGACCGATCAAGGTTTCCGCCAGCATGACCGGCGCGCCGATAAGCGCGATGCATGCCAGGAACATCAATACGAAAGCCCCGCCGCCATAGACGCCGACCATGTACGGAAACTTCCAGATACTACCCAGGCCCACGGCCGAACCGGTCGCGGCGAGTATGAAGACCCAGCGGCTAGCCCAACTGCCGTGGACAGAAACCTTGTCTGTCGACATCGTGATCACGCCCAAGCGTTCAAAAAAGAGGCCGCATTGTCCGGGATTCACGCAACCTGCTCAAGCACACCGCTTCACCGTAGCCGACACGCACGCAACTGCCTATAATGCCGCCCCTATGGCTAAACAGAAGAAACACCCCACAGGGACCATCGCGCAAAATAAAAAGGCGCGACACGATTACTTCATCGAACAACGTTTCGAGGCTGGCATGGTCCTGGCCGGCTGGGAAGTAAAGAGCTTGCGTGCTGGCAAGGCGCAACTGGTCGACAGTTATGTCTTGCTCAAGGACGGCGAAGCCTGGCTGCTGGGCAGTCATATCACGCCGCTGACCACCGCCAGCACTCACGTCATTGCCGACCCAGTGCGCTCGCGCAAGTTGCTGCTCAACAAGCGCGAGCTGGAGAAGCTCTTCGCTTCCGTGCAGCAGAAGGGTTATGCGTGCGTCTGCACGTCGCTGTACTGGAGCAAGCACTTGATCAAGTGCGAAATTGCCCTGGGCAAGGGCAAGAAGGAATACGACAAGCGCGATACCGAACGCGAGCGCGACGCCGGTCGCGAGTTGCAGCGCGCGGTGCGCAACAAGGGCAAGGAAGACTAACCAGCTCGAAATCGACTGTGGGAGCGAGCTTGCTCGCGATGAAGTCGTCACATTCGCTGTAGATGTGTCAGATAGACCGCCATCGCGAGCAAGCTCACTCCCACAGGTTTCGCGGGCACGCTTAGATTCCCTTGCGCCGCTCCGCCCGCGCCACCCGCTGCACTTCCTGCCGCACCTCTTCCAGGACTTCCTGCACATACAGGATATGTCGGCTGGAGACTTCCCGCGCCAGCTCGGCGTGCCCGTCCATAATGGCTTGATACAACTCCCGATGTTGACTGATCAGCATGTCGCGCGTCTCGCTGCGCTGCTTGTACATGCCGCCAATGTTGGTCACCACGTTGCGCTTGAGCAGGTCGAACAACCCACGAATGGTGTGCAGCAAAACCGCGTTATGGCTGGCCTCGGCGATCGCCAGATGGAAACGCGCATCCGCCGCCCCCTCCTCCGCCCGACTCACTTCTTCATGGCGCGAATAACAGTCCTGTAACGCTTCGAACGCCGTCGTCAGCCGCTCGCGATCGACTTCAGTGGCCCGCAACGCTGCGTAATAGGCGCAGGAGGCTTCAAGCGTATGGCGAAATTCCAGCAAGTCACGCTGCGCCTCGGGATTGCTTTCCAATAGTTGCAGCAGCGGATCGCTGAACGTCGATCCCAGCGACTCGACGACATAATTCCCCCCGCCCTGGCGACTGACCAGAAGCCCCTTGGCCGCCAGTTTCTGGATCGCTTCGCGCAGTGAAGGCCGCGAAACGCCGAACTGATCGGCGAGGGTCCGCTCGGCCGGCAGCCGCTCACCTGACTTCAGCGTGCCCTCGAGGATCATGCCTTCAAGCCGCTCGACAATATCGTCAGACAAACGGCGCTGACGAATCTGATCAAACCCCATAACTCAATTCTCCACGATCCCGACGGCTCGCCGGGCTCTCTATTCTGGCCCATCCGGGCCACGTCCACACCTATCAAACGCCGTTTGAACGAACGGATCAGATGCCCTCTGCTCCGCTTATTCGACGAAAGTTTCAGGGCGGCAAATTGACACACGACAACCAAGGCTTTTACCCTAGCCAACAGCGCTTGTAAATTGGTATTACCAATTAACCATAAACGCTGACCAGTGCCTGACCAACAACAATTAGGGGCTCACCCAATATGCAAACCTGGCAACAGCTTTACAGCCCGCTCGGCAGCCTAGGCTTGTCCGCACTCGCGGCCGTCATTCCCATCGTGTTTTTCTTCCTGGCCCTGGCGGTGTTTCGCCTGAAGGGACACGTGGCCGGCAGTATCACCCTGGCCCTGGCGATTGCCGTGGCGATCTTCGCATTCAACATGCCTGCGGACATGGCTTTCGCCGCCGCCGGCTATGGTTTTGCCTACGGTTTGTGGCCCATCGCCTGGATCATCGTCGCCGCAGTGTTCCTCTACAAACTCACGGTCAAGAGCGGCCAGTTCGAGGTCATCCGCAGCTCGGTGCTGTCGATTACCGATGACCAACGCCTGCAAGTGCTGTTGATCGGCTTTTGCTTCGGCGCATTCCTCGAAGGTGCCGCCGGTTTCGGCGCACCCGTGGCGATCACCGCGGCCCTGCTGGTCGGCCTGGGCTTCAACCCCTTGTATGCCGCTGGCCTGTGCCTGATTGCCAACACGGCACCGGTAGCCTTTGGCGCGCTGGGTATTCCGATCATCGTGGCCGGGCAGGTCACCGGAATCGACGCGTTCAAGATCGGCGCGATGACCGGTCGCCAATTGCCTTTGCTGTCGCTGTTCGTGCCGTTCTGGCTGGTGTTCATGATGGACGGCCTGCGTGGCGTGCGGGAAACCTGGCCGGCGGCGCTGGTGGCTGGCTTGAGCTTCGCCATCACCCAGTACTTCACCTCGAACTTCATCGGCCCTGAACTGCCGGACATCACGTCCGCTCTGGCCAGCCTGATTTCCCTGACGCTGTTCCTGAAAGTCTGGCAGCCCAAGCGCACCGCAGGCGCGCAGATTGCGGGCGCCACTTCCAGCGCAACAATCACCGCCAGCGCCGGCGGTTTCGGCCAGCCGCGCAGCACCGTGGCGTCACCCTACAGCCTGGGGGAAATCATCAAGGCCTGGTCGCCTTTCCTGATTCTCACCGTGCTGGTCACGATCTGGACCTTGAAACCGTTCAAAGCGATGTTCGCCGCTGGCGGCTCGATGTACGCCTGGGTGTTCAACTTCGCTATTCCGCACCTGGATCAGTTGGTGATCAAATCCGCGCCCATCGTGGTGAATCCGACCGCCATCCCGGCCGTGTTCAAGCTTGATCCGATTTCCGCCACCGGCACGGCGATTTTCTTCTCAGCGCTGATTTCGATGCTGGTATTGAAAATCAACGCCAAGACTGGTCTTACCACTTTCAAAGAGACCCTTTTCGAGTTGCGCTGGCCGATCCTGTCCATCGGCATGGTGCTGGCGTTCGCGTTCGTCACCAACTACTCCGGCATGTCCTCGACCATGGCCCTGGTATTGGCCGGCACTGGCGCGGCGTTCCCGTTCTTCTCGCCGTTCCTGGGTTGGTTGGGCGTGTTCCTGACCGGTTCCGATACGTCGTCCAACGCGCTATTCAGCTCGCTGCAAGCCACCACCGCGCACCAGATCGGCGTCAACGACACCTTGCTGGTGGCGGCCAATACCAGCGGCGGAGTGACCGGCAAGATGATCTCGCCACAATCGATCGCCGTGGCCTGCGCGGCCACCGGCTTGGTGGGCAAGGAATCGGATCTGTTCCGTTTCACCCTGAAACACAGCCTATTCTTTGCAACGATTGTCGGCTTGATCACATTGGCCCAGGCCTACTGGTTCACCGGCATGCTGGTTCATTAAATCCTACGCGCAACATTGGAAAAACCGACGCCGACCCGTGATTCGGCGTCTGCTATTCACAACCGGGTCTGCAAGGCTGCTGAAAGATTTCCTCACTATATTCAGCAGCCTCAGCGGACGGATAACCGGGACCACCCGGAGACACGCCTGATGAGCGAGCTTTTTTACAACGCCGTACCGAACGCGACCCGTGTCGCCCCGCCCCTACCTGAACCCCGGCAGTACCCCAGCGAGAAGCCTGCTCGGGTCTACCTCTTCGGGACATGCGTGGTGGACCTGTTCTATCCCGAGGCTGGGATGGATGCGATTCATCTGCTCGAACGCGAAGGGATCCGAGTGGAGTATCCGCAAGGGCAAACGTGCTGCGGGCAGCCGGCGTACACGTCCGGATACACCGAGCAGGCGCGGACGGTGGCGCGGGCGCAATTGGCGTTGTTTGCCGGGGATTATCCGGTGGTCGTGCCGTCCGGCTCATGTGCCGGCATGTTGCGTGAGCATTATGCCGACCTGTTCAAGGACGAGCCTGAAACGCTCAAACAGGTCCAGACCCTGGCGGCCCGGACTTATGAATTGGCCGAGTTCCTGTTGTTCGTCTGCAAGGTGCAATTGAACGACAGCGGCACGCCGGTGAAGGTCGCGCTGCATACGTCCTGCTCGGCACGCCGGGAAATGAACACCCACCTGCATGGCCGCGCGTTGTTGGCGCAACTGCGCAATGTGGAACGCGTCGAACACAGCCATGAAAGTGAATGCTGTGGTTTTGGTGGGACGTTCAGCGTTCGCATGCCGGACATTTCCGGCGCGATGGTGGCCGACAAGACCCGGGCGTTGAAGGAATCCGGCGCGCATCAGGTGATCAGCGCCGATTGTGGGTGCTTGATGAACATCAATGGCGCCCTGGAAAAACAGCAGGAAGCGTTGCGCGGCCAACATCTGGCGAGCTTCCTCTGGCAGCGAACCGGAGGTGCCGCATGAGCACGCCGACGCTGATCCCGACCGTTGAAGTGGGGAACGATTTTCGCGCCCGCGCCCACAAGGCGCTGGACGACACGCAATTGCGAAATAACTTTCGCAGCGCGATGGATTCACTGATGACCAAACGGGCAACGTCTTTCAGCGATGCCCACGAAAGAGAACATTTGCGAGTGCTGGGCAACGCTGTCCGCGCCCGTGCGTTATCCAAGCTGCCCGACCTGCTCGAGCAACTTGAAAGCAACCTGACCCGCAACGGTGTGAAAGTACACTGGGCGGAAACGGTGGACGAAGCCAATGGCATCGTCCTCTCGATCATCCGTGCTCACGAGGCGCGGCAAGTGATCAAGGGCAAATCGATGGTCAGCGAAGAGATGGAGATGAACCATTTCCTCGAGGCTCGGGACATTGAATGTCTCGAATCCGACATGGGGGAATACATCGTCCAACTCGACCACGAGAAGCCTTCACACATCATTATGCCGGCGATCCACAAGAATGCCGGTCAGGTCGCGTCCTTGTTCCACGACAAACTTGGCGTGGAGTACACCAAGGACGTTGACCAACTCATTCAGATCGGCCGCAAAGTCTTGCGGCAGAAATTCTTCGAAGCCGACATTGGCGTTTCTGGCGTCAACTTCGCCGTTGCCGAAACCGGGACGTTGTTGCTGGTGGAAAACGAAGGCAACGGGCGGATGTCAACGACGGTACCGCCAGTGCACATCGCCGTCACTGGCATCGAAAAAGTCGTCGAGAATCTACGGGACGTCGTTCCGCTGCTCTCGCTGCTGACCCGCTCGGCCCTCGGCCAGCCGATCACCACCTACGTCAACATGATCTCCGGACCGCGCAAGCCTGACGAACTGGACGGTCCCCAGGAAGTCCATCTGGTCTTGCTCGATAACGGTCGCAGCCAGGCGTTTGCCGACAGCGAACTGCGCCAGACCCTGAACTGCATCCGCTGCGGCGCCTGTATGAACCATTGCCCGGTCTATACCCGAATCGGTGGCCATGCCTACGGCGAGGTTTACCCGGGGCCTATCGGAAAAATCATCACACCGCACATGGTCGGCCTGGCGAAGGTGCCGGATCACCCGAGCGCCTCTTCGTTGTGTGGCGCCTGCGGTGAAGTGTGCCCGGTGAAGATTCCGATCCCAGCCCTGCTGCGGCGGCTGCGGGAGGAAAACGTCAAGGCGCCGGACAGTCCCAACCCGATCATGCGCGGCCAGGGCAGCAAATACTCGGCCAAGGAACGGTTCATCTGGAATGCCTGGGCCCGGCTCAACAGCTCGCCACGGCTGTACCGATTGTTTGCTTTCCTTGCCACGCGCCTGCGCGCCCTGGCACCGCAAAATGTCGGTCCGTGGACGCAAAACCACAGCGCCCCAAAACCCGCCGCCCGCTCACTGCATGATCTGGCCCGCGACCACCTGAACCCGCAGGGAGACCGCTGATGAGCGCCAAGGAAAATATCCTCGCCAAGCTGCGTAAAAGCCTGACCGGCACCACGCCGGTTGCCGACACCTATGACGTTGAACTGGTGACGCAGACCTACCGCTATGCGCCTGAAGAACGCATCCCGCAATTGCGCAAGCAAATGGAAGCGGTGCACACCGAGATCCACCTGACCTCCGGCGAAGCCTGGCCGGCACTGCTGGCGCAACTGCTGCGGGACCGACAACTGCCGAGCCTGCTGATCGCGCCGACAACGTCTCACGGTCAAAAAATCGTACAGTTCTGGGCGAATAATCCGGACCTGCCAGTTCTAAAGGCCTATGACCGTCCCGTAGAAGAATGGAAAGCCGAACTGTTCAACGACACCCCTGCCAGCCTGACCGGCACTCTCGGCGCCATCGCCGCCACCGGTAGCCTGATTCTCTGGCCGACGCGGGAAGAACCGCGGCTGATGAGTCTGGTACCACCGGTGCATTTCGCCCTGCTCAAGGCCAGCGAGATTCGTGACAACTTCTATGAAGTGCAACAGGAATTCGAGTGGGCCCAAGGCATGCCGACCAATGCCCTGCTAGTGTCCGGGCCGTCGAAAACCGCTGACATCGAGCAAGTCCTGGCTTATGGCGCCCATGGTCCGAAGGACCTGGTGGTACTGATCCTGGAGGACCAATGACGCTTCCGGCCCCTTTCCTGCGCGACGCATACCAACTGATCCCGCAAAAACGACGTTTTGACGATCCGTTGTCCACCCTGGCCTTCGGCACTGACGCCAGTTTCTATCGGTTGATTCCGAAGCTGGTGGTGCGCGTCGAATCCGAAGACGAAGTCATCGCCCTGCTGAAACTGGCCCAACGCGACCAGGTTCCGGTCACGTTCCGCGCCGCCGGTACCAGCTTGTCAGGCCAAGCCATCAGCGATTCGGTGCTGATCGTGCTTGGGGATAACTGGAACGGCCGGGAAATTCGCGAGCAAGGCCACCAGATTCGTTTGCAACCCGGCGTCATCGGCGCCCAGGCCAACGCCTGGCTAGCCCCGTTCGGACGCAAGATCGGCCCGGACCCGGCGTCGATCAATGCCTGCAAAATCGGCGGTATCGTCGCCAACAACGCCAGCGGCATGTGCTGCGGTACGGCGCAGAATACTTATCACACCCTCGCCGGCATCCGCCTGGTTCTGGCCGACGGCACGCGCCTGGACACCGAAGATGCCGCCAGCGTGGCGGCTTTTCGCACAAGCCATGGTGAACTCCTGGAGCACCTTGCAAACTTGGGTCGCGAAACGCGCGCCAACACGGAACTGGCCGCCCGAATTCGCCACAAATACCGTCTGAAAAATACCACCGGTCTGTCACTCAACGCCCTGGTGGACTTCGACGAGCCTGTGGATATCTTGAGCCACTTGCTGGTGGGCTCCGAAGGAACCCTCGGTTTCATCAGCGCGGTGACCTACAACACGGTGATCGATCACCCGAACAAGGCGTCGGCGCTGATCGTCTTCCCTGACGTTGAAACCTGCTGCAACGCCGTCACCGTGCTGAAAAGCCAGCCGGTCTCCGCGGTCGAGCTGCTGGACCGTCGCAGCTTGCGCTCGGTGCAGGACAAGCCGGGCATGCCGGATTTCGTACGACATCTGTCGGACAATGCCTGCGCCCTGCTGATCGAATCCCGCGCGGCTTCGTCATCGTTATTGCAGGAACAACTGGCGCTGATCATGGCCTCGCTGGCAAGTTTCCCGGTGGAAAAGCAGGTCGATTTCACTGAAGACCCACGGGAGAACGCCCGGCTCTGGGCGATCCGCAAGGACACCTTCCCCGCCGTGGGCGCGGTCCGCAAGACCGGAACCACGGTGATCATCGAAGACGTGACCTTCCCGGTCGAGCAACTGGCGATCGGTGTGAACCGCCTGATCGCGCTGTTCGACAAGCATCACTACGACGAAGCGATCCTTTTCGGACACGCGCTGGAAGGCAATCTGCACTTTGTCTTCACCCAAGGCTTCAACAGCGCCGACGAAGTCGCACGCTACCAGGCGTTCATGGATGACGTGGCGCAACTGGTGGCGGTGGAATTCGGCGGGTCGCTGAAAGCCGAGCACGGCACCGGCCGCAACATGGCGCCGTTCGTCGAGTTGGAATGGGGCAGCGACGCCTATCAATTGATGTGGCGGCTCAAACGCCTGCTCGACCCCAATGGCATTCTCAACCCGGACGTGGTGCTCAGCGAGGATCCGCAGATTCACCTCAAGCACCTCAAGCCCTTGCCGGCCGCCGATGAGATTGTGGATAAGTGCATTGAGTGCGGCTTCTGCGAGCCGGTCTGCCCATCCAAGGACCTGACCTTGAGCCCGCGCCAGCGCATCGTGATCTGGAGGGACATCCAGGCGAAAAAGCGCGCCGGTATCGATACTTCGGAGCTGGAAGCGGCCTACCAATACCAAGGCATCGACACCTGCGCCGCTACCGGGCTTTGCGCCCAACGTTGCCCTGTAGAAATCAACACCGGCGAACTGGTGAAAAAGCTCCGCAGCCGCAGCGCAACGCGTACGAAAACCGCTGATTGGCTTGCGGGCAATTTCGCAACCGCACTGCAAGGGGCGCGCTTTACGCTGCACGTCGCCAATGGTGCACGAATGTTCTTGGGGGCACCGCGCCTGGCACGTTTGTCGGCGGGCCTGACACGGCTGACCAAAGGCCAGGTCCCACAATGGACCAACGCCATGCCGCAGCCCGAAAGGGCCATTCGGTTCAGTCCCGCCGTGTCGGATGAACGGCCCAAGGTGGTTTATCTGGCGGCCTGTGTATCGCGGGTCATGGGCCCTGCCGCGGGCGACAGCGAGCAGATGTCGCTGCATGATAAAACCCGAGGCCTGCTGGAAAAGGCGGGCTATCATGTCGTTTTTCCGGACAATGTCGATAGCCTTTGCTGCGGCCAGCCTTTCGCGTCCAAAGGTTACGCCGAACAAGCCGAGCACAAGCGCCAGGAACTGATCGGCGCGCTGCTGCATGCCAGTCGCGGCGGACTTGATCCGATTTATTGCGACACAAGCCCCTGCACACTACGGCTGGTCCAGGACCTCGGCGACGTGCGCCTGGACCTGTATGACCCGGTGCGTTTCATCCGCACGCACCTGATGGATCGCCTCGACTTCACGCCTCAGGAAGCGCCCATCGCAGTGCATGTCACCTGCAGCACGCAACACCTGGGTGAAAGCCAGGCGCTGATCGATCTGGTGCGCAAGTGCAGCAAACAGGTGGTCATTCCGGAAGGCATCCATTGTTGCGGCTTTGCCGGCGACAAAGGTTTCAGCACGCCGGAGCTGAACGCCCATTCGTTGCGTTCGCTCAAAGACGCAGTGCAGCATTGCAGCGAAGGGATTTCCACCAGTCGAACCTGTGAGATCGGTCTTACGCAACACGGTGCAATCGACTACCACGGGCTGGTTTATCTGGTCGACCGAGTGACCCGCGCCAGGGCGACCTGAGAAAAAAATAGAACCCTGGCAAACGGCGGCAGTCCATTAAGCAGGTCCTGCAAACGCAGGACTTCCTCAAACTTGGTAGTCCTGATGGGTCAGCGAACGCTGCCCTTGGGTCAAGGAGAGACATATGAAACGCTCTGTGCTGTTAGGTCTGTTTGTCACTGCCTCGATGCTGGCATCTCCCTCGTTTGCCGCCGGCGATTCGGACAGTCTCTGCGACACCAACATCAAAACCATTGAAAATGCCAAGACTCAGGTCCAGGGTTCGGATCTTGAAGCAAAAGTCGAAGCCAGCGTGCAGCAAGCCAAGGCCCATCAGGCTCTGAATACGGAGGAAGGCACTAAAAAATGCATCTCCGAGACAACCCAGACCATCCAGGAGATTCAGAAAGTCAGCAAAGACGGTAAAAACTCCTGAATGCAGGGGGCCAACCTTCGGGTTGGCCCCGGATGCGTTTTGACGTACACTACGCAGGCCTGTCGCTCTACAGATTCACAGAGCGCCAGGTTCGGGGCCGTTTAGGATTCGACGCCGGTTGCGAAACTTTAGGTGCATGCCGAGTTGGTAACAGAACTCGTAAATCCACTGTTGCAACTTCCTATAGTTGCCAATGACGAAACCTACGGGGAATACGCTCTCGCTGCGTAAGCAGCCTTAGCCCTTCCCTTCTGGTACCTTCGGGTCCAGCAATCACCAGGGGATGTCCGTAAACCCAAAGTGATTGTCATATAGAACGGAATCGCCGTGCAGTACGTTGTGGACGAAGCGGCTAAAACTTACACAACTCGCCCAAAGCACCCTGCCCGTCGGGTCGCTGAGGGTTAACTTAATAGACACGGCTACGCATGTAGTACCGACAGCGGAGTACTGGCGGACGGGGGTTCAAATCCCCCCGGCTCCACCAATCCAACGAAAAAAGACGTCCACGGACGTCTTTTTTTGTGCCTGGAATTCAGTGAATACGGGGGCATGGCTGGTTGGGGGCTTTCGCGACCTCTCATTAGCGAATGCTTGCAGCGACGATGGTATTGTTCGATGCGCTGGGGGCGAGTGCCGCGGCGAGCAACAAGGCACTGGATCGGTTGTGGCGTAATGCGCGCACGTTGGCGAACCCCAATCCGCGAGTGTACGAGTCGCGGATTGGGGGTAATTACCTGGTCAATGGCGCGAGGGTGGCCAAGGGGATCGCCTGATAAAACAGTTGAATACTCGGCCACCACTCGATCAGGCAATGGCCGGGCCAGACTCAGCGATAGACCGGAAAACGACGGCACAGTGCGACAACCTGTTCGCGCACGTGGTGCCCGACCTTGTCGCTGCCTCCGTTTTCCAGGGCGTCCAGTACGTCGCACAACCAGCCGGCCACTTGCTCGCAGGCCTCCACATTAAACCCGCGGGTGGTCACAGCCGGGGTACCGATACGAAGGCCGGATGTCACAAACGGTGAGCGTGGGTCATTCGGCACCGAGTTTTTGTTGGCGGTGATATAGGCACTGCTCAGGGCCGCGTCGGCCTCCTTGCCAGTGTAAGGCTTGTCGGACAGGTCGATCAGCATCATGTGGTTGTCGGTGCCGCCCGAGACGATTTTGTACCCGCGTTTTTGCAACACCCCGGCCATGGCCCGGGCGTTGATGACCACTTGGGTCTGGTAGATGCTGAACTCCGGCGCAAGCGCTTCCTTGAACGCCACGGCCTTGGCCGCGATCTGGTGCATCAGCGGCCCGCCCTGCACGCCGGGAAACACAGCAGAGTCGAGTTTTTTGTTGAAAGCTTCATCCTGTCCCTTGGACAAAATCAAACCACCGCGTGGCCCGCGCAGGGTTTTGTGCGTGGTGCTGGTGACCACATGCGCATGGGGAAGCGGGTCCGGGTATTCGCCCGCAGCGACCAGCCCGGCCACGTGGGCCATATCGACCCAGAAGATAGCCCCAACCTTGTCGGCAATGCTGCGCATGCGTGCCCAGTCCTTGTGCCGCGAATACGCGGAAAAACCACCGATCAACATTTTGGGGCGTGTCTGCAGTGCGATTCGCTCCATCTCGTCATAGTCGAGAAAGCCGGTTTTCGGGTCCAGTCCGTAAGGCACGATGGTGTAGTGACGCCCCGAAAAGTTGGCCGGGTTGCCGTGGGTCAAGTGCCCCCCCTGGGCCAGGTTCATGCCCATCACCGTATCACCGGGGTTGATCAGCGCCAGGAAGACCGCCGCGTTGGCCTGGGCACCCGCATGGGGTTGCACGTTGGCGTAGTCGCAGTCGAACAGGGCCTTGACCCGCTTGATGGCCAGCCGCTCGGCCACATCGACGTATTCGCAGCCGCTGTAATAGCGTTTGCCGGGGTAGCCTTCGGCGTACTTGTTGGTGAGCACCGTGCTCTGGATTTCCATTACCAGCGGGCTGGCATAGTTTTCCGAGGCGATTAGCTCGATATGGTCTTCCTGGCGATGCTCTTCGTTGTGAATCGACTCATACAGCTCAGGGTCGAAAGCGTTGAGGGTCAGCGTCGAGTCGTACATGTGCAAAGTGTCCTTGGTCAAGAATTCAAGCGGCGGGTGACAGCAGGCGCGTGATGCGCGCGGCGATGTCGTCGATCTGTGCGTCATCGCAGATCAGCGGCGGCAACAGGCGCACGGTGTTGCCCCGTGTGACGGTGATCAGCAGACGTTGTTCTTCACGGGCCCGGCCGATCAGTTCGGCGCACGGGCCATTGAGTTCAATGCCGATCATCAAGCCGATACCGCGCTCGTCACCGCCACGCCGGCGATGGCATCCAAGTATTCAACACCCTCGGTGTCGCACAACGAGGCGCCCTGGCCTCGGCTGAACGAAACCGGTTGTCGGGCAGAGGTATGCATGAGGTAAGCGGGTGCAGCGGACATTGCGGGCCTCCTTGTAGAGGGGGATCAACGGCTGGGTGCGATCGATAACAACGTGTCTTCAATGAGAGGGCGGGCATCAGCGGTCGGCCAGTAGTACGCATCCGGCATGGCTCTGGCACCGAAGATCGCCTGCCCGACGCGCACCACGGTCGCGCCCTCTTCAATGGCGACTTCAAAGTCACCCGACATGCCCATCGACAGCTCTTGCAGCGACACCCCGTCAGGGGCGCAATGACGCAATCGGTCGCGCAATTCACGCAGCCGGACGAAGCAAGGGCGTACCCGCACCGCGTCGGCGGAGAACAGCGCCAACGTCATCAGCCCGCGAACCCGCAGTGTCGGGAACGCTGGCATTGTCTCCAGGAAAGCCGCCACGTCATCGGGCGCTAGCCCGTACTTGCTGGCTTCGCCGGAGGTATTGACCTGGACGAACACGTCCATCTGCCGACCTTCAATGCGCAGGCGACGGTCCAGCGCCTCGGCCAACCGCAGACTGTCCAGGGCCTGGAATTCACTGGCGAAGCGTGCGACCTGCTTGGCCTTGTTGGTCTGCAAATGGCCGATCACCGACCATTGCAGGTCTTGCAGGTCGGTCATGGCTTCCCACTTGCGCTGTGCTTCCTGCACTTTGTTCTCGCCCAACAGGCGGCAACCGGCGGCATAGGCCAGACGCAGATGAGCTTCATCAAAGGTTTTGCTGACCGGCAGCAGGCGCACACCGGCCGGGTCCCGCCCTACCCGATGGCACGCCTCGACAATGCGTTGCTGCACGGCGGCCAGGTTGCGGCGAAAGTCTTCGACACTGTCGACCTGTGGGTAACGACCATGGCGCGCATGCAAGATGTTGAGGTCTTCGGTTTGATCAGGCATCAGTTGGCCGCTCCCTTGGTGGACACTGCAATCGGTTCGGCCCGTGGGCCTGCAGTCTTTTCACGACGCGGCAACTGCCCATTGAGTACGACATAGGCGGCCAGGCCGATGACAAGGCCCCAGAACGCGCCACCGATGCCCAGCAAGGTGATATTGGCCGCGCAGGCGAGGAACGTGATCAGCGACGCTTCCCGCGATTTCACGTCCGCCATGGCGTTGGCCAGGCTCGCGCCGAGTGTGCCCAACAGGGCCAACCCGGCCAGGGTGGTGATGAAGGTCGCCGGGAAGGCCATGAACACCGCCACCAGGGTCACGCCGAAGATCCCCACCAGGATGTAGAAGATGCCCGCAGCCACGCCCGCGATCCAGCGCTTGGACGGGTCTTGCGACGCTTCCTTGCCCGTGCAGATGGCGGCGGTGATGGCCGCGATGTTGAAGGCATGGGAACCGAACGGCGCCATCAGCAGAGAACCCAGCCCGGTCACGCTGAGGATCGGGTTGGCACTGGTGTTGAAGCCATCACTGCGCAGCACCAGCATGCCCGGCATGTATTGCCCAGTGAGGGTGATCAGAAACAGCGGCAACGCCACGCTCAACAACGCATCGACCGAAAACTCCGGGCGGGTGAAAACCGGTGTCGCAAACTCCAGCGTCAACCCCGTGAAGTCCACGCGTCCCTGCATCAGCAGAAAGCCAAGCCCCAGCACCAGAATGCAGACCACTGCGTAGCGCGCACTCAAGCGCTTGAACAGGATGTAGGCACCGATTAACACCCCGCCCAATAACGGGTCGATGCTCATGCTGGCGAACGCACCGATGCCGAACTGCAGCAAGATGCCGCCCAACAAGCCCGCTGCTACACCCGGCGGGATCAGGCGAACGGCTTTTTCAAAGTAACCGGATACGCCCAGCAGCACGAACGCTGCAGCCGAAATCATGTACGCCCCAATGGCCTCGGCGTAGGGTGTGGTCGCCAAGGCGACGATCAAAAACGCCGCCGCCGGGGTCGACCAGGCGGTGATGATCGGCTCGCGACTCACCCAACTGAGGAACAGCCCGGTCACCCCTACCCCGATCGACACAGACCAAACCCACGACACCGTCAACTCAGGGCTGAGCCCTGCGACCTTGGCGGCCTGAAACACCAGGATGAAGGTGCCGCCGTAATTGACGATCACCGAAATCAACCCGGCAACCACCGGATGCAGCAGGTCCCGCAGACGCAGGGACGAGAGGGATTGAGTAGATGACATGGGCTTGGCTCCTTGCCGGACGATGCATCCGGCCACTGGTAAGCCGTACTTTATAGCGGTTGAGTGGCAGGTTTTACCCCTACGCTTTAACGCAGAAGACCAGACCACTTTTTGTGGTCGGCTCAGCCATGCTCACGCGCAAAGGCGTTCATGAAATCACACTCCTGTTCAAGAACGCTCGCCCTGCGCGTCATCACCGAGGTAAAGGCGGAGGGTAGCGAGGGGCCAGAGCCTACGGATAAACTGGCCTGCCTTTACCTGCCAGTTCATGGAAAGAGAGCAGACCACATGGCAAAGACCTTCGAGCTGGAAACCCTGAAGATGCGCCTCAACGACGCTGAATTTCAGTTGCTGGATCTGCATCAGAAGATCCAACGTGCATTGCGTGCGCTGATTCTCGACGGCGCCCTCGGCTCCGGCTTGAAACTACCCGCCACGCGGGTGCTGTCCAAGTCACTGGGATGCGCCCGCGATACCGTTGAGAACGCCTATGTGCAGTTGCATCGGGACGGGTTTATCGTGCGCCGCGAAGGCGCCGGCAGTTACGTCCGCGACACGCTGGGTGTCGAATTGCGCGGTGTTGGCCGCCGACGCCTCAGGGCTCAGGAAATCAGGAGCAGCGTCGCCGCACCGGGCGCAGAACTCAGCCAACGCGGGCGGATGATCTTCGACACCGGCGGCGTGCGCGATCAGCAAGTCATCAAGGCATTCGCCACCGGCCTGCCGGAAACCCGCAGCTTCCCGACGGATGTCTGGGAGCGTTTGCAGCGCCAGGTCATGAAGGACTATCGCGCGAGCGTGCTGCTGCATGGCGATCCACAAGGGGCTGAGCCCCTGCGCAAAGCGATTGCCACCTACCTGAACCTCGAACGCGGCGCCAAATGCTCCCCCGACCAGGTACTGGTCTTGAGCAGTACGCGTCAGGCGTTGTATCTGTGCGCGCAATTGCTGGTGGACGCCGGCAAGCCGATACTGATGGAAAACCCCGGCTACTACGGCGCCCGCAAGGCCTTCCAAATCGCCGAAACCAAGGTGATACCCATTGATGTCGATGAACAGGGTATCCGTACCGACCTGTTGCACGCCGACCGCAGCGGCGCCAATTGCGTGTATGTCACGCCCTCTCACCAATACCCCACCGGCGCGACATTGCCGCTGGAGCGGCGTCTTGAGTTGATCAATTGGGCGGCGCAAAAAGGCAAGTGGATCATCGAGGATGACTACGACAGCGAGTTCCATTACGACGGGCAACCCACGGCGTGCGTGCAAGGCCTGGACAAGTACCAGCGCACGCTCTACATCGGCACGTTCAGCAAAACCCTCTACCCCGGACTGCGCATGGGGTACATGGTGCTGCCCTCCCAACTGGTGAAGCCCTTTGCCTATGCGCGCAGCATGATGGACGGCCATACTCCGCAAACGCTGCAACTGACGCTGGCGCGCTTTATGGAGGACGGCCACTACAACGCGCATGTCCGGGCCATGCGCAAGCTGTATGCCGGACGCCGGTCGATCATGCACGACGCCATCGGCAAGTACTTGAGCACGGTGGTCACCGCCGAACTGCCGCCGGGCGGGTTGCAAATCCCCTGCTTGCTGAAAGCCGGATGGTCCGAGGAAAAAACCATCCGCCAGGCCGCCACTGCCGGCGTGCAACTGTCCGGCCTCAGCGGCTTGTACGCGGGCGAACCGAAGCAACAGGGCTGGCTGCTGGGTTACTCCTCCCTGACCGCGTATGAAATAGAAGCCGCCATGTTACGTCTGGCCAACGCCCTGAAAATCTAATGGCCCAGCGCAACAAAAAAAGACGTCCACGGACGTCTTTTTTTGTGCCTGGAATCCAAGGAATCAAGCCCCCTGCACCACCAGCGAGCCGATGCTGCTCACTTCTGCGCAGCCAACACCCTACGCGCCGCCTTTTCATTTTTCATCGCCGCAATCTCCCGCTCACACGCTTCCACATCGAAAGAATTGTCCCACTTGGCAATGGCGATCGTGCCGATACCGTTCCCGATCAAATTCGTCACGGCTCGCGCTTCGTTCAGGAACCGATCGATGCCCAGGAGCAAGACAAGGCCCACCAGCGGAATGGAGTGGATGGTGGTGAGCGTTGCAGCAAGGGTGATGAATCCGGCCCCCGCCACGCCAGCCGAACCTTTCGACGTGAGCAGGAAAACGCCCAACAGGATCATCTGGTCCATGAACGTCAACGGCGTGTTGGTTGCCTGGGCGATGAAGATCGCAGCCATGGTCAGATAGATGCAGGTGCCATCGGCATTGAAGGTGTAGCCCGTCGGCAGCACCATCCCCACCACCGATTTCTTGCAGCCCAGCTTTTCAAGCTTGACCATCATTCGCGGCAGCACGGCCTCGGTCGAGCACGTCCCGAGCGTGATCAGAATCTCGTCCTTGAAGTAACGGAGAAACAGCAACAGGGGCATGCCTGACCATCGAGCCACCGTGCCCAGGACGATCACGATGAAGATCAGCGTGGTGACGTAGAGCGCGACCAGCAACTGGCCGAGGGAAAGCAACGTACCGATGCCATATTTGCCGATCGTGAACGCCATTCCCGCGCCAGCACCAATCGGAGCCAGCCGCATGACCATGGCAACGATCCTGAACAGCCCTTGCAGAAACAGATCGATGGTATTGATCAGCGGTTTGCTGGTCTCACCCATTTGAACCAGGGCCACACCCATCAAGACAGAAAGCAGGATGACTTGCAGCATGACTCCATTGGAGAACGCACCCAAAAAAGTCGGCGGGATGATGTTCATGAAGAAATCAACAGTGCCACCCTGCTCCGTGGCGGCTTGGCTGTACTTGGCGATAGCACTGCCATCGAGCGCATCGACATTGATGTTCATCCCAACGCCTGGCTTTACAACGTTGACCACGACAAGGCCGATGACCAGTGCGATGGTCGAAAGAATCTCGAAATAGACCAGCGCCTTGACGCCAATCCGGCCGACCTCCTTGATGCTGCCCATCTTGGCGATACCGACCACCACGGTGCCAAAAATAATAGGCGCCAAGAGCATTTTGATCAGCCTGATAAAGCCATCTGCCAAAGGTTGAAGCTTGGCGCCGAACTGCGGTTCGAAGTGACCAATTGCGGCACCGACCACGATGCCGATCAGCACCTGGACGTACAGCTGGCTATACCAGCGGGACTTGGAGTTTTCCACGGGAGCACCTCATTTTATTGTTGTGATGGGCGTGTGGTGTGGCGCCAACGGGTGACGCCGGATAACGGGGGCCTCAGGCGAAGAGGCCGCGTTCGGGGCTGTCAGCCCTCGCCCAATTCGCGCATGACGGCGTACAGGGCGGACTTGGCTTCGAAGCCGACGCCCGGGATGTCCGGCAGTCCCACATAGCCGTTTTCCACGCGAATCCCGTCGGCAAACCCGCCGAACGGCTGGAACACATCGGGATAGGATTCGTTACCGCCCAGGTGCAGGCCCGCGGCGATGTTCAGAGACATCTGGTGGCCCCCGTGCGGAACGACGCGACGCGAAGACCAGCCCATTTCCTCCATCACTTTCAGGGTGCGCATGTACTCGACCAAGCCATAGGACAGCGCGCAGTCGAACTGGACGTAGTCACGATCGGGACGCATGCCGCCATGGCGCAGCAAGTTGCGGGCGTCTTGATGGGAAAACAGGTTTTCGCCAGTGGCCATCGGCAGGTCATAGTGCTTGGCCAATTCCGCCTGCAAGGCGTAGTCGAGCGGGTCGCCTGCTTCTTCGTACCAGAACAGGTTGTAGGGTTTCAAAGCCTCGGCATAAGCAATGGCCGTGTCCTGGTCAAAGCGGCCGTTGGCGTCCACAGCCAAGCGACGCCCGTCACCGACCACTTTGATGACCGATTCGATTCGCCGAATATCGTCAGCCAGAGGCGCGGCGCCGATCTTCATCTTGACCACGTCGTAGCCGCGATCCAGGTAGCTGCGCATTTCATCCTGAAGCTTGGCGTCGTCCTTGCCTGGGTAGTAGTAACCACCGGCGGCGTAGACCCAGACTTTGTCGTCGGCCACGCCGTTGCGGTAACGGTCAGCCAACAGGCGATACAACGGCTTGCCTTCGATCTTGGCGACGGCGTCCCAGACGGCCATGTCGATGGTCCCCACGGCAACCGAACGCTCGCCATGGCCGCCGGGTTTCTCGTTGGTCATCAGGGTTTTCCAGATGGCGAACGGATCAAGGTTATTGTTTTCTTTATCGATCAGCGACTCAGGGTCGGCTTCGGTGATGCGCGCCAGGAAACGGTCACGCATCAAAGCGCCTTGGCCGTAACGACCGTTGGAGTTGAAACCGTAGCCGATGACCGGTTTACCCTCGCGAATCACATCCGTGACGACAGCGACGACCGAGCAGGTCATCTTGGAAAAGTCGATGTAGGCATTGGCAATTGGCGAGGCAATGGAAACGGTTTTTTCACGGATGTCTACGATGCGCATGGCGGGTTCCTCTTGTTGTTGATGGCCCCACGTTATGCTTTGCGATGACACCCGCCCAATGCTAATAATGCCGCGCCCCATGCACAGGAGGCATTGCCCTTGGAACTCGTTTGGCTAGAAGATTTTTCAGCGTTGGCGGAGTACGGCAGCTTTGTCCGTGCCGCTGAAGCGCGCCACGTGACCCAACCGGCGTTCAGTCGCAGAGTCCGTGCGCTGGAGAATTGGATGGGTGTTGAGCTGTTCATTCGTACGCCCCAAGGTGCCACGCTGACCGAGGCAGGGAAGCAGATTTTGCCAAGCGCCCAAGAGACTGCGAGGCGCCTGTACCGCATGCGCAGCGAGGCCCAGGAAGTGGCGGGCATGGCGATCAAGACGCTGCAATTCGCGGCTACCCATTCGCTGTCGTTCACGTTCTTTCCGAAGTGGCTGAGAAGCACGGAAAACGGTGCCCCGATCGAAGCAGTGCGACTGCATTCCGATAGCATGGCCGCTTGTGAGCAGATGCTGATCCAGGGCCAGGTACAGTTCCTGCTTTGCCATCGTCATCAGGATGTTCCGCCGCTGTTGGCCCCTGATCAGTTCATAGGCAAAAAGGTCGGCGAAGATGTACTCGTGCCACTGGCGAGCGCGTCCGCCAACTTTGGCAATGCGCCCGCGTCGCTGCCATACCTGGCGTATACCCAAGAGTCCGGGCTGGGGCGCATCGTCGCTCATCGACTCCAGGGCAAGGAAGAGTTCCTGCACCTCAAGCCGCTGTTCAGCAGTCACCTCGCAGCGGTGCTCATGTCCATGGCGCTGGAAAACAAAGGCGTGGCCTGGCTGCCAAGCAGCCTGACCGAGCAAGAGGTCGCCGACGGGCGCCTGGTACGAGCCCTCGACGAAAGCTGGGATATTCCGTTGGACATTCACCTCACTCGGCCAACGGGTGCCATCAGCCCATCGGCGGAGGAGTTCTGGGCGAAGTTGAGGGATTGCTGAAACTGGTTTTTCTGCCGTGCATGGTGAACTCCAAATGGATAGACAGGAGGCCATGGTAACGATCGAAAACTGGCCCACCTATGCCGGTTTGCCTTGGGGCGTTGCCTATTCCTATCAGCGCGTCAGATTCCCGGACCTGTCACGCGGGCCGGCAATCTGGCCAAGCGATCCCAACCGTTCGCATCGATCCCCGAGCAATTGGGCAACCACAGCCTCTGCAGCGGCAATTGCTCGAATACGGGCACCACCGCCGACGTGATCCGCGATTCACCTGGATCAGCACCCAGCGCCAGGTCCCGCAACGGCATGCCCGCCAGATGAGCCACCCCGGCATCCGTCAGCCAAGGACTGTCATGCAAGCCCAGGCGTTGCAAGGGCAGGTCGCGCAAACAGGCCAAGTCGGCATCGCGCAGGTCCAGGCCGCTTATTTCAAGCGCCTCCAACGGCAAGCCCAACTCGACGAGCTTGCGCAGCACCTTGCCGTCGATGCCCCGGCAATAACTCAAATCGAGCCGCTTCAGAGGCAGACCGGCCAGTTGCTTCAGTTCCTTCCAGCTGATGTCGTTCAAGGACAGATCGAGGGACTCCAACTCCAACCCGCGCAAATCACTCAACGTACCTGCACAGACGCCCTGCACATCAGACAATCCCAAGCGCTTCAAAGGAAAACCGTGCAGCACATCGAGCCGCTCGATCACCTGTCGCAGGCACTTGAGGTCCAGGTCCGCGAGCGGCATTCCTTCGAGGACTTCAAGGTCGTCTTCGCAGATGAATGCGGAATGGAGCGAAAGCTGTTCCAAAGGCAGACCCCGAATCGCCTGCAACACACTCTCGCCTGCATAGCAGCCATCCAGACTCAACGAGCGCAACCGCGTCAGGTCGCCAAGCCAAGCAGGATCATCGAGGATCGCGCCGCAGTCACTGAGCGACAAATGTTCGAGGGGATGGCTGGCCAAGTGCGCCATGCCGCGGGACGTCAGCTCACCCACGCGTTGCAACGTCAAGGATCGCAGCTTGAGGCGTGACAGTGCTTCAAGGCCGTCGTCGGTAATGTCATCGCAACGGTTCAACGACAATTCCTGCAGCGGGCTGTCGCTCAGTTGGCGGAGAAAACGGTCATCAAAATCTTCGCCGTAGGTTTGCAACTTCAGCCGGCGCAACCGTGTGGTCGGCGGTAGGCAATGGGCATTGTCGTCGCGGGAGAAATTACTGACTTCCAAGCTTTCGAGGGTTGTGGCTTGCAACCGCTGCCACATCTCCGGACCGCAGATGAACCTGGGACTGTTGAGCACCAGCGTGCGCAAGGGCAGCCCGGCCAGGGCGTCGCACCACTCTGGCTCGGCATTGTTCAGTTCCAGATGATCCACCGGCAGGCCACGCAGTTGCGGCAGCAGTGGGCCGGGGCGATTTACAAGGACCGAGGTGTTCAGTTGCGCCACCACCCCATTAGCCACCGGATCGCCCAGACCCGACGCGACGCGTAAACCATCCAGTGACGCCTCCCCGGTATCGAGCAGATCGCGACAGAGCGACGCGCGTGCGGTGATGTCATCGGGGTTGGCGGCGAGTTGGGTGATCAGAGCGTTGCGGTTGGGGGTTGGCACGATCTAGGAGTCTACGAAAGGGATTGAAGGGGGATATGGCCGTTAGAGAAGCATAAAAAAGAGTCTTACAGAAGAGGCTGTCAGGGCTGGGTAGCGCCATATCGCTTCCACCCTGTGGCGAGGGAGCTTGCTCCCGCTGGGCTGCGCAGCGGCCCCACGATTTTGCGGTCGCTGCGCAACCGAGCGGGAGCAAGCTCCCTCGCCACGGTCATCTCTCTAGCCATGACAATGTGCCGAATGGACGGCTAATTCGAACCCGTTGATAGCTGTAAACAAAATGTAGGGAAATACAGCCGCAGAAAGGCCAAAGCTCCTACATGAAGCTCGGAAAGCGGTGTCTTGTAGCGCTTGAGCGGGGCGGCCTATAGTTCCTCGTCGCCCCAATGGCGACTCGGGTTTGGCGACTCGACAACGAGGTAGCTCCTTTCAACTGAATGAGGTCCTACCGATGAACCGATACATGCCCATCGCCGGCGTCGACTGCGTCCCCGCTACCCTGCTGATCGACATCGAAGCCCCGCTTGATGTCCTCTTCGAAACTGCCGATTACCGCATCCGCACGGTGACTCAACTTTTGGAAAATATCGCGTTCCGTTCGGAGATCAGTTCCGACACGCTGGTGCTTTCCGATTTTTGCAAAATGCTGACGATAGCGCTGCGCGACGGGTGTGATGTGATGGATGTGATTGGCAGGCGATTGCGGTCGCAGGCGGCGGAGTAAGTAAGACGGGCGACTAGGCCATAACGTGGCCCCCACCGTCAGGAGCAACTACATCTATCTACTCCGATGAGCTGTGGCGCAGTTCGTCAAGAACTGCGCCACATTTTCAATCCAAAATGGCGCGATTCTGAGAACTGCGCCATAATCGCGCCAAATCTTCTCTAACAGCGCCAACATAACCATGCCTTCGACCACCGACATACTGAACAGTATCCAGGCAGCCAGGAGCGGGGCGAGCCTCTCAGAGCTTTTGACCAAGCACCCGGAAATCGCCCGGCGAACGGCGCAGCGCATCCTTGCAAACCTGGTCGAAAGCAGCCAAATCACTGCACAGGGAGAAGGCAGGGCACGGCGTTATTTCGCAATAGAACACCAGGCCGAAACCCACGCGCTGAATACTGACACCGATGCCTTCCCTGCCTTCATTCCATTATCTGCAGACAGCCGGGACATACTCGCCTATATCAACCAGCCCACAGAAGCGCGCAAGCCGGTGGGCTACCAACGTGACTTTCTGGACGCCTATCGTCCTAACGAGACAGGGTACTTACCTGAGTCGTTGCGGCGCCAATTGCACAGGATGGGCAAAACCGCAGATGCGACGGAGCCAGCAGGCACTTACAGCCGGGCGGTCCTGAATCGCTTGTTGATTGATCTGTCGTGGGCATCAAGCCATCTGGAAGGAAACACCTACTCACGACTCGACACGCGGCAACTCATTGAGCAAGGTAAGGCAGCACAGGGCAAGGCCGCTCTAGAAACGCAGATGATCTTGAACCATAAGACAGCTATCGAGCTTTTGGTCGAGAACATCGAGAGTGCCGAGTTCAACCGTTACACATTGATGAACCTGCATAGCGCCCTGGCCGAAAACCTGCTGCCCAACCCAGCAGACGAGGGCCGAATTCGCCAGCACGCCGTCGACATCGGGAAAAGCACCTATCGCCCGCTCTCAACGCCACAGCAAATTGAAGATGCACTGGATGTCCTGCTTGGCAAAGCCAATCAGATCGCTGATCCGTTCGAGCAGTCTTTCTTCATGATGGTGCACCTGCCCTATTTGCAGCCCTTTGCCGACATCAATAAACGCACCTCCCGACTGGCAGCGAATCTCCCCTTGTTCCGTGCCAACCTTTGCCCGCTGACCTTTCTGGATGTACCGGAGCAGGCCTACAGCCGAGCCACATTGGGTGTGTACGAAATGACCCGTGTAGAGCTGCTTCGCGACCTGTATATCTGGGCCTACGAACGCTCGACACAGGAATATCTGGCAATCAAGCAAGACCTTGCGGAACCGGACCCTTTACGCCTGGCATGGCGAGACGTCATCAAGAAGACCATTCGGGAAATCATCACTCACCCAGAACTTGACCCGTTGTCATGTATCCAACGCTCGGTAGCGGAATATGTTTCAGAAAGAGAACAGCCGGAAGTGCAAGCACTGATCGTCGAGGAACTCCGTCGGCTGCACGAAGGGGTTCTCGCACGCTATGGGTTACGACCATCAGAGTTCATGTCCTGGAAGTCGCGCCATGGCCACTGATAGGTGAGTAAAAAAGTGGACAGATAACGTGGTCTTTTCCCGTCCCCATTACGGACCGTTTCAACCATGATTTAAATTCTTAGCCGCCTGATTCAAACAAAGAAAGGAAGGGGGCAGTTTTATTTAACACTAAAGCATGGACATCTGCTCTCCGCGCCTTAAATAAATCCGTCCCCTTTTGTCTTCAAGCCCTATTCAAATCTTTCGCCGCTTAATTATTTGCACGTCAATCAACCAGACCTTTAACGTGTTTATCCAACATGAGAATGGAGAAACCGAAGTCTAATCTTTGATTAAGAAAAAATCGTCCTTGAATAGTTTCTTAAGCTCAGCGCGACGCTTCGAAAACAAGGGGAAATCACTTACCACATCCTGAAGTTCATTAGTAACCCTCAGCAAATACCCATTACTTAACTTTTCAAGTGGAAAACCTGACGCTACGATTCGCTCAGCATCCACGTCCCCAGCAAACTCATCTCCGAAGAACATCGCCCAACCAATGTTTGGAACATCTGGCTTCAACGCCGAGTTAAATGACCCGATCTGAAAGCTATTATTTTTTTCATTAGAGCCAAGTTCAGGATCACTAAAATGGTGAAGCATCCCAAGCTGAGGCGGAAAGACCTCGCACCACGCATTGAAGAGCGAGCACCAATCAACCTTGTCGCTACATGCCGAACGGAAGCTGATCGCGCCTGGTACAAGCTGCCCTCTAGCATTCCGCGCCGTATGCACAACACTGCCAGAGTGCTTTATTGTTCTCTTTCTTCGCCAAGCGAAATCTTGGTAGAACTCTGACAACGTTCCATTGACTCTTATCGATGCCTTCGATGCCCAGACACTCTCACTCGCAGCCTTCCCCATGAAGGGCTCTGTGAACTCATCAGCGTTATGCGATACTTGCTCTGGAGCAAGCAAGCCCTCCACCCAGGCTCAGTGAATCAATAAATTTCTCACCCACATCCCATCCAACCGTCTCAGCCCTTGTTCTAATCGCAATCTGTATATATGGCTTCATCTATTACTAGAACCTCGTCAAATCGCCCGTAGCGGGATCATATCTAAAAACATCTCCGCCGGTGCTTCTCACCCGTCGCATGAGCTCCGCGAAGACATTGCTTGTTCTAGGACTCACTACAAGATTTAAAGGCTGCCCCGTATCGCTTGCAACTTTAACCTGTACCCGCAGCTGGTTAGACATTGAAAAATTTTGCAAGAAAGGGGACAGATTTATTTAACCAACAGAGCGATGACTATCACCTTTCCTTTAAATAAATCTGCCCCTTCCCCTACTCCTCATTTTCACATCTTAGAATTACCCCTGAGATTGTAAACTCCAAAAATCCATTCCATCCACTATCCAATATTTATCCTCATCTGGAATCAAACCTCCAAACTCACTAGACGCTTTTGCATTCCAATCTGAAGGAACATAAGACTCATGCGACCTATCCCAATCAACATGTTGAAATATCTTACTATCAAGATTTATATAGAATCGCGGCAGCCTCACCCTTAACTTACCCCATTCATCCAGACGAGCTTCTGCGCGACCAGACAAAACATCTTCTATATGCCTATAGAGCTCAACAAAGTAGACAGCGGAGTGGCCGTACTTAAAAAACTCACCCATCCATTCAGAAGAGCAAACATTAACTCCATTATTATCTAGGTAACGTTGAAATGTATTAACATCTAGGATCGGGACACCACCTCTAAACGCAGAAATGGCAGCATCATAAAGTTCACCATCCATAGCACCGCGTTCAACATACCCTCGATACTCAGGCCTTACATCAATACAAAAATTTTCTTTATCATCTGCAAGGTAGTAGCACCTACTCCCAACGACAAACAAAGCCAAGTCCTTCCTTCCTTCGAAAATATTTTCAAGCAGGCTGTCAAAATCATTTACCAAACTCATCAACAAACTCCTTACCTGTTAATACCCGCGCTCTCGAAGAACTTTGCTCAATCAGTCGATCCCATACCTTAGGTAATTCTAGTGAGATACTCGGTTCGCCTTTGCCCGGATCGACAATTTTAGGAGCATTAGGGTCCCTAGGAGGTCAGGAAGAATGGTCACCCGAAGAAGGTTAAGTAAGTGCCATTCAAATCTGCCCCCTTTTCCCTTTAACTTATTCTGAACGGATCAAACAAAACACTTTTCCTTAAAGACTTTGCCTCCAAAATCTTTTCCACCATTATTTCAATTGAACTTAAAAGCCGCGGCTCTATATGAGCAGCAGCAACCAATTCGGATATAAGCGAATCCATTTGCGAAGTAGAAAACATATCATAATCATCAAAACTCAGACTAGAAAGAGCTGGAAACTCCTCGGCATCTAGCTGAAAGAAAAAATGCGCTAAATTTTTTGGAATCTCAACCTTATCAAGACAGCCATCCTGCCCCGTAGCTGCTAGCTCTTTGTCCCACACAATTAAGCAATACATAATTTAGAAAGTCTTCCCAGGAAACGTATTCACCAAATTACCTTTTGAGTCAGTAATCACCGTTATGAAATTAGTAGGCTGCCCCCCGGCCTTGGCATCGATACCTATAGGTCTTCCCATATCAACCGTTCGGATAAAATTACCAGACGTAGGTGATTGGTAGGCAGGTGTTTTGACAACCTGTGGCGTTTGCAGAACGACCTTCAGTTCATCCTTGGAAATCGTAAAAGCAGATTTATTTTCGCCCCAAGCACCACCATGCTTTTTCCAGGCGTACTCAAGCCCACTACCAGTGGCTTTGAAAAAAGGGGACAGATTTGAATGGCACTTACTTAACCTTCTTCGGGTGTCCATTCTTCCTGACCTCAGCCCTTGCTGATCGACGTGTTTTCATCAGCATGGGGTAAGGCTTGGGTCTTCGTTTTATTGCGCGCGGCTCAATCCTGCCAGGACGCTTTCCGACCCGTTTCTGGGCAATCAGCGCAAGCAGATTCAGCAGCCGATCCTCTTGCTCCTGAGCCCCGTACTGCCTCAACGCTAGGCACAGCTGAAGGCTATGCTTGAAGCTCAGTTGGCGAGGCAGACAGTCGGCCAACAGAGCTGATTGCGCCATGAGCATCCGTATCAGGTTGTGGGCCAACAAGTAGATCCACAACTCTTTGACGGCCATGCTCGGTGTCTTGCAGCTCAGAGCTTCAAGCCCCAGCGTAGTCTTGAGGTTGCGCAGATCCAGCTCCACGTGCCATCGATCTTTAAACAGTGATTTAAGAGCAGCTTTTGGCACCTGCTGTGGACAATTCAGAGTGGTGACCAGGATTTTTCCACCGGCCTTCAACTCACGTACTGTCAGCGTTTCAGGTGCCTCGTCGTAATAGGCCTGACTCATCCAGGACGGCTTTGCCTTGGGCTTTTTCAACTCAACCAAATGATCTTCCGACCCCAAGGGCTTTCCCAACTGAAAGTCCGTGCTACGCCGTCGAGCGCCATATTGTTCGAACACCCCGTCCACGCCTCGATGTTGCAATTCACACAACAAAAAGTAGGTTGCGTAGTAGGCATCGCCCAGCACAATGTCACCTCGTTCCAAGGTATCGAGCATGGTTCTGAGCAGCGTCTGCTCATCACCTCCTTTACCGCGGAAACGTCCCAACGAGGCATCCAAAACAGCACCGCTGGCGAGGCAAACAATTCCCACCACCCGGCAGATGGGAAAGCCCAGTCCGGCTTTCTGCCCACGAGATTGCGGATAGGCCTCTTGGTTGGCCGGCGTATCCGGCAGGGTAACTGTAGTGCCATCCACGAGGCGCACAGGTCGCCCCCTCCAACGCCACGATGACGGAGCCCGGTTGCTCATCGATGACCCCGTGGAGCGCAACAAGGTTGAAACCATCTCCACCGGCAGCCGCGCTCTTGCTTTGCAGTAAGCACCGGTATGAATGCTGTTGGGCTTCAACCCCTCGCAAGAGCGCCTGACAGAAAAATCATTCACGGCATTCTGACAGGAGCGATCGGCGCTCATCGCCTGGGACAAAAACAGGGACAGTGTTTCGGTCGGGGGGAATAGCCGCTGGCGATGTTTGGGTATTGACGACTCGACACCCCGCAATAGCTCTGGGTCGTTGAGCAGTTTGAAGAAAGCATGAGCATTGCTGTTCGTGGCGTGCTGGCGCATACGGTGCTGTTGATGTCGGACGATTTGGCGTCTACGATTCACTCGGGCTGTGTCCTTGCTTGATCGGTGTGTGTTCGCAACTATCACCGTAGACCAAGGCCAGCCTTTTTTCATTTTTTGCAGGCGTATCAGCTAGTTAGCTGTTAAGTAAGTGCCATTCGGGACAGATTTATTTAACCGTCAGAGCGATGACATCCACTCTCGCCTTTTAAATAAATCTGTCCCCTTTTCCACTCTTCGCTTTCGGACCTTCTGCTTTTTAAGTCCGACTCAAAGCCCCTGGACGCTCGCCACAGGAATACGCTCCTGAGGTTGAGTGACATCGTAAACATGCTGCTCACAACCTGCCCCAATGATCACGAACTCCACCAGGTAAACCTTTTGCTTCTCGGGCTTGAAGGTGGAACTCATAGGGCCGCATGCATAAACAATTTTTTCGGCATAGCGGTAATAGTTCGAGTCGTAGACCCGTGATTCACCGATCACTTCAATCGCCTGCCCGGGATCAGCCTGCACCTCCAGTTGGGGGAAGCGTTTTACGGTGGCGCTGTTGGCAACCTCGTTCACTTTGGCAATCCAGCCGAATACCTTGCCACGACCGGAATCGACCACGGTTCCCAAGACCTCGGCACGTTGGTCCGCATCGGAACTGCGCCGCACGGAAAATTGCACCGGGTGGGTGAATCCTGTCGCCTTCATGATGATCTTGGCGTGTTCCGCGTCAGCAACGACCTTGGGTTGTTGCAACTGCACGCCATCCTTGAGCAGGCTTGGCGAGGAGTCCCTGACGTTTGAGTGACAGCCTGCCAGGGCCATGGCTAGAACTAAAAAGGTGGTTTTTTTCATTATTACTTCCCTGCAAAATTTTAATAACCACAGATCACCGATATACTTTCGACGACAGCAGAACGGCAAAAAACCGGACTAAAAAATAGGACCAACTTACTTTAAGAACCGGGCAAAAAACCTGCCCCCTTTCCTTAAGTTGTTGGACTCAAGCTATTTAGACACCAACTAACCCAGCAAAATATCCTGCGTATCAACGGCTTCAACAGAACCGTTAGTAACCAGAACTCCCAAACCAAGCTGGGGGTCAAAGACCGCATCGAAAATAAAACCAATTTCACGTGCTCCCGCATTAAAAGCGGACATCACTTTCACACACTTCAAAGAAACTAAATCCCGCATATCATCAACTGCATGGACTCTCGGCGCCTTGGTGTCAACCTCATCACCATCAAAGCATGCTCGGTAATCTTCAAGCCTACCAAGATAATAGTTAAAAACAGCTTCTTCTACCAACAAAGAAACAGCGTTTTTGTTCGAATCAAACTCCCGAAACGCAAGCCGCTGAGTTTCAGAGATTGGTTCACCATCAAAAGTCTGAACGACAAGCGGCACCTCATAGCGATTTCCAAAAATCGCTACACAACATAGCCCTGTCCAAACCCCATCAAAATGCAACTCACCAAAATCTATATCTGAGACAATACTCATTTTTTAACCGCCTCCAACAAAGCTTTCTCGGCAACGCCGCCTAGGTGACCATATTTCACACCAAAATCCATCGAATTCACCTTGCCAGTATGGATAAACGAAGGCACCAACTGCATTCTTCGCATATCCTCGACCTCATGCCAGGTAAATTTTTCCTCCCTCATAAACCGAGCCACATCTGACTCTTTCAAACCAAGCTTATTAGCCAGCATCTGGTTGGCAGCACGAAAGTTAGCATCTCGATTTGTAGATATTAGACCAGGAAGCCTAACCTCATGAAGTGTAACCGGAGAGAAGTCCGGGTAACCATTCCTGTAAGCAATCCCATCAGGCAGAATCTTCTTAAATTCAGGGTTATCGAATACAAAATTTGATTCACCTCTGACTCCTGCCCACGATCCTCCGTTAATTGGTGTCAGTTTAATTCTGTCTTCATACCGACTGAGTTGAGGTACAAAAGGCCCCATCTCTGCATTGGATAGACCGGTGGAACCCGCTTCCTTTGCACCGACAACAGCCTCAACCTCTAATCCCCCCGCCGCTTTTTTCGCCGCCATCCTTTCCAGGATTGTCTCAAGGACAGTCTTAGCAGCCTTGGCCCCTGGCATCACCAGCATCGCTGCATCCAGCTCCGGCGAAACGGTCACGATCCCTTTCCCGGCCAAAACCGACAGCCTCTGCGCAGCGGCCTCTACGTCAGAGTCATAGCTCGACAGTTTTGCAATCTCACCCGAATGCTGGCTCGTCTGCTCCTGCCCGTACTGACGCCATTGTTCATACACCGCGCCGGGGCCATACAACCCCGCCGCGTTGAACAACGTTGGATCATTGAATTGTTTCTCAGTTGCGCCGAACGCGAAAACCTTCTCGCCATTCGCGACAATTTGGCTTCCGTTGCTCCACGTCAATGGGATTTTCTGCGCCGCCAACTGAGCGACAACGCCTTTGGCGAAGTTTAAATCCTCGGTAAAACGCTGAGACTCCGGGTCATTCCCTTGGGACTGCAGAGACAACTCATTCAATCGTGTAGCGTCGGCGGCATCGACGCTGCCACCCGCAGCTATCATCAGCAAGTCTATCCAACGAGAACTGGAACCCGGTTGACCTAAGGTCTTCTCCAGTTCCTCAGCTTTTTTCTCCAGAACGGGAATTTCTTGCTGCTTGTGCAACTGTCGGTTGAATGCCTCAACGCCATTAGCCGTGCCTCCAGCCACGACCGAACCACCAGTACCGTTACTCGTTCCAATCGTTGCCCCGACACCCGCCGCAATCAGCGAAGCGAGGGCATCTTGGTCAGCCTCTGTCATTGTTGTGCCGCTGAGGGCTTTGCCAATGTACGGCATCAGCGCCGCTGACGTACCAGCCCCAAGCGCCCCACTTTCCACATTGCCGCTGGAAAGCCCTATCGCAGCCCCAGCCAGCGCATGCAGCATTACCCGCGCCGCACCACCCTCCGCCCAGGCAGCTCTGGTAGCTGCATCCGATTTTGGATCGGTCGCGCGCGCTTGAGCGTAATCGCCGATTTTGTTGAAGATATCACTGGAGGCGGTGTTGGCAACAATACCAACCGCCGTTCCCCCTGTAGCGCCACCCAGCCCTGCAGCAATCAATCCTGAAGCAATGTCTGCCATCAGTTTCTTGTCACCGCCGACCTGCCAGCGCAGGGACTCGACATAGGCGACTTCTGCGGCCCGTACCGCCTCGGCGGCATCGGGCGAGCCAGCGTCTACTTGTGCTTTCGCTTGGTCGTCGAGCTTTTTGGCCTCATCCGCCTTTGCCTTCGCCACCGTACTGATAATTCCACTGGCCAGTTGCGCCGAGCTTTGAATCAGATCGATACGCTCCTGCATGGCCTCTTCATCAGGCCTGTCCAGCTTCTGATTGGCGTTGGCGGTATCGCGGTTCAGCCCCACCAAGTCAGCCGCGCCCTCGGGGTTACGAACAACGATCGTGCCTTCGCTGACAGCACTGCGGGTGTAGCTGTGATCTTTGTCCTTAAGGGCTACTGGGATGCTGCCGCCGAATGAGGAGCCGCCAACATTGCTGCCCGAGATGGAAATTCCTGCCGATTGGCTCTCGATATTGCTGCTGTTTTTGATATCGCTGACGAGCAAGCGATCCGTGCTGAGGCGGTTTTTATCCGCAGACGCTTCGCTGGCAATCACAGCGCCCTGCAGAGTCGTGGTTTTACCCACATGGATGTCGTAGCCACCGGCACCAGCGAACAGCCCGCTCTGGTCGGTCACGGCCTTGTAGTCACTGTTCATGTTGGCGGCGGCAACATTCGCCGAACCCGCGACCATGGAGCCGTAGCAGAACGGCGGAACGCAGATGCTCGCTCCGATCCCCCCACTGCTTTGCTTGCTTTTCGACGATTCGGTGTCCTGCCGAGAAAGAATATTCAGGTTGCCGCCAATCGACGCGTTGATGGTGTCCGCCCGGACCTGCGCGCCTTCGAGGGTGGTGTCGCGGCCGCTTTGCAACAACAGCAATCCGGTATCCAACGTGGTATTTACCTGGGTGACGGACTTGCCGTTACCCATGTTTTTCGCACCTTGGGCCCCCAGATCGAGGGTGAAGCCGTTTTGCTCCCCAATGTTGAAGCTGGCACCAATGGCCGTTTTGTTGCTCGACCCGTCGTTTTTGCGATCAACGGTGTCCTGTGCACTTTTCAGCAGCAGATCATTTTTAGCCAGCAACAAGGTGTTTTCAGCCTTCAGGCTGCTGCCGGTTATCTGGATATCACCCAGGGTTCCCGCCGCGTCCCCCGTGGCAACAATCGATAGCTCTTGACCGGCATTAAGGGTGCTTTGCTTCGCCGTCAGGCTGTTGTACTCGCTGCTGCTTTTGCTGCGCGTATTGGCCAGCTCGGTACCGATCTTGATCAGTGAGCCATTGCTGGGGGTGCCGCCTTGCTTGTTTTTGAACCCGGAGCTCTGCCCGTTGGCATCCGAGGCCTGGCCACCCAGGTTGTAAAACGCAAGCGCAGCCTGGGCGATTTTTACTGCCTTGAGTCGAGGGTCATCGGCATTCTCCGCAGCTTTGGACGCGTCGCGAATAGTCCTTGCGGTGTCGACGATCGCACCACCGATGACCCTACCCACTGCCAAGCTTTTAGAGCTGTCCTCAGTGGTTTGCCGCGCGGTTTCATCACCTGCGGTAATGGTTACGTTGGAACCGGTAAGCGCCATGTCCTTGGTACTGACCAAATCACTAGCAACCACACTCAATTCACGCCCAGCCGTGAGCGTCACATTGCCGGCACTGGAGCCAACCGTGCTGCCGGTAAGCGTGGTTTCTGCAGCCGTGCCGTTGTGCTTCTGGCTGTTAATAAACAGGTGCTGGTTGCCCGTCATGTCATCCAGGCCTAGCTTGTTACCAGTCAGCACACCTGTCAGGTCGCGATTCTTTTCCTTGTGCATATCAGTGCGCGAGAAGGTATTTTTCGCCGCATCGATGGTCAGGTCGCGCCCGGCCTGGACTGCCAGATCACCGGTACTGACCAGGGACGAGCCCGTCACTTTCACATCTTGGCCGCCCGCGACGGTGACCGTCTCGCCGGAGACCATGCTGCCCACCGCCGTGGTGCGTTTCTCGTCGACTTTGTCTTGGACTTTGCTCGACTTGAACCCACCCCAACTGCTTTTGCTTTCCTTACGCTCATGGCGGGCGCTGTCGGCGTCGGTCACGGCAAGAATCTGTACGTCCTTGCTGGCGACCAATTTCGTCGCGCCTTTCTCGGAAGTCACGGCGCTGCCTGCCGACAGCAGGTTTTCGCCCGCCACCAGCGTGCTGTTGCCGCTGGAACTGACCAGGCTGCCCACATGGGTGGTGCTGCCCGTTTCATCCAGCCGGAATTTCTTCCCTGAAGAAGACTTCTTGGTCTTGCTGTAGAAGCTGTAGTCCTGATCCGCAGCAGCCTTCAGGGCGAGGTTGTTACCCGCCACCAGGTACGCCTCATTCCCCGCGTTGACCGTACTCGCTACCAGCGTGAGATCCTGCCCCGCGCTCAGCGTCGCATCCCCGCCCGCCTTGAGCGTGGTGGACACCTGCTGGACATGATCCTCGATGCTCTTGACCTTCTTGCTCTGGCCATACGAATGCTGTTCATTCGCCGCTGGCCCCAAGGTCAAGTTCTTGGTAGCGGCAATGGCCAGGTTCCGCTTGGCTTCGACCTGGCTAGCGACCACGTTGAGGTCACCGCCCGCAGCGGCCTGAAGATCCCGCCCAACCGTAACGCTAGAACCATTCTGGGTAATGGTCTGGTCTCGATGTTTGCTGCCCTGCGTATGGCTGTCCACCTGCTCGGCGGCGGTGATATTCATATTTCGGGCTGCGCGCAATGTGGTGTCGTTACCACTCTTGAGCACACCACCAACATTGGCGATATCCCGCCCAGCGCCCGCGCTCAGGTCATGACTCGCCTCGATCCGCGCCGCGTTGTCAGCAAATTCGCGTTGCTCAGTCTTGTAACCAGTGCCGCTGGCATGCCGGGTAATGGTTCGCTCATTGGTCAAATCACCAGCGACGGCAACAACACTGACATCCCGCCCAGCAATAACCCCGCCAGCCCGGTTAGTAAGATCCTTACTCGCCAACGCCTCAAGCCGGTTCCCCGCTTCCATCAACCCACTGTTGACCAAGCTGTCGCCCGCCGTCGCCCTCAGGTTGCTGGACGCACGCAAGGTGCCCGCACTGTTCAGGTTCTTACCCGCAATCAGGCTGACGTCTGAACCCTGAATCAGCGCACCATTCGGCGCCAGACGGTTGTTGGCTTGAGCCAGATAAAGCACCGGCACCAGCACCTGTTGATTATTCACCGTCCGAGTTTCCATCCAGACGATGTCATGGGTCAGGGCCGCAACCTGTTCGGCGGTCAGGCTCACGCCCAGGGACAGGTTGAGAGCGTCCTTGCTGGCGATGGCGTTGTTCATCAGGTACTTGAACATGCCGTCGTCGGAGGTCTGGCCATCGAGGAAGCGCTGGCCGGTGCGGGCGATCACGGCTTGCTGGATCAGGCGTTGCTCGTAGAAACCATCGCCCAGGCGCTTGGCGGCGGTGTCCGGGTCGTAGCCCAGATTCGACAGCAGGTAATCCGAGCTCATGAAGCGGCGCATGTCGGTCAGCGCCGGGTTAGTCTCGATCAGGTATTTTTGCGGGCTGGTCTGGAACGAGCGGTCCGGCAGGCCACGCACTTGCGTGAGCCCCGTGCTTTGGGTTGGCGTGGTGGAGCCGTCGCCGCTCATGCGGAACAGGCCGTTTTGCCCGGTGGGCAAGTCAAAGCCCGGCAGGGCCAGTGGATCGACCTGTTGCTGGGTCAGGCTCGGCGGGAGTTGCCGATTGACGCTGATGCGGGTCGAGAAGGCGTTGTCGGCCTGGGTGTCGGTGCGCGGGCCGGCGCCGACGTAGTTATAGCCGCCACGCACGACGCCGCTGTTGAGGTCGCCCTGGGTAGGAATGTCGACGGCGCCACCGGCTTGGATAATCGCGGCATAGGTCTGGTTATCGGTAGTACTGGTTTGGGTGCGAAGCTGCAGGAACTCCATCTCGGTAATGCCGATGAAGCGGCTCATCGCTGCTTCAAGGCCACCCAGGTCGTTGGCGTTGTAGCCCGGGCTCTGCAGCCAATATTTGTTGGTGAAGTCATTGGCGGCGGCGCGCCAGCCACTCGGATGGCGCGTGCGCTCGGACCTGAAGGTGCGCGAGGTTTCGATCTCGCTGGTCTCGATGCCGATGTTGTTCAAGCTGACGAGGTTGGCGGTCAATGCACCGCCGACGCCGATGCTGCTGCTCCGATTGGTCAGGGTGTCGCCCTGGATATTCAGGTTGCCGCCGGTGGTGATGCTGGAGGCGGCGCTGGCCGCGGTGACTTCGAACTTATCGCGCTGGATGATCTGCCAGACGTGGTTGACCTTGGGACCGTCGCAATCACCTGGGATGCAGGCCACTTCCCTGATCGAGGCGGTGTAGATGCCTGCATCGTGGGTGGTCAAGACCTCGCGGACGTTGTCGATCGTGCTGGCCGCCAGGCGCATGTTGCCGTCGCTTTGCAGCGTGCCGGAACTGTTGAGGATGCGGCTGGCACGCGTGCCGAGGCCGTCGCGATCGATGCTCAGGTCACCCAGGCTGTAGATATCGGCATAGCGGTTGGTCAGGCTGTTGACGCGCAGGCTGGTATTACCGCCGCTGAAGATCAATCCGCGTTCGTTGAGCAAGTTGCCGGTGGATACGCCGAGCGCGCCGGCGCTGCCCAGCGTGCCGTAGTTGTTGACCGTTGCGGCCGTGACGCTCATGTCCGCCGCCGAGGTCAGGCGACCGTAGCTGTTGAGGACGCCATCGACCACGACGGTTGTGTTGCCACCGCCAGCGATACTGCCGTTTTGCTCCAGATTGATCAGCGCGGCCTTGAGGCCCAAGGTGCCGAGGCTGCTCAAGCGACCACTACCGGTATAGGCACCGGTCAGTTGCAGGTCGATCGCGCCATCGCTGCCGATCAGGCCGTCAACCCGCCAATTGCTGCCACGGCCCACCAGGCTATCGGTGCTGAGCAGTTTGCCCGTAGCGGTCTGGGTCAACTGGTCGACATCCACCACCAGGCGTCCAGCCTGGATCGCCGTGCTGTTAGTCCAGCGGTCCGCCTTCACGCTCAAGTTGCCGTAGGTCACCAGGCGACCACCGGCCTGCCCCAGGTTGGCCTGGCTGATGCCGAACAGTCCCAGGCCGGTATGCAACAACTCGCCGCCCACGTTCTGAATGCTGCCGGTTTTCAGGCCCACGTCCTGGCTGGCGGTTTCCAGCGTGCCGTCGATGTTGTCGAACAGGCCTGTAATGTTGAACGTGGTGGTGCTGTCCTTGCCCAGGGTTCGCAACTGGCCCTTCTGGTTGCTCAGGCTGGCCGCGAGGATATCCAGGCTGTCCTGGCTTTCGATGATGCCGCCGTTGTTGTCCAGTGCCCCCGAAAGATCAAAGTCGATGCGATTGGCGCTGATCTGCCCGCCGTTGCTGTTGTCCAGGTCTCGACCAATGACCTGGACCTTACCCGTGGCGTAGATACCGCCGTTACTGTTGTTGATATCCGCACCGGTATTGTTGATCACGACATCGCCCGCTTGCGCGGCAATGCGCCCGCCATCGTTGAACAATCCGGCCAAAGCCTTGAGTTTGAGACCTTGGGCCTGGATCGTGCCGCCCTGGCGATTCACGTCATAGCCGTTTTTAAGTACGCCGGTGGCTCGCGCCTCCAGCGCGGCCTTGACGCTGGCCAGCACGCCGCCGCGGTTGTCCAGATTCGTCGCGAAAACACTCAGGTTGGCGTCCTGGGCGATGATGCTGCCGCCCTGGTTATCGATATCGCCCGCGACATTCACAATCGTCAGGCCTTTGCCTTGCAGCGTGCCCTTGGCGTTATCCAGGCTCGCGGCCTCGAGCTCAACACCGGCACCGCGGCTGGCAATCAGGCCTTGGTCAGCGTTGTTGACCTTGCCTGTCGCCGTGACCAGCAGCTTGCCATTGGCGGCGACGGTGCCTTTGTTGCGGTTGTCCAGGCTGGCGGTGCGCACGGTCACAATGCCTTGGCTGGACAGTTCGCCGCCCTGGTTGTTGATCGCGCCCGCGTTGGTGATGTCGAGGTTCATGCCAGCCATGACCAGGCCGGTCAGGTTGTCCAGGCTGTCGAGGACCAGGGTCGCGCTGTTCAGGCTGGACAGTTCGCCTGCGTTGTTTTCCAGGCGGCCGAGGTTGGCGGTCAGGACGCCTTGGCTGTTGATCAAGCCACCCTGGCTGTTCAGCACCTGATTGGCGGTCAAGTGCAGTTCGGTGTTGCCGAGGATTCGACCTTTGTTGCGGTTATCCACAACGTCGGCGGCGACCGTGGCCTTGCGCTGCCCACTGAGCGTACCGCCCTGGTTGTTCAGCGCAGCGGTAGTCGTGACCGTCAGGTCGCGGCTGGCAATGACGGTCTTGCCGGCGTTGTTCAGTTGTCTTGCCGTGAGCGTGACATCGCCCACCGCATTGCGGCTGTTATCGGCGTTGACCCCGGCCTCGATAATGCCGTTGTTGGTCAGCGTGCCGCCGCTGTCCAGGTGAATGCTGTCGCGCGCCACCAGGTTCTGCTGGCTGGTCAGGTCACCCTGGGTTTTGACTTCGAGCCGGCTACCGGCATACACCTGGCCACGGGTCTCCAGGCTCTTGGCCTCGATGTCGATGGCACCGGCAGCCGCCGTCTGCGCCAGGCTCAAATGCCCATTGGCATCGAGCTGGATATCCCCGCCACTGGCAACCATCTTGCCGTCCAGCTTCACCCCGACACCGGCCTCGGTGCCCACCAGCTTGATCGCGCCGGCATACATCCCGCCCAACGCCGAGGAGTCGATCGCCAGTTGGGGTTTGGCGCTGCCGTCGTCGGCACGGGCCGTGGCGTTGAGGGTGCTGGCGTTGACGTCATTGCGTCCGGCCACGATCGTCAGGTTCTTCGCCTGGATCTCGGCATTGATCTTGGCGCTGCGGGTGATGATTTCGAAACGGTCGACGTTGTTCGCGTTGAGGCCCGCGCCTTCAATGGCGACACTGCCCTGATCCACCTGATAGCGGTTTAGCTGGCCGTTTTCGATGATCGGCTTGCCTGTGGTCAGGGTCGCTTTCGGCGTATTGATGAAGCCGCATCCATCGCAGGTGATGCCGTACGGGTTGGCGACGATGACGTGGGCCGATTGCCCCGCCACTTCGGTGTAGCCGCGCAACTGGCTCGGGTTGCCGCCGTTGACCTCGTTGAGAATGACTTTGGCCGCCGAGCCCTTGAGGTTCGGGTTGCCGAGGATGATCCCGCCCAGTTGCGTGGATTGGGCGGGGTTGGTGGCGTTGTTGAGGATGACGCCGTTTTTTCCGACGTTGTAGTCGGTGAATTTGTTGTGGGACAGCCCGCTGCCGTTGGGCTTGGCGATTTTGACGATGGGTACGCCATTGCCCGCCTGACCCAGGCTGGTGCCCGGCGCGCTGACCACGATGCCGTCGGCCTGGGCCCACAGCGGTTGCCAGAACATGACGTTGACCAGCAGGAACGCCAGGCCGCGCTTGGGCATGCCCCAAAAGGCGTCGCGGGTTTTCAGGGCAGCAGAAGGCTGGCGGGCCAGGAAGGCGTATTGGCGGTCGTCCATGATCGGGTCTCGTTGCAGCGAATTAAATGGATACGTCGAGGCGGAAGTAGATCGGCGCTTCGCGCTCGGTCAGGGCATCGGGACGTTCCAGGGAATGGGCGAAGGTCACGCTGGCGCTGAGGTTCTCACCGCGGGCGAACAACTCCAGCGAATTGCTCGACATACGTCCGTGTTGATCGCCGTTGTAGCGATCCCCGCGGATAACACCCTGGTCGTAACCCAGGCTGGTGCCGTACTCGGCGAACACCGGACGCAGCCACTCAAGCGTCACCGGGCGGCTCCAACGCAGGTCGTTGCGCCAGTAGCCCCCGCTGTCGCCGGCCAGTGTCTGGTCCTTGTAGCCGCGAATCGAAGACAACCCGCCGAGGCTCATGCGCTGCGGGCTGAACAACGCGTCTTCGCTGCGCTGGCCGGTCATCAGGCTGCTGAAGCTGAAGGACTCGCCCAACACCTGGAACGGCTGCAAGTAGCTGAGGGTGGCGGTGTATTTGCGGTAGCGGGCATCCGGCACGCCAGGCCCCGGCTCGTGATCGCCCTGGGCGTCGAGGGCACCGATACCTTGTTGCAGGCCCAGATCGAGGTTGACGAAGGCATTGCCGATCCGCCGCCCATGGTTGATGCCGAACTGGGCTTCGCTGATGCGATTGCTGCTTTGCGAGAGCTTGCTGTCTTCGATGAAATTGTTGGTGCGCAGGTATGCAAGGCCCGTGTTGAGGGAGGTCTTGCTCACCGCGTCACGATGCACCACCCGCTCCAGGCGCAACTGATGGTTCTGGCTGTCGCCGCTCTGCTTGAAGTTGAAGCCGTTGGCCTGGCCCAGCGCGCGGTACTCGCTTTCGCTGTAGGTGTAGCTCAGGTTCCACCAGCCAAAGGGCAGGTTGTAATAGAGCATGGCGTTGCGTGAGGTCTTCTGGTGATCGCTGACGGCATCGTGGCCGCCGCGCAATGCCAACTGATCGGCCAGGCCCAAGGGACTGTCCCAGTCCAGGGACGCTCCCCATTGCTGCTCACCGGTGCTCTTCTGCCCGTCGTTATGCCGTGACAGGCCGGCCCGCCAAGGTTTCTGTGGAGTGTTCCGGACCAGCACTTCACTGCCGCCAATGTTCTGCCCCGGCGTCAGCTCCATGCGGGCGCTGTTGGATGGCAGACGGTTCAGTTGATCGACCATCTGCTCGATATCCCGCAGATTGAGCAATTCGCCCGGCTTGCCGGGAAAGCTCATGGCCAGCTCCCGCTCGGAGAGTCCGCTGTTCTCGGCACCCTTCAGGCCTTCAAGTCGCCCCTCGACCACCAGCACTTGCAGGTGACCGCTGGACAAATCCTGTTGCGGCAAATAGGCACGGCTCGTGACCAAGCCCTTTTCCAGGTAGGCATCGGTAATGGTCTTGAGCAACTCGTTAAGCTGCGGCACGCCCAGGCATTGGTTGACGTAGGGTTCGAGCAAGCGTTGGCGCTCGCGCTCGGACAAGGCGTCAGCGCCCTTGAGTTCGATGGTCTTGATAAGGAAGCAGCGGGTATCGGCAGGTTTTGTCGGCTGGGCCGGCTTGGCTTCTTTGCCTGGCAGGTCCTTGAGCTCTTCGAGGCGCCGGCGCTGCTCTTCGAGCAAGCGATTCTGGCGCTCGCGGATCAGGTCCGTGTCGCCAGGGGTTGGCGCGGCCACGGCAAGGTCCATCGCAAAAAAACACAGCGACGCGACGACGAGCCTCGTCCTTAAGGCAGACATGGACATGTTCGATCCCTCGATACAAAAGCGACAACAAGATTGCGGAGCCGGCCAAATCGACCCGTTTCGCGCACACCAGACCTTGCGTATCGCTTTCAGTTCAGAGAACGGACATTTTTCTACTTAAAAAAGAGACGCGTCTCACAGGACGCGTCCGAAATCACCTCATTGACGAATACCTATCGAAACCGCATCAAGCTGAGCCGCATGAACTTTTCTTCACCCCATGCGTTTATGCGATCCGGTACAGTCCCCTCGCTCATTCAAGAAACTAAGGTTTTAGCCCGCTCTCCCGCGGGCTTTTTTTTGCCTGCGATTCATGGAGCAGGCTGCGCATCGCCCAGCTCAGGCATGCTTGGTGCGACCCTGGGCGACGCGGTCTTCAACAAGGATTGTTCCAAGACTGCGCGTCCGTAAAAAAACAATGCCATCAGCCAACAGCTCAACCAGACGAAGATTCCCGCCCAGAAGGTGTGGGACATGTAGTGCCAACCCTGTAGGACTCGCGTCGTGCCGTAGACAAATCCCAAGGCCAGCGCGCCATACATCAGGGCTTTGGAGTGACGCCAGCGATAGCGTCGGGCAACGAAGTACAGCGCCAGCATCGTGAAACCACCGGAAGCATGGCCGCCAGGCCAGCAGCGCCCGTCACCGGCGACTTTCAGCAAATCGAAATTCTGGAACCATTCCTTGTGCTCGATCTTCCCCGCGTACTGGGTGGTTTCCACCGGGCAGTACACGCTGGTGTGCCCCTTGAGGTAATGAATGACGCCTGTACTGAGGGAAAAGGCGAAGACCACATAGAGAAAATCGCGACGGTGCCTGTGGGCAAACCGTAGCGGTTTGGTCAGCCGGATCTTATCCAGTACCCGAAGCAACCCGGGACGCTTTTCCGGCCGGAACAGCGGCCAGACGAACGACAACAGCGCACCGATAATGGCCGCTTCGCCGGTCCAGTTCGGAATGACCCTGGCCCACTTATGGGTGATTTGCTCGAACAGGCGCACATGCTCCAACGGAAAGGCTTGGTGCAGCGGGTCGTAGAAAAGATCGCTGAAGGCGATGTCGATGCGGGTCATGTCGAACAGCAGGAACACCACCGCGGCACAGGCCAGGGGGATTCCAAGGTTGAGCCCGTAAAAACGAGCGCGAGCAGACGTCAGCATGAGCGGTCCTAATCGTGGAAAGGTTACTGAAACTTCATTGAGCGCCAGTCGGACGCCTCGATAAAACCCAGCAGTCGAGGCGCTTGTGACTGGGCGGCGGATATAAACAACGAAGCGCCATAGCCAAACGCCGAAGCAGGTCGGCGCAGCTCGGTTTCCATCGCCTGCATGCATTCGCTGTGGGTGACCAAAATCAAGTTGCGCCCAGCCACCTTATGGGCCAGGGCATTGCGCAGCAGGTCGTGGCGGCAATTGCTCAGCCAATCGTCGCCGGCGCCCACCTTGTTGAACATATAGCCAGCCGTCTGGGACGCTCGAACCAGCGGACTGTTATAAACGTCCGCATTCTCCAGGCCCAGTTGCTCGTACCGCGCGCCAAGCCCCACCGCAACGGCGCGGGCACGGTCAGTGATTCCCGACGGATCACCCAGGCACGCTGCCTTGGAGTGATCACACCGTTCGACGTGGCGCACCAACACAATCATCTCCCCCTTGGCCCAGCCATCGGCCAGCGCCCGGGCGCCAACAATATTGCCATGGGCCAGGTCCGGCACCGCTGCCGGCCCTAGCAGCCAGAGGGACAGTGGAATCGCCAGCATTGCCGAAGCCAGGATCACCGCAGCGTTTCGATAGCGGACAAGCCAGCTCGTATCAATCGAGCGCGTCACGCCAAAAAGGCTCAGTCTCAGTTCCACATCAAGCCGCCCCGACGGCACCCAACCAGTCATTTCGATGGCGAGACGGTAAAGGCGTAGACGTAGGCAGGCAGTGAAACCAATGTGAAAAAAAGCTTGGCTCACGCGGCGACAACCCGGGCAGGCGATACAAAAAAAATTTTCAGATTCATGAACAGCCGCCGATACAGCCCTGTTAAACGTTTTTGCTGGCTCTTAAAAACAACAATCTTCCAGCCAACCGATGATCAAGCAGCGCAACGTTCCTGGAGGAATTTGATGAATAGCTGGTTTGGCAACATTAGCGTCAACATGAAATTAGGCCTGGGCTTTGGCCTGGTGCTGGTACTGACTTGCGTCCTGGCCCTGACCAGTTGGACCAGCCTGGGCGGTTTGATCGACCGCAGCAATTGGATGAGCGACATCACCCAGCTCAACGCTGGCCTGACCAAACTGCGGGTCACTCGCCTGCAATACATGCTGACCAACGGTGACGAGACCGCCGCACAGAATGTGCAAACCACCCTCGATGGTTTCGTGGCGCAACAAAACGCGTTGCTCAGCAGCTTCAAAAGCCCCGAGAACGTCAAGCTGCTCAAAGAGCAGAGCGCGACCATCAACGCGTACCAAACGTCGCTGAATAAAATGCGCAGTGCCTACCGCACCGGCAACGGTGCCCGGGATGTCATGGGCGCGAACGCCGAGACGGCCTACAAGCTGATCGAAGCCATCGATTCCGACGTAAAGCAGATGGCCCTCAGCGATGAGCGCTTTGCGCAATTCCAGGCCATCACCCAGGCCAAGCAGGCGTTCATGCTGGCCCGCTATGAAGTGCGCGGCTACACCGCCAACAGCAATGCCGAGACCGAACGCAAGGCTTTCGCCCAACTGGACGCCGCCATCGCTTCGCTCAAGCCGCTCAACGAACATTTTGCCAACGCTCGGCAGGATGAACTGCGTCAGCTGGAAACGACCCTGACCCAGTACCGCAGCGCCGTGCAGGCCTTCAAGATGGCCATGGCCGATGTGGCGCAGGCCCGCAAGGAAATGACCGACCAGGGCGCGACCATCGTTTCCCTGAGCGAGCAGCTGTACCAGATCCAGCTCGACCGTCGCGACGCTGAAAGCGCCCAGGCCCGCACGCTGCAATTGGTCAGCACGTTGTTGGCTTTGTTGGTGGGCATCGTTGCCGCCGTGGTCATTACCCGCCAGATCACTCGCCCGCTGCGTGAAACCCTTGCCGTGGTCGAACGCATCGCCGGTGGCGACCTGTCGCAGAACGTCATCGTCACCCGTCGCGATGAACTCGGCGTGCTGCAGCAAGGCATCGCCCGCATGGGCGTAACCCTGCGCGATCTGATCAGCGGCATCCGCGACGGCGTGACCCAGATCGCCAGCGCCGCCGAAGAACTGTCGGCGGTCACCGAGCAGACCAGCGCCGGGGTCAACAGCCAGAAAGTCGAGACCGACCAGGTCGCGACCGCCATGCATGAGATGACCGCCACGGTCCAGGAAGTGGCGCGTAATGCCGAAGAAGCCTCCCAGGCAGCAGCAGCAGCCGACGGCGAAGCTCGGGCCGGTGATCAAGTGGTCAACGAAGCCATCGCCCAGATCGAACGCCTGGCCAGCGAAGTGGTGCGTTCCACTGACGCCATGAGCGTGCTGCAACAGGAAAGCGACAAGATCGGCGCCGTGATGGACGTAATCAAGGCCGTGGCCGAACAGACCAACCTGCTGGCCCTCAACGCCGCCATCGAAGCCGCCCGCGCCGGTGAAGCCGGACGTGGCTTCGCGGTCGTCGCCGATGAAGTCCGCGGCCTGGCCCAGCGTACGCAGAAATCCACCGAGGAAATCGAAGGCCTGGTGGCCGGCCTGCAGAACGGCACCCAGCAAGTGGCCGCCGTGATGAACAACAGCCGCAACCTCACCGACAGCAGCGTGGCCCTGACCCGCAAGGCTGGCGTGTCGCTGGAAAACATCACCCGCACGGTGTCCAACATCCAGTCGATGAACCAGCAGATCGCCGCGGCCGCCGAACAGCAAAGCGCCGTGGCCGAAGAGATCAGCCGCAGCATCATCAACGTGCGCGACGTGTCCGAACAGACCGCCGCCGCCAGCGATGAAACCGCAGCGTCCAGCGTTGAACTGGCGCGGTTGGGTGGTCAGTTGCAACAAATGGTCAGCCATTTCAGGGTTTGAGCCCCGCTCGCATGAGGCCGATGTGCGGCCTCATGCGGCTTCCCTACGCACAGCTTTCTTCCAGCACGCATTGCCTTCTCCTACAAGCTCTGTTCTCTCGTCCGGCCTTCTTTAGTTGCATGCTCCTGTACCGTTTTCGCCAGCACGAACCTTTCGTTCGACAGGAGATGGACAGTACATGGATGCAAACAACAACCTATTGGTGCAGAGACTCATAGGTGCCGCAGCCGCTGGAGATGACACTCAAGCCAGTTTCCGCGCAGCCCTGCACCGAATGGGATTGACGTCGGTATTCGACATCACTCGCATGACCAAGGCGCAGTTCGCCCTCGAACTGAGCAAGCACACCGACGCCGACGCCAACCAGGCCTACGACAACGCGCAGAGCTGTGCTCGGCATGTCTGTCGCCTGTATCTGGAACATCTGGTATCGCCCAAGGATGCCTCAGCCCGCCACCGACGCGACTTGCCTTCGAAGGCGAAATCAGAACCTGCAAGCTACCAAGCGCTGTTCAAGGAGAACTGGGATAAGTGCTGTAAGGAAGGCGACCTCGCGGCAATCGATTCGCCGGTGGCCTATTTGCGGGCGCTGTATCTGTTTGCCGGACAGCTTGAAGGAGCGTCGTCATCCCGCGAGAAAATCTCCCTTGATGAAAGACGGCCGGACCTGAAGAACTTGATGCTCGACCAGCAGAGCGCCTTCGTTGCGCGCCCCATGTTGGAGATCGTCAATCACACCTTGGACAAGGCGATCAAGGCGCACTTTGAAAGTGATGTTCATCAGCACCTTGCAACTGCGCATTATCCGTTTTCGCTGCCCTATGAGCTGCATCATCATCAATGCCTGCTTGGGCTGGGCACGGGTAAACCGGCGCTCGGCGAACTGAATTATCGAATGAGCCGGATATTGCCGCTTTCCCCGGCTCATTCAACTTACGGAAGCGTTGTCCAGCCGCGTGTCGAGGCGCAAAAACTGTTGTCAGGACTCAGCCCGGAGCAACAGAAGCTGTTGCTCACGCCGCTCAGTTCCGACCGGGACGTCAGCGGTTTGAAGAAATCCTATGGCACTCAACTGCCTGCTCAACTTTACGGTATCGAGTTCTTCAAGGAACGTACCGGACTGACCACCGAACAAGTCCGGCACTTATTGGCGCAAGGCGAATATGCCGCCCGGGCCTCGCCCCACAGTCCTGCTTCGGGACACAAAAACTATGGCGCAGCCTATATCAATGGGCCGGAATCGAAGGCGCCCCTGACGCTTAACTCGTCAACGAATAGATTTGAAAATGGGACCCCGGAGCGCCTTTCGCGCTTGCAGAAAATGATCCGACTGCAGCGCTGGACGGGTATCCCTTTCAACGAGCTCGATACGCTGATTACCAGCGCCATGCGCTCGGAAAAAAACACGGCAATGACGCTCAATGCCAACACACTGCGCGCGTTGGGCGTCTATCGATACCTCAATCGGCGCCACGGCATAGCGCCTGAGGAGTTTGCGTGTTTGCTGCACGACATACCGATTCACGCTTGTGGTCTACAAGTGCCGTTGTTCGACCAGATATTCGATAGCTCCCGATTATTCAAACGTCCCGGGGAAGAGATCAACGCGCCACAGGATCTGATCTATCTGGCCGCCGGCTTTGGGCTGGCGAAAGCGCCCGAGTCACTGTCGTGGCTCATCGAACAAACCAAACAACACCTGGCTGAACCAAAGCATGACTTGCCTACGGTCTCGTCATTTTATCGCCAGGCCCGCATCGCACGGATGTTCGGGCTCACGCTTGTTGAATGCACGTCACTGGCCCGCATGATGGGTGGTGACAATTTCAATGAGGTAATGGTGACGGGGGCATTGGATTCCACCGCGCAACGCTCTGGCACCTGCATTCTCGACGTATTGATGGCGTTGGACTGGGCCAGCGACTGGTTAAAGCGGTCCAACCGAGACGTGGCATCGACGTATCACCTATTCGCCACTTCCTTGGACGAGTTGCCGCTGGATCAGAACCTGGAGAAACGGTTCAAGGCCCTTCTGGCAAAGCATGCCAGCCCTGAAGACAATCGACATCTGATTGAAAACTTGCTGCATGAGCTCGTCGATTTGTCCGCAGACTACGTTCCATGTGTGCTGAAAATGACCGGGACTACCGCATCGGAAGTTGTCGCGGCTATCAGTTCACCCCAAGGGAATATGCCTGCGGTACTGACGAGATTATTGCGCAACGCCAAGGTGTGCCAAGCGCTGCACCTGAGCGCTAGCGCATTGCAACAGTTGGCGGCCCAGCCAACCTGGCTGTCCGCCAGCGCCTCCCACTCATTGACACTTCACTCCCTGTATTTGTACGAGCGCTTCAGTTATTGCGTTCGCCTTAACGGCAGTTCGGAAGAGCAATGGCTGCATTACCTTCAATTTGCCAACCAAGACAACGGCCAACACTCCGAAAAAGCAGCCAACAAACGTTTGGCCGAGTTGCTGGGATGGACTCACGACGAAGTAAAAAGCCTGACAGACAACTTGACGGGAAAACGCGCTCGGTCAGTGGAAGAAGTGGACTGGATCATTCGCTGCCAGGAATGCAGCAAGAGCACCGGGTTGTCAGCAAGCCTTCTGCTCAAGACCACAGCGCTAGGCAGCATGAGCTCCACACAGGAATGGAAAGTCGTTGGCGAAGCAATAATCGCGAACGGCCACTGATATTCGCTTCAATTTATTCAAGGATTGAATATGACCGTTGCCATGAAAAAGCAGCTTGATGAAAGCTTGCGTGATGCGCTGTTGACGTTTTATTTGAACAAGGTCGCACCGAAGATTTCCGCGGCTGCGAACCTCAAGACAGCCCAAGACCTTTACGAATATTGGCTACTCGATGTACTGGTCAGCCAGGAGGTGCCCACCACGCCTGTCGCATGCGCCATTGCCAGCCTTCAGCAATACATCAATCGCATCCTGATGAACATGGAGCCCGGCTACGATCAGGCAAGCATCACGCCCGAGCACCTGCAAACGTGGCGCAACGAGATGCATCAATACCCCATCTGGGCGGCTCATCAAACGCTGCTTTATTTCCCGGCGAGTTACCTGGACCCCGCCCTGAGGAACAGCAAGAGCGACAATTTCCGGCAACTTGAAAACGACCTCAACCAGAACCGGATCCAGGCTGAAGCGGTTCAATCGGCGGTCATGGCCTACCTGGCCCGATTCGAAGAAGTCGCCAACCTGAACATTCTCAATGGCTACGTCGACGGTGAAGACTTCGCTAACAGCACCTACTACTTCATCGCCAGATCCCGCACCGAAAATACTTATTTCTGGCGCTCGCTGGACATGGCGCAACGTCCACTGGACGGTACGCAGCCGGATCCGTTTGCCTGGTCGGACTGGGAAAAAGCCGATGTGCCCATTCCCGAAAGTGCGGCGGAGCACACGATTCGTCCTGTCTGGTTCAACAATCGCCTGTTCGTTGTCTGGGCGGAATGCATACAACAGGATCCGAAGGCCTCCAGTATTGCTGATGCCTCTGCCATGCAGCCGGATAACGGCCATCCGCTTTTGCGCCTTAGCTTCTGCTTCAAAAAGCAGAATGGAACATGGAGCACGCCGCGAATTGGGCTGCAGCGGCACTGCGAGGACAAACAGCTTTATGGCAAGGACGTCGATGCTATCAAGTCGTTGCTATGTACCGTTGCCGAACACCATCGCAACGGCATGCAGGATCTGCTTTTCCTGTCATTGGGCGCCAAGGCCGACAGGGAACCTGCAAACGACACCAACTGCATTTTTCTTGGGATCACTCGCATCAACAAAGACCTAAGCTTCCAGCCCTACGCGTCGGACTCTGCCCCGGAAAAAACGAAAGTTGACCTGAAGGTCCTCGATAGAAGAGTTCGAAAAAAGCTCTTTGATACAGATGCCCAACGTATTCAAACCCGAAAGTTTCTCAAATTTATCCAGCTTGGAGTGATTAAAAACAGCGGTATCCTCCTGCCCGAGCACCTCATCTCTCATTCCGATCTTTCTCCTCCAACGATCACCGAAACATCGATAAATGGCCAGGACACTGCGCAGTTCCTGGATTTTTCCGCATCCACTTCAGGTAACAATCCAGGTCAGCCGATCAGGTTGAACACCACATTCGCCGCCGAACTGATCCGTCTTACAGAGAACGGTCTGGATGAACTGTTGGATTGGAAAACACAACGCCTGCCAGAACCGACCATACTCGACAGCGCAAACAACCAGATGGACTTTCACGGCCCTTACGGTCGTTACTTCACCGAGTTGTTCCTTTACTTGCCATGGCTGGTCGCCCATCGCTTGAACGCCGAGCAGCGCTATGAGGAAGCCGAGCGCTGGTTGCGTCGTCTCTTTGACCCGGCTCGCGGCAAAGAAAGCTGCTGGATGGCCGTTCCTTTAATCGATAGCAGTACGCCGTCGTATGCCGACCAAGCGCCCTACGACCCTCACCAGATCGCACTCAGTCATCCGGTGCACTTTCGCAAAGCGCTGTACTTCCTGTACCTCGACATCCTGATCAATCGAGGCGACGCCGCTTACCGCGAATTGACCCCGGACGGCCTCAGCGAGGCAAAGCTGTGGTACGTGCGGGTGTTGGATCTGTTGGGACCACGCCCAATCGTTCAACCGATCGATCATTGGGTGAGCATGAGCCTGCAAACGCTGAGCGAAGCGACCAGTGACAACTTGCGTACATTTGAAGGCTCACTCGCCCCTTCGCAGCCTTCATTGCCGGTTCGCGAAGGTAGCTTGCAGGCGTCCTTGCCAGCCATCGACAGCCCGCATTTGCGCCTGCCATTTCATCCGCAGTTGCTTCACCGCTGGGACGTGGCTGAAAGCCGGCTGCACAACTTGCGGCACAACCTCGACATCGCCGGCAAGCCGCTGCACCTCCCGGCATTCGCAGTCCCGCTGGATCCTCGCGCATCGCCCAGCGCCTCCGTACTGAATACTTCGAACAATACGGTCCAAGGTTTGCCGACCACTTCTATCCCGCACTATCGGTTCTCGGTCATGCACAGCCAGGCCTTGAGCGCAGTGGATAGCCTCAGCCAATTTGGCGCCTCGCTGCTATCGCTGATCGAGCGCAAGGAGCAGGCACAGATACAAGAGCTACAGCAGCAGCAAGCCTGGAACCTGGCAAAAATCTCGGTCGACCTGCAACGCCAGGCCTTGAATATTGATCGTCAGAACCGCCAGGCGCTGCTCGCCAGCCAGGCAATTGCTCAAAGCCGCGCGACCCATTACAAAAAACTCCTCGACGATGGTCTGAGTGACAAGGAAATAAACGTCAGTGCGTTCCATATAACCAGCGGCACGATGGAAGCCGCTGCATTGGCCTTCCAAGTCGCAGCCGCTGGGCTGATGTTGGTTCCGAACGTCGCGGGCTTCAGCTTTGGCGGCAGCCGTTGGGAGGGACCGGCGCTCGCCGCCTCTGCGGCCGCCCATAGCGGCGCGATCATAAACCGCACGATCGCGGCCGACCTGGACCGCCAAGCCATATTCGATCGGCGCCGGGAGGAATGGCATTACAACCATGATCAGTCACGGCTCGAACTGGCCCAGATCGACGCGCAACTGGCGCAGTTTTCCGAGCAGGAAACCGCCACTCGCCTGCAATTGCGCCTGGCCGAATCAACCCTGAGCCAAACCAAGGCCAACTACGATTTTCTCAGCAAACGCTTTACCAAAGCACAGCTGTACCAATGGCTGGACAGCCAGTTTTCGGTGCTTTATCGCCAGGCCTACGACGCCACGCTGTCCCTGTGCTTGGCCGCCGAGAGTGCTTGGCAATACGAAATTGCCAATTTCGACACGCGATTTATTCAACCTGGCGCGTGGAACGCCACCTATCGAGGACTGGGAGCAGGCGAGCAATTGAAACTCGGCCTGACGAACATGCAGGCCGAATATCTACGCCGTAGCGAGCGAGAGCTGGAAATCCGCAAGACGATTTCACTGCGTCAATTGAAGGGCAAGACCAAAGGCCCGACGATCAACAAATCATGGCAAGAGATGCATGCCGACCTGAAGGGAGGCCAATGCGAGTTCGAGCTATCCCACGAACTATTCGAGGACGATTACAAGGGTCAAAATCACTGCCTGCGGCGGATCAAAACCATCAGTGTTTCATTGCCGGCCGTGGTGGGTCCTTACGAAAACATCCGGGCCACGCTGACCCAGGTTTCCAGCCAAGTGTTCATGTCCGCTGACTCAAGGCAGGTCATGGAAGGCCTGCGCCCCAACCAGCAAATCGCCCTCTCCACCGGCATCGACGACAACGGTCTGTTCACCCTGAACTTCAACGATGAACGCTACCTGCCGTTCGAATACACCGGTGCGATCTCCAAATGGCGACTGATCTTCCCCAATCCTGAAGCACAAAAAGACCTGCTGGCATCGCTGACCGACATCATCGTACACCTGAGCTATACCGCCAGAGCCGGAGGTTCGCTATGAACGGGCAACCTGCTTTACCGGTGACCGCGCCGTCACTGCCCAAGGGCGGCGGCGCCATCCAGAGCATCGGCAAAGGCTGGAACGTCGTCGGCGCCCACGGCACCGCTTCCTATGAGATTGCCTTGCCGACTTCACCAGGACGAGGCTTTGCTCCGTCCATGTCTTTGAACTACAGCAGTTCGGCCGGCAATGGCTTGTTCGGCATCGGCTGGGGACTGTCGCTGCCCAGCGTGGCGCGACGCACCAGCAAGGGCGTGCCCGCCTATAGCGATGATGACGAGATTGTCGGCCCCAACGGCGTGGTCTGGTTGCCCGAACACGGCACCGCGCCAACCCAAGTCAGTCGCTACAACGGCGTGGACCTGGGCACGACCTATACGGTGACACGTCAGTTACCACGAGTCGAAAGCAGCTTCGACCGAATTGAACATTGGTCGTCGGAGGGCGATAAACCGGGCTTCTGGCTGGTCCACGGTGCCGATGGCGGTTTGCACGTCTACGGAAAAAAAACCGAATCGCGACGGACGGATCCACAGGATCCAAGCCGGGTCGGCGAATGGCTGCTCGACGAAAGCCTGAATGCCCATGGCGAACACATCCTGTATCAGTACGCACGAGAAGACGGCGGAGCCCAACGTTACTTGAGCCATGTGCGTTACGGGAATTTCAAGGCCAACGCCAATCTTCACGCCTGGGAGACAGGCCAGCCCAAGCCGGACCAGTGGCATTTCGAACTAATCTTTGACTATGGCGAACGGAGTACCGCCTATGGCGCAAAACCGTTGTACGAAGGAGACGCACAGCCGCAAAAACGTAGCGATGGGTTCTCTTCGTTTGCCTATGGTTTCGAATTGCGCACCGATCGCCTATGCCGCCAGGTATTGATGTTTCATCATTTTCCCGAGGAGCTGGGCCCCGATCCCGTTCTTGTGCGACGCCTGCTGCTTGAGTACCGCGAGACGCCTCTTGGCTATAACCTGCTGAGCGCCGCGCACGACCAAGCGTTCGACAACGGAGCCTTACCCCAAAGCCGCCCCCCCATCGAGTTTCGCTACAGCGAGTTCAACGGCCAGCCCGACGTTACCGCCTGGAAGCCCTTTGAAAACCTGCCATGGCTCGAAGGCGAGCAAGGTTTTCAATGGGTGGATCTATACGGCGAAGGGTTGCCCGGCGTGCTCCATCGAAACGATGCGACCTGGTATTACCGTGAGCCCATTCGAGCGAAAGCCAAGACTGATGAAGTCGCATACGGCCAGTGGCAAGAGTTGCCCGGGATTCCGGTCGCTGACACAGCTAAACCGCTGCAGCAAACGCTGAGTGACATCACAGGCGATGGTCGATTGGACTGGATCATTGCCCAGCCGGGGCTTAGCGGCTTCTTTTCCCTTGGCGCGGATCGAAAGTGGTCGAGTTTCGCTACCTTTCAAGCGTTTCCAACAGAATTTTTCCTACCCCAGGGGCAGTTGGCCGACTTGATGGGCGAGGGGCTCAGCGATCTTGCCTTGATAGGCCCACGCAGCGTTCGCTTGTACGCCAACCAGCGCGAGCGAGGCTTCGCCGCAGCCCGGGAAGTTCCTCACGACGATGATGACGACGCCTTGCCGGTATCCAACGGGTCGTCCGCCGAGCTGGTCGCTTTCAGTGATCTGCTCGGTAGCGGTCAGCAACACCTGGTACGCATTCGCCACAACGAAGTGAAGTGTTGGCCGAGCCTGGGCCAGGGGCGGTTCGGCACAGGTAAAGTGCTGGGCGATCCGGGCCTCGACTACCAGACCTTCGACGCCTCGCGTATCCGTCTCGCGGACCTGGACGGTTCCGGTGCAGCCGATCTGATCTATCTGCAAGCGGATCGAGCATTGATCTTCATGAACCGCTGCGGCGGCTTCGCTCCCGCGGTTGAATTGCCCTGGCCGGCCGGCCTGCACTACGACAATTTATCTCAGGTGAGCATCGTCGACCTGCAAGGGCTGGGCTGTTCTAGCCTGGTGCTGAGCGTGCCGCATCTGAGCCCAGCGCAACATTGGCGCTATGATTTTGTCGCGGAAAAACCCTATCTGTTGACCGCTTCCAACAACAACATGGGCGCCGCCCACCGCATCGCTTATCGCAGCTCGGCCCAGGAGTGGCTGGACGAGAAAGCCTCAAGAGTCATAGCCAAAGCGTCCCTGGCCTGCCATGTGCCATTGGCGTTGCACCTGGTGTCGCGCCAGGTGCAGCGGGATGAGATTACCGGTACTCGCCAGACCCAGGTCTTTTCCTATCGCCAAGGTTATTACGATGGCTTGGAACGGGAATTCCGTGGCTTCGGATTGCTGATGCAAACCGACAATGAAACCTATCCCAACGATGCCGATTCGCCAGGCTTTACCGAGCCCTGCCTGCAAAAAAGCTGGTTTCATACCGGTCAGGCAGTGGATATGGACCGAGGCGAATATCACAGCACCGATTCGCAAGCCAAGGCACTGGGCAAGGCATTTCTGTGCCGATACAAAGACGACAACAGTGATGACGAATGGGTTGCCGCGACAGACGAAGCGACCAGGCTTGAAATGTGCCGCGCCCTGAGCGGTCGTTTACTGCGTCGCGAGACATACGCAGGGGGTAGCAACAAGACGCTGTATTCGGTTCAGGAAAACCGTTATCGAATCCGTCTACAACAGGCGCCCCAGGCCCAGCGCCGCTATGCCTCCCTGCTGGCACTGCTGCTGGAATCCATCAGTTACCAGTACGAAGGCCAGGACGCTGACCCGCAATGCCAGCACACGATCAATTTGCAGCATGATCAGTACGGTTCAGTGATCCACAGCGTGAACGTCCACTACGCTCGACGCAAAACGCCCGAAGATAGGGTACCGTTCAGCGATCCAGACCAGCAACAATGGTGGCGAGACGCACATGACCCGGCGCAACAGTTTTACTACCTGACGCAAACCCGCGCCGAATTCATCAATTTGCACACGCCTCAAAAATGGCGCCTGGGTTTACCTTATCGCCAGCGAACCACCGCGTTGAAACGGCCCAAGGCACCTGAAGCCGAAGGGCTGGCTGCGCAGCGCATCAGCCATGAAGCGTTCATCGGACTGTTCCTCGACCCGAGCCTGACGCCCACGGGCGTTCTGACCAGCCTTTGCCTGACGCGCTACAAAAAGGCTTCGTCCGACGAAACCCTGGCCGACGGCGAAGCCAGCTTCGAAGCCTTGGTCGCGTATCTGGAAACCGCGGAGCTGGACGAAACTGCCCTGCAAGCCTTCGACCTATTGCCAGAAAACTCTCGCCCCGAGGAAACCCTGCTGCACGAAATCGGCTATGGACGCATGGCCGACTTTCTTCCGACGGGCACTGCGTCGAGGACGCTCTGGTCGGTCAAAAGTGGCTTCGCGACGTATGCCGGTTTGGAAGGCTTTTATAAAACCCAGACCGTGCAGCCGAGCAACAGCCACGGCGCGACCAAGGTCCGATACGACCCATACGCTTGCTTTGTCACTGAGTTCGAACTGCCTGACGGCTGTGTGACCCATGCTGAATATGATTACCGCACATCGCGGCCCCAGTGCGTCAAAGACCCCGACGGCAACGTACAGGAAGGCCTCGTCGATGCCTTCGGCCAAGTATTTGCCAGCACCTTTTACGGTAGTGAGAACAACAACCCCGTGGGCTTCAAACCGATCGCAGCGTTCAAGCCATCGTTCAAGAGCCCGGCAGAAGCGATCGCACGGAGCAACGACGCTTTGCAAGACGCCGCCACCGCTGTCTATTACGCGCCATTCAGTTGGATGGGAAACGTATCGTCGACCGCCCGCATGGACGCCGCCTGGCTAGAGCGCTGCGTGACCAATGGTGACGTACTGCCAACCGGGCATATCCGTGCTTCGGCTCGTCCCCGGCTGTCAAGACTGGAGGTACTGACCGAAGACGACAAAAAACTGAAACGCGAAATTCGCAACGCGAAACGTGAGCCGGTACACATCGCCACACTTGTCGCCGATCGTTATCCCGACGATGACCAGAGACAAATCCGTATCAGCATGAGGTGCTTCGATGGCTTCGGTCGGCTGTTGCAAAACAAGCAATTGGACGAGCCGGGCTTGGCTTACATCGTTGACGCCAAGGGTGAACTCACCGTCAACGACGGCAGGCCGCTGGAGCAAATCACCGCAACGCGCTGGCACGTCAGCGGACGAGTGGAATACAACAGCAAAGGACTGGCGATCCGAATCTACCGCCCTTATTTTGCTGATCAACACCGCCACATCAACGACAAGTCCTTTCGGCAATTCGGTCATTGCGACGAGCAGTTTTACGACGCATTGGGCCGCCCCACCCACACCCGTCTCGCCAAACAGCATGGCCTTTCCTACATGCGGCGACAGACACGTCATCCCTGGTACACCTTGGACGAGGACGAAAACGACACGCTGGAAGAAGTCATGGCCGAACATGCCGCGACCGCTGGAGGTGAGGCATGAACCCACGCTTGCATCGCAAGACGCCCACGATCAATGCCGTTGATAGCCGCGGCCTGACAGTGCGCCATGTTGCCTACTGCCGAAGCAAGGCAGGCGAGGCGCTTCAGATGCGTCTCAGCCAGCAAGAGCATGACGTCGCCGGGAGGCTGGTTGCCCAGCGCGACCCTCGGCTTGCCAACGCAACCGACGCCAATCTTGCGACCGTCCACAGCCTGTCCGGCAAACCACTGCAGGTTAAAAGTGTCGACGCCGGATGGCGCCTGGATTTGCCTGGTGACGCCGGACAGATCCTGCGCAGTTGGGATCAGCGAGGACATCACTGGCGATCAACCTATGACAACCAACTCAGACTGATCTCCATCGAGGAGCAAGCCGCAGGACAAGCGCCACGCACAGTGGAGCGCCTGTGCTATGGCGACAGCTCGCCGGAGTCGGCGACGCTCAATCGGTGCGGCGCACTGATCCGCCACGATGACAGCGCGGGCACCTTGATCATCGATGAATATGCGTTATGCGGCAAACCGCGCAGCCAGACGAGGCGCTTTCTTCCCGAGGTTGAACAACCTGACTGGCCAACCGACGAGGAAGGTCGCGATGTTCTGCTTGAAAAGAGAGAAGGCTACACAACGAATTGGAGCTACGACGCGCTGGGGCAAATCATCCAGCAAACCGATGCGGCTCAACACGAACAGCACCACGCTTTCGATATCGCGGGACAGCTCAAATCCGTAAGTCTGAGGATAAAGGGTGTCGAGACCCGTAAAACCATCGTGAAAGATCTCGTCTACAACGCGTTTGGCCAGGTCGAATCCCAAACCGCCGGCAACGGCGTGACGAGTCGTGCGGTGTTCGACCCGGCCAGCGGGCGACTGGCCTCGCTCAGTGCATCGGCGCCTGGCAAACCCTTGCAAGACCTCCACTACGCCTACGACGCGGTGGGTAACGTGACTCAAATTACCGACAAGGCCCAACCGGAGCGATTCAACAGCAACCAACGGGTCGAAGCCGTCAATACCTTCACCTACGACAGCCTCTACCAGTTGACCAGCGCCACCGGGCGTGAGGCTGCTGGCCTGAGCCGCCCTCCCGCCCTTCCATCCGTCGGCACGATCCCCTTCGATCACACGCAACTATTCAACTTTACCGAGCAATACACATACGACGACGGCGGCAACTTGACTGAACTGCGCCATGTTCGTGATGGAAACAACTACACCCGCACATTGAACGCTGGTGCCGACGGCAATCGCCTTATGTCTTGGAGCCAGGGCCACGATACAACCAAGATGGAATTCGATGGCAACGGTAACCTGCGGGCGCTACGCCCAGGCCTGGCACTGACATGGAATAGCCGCAACCAACTCGACAGTGTGGTGCTGGTCAAGCGTGAAAGCGGTCTCGATGACACCGAGCGCTATGGCTACGACAGCAGCGGTCAACGCGTACGCAAGGTCAAAACGACCCATACCACGTCGCTCACCCATACTGGCGAAGTCCGTTATTTGCCAGGCCTCGAAATCCACACCCGTCATAACGAACGACTGGAAGTCATTACCCTGCAAGCCGGACGCTGCAACGTACGTTATCTGCATTGGACCGAAGGTCGACCGTCCCGTATCGCAGCCAACCAATCGCGCTACGGCCTCGACGACCATCTGGGCTCCAGTTCATTGGAACTCAACGACAAGGCCGACCTGATCAGCCAGGAAAGTTATCTGCCCTATGGAGGAACCGCTTGGGTGGCATCCCGTTCGGCTGTGGAAGCCGATTACCGGACCATTCGCTATTCCGGCAAGGAGCGCGATGCCAGCGGATTGTATTACTACGGGCAGCGGTATTACGCGCCGTGGTTGCAGCGCTGGATCAGTCCCGACCCGGCGGGGGCGGTGGACGGCTTGAACTTGTATTGCATGGTCGGGAATAACCCGATGAGGTATGTCGATCACCAAGGATTGGTACTGACTGACGCCCAAGGAGAACGCGTCGATCCCGTCGAATGGCTGAGACAGGATGGGGAGAACCGCTCGAAAAAAATGATGACCGCCCCCATCCCGCAGAAGAAGGGCAAACAAGGCCCTACCGAAGATCCCGACGCCGGCCCCGGTTTCAGCAAAACAAAACGCAAGGACTTGGTCGTCCACGCCTATGGCGTAGTCCTGGATCGCAAGGGCGACAACGATATAGGCCTCAACGAGTACTACAATCTCACCGGCCCAAAATCCGGCCCGGCGGGATACCGCGGCGTGGACAAAAATTATGACGGCGCCGCCAAAAGCGACAGGTTCTACCTGAACTTCGGAAGCTACAAGATCGGCGATACCCATGACTACCTGGCGGACCTGGGCGAACGGTACAGCGCGACGAAAAACGACCCCGTCCATAAATTCGAGCTGGACCCTGATCTGCTGAAGCTCGAGCCGACGCTGAGCAGGACAGTCGAGACCCTGTACGAACTCCAGCCACACACCCGGCAGCTCATCGCCACGCACATCGAGAAAACCAACGGCATCATTCCCGTGCGCGCCGGAGGACCAGGGGCTCACGGAGAAGTCCGTGTACTCAACTCAATCGTGGCGCTCTATCCGGGTCAAGTTGAAAGGGTGCTGTCGGATACGCATCTGTTCACTGAAAAGTTGACCAGCGTGACGCAACCGGAACCGTTCATTGCTTGCTTCAACTGCAGCGGCATTATTCCCGATGAGGTCAACATTCCATCGGGCCGCAACCTCAGAGACTATGAGTCGTACAACTCTCACGTGTCGGCAATAAATCGCCTTCCAGCGTAAAGGCAGCACGTCGTGACCGGGCATGCTGAGGCAAACCTTGATCGGTTCGTATCAGCTCCATGAACCAACCATGACCGGCCAGCCCATCAACGTTCATGCAGGTTGCGTCTCACACACTGATCGCGTTGGTAAATACCAACCGATTCCCGAACGGATCACTGATCGCCATGTCCTGGCTACCCCAGGGCATGGCCTGGATCTGCGGGTGGGCGTAGCGGTATTGCTTGGCGAGCAATTGTTGCTGGAAGGCTTCCAGCTCATCGGTCTCGATTCGCAGCGCCGAGCCCGGCGTGCAATCACCGTGATGCTCGGACAGGTGCAACACGCAATCACCACGGGAGACTTGCAGATAAACCGGGAAGTTGTCACCGAAGCGGTGTTGCCAGTCGACGGTAAAGCCCAGGAAGTCGACATAGAACGCCAACGCCTTGGCTTCGTCGAAGATCCGCAGGATTGGAGTGATTTTACCGAAGCTCATGGGTTGCTCCCTGGCTGAAAAGACCCAGTTTAGATGGGTTGAACCCATTGCTTCGGCCTTTATCCCGGGTTCTTTAGTGTCGCAGTGCCATTATCGTGACGCCAATTAAAGCGATATCAGGCGCTCGCGTGCGTTCAAACGCTACTCAATCGACTCGAATCCCCGGCGCAGATCGCCTTCACGCGCCAGGAAACGTCCTTGCCTTTGTCCGTTCGCTTGCCCCTCGCGATAACTCAGGACGCCATTGACCCACACCCCATCGATGCCTTCGGCGGCCCGTTGTGGCGTGTTGAAATCAGCGACGTCGCGAACGGTTTGTGGATTGAACAACACCAGGTCCGCCCAGTGTCCTTCACGGATTTCACCTCGGTCCTTCAGGCCGAAGCGCGCCGCTGAAAGACCGGTCATCTTGTGCACGGCGGTGTGCAAAGGAAAAAGCCCAACGTCTCGACTGAAATGTCCCAGCACCCTCGGGAAAGCGCCCCACAGACGAGGATGGGGAAACGGATCTTCTGGCAGACCGTCGGAGCCAACCATGGACAATGGATGCGCGAGGATTCGTCTTACGTCGCTTTCGTCCATGCCGTAGTACACCGCACCCGCTGGCTGTAGGCGACGAGCAGCTTCGAGGAGCGACACCTGCCATTCAGCGGCAATGTCCGTCAGGTCTCGGCCGCCCATGTGCGGATGCGGCGTCGACCAGGTAATGGTGATGCGATGGGCATCGGTGACTTGCTTGAGGTCCAGGGTCGAAGAACTCGCGGCGTAGGGGTAGCAGTCACAACCGACGGGATGGCTTTTCGCCGCGCTCTCCAGCGCCGCGAGCACCTGCGGGCTCCGCCCCCAATTACCCGCACCAGCACACTTGAGATGGGAAATGATCACCGGACTCTGCGCGTGTCGACCAATCTGGAAAGCTTCGTCCATCGCTTCCAGGACTGGCTCGAATTCGCTGCGCAAATGGGTGGTGTAGACCGCGCCGAACGCAGCCAACTCTTCGGTCAGTTGCATGACCTCATCGGTAGATGCACAGAAGGCGTTGGCATAAGCCAGGCCAGTGGACAAACCCAGCGCACCGTCCTCCAGGCTTTCGCGCAGTTGCTGACGCATGGCGGCGATTTCTCCCACCGAGGCCGTGCGCAACAAATCATCCATGTGATTGCTGCGCAACGCCGTGTGACCGACCAATGCCGCCACATTGACCGCCGGCGACGCCGCCTCCACCGCCGAACGATAATCAGCGAAACGTGGGTAGGCGAACGCCTGGGCCGTGCCGAGCAGATTCATCGGGTCTGGCGGATCGCCCCGAAGGCTGACGGGGGATGCGCTGATGCCGCAATTGCCAACAATCACCGTGGTCACGCCCTGGCTGAGCTTGGGCAGCATCTGCGGTTGGCGGATGACCACCGTGTCGTCGTGGGTGTGCACATCGATGAAGCCCGGCGCCAGCACGCGGCAGGCGGCGTCGATTTCTTCCCGCGCGCGCGCTTCGCGCAGCTCACCGATGCGCTCGATGCGCCCCCCGTGGATCGCTACGTCGGCGCGGTAGCCAGGGGTGTCGCGGCCATCGATGACCAGCGCATCGCGGATAAGCGTGTCGTACAGCATGTCAGTCTCCCAGCGGCAGGTGATCGTCGCCGCCACGGTAATCGTCCAGGGCGAGTTTGACCCGCCGCAGGCGCTCTTGATTGTCTTCGGGGTGGGCCAGCGCCAGCTCGGTGGCGAGCACGTCGATGGCCAGCAACATGCCGTAGCGCGCCGCCGTGGGTTTGTAGATGAAGGAAGTTTCGGCGCCTTGCAGAGGCAGCACCACATCGGCCAAACGAGCCAGTGGCGAATCGGTGCGGGTGATGGCCAGGATCGGAGTGCCGTAACTGCGGGCCAGTTCAACCGCACTCAACAGCTCCGGCGTGATACCGGTCAGTGAACAGGCGATGACCAGATGTTGGTCACTCAGCGAGGTGGCGGTGATGCGCATCATCACCGGATCGCGGCAGGCGGCGATCGGGTAGCCGAAACGCACCAGGCGCACCTGCAATTCCTCGCTGCAAAGGGCCGACCAGCCACCGAGGCCGAACGCGTGGATCATCCGTGCCTTGCCAATCATCCGCACCGCATCACCGAACCGCGACTCTTCGAAGCCCGACAGATGCTGGCGCAACGTCGACTCGATATCGCCGACGATCTGCCCGTAAAACGCCGATTGTTCAGGGGCGCCAGCTGGGTCGAGGAAACGGCTGCCGACGCCACTGGCCTGGGCCAGTTGCAAGCGCAAATCCCGCAGGTCTCGACAGCCGACGGTCCGGGCGAAGCGCGACAGCGTGGCGCTGCTGACTTCGGCGCGCAGGGCAAGTTCGTCGAGGCTGGCGGAGGCGGCGAATCCTACGTCGTCGAGCATCAGACGGGCGATTCTTCCTTCGCCGGCGCTGAAGGAATCCTGGCGGGAGCGGATCTGGTAGAGGATGTCCATGACGGTTCCTTGCAATGGCGGTCAAAGCACACGTGCGAGCCCTAGCGTCAAACCGAATGCGACCACCGAGATCAGCGTTTCGAGCACGGTCCAGGTCTTGAAGGTTTGCGCGACGGTCATATTGAAGTATTCCTTGATCAGCCAGAAGCCGCCGTCGTTGACGTGAGAAAAGATAACCGACCCGGCCCCGGTCGCCAGCACCAGCAGTTCGGGATGGGGATAACCCAAGCCGATCGCTACGGGCGCGACGATGCCCGACGCAGTGGTCATGGCCACCGTGGCCGACCCCGTGGCAACCCGCATCAACGCGGCGAACAGCCAGCCCATGACCAGCGGAGACAATTGGAATTCCTGGGCCAGGCCGACAATCTGCTGCGTCACTCCGGCGTCCACCAGAATCCGGTTCAACCCGCCGCCGGCGCCGACCAGCAAGGTGATACTGGCGGTCGGCGCCAGGCATTCATTGGTGAATTTGAGGATCGATTCGCGGTTAAAACCCTGGGCCAGGCCAAGAGTCCAGAAGCTGAGGATGGTCGCCAGCAACAAAGCGATCACCGAGTTGCCGATGAACAGCAGGAATTGATTGAAACCGCTGCCCGGCGTGGAGATCAGGTTGGCCCAGCCGCCGATCAGCATCAGGATCACCGGCAGCAGAATCGTCCCCAGCGTTATGCCGAAACCTGGCAGGTTGGCCCGTGGCTCGCGGTCGAGAAATTGCCGCTCCAATGGGTTTTCAGCCGGAAGCTGGATGCGCGGGACGATGAATTTGGCGTACAGCGGGCCGGCGATGATCGCAGTGGGAATGCCGATCAGGATCGCGTAAAGCAAGGTCTGCCCCACCGAGGCCTGGAACGCCTGTACCGCCAGCATCGCCGCCGGATGCGGCGGCACCAGCGCATGGACCACCGAAAGGCCCGCGACCATCGGCAGCCCCACCATCAGGATCGACACGCCCACGCGCCGGGCGATGGTGAACGCGATAGGCACCAGCAGCACGAAACCGACTTCGAAGAACAGCGGCAGCCCAACCAGAAAGGCGATGCAAACCATTGCCCAGTGGGCGTTGCGCTCGCCGAAGCGTTCGATCAGCGTCTGCGCCATTCGCTCGGCCCCGCCGGACTCGGCCATCATCTTGCCGAGCATCGTGCCCAAGGCCACCACCAGCGCGATGTGCCCCAGCGTCTTGCCGACACCCGCTTCGTACGCCCCGACCACACCTGAGGGCGGCATCCCGGCCAGCAGCGCCAGGCCAATCGACACCAGGGTAATCACGATGAACGGATTGAGCCGGTAGCGCGCAATCAGGACGATCAACGCAATAATCGCGATCGCCGCGTAGACCAACAGCCAATAACCGAAAGCAGGTGCCATGCGTGACTCCTCGAATGGGGTGACGTCGATGTGTTGTGAAACTCATAAATCATTTCGACGAAAAATCTTCAAACCCAATGAAAGTAATTTTCGCGCACAGACAAAAAATGTCGCTGACGGACATCGCGACTTGGCCTCGATGAAAATCCAGCGCAAGACTTTCATCGAACTTGTGGCGAGGGAGCTTGCTCCCGCTGGGCTGCGAAGCAGCCCCAAATTCATCAACCCAATCGACCAACGGCTGGCCGCCCCGCACTCAATTCCGTACCATCCGCTCCTGTTTTTACACCGCTTCCCCGGCAGCCGGCTCTCCATCGGCGCCCAGTCAGGTAAACCATGAAACCAGCACGTCTTCGCGCCGACGCCCTCGCCGGCCTCACCACCTCTTTCGCCTTGCTCCCCGAATGCATCGCCTTCGCCCTCGTGGCCCACCTCAACCCGCTGATGGGGCTGTACGGCGCGTTCATCATTTGTACGCTGACCGCGTTGTTCGGCGGGCGGCCCGGGATGGTCTCAGGCGCGGCGGGGTCGATGGCCGTGGTGATCGTCGCGCTGGTGGTCCAGCACGGAGTGCAATACCTGTTGGCGACCGTGCTGCTGGGTGGGCTGATCATGATGGCGTTCGGGCTGCTGCGGCTGGGCAAACTGGTGCGCATGGTGCCGCACCCGGTGATGCTCGGCTTCGTCAATGGCTTGGCCATTGTGATCGCGCTGGCGCAACTGGAGCATTTCAAGCGCGACGGCGCCTGGCTGAGCGGCCCGCCGCTTTATCTGATGGCGGGCCTGGTGGCGCTGACAATGGCCATCGTCTACCTGCTGCCACGCCTGACCCGCAGCGTGCCGCCGGCCCTGGTGGCAATCCTCGGCATCGGCCTGGCGGTCTACCTGCTTGGCCTGCCGACCCGGACGCTGGGCGACATGGCGCACATCGCCGGCGGCTTGCCGGTTCTCGCCCTGCCGGACATTCCCTGGAATCTGGAAACCCTGCAAATCGTCGCGCCCTATGCGGTGATCATGGCGATGGTCGGTTTGCTGGAAACCTTGCTGACCCTGAACCTGACCGATGAAATCACCGAGAGCCGCGGCTATCCGGACCGTGAATGCGTGGCATTGGGCGCCGCCAATATGGCCTCCGGGCTGCTGGGTGGCATGGGCGGGTGCGCGATGATCGGGCAGACGATGATCAACCTCAGCTCGGGCGGACGCGGGCGGCTGTCGGGTGTGGTGGCCGGGGTGATGGTGTTGCTGTTCGTGTTGTTCCTGTCGCCGCTGATCGAACGCATTCCGCTGGCGGCGCTGGTGGGCGTCATGTTCGTGGTGTCCCAGCAGACGTTTGCCTGGGCCTCGTTGCGGGTGGTGAACAAGGTGCCGGCGAACGACGTGCTGGTGATCGTCGCGGTGACCGTCATCACGGTGTTCACCGACCTGGCCGTGGCCGTGCTCTGCGGGATCATCATCGCAGCGCTCAATTTCGCCTGGCAACAAGCCCGGGAACTGTACGCCGATGCGCACCAGGAAGCGGACGGCAGCAAGCTCTATCACTTGCATGGCACGTTGTTCTTCGCCTCGACGACCCAGTTCCTCAATCAGTTCGACCCGGCCAATGACCCGGCCCTGGTGACCGTCGATTGCCGTCACTTGCGCTTCGTCGACTACTCCGCCGTCGCCGCGCTGAAGACCCTGCGCGAACGCTACAGCAAGGCCGGCAAGCATCTGCGCGTGTTCCACCTGTCGGAGCGTTGCAAGCGAATGCTCAAGCGCGCGGGTGTGCAGCACGACTGACCAGTCGCCAACACAAAACCTGTGGGAGCGAGCTTGCTCGCGATAGCGGCTTATCAGTCGAGTTCAGTATCGGCTGGTCGGACGCCATCGCGAGCAAGCTCGCTCCCACAGAGGTTTTGGGGTGAGCAGAGACCAGGTGGTTGTCGGCGGTCAAATGTGGGAGCGAGCCTGCTCGCGAATGCGGTCTGCCAGTCAAAGCTGATGTTGCCTGGCCCTGCGCTTTCGCGAGCAGGCTCGCTCCCACAAGGGTGCCTGATTGCGCTGGCATTACCGGTGTGACTTACACCATCTCATCAAGAATCCACTCCACCACCGATGTCCGCTTCGGCGTCCAGCCGAGCAGCTCACGGGCATTCGTGCCGCGTACACGACTGTTGGAGCCCAGGCCATAGTTGGCCATTTCATACCCCCACTCGGCCTCGGCCTCCTTCAACGGCCAATCCTGTGGCGCATCAAGATCCAATGCCCGAGCCATCGCGGTGGTCATCTCGATAAACGACGCTTCGCCGCTTTCGACAAAGTAGAACGTGCCGGGCCGGTTATGGGTGAGCGCCAACGCGTACAGCTCGACCACATCCTCGATGTGCACGTTGGACCAGATGTTCTGCCCTGGCCCGACATGCCGCACCACGCCACTTTTACGAGCCTGCTTGAGCAGACGCGGCAGTTGCACGCTGTCACGCTTGACGCCCAGGCTGTGGCCATAGATCAAGGTGTTGCAGATGACCGCCGAGTTCACACCGTGCTTGGCAGCCTCCAGGATCAGGTTATCGATGGCGACACGTGCAGCCTTGTCGGCGGTGGGTTGCGGCAGGTTGTTTTCGTAGTAGATGTCATCGCTGGCGCGACCGCCCGAGGCATCGCCGACGATGCTCGAACCGCTGGTGTGCAACAACACTTTGTTCGAACCCTCGAGGGCTTCGACCAACGCCTCGGCCGCACCACGATGGTCGCTGCTGGCGGCATTGATCACCGCGTCGGCGGCACGGGCCTGCTCGGCCAGGAGCGCGCTGTCTTCCAGGGTGCCGATGACCGGCGTGATGCCCCGCGCGGTCAACTCGGTAGCCTGCTCGACACTGCGCACCAGGCCGGTGACGTGATGCCCGGCCCGCACGAGGCCAGTGGCAATGGAACCGCCGATAAAACCGGCAGCACCGGTGACGAATACGTTCATGGCTAACTCCTTGGCAAGCTAAGTGATGGGACGAGTATCGTGGGCCAGTCCTTGCCGAAACAGCCCACATTGCCCAAATCACTCTTGCCTTGAAGTCACGAATCAGCCCTTGAATTCCCGCGAGGCATATTCGGCGAGCTTGCCTTGGATGAAGTCCAGGAAGCACTGGATTCGCAAGGCCAATTGGGAGTTGCGGTAGTACACCGCGTTGATCGGTTGGCGATAGCCGCTGTTGGCATCGGCCAGCAACACCTTGAGATGACCGGCACGAATGTCATCACGGGTCATGAAGTCCGACAAACAGGCAATGCCCTGCCCTTGCAGCGCCAGGTGACGCACCGTTTCACCACTGGACGCGCTGATGGCCGGCTGGATCGGCCAGCGATCACCGTGGACGTGGCGCAGTGGCCACTGGTTGAGCCCGTCGTTCTGGGCAAACCCCAACAAAGAGTGCTCGGCCAGCTCGGCGACGCTCGTGGGCGTGCCACGCCGTTTCAGGTAAGCCGGACTGGCGAGAATGTGCAGCGGGCTGCAACCCAGCGAGCGGGCGTGAAGGGTCGAGTCCGTGAGCGTACCGATGCGGATGGCAACGTCGGTGCTCTGCTCGAGCAGATCGATGATCAAGTCGTTGCTGTTGAGCTCCAACTGGATGTCCGGGTAGAGCGTGCGGAACTCCTCGATGTGAGGAACGATGGCGTGGAGCATGAACGGCGATGCGGCGTTGATCCGCAAGCGCCCGGCGGGGTTCTTCTGGCGGGACGACAAGCGCTCTTCCAGCGCGTCCATCTGGTCGAGAATGCCCTTGGCCTGCTCGAAGAAATACCTGCCCTCCTCGGTCAGGTCCATGCGTCGTGTGGTGCGGTTGATCAACGTAGTGTCGAGCTTGGCTTCCAGGCGCGACAAGGTACGACTGACCGCCGAGGGCGTTTGCCCGACCTGCTCGGCGGCGGCGGAAATCGACCCGCACTCGATCACGCAGACGAAAATCTGCAACTCGTCGGATCTGGCTTTCACAGACATCCTCTCGATGGAATGCACACCCAATGTGAAGGATGCTTTTGTGGCGAGGGAGCTTGCTCCCGCTGGGCGCGGAGCGACCGCTTTTGGGAGGCGCTTCGCACCTCAGCGGGAGCAAGCTCCCTCGCCACGGTTACACCTTCGTTTCAGGTGAACCCTGATACTAACGGATTACCGCGAAAGGCCGAACACCTCGGCCAAATGCCGCTCATACCGCGCCACATCTTCCTCGATGTTCGGGCGCTTCATCACGTCCACGCACAGGAACGTCGGCAGGCCGGTCATGCCGAGGAACTGATTGGCCTTGTGGAACGGGAAGTACACGGCATCCACACCCTTGGCCTCGAAGAAATCCGTCGGGTCGTCGAAGGCTTGCTGCGGGGCGTTCCAGGTCAGCGACAGCATGTATTGCTTGCCCTGCACCAGGCCTCCGCTGCCGTACTTTTGCGAAGCATCGGAACGAGTGCGACCGTCGCTGGCATAGAGGCTGCCGTGGCCTTCGGTAAAGACTTCATCGATGTATTTCTTCACAGTCCACGGGGCACCCATCCACCAGCCGGGCATCTGGTAGATGATTACGTCGGCCCAAAGAAACTTGGCGACCTCTTCCTTGATGTCGTAGCCACCGTCGATGAAGGTGGTTTTCACATCGAAACCGCCACGGTCCAGGACGCTGAGCGCCGTCTCGTGGAGGGTGGCGTTGTAGCGACCGTCGGAATGGGCGAATTGTTTGCCGCCATTGAGCAGCAGGACTTTTTTCATGGGGAAGCCTCATCGGGTTCCACGGCGTGGCCGTTGGCTGGCCGTCGCATGGAAAGGTTGAAAATGATGGCGGCAGACTACCGATGAGCCTCGCGCGGAATAAGCACCGCAACTGCAAAACTCATTTGACCTATACGCAAGAATTGACGGCCGATTGTTGCCGTAAAATCCGACACCTCTTTCATTTCAGGAGCCATCTCCATGAGCGAACTGCACGGTTTCATCCTGCACGCCAAGACCCGCCCGGAAAAAGCCGAAGCCTTCGAAGCGTTGTTCCGCGCCTACGTCGAACCCAGTCGCGCCGAACCCGGCTGCATTGAATACCACATGCTGCGGGACCAACAGGATCCAACGCTGTTTATCTTCTACGAAATCTGGGGGTCCCAGGCTGATCTGGACGTGCACTCGAACCTGCCGCACATGAAGCAATTCTTCGAACAGCGCATGGAATACCTGGAGCGCGATTTCGAGATTCGCCGCGTCGACATGCTCAGCCGGTCCTCGGCTAACCGCTGACCAACAGATGGCCGCCGAGCACACCGAGGCCAATGAAAAATACCCGTTTGAACAGCACGGCGCTGATCCGCTGGCGCAGCCATTGCCCGAGCCACATCCCCAGCAGCGCCGGTATCAGCGCCAGCAGCGACGCGCTCAACTCGCCGCCGCCCAAGGCGCCTCGCCACAACAGCCCGGCCGCCAAGGCCAATGTCGAAACGGTGAACGACAGGCCCAGGGCCTGTACCAATTCATCTCTGTTCAAACCCAACGCCTGGAGATACGGCACCGCCGGAATGACGAACACACCGGTGGCTGAGGTGATCACACCGGTGAGCAATCCGCAAAGCGGAGCAAGCCAACCTTCCTGCCCGGCACCGACCCGCAACGTCGGTAAAAACAAGCCGCTCAATGCATAAACCACCAGCGCGGCGCCCAAGCCCTTTATTGCCCAGGCGCCGCCCACCATGCCGATCCACAACGTACCGAATCCGGTGCCAATGAAAATCCCCAGCAGCAATGGCCACAAGCGCCGGAGAAGCCCTCGCAAATGCCCGCCAAACGTCAATTGCCAGACATTGGTCAGCGTCGCCGGAATGATCAACAACGCCGCTGCCTGCGTCGGAGCCATAGCCAACCCGAGCAAACCCATGGCGATCGTCGGCAGGCCGAGGCCGATCACGCCCTTGATCGTGCCGGCCAGCAGGAAGGTGCCGATGACCAGCAGAGAGAGGGCCGGGCCGAGGTTTTGGTAGAAAGCGATGAGGGTATCCATGGAACTATCGTGCGCCCGGGGTCTCGGTTTGGAAATGTGCCATATACTGAGAGTGCCTCTCTTCCAGCAAGAGGCTGAGACTTTTTTTGGCGCTACTGACGCCATCGCGAGCAAGCTCGCTCCCACAGGGGATTGCGTTCCAAATTGTGGGAGCGAGCTTGCTCGCGATGGCGATAAACCAGTCACCACGGCACTTGAAACAGGACCCTGCCTCATGCACTTCGACCTCACCGACCTGCGCCTCTACCTGAATATCCTCGACGCTGGCAACATCACCGCCGGTGCGGCTTGCAGCCATTTGTCCCTGGCAGCGGCCAGCGCTCGAGTCCGCGCCATGGAAGCGTCCCTGGGTATCGACTTGCTCGAACGCGGGCGACGCGGCGTCACCCCGACACCGGCCGGCAAAGCCTTGGCCCAGCACGCCCGAGTCCTTTTGCAACACACCGAACACCTGCAACAAGACCTGGCCGAATACGCCAGAGGCGTCAAAGGCCGGGTGCGGTTGTTGTGCAACACCAGCGCCATGACCGAATACCTGCCGGAACCACTGGCCGATTTTCTCAAGGCCCATCCGAACCTCGATATCGACTTGCAGGAATTGCCCAGTTCACGCATCACCCATGCCCTGCGCCAAGGCGCGGCGGATCTCGGGATCATTTCCGACGCCGTGGACACCGCCGGCCTTCAGGCCTGGCCTTTTCGCGACGACCCGCTGGTATTGATCCTACCGACCGGACATCCACTGGCTGACGACCGAGCCGTGCGTTTCAGCGAAACCCTGAGCCACGACTACGTCGGCCTGAACGCCTCCAGTGCCCTGGCGATCCACTTGGAAGAACAGGCCCTGCACATCGGCTCACGCATGCAAATCCGCATTCGCGCCGATGGTTTCGACGGGGTGATTCGCATGGTCGCGCACGGTGCGGGCATCGCCATCGTGCCGAAGGCGGCCATTGACCGGCGCCCGCCCGAGCCTGGGTATCACTGTGTCCCGCTGCAAGAGGCATGGGCCCATCGGGCATTGCTGCTCTGCGCCCGCAATTTCGAAGGTCTGCCTGCCTATGCCAAAGCCCTGGCCCGGCATCTGGCCGAGTGATGCGCGCTTCTGGACAGCCCGGTGTCGAGCACAGGCATCTGCCCGGCCTTGCTCCGCGCTAGGGTGCAGTTTCTTTCTTGCCCCTTTTTCGGAGCTCACATGACCGCACCCATCACCGTCCTGCGCGACACCCACCCGCTGCCCGTACTCGACGCCTGCAAATGGGAAAAGCTTGAAGGCGACCCGCACACCGTCAACCTCAACGCCTACACCAGCGAAGACGGCAGCAAGATCATGGGCACCTGGATCTGCACGCCGGGCAAATGGCGTGTGGATTACGTGAAGTGGGAATACTGCCATTTTCAGGAAGGTTACTGCGTAATCACCCCGGACGGCATGGCGCCGATCCATCTGCGCGCCGGTGATATTTTCGTCGTCGAGCCGGGCATGAAAGGTACTTGGGAAGTGGTCGAGACCGTGCGCAAATATTTCGTGTTTGCCTGAAACAAAAAACCGAGAGACCACCTGTGGCGAGGGAGCTGGCTCCCGCTCGGTTGCGCAGCAACCGCCAACAAACAGGGCTGCTACGCAGCCCAGCGGGAGCAAGCTCCCTCGCCACAAAAGCCTCTCGATACCACAGGTTTACTGCGGCTTGCGATAGCTGTTCACAATCGCCGAAAAGTCCTTGCCGCCCTCGCCCCGCTGGCTCATCGCCTGATACAGCTGCTGCGCCACTGCCCCCAATATCACCGGCTGACGAGCCTGACGCGCCGCTTCGGTGGCCAGGCCCAGGTCCTTGAGCATCAAGTCCGCACCGAAACCGCCGGTATAACCACGGGATGCCGGCGCCGTTTCGATCACGCCAGGCCACGGGTTGTAGGTATCAGAGCTCCAGCATCGCCCGGTCGAACTGTTGATGATGCCGGCCAATACCTGAGTGTCGATCCCCAAGGCATCGCCCAGCGCCATGGCTTCGCTGACACCCACCATGGAAATCCCCAGCAGCAGGTTGTTGCAAATCTTGGCAATCTGCCCGGTGCCGACTTCGCCGCAATGCACGATGTTGCGGCCCATTTGCGCCAGCACCGGCTGAAGGGTGGCGAACAGCTCGTCCGTAGCGCCAACCATGAAAGTCAGCGTGCCCGCCGCCGCGCCGCCGGTACCGCCCGAGACAGGCGCATCAGCCATGGCCACGCCTTGCTTCGCCGCAGCAGCCGCTACGTCGCGGGCAGTCTGGGGATCGATGGTGCTGCAATCCACAGCCGGCGTACCGGCGGCGATGCCGGCAAGCACACCGTCCTCACCCAGCCAGACGCTGCGCACATGGGCGGCGGCTGGCAGCATGGTTATCACCATCGACGCGCCCTGGGCCGCGTCGCGCGGCGAGGCACTGATGGTGCCGCCCAGCGCCGCCAGCTCAGCCAGCACCGCCTGGTTCAAGTCGAACAGGTTCAGCGAGTGGCCGGTCTTGAGCAAGTTGCGCGCCATGGGTGCGCCCATGTTGCCCAGGCCGATAAATGCAATATTCATGTCCGGCTCCTCAACGCAGATTGATGGTGGTGTTCACACCGTCATTGACGCTGTCGTCATCGAACCAGCGCGCGGTCACGGTCTTGGTCTGAGTGTAGAACTGCACCACTTGTTTGCCGTAAGGACCGAGGTCGCCGAGTTTCGAACCACGGGAACCGGTAAAACTGAAGAACGGTACCGGCACCGGGATCGGGATGTTGATGCCCACCTGCCCGACGTCGATTTCGCTCTGGAATTTGCGCGCCGCCGCACCGCTCTGGGTGAACAGGCCAGTGCCGTTGCCGAATGGGTTGGCGTTGACCAAGGCGATGGCCTGGTCGAGGGTATCGACTTCCAGCACCACCAGCACCGGGCCGAAGATCTCTTCGGTGTAGATGCGCATGTCGGTCGTCACGCCGGAAAACAGAGTCGGGCCGACAAAATTGCCTTGTTCGAAGCCTGGCACGCTGATGCCACGGCCATCGAGTTCCAGCTTCGCGCCTTGCTGCACGCCGCTTTCGATCAACTCAAGGATTCGCGCCTTGGCACGCTTGGAAATCACCGGGCCGACATCAGTTCCCGGCTCGCTGCCGGCGTTGACCTTGAGTTTCTGCGCCAAGGCCTTGAGCTCCGGCAACCATTGCTTGGCCGCGCCCACCATCACCACCACGGAGGTAGCCATGCAACGCTGGCCCGCCGCGCCGAAACCGGCGCCAACCAAGGCGTTGAGGGTTTGTTCACGATTGGCATCGGGCAACACCACTGCATGGTTCTTGGCGCCCATCATCGACTGCACGCGCTTGCCATGGCGGCCCGCCAAGTCATAGACATGAGTGCCGACCGCCGTCGAACCGACAAAGGAAACGGCCTTGATGTCCTTGTGCGTGCAGAGCGCATCCACCACATCCTTGCCGCCGTGCACCACGTTGAGCACGCCCGCCGGTACGCCGGCCTCGATGGCCAGCTCCACCAGGAGCATGGTCGACAACGGATCCTGTTCCGATGGCTTGAGCACAAAGGTATTGCCGCAAGCGATGGCCATCGGGAACATCCACAGCGGAATCATCGCCGGGAAGTTGAATGGCGTAATGCCCGCGCAGACCCCGATCGGTTGGCGCAGCGTGTAGGTATCCACGCCCCCGGCGACGTTCTCGGCAAACTCGCCCATCTGCAGCGTGCCGATGGAACAGGCGTGCTCGACCACTTCCAGGCCACGGAAAATATCACCCTCGGCATCGGCGATGGTCTTGCCTTGCTCGGCGCTGAGCACCGCGGCGATGCGCTTGGAATGCTCGCGAATCAAGGCTTGGAGCTTGAGCATGATGCGCATGCGCGCACCGATGGGCGTCAGTTTCCAGGTCTGGAAAGCACGCTGGGCAGCGGCGATGGCGGCATCGACTTCCGAGGCCGTGGCAAACGGAACCTTCGCCAATACCTGCTGGGTGGCCGGATTGACGATGTCGTGCCATTCGTTGGATTGGGATTCAACCCACTCGCCATCGATCAACAGTCTGACGGTTTGCAGGGCAGTGTCGCTGGGTGTAAGGGAAACGTTCATGCTGGCCTCCGGGATTGTTCTTATAAGAGAGCGCTGGTTCAGCAACGACCAAGGTGAACAGACACCTTGGTGAGAAGACGGTTTTTGGAGTATAGATGTGCAAACTTCTAATAAGAACGCACATAAAGTCCGGTCCATCATGCAAAAAAACATCACCTCCCTGGGGTCGCTGAATTGGGATGACCTCAAGTTTTTCCTCGAAGTGGCCCGTACCCGCAAGGCCAGCACGGCCGCCAAGCGCCTGGCCGTCGACTACACCACGGTGTCGCGACGCATCAGCTCGCTGGAAGCTTCGTTGGGCACGCTGCTGTTCGAAAAATCCCGGACCAACGGTTTTGTCCTGACGGCCGAAGGCCAGCGATTGCTGGGCTACGCCGAATCGATCGAAAGCACGCTGCACATGGCTTGCGAACAGGTTTCAGGCTCCGGCGTCGCGCTGTCCGGCCATGTGCGCATGGGCTGCACAGAAGGCTTCGGCAGTTTTTTCATCACGCCGCAACTGAGCCATTTCGTCGACGCCTACCCGGCCATTTCCGTGGACATCCTGCCGCTGCCGCACTTCATCAGCCTCTCCAAGCGCGAAGCCGATATCGTCATCGCCCTCGAACGCCCGGAACACGGCCCATACGTATGCTGCAAGCTGTGCGACTACCGCCTGCAGCTCTACGCCACCCAGCAATACCTGGACAACCACCCGCCCATCCACCGTCCGGCAGACTTGGGCAAGCATTCGTTTATCAGCTATGTGGACGATCTGGCATTCAGTTCCGAGCTGCTGTACCTGGCCAACGTCCTGCCTGGCGCGCATGCCCATCTGCGCAGCACCAGCGTGATCGCGCAATTCGTCGCGGCGCAGCAAGGCCGCTCGCTGGCGATCCTGCCGTGCTTCCTCGCGGCCCAGGACCCACGCCTGTTGCCAGTGCTGCCGGAGGAAATCACGGTCACCCGGCAGTTCTGGATGTACTGCCGGGAAGACCTGCGCAAGCTCAAGCGGATTACATTGTTGTGGGATTACATTCGCGAGGTGACTGAACAGAACCGGCCATTGCTGATGGGCGACAGCCGGGAGATGGTGTTCGCCGATTAGTCGGCAATGACCACGATGGCAACGCGACGGTTCTCGGTGCGGCCGCTGGCCGTGTCGTTGGACGCGACAGGTTGGCTACTGCCCAGGCCGCGCAGCTGGACGTTCTCTTCGCGCATGCCCACGCCTGTCAGGACCTTGCCAACGCTGTTGGCCCGGCGTATCGACAGTTGTTCGTTATAGGCTTGGGAGCCTGATGCGTCGGTATGACCGTCGACACGTACTCGCTCGATACCCGCGCCCAGCAGTGCCTTGCCGATCCGCTCGACAATTTCGGTACTGGCCGGGTTGAGGCTTTCCACGTCACTGCCAAACAGCACTTTGCCGGAGAGACCGAAGGCCCAGCCCTCCTCCGTCAGCTTGAATCCCTGTTCCTTGAGCACGGCGATTTGCGCAGGGGACAGGCCCTTCTGCGGCGCCGTCTGGCATCCCGAGAGGGTAAAAAAGGCGAGCAATAAAAATGCTGCGAATCGCAGCAGGGGGAAACGAGCATTTGAACGCATGCAATCAGCTCCTGGTTTGAAGATCCGCGACCGGGTGCTCCGACCCCGCCGTGTGTTGGCCGCCTCGGGCGAGGCGTTTGGCCTGGTACATCGCCGCATCGGCGGCACTCAGCAAGGCGCCCGGCGTGGCGCCATGTTCGGGGAAAACCGCGATACCGACACTGAGGGACGTCAGGACCGAGGCATTGCCGGGCAACTGAATCGGCATATCCATGCTGGCAATGATTTTTTCAGCGATCCGCTCGGCATCCTCGACCTTGTGCAGCGGCGTCAGCAGCACGGCAAACTCATCGCCCCCCAGACGCGCGACCAGGTCATTCTCTCGCAACTGCGCACGGACCCGGGTCGCCACGGCAGTCAGCACCGCGTCGCCGGCAGCGTGACCGAAGTTGTCATTGATGCCCTTGAAGCGGTCGCTGTCCAGGTACAGGACGGCCACCTGCTCGTCGAGCTTACTGGCATTGCGCAATGCGCGGATCAATCGACCTTCGAAAAATGCCCGGTTAGGCAATCCGGTCAGGCTGTCATGGCTGGCCTGGTGAGCCAACGATTCGTTTTCACTTTGCAGATGGGTCTGCCAGGATTCCAGTTCGGCAAGCAAAGCGTTGAAGTCGTTGCCCAGGTTGTCCAGTTCAGCAATATCGGCCGGCGGCACGCGGCGATCCAGGGCGCGCTCGCAACGCGCGGCGTGAGCCACTTCAGCCAGGCTGCGCAGCGGCCCGGTAATCGACCGCAACTGGCGTCTCGCCAGATACAGCGCGACCCAGGCGCTTATCGCCGTACATAAAACAATGCCCGCCAAACCGCTGAGCAAAAAGCGCAACAGGCTTCCGCCATGTCCCGCCAGCAAGATCCTACCGATGTTCTGCCCTTGGTGGACGATGGGAAGGCTGATAGGTTTTTCCAGGAATGCCTTCGCGATATGCAATTCCAGCCCCGACAAGAGACCGGTGTCGGGTCGCTGCCAATGAGCCAAAAGCCGACCGTGCTCATTGAATATCTGTGCATCGGCGACTTCTTCGGTGGCGGCAATCAGCGCCAGCGCTTCCGTGGCGGCGGCCGCGTCATCAAACACCACGGCGGCTTCCACGGTGTAATTGATTGAACGGGCGATCAAATGCAGGTTGTGATCGGCGTAGACCCGCAAGGCGAGCACGCCGAGCAGCGTCAGGGAAACACTGGCCATGGTGATCGCCACCAGCGCGACGATCAGATGGCCGCGACCGATGACCGAGCCCAACGTGGGACGAGTTCGTAGTTTTGACGAACTCATGGGGCGACCGGCCTGCGACGTGAAAGCTGGAGAACGCTCGGATGAATTCGCACGCCACTGCGCGCCACCGAATCAAGGTTGACCTCGAACGACACTTGCTCATCGCCTACCCGCAAGCAGAACAGACTGCCTACGGTGCATTGATCGCCCCCTTCGCTGATGCTCAACACAGGTTTGCCTATCAATGAAGTGAACAGGCGTGAGCGTTCATCATTGGTCAGCCTGCCAATGTAGACGGCGTTGCAGTCATCGGCGATGCCAGGATGATCTGCCAGCACCCGTTGTACGGACACCGGTCGGCCCGTGGCCTGGGTCGTACCTTTGACAAGCACATCGGTGTATTGAGTCGGACCGACGATGCAGAGCTGTAATTGTGTCGGCTCCACAGGCCAACGGGCATAGCTGAGGATACCCAGCACAACCTGGGTGACCGCTTCGGCGCGCTGGTCGGCGCGGTCGGGGATTGCCTGTTCTTGGGCGACCACCACGAATGACAGCAGCCACAGGAAGCCGGCCAGCACATGAGGCTTCCAGTCCTTGCTGCACGCTGCCCCCCGAACTGCCACCATCCTGGATGATCCCTGGTTAGATAAGAGCCGAAACGATAACACAGTGTCAAAAAGCCAGCGAGACCAGTGCCTTGCGGCGCTTTTCGACAAAAAACAGGCGGAACCGCGATCGAAGCATCAAAGGTGAAAGCTGATCGATCAGCCACTCTGCTCCCATTCCAACATCAACCCGCTCAGGCGCTTGACCTTGCGGCGCACGGCCTCCTCGAATACCCCGGCCCTCGGTTCTATGAGACTGAACCATTGCTTGCCCCGGGTAATCGCCGTGTATACCAGTTCCTTGGTCAACACAGGGTTCAACGCATCGGGAAGGATGAGCGCCGTGTGGGTGAACTCCGAGCCTTGGGATTTGTGCACCGTCATGGCGTACACCGTTTCCACATCATTCAGGCGACTGGGGAGGACAAAACGCACGCCACCTTGGCCATCGTTGCGAGGGAAGGCGACTCTCAACACCTGCCTGCCCGCCTCAGGCCCTTCACGCTCAGGCAGCTTGAGGGCGATGCCAATATCGCCGTTCATCAACCCGAGCCCGTAGTCGTTGCGAGTCATCAGTACCGGACGCCCCTCGTACCAGAGGTGATCGTTGTCGATCAAACGAGCCTTGAGCAACGCAGCCGTGATCCGCTGATTCAGCCCCTCGACACCCCACGGGCCTTTGCGCACGGCACAGAGCAACTGGAACTCATCGAATGCCGCCAGGACATCCCTGGCCCAATCCGTCCAGCAACTGTCTTCCAATGGACGAGAAATGTCCGGGCGCCGTTGCCGCAACAGGTTCAGGTAATGCCGATACCCTTGCGGGCCATCTGCTTGGCCATCGAGCAGAAAGCGCTCCAGCACTCCGTCATGCTCGCTTTTGAGCGCAAGGGAAAACAGGTCCGCATATTGACCACCCCGCAGTAGCTGACGGGCTTTCTCCGGCTGCTGCTGATTCACGCTGCGGGCCAATTGCCCAATGCCGCTGCCTTCGCCAAAGCGCCGGGAATGCCTGAGCATGACGACTTGCTGGGCCAGGGGATGAGCCCCCTCGAGGTCCTGCTTCAGGTCGCTGGCCGCCAGGTTCTCGCCGCTGACGGACTCGAGCCAAGCCAGGGTCTGCGGGCTATACCAGCCCTCCTCGGCATCCCGACATAGATCCCCCAGCACGGCGCCAGCCTCGACCGACGCCAACTGGTCCTTGTCTCCCAGCAGCACCAGCCGCGCATGAGGCGGCAGTGCATCCAGCAAATTCGCCATCATTTCCAGGTCGATCATCGACGCTTCATCAACCACCAGCACATCCAGTGGCAAGCGATTGCCCCGATGATGGCGAAAATGCCGAGTGCCGGGGCGGCTGCCCAGCAAACGATGGACGGTGGTGACATCGCAGGGAATGCGCTCGCGTACGCCATCGGTCACATCCAGCGTCCGGACCTGCTGGCTGATGGACTCGGTCAAGCGCGCCGCTGCCTTGCCCGTGGGCGCGGCCAGGCGAATACGCAGCGGTTTCCCAGCCTCGACAGCCGGCGCCTGCAACAAGGCAAGCAGGCGCACCACCGTGGTGGTCTTGCCGGTGCCCGGGCCGCCAGTCACGATGCTGAAGGCGCTCCGGGTCGCCAGCGCGCAGGCCAGCTTCTGCCAGTCGATCGGACCTGTGGCGCTGGCCACTCCGAACAATCCCGCAAGGCGTTCGCGCAGGTCATCGGGCGCTGCGCCATGATCGGCCAGCCGTTGACGCAACGCTTCATCGATCCGCCGTTCATAGGCCCAGTAACGGCGCAGATAGAGGCGTTTGCCCGACAGTACCAACGGCCGCTGCTGCGCCTCTTCAGTCATGTCGACCGCCAGGGCCACCAGGCGGCTGGATGCCAGGACCTTGCACCAATGGGCAGCGTCCAGCGCTTGCAATATCTGCGACGGCAACAACGTTGCGCCTGTCTGAACGTCGCCCTCGGGAGGAAGCGACAATGCGAAATCCGGCTCGCTGAGTGTCTCGAAAAGATCCAGGCAGACGTGCCCATGACCCAGTTGATGGCTGGTCAGAGCCGCGGCGAGCAGTACCAGCGGATCATCGTTGGGCTCCAGCTCATGGAGGAATGCGACGAACGCCTTGTCCAAGGCTCGAAGCCAGCCGCGCTCCACCCAACGCGTGAGCAGCAGCAACAGATCACTCGCCTGACTCAGCGGCGCAAGGTTGGCCAGGCTCTCGTCTTCGGACGGTTTGGGGAGCAGATCGGCAAAAGAACGACTCATAACAGCTCTCCCTGTACCCACGCCGGTTCGGCCTTGGGTTCGGGTGCCCCTTGGAACAGGCGATCGAGTTGTTCGATCAACGCTCGTGGGGGCTTGGTGAAATACACGCCTTGGCTGGCTGCGCGCGTACCACGCAAGAATATATACAGCGCTCCGCCGACATGCCGGTCGTAGTCATAATCGGGCAAGCGCGCCTTGAGCTGGCGATGCAGTGCCAACAGGTACAGGACGTATTGCAAGTCGTAGCGATTATCCAGGATCGATTGTTCCATCGCCTGCACGGTGTAGGCCGTGTCATCAGCCCCCAGCCAGTTGGACTTGTAATCAGCCACGTAGTACCGACCGTCATGTTCGAAGGTCAAGTCGATGAAACCCTTGAACATGCCGTTGAGCAACACCGGCTCCGCCGCGATACGAGCCACGCCGCCATGGGTGAATCGGCAGACGAGTTCGTCAAGCTTGAGCACATCGACTTTGTGACTGGCGAACCAGAACTCCATTTCGACCTGGAACCGAGTCAGGTGCGTCAACAACACCGGAGCCTGGCCGCCACCGATATGCAAGGGTGTTGTAATCAGGTGCTGCAACCAGTCGCCTAGCGTGGTGATCCAGCCTTTCCAGCCTCGGCGGTTGCAACGTCGGGCAATAGCATCCTCGATTACCGCTGGTGTGGTGGTAAATCCTTCCCTGGCCGACCATTCCAGAAGACCGTGCAGGAACGTGCCCGGGTTCGGGCCACGTGGAAAGCGATGGATGTCGCCGCCGACGGCAACCACTTCCCTGGGGGCATCCGGGTCAAGACGCTCGTCATCGAACTGTTTCTGCGCCTGTGGATTTTCCGGTGCGGTGTCACCGCCCGCGCTAAGCGTTTCGCCCAGGCGCAATGCGCTGTAGGAAGCGATCCACCAATTCTCGCTGGCTTTGCGTGCCGGCAACAAAGGTGCGCGCAACACCGCTTCGTTTTGGGCAGGCCGGTAGTGGTCATCGTTGGCCTGGGGCATCTCCTGGCAGCTCACCGCTTGGCTGCCTTGTTGCAAATCTTCCAGCCATTGCCGCAACGCCACCGACTCCGTGAGCGGTGCGCCACCGCTCAATAGATAACCCAGCGCTGACAGGTGCAGGATCGAGCGGCTGTTGCTGCCACGCTTGAGATCGGCGACACCCAGCCAGCAGGCATGCTGGGCGCGAGTCAGCGCCACATACAGGAGGCGCAGGTCTTCGGCCAGGCGTTCATCATCGGCCTTGGCGATCAATTCGGGGGTAGGCGTGAGACTGATTTGCGCCTGGCGGGCTTCGTCGTGGTAATGCAAAGGCAATCGGCTGCCGTCCACCGGTTTCGTCGAGCAAATGAACGGCAGGAAGACCAACGGATATTCGAGTCCCTTGGACTTGTGAATCGTCACCACCTTGACCAACTGCTCATCGCTTTCCAGGCGCAGGATCTGTTCTTCTCCGGCCTGCCCGGTCAACGCCAGATGCTCGGATAGATACCGAATCAGTGCCTGCTCGCCATCCAGCTCGACGGCAGCCTGCTGCAACAGTTCGCATAGATGCAGCAAATTGGTCAGCACCCGCTCCCCGTCGTTCCGCGTCATCAAGGCCTGGGGCAATTTGAAATCGTGCAGCAGGCGCCGCAACATCGGCAGCACACCCTGGGTACGCCAGACCTGCCGATACCCACGAAACTGCATGACGCGACTTTCCCATGCCAGCTCATCCTGATTCAGGCGCTCCAGCTCCGTCAGCGGCAAATTCAATGTGATACTGGCCAGTGCCGCTCGCAATGGGCGTTCGTCATCCGGCTCGGCGCATGCCTTCAGCCAAGTCAGCAAGTCCCGTGCTTCTTGCGCGGCAAACACCGAATCCTTGTCGGACAGGTAGACGCTACGTACGCCTCGTGCAGACAACTCGCCGCGCACGGCCTGCGCTTCCTTGCCATCGCGAACCAGAATGGCGATATCCGCCGGCAGCAGCCCACGCACCACTTCCCCATCAATGACAAACCCATCACGCCCCGATTGGCCGCCGTTGAGCAGCGCCGTGATCTCAGTGGCGCAGGTAGCAGCCATGTGTTGCCGATACATTGCGCCAGAGAGTGGTTGGTCCGACGCCAGGTGCCAGACATTCAATGCGGGGACGGTTTGTCCTGCGATCAGCAAGGATTCCTTTCGTCCTTGGGATCCCACCGCGAGGAACGGTACCGGATTTTCCCCCGAGGGTTCTCGGAACAGGAAAGCCCCGCGCCCTTTTGGACGGGTTTCCGCGTTCTGGAAAATATGGTTCACGGCGCCGACCATGGCATGGCTGGAACGGAAGTTCGTTCCCAGCGTATGCAGCCTGCCGGCAGTGGCTTCCCGGGCGCGCAGGTAGGTATAAATGTCGGCCCCCCGGAAAGCATAAATGGCCTGTTTCGGGTCGCCGATCAGGAACAGCCCTGTTTCGGGATCGTTGTCCTTGATGCGATAAATACTTTCGAATATCCGGTACTGGACCGGGTCGGTGTCCTGGAACTCATCGATCAGAGCGACCGGAAACTGCTCACGAATCACACTCGCCAGACGTTCCCCGCCTTCAGCCTGCAGCGCCGCGTCCAGACGCAACAACATATCGTCGAAGCCCATTTCCGCTCGGCGACGCTTTTCCGCCTCGAAGCGCTCCCCTACCCATTGCGCGGCATGCTGCAACACCGCTGCATCGGGTGTCGGCAACGCGTCCAGGCCGGCCTTGAGACCTGACATCGCGTCCAGGCCGGGGTGATTTGGCACTTCGCCCTTCCAGGCTTCGGCCATCCCCTCTGGTGTCAACCGCGTGAATCCCGTGCCGATGTCCAAAAGCTCAACGCTTTCATCCTCTACCCAGGCCGTGATCTTCTGGAACCACGGTTCAAAATAGCGGGCTTGCATCTTGCGCCCGTCGACACTTTTATTGGCAACACCTTGCTGGCATATCTCCAGCAACTCCACCGCCCACTGACGCCACGGCGCCTTGAGATCAAGCAGGGCGGCGCTGCGCTCTTGCAGGGATGCGGCGATAAGCTCCGCGGGCTCAAGCCCATCATCATTGCCACGCCCGTTGGAAAACAGGCCTTTTACTCGCGGCAACAATGCCGCAGGCCCACCCCAGTGGGTACGCACCCAATCCAACGCCTCGCCTTGCATCGAATAGCAGAACAGCCGCCAATAGTCGCGCAGCACCTCGCCGAGCAGTTCGCTGTGATCGGTTTCCAGGGTCTGGGTAAACAAGCTTCCACTGTCAAAGGCATGCTCGCGCAACATGCGCTGGCACCAGCCATGGATCGTCGAAACAGCCGCCTCATCCATCCATTGCGCTGCGATATCGAGTCGGTTGGCACAGGCAGGCCATTGCCCTTCGTCAAACTCGTCACGCAACGCTGTTACCAACGAGTCTGGAGCAGGAATTTCGTCGCGAAAAAAACGCGCCGCCTCTGCCAGGCGCGTACGGATACGGTCGCGCAACTCCTTGGTGGCGGCATCGGTAAAGGTCACCACCAGGATCTGTGGAGGAAGCAGTTCGCGACCAAAACCGGCCGCCGATCCACCGTGACCCAATACCAGGCGCAAGTACAAAGCCGAAATGGTGAAGGTCTTGCCAGTACCGGCGCTGGCCTCGATCAACTGACTGCCACGCAGTGGGAAGGCCAGGGCCAACGGAGTTTGCCGACTCATGAACGCACGTCCTCATCGACCAGTGAACGCCAGGACGCTTCGAATAACGGACGATAAAGCGCATCGCACCAGTCGGGAAATGTTTCGTCTGCAGTGAGCGCGTCGAAGTCAGCGAACTGTCGAGCCAGGGCCGGGCTTTCCCGCCGCTCGCCTTCGAAATTCAGACCGTCGCCTTCATAGGCTTTTCGAGCCGCCGCTTCGGCCTTTCCGGGATCGCTCTGACCGAGCCAGGCAAAGGCAGTCTTCACCGCGATCGGCAGCGGCTCACGCATGCCTGTCTGCCAGGCTTGCAACAGATCACCGAGCAGTCTTCGCGCAACAGCTTCTTCAAACGGCGCCAACAGCAAGCTGTCATCACTGGCGACCAATGCGGTTGTCATCGAAAGTCCGTTGGCGCACGCCACAAGATGATTTACCCAAGGTCGTATCAGGCGATGCCATTTCCGAGTCTTGGTGGAGCCGATGCTGTTGGGGATGGCGGTAATCGCCAAGACCGCACCATCAGATCGCTGGTGCAGACCACTGAGCCAACCTTCGACACTCACATCGTCCAATTGCAGATTGATGGGTACGGCGCTTGTCAGCGGATTCGGCCACAACGCCAAAAGCTGCTGGTAACGTTGGAGCAAGTCAGGCAATGGCTCGATCAACTCACGCTGCATGCTTTCACCAAAACCAGCCATGGGTAACAGGCCACTGTTCTGGAGCCGTTTGGCATGCGCCTGCAATGCAAGATCAGGTTGGTCGAGACGAATGAGCGCGGCTTCGAGCAGGCTGTCACTCAAGCTGTAACGCTGCAGCGCATCAAGCACGAAAGGCTCATCATCCGCCAAGGGAGCTTCGATGCTCTCGAAAAACACCTTGAGTCGCTGGCTGAAAAAATGACGGACAGGATTGCGCAGGAAATCCTGCAACTGACCAAGTCCCAAGGGTTCTTCCTGAACATAAGGGGCCAATCGCTGAGGCATCTGCGTGTGATCTTGGGACTCATGAATCACTCGCCATTCGCTGGCATAACTGAATAGCTGATCGTCCTGGTAAAAATAGCGAGCACTGAACGGTTGTAGAGGATGCGCCTGGGTGAGTGCGTCAAGAAGGCTTCCCTTGTCATCCGCCAACCGCCAGCCACTGGCAAGATGATCGCGTAGCTGGCCGACGAGAACGGATGGCGGTCGTTCGCTATTGTCACGAATGCTGCGTCCCACCCAACTGATGTAAAGTTTTTCCCGTGCTGAAAGAAGCGCCTCCAGCATCAAGTACCGATCATCCTCGCGCCGAGAGCGATCGCCAGGCCGATAATCGCTGCCCATCAGGTCGAAGTCCAACGGCGGTTGGGCTCGAGGGTAATCACCGTCATTCATTCCCAGCAAACAGACCAGCTTGAAGGGGATCGCTCGCATCGGCATCAAGGTACAAAAGTTGACCGCACCAGCGAGGAATCGCTGGGACAATCGCCCCTGGTCCAACCCGGCCAGCCAGGCCTCCCTTACAACCGTCAATGGCAGCTCATCGTGCAGGGCAACCGACTCGCAGGTTTCCAGCCAGGTCTCACGCAGGTCTTCGAGCTGGGTCAGCAGATAATCGTCGTGTTCATTACTCGCCAAGAAGAACAGCTGCATCAGGTCATGCAGGCGCGCGCCCCAATCCTGAGGCGATGCTGGCTGGCTGAGCTCCTGATGAGCGACTTCCAAGGCATCCAGCAACGCCACCAGAGGACCGATCAACGCCGCATCGAGACCGCCGATTTCGTCATACGGCTCGATGCCTTCGTAAGCCTGCGAATTGCCGACCGCATACCCTAATAACATGCGACGCAGGCCGAAACGCCAGCTGTTCTGTTCAAGCTCTGCTGGCAAACCCAGCCCGGCACGATGTTCGGCACTCATTCCCCAACGGATGCCGGCCCCCTCGATCCAACGGTGCAGCGTTGGCAAATCGGACTCGCCAATGCCAAACCGCTCGCGCAACGCCGGGACGTCCAGCAGATCAAGGATCTCGCTCACTGGAAAGCGACTATCAGGAAGCTTGAGCAGATGTTCCACTGCGATCAGAAGCGGGTCACGTCCCCGCTGGCCTTGGTCGGTCAGGGTGAATGGAATGAAACGAGCGTCGAATTTATCAAGTTGACCGAACACCGCACGAATATGCGGCGCATAACTGTCGATATCCGGAACCATGACGATGATGTCGCGGGGGCGCAAGGTCGGATCCTTACTGAACTGAGCAAGGAGCTGATCATGGAGGATCTCGACTTCGCGTTGCGCGCTGTGGGCGATATGGAAGCGGATGGACTCATCTTCCTGGGTATCGACCGCCGGCCACTGCTCTCGAGTTTCGTCCAAGGGACGCAATTCAAGAATGTCATTCTGCAACTGGCTGAGGAGGGTGGCGGGTTGGCCGTCGCTGAACAGATCGATTCGCCCTTCGCGGAACACCGAGCGATAGGTCGTGGGGTCATCGTAACTGTCGAGCAGATTGATATAGTCGCGCCCCTGTTTTCCCCAGGCAGCCAATAAAGGGTGAGCATGTTGATGCAACGTTTGCGAGTCGAGGACTTCGGGCATGCCGCGCTTGCGTGCCTGCCGTTTGTATTGGTGGCGCAGCAGGTCCTTGTCCGCCACGATATCTGCCCAATGATGTCGGCATGGATTGTGGACACACAGCAAAACCTGGCTAAACCGTGAGAGCCCGGCAAGAGCCTCGAGGACTTGGGCGGGCAATGACGATATGCCAAAGACGATTACTCTCGCAGGCAAGCCTTGTGGAGCGGCTTCCAGGCTGTTGATGCACTCCAGATAGCGCTGATGAACACCGGCACGGCTTTGGGCCATGCCCTTCTCCCCTACATCCACCAACAGGGCTCGCCACAACTCCGCTTGCCAGCAATTGGCCGCCGCGAGCGGCTTGATTTCACCGCGGACGGTTCTCGTCTGGTGTCGCCCCTGTGCCCAGTCTTCAAGCCAGTCGGCACGGTAGACCTGATACTGGTCAAACAGATCAGCCAGACGCTCAGACAGTTGGTACCGCTTGCGCAAGTCAGCGTCATGAGTGAGAAAACGTCGCAGGGGTTCGAAATGAGGCTGTTCGATCAACTGCGGCAGGAGACGCATCAACCGCCATGTGAGCGGGGCCTTGTCCAAAAGGGATTTGGCAGGGATTTCGTCACGCCCGAGCACCATTCGATAGAGTTGCCACATGAAGCTACCTGGCAACTGCACATCAATGGCTGCCGCAATGCCGCAACCGCCGCTATCGTCGTCTTCCGGGTCCTCAGCCAGCGCGAGCTTAAGCCATTGGGCGATACCGTTGCTTTGTACCAGCGCGATTTCATTTTCAAGAGGGGCCAGCGGGTAACGCCGCATCAGGCTGATCACCAGGCTGCGCAATTCATCAAGGCGATTCCCGTGAACCACCATGAAAGCTGGGCTAAGGGACGTTGCGTCCGGCATCAAAGGCATCCTTGAAAATGCAAAAGCTAGGGCAGAACCTTAGCATTGTCGGGGGACTGTGACAGCCGGGAGCTGTCTGCGTTTGTCGTAAGA